>NZ_JASHIK010000026.1 GCF_030733745.1 Stappia sp. MMSF_3263 | reverse complement strand
TCAGCGCATCGCCGTGACCAGCCAGAGCGAGATCCAGGGAACGGCGATCAGCAGCGCCAGGCGGAAGATGTCGGCGATCCAGAACGGGGTGACGCCCCTGAAGATCGTCGTCAGGCTGACGTCTTCCAGGACGCTCCTGAGGACGAAGACGTTGAGGCCGACGGGCGGGGTGATCAGGCTGATCTCGGTGACCACGACGACGACGATGGCGAACCAGATCAGCACCAGTTCCGGATCCGCGAGCATTCCTGAGCCGAAGTCGAGATTGCTGACCAGCGGATAGAAGACCGGCACGGTGAGCAGGATCATCGACAGGCTTTCCAGCACGCAGCCGAGCAGGATGTAGACCGCGACGATCGCCAGGATCACCAGCCAGGGGCTGACGTCCAGGCCGGTGACAGCCTCGGACAGGGCGTCCGGCAGGCCGGCGAAATTGACAAAGTTCGTGAAGATGTCGGCGCCGATGATCAGGGCGAAGATCATCGCGGTCGCCCGCGCGCTTTCGCCGATCGCCTCGAGCAGCGCCGACAGTTTCAACCGGCCGAACAGGGCCGAGATGGGGATCGCGGTGCCGGCGCCGATGCCGGCCGCCTCGGTCGGGGTGAAGAAGCCGCCATAGATGCCGACCATGATGATGGCGAAGAGCAGGGCAAGGGCGGCAACGCCAAGCCCGTCGCGCCGGGTCAGCGGTTCCAGGTCCGTCGCCGGCGGCGCGAGCCCGGGATTGCGCCAGACGGCGACCTGCACGGCGAGGAGGTAGAAGACGAGGCCGACAAGACCCGGCACGATGCCGGCGATGAACAGCTTGCCGATGTCGGATTCGGTCAACAGCCCGTAGATGATCAGGATGACGGAGGGCGGGATGAGGATGCCGAGCGTGCCGCCGGCGGCGATCGAGCCGGCGGCGAGGCTGTCGGCATAGCCGTAGCGGCGCATCGAGGGCATCGCCACCTTGGACATGGTGGCGGCGGTGGCGAGGGAGGAGCCGCAGACCGCGGAGAAGCCGCCGCAGGCGATCACCGAGGCCATGGCAAGGCCGCCGCGCATGCGTGCCGTTGCGTGGTTGGCGACTGCATAGAGGCCGTGGCTGACGCCGGAGCGGGCGAGCACGTTGCCCATGAAGATGAACAGCGGCACCACCGAGAGCGAATAGGCAAGGCCGGCATCGAAGACCAGCGTGCCGGTCATGGCAAGGCTGGCGTCGAGCCCGCGCATCAGGGCGAAGCCGGCGATGCCGACCAGCGCCATGGCGAAGGCAACCGGCATCTTGAGGAAGATCAGGACGAGCAGAACGGCGAAGCCGACAAGCGATTCCGTCATGGGGGGATCCGGTCAGGCGGCGGCTGGGCGCAGCGCGCGGGAAATGGCGAGCAGGCTTGCAAGGCCGCAGCCAATGGCGGCAAGGAAGGCGACGGGCGCGATCGGCAGCGCCAGGCTATCGCTGATTGCCCCGTCGCTCGCGAGCCGCAGGGCGTGTTCCCACAGCCGCCAGGCGAAGAGCGCAAGCACGCCGGCGGTCAGGAGCCCGGTGACGGGACGGGCCATGCGGGAAATGGCACCGCCCGCGACCGCGTCGATCAGGTCGACCTCGACATGCTCGCCGCGCCCGGTGGTGATCGGCAGGGCGAGGAAGACAAGGGCGGCGAGAAACAGTTCGGTCAGTTCATAGGCGCCGGACAGGGGCGCGTTGAACCAGTAGCGGGCGACGACGTCGATACAGGTGATGAATGTGAGGGCGAGAAGCAGCGCGCCGGCTCCCGCCGACAACGCCGTCTCGATCAGGCCCCACGCGGTCCGGCGCTGCGGCCGGACCGGTGCTTTCGGTTGCTCGGGCATCAGGGCGTCAGAAGGAAACGCCGGTCTGGGCCCGCAAGGCAGCGAGGGCGGCGGCCCCGTCGAAGCCCTGCGCCTTGACCGCCCCGGCCCATTCGGCCTCGTACTTTGCGGCCCGTTCCTTGATCGCGGCGAGCACCGCAGGATTGGCCTCGTGCACCTCGATCTTCGTCTCGGCGACGAGCGCCGCGCCGCCGGCATCGGCCGCGTCCCACACGGCGCCGGCCCGCTCGGCAAAGGCACCGCCCGACAGGGCCTCGATGGCCGCCTTGTCGGCGTCGGAGATGGCGTCCCACTTGGCCTGGTTGATGACCAGGAACCAGGAGGTGTTGTAGATGCCGCCGGGAACGGTCATCGAATGGGTCAGGTGATCGGCAAGGCGGAAGGCCTTGAGCGCCTCCATCGGGAAGGTGACGCCGTCGATGACGCCGCGCGACAGCTTCTCGTAGACCTCGCCCGGGCCCATGAACTGGGTGGTGACACCGAGATCCTGCATCAGGTCGGCGATGTAGCCGCCGGGCGTGCGCAGCTTCAGGCCGGAAAAGCCCTCCGGCGTCTCGATCTTGCGCTGGTTGTTGTGAACCATGCCGGGGCCATGAGCGAAGACGGAGAGCAGCTTGACGCCCTCATGCTCGCCGGCGGCGTCGAGCGAGCCGGCATAGACGTCCCAATAGGCCTTGGACACCGCCACGGCATTGTCGCCGAGGAAGGAGAACTGGCCGATGCGCGAACGCAGGAAACGGTCGTCGCGGGTGAAGGAATGCAGGCCGTAGGTGATGTCGGCGACACCGTCGCGCGCCATGTCGAAATGGGCCGGCGGCGCGCCGAGGGGCTTCGCCAGCACGCGCACCTTGACGCGGCCCTCGGTTGCCTTCTCGACATCGTCGGCCCAGGGCTTCATGGCGTTTTCGACAAGCGGATGCTTGGGCGGCAGCCAGGACGACATGACGAGCGTCGTCTCGGCGCGGGCCCCGGTGAGTCCGGCGGCGATGAGCAGGCCGAGGGCGGCAACCCCGAGCCCGATGGAACTGGTCCTGAAGTGCATTCCTGTCCTCCCTTGATCCGGACGTCCTGGCGCCTCGTTTTCCTGCGCCGGCATCCGTTCTGGTCTTTCGCACGCGGCCGGTGGCGTCTTCTCCCGGAAAGCCTCCTGAAGGTGACGGCAAACGGCCGATACGGTCCATATTAGTTTCACTTGCAACTTTTCAGGAAACACCATCTGCGTCAAGAGGGCGCGCGGTCGACAACCAGCGGGAGACGAGCCGGTCGAAGATGGCGGCTTGCTCCTCGGCCTGCGCAATGGCGCCGATGCTGAAGCCGACGATCATGTGGTAGAAAAAGGCCAGTATTCCCTGCGCGAGAAGCACGGGCTCGGCACCGGCGGCGAGGTGGCCGGCGCGCTGCAGCAAGGTGACCGCCTCGATGACAGCCTCCTCCAGACGGTAGCAGATGTCCAGGAACTGGCGGGTCCAAGGGGCGTCCTTGAGCGTCGACTGGACGAGATAGAGACGGGCGAACTCCGGGTCGGCGCGGTAGAGCGACAACCAGGGGTGCAACAGGCCGGCAAGGAAGTCGGCCGGATCGCCGGATGGCCCCTTGTCGATCGCCGCGCGCATCGCCTCCGCGAGCGCGTCGAGGCTGCCGATCCGCGCTGCGATCAGCAGGCTCGTCTTGTCGGTGAAGTGGGCAAAGACGGTTGCCTTGGCAACGCCGGCGCGCTCGGCCACGGCATCGACACTTGTCTCTTCGTAGCCGCGCGCGTCGAACAGGTCGCACGCCGCGGCGAGGATCTTGTCGCGGGTCTCGCGGGTACGCTTCTGCGGACGTCCGACCATCCCTGTCCTTTCCCTGGCGATGGGGTCGCACACGGCGTGAAGACGCCGCGCGAATTAATTATTGACCATGGTCAAAAAATGAGGCATCAAAAAATGACCGCGGTCAATTATGCATGGATACACTCGAACCCGGAGAGAGACAATGCCGAAACGCATTCTGGTTCTGGACGGACATCCCGGCCCCGACAGCCTGTGCGGAGCGCTGGCCGCCGCCTATGCCGATGGAGCCTGGCAGGCCGGCCACGACGTGAAGCTGCTGCGCCTGTGCGAAATGAGCTTCGATCCCGACATGGGCGCGGGCTTTGGTGTCGACAAGCCGCTGGAGCTGTGTCTTGCGGAAGTGCAGGAGAAGATCGCCTGGTGCGAGCACATGGTGATTGTCCACCCGATGTGGTGGGGCCTGATGCCGGCAAAGCTGAAGGGGCTTATCGACCGGGTGCTGCTGCCGGGCTTCGCCTTCAAGTACAAGGAGGGCCAGGCGCTGCCCGAACAGCTGCTTGCAGGGCGCACGGCCGAGGTGCTGGTGACGGCGGATTCGCCCCGCTGGTATCTCTACCTGGTCGAGCGGGTGCCGGGATACCGGGCGATGAAATCGCAGATCCTGGGGCTTTGCGGCTTCAAGGGCATCCGCTTCCGTACCTTCTCGCCGGTGCAGGGCTCGAGCGAGGAAACACGCAAGGGCTGGATCGCGCGGGTCGGCAGGCTCGGCAAGGCGGTGTGAGGCTCAGCCCGTGTCGTCGGCGAACCAGCCGAAGACGGTCAGTTCCAGCGATGTCTGGGCGATGCGTTCGCGGCTGGTCATCAGCACCTGACCGCCGCGCCTGAGATAGAAGCCGATGGCCGCGTCATTGTCCTTGAGCACGCGGATGGCGAGGCCGGAAAGGCGGGAGCGCTCAAGCGCGGCACGCGCGGCGTCGAACAGTTCCGCGCCGAAGCCCAGGCCCTGGTGGTCGGGGCGGATATAGAGTTCGTAGATCTCGCCCTCGAAGGGCAGTTCGCGCATCCGGCTGCGCCCGTAGGTGGCGTAGCCGGCGGCCACGCCGGCGACTTCCAGGATCTGTATGCGGACGCCGCGCGACAAGGCGGTGCGCCACCATTTCGGTCCGCGCCGGGAGATCATCCGCTCCAGCTCGAGACCGTCGATCACGCCCCGATAGGTCGATCGCCAGGCATCCTCGTGGATGATGGCGAGCGCTTCGGCATCGTCGTGGCGCGCGGGGCGCAGGGCAGTCAGGCCGAGACTCATGCGCCCATGATAGCGCCGATCGGCAAGGGACAAAAGGCAGCGAGACAGACGTGTCCCCGCCAGATGCGTGCGGCGGGGAAAAAGTGTCGCCTGGAAGGGGGGACGAAAGAACGGGATCCCTGAAACGGGAAAAGGGCCGGCATATAGCCGGCCCTTCCGGTTGCAGTGCCGATCCGCGAGGCGGATCCGGGAACTCTTGCGGCAAAACCCCGGGGGGCTGGGGGGCTGTTGCGTACCGAAGCCTTGCCGACAATCCCTGATGCAACGATGCCAATCTCGCGGTCCAAGATGGCGTCGTCGGGGCTGCATTGGGGCAAAACTATGAAATCGACAAGGAACCGGACAGAGGTCTGAAAAAGAAGGCGAACACAGCCCGGCCAGCCAGGTTTGACAGGCCCTGGACGCGGGCACCCGGCTGGCCCGGCGCGCATGGGCCCATGCGACGGCGGGAGACGGGACTGGGGCCTTGCCAAAGGCGGACCACGGAGACCATCATGACGACTGGATGACGGCGGCAGGCCGTGACGACGGGACCAGACGGCCCGAATCCCGATCCGGGCTCACCATGGCGGGAGGCGCAATGAGCGAGTTCGACGAAGAGGGATCCCGCTTCGGGGCCGGGCCGCAGGCCGTTGCCGACCCTGCCCCGCGAAGCTCCGCCGCACCGGCCCCCGCCAGTGCGATCGTCGCGTTCCACAGGCGCGAGCTCGACCAGATCCTGCGCGTCTACGGCTACAGGGTGGCGGCAGGAGAATGGCGCGATTACGCCATCGACCATCTCAAGGACAGGGCCGTCTTCTCGATCTTCCGGCGCAGTTCGGAAATGCCGCTGTTCCGCATCGAGAAGGTGCCGAAAAACGCCCGCCGCCAGGGCGCCTATGCGGTGCTCGGCACCGGCGGCATCATCCTGAAGCGCGGCGGCGATCTTGCCCAGGTGCTCAAGGTTTTCGAAAAGAAGCGTCACCTGAGCCTGGTGTGAACGGACCCGGTCCGACCCGGCTGCGGGAGCGTTTGAGGCTCGGCGCGGCTACGGCGGGCGGAAATGCAAAAGGGCGCGGGGTGATGTCCCCGCGCCCTTTGTCGTTGTTGCGTACCGTTTCCGGCCTGCGCCAGCCGCGGCCGCGATTACTCGCGGTTGCCGAACAGCTGCAGCAGCATCAGGAAGAGGTTGATGAAGTCCAGATAGAGGCGCAGGGCGCCCATGATCGACTTCTTCGCGGAGACCTCCGAGCTGTCGCCGGCGTGGTACATCTGCTTGATCTGCTGGGTGTCGTAGGCGGTCAGGCCGGCGAAGACCAGCACGCCGATCACCGAGATGGCGAACTGCAGCGCCGAGGAGGCGAGGAACAGGTTCACCAGCGAGGCGATGATGATGCCGATCAGGCCCATGAACAGGAACGAACCCCAGCCCGACAGGTCCTTCTTCGTCGTGTAGCCGTAAAGGCTCAGTGCGCCGAAGGAGGCGGCGGTGATGAAGAACACCCGCGCGATCGAGCCGCCCGTGTAGACCAGGAAGATCGAGGACAGCGACAGGCCCATCAGGGCTGCAAATGCCCAGAAGGTGATCTGCGCCGTGGAGGCGCTCATCGACTGGACCTTGAAGCTGAGGAAGAACACCATGGCGAGGGGGGCGAGCATCACCACCCACTTCAGCGGGCTGCCATAGAGCATGTAGCCGAGCTGGGTCAGCATCGTGCCGTTGCCGAGCGTCGCCACGGCCTGGGCAGAATCCTGCGTGGTGGCGAAATAGGCGGTCGCCAGCGCGAGCACGCCGGTGATGGCAAGGCCGAACGCCATGTAGTTGTAGACGCCCAGCATGTAGGCGCGCAGGCCCTCGTCATAGACGCCGGCCTGTGCTTGCGCGCCGGCCGCAGCGTACCTGGTGTTGGAATTGCGGTCGAAGGTCGACATCGAAATCCTCTCTATGCTTGAAACATATGCCCTTTCGGGCGGTCCCCGGCCATCGGATGCAGGCGATCGACGCGCGATCGATGGTCTCCGAGACCCTTGCGTGCCGCGCAAATGGCCCCTCATCAGGCCAGCTTGCGCACACATCCCTCCGAATATGGGCGCAAGCCATGCCCGGAACAAGATGCAATCGGTTCCGGGCACATTACCGTTCTGTCATTTTTTCGCGGAGGTTAATCCTCCTGAGGGTGCCCGGGGCGAGGCCCTACTTCATCGCCTTCAGGCGCGAGGCAATCTGCCGGTCGCAGGTGCCGCCCGGCCAGCGGACGATTTCCTCGCGGGCGAAGTCGAGGATCTCCTTCTTCGGATCACCCATGGTGGCGATGTCGACACCGGGCTTGAACCACTGCACGACGGCGTAGTCGCCGCCGGCATCGGTGAGGAAGGCGATCGGCTGGCCGTTCTCGACAATGCCGAGACGGCCGACCCGCACCGGGGACACATCGACGCTGCGCGACTGGCCGTCAATGGTGAGCTTGGTCTTCGACAGGCGCAGGCGCTTGAAGGAGGAGGCCGTCGTGCCGGTCCAGGAGCCGAAGAGGCGCTCGCCCTTGTTCTCCACCGACAGGCAGGAGTTCTTGTAGTTGGGGATCGAGAGGCGGTTGGACGTGTGCTCGACCGGCTCCTTGCCCTTCTCGAACGTGGTGAACTTCATCTCGTGGTCGCCGGTGCGATAGACGCGGACCTGGACCGGGGCATAGGTGCTTTCGCCCATGTTGCGGACGAGGAAGTCGAACTGGTTCTGGTCGTTGGTGCCGGCGCGGCGGTAGAGCCAGCGCTTGGGCAGCCCGTCCTCGAAGATCAGCCAGTCGCTGACGACGAGGCCACGCGCGCCGGTCGGCTCGTTGACCTGCCAGACGCCGGTGTGGAAGGGCGATTCCGCCCGGGCGACGGTCGCGCTAAGTGCCAGCGTGGCGGCGAGCAGGGCGGCACAGGCGGTGCGCAGCCGTGTCTTCGGCGCGCGGTGGAATGCGGGTCTGGTCATGCTGGTGTCCCCCGAAATGGCACTGCCACCCCGGAACGCAGGGCGGCCAAACGTCGGCGAGACTAGCGTGATATGCGCGTATTGAAACCCCCGGGGCGACATGGCTGGGGAGAAACATGCCACCGCCGGGGCGCGATGGCCGGTTCCGCAACGGCGCCGGCAAGGCCGCTCAGGCAAATTCGCGCGGCGCCGATCACAGGTTGCGCAGCACGGGCGCGGGCTTGCGGCCGAGAACCTGCCAGGTGCCGATGAGGCCGAAGCCGACGGTGAGCACCAGGGCGGCGAGCGCCGCGCCGATCGCTGTTGCCGGCAGGAAGGTGAAACTCGCGTCCATGATCTCGACCAGCACGAAGGAGGCGGCGAGCGTGCCGGCGATCACGGCGAAGGTGGCCGTGACGAGGCCGAGCATCGCGTATTCCAGGGCGAAGCTCTTGATCAGCCGGGCCCGGGTCGCCCCCAGCGTCTTGAGGATCACCGCGTCGTAGACCCGGTGGCGATGACCGGCGGCAAGCGCGCCGCCCAGCACCAGCACCGAGGCAACGAGCGTCACCGACGCCGCGGCGCGGATCGCCCAGGCCAGTTGTTCGACCAGGCTGTTGACCTGCTCGATGGCGTCCTTGACGCGCACCGCGGTCACCGTCGGGAACTGTGCCGACAGGGTCTTCAGCAGGGCGAACTCCCGCGCGTCGCTGCCGCCATCGGAATAGGCGAGGGTGCGCAGATGGGTGTGCGGCGCGCCGGCGAAGGTGTTGGGCGAGAACACCATGACGAAGTTGATGGCGAGCGATTCCCACTCCACGCGGCGGAAGTTGGCGATCGTCGCGGTCAGTTCGCGGCCAAGCACATTGACGGTGATCGTGTCGCCGAGCTTCAGGCCGAGGTCGCTGGCGGCATCGGCCTCGAAGGAGACGAGCGGCGTGCCGGAATGGTCCTCGTCCCACCAGGCGCCTTCGGTCAGGACCGCATTGTCCGGCTTGGTCGCCGCATAGGTGATGCCGCGATCGCCGCGCAGGACCCAGGCGCCGCCCTCCGAGGCGACGATCTGGTCGCTGGGCACGCCGTTGACGGCACTGATGCGGCCGCGCAGCATCGGCGCGCCGTCGATCCTCGCGCCGGGTGCCTCTCGGGCAAGCAGGGCATCGAAGGCCTCGCGCTCGCCCTGTTGCACGTCGAGGAAGAAGAAGCTCGGCGCTTCCGCGGTGATCGTGGTGGCAAGTTCGCGGCGCAGGTTGCCGTCGATCAGGGCGAGGGCAACGAGCAGCGACAGGCCGAGGCCGAGGGAGAGCACGACGGAAGGGGTCAGTGCGCCCGGCCGATGGATGTTGGCGAGCGCCAGTCTCAGTTCCGCACCGCGCGGGGCCGGCAGGCGCCGGGCAACGGACATGATGAGACGGGCGATCAGCATCAGGAGCAGGAAAACGAGGATGGTGGCGCCGACATAGGTCAGCGAGATCCTGAGGTCGCCGGACAGCACCACCGCGAGGCCGGCAAGGGCCGAGACGGCGACCAGGGTCGCCAGCACGTAGCGCAGGCGCGGGATGCGTCTTGCGGCCGAAACATCATCGCGAAACAGCAGGCTTGGCGCCACGTCATGGGCCCGCCCCAGCGGCCAGAGCGCGAAGGCGAGCGCGGTGAGCCCGCCATAGACGACGCCAAGGCCCAGTTCCGCCGGATAGATCGCGGCGACCGCGTTGACGGGAATGACTGCGGCAAGGAAGCTCGCGGCGGCGAAGGGGATCGCCATGCCGAGCACAAGGCCGGCGGCGATGCCGAGGCCGGCGAGAAAGAGGATCTGGAACAGATAGACGCGGAAGACGAAATCGCCATCGGCGCCGAGACAGCGGAAGGTGGCAATGACCGGGCGCTTCGCGTCGAGATAGGCGCGCACGGCATTGGCGACGCCGACACCGCCGACGACCAGCGCCGTGAGGCCGACCAGCGTCAGGAACTGGGCGAGCCGGCCGATATTGCGTTGCAGGCCGGGGGCGGCGTTGGCGCGGGACTGGATCCGCCAGCCGGCCAGCGGAAAGCGTTCGTTGGCCTGGCTTTCGATCCCCTCGATATCCGTCGCGGTGGTGCCGGCGGGCAGGCGCAGGCGGTAGATCCAGCGCACGAGGCTGCCCGGCTGGACCAGCTGGCTTGCCGCCAGGCCGGCATCGGAGACAATCATTCGCGGGCCGAAATTAATGCCGTCGCTCAACCGGTCCGGTTCGGCGACGATGGTGTCGGCGATGCGTATCGTGGCGCGGCCAAGGCTGATCGTGTCGCCCTTTTCCAGGCCGAGACGCACCAGGAGTTCGGGCTCGACGACGGCGCCGTGAAAGCCGTCCCTGGGGGCAAGCGCGTCTTCCAGCGCTTTGCCCTCCTCAAGGCGCATCTCCCCGTAGAGCGGGAAGGCGCTGTCGACGGCCTTCAGTTCGACAAGCGTCTGCTCGCCGCTCTCCGCCACCCGCGCCATGGCGCGCAGCGTGGCGATGCGCGACACCTCGCCGGTCTCGCGAAGCCAGGCCAGTTCGGCGTCATCGGCGGTGCGGTGGATGAGGCGGAAGGACATGTCGCCGCCCAGGATGGTCGTGCCCTCGGCGGAAATACCCTCGACCAGCGCCCGCGAAACCGAGGCGACGCCGGAGATCGCGGCGACGCCGAGCGCGATGCAGGCGATGAAGATGTAGAAGCCCTTCAGCCCGCCGCGCATCTCGCGCAGCGCGAAACGCAGGGCAAGGGAAAGCGGAAGGCGCGGGCCGCGGGCGGCCGACGCGGGATGGACGCCGTGCATGCTCACGCCTCCCCGAGGGCGGGGGTAGCTTCCAGCGTCTCGATCCGGCCGGAGCGAACGCGAATCGTTTCGTCGCAGCGCCGTGCCAGAGCGGCGTCATGGGTGACCATGACGAGCGTCATGCCCCGCTCGCGGGTGGCGGAGAACATCAGTTCGACGATCTGAGCGCCGGTGGTCTCGTCGAGATTGCCGGTCGGCTCGTCGGCAAGCAGCACCGGCGGTTTGGTCACCAGCGCCCGGGCGATGGCGACGCGCTGCTGCTCGCCGCCCGACATCTGCGCGGGATAGTGGTCGACGCGGTCGGCAAGCCCGACGGCGGCGAGTTCCTCGCGAGCCGCCTCGAAGGCGCCGGGGATACCGGCAAGCTCCAGCGGCACCGCAACATTTTCCAGCGCTGTCATGTTCGGGATCAGATGAAATGACTGGAAGACGATGCCGATGGAGCGGCCGCGAAAGCGGGCGAGCGCGTCCTCCGACATGCCGGTCAGTTCGGCGCCGCCGACCGTGACGCTGCCCTTGTCGGCGCGTTCCAGGCCGGCCATCACCATCAGCAGCGTCGATTTGCCGGACCCGGACGGGCCGATGATGCCGACGGTGCGGCCGGAGGAGATTCCAAGGTCGACGCCTTTGAGGATGTGCACGCGTCCCGCGTCACGGCCGAGACTGAGATGGACGCCCGAAAGGGAAATCAGGGGCGCCAAGGCTGTTCGGTCGGTCATGCGGTGCCTATATGAACGGGTCGATGTCGATGGAAATCCGGCGTCTGGCAGCCTTGCAGGCCAAAGGCGATATGGGAAGTGACAGGGACCGCGTCCAGAGGATCAGCCGTGGTGATACGTTTGGTTACAGTTTTTCTCGCTCTTGCGGCGGCGACATCGCTGGCGCCGGCGTCTCCCGCGGTGGCGGAACCGCTGCGCATCGTGGCGCTGGGCGACAGCCTGAGCGCGGGCTACCAGCTGCCGGTGGCGGCCGCCTTTCCCGTGCAGCTCGAGGCGGCGCTGACGGAGCGCGGACACGAGGTCGAGGTCGTCAATGCCGGAGTTTCCGGCGACACCACGTCGGGGGGCCTTGCGCGTCTCGACTGGTCGGTCGGCGAGGATGCGGATGCGGTGATCGTCGAGCTGGGCGCCAATGACGCGCTGCGCGGACTGCCGGTCGCCTCGGCGCGGAGCAACCTGGAGGCCATTGTTTCCCGCCTGCGCGAGCGCGGGCTGCCGGTGCTGGTGGCGGGCATGCGCGCGCCGCGCAACCTGGGCCCCGACTATGTCGAGGCCTTCGATGCCATGTTCGGCGAAATTGCCGAAACCCATGACGCGCTGCTCTATCCCTATTTCCTGGAAGGCATTCCGATGTCGGCCGAGACCGTGCTGCCCGACGGCATCCACCCCACGGCCAAGGGCGTCGCCATCATCGTCGAGGGCATCCTGCCCCGGGTGGAGGAACTGATCGCGCAGGCACGCGCCGCGAAAGGCTGAACCGGCGGCGCGCCAATTTCGCGCCACCTGCCTGTCTTTTCGTCACTTGCGACGCGGAGCGGGCGAGGTGGTTGACGGACGCGCCGGTTGCCGCCAAGTTCGCCACCACCTCCATATTTCTGACAGTCCAGAACCAGCAAGAAAGATCCGCCATGGAACAGCGCCGTCTCGGACGCACGGACATCTTTGTCTCAAGCCTTTCGCTTGGCACCATGACCTTCGGCGAGCAGAACACCGAGGCCGAGGGGCATGCCCAGCTCGACCTCGCGCTCGAGCGGGGCATCAATCTCTTCGACGCGGCCGAGCTCTATCCGATCCCGCCGAAGGCGGAGACGCAGGGGCGCACCGAGGAGATCATCGGCACCTGGATGAAGGCGCGCGGCAACCGCGACAAGGTCGTGCTGGCGACGAAGGTCGTCGGCCGCTCGGAGAACACCTGGTTCCGCGATGGCGGCGTCCCGGCGAAGCTGACGCGCGCCCATGTCGAGGAGGCGGTGAACAAGAACCTGAAGCGGCTCGGCACTGACTATATCGACCTCTATCAGTTGCACTGGCCGGACCGGAACGTATCGGGCTTCGGCTCCAATCCGACGATCTGGACAGACCCGGCCCCTTGCGACGACGAGACGCCGATCGAGGAAACGCTGGCGGCGCTCGGCGACCTGGTCAAGGCCGGCAAGATCCGACAGGTGGGCCTGTCCAACGAAAGCGCCTGGGGCACGATGCGGTTTCTTGCCGTGGCCGAGAAGATGGGCCTGCCGCGCGTGGTCTCGATCCAGAACGCCTACAGCCTCGTCAACCGCACCTTCGAGACGGCGCTCGCCGAGATCGCCCACCGGGAACAGGTCGGCCTGCTTGCCTATTCGGCGCTGGCGCAGGGCTATCTCACCGGCAAGTATCGCGATGGCGTGCTTCCCGCCGGTGCCCGCAAGACGCTGTTCGACCGGTTGCAGCGCTACGAAAAGCCGGGCGCGGAACCGGCGATCAACGCCTATCTGGATCTGGCGGACGAACTCGGCCTGTCGTCGTCGCAGCTGGCGATCGCCTTCGCCCTGTCGCGTCCGTTCATGACCTCGGTGATCCTTGGGGCGACCTCGCTCGCCCAGCTCGAGCATGACCTGGGCGCGCTCGAGGTGACCATCACGGAGGAGATCGAGGGGCGCATCAACACGCTCTTCCAGCATCACGGCAGCCCCTGCCCGTAAGGACCCCCGGGGAAACGAATCAGCCGGCGGACATGACGTTCGCCCGGCCGGACCGTGCGCGGCCCGCCGATGACGGAGACATAGCGGAACGCGCTGGGAAACCAGCGCGTTTCGTTTTCGCTTGCAGTGCAGCGGAAAAGGCTTCCTGATACCGGATATCGGCGACAGCGGAGGGTTCAACCATGCCTCGACTGTTCACCGGGCTTGAGATACCGGCCCAGACCGGTCTCACGCTCTCCTTCCTACGCGGCGGCCTGCGCGGCGCCCGCTGGATCGACACCGAGAATTACCACATCACCTTGCGCTTCATCGGGGACATCGACGACCGCATGGCCGACGAGGTGGCCGATGCGCTCGACCGCATTCGCCGCGATCCGGTCGAGATCCGGCTCAACGGGCTCGGGTCCTTCGGCAATGGCAAGCCGCATGCGGTCTGGGCCAGGGTCGAACCCAACCCGGCGCTGATGGAGCTGCAGGCCGAGCAGGAGCGCATCCTGCAGCGGCTGCGCCTGCCGGCGGAACGGCGCAAATACATGCCGCATGTGACACTGGCGCGGTGCCGCTCCTCGTCCAACCAGGACGTGGCGCGCTGGCTTGCCGAGCGCGGGGACTTCCAGGCTCCGCCCTTCACGGCGGCCCGCTTCGTGCTGTTCTCGTCGAGGGCAAGCATCGGTGGCGGCCCCTATCTGGTCGAGGAAGCCTATCCGCTCGGCCGTTTTGGCGGCGGGATGGACAGCGCCCGCGACACGGCGCGTCTTGCCGAGCTCTACCGCTGAGGCCGGGACGTCCCGAACCCCGAGCGGCGGGGTCTCGCGCGGCCGATCCGTAGTCCGCGCGATGCCTCGGCATTAAGTTGCACTGCACAAATTCCGGCTTGCCTTTGGCTCTGGTGCTTGCGATACAGCCGCCAACGACCAATCGAGGAGCCTAATTCATGCGTATCGACGCCGTTCCGATCGGGAAAAACCCGCCTGAAGACATCAATGTGATCGTCGAGGTCTCCGTTGGCGGCGAGCCGATCAAGTACGAGATGGATAAGGACGCGGGGGCGATGTATGTCGACCGCTTCCTTTACACGCCGATGCGCTATCCCGGGAACTACGGCTTCGTGCCGCATACCCTGTGCGGCGACGGCGACCCGGTCGACGTCATCGTCGCCAACCAGCGGCCGATCGTGCCGGGCGCGATCATGAACTGCCGGCCGATCGGCGTGCTGTTCATGGAAGACGAGGCGGGCATGGACGAGAAGCTGATCGCGGTGCCGTCCGCGAAGCTGACGCGCCGCTACGAGAACGTTGCCCATTACGAGGACCTGCCGGACATCACGATCCAGCAGATCAAGCACTTCTTCGAGCACTACAAGGACCTGGAGCCGGGCAAGTGGGTGAAGATCACCGGCTTTGGCGGGCCGGACGAGGCCAAGCGCATCATCCTGGAATCGATCGAGCGGGCCAAGGGCGCAAAGGCCTGAGCCAGTCACGGGCGAACGTGGTCAAGGGGGCCGCATCCTGAAGAGGGATGCGGCCTTTTTCGTGCCGGGACGGGAGCGTCAGGCGCCTGCCTGCTCGCGCAGGATGCGGGCAATCGCGCCGGGGGCCTCCAGGTGCGGCATGTGGCCGACCCCCTCCAGCAGATGCAGGGCGAAGGCGCCGGGCACGGCTTGCGTCTGCGAAACCGGCAGGACACGGTCCTGGCGCCCCCAGACAAGGCGCACCGGCAGGCCGAGTGTGGCGATCTCGTCCAGCGGCAGGGTCTGCTGCCGGGGGCCGTCGAGCAGGCTTTCGACGATCTCGACCAGGGTTTCGCAGACGCCGGGCCGGGCGCGCGCTTCCGCCGACTGCCGGATCACGAGGCGCGGCAGCGAGAAGGAAAAGCCGAAAAACTGCTCCAGCAGGGGTTCCAGCGTCTCCGCGTCGCGTGCCGCCGCATAGCGGCGCAGAAGCTTGTGGTTGATCTCCGGCCCGAAGCCGCCGGGCGCGAGCAGGGTCAGACTGGCGAGCTGCTCGGGCTGTTTCAGCGCCATGATCGCGGCCGCCGCCCCGCCCATGGAATGCCCCACCAGATGCACGCGCTCCAGTTCCAGCGCTTCCAGCGAAGCGGCGACGGCGCGCGCGGCAACGCCCGCGCCCCCGATGCGCGGCCAGTCGAGCGCCCGGCCATGGCCGGGGAGGTCGAAGGAAATGACGCGGCGGCTCGCGGCAAGGTCGTCCTGGAGACGGGCGAAGCCGCGCGCGTCGCCGCCGAAACCGTGCAGCAGGACGAAGGGCGGGGCATCGCCTGCGCCGCTTTCGGTGAAGGGCAGGATCTGGGCAGAGGCGGACATGGTTCTGGCTCCGGTCTGGTTCCGGTGTGAGGTCGCCCTTTCTGGCACGGGCGGGCGCGACAGGCGAGACCGGGCGATGCCGAAAATCGCTTCCTCCGTCATTGTTCACCAGGACTTGCCATCCTGCCCCGTCCGATGCCGGACCCAGCCGCTCCCGGGGCTGTCTTGACAAGCGCGGTGCCGGCATCGCAAGAGATTTAAATCGATTGAAATCGGCGGGATCCCACGACCGCAGGAAGACAGAGACGGAGCGTTTGGAAAGAGATGGATATTCTGTGCCTTGGCGAGCCGATGATCGAGTTCAACCAGTCGGCGCCGGGGGGAGCCTATCTGCAGGGCTTTGGTGGAGACACGTCGAACGCGGCGGTGGCTGCCGCGCGCCAGGGAGCCGCGGCCGGCTATGTCGGGGCGACGGGCGCGGATGTGTTCGGCGACCTGTTTCATGACCTGTGGGCGCGTGAAGGGGTCGATGATGCCGGTGTCCTGCGCATGGCGCAGGCCCCGACCGGGATCTACTTCGTCACGCACGGGCCCGAGGGGCATGTCTTTTCCTACCGCCGCAGCGGCTCGGCGGCGAGCCTCATGCGACCCGATGACCTGCCGTTCGAGTTGCTGCGCGAGACCCGCGTGCTGCACGTTTCGGCGATAAGCCAGGCGATCTCTGAAAGTGCCTGCGACACGGTCTTCGCGGCGATCGAGGAGGTGCGCGAGGCAGGCGGACTGATCTCCTACGACACCAACCTGCGGCTGGCGCTGTGGCCGTTGCCGCGTGCCCGGGCGGTGGTCGAGGCGACCGCCGCGATGGCGGACATCCTCTTGCCGGGCCTTGACGATGCGCGGCTGCTTACCGGGCTGGAAACGGCGGAGGAGATCGCAGCTCACTATCACGCGCTCGGCGCGAAGCGGGTGGCGCTGACGCTGGGCGCGGAGGGTGTGCACTATTCGGGCCCGGAAGGCCGTGAGCGGATCGCGTCGCACAAGGTGGAGGCGGTCGATGCGACGGGGGCGGGCGACGCCTTCGACGGGGCGTTCCTGGCGGAGTTCCTGAGGAGCGGCGACGGGCTGGCCGCGGCGCATCACGCCAACGCGGCGGCGGCGCTCGCGGTGTGCGGCTACGGGGCTGTTGCGCCGTTGCCACATCGTGCCGACGTCCTTGCGTTTCTCGCCAAACAGGAGCGGCGCGGCGCGTGAGCCGCGTGTAAGCTCGCCGCCGGTTGTTACGGTCGCGATCGGCGACGAGGAGACATCATGCGGATATTTGCGGGAATGGCCGGCATCGCGCTGGCGGGGGCGCTGGCGGGAATGCTGGCGGTGGCCTCGATGGCCGGCGCGGCGCAGGCCCAGACCGAGCGCTACTACGACCCGGTGACCCGGAGCTGGCAGACCTACCGGATCACGCCGGAGGCGGCCGGCAAGATCGTGCGCGAGAAGTACAAGCGCACCGAGGTGCGCTACCGCACCGACCGGAAGCCGGGCTCGATCGTCGTCGATACGGGCGACCGCTATCTCTATTACGTGCTGCCGGGCGGGCGCGCGGTGCGCTACGGCATCGGCGTCGGCCGCGAGGGCTTTTCCTGGGCCGGCACCGAGAAGGTGACGCGCAAGGCCAAGTGGCCGGGCTGGACGCCGCCGAAGGAAATGATCATCCGCGAACGCAAGAACGGCCGCAACCTGCCGTCCTACATGCCGGGCGGACCGAAGAATCCGATGGGTGCGCGGGCGCTCTATCTGGGGCACACGGAATACCGCATCCACGGCACCAACGAGGACTGGTCGATCGGCCGGGCGGTGTCCTCCGGCTGCATCCGCATGCTCAACGAGGATGTCGAGGATCTCTACAACCGCGTCACGATCGGGGCGCAGGTGACGGTGCTTTGACAAGGGCCTGATGCCCGGCCGCCGTGGCCGGGCAGGTTTCCCGTCACGGATGATATTGGCGAGAAGGGCGCGCGCGGCACCGCGACGCGCCCTTTCCGCGTCCGGCGGCCGTCAAAGCGGCGCGTGCAGTTCCACCTCCTCGCCGAAGCCGGCGAGATGAAAGCGACCGATGCTGGCAAAGTCGCGCGGGGCGGCGGCGGCGATCTCGGCGGTGACGAGAAGCGGCCGGCCGAGCTGCTTGGTCATTGCCTCGATGCGGGCGGCGGCGTTGACCGTGCGGCCGATGACGGAAAAGGTCAGTCGCGCGGGCACGCCGATATTGCCGAACATCACCTGGCCGGAGGACAGCGCTATGCCGCAGTTGAGCGGATGCACGGTGATCCGCTGTGCCTCGCGCAGGCGCAGGAGAACGGCGTCGGCGGCTTCCAGCGCCCGGCAGGCGGCAGGTGCGACCCCGTCCGCACCGATCGGGAAGACGGCGAGCACCGCGTCGCCGATGAAGTCGAGTACCTCGCCGCCGCTCGCCATCACGGCACCGGCGGTCGCCTCGAAATAGGCGTTCAGATGCGCCATGTAGGCGTCCGGCTCCAGCCGGTCGGCGAGCGCCGTGGAGCCGCGCAGGTCGGAGTAGAAAATCACCGCGTCTAGGGTCTCGCCGTCGCCATGCCGGATGCGCCCGGCGAGCACCTGCCCTCCGGCGCGCGCGCCCAGATAGGTCTCGGCCAGGGTGCGGGCGATGCGCGTCTGGATCGTCGCCCGGCAGGCCAGCGCCAGGCGCAGCTGCAGATAGTCGAGACCTTCCACCGTCTGGTCGGAGAAGCCGTCGGGCTCCCTGGTCGCCCAGGTGACGAGCATGCCGGAGCGGCCGAAATCCGTGACGGTCGGCAGGTCGAACGGGGTGGAGAGGATCAGATAGTCGGTGTAGCCCTCGTCCTTGAGGCTTGTCAGGAGCGGGTACTCGAAAACGGCGTTGCCGCCCGACAGGCGGCGGCGCAGGCGCGGTTCGCGTGCCTCCAGAACGGCGCGGATCGGACTCTGCAGCCAGTCTTCGGTTTCTTCCTCGTCATGCCGGTACTGGGAGATCTCGGCCGCATGGCCGGCGCGCCAGAAGGCCGATTCGGCCTCGACCAGCGGGTGCAGGGTCGCCCATGTGAGCATCCCGCGCTCGACCGGCATTCCGGCCGCGGCCAGACGTTCGCAGAAGCCGGCGAACATCTCTCCGATATCCGGCTGGCCGAGCGCCTCGCGGATCAGCCAGTCCTCGATGTCTTCAAGAGCAGCGTTTGTTTTCATCGGAGAGTGAGTAGACCTCTGTTAAAGTCTTGTCATCTTCAATTCTATATACTATTCCATCGACGGCATTGTGTCTTCGCAAGAATTTTATATAATCAAGAAGTGCAGGAAAGTCGTGAACTGCCTCTTTTAGAATAGATTCGGAAAATTTATTCTCGATCCTAATCAAGGAACTTTCAGATGGAAATTTAGTGGAGAGATAAATTTCATATAGAGAGCCTTCATGGATCGGTAGGCCACCTAATTCCATAGACGTAAACCCAAGCCCACCGTATCGATTTCCCTCCGCTGAAAGCTCCGCATAGGCTCGGAACATATCTCCTGTTCTGCCACCAAGATATCTAGACGGATTATTGTTTTTTCGGTCAATACCTACTTTTTCTCTTATTGTTAGAGAATACCTGAGCAGTAATGCTAGATATACGGGTGCATATTCAGTTTTTAAGTTTCGATCTATTATTTCTCTTGTATTTTTCAAAATGCGAGCTGCATTCAAGTAATTTCCTCTGTTTTGGCCGAGGTCGATTATGTTTATTGCCTCGATGAAGCTTTTCTCGACCAGTTCGACATGATCGGATGAATATTTTTGTTCTGATGTCTTGATATATATGAATAGAGCGGAAAGGGCTGCGGATACGCCGCCCAATGACGCGGAGGCTGTTAGAAAATCAGAATTACTTCCTAAAATTCCGATTACCATAAATATAAATGCAGAAATAATAGATGTAATTATAATATAAGGAAAAACCCAGCGATGGACATACGTCGGAAACACGATTGACCTCGCTGGGTTTTGTAAATTCCTAAGCCAAGCTGCCATGGCAGTGCTTGTACTTCTTGCCGGAGCCGCAGGGACAGGCCTCGTTGCGGCCGACCTTGCCCCATGTCGACGGGTTCGCCGGATCGCGCGGGGCGCCGGGCGCCGGCGCCTGTGCCACCGTGTCGAACTCGTTCTCGCCGGTCATCGGATCGAGATGCTGGGCATGCATGGGCGGCAGCTCGTCATCGCCCGGCAGGCTCGGCGGCTGCTCCTGGACCAGCTCCACGCGCATGAGTTGGGCGGTCGTTGCCTGGCGCAGGTTGGCGAGCATGCTCTCGAACAGGGTGAAGGCCTCGGTCTTGTATTCCTGCAGCGGGTCGCGCTGGGCGTAGCCGCGGAAGCCGATCACCGAACGCAGGTGGTCGAGATTGGCGAGATGCTCGCGCCACAGGTGGTCGAGCGTCTGCAGCAGAACGGCCTTTTCGACCTGGCGCATGATGTCGGGCGTGTACTGGCCGACCTTGCGCGCCATCGCCTCGTCGGCGGCCGTCTTCAGCCGCTCGATGACCTCCTCGTCGGCGATGCCTTCCTCCGCGGCCCATTCGACGACGGGCAGGTCAAGGTTGAGAAGCCGGCGGACCTCCGTCTGGAGCCCTTCGGTGTCCCACTGTTCGGGATAGGCCTTCTCGGGAATGTGGCGAGCGACAAGATCCTCGATCACGTCATGGCGCATGTCGGTGACGGTCTCGGCCACCGCCTCGCCATCCATCAGGTCGATGCGCTGGTCGAAGACGACCTTGCGCTGGTCGTTCATGACGTCGTCGAACTTGAGCAGGTTCTTGCGGATGTCGAAGTTGCGCGCCTCGACCTTCTGCTGCGCCTTGGCAAGGGCCCGGTTGATCCAGGGGTGGACGATCGCCTCGCCTTCCTGGAGCCCGAGCTTCTGCAGCATGCCGTCCATGCGGTCGGAGCCGAAGATGCGCATCAGGTCGTCCTGCAGGGACAGGAAGAACTTGGAATGGCCGGGGTCGCCCTGGCGGCCTGAACGGCCACGCAGCTGGTTGTCGATGCGCCGGCTCTCGTGACGCTCGGTGCCGATCACGTAAAGGCCGCCGGCGGCGAGGGCCTGCTGCTTGCGCTCCTCGACCTCGGCGCGGATCGTCGCCTCGCGGCTGCTGCGCTCGTCGCCCTCGGCCATCTCGGCAAGTTCGTGGTCGATGCGCATCTCGGCATTGCCGCCGAGCTGGATATCGGTGCCGCGGCCGGCCATGTTGGTGGCGATGGTGACGGCGCCGGGAAGGCCCGCCTGCGAGATGATCGAGGCTTCCTGCTCGTGGTAGCGGGCGTTGAGCACCGCGAAGATCTTTTCCTTCTTCGTGCCCTTGGCGGTGAACAGCGGCATGAAGGCATCGGGATCGGAGACGTCGACCTGCCGGTAGCCGGCCTTTTTCAGGCTGGCGGCGAGCAGCTCGGACTTCTCGATCGAGGTGGTGCCGACCAGGACCGGCTGGCCGCGCTCGAAACAGTCGCCGATCAGCTCGATGATGGCGTTGTATTTCTCCTCGACGGTCCGGTAGACCTCGTCGTCGTCATCGACGCGGCGAACGGCGACGTTGGTCGGGATCTCGACCACGTCGAGGCCGTAGATATTGGCGAATTCCTCGGCCTCGGTCTGGGCGGTGCCGGTCATGCCGGCGAGCTTGTTATAGAGGCGGAAGTAGTTCTGGAAGGTGATCGAGGCGAGCGTCTGGTTCTCGGGCTGGATCGCGACCTTTTCCTTGGCCTCGAGCGCCTGATGCAGGCCTTCCGAATAGCGCCGGCCCGGCATCATGCGGCCGGTGAACTCGTCGATGATCACGACTTCCCGGTTGCGGACGATGTAGTCCTTGTCGCGCTGGAACAGCTTGTGCGCCTTCAGCGCCTGCTGCAGGTGGTGGACGACCGCGACGTTCTCCACGTCGTAGAGATTGTCGCCCTTGAGCAGTTCCGCCTCGCGCAGCAGGGTTTCCAGCTTCTCGTTGCCGGCCTCGGTGAAGGTCGCCGAGCGCTGCTTCTCGTCGAGCTCGAAGTCCTCGTCCGAAAGGGCGGGAATGAAGGCGTCGACCGTGTTGTAGAACTCGCTGCGGTCCTCCAGCGGGCCGGAGATGATCAGCGGGGTGCGCGCCTCGTCGACGAGAATGGAGTCCACCTCGTCGACGATCGCGAAATTGTGCCCGCGCTGCACCATCGAGCCGCGCTCGTATTTCATGTTGTCGCGCAGGTAGTCGAAACCGAACTCGTTGTTGGTGCCGTAGGTCACGTCGGCGGCGTAGGCGGCCTTGCGCTCCTCGTCGGTCAGACCGTGCACGATGACGCCGACCGTAAGGCCGAGGAAACGGTAGATGCGGCCCATCCATTCGGCATCGCGCGAGGCCAGGTAGTCGTTGACCGTAACGACATGGACGCCCTTGCCGGCGAGCGCGTTGAGATAGACCGGCAGGGTGGCGACCAGCGTCTTGCCCTCACCGGTGCGCATCTCCGAAATCTGCCCGGCATTGAGCACCATGCCGCCGATCAGCTGGACGTCGTAGTGACGCTGGCCGAGGACGCGGCGGGCCGCCTCGCGGACGGTGGCGAAGGCCGGTTCCAGCAGGCTGTCGAGCTTGGCGCCGTCGGCGAGCTGCTTGCGGAACACGTCGGTGCGGGCGCGAAGGTCCGCATCGCTCAGGGCGCGAAGCTCGTCCTCAAGCGCGTTGATGGCCACGACGCGGCCCCGCAACTGCTTGATGAGGCGGTCATTGGCGGAACCGAAGAGCTTCTTGGCGAGTGCGCCGAGGCCGGCCATGTGGCGGTCCTTATTCTTGATACAGGTCGCGTCGGCGCTTGGTTGCCGGCTGCAACCCGGGGATCGGATTGACGGTACAGACATGCGCGAGCCTCAGAACCGCCGCATTGGGGGGCGAGACGAACGCACGCTCGACTGGGGTTGTCCGGCCTTTCAAGGAGGACGTTCGACAGATAAGAGGGGGTCCGGAGGTTGTCAACGCCGCGCGACTGGCACACATCCCGGCTGCCGCCCCGTAATCGGGCCTGTTGCCGCAAGTGAGGACGGAGCCGCGGGCGCGGGAGAGACGCCCGGCCGGAGCAAACACAAGATCACAAGGAAAGAGCATGACACGCAATTTTGCCGCGACGGTGCGTCGCGCAGCGCTTGCCGCGACGATCGCCGGCAGCTTTGTCGGGACGGCCGCGCTTGCCCAGGAGCAGGCAACGGATCCGGCCGGCGTCGTCGCCAAGGTCGGCGAGGACACGGTGACGGAGGCGGACATCGCCTTTGCCTCGCAGGATTTTTCCGAGCAGCTGTCGCAGGTACCGCCGACGCAGTGGCGCAAGGTGCTCACCGACGTCGTCGTCGACATGAAAGTGCTGGCCAATGCTGCCGAGGCCGCCGGCATCGCCGATGAGGACGGGTTCAAGCGCCAGGTCGAGTTCCTCACCATGCGGGCGCTGCGCAATGCCTATCTTGCCCGGGAAATCGAAGGCAAGGTGAGCGAAGAAGCCGTGCAGGCCGCCTATGACAAGGAGTTCGCCGACTATGCCGGCGAGGAGGAGCGCAAGGCGAGCCATATCCTGCTGAAGAGCAAGGAAGAGGCGGAGGCCGTGATCGCCGAACTCGACGGCGGCCGCGATTTCGCCGAGCTGGCCAAGGAGAAGTCGACCGGGCCTTCCGGCCCTAATGGCGGGGACCTCGGCTATTTCACCCGTGGGCGCATGGTTCCGGAATTCGAGAAGGCGGCCTTCGAGCTCGAGGTCGGCAAGCACTCCTCCGAGCCGGTCGAGACCCAGTTCGGCTGGCACGTGATCAAGATCGAGGACGCCCGCAAGCAGCCCGCCCCGGACCTTGCCGACGTGCGCGACCGGCTGCGCCAGCAGCTGCTGCGCGCCCGTTATTCCGAGGTGCTGGAGGAGCTGAAGGCCAAGACGACGATCGAGGTGACGGCAACCGAGGCGCCGGCGGCCGAGGGCGAAACGCCGGCCACCGGTGACGAGGCATCCGGCGAGGCGCCGAAGAAGGCCGACTGATCCGGCTTTCGGCGCTCAGGCAGGCGCTGCCGGCCCGGCAGGGAGCTGTCGCCAGCCATCGACGAACAATCGGACGGCCGCCCCCAGGGCGGCCGTTTCACTGTCCGGTCCATTGTCCGTTTCATTTGCGTTCGCCGGCCTTGTCCAATCCTTTCAGGAGCCTTGCCATGTCCGCTGCAACAGCCTCGTCCCCGGCAGCCGCGCCCGATGCGCGGCCGGTGCTGTCACGCCCGCGCTTTGCCTTGCTGGTCTTTGCCGGCGTCTACCCCCTCGTGACCCTGTTGCTCTATGCCATCGTGCCGCTGACTGCGGGCTGGGCGCTCTGGCAGCAGACGCTGGTTCTCGTTCCGATCATCGTCGTTGCGATGGTGTGGGGGCTTATTCCCTTCCTGCATCGCCGGTTCGCCGGCTTCCTGCATCCGGCGCGAGACCGCGCCGGACGATAGGGCTTGCGCCTCGGGCATCGATCGGGCAAGGCTCGCGACAGTCTCTTTATGCCCGCATTTCAAGGGAGTGCCCGATGTCCACGGCCGTCTCGCCGCTCGCCCCGAAGTCCTATCCCGAGTTACCGCAGGTTGGCGGCGTCCGCTTTGCCACCGCCTCGGCCGGCATCAAGTACAAGGGGCGCACGGACGTGTTTCTGGCGCTCATGGACGGGGGCGCGGAGGTCGCCGGCGTCTTCACCCGTTCGCGCTGCCCCTCGGCGGCCGTCGACTGGTGCCGGGCCAACCTGGCCGGCGGCACTGCGCGGGCGCTGCTCGTCAACTCCGGAAATGCCAATGCCTTCACCGGCCGCAAGGGGCGGGAGGCGACCGAACTTTCGGCGCGCTACGTGTCAGACGCGCTCGGCTGCGCGCCGGGCGAGGTATTTCTCGCCTCGACAGGGGTGATCGGCGAGCCGCTCAAGGCGGAAAAATTCGCCGGCGTGGTCGACGATCTGGCGCGGGACGCGGTGGCCGGCGACTGGCAGGCGGCGGCGAAGGCGATCATGACCACCGACACCTTCCCCAAGGCGGTGTCGCGGAGCGTCGACCTCGGCGGCACGCCGGTGGTTCTGAACGGCATCGCCAAGGGCGCGGGGATGATCGCGCCCGACATGGCGACGATGCTGTCCTTCCTGTTCACCGACGCGCCGATCGCGGCCTCCGTGCTGCAGGAGCTCCTGTCGGCCACGGTCGGCGACACGTTCAACGCGATCACCATCGACGGCGACACGTCGACCTCCGACACGGTGCTGCTGTTTGCCACCGGCAAGGCCGGCGGGGCGCGAATCGAACATGCCGACGACCCGCGGCTGGGGCCGTTCCGCGCGGCCCTTGCGGAGGTGATGCGGGATCTTGCTCACTGGATCGTCAAGGACGGGGAGGGCGCGCGCAAGTTCGTCGGGATCACCGTCACGGGAGCGGAAACCGACGCCTCGGCGCGGCGGATCGCGTTCTCGATCGCCAACTCGCCGCTGGTGAAGACGGCGATCGCCGGCGAGGACGCCAATTGGGGCCGCATCGTCATGGCCGTTGGCAAGGCTGGCGAGCCGGCCGACCGCGACCGGCTGGCGATCTGGTTTGGCGACGTGCGGGTGGCGGTCGATGGCGAGCGCGATCCCGATTATTCGGAAGAGGCCGCCTCGGCGGTGATGCGTCGGGAGGAAATCGCTGTTCGCGTCGATCTCGGCCTGGGGCAGGGCCGCTCGACCGTGTGGACCTGCGACCTGACCAAGGAATATGTGGCCATCAATGGCGATTACCGGTCCTGACGATCCGGCCGGAGACAAGGCTGGCCGCGACATCCGGCCGGCGGGGAAAGCACGACATGAACCGGATTGACGGGGATCCGACGGCCGACCCGGCCGCCGGTGCAGACCTGGCCCTGATCAGGGCCATCGAGGACGCCAATCTCAACGGATTCCCGAGCGAACGGCTTGTCATGGACGGGAGCTGGCTTGCCCGGATATCGCCGGGCAATCCGGCGCGGCGGGTCAACTCGCTGAACGTGATGGATCCGCTCGACGATGCCGATGCGCGCGCGCGGCTCGACGCGATGCTTGCCGTCTTCGCCGACAATGACGTTGTCTTCCACCTGCGCCACACGCCACTGACGCCGCCGGCGCTGGTGGCGATCGCCGATGCCGGGGGCTGGGGCCGCACGGGCGAGACGGATGTCTGGATCCGGCCGATCGGGGTGGACGAGACGGAAGCGCGGGAGGTCGCCACGGCGGGGGCTGCGCGCCTGCGCTCCTGCACGCTTGAGGAATTCCTGTCGGCCTTCGCTGCCATTGGTGGCACCCGCCCCGAGGCTGTGACGCCGTTGGCCGTGACGCGGCTTGGCGACGCGCTTCAGCGGATCGCGGTCCGCCGGGTGACGCTGCTGGCCGAGGGTGACGACGGTCGCCCGCTCGGCGTGGTGCTTGGCGTTGCCGACCGCGACATGTTCGGCATCTACGACCTTGCCGTGGCGCCAATGGCGCGGCGGGCCGGTCTTGGCGCGCGGCTGGTGAAGGCGGCGATGGCGCGCGGGGCTGCCTCCGGTTGCCGTCTTGCATGGCTGCAGGTGACGGCGGAGAACGGGCCTGCCCGCGCTCTGTATAGGCGCCTGGGGTTTGGCGACGGTTATGCCTATCACTACCGCCTGCCGTCCGAGCACCCGCATGGGTCTTGATCTTTCAGCGTATTTCACCGGCATGGTGAGCGAAACCTTGCCGGTGCGTCCCGAAACGGAACGGAGCTGCCGATGAAGTTGCTGCTGGTCGCCGCCTGCGCCCTGCTCGATGCCGACAACCGCGTGCTGATCGCACAGCGCCCGGACGGCAAGGCAATGGCGGGCTTGTGGGAGTTTCCCGGCGGCAAGTTCGAGCCCGGTGAGCGGCCGGAGGATGCGCTCATTCGCGAATTGGCAGAAGAGCTCGGCATCACGGTTAAGAAAGAGTGCCTCGCCCCGCTGACTTTCGCGAGCCACGCTTACGAGGAATTTCACTTACTCATGCCACTTTTCGTGTGCCGACGATGGTCGGGCACGGTTGCGGGCCGCGAAGGCCAGGCGATCAAGTGGGTGAGACCGGTGCGGCTCAGGGACTACCCGATGCCGCCCGCCGACGAGCCCCTGATCCCGCATCTGATCGATCTCGCCTGAGAAGGGGAGCGATCCCTCCGTCCCGGCGTCAAGAGACAGACAGGGGCACGGCAGATGCAGTCACATCTCGAGAGAATGCGCGACCGTGGCGACCAGTTCGTCGATCTCGCTGGCACCCTGCGCCGGGACGAAGCCGGGGCCACGATGATCGAGTACGGGATCATCATGGGCCTTGTCTCCATCGCCATCATCGCGGCGCTGCTCAGCATCCAGAGCATGGTCGGGAACGACGTCTTCTCCGTCGTTGCGAGCGCCCTGTCGAATATCTGACCCCGTGCCTTGAAAGAACGTTCAGGAGGACCTCTCGCCAGGGTCCTTTTTTTTGTGCTCGATATCGGCCAGCGCGTCGGCGAGGCTGGCGCGCGCGCTGCCGGGCTTGAGCGGCTTCTGCTGGCTTTCGTGCGGAGCCCATCCGGACAGCGAGACGATGTCGAACGTGGCGCGGATGCGCCCGTCCGGATCGGCGTGGCGTTCGGCATAGATCCTGGACGCGCGGGCGAGAACGGCGCGCGACAGCGGCGTGCGGGCCCGCTCCAAGAGCATGTTGGCCGCGCCCATGGCGCGCAGGTCGTCGACCAGGCCGCCCATCGTGTCGTAGCGCACCGTCAGCCGGTCGACATCGGCAACGGGCAAGGCGAATCCGGCGCGCTGCAGCAGCGCCCCGAGGGCGCGGGTGTCGGCAAAGGGAGCGACACGCGGCGCGGCGCCGCCCGAGACCTCCATCTCGGCGCGCATCAAGGCGTCCTTCAATTCGAACAGCGTGTCGCCGCCCAGAAGAGCGGCAAGGAACAGGCCGTCCGGCTTCAGGGCCCGGCGGATCTGCGCGAGGGCGCCGGGAAGGTCGTTGACCAGATGCAGGGACAGGGCGGAGCAGACGAGATCGAGCGAGGCGCCGGCGAAGGGAGGCAGTTCATCGTCGATGACGAGATCGCAGCCGGGCGTCGCCGCGTCGGCGAGGAAAAGATCGGCGCGCAGCACGTGGTCGGCACGCCCCGAGGCGGCGATGGCATGCGCCAGATGGCCCCGGTGTCCGCCGAGATCGACGGCGACGGCAAACTGCCGGCTGACCGCCGCCAGGCGCTCGCCGAGATCGGCGGCCGCGTGGGCGAGCAGGAAGTCGATGCCGGGGGCTCCATTGGCGCGGGCAAGCGCCCGGGCCCGCCGGCGGGCAAGCAGCGCCCGGTCGAAAAGTTCCGGACGGCTGGTGTCGGATGCTGACATGGCGCGGCGGCTCCCGGTCCTTCACCGGCCTCCTGCCGGACTGCCGTAGGTAGCGCCCGCGCCGATCAGCCGCCGATCAGCCGTCGATCAATCGCCGATCAGTCACCGGCCGGGTCGGCGAAGGGCGATCGCCACGCTGGCAGCTCCATCAGACGGTCGTGCCAGCGTCTGACGGAGGGAAACGCGTCGAGCGGTATTCCCGCCTCGTCGGCGTAGGGAAGCGTCGTGGCGACGGCGAAATCCGCGAGCGTCAGCGTGTCACCGAGGAGGAAGCAGCGGTCCGAGAGGTGAGCATCAAGAATGGCGCCATAACGGCGGACATAGCCGAGCGCCTCTTCGACAGCTTTCCCGTCCGGCTCGCCGAGGCCGAACCTTTTGCGGATGACATGCTCGAAAAAGAGCTCGCCGGCGAAGCGGGAGAAATGGCTGGAACTCCAGTCGAACCAGCGGATCACCTCGACCTGGGCGTGGTCGCGCGGCCAAAGGGGCGAACCTTGCTTGAGCGCCATGTGACACATGATGGCGTTCGATTCCCACAACCGAAGCTCGCCGTCGACCAGTGCGGGCGCCTTGCCATTGGGGTTGATGGCAAGAAATTCCGGCGTGCGCTGCTCCCCCTTCATGAGGTCGAGGCGATGGAATTCGATGTCGAGCTGCAGATGACGCGCCACGGCGCAGGTCTTCCACGAGGCGGTGGTTTCGGCGAAATAGAGCTTCACGGTGTGTCTTCCCTTGTCTGGCGAGCGGGCGCGCGGTTGCGAATGAACAGGGTGAGTGCGGTGCCGGCGAGCGCGAGGGTGCCGCACAGGAGGGCGGACATCTGGAGTGCCTGTCCAAAGGCCGCGCGGGCTGGAAGCGGCAGGCCGTCGGCACCCTCCAGGCCCTGGCCTATGGGCATGGCGGCGAGTTCGGGAAGCTCGGCAAGCCCGATCCGGTAGAGGGCTGTCATCAGGCTCCCCAGGACAGCGATCCCGAAAGCGCCGCCAAGCTCGGTGCTGGCTTCCGAGAGACCGGCGGCAGCGCCTGCCTGGGCCGGCGGCACCGAGCCGACAATGACGTCCGTGGTGAGTGTGAAGACCGGAGCTAGCCCGAGCGAGAAAACGCAATAGCCGATCACAAGCAACGACAGCTCGGCCTCGCCCGCTGCGATGGCGAGAAGGCCGAAGCCCGAGGCGGCGACGAGAAAGCCGGCGGCCATGAGGGCAGGAGTGCCGATTCGCTGTGCCAGCATGGGGGCAAGCAGGGCGCCAGCGACGAAGGCGACGCCGGACGGGGCGGCGGCGATGCCGGCGTGCAGCTGCGAGAGGCCAAGTGCCAGCTGGAGATAGAGGGCGATCAGCAGGAAGCTGCCGAAGGCGATGAAAAAGCCGAGCACGTTGATACCAAGGGCCGCGGAGAAGCGTGGCGAGGAGAACAACGAGAGATCCAGGAAGGGAACCGTCAGTTTTCGCTGACGGCGGTGGAAAAGCGTGTAGGCGAGGACGAACAGGATCAGCGCGATACCTGCCTGTGCGCTCCAGCCATGCGCCGCCAACTGCTTGATCGCATAGACGAGGCCAAGGACGCTGAGCAGCAGCGCCAGTGCGCTCCAAAGGTCTGGCCTGGGCGCCTCGGGGTCGCGCGCCTCGGGCAGGAGCAGGGGGCCGAGCACCAGCAACAACGCCATGATCGGCAGGTTGACCAGGAACACGGAACTCCACCAGAAATATTCCAGGAGCAGGCCGCCGATCAGCGGGCCGAGCGCGCCGCCACAGGAGAAACTGGCGATCCACACGCCGATGGCCTTCTGCCGGTCGAGGGGATGGGGAAACAGGGTGCTGACCATGGACAGGGTCGAGGGCGCGAGAGTCGCGGCGGCAAGACCCATAAGTGCGCGCGCCAGGATCATCATCGGGGCCGAGGTGGAGAAAGCGGCGAAGGCGGAGGCCGCACCGAAGGCGAAGGCGCCGCAGAGCAGCAGGCGGCGACGGCCGATCCGGTCGCCGAACACGCCCATCGGAATGAGGGCGGCGGCGAGGACGAAACCGTAGATGTCGACGATCCACAAAAGCTCGGCCGGGCCTGGCTCGAGCGCGGCCGAAAGCTCCGGCATGGCCAGGTTCAGAACGGTGAGATCCATCGAGTAGAGCAAACAGGGCAAGGCGAGAATGGCCATCGCCAGCCATTGGCGCCTGCCTGCCCTTGGTTGCAGGTGTCCGTCGTCCATTGTCTCCTCCGCTGTTGATCTCGTTCGGGCGCCCGCTTGGTCGCCGCCATCGGGCGTGGTATCAATATAAAGGACTATTTAGTCCTAAAAGACAACTAATAAGTTCTGAAAGAGGATCATGAAGGGTCGAAGCTATGATGACGGCTGCGCCATGGCGCATGCCCTTGACCTGATCGGGGAGCGCTGGGCGCTTCTGATCGCGCGGGAACTCATGTTCGGGCCGAAGCGGTTCACGGACCTGCGCGAGGAGTTGCGCTCGATCAGCCCCAACGTGCTCACCCAGCGGCTCGAGGGCCTCGAGGCCTCGGCCATCCTGCGTCGCCGCAAGTTGCCGCCGCCGGCCGCTTCCTGGATTTATGAGTTGACCGAATGGGGACGCGAGCTGGAGGAACCGATCCTGTCGCTGGGCAGATGGGCGGCGCGCTCGCCCTTCCTCAGGCCGGACCTGCCGATGACCCGCGCCGGGCTGCTTCTTGCCCTGCGCGCCATGTATCGGCCGCGGAAGGCGGGTGGCTTCCGGATCCTTCTCGACATGCCCCGGGGAGGGGCCGTGGTCGCGGGAACGCATAAGGGTCTGGACATCCTCCAGGACGTCTCGGTCGCGGGAGCGCATGACGCGTCGATCACGGCGTCTTCGGACATTGTCGACGGCATCGTTTTCGGAAGCAGGACGTTGCTCGACGCGGTCGCGGCCGGCGATGCGCAGGTGGACGGCGACCCGGGCGCGCTGCAGCGTTTCGTGAAGGCGTTCCCGCTGCCCGAGACGGCTGCGGCGGACTGAGCCTTTCCGGCTGCATGCAATATCGCCTCAAGGTTGTGTTCCGCGTGTGTCCCGGGTTCAATGGCTCCCGTGTCATCTGCGGCCAGCTCGACAGGGATCAGGTGCGGCATGGACAGAACCGAGGACCCGGCGACCGGGACCCTGTCGCGGACCTTGTCCGCGGCGCCCGGCGCGATTGCGGAAACGATGACGCGGAGCATGTCCGGCCTGCTGCGTGTGCTGTTGCCGCCGACCTGCCTTGCCTGCGACCGGCTGGTCGCCAGCGACGGGTCGATCTGCGCCGCGTGCTGGGCCCGCATGCCCTTCCTGTCGCCGCCCTGGTGCCAGCGGCTCGGCGTGCCGTTCGCCTACGAACTGGGACCGGGCGCCCTGTCGCCGCAGGCGATCGCGCATCCGCCGGTCTTCGACCGCCTCAGGTCCGTTGCCGCCTATGACGGCCCGGCCCGGGCGCTGGTGGCGCGGCTCAAGTATCATGATCGTCCGTCGCTGGCGCCGGCGATGGGCGGCTGGATGGTGCGGGCCGGGGCGGAACTGCTGGCTGTTTCGCCGGACGGGGCCGCGCCGGTGCTTGTTCCCGTGCCATTGCACGGCATGCGCCGCTGGAACCGGCGCTACAATCAGGCCGGCCTGCTGGCGCGATCGGTCGGAGACAGAAGCGGTCTTCAGGTCGCCGCGCAGGCTCTCTTGCGCAAACGGGCGACGAAACGGCAGGTGGGCCTGGATGCGGCGGCCCGCGCGCGCAACGTGCGCGGGGCTTTTGCGGTGACGGAAGAGGGGGAGATGCAGCTCTCCGGCCGGCGGGCGGTGCTTGTCGACGATGTCTACACGACCGGTGCGACGGTGCAGGCCGCGGCGCGCGCCCTGCTGCGGGCCGGGGCGCTGTCGGTGGACGTGCTGGTTTTCGCCCATGCGGGCGCCGAGACGCCGCTCGGCTGACGGACGGTTGGGCGCGACCGGCGACGGCATGGCGGCAGGCAAGGGCTTGCGGCCAGCCGGCAAAGCTCAATATATGCTTGTCAAAGAGGAACGGGGTCGAATGGCCCCGTGGCCAACGCGGGAACGGGGTGCGATGTCGGTCGAGATCTATACGCGTCAGATGTGCGGCTATTGCGCAATGGCGAAGAAGCTCTTGCAGCAGAAGGAGGTGGCGTTCCGGGAAATGGACGCGACCTTCGATCCGGGGCTGCGCAAGGAAATGATCGAGCGTGCCGCGACCGGGCACGGCGGCACGACCTTCCCGCAGATCTTCATCGGGGAGACCCATGTGGGCGGCTGCGACGAGCTCATGGCGCTCGAGCGCGCCGGCAAGCTGGACGCGCTGCTCGCGAGCGCCTGAGGGCACTGTCGGTACAAGCAGGGACGAGGGACATGAGCGAACTTGTCGCGGCGGTCATCCAGATGCGCAGCGGGCGCGACCCGGGCGCCAATATCGCAGCGGCCGCGGCCCTGATCCGGGAAGCGGCCTCTGCCGGCGCCACCTATGTGCAGACGCCGGAAATGACCAATCTGCTGGAGAAGAGCCGGTCGGACCTTTTCGCCAAGATCGCGCCCGAGGGCGAAGATGCAGGCGTCGCCGCCTTTTCGGAGCTTGCCAAGGAACTGGGCATCTTCCTTCACGTCGGGTCGATGGCGATCCGCACGGGCGAGGCGAAAGCTGCGAATCGCGGCTTCCTGTTCGCGCCCGACGGCAGCCTGACGGCGCGCTACGACAAGATCCACATGTTCGACGTCGATCTGCCCAATGGCGAGAGCTGGCGCGAATCCGCTACCTACGGCCCTGGCGAGGCGGCGGTGGTCGTCGGGCTGCCGCAGGCGCGGCTGGGCATGGGCATCTGCTATGACATCCGCTTTCCCGCGCTGTTTCGCGCCCAGGCGGGCGCGGGCGCGGAGATCCTGACGGCGCCGGCCGCCTTTACCCGGCAGACGGGCGAGGCGCACTGGCACGTGCTGCAGCGGGCACGAGCGATCGAGAACGGGGCCTTCGTGATCTCCGCCGCGCAGGGGGGACGCCACGAGGACGGCCGAGAGACCTATGGCCACAGCCTGATCGTCGCGCCCTGGGGCGAGGTGCTGACCGAGATCGACCACGCCGAACCGGGATTTGCCCTGGCCAGGCTCGACCTGTCCCAGGCGGCCGAGGCGCGCCGCCGCATTCCGGCGATTGCCAACCAGCGCGGTTTCACAGTCCGGCAGGCGGGCCGCGAAACGGAGGCAGCCGAGTGATCCGCTACGCGCTTGGCTGCGACAACGGGCACGAATTCGAGGCCTGGTTTCGCGGTTTCGAGGATTTCGAGCGCCAACGGGACGCCGGCCTTGTCGCGTGTCCGGCTTGTGGGACGCTCCATGTCGAAAAGAAGCTGATGACGCCGGCCGTGGCGACCTCGCGGGCCCGCGAGGCGCGGACCGGACACCAGGTCGCGGCGGCGGCGGAAGCGGGCGTCGCGGGCTCCGGTCCTGCCGGGCCCGTCGTCACCGGATCGCAGCCCCAGGCCCGAACGGAACCTGTCGCCACGGCGACAGTGCCCGGACAGGCGGAGCTGATTGCCAGGCTGCGTGCATTGCGGGCGCAGGTGACGGCAAACGCGGTCGATGTCGGGGAAGCCTTTCCCGAGGAAGCGCGCAAGATCCATTATGGCGAGAAGGAAGCGCGCGGCATCTATGGCGCGGCCTCCAGGGAAGAGGTCCGCGAGCTTCTCGATGAGGGCGTTGCCGTCATGCCGCTTCCGGTCCTGCCCGAGGACCGGAATTGACGCGTTCCATCCCCGTCCCGCCCAGCGCGACCAGCATGGCCTGCAGATCGCCCTGACGGATCTCCGGCAGGTCCTCCTGCATCTCGGCATCGACAGCGGCATGTGTCGCCCGCCAGATGGGCAGGGCGGCGAGCAGGATCTCGTGCCCCTTTTCCGACAGTCGCAGGAGCCGGCTGCGCCGGTCCTTCGGATCCGGCTCCGTGATGACGAGCCCGCGCCGTTCGAGCGGCTTCAGGGCGGCCGTCAGCGTCGTGCGATCCATCGCCAGAAGACGAGCCACCGGCGCGACCGACGGCGGATGCGGTCGGTTCAGCGACATCAGCAGGGAAAACTGTCCGTTGGTGAGGCCGACCGGGCGCAGTGCCTCGTCGAACCGGCGCGCCAGCGCCCGCGCAGCACGCTGGGCATGCAGGCACAGGCAGGTGTCGCGCACATGGATCGTCGTATCGAACGGAACATTCTTTGACATGGCATAATTATGTTGATATCAACCTAAAAGTCAATACGCGCAAGGCGTGTGAAACACGTGTTTCACACCTTTTTTCGGCGCGGAGCGAGTACGGAGACGAAGTATGCCGAAGATGTTTTTCCTGAACCTGCCGGTTGAGGATGTCGCCAGGGCGAGACGCTTCCACGAGACGATGGGTGCGACCGCCGATGCCCGTTTCTGCGACGATCGGACCGCGGCGATGGTCTATTCGGACACGGTCGTCGTCATGCTGCTGGACCGGTCGCGGTTCGCCGATTTCACCTCCAAGGAGATCATCGACGCCAAGAGCCGGGTGCAGGGGTTGTTCTGTTTCTCGGCGGAGAGCCGCGCGGAGGTCGACGAGATGGTCGGCCGGGCCGAGGCGGCCGGTGGGCAGGTCGATCCGTGTCCGCTCCAGGATCACGGGTTCATGTACGGCCGCAGCTACGAAGACCCGGACGGTCACATCTTCGAACTGGTCTGGATGGACCAGGCGGCGCTTGCCCGGATGTAGACGGCGGACGGTAGAACGAGATTTCCACTCAACGACTGAAAATGCCGGGAGATACGGACATGGTTGCAATGGGTTATGTCGATGGTTTTGTGGTCGCGGTGCCGGCGGCCAACAAGGAAGGTTATCTGGAGCTCGCTGCCAAGGTTGCCCCCCTGTTCCGCGAGTTCGGTGCGACAAGGGTGGTCGAATGCTGGGGCGACGATGTGCCGGACGGCAAGGTCACCGACTTCCGCGGTGCCGTGAAGGCGACCGAGGATGAGGTCGTGGTTTTCTCCTGGATCGAGTACCCGTCCAAGGAAGTGCGGGATGCCGCCGTGCAGAAGATGATGACCGATCCGCGGATGAAGGACATGGGCGACGCCATGCCCTTCGACGGCAAGCGGATGATCTTCGGCGGCTTCGCACCGTTGCTCGACGCGTAAACAAGCTGGAGCGTGCCGCCCGCATTCGTTCGCGGGCAGGCATGCTCCGGACGGCAGGACAGGGAGGATCCGATGGCAACCGTTATCCAGCATCTGTGGTTTCGGGCCGACATGGCCGAAGCGCTTGAAACCTATGTCCGATTGATCCCCGGATCAGCTGTCGAGTGGACGTCGGCGCTGCCGGCGGAGTCTCCCTCGGGACCGGCCGGCAGCGTCAAGATCGCCGCCTTCCGGCTCGGCGACCAGCGCTATCGCGCCATTGAGACCGAGGCACCCTGGAGCTTCAATCACACGTTCTCGGTGATGATGGAATGCGAGGATCAGGAGGAGGTCGACCGCCTGTGGGACGGGCTCTCGGATGGCGGCGAGATCCAGCAATGCGGCTGGCTGCGCGATCGTTGGGGTCTCTATTGGCAGATCACGCCGCATCGCCTCACGGAACTGATGGGCGATCCGGATCCGGCGGTGGCCAAGCGCGTCGCCGAAGCCATGCTCACCATGGTGAAGCTGGACATCGCCGCCCTGGAAGCGGCGGCGGCCGGCTAGGGCGCCAGCCAGTCGCGCATCAGCTTGGTCACCGCATCCGGGGCTTCCAGCGTCGGCAGGTGGCCGGCGCCGACGACGGTCTCGAGCCGGGCCCCGGGGATCAGTTCGTTCATTTCCCGGGCCCTGTCGGGCGGCGTCAACCGGTCGCCGGCACCGACGACGACCGTCGTGGGACAGGAAAAGGACGGCAGGTCGGGTCGTGAATCCGGCCGTGCCAGGATCGCCTGCTGCTGGCGGATGAAGGCTTGCGCGCCGGTTGCCTCGGCCATCTGCAGGACGATGTTGCGCAATGCCGCGTCCTCCAGTCGGTTTTCATGGACAAACAGCGGGTAGAGGGCAGGGGCCACCTGGTCGAACTTTCCGGCCTCGGCGAGGCTTATCTGGCGGCGACGGTTCTCGGTCTGCTCCGGCAGGTCGGCGCGTGCGGTGGTGTCGAGCAGCATCAGCCGCGAGACGCGCTCGGGAGCGCGGCGCATCACCTCCATCGCGACATAACCACCCATCGACAGGCCTGCCAGGGCGAAACGCGCGGGGGCCTCGGCAAGCAGGCGCGTAGCGATGGCCGCAACGGTATCGTCGCTTCGGTGGTCGGCGACGGCGACCGAGATGCCGTCGGCCGCAAGGGCCGCGATCTGCGGCGTGTAGAGGGCCTCGGTGCAAAGCAGGCCCGGGACGAGAACGAGCGGATCCATGGAGCTGTTGCCTTTCATCGGGCCGGGCGCGAAAACAGCATCATGTAGTTGACGTCCATGTCGGACGAGCGCCGCCAGCTGTCGGCGAGCGGGTTGTAGCTGACGCCGCTGCGGTCGATCACTTCCAGCCCGGCGGCGGAAAGCGGGCCTTCCAGCTCGTCCGGACGCACCAGCTTGTCGAAATTGTGGGTGCCGACCGGCAGCCAGCGCAGCACGTATTCCGCACCGACGATGGCCAGCGCATAGGCCTTCAGCGTGCGGTTGATGGTGGCCATGAACATCAGCCCGCCGGGTTTGACCAGCCGCGCGCAGGCCTCCAGATAAAGCGGCACGTCGGCAACATGCTCGACCACTTCCATGTTGAGCACGACATCGAAACGCTCGCCGGCCTCCGCCAGAGCCTCCGCCGTGGTCGCCCGGTAGTCGACCGCAAGGCCCGAGGTTTCGGCATGGATCCGGGCCACCTCGATATTGGTCGCCGACGCATCGGCACCGGTCACCGCCGCGCCTAGGCGCGCCATGGGCTCGCACAGCAGGCCGCCGCCGCAGCCGATGTCGAGGATGCGCAGGCCGGCGAAAGCGTCGGGGGCCTTGGCGTCACGGTCGAAACGGGCCGAGACCTGCTCCTTGATATAGGCGAGGCGTACGGGGTTGAACTTGTGCAGCGGCCGGAACTTGCCGGCCGGATCCCACCACTCGGCGGCCATCGCCGAAAAGCGCGCCACCTCGGCGTCGTCGACCGTCCCTTTCGAAGCGTGCCCGAAATCGTCTGCCGCGCTCATGGCTGCGTCCCCCTGTTGGCTGACGGTTTGGTCGGCGGTCCGGGCGGCTTTGTCAAGCGCGGCGGTTGCGGTCGTCCGTCGCAGTCTGTATGGATGTGCGCCGATCCGGACGGCCCTCGCGGGCCGTTCGCCCCAACACCGTTTCGAGACATTCTACGCATCCCATGGCCCGTCTGGTTCTCAAGTTCGGCGGCACGTCCGTCGCCAATCTCGAACGCATCCGCAACGTGGCGCGGCATGTGAAACGGGAAGTCGATGCCGGCCATCAGGTCGCCGTCGTCGTCTCCGCCATGGCCGGCGAGACCAACAAGCTGGTCGGCCTGTGCCGCGAGGCATCGCTGCTGCATGACGCACGTGAGTATGACGCAATCGTCTCCTCGGGCGAGCAGGTGACGAGCGGCCTGCTCGCCATCGTGCTGCAGGACATGGGCGTCGAGGCGCGCTCCTGGCAGGGCTGGCAGATCGCGCTGAAGACCGATTCCCAGCATGGCGCCGCGCGGATCACCGAGATCGACGGCAGCCGGCTGATCGAGCGGCTGGAAAAAGGCCAGGTGGCCGTGGTCGCCGGCTTCCAAGGGGTGGCGCCGGACAACCGTATCGCGACGCTCGGGCGCGGCGGCTCGGACACCAGCGCGGTGGCGCTCGCCGCCGCGATCCGCGCCGACCGTTGCGACATCTACACGGATGTCGACGGCGTCTACACGACCGACCCGCGGATCGTGCCGCGCGCCCGCAGGCTGGAGCGCATCGCCTTCGAGGAGATGCTGGAAATGGCCTCGCTGGGCGCCAAGGTGCTGCAGGTGCGCTCGGTCGAGATGGCCATGGTTCACGGGGTGCGCACCTTCGTGCGCTCCAGTTTCGACGACCCGGATGCGCCGCAGGTCGGCGCTGGCGGCCTGCCGCCGGGTACACTCATCTGCGACGAGGACGAGATCGTGGAACAGCAAGTTGTCACCGGCATTGCCTTCGCCAAGGACGAGGCGCAGGTCTCCATCCGCAACGTGGCCGACAAGCCGGGCGTCGCCAGCGCCGTGTTCGGTTCGCTGGCGGACGCGAACATCAATGTCGACATGATCGTCCAGAACATATCGCCGGACGGGCGCACCACCGATATCACCTTCACCGTGCCCGAAAGCGACTACGATCGTGCCTTCGCAGTCCTGCGCGAGAAGAAGGACCTGATCGGCTACCAGGCGATCGAGGGCGCGCGCGACGTGGTCAAGGTGTCGGTGATCGGGATCGGCATGCGCTCCCACGCGGGCATCGCGGCGCGCTGTTTCCAGGGGCTGGCGGACAAGGGCATCAACATCCGCGCGATCACCACGTCGGAGATCAAGATCTCCGTTCTGATCGATTCCGCCTATACCGAGCTTGCGGTGCGGACTCTCCATTCGCTATACGATCTGGACGGGTGAGCGTCCGGCAACCGCCGGCAACGCTTCGTATCGGATGCGGCGTGCCGCGTCCTGGACCCGTGCAGGCAGTGCGGAAGGGGCTTGACGGGTGATGCGGAGCACTCTCGCCGGGCCGCGCGTGTTGTTGCGGCGCCTCCGCGAGGTCATGGCGGAGCCGATCAACGCGCAGGAGCGGCTCGACAAGATCGTTGTCCTGATCGCGGCCAATGTGGTGGCCGAGGTGTGCTCGGTCTATATCCTGCGCGCCGACGGCGTGCTGGAGCTCTATGCCACCGAGGGCCTCAATCGCGATGCGGTCCACAAGACCAGCCTGAAGGTTGGCGAGGGCCTTGTCGGCCTGATCGCGGCGGATGCGCGCCCGCTCAATCTTCCCAACGCCCAGGCCCATCCCGCCTTCGCCTATCGTCCGGAAACGGGCGAGGAAGCCTATAATTCCTTCCTCGGCGTGCCGATTCTGCGGGCCGGGCGCACGCTTGGCGTGCTCGTCGTCCAGAACCAGTCGCACCGGACCTATTTCGAGGACGAGGTCGAGGCGCTGCAGACCACGGCGATGGTCATCGCCGAGATGGTCGCCGCCGGCGAGCTGGAGGCGATCGTCCAGCAGGGCACCAAGCTCGACCTCTCGCGGCCGATGCATTTCCAGGGTGTGGCGCTGTCGGACGGCGTCGGGCTCGGCCACGTGGTGCTGCACGAGCCGCGCGTCGTCGTCACCAATCTGATCGCGGAGGATGCGGCGGCCGAACTGGAGCGGCTCGAGCGTTCGATCAACCGGCTCAGGATCTCGCTCGACGACCTGCTCAATTCCGGCGATTTCGCCCAGCATGGCGAGCACCGGGAGGTGCTCGAAGCCTATCGCATGTTCGCCCACGATCGCGGCTGGATCCGGAAGATCGAGGAGGCGATCAACAACGGCCTGACGGCGGAAGCCGCGGTGGAGAAGGTCCAGTCGGATACCCGCGCGCGGATGATGCGCCAGACCGATCCCTACCTGCGTGAGCGGTTGCACGATCTGGACGATCTGGCGCACCGGCTGATCCGCGAGCTGATGGGGCGCCAGCACGGGCCGGTCTCCGAAAGCCTGCCGCAGGACGCGGTGATCGTCGCCCGCAACATGGGCGCGGCGGAGCTGCTCGACTATGGCCGCGACCGCATCCGCGCGATCGCGCTGGAGGAGGGCGGGCCGACCAGCCATGTCACCATCGTTGCCCGTGCGCTCGGCATTGCCGCGGTCGGCCTTGCGGAAAACCTCGTCAGCCTGGCGGAGTCCGGCGATGCAGTGATCGTCGATGGCGAAAGCGGCCAGATTCACCTGCGTCCGGCTTCCGACATCGAGAATGCCTACGCGGAAAAGGTGCGGTTTCGCGCCCGCCGCCAGGCCCAGTACCGCCGGTTGCGCAACAAGCCGTCGATCACCCGCGACGGTGTCGAGGTCTCACTGCAGCTCAATGCCGGCCTGCTGGTCGATCTTCCGGCGGTCTCGGAGTCCGGGGCGAGCGGTGTCGGCCTGTTCCGCACCGAACTCCAGTTCATGGTCGCGTCCGCCTTTCCGCGGATGAGCGAGCAGAAGGACTATTACCGGCAGGTGCTGGACGCGGCCGGAGGCCGGCCGGTCACTTTCCGCACGCTCGATATCGGCGGCGACAAGGTGCTGCCTTACCTGCGCGCCATCCAGGAGGAAAACCCGGCGATGGGCTGGCGGGCCATCCGCTTCGGCCTCGACCGGCCGGGCATCCTGCGCACCCAGATCCGGGCCCTGCTGCACGCCGCCGCCGGCCGCGACCTGAAGATCATGTTCCCGATGGTCACGGATGTATCCGAGTTCCACCAGGCGAAGGCCGTCCTGGAGCGCGAGATCAAGCACCTGCGCCGGCACGGGCACCAAGTGCCGGAACGGATGCAGCTCGGCGTGATGATCGAAGTGCCCTCGCTGCTCTACCAGCTCGACGAGCTGTTCCAGGCGGTCGATTTCGCCTCGGTCGGCTCGAACGACCTGTTCCAGTTTTTCTCCGCGGTCGATCGCGGCAACACCCGGGTTGCCGGCCGGTTCGACACGATGAGCCCGGCCTTCCTGAGGGCGCTGAAGCACATTGTCGACAAGGCCGACAGCTATCGCACACCGGTGACGTTGTGCGGCGAGATCGCCGGCCGCCCTCTCGAGGCGATGGCGCTGGCCGCGCTCGGCTACCGGAGCCTGTCCATGTCCGCCTCAGCGCTGGGACCGGTCAAGGCGATGGTGCGTTCTCTCGATCTCGCCCGCCTGTCGGCCCGCTTCCTGCCGCGTCTCGACCAGCCGGGCGGCACTGGCCAGCTGCGCGAGTTCCTGCGCGGATTCGCTCAGGACAACGATACGGCGTTGTAGCGAGACACTGTCCCGCCGGTCCGGCCCTGTTGGATTTTCCGGGCCCTGTTTTCGCCCTCGTTCCGACCCGCTTTCAATCAAGGATGCTCACACGCCATGATCTCGGCGGAAAAACTCGACGGTCTCCTGTCCCGGTTCGCTGAAATCGAACACCGGATGACACAGAACCCGGACCCGACCACCTATGTGAAGCTGTCGCGCGACTATGCCGAACTGGAGCCGCTCGTCGCGCGGGTGATGTCGTTGCGCAGGGCGGAGGAGGAGCTTGCCGGTGTCGAGGCGATGCTGGCCGATCCTGCCGCCGATACCGAGATGCGGGCGCTTGCCGAACTCGAACAGGGGGAGCTTGAGGAGAGCGTCGAGGCATTGCGGCAAGAGGTGCGCATCGGCTTCCTGCCGCGCGATACCGCCGATGACCGCAACGCCATCCTGGAGGTGCGCGCCGGCACCGGCGGCGACGAGGCGGCGCTGTTCGCGGGCGACCTCTTCCGCATGTACCAGCGTCACGCGCAGCTTAAGGGCTGGAAGGTGGAGGTCCTGTCGGCGAGCGAGGGTGAGGTCGGCGGTTTCAAGGAAGTGATCGCGTCCGTTTCCGGAGACCAGATCTTCGCGCGATTGAAATTCGAGTCCGGCGTCCACCGCGTCCAGCGGGTGCCGGAAACGGAATCGGGCGGGCGTATCCACACATCGGCGGCGACCGTCGCAGTGCTGCCGCAGGCCGAGGATGTCGATGTCGACATCAATGACGGCGACCTGCGCATCGACACGTTCCGCGCCTCGGGCGCCGGCGGGCAGCACGTCAACACCACCGATTCCGCCGTGCGCATCACCCATATCCCGACCGGCATCGTCGTCGCCGTCCAGGACGAGCGATCGCAGCACAAGAACAAGGCCAAGGCGCTGCAACTCCTGCGCGCCCGCATCTTCGACGAGGAGCGGGCAAGGCTTGCCAGCGAGCGCACCGAGGCGCGCCGCCTGCAGGTCGGTTCCGGCGACCGTTCCGAGCGCATCCGCACCTATAATTTCCCGCAAGGGCGGGTCACCGACCACCGGATCGGCCTGACGCTCTACAAGCTGCCGGAAATCATCTCGGGCGAGGCGCTGGACGAGGTGATCGACGCGCTGGCCATGGATCACCAGGCGACGCTGCTTGCAGCGGAAGGCCTGTGACGGGACGGCCGGAGGACAGGGACCAGGCGGTTCCGCTCGGCCGGCTTGTCCGCCAGGCCCGGGACAGGCTGGCAGCCGGGGGCATCGACACGGCCGCGCTCGATGCCCGGCTGCTGGTGACCGGGGCGGCCGGGCTCGACCCCTCACGGGCGGTGCTGGAGCCGGATCTGCTGATGGAGGCGGGGGTCGTCGCCAACGCGACCGGGTTCATCGAGCGCCGGCTTGGCGGGGAGCCCGTCGGCCGCATCCTTGGCCGGCGCGAGTTCTGGGGACTGGAGCTGGCGCTGTCGCGGGAAACGCTGGAGCCGCGCGCCGACACCGAACGGCTGGTCGAGGCCGTGCTGGACTGGTGCGACCGCACGGGCGGGCGCCAGCGGGCCTTGCGCTTCGCCGATATCGGAACGGGCAGCGGGGCCATTGCCATCGCGCTGCTCAGCGAGTTGCCGCAAGCGCTCGCGCTTGCCGTCGATATCGCACCGGGTGCGCTGGCGACGGCACGCGGCAACGCCCTGCGCTGCGGGGTCGGGGAGCGCTTCCTGGCGGTGCGGGCGGATCTTGCGGCGGCGATTGCGCCGGGATGCGATTTCCTTGTCTCGAACCCGCCCTATATATCGACCCGAGAGGCCGCCGGCCTCAGCACCGAAGTGGCACGTCACGATCCCGCCCTGGCGCTTTTCGCCGGACCGGACGGGCTTGATGCCTACGCGGCAATGCTGCCTGAGGGACGTCGCGTCCTTGGCCGTTTCGCTCCGTTTTTCATGGAGATAGGGGCTGCTCAAGCCGCTGCGGTCAGTCGGCTGGCGCGTGATGTTGGATTCGAGGATATCGAGGTATTTCAAGATCTTGGCGGGCGTGATCGGGTCGTGCGGACGCGATGTGTTGCAAAATAGCGGCAGAATCGGCGCTTGTGAAAAAGACGCTTGGAAAAGCGGGCGGAACCGGCTAGTTTCACCTCGCCGAGGCCCGACGGGGGTGGCGTAGAAAGCCACGGGTAGGCAGATCGGAAGTTTCGAGGCTTTTCGTTCCGGCCACAACTCGTATCGCATGGCGGAGTACACCGTCGGCAAGACTGCTCCGGCGACCCTGAGGTCGGGGGCACTCGGCAACGGCCTGTTCAAGATGAACCCTTAAAGTCTTGCGGGGACATTCGGCGTTTGCCGGAGGTCGTCCATACGAAGGTCTCTTGTTCGGATCACGCAACACCGACTTCGTGTCGTTGCGATTCATGGAGCCGACCCTGTTGGGGTCGGACTGTTGACCGGATTCAACCGGTCGCCGTTCGTGAGAGAAAACGGCAGAATGAGACCAGGAAATCAGAACAACAAACGTATTCGTGGCCGGGGCCGCAAGGGACCGAATCCGCTTTCGCGGACGTATGAGTCGAATGGCCCCGATGTGAAGATCCGCGGAACCGCGCATCACGTCGCCGAGAAGTACCAGCAGCTGGCGCGTGACGCAGCCGCCGCGGGCGACCGGGTGATGTCGGAAAACTATTTCCAGCACGCAGAGCATTATCTCCGGATCATCGCGGCCGCGCAGCAGAGCATGCACCAGCCCGTGGTGTTGCCGCGTGGCGATGACGGCGATGAGGAGAGCGACGAGGCGGAGGAGCGGAACGAGCGCGCGGAGCGCAGCGAGCGCAATGACCGTCGCGACCGCGATGACCGCAGCGAGCGCAATGACCGCCGTGACCGGGATGATCGCCGTGACCGGGATGCGTCGCCGGCCGCTTCCGGCAAGCCGGTGATGCCGCTCGATGCGCCGCAGCCTTTTGTCGAGAACATGCCGGTGCTGAACAGCAAGGCGGCAGGTGCGGGACAGTCGGCCGAAGCCTCGCAGTCCGATGGCGGCGAGGACGAGGGGGCCGACGACAACGGTGACGGCGACGACCGCAGCCGGCGCAGGGTGCGCGGCGCACGGGGTCGCGGCATGCGCCGGGCCCGCTCGGGCGGTGGCGACGACGCGGGATCCGACGCCGCAGCGAGTTCGGAGGCTGTCAGCGGTGATGACGCGCCGGCCGCCGAGACCGCTCCGGCACTCGCCGGGGGTGAACCCGAAAAGAAGCCGAGAGCCCGCCGGGCGCCGCGCACGCGCAGCGCCAAGCCGACGGAAGCGGAACCCGCCTCCAGCGACGCGTGAGGCCGGTGTCCGATGGTGCCGGCTCGCCAGGAAGCGGCGCTGCGGGAACATCGTCTGGCAGAAGAAAATGAAAGGGCCGCGGTTTCACCGCGGCCTTTTTCTTTGCCGGTTCTCCCGCAGCCGCGGTGCTTGGCTGGCGCTGCGGCTTGTGAAAAATCGAACCGCCTAAGGGCTTCCCCTCTTTTGTGGTCGAAATGCAACACTATATCCTGTGAGCGGCTGCAAGACGGCCGCGCGGGTGCCGTAGCGGGCCCGCAGTCCGAAAAGGCCTTCTCGCTTCGGGGGACGGCCGGATCTGGAGGTAAACATGGATTTCGAGAAATACACGGAGAGAGCGCGCGGCTTCGTTCAGTCGGCGCAGTCCCATGCGATCGGGCAGTCGCACCAGCAGTTCGCGCCGGAGCACATCCTCAAGGTTCTGCTCGATGACCCGGAAGGGCTGGCCGCGGGCCTGATCGAGCGCGCCGGCGGGCGGGTCAAGGACGCGCTTGCCGCGACCGAGAAGGCTCTTGCCGGCCTGCCGAAGGTCTCGGGCGGCGGCGGGCAGCTCTATCTGGCGCCCGCCCTTGCGCAAGTGTTCGACCAGGCGGAGAAGATCGCCCAGAAGGCCGGCGATTCCTACGTTACCGTCGAGCGTCTGCTGCTGGCGCTGGCCATGGCCAAGGAGACCGAGGCGGGCAAGGCGCTGGCGGCGGCGGATGTCACGCCGGCACGGCTCAACGAGGCGATCAACGACCTGCGCAAGGGACGCACGGCCGACAGCGCCTCGGCGGAAAACCAGTATGACGCGTTGAAGAAATATGCCCGCGACCTGACCCAGGTGGCGCGCGATGGCAAGCTCGATCCCGTGATCGGTCGTGACGACGAGATCCGTCGCACCATGCAGGTGCTGTCGCGGCGGACGAAGAACAATCCGGTGCTGATCGGCGACCCCGGCGTCGGCAAGACCGCGATCGCGGAAGGCCTGGCGCTCCGGATCGTCAATGGCGACGTGCCGGAGAGCCTGAAGGACAAGACGCTCCTGGCGCTGGATCTCGGTGCGCTGATCGCCGGCGCCAAATATCGCGGCGAGTTCGAGGAGCGGCTGAAGGCGGTGCTGTCGGAAGTGCAGTCGGCGGCCGGCGGCATCATCCTGTTCATCGACGAGATGCACACGCTGGTCGGTGCCGGCAAGGCGGATGGCGCGATGGATGCATCCAACCTGCTGAAGCCGGCGCTGGCGCGCGGCGAACTGCATTGCGTCGGCGCGACGACCCTGGACGAGTACCGCAAGCATGTGGAAAAGGACGCGGCGCTGGCGCGGCGCTTCCAGCCTGTCTTCGTGTCCGAGCCGACGGTCGAGGACACGGTCTCGATCCTGCGCGGCATCAAGGAGAAATACGAACTGCATCATGGCGTGCGGATCACCGATTCGGCGGTCGTGGCGGCGGCGACGCTGTCCAACCGCTACATTACCGACCGGTTCCTGCCCGACAAGGCGATCGACCTGATCGACGAGGCGGCCAGTCGTCTGCGCATGCAGGTGGACAGCAAGCCGGAGGAACTGGACGAGCTCGACCGGCGGATCATCCAGCTGAAGATCGAGCGCGAGGCGCTGAAGAAGGAGACCGACGACGCGACCATGGATCGGCTCGACCGGCTGGAGGGCGAGCTTGCGGACCTGGAAGAGGAATCCGCCGCATTGACGGCCCGCTGGCAGGGCGAGAAGGAGAAGCTTTCCTCCGAGCAGAAGCTGAAGGAGCAGCTGGAGCTGGCCCGCATCGATCTGGAAAAGGCGCAGCGCCAGGGCGACCTGGCGAAAGCCGGCGAGATTGCCTATGGCGTGATCCCGGGCCTGGAAAAGGCTTTGGCCGACGCGGAGGCCAAGGAAGACGTCGCCGGCGCGATGGTCGAGGAGGCGGTGACCACCGACCATGTCGCCCATATCGTGTCCCGCTGGACCGGCATTCCGGTCGACAGGATGCTCGAGGGCGAGCGCGAGAAGCTTCTGCGGATGGAAGACGAACTGGCGCAGCGGGTGATCGGACAGCAGGAAGCGGTGCATGCCGTGTCGACGGCGGTGCGGCGTGCGCGCGCCGGATTGCAGGATCCGAACCGGCCGATCGGCTCGTTCCTGTTCCTGGGGCCGACGGGCGTGGGCAAGACCGAACTGACCAAGGCGCTGGCCGAATTCCTGTTCGACGACGAGACCGCGATGGTGCGCCTCGACATGTCGGAATACATGGAGAAGCATTCCGTCGCCCGGCTGATCGGCGCGCCTCCCGGCTATGTCGGCTACGAGGAAGGTGGCGCCTTGACCGAGGCGGTGCGACGGCGGCCCTATCAGGTCATCCTGTTCGATGAGATCGAGAAGGCCCATTCGGACGTCTTCAACGTGTTGCTGCAGGTGCTCGACGACGGCCGCCTGACCGACGGGCAAGGCCGGACGGTCGACTTCCGCAACACGCTGATCGTGCTGACCTCGAATCTCGGTGCCGAGTATCTCGTGGGGCAGCCGGACGGGGAGGATTCCTCGGCTGTGCGTGATCAGGTGATGGCGGTGGTGCGTTCGGCCTTCCGCCCCGAGTTCCTCAACCGGCTGGATGACCAGATCCTGTTCCACCGGCTGCAGCGCTCGCAAATGGCGGCCATTGTCGACATTCAGCTGAAACGGCTGGACGGCCTGCTCGCCGATCGCAAGATCCGGCTGGTGCTGGACGAGGGCGCGCGTGGCTGGCTGGCCGAGAAAGGCTACGATCCCGCCTATGGCGCAAGGCCGCTGAAGCGGGTTGTCCAGCGTGAGGTGCAGGACCCGCTCGCCGAACTGATCCTTGCCGGCAAGATCGCCGATGGCCAGTCGGTCGAGGTGTCGGCCGGGTCCGACCGGTTGCTGTTCAAGGTGACGGAGCGCGAGGCGGCGGCCGCCTGAGGCCGCCGGCCGGGACGGTTTCAGACCAAAAGTGAAGAAGGCCCCCGGCGG
>NZ_JASHIK010000025.1 GCF_030733745.1 Stappia sp. MMSF_3263 | reverse complement strand
ACCGCGCGCGCTTTTCCGCCATATAGTCGGGAAACGGCGGGGCGTGCGAGACGCGCCCGCGAGTGGCCGTCCGCGCGCGACTGTGGTGCGGACCGGCGAAATGGACGAATTTCGCTATGAGCGAGCGCAACATACCCTTTCTGAAGATGAACGGGCTCGGCAACGATTTCGTTGTCTGGGACGCCCGCGAGGCGCCCGTGCGCCTTGACGCCGAGGCGATCCGCAGGATCGGCGACCGCGAGACCGGCATCGGTTTCGACCAGATGATCACCGTCGAGAAGAGCCCGGCCGGGGCGGACGCCTTCATGCGCATCCACAATCGCGACGGCAGCGAGGTCGATGCCTGCGGCAACGCCACGCGCTGCATCGGCCGGTTGCTGATGGAGGAGAGCGGGCTCGCCGCGGCCACCATCGAGACCAATGCCGGCCTGCTCAAGGCGGCGGCGACCGGGATGGCGCGGCGCGTCACCGTCGACATGGGCGAACCGCGCTTTGCCTGGCACGAGATCCCGCTTGCCGAGGAGTTCCACGACACCCGTGCCATCGAACTGCAGATCGGCCCTATCGACGCGCCGATCCTGCACACGCCCTCGGTGGTCAATGTCGGCAATCCGCATGCGGTCTTCTGGGTGCGGGACCTTGATGCCTACGACATGTCGCGCATCGGGCCGATGCTGGAAAACCACCCGATGTTTCCCGAACGCGCCAATATCTCGATCGCCCATGTGATCTCCGACGAGGAGATCGAGGTGCGGGTCTGGGAGCGCGGCGTCGGGCTGACGCAGGCCTGCGGGACGGCGGCCTGCGCCGTTGGCGTTGCCGCCGCGCGCGACCGGCGCACGGGCCGCAAGGTGACCGTGCGGCTTCCCGGCGGACCGCTTCTCATCGAGTGGCGCGAGAGCGACAACCACATACTGATGACCGGAGACACGGAAGTGGAATACGAGGGCGTGCTCGACCCCGACACGCTCGCCTTCGAGAAGACGGCGCCGGGCGACCGTCCGATCCTCGAGGTGGTCAAGTGAGCGTCGACGTCGTCACATTCGGCTGCCGCCTCAATGCCTACGAGTCCGAGGTGATGAAGCGCGAGGCGGAAGAGGCGGGCCTCAAGGACGCCATCCTGATCAACACCTGCGCGGTGACGGCGGAGGCCGTTCGCCAGGCGCGCCAGTCGATCCGCAAGGCGCGGCGCGACAATCCGGGCGCGCGCATCATCGTCACCGGTTGCGCGGCGCAGACGGAGGCCGAGACCTTCGCCGGCATGGAGGAGGTCGATCTCGTCCTGGGCAATTCCGAGAAGCTGGAGCGCGCCTCCTATGGCCGCGTCGCGCAGTTCGGCATCGAGGACAGCGAGAAGGTCCGCGTCAACGACATCATGAGCGTGCGCGAGACGGCGTCGCACCTGATCGACGGGCTCGAGGGGCGGGCCCGCGCCTTCGTCCAGGTGCAGAACGGCTGCGATCATCGCTGCACCTTCTGCATCATCCCCTTCGGGCGCGGCAACTCCCGTTCGGTGCCGATGGGCGCGGTGATCGACCAGATCGCGCGGCTCGTCGACAACGGCTACCGGGAGATCGTGCTGACGGGCGTCGACATCACCAGCTACGGCGCCGACCTGCCCGGCACGCCGAAGCTCGGCGACCTCGTCGCCAAGATCCTGAAGCGGGTGCCGCGGCTCGACCGGTTGCGGCTCTCCTCGATCGATTCCATCGAGGCCGATCCGGCGCTCATGCGGGCGATCGCCGACGAGGAGCGCTTGATGCCGCATCTGCATCTTTCCCTGCAGGCGGGCGACGACATGATCCTCAAGCGGATGAAGCGGCGGCACCTGCGCGCCGACACGATCCGCTTCTGCGAGGAGGTTCGCAGCCTCAGGCCCGACGTTGTCTTCGGTGCGGACATCATCGCCGGCTTTCCGACCGAAACGGAGGAAATGTTCGCCAACAGCCTCGCCATCATCGACGACTGCGGGCTGACGCATCTGCATGTCTTCCCCTTTTCGCCGCGCAAGGGCACGCCGGCGGCGCGCATGCCGCAACTCCCCCGCCACCTGGTCAAGGAGCGGGCGGCGCGGCTGCGCGAGAAGGGCGAGGCCGCGCTTCTGGCCCATCTCGAGGCGGAGGTCGGCCTGACCCGGCGCGTGCTGATCGAGCGCGACGGGCTGGGGCGCAGCGAACAGTTCACCCAGGTCGAGTTCGCCGCCGAGCGGTTCCCTGACAAGGGCGCGGGCGACCTTGTCACGCTGCGCATTGCCGGTCATACCGGGCGGCATCTCTTGGGCGAAATCACCAATCGACAGGCGGCATGACGGCATGAGCGAGCAAAAGCGCGGCTTCCTCGGACGCCTCTTCGGCGGACGGGACGAGCCCTCGCGCCCCGAAACGCAGGACGAGGCCGCGAAGACGGCTCCGGACGCGGGGGAGGCGCCTGTCGCCGCACCGGATGAGGCGATCGACGCACCCGGCAACGAGACGGGTAACGAGAACTCCGGCGACGGGCTGCCGGACGGGCGGGACGCCTCCCCGGCAAGCGGCCTGCAAGAGGAAGCGGCATCGGCCGCAGCCGTCTTGCAGGACGTGCCGACAGAGACGGAACCGGACCGGGAGAGCGCGGAAGTGCCGGCGGACGCTGTCGCTGTCGCCGCGGATGCGGGAGCCGCGCCGCGCGGCTCCTGGCTGTCGCGCCTGACCGCCGGCCTGTCGCGGTCCTCGTCCTCGCTGACCGGCGGCATCACCTCGCTGTTCACCAAGCGCAAGCTCGATGCCGCGACGCTGGAGGAGCTCGAGGACCTTTTGATCCAGTCTGATCTGGGCGTCGAGACCGCGATGACGATCACCGAGCGGATCGCCGAGGGCCGTTTCGACAAGCAGATCGCGCCGGACGAGGTCAGGCGGATCCTGGCGGAGGAAGTTGCCAAGGTGCTGGCACCCGTCGCCCTGCCGCTGACGATCGATGCCTCGCTGTCGCCGCATGTGGTGCTTGTCGTCGGCGTCAACGGCACCGGCAAGACAACGACCATCGGCAAGCTGTCCGCCAAGTTCGCGGCGGAGGGGCGCAAGGTGATGCTGGCCGCCGGCGACACGTTCCGCGCGGCCGCCGTCGAGCAGTTGAAGATCTGGGGCGCGAGGACCGGCGCCGATGTGATCGCGCGCGACACCGGCGCGGATGCCGCGGGCCTCGTTTTCGACGCGATGCAGGCGGCGCGCGAGGCGAAGTGCGACGTGCTTATGATCGATACGGCCGGACGGCTGCAGAACCGGGCCGAGCTGATGGCGGAGCTGGAAAAGGTCGTGCGCGTGATCCGCAAGCACGATCCGTCCGCCCCGCACAGCGTGCTTTTGACGCTGGACGCGACGACCGGGCAGAATGCCATGAACCAGGTCGAGATCTTCGGCCGCACGGCCGGCGTCACGGGTCTCGTCATGACCAAGCTGGACGGCACCGCGCGCGGCGGCATCCTTGTGGCCATCGCGGCCCGGCACAAGCTGCCGGTTCACTTCATCGGCGTGGGCGAGGGGGTCGAGGATCTCGAGCCATTCACCGCCGAGGACTTCGCCAACGCAATCGCCGGCAAGGGAGCGGGCAGCTGATGGAATTCGAGCACGGTCCCAACGCTGCCGACCGCAAGGAACTGGCGCCGCTTTTGAAACTGGTGCTGGAGCTGGGGCCTCTCGTCCTGTTCTTCTTCGCCAACGCGCGGGGCGAGGCGCTGGCCGAACGGTTTCCGCTGCTGGCCTCGATCGGCGACCCGATCTTCCTGGCCACCGCCGTCTTCATGGTGGCGATCAGCGCATCGCTGATCGTTTCCTACGCCTTGACGCGCCGGCTGCCGGTGATGCCGGTCGTTTCCGGCGTCGTGGTGCTGGTCTTCGGCGCGCTGACGCTGTGGCTGCATGACGAGCTGTTCATCAAGCTGAAGCCGACCATCGTCAACGTCCTGTTCGGGACGGTGCTGCTCGGGGGGCTTTTCTTCGGGAAATCGCTGCTTGGCTATGTCTTCGACAGCGTCTTCCGGCTCGACGACGAGGGTTGGCGCAAGCTGACATTCCGATGGGGCGTCTTCTTCTTCTTCCTGGCGCTTGTCAACGAAGTGGTCTGGCGCAGCTTCTCGACCGATTTCTGGGTGTCGTTCAAGGTGTTCGGCGTGATGCCGATCACCATCGCCTTCACCTTGTCGCAACTGCCGCTGATCCAGCGCCACACGCTGGACGGCGAGCGCGACGCGGGCGGGAAAGACCCCCGCCAGTAGCGCCTCAGTAGTCGCCGAGCTTGATGTCGGGCGTGTAGTCGACGCCCTCGACCTCCTTGACGACCGCCTGGCCGCAAATCGTGACGCCGCGCACGGCGTCGAAGGACAGCTGCGGCGAGCCCTGCAACATCCAGCCCTTGTTGAGCGCGGCGGTGACCCGGTGGCAGAAGGCGCTGTCGTCGGGGCCGGTGATGAAGCGGTAGAGTTTCATGATCTGATCTTCCGTTCGATTGTTCGGGTGTGGTGTCACTGGCCCCGGGCGGCGATCGCATCGGCGATGGCGACGAGCCTTGCGCCCATCTGCGCGTGCAGTCGCTCGACCATCCGGCCCTCGACCTGGAGGGCGCCCTTGGCGGCGTTCTCCGGTTTTGCGAATTCGGCGATGATGCGCCGCGCCCAGGAGATGTCCTCGTCCGCCGGCGAGAAGGCGGCATTGCAGGGGGCGACTTGCCTGGGATGGATCAGCGTCTTGCCGTCCATGCCCATCTCCACGCCCTCGCGGCACTCGGCGGCAAAACCCGCCTCGTCGTCGAGCGTGTTGTAGACGCCGTCGACAATGTCGATGCCGTAGGCGCGGGCCGCGGCGACACAGGTCATCAGCCAGGGACGCATCGGCGCGCGGCCCGGCACGAGCGCGGCGCGCGTTTCCTTGGCGAGATCGTTGGTGCCCATGACGAAGCAGGAAAGCCGCGTCTCCGGATTGGCGGCGGAGGCGGCGATCGCGGCGGCATTGAGCATGGCGAGCGGCGTTTCCATCATCGCCCAGAGCGCGGTGCGCGCGGGTATGCGGGCGGCATTGAGCTTGTGGGCGACGCGTTCCAGATCCGCGGGCGATGACACTTTGGGCAGCAGGATCGCATCCGGCCTCGCGGCGATCGCCATGTCGAGATCTGCGGCTCCCCAGGGCGTGGCGGGCCCGTTGACGCGAATGACGAGTTCACGCGATCCGTAGCCGCCACCGGCGAGTGCGTCGCGGACCTGATCGCGGGCGATGTCCTTCGCATCGGGGGCAACAGCGTCCTCGAGATCGAGGATCAGCGCATCGACATCGAGCGTCTTCGCCTTTTCCAGGGCACGGGCGTTGGAACCCGGCATGTAGAGCACGCTGCGGCGGGGGCGGATGGTGGCTTCTCGTGTCATTCGGCCTCGGCTCCTTCGCTTTTGTCCGGCGCTGTCAGGGCTGTCCTGCGTTGCCCGTCTCGCGGCGCCGTCACGGCTTGCCGGAGCGCCGCGCGCCGCGCCTTTTGTTTCCGTCTAAGGGCTGGTTCCGTCTTCGGCCAGTCGTCTTTTCGTCGAGCCGGGGAAAAACATGTCGCGCGCGGCGATGAGCGCGCCGCCCGTGACGAGGCCGCAGGCAAGCCCGACAACGAGCGTGAACTCGCCGAACCCGAAGGCGATGAGCAGGAGCGTGGAGAGCAGCGGCGCGGCATAGGCCCCGGCGCCCAGCACCTGGATATCGCCGCGCTTGACCCCGTGGTCCCAGACGAAGAAGGCAAGCCCGACTGGAAAGGCGGCCAGTGCGACGACGGCGCCCCATTCGCCCGCGCCCTGCGGCCAGACCGTCGTCTCGAAGGCGAAATGAGCGGCAAGCGAGAGAAGCGATGTGCCGAGGCAGAAGCCGGCGACAGCCTCGGTCGGCACGGCGCCCAGACGTCGCGAGAGAACGGAATAGCTCGACCAGAAGAGCGCCGATGCGCAGGCGGCGAGATAGCCCGGCACCTGGGCTGCGTCGAGCGCCAGTCCCTTGCCGCGGGTGACGAGAAGGGCAGCGCCGACAAGCCCGAGAAGCGTGCCGAGGATGTGATGCGCCTTCAGCCTTTCACCCGGCAGGAAGGCGGAGAACACGACGATCAGCAGCGGCCAGGTGTAGTTGATCAGGTTGGCGTCAACGGGCGGGGCGTTGCGGATCGCGGTGAAATAGAAGAAGTGGAAGCCGAACAGTCCGAGAATGCCGAAGGCCAGGACACCCGGCGGTTGCCGCATCAGGGCGAGGCGGCCGCGCGCCGCGAGCCAGGCGGCTGCCGCAACGCCGGACATGCCGAAGCACAGGGCATTGAGCAGGAACGGTGGCACGTTGCCGGATGCCGCTCCGAACAGGCCGAGCGTCGACCACATGAGAACGGCCGTCAGGCCGATCATCGTGGCACGCAGGCGGGTTGCGGGAGTGGACATGGCGGGTTCCGGCTTGGCGACGGGAAGATGCGGGAGCGCGACTATGTCCGGCGCGCCCGTGCCCGTCAATTGCAGGACGCGCCACGCGCCCGGCCTGCGTTACAGAACATTAGCTTGTTCGAACTATCTTCACCCGTCGTCGATATCCGGCGGAAAGGCTAGGGAGGCGGCATGGTTCGCAGTCACTATCTGGACAGCGCCCGCCAGCGGGCAGGCCGGAAGCTTGATCTGGCCGAGCTGCTCGGCTCTCTCAGTTATGCGCTCGACATGACGGAGGGACAGCCCGAGGGACATTGCATCCGCTGTTGCTGGATCGGTTCGGCCGTGGGCGCGGAACTCGGCCTTGAGGCGCAGGCGCGGGCCGATCTCTACTACACGCTGCTTCTGAAGGATCTGGGCTGCAGCAGCAATGCGGCGCGCATCTGCGAGCTCTATATCGCCGACGACATCACCTTCAAGCGCGATTTCAAGACGATCGACGGCTCGCTGAGTGCCGCCCTTCGCTTCGTCTTCAGGAAAACCGGGATGAAATCCGGTCTCAGCGAGCGCATTCGCGCCATCGTGCACATTCTCCAGAACGGCGGCGAAATCTCCCGCGACCTGATCGAGACGCGCTGCCATCGCGGCGCCGACATCGCCGCCAAGATGCGCTTTTCCGAAGCTGTCCAGGACGGGATCAGGTCGCTGGACGAGCATTGGGACGGATCGGGAAAGCCGCAAGGGCTTTCCGGCGAGGCGATCCCGCTTGTGGCAAGCATCGCATTGCTTTCCCAGGTCGCCGACGTCTTCTTCCAGGAACATGGCCGGGAGGCGGCCACGGCCGAGATCGCGGCACGTGCCGGCGGCTGGTTCGCTCCGGACCTTGTCGCGGCGTTTCTGGCGGTGGCGGAGCGGCCGAAATTCTGGGAGCGGCTCGGATCGCGGGACCTGGCCGGCGAGGTGTTCGCCATGGCCCCCGCGATGCAGGTCCAGTTGGTCGACGAGGACTATCTCGACGAGGTGGCGGAGGCCTTTTCCGATGTCGTCGACGCAAAGAGCCCCTATACGGCCGACCATTCCAACCGGGTGACGCTCTACACGGACCTGATCGCCGAGGAACTCGGGCTGTCCGACGATCATCGCCGCTGGTTGCGCCGGGCGGCATTGCTGCACGATCTCGGCAAGCTCGGCGTCAGCAACCAGGTGCTCGACAAGCCCGGAAAGCTGGACGAGGCGGAATGGGCGGCGATCCGCAGCCATTCCTATCACAGCGAACGCATTCTGGAGCGGGTCTCGGCCTTCGCCGACATTGCCCCGGTGGCGGGCGCTCATCACGAACGCCTCGACGGCAAGGGCTACCCTTACGGCCTGAAGGGCGAGGAGATCTGCCTGGAAGCGCGCATCCTGACGGTGGCCGATGTCTTCGACGCCCTGTCGGCGGAACGACCCTACCGGGCGGCGATGCCGATCGCGCAGGCGCTGGCCATTCTCGACAAGGATACTGGCATCGCCTTCGATGCCGGTTGCGTCGCCGCGCTCAAGGCGGGGCTCGCGCGCCTGGATGCCGCAGTCGCGGCGTAAGCGGGCAGTTGAAATCTCCGTGCCATTCGGGGAAGGTGTCGACCCGGTTCGGCCCTTCGCGGGGCTGTCATCCTTTCTCGGAGATTTCATGAGCAAGATCGCCATCAAGCAGCTCGGCCCCGACGATGCCCTGTCGCTCGCCCCGCTCATCGCGGAATATGCGCAGGCGCTGAAGCGCGGCGCGCCGCGCCGTCCCGACCAGTTCTACGCCGAGCGCATCCTGGGCGACCGCACCGCCGAGGTGATCGGCGTGGAGACGGACGGACGGCTTGTCGGCTTCGCCATCTATTTCGACCTGCCCGAGATCGTCTCGGGGCTGCGCACGGGACAGCTCGACGAGATCTACGTTCATCCGGACGCCCGCAACAAGGGGCTCGCCCGGCGGATGATCGAGTGGCTGGTCAGCGAGGGCGGCAAGCGCGGCTGGTACGAATTGCGCTGGATCGTTCCCGGCAAGAACGTGCCGGCCGTGGCGCTCTACGACCAGATCGCCGAACCGGCCGACTGGAAGGGCTACGTGCTGGCGATCGAGCGCGGCGGCGCCGAGTGATCCGATCGCCCGTCCCCGCGCACCTCAGCGCAAGGGCGGAACCGCTCCAAGGGGAATGATGCCGATGCGGGCGTTGCCCGCGTCAAAGGCGAGGGGCACGGTAACCGCCGGCGCGCCGTCGAGTTCGGCCGGCTTGCCGAAACCCATCACCGCCCCGGCAAGGCTTGCCGGTACGTTCGAGCCTTCGGGGAAATAGGGCGCGAGCAGCGCCGGCAGCTTGTCGGCGCCGGCAATGGTCAGCGGCAGGGAGCCGTTGAGGCGGCCGGCCGGATCGATCCACAAGGTGCCGGCGGCGGCCACGGTCACCTCGCCGGAGGAAACGCGCACCTCGCTCACCTCGACCGCCTCCTCGTTTTTCAGCAAGGCGATCAGGTCGGCACCGCGCCCAGAGAGCAACACGGCGCCGCCCTTCAGCGTGAGGCTTGCCCGGGCATCCAGGACAAGCGCCGCACCAGGCAGGGCCGCGCCGCTCAGCGCGACGGCGATGTCCGCATCGCTCACCCGTTGCGGCGTCTGGCGAAGGTGAAGGCTGGCGCTCGAGGCGGCGAGCTCTGCGTCCAGTCCCGGAAGCGCAAGCGCCAGGTCCGGCGCGGTCAGCTCGATATCGGCACGTTCGACCGAAGAGGTGCCGACGCGAAAGCTCGCCCGTGCCGTCTCCCAGGTGCCGGCGAGCCGGCTTGCCGGGGCGAACTCCATGGCCGCCGGGCTCTCCGCCTCAAGGATCACATGCCAGGGATTGTAGGCCAGGGCCACGGCGCGGAAGGCGTCGAAGCCGGCGCTTTCGCCGCGCGGCGAACGGAGCGAGAGCGGCGCGCAATCGAGCTGCAGGTGGAACGGGAATCCGCCGAGGCGCTGGCCGCCGCAGGCGATCTCTCCCCCTTCGATGCGGGCCGCCTCGGTGACATTGCGCAGGACATCCACCGCCATGCCGCGGGCAACGGTCCAGTAGGCGCTCCACAAGGCGATACCCAGCACCACGAGGGCGATGAGCCAAATGTAGCCACGCCGCGAGCCCTTGCGCCTGGGCGCTTGCGGGGCGGCGGATTCGGTACTGGCCGGCGTGTCGGGCATGGACGGTCTTTCGCTGGATGGACGATTGCATGCCTGTAAGCATGGCGTGGCGGTGAATTCAAGGCGGAAGCCGCGGGCCGACCCTGTCGCGGTGGCGGTTGCCATGGGCGAGACGGCTTGCTAGGGCGTTTGCTGTCGATTGCAATGAAGCCGCAAGGGACTGGGATGCAGGATCTGTGGGTGTTCGGCTACGGCTCGCTGATGTGGCGGCCGGGTTTCGAGTTCGAGGAGGCGGTGCCGGCGCTGCTCAATGGCGCGCATCGCTCGCTCTGCATCTTTTCCTGGGTTCATCGGGGCACGCAGACGCGGCCGGGCCTCGTCCTCGGGCTCGATCGGGGCGGAGCCTGCCGGGGCATGGCGTTCCGTGTCGCCGGTCGCAACCGCGATTCCGTAGTGGCCTATCTGCGCGAGCGCGAGCAGGCGACCATGGTCTATCTGGAGGCGCATCGGCGGGTGCGCCTGGCCGGCGGGCCGGCCGAACCGGTCACCGCGCTCACCTATCTTGTCGACCGCGCCCATCCGCAGTATGCCGGCGTCCTGTCGCTGGAGCGCCAGCTCGAGCTGGTTCGGGGCGGCGTCGGCCAGTCGGGGGCCAATCCCGACTACGTGCTCAACACCGTCGACCACCTTTCGGAACTCGGCATCCGCGACCGGGGCCTCGAGGAACTGGGACGGCTTCTGCGCCAGCCCGCGCCGGCAGCCGCCGGCTGACAGGATCAGGCGGCGGCGGCAAGGCCGCCGCGCGCGACGATGAAGGCCAGCACCTCGTCGACACCCTTGCCGTCCTTGACATTGGTGAAGACGAAGGGGCGTTCCTTGCGCATCAAGCGGGAGTCGCGGTCCATCACCTCGAGCGAGGCGCCGACCAGCGGCGCAAGGTCGGTCTTGTTGATGACCAGCAGGTCGGAGCGGGTGATGCCGGGCCCGCCCTTGCGCGGGATCTTGTCGCCGGCCGAGACGTCGATGACGTAGATCGTCAGGTCGGCAAGCTCCGGGGAGAATGTCGCCGCGAGATTGTCGCCGCCGGACTCGATCAGGATCAGGTCGAGACCGGGAAAGGCTGCCTCCAGATCGGCGATGGCGGCCAGGTTGATCGAGGCATCCTCGCGGATCGCCGTGTGCGGGCAACCGCCGGTCTCCACGCCGCGAATGCGCTCGGGCGCCAGCGCGCCGGAGCGGGTCAGGAACTCGGCGTCCTCCTTGGTATAGATGTCGTTGGTGATGGCGGCGATGTCGTAGCTTGCGCGCAGGCGCTTGCACAGCGCGTCCATCAGCGCCGTCTTGCCGGACCCGACGGGACCGCCGATGCCGACGCGCAAGGGGCCGTTCAGGGATGTCATGCAGTGCTCCTTCGTTGTCCGGTGCGGGGCTGCCGGTGGCTCATGACCGGAACAGGCGGGTGTACTGGGTCTCGTGGTTCATCGAGGCGATGTCGGCGGCAAAGGCGCAGCCGCCAATGTCGGAAAGGGGCGCGAGAAGAGCTTCCCCGGCGACGATGCGAATGGTGGTTCCAAGCCGGCTGAGAACGCGCTGGCCGTCGGTCTGGCCGAGCGGCACGGCGCGCACGGCCGCCGACACGAGATTGGCGGCGAAGGCATGCAGGCCGGCGGAGACGACCGTGCCGGCCGGCAGGCCCCAGGCGGCCGCGGACGCGGCAAGGGCCGCGCAATAGGTCCAGCCACCGCGCGGGACCGCGTCCGGGCCCGTTGTCAGCCGGGCGAAGAGCCGGCTGGCGGCCGTCTCCAAGGGCGGAGCCCAGGCGGCGGCGACGGCGGAGGCGAAGGCATCGCCCTGTGCGCCGGCCTCGAGCCGGCGTTCGCTCGAGGGCTGCAACGCCAGCGAGAGCTCCAGCAACTCGCGAAACGCCTTCTCGTCGCCCAGCGTAGCGGCGGACATGGCGTGGACCAGCAGCACCGCATCGCTTCGTCCCGCTCCGTGGCGCAGCACGCCGTCGAGCCAGGCGTAAAGGGTGGCGGCGTCGAAGACGGTTCCGTCCTCGATGACGCGCTCGAGACCGTGGCTGTAGGTGTAAGCGCCAACGGGGAAGGAAGGAGACATCCAGGCCAGCAGTGCGTGCAGCCCGCCCGTCGGGAGACCGCCGCCCGCCGGCCCGCCATCAGGTGTCATGCAGGGAGGACGGGTCATGGTCGTGTGCGTGTGCATGATCATGTGCGTGCCCGTGCGAATGGTCGTGATCGTGCGAATGCGCGTGGTCGTGTCCCTCGACGGTGCCGTGACCATAGGCGCCGCCTTCCGGGTCGAACGGCGCGACGAGCGGCGTCATGCGGCCGCCGAGACGCGCGATCATGTCCTCGATGACGTGATCGTGGCGGATGCGCAGTGCACCGGGGACGAGTTGCGTCGGCAGGTGCCGGTTGCCCAGATGCCAGGCGATCCGCAGCAGGTCGTCGGCGCTTGCCGCCTCGATCTCGACCAGATCCTCGGCCGCGGCGAGAATGGCGACCAGCCGCCCGTCCTCGAGCACCAGTGCATCGCCATGGTGCAGGTGGACCGCCCTTGGCATGTCGAGCAGGACGTTCGTGCCGCCGGCGCAGTCGAGCACCGCGCGCCGGCGATGCCGGTCCTCCCGGTCGAGCACGACGCTGTCGGCCGGCGCGCCTTCCCAGGTTCCGGCCGCGAGAATTTCCCGCACTCTCATCATGAAGCGGCGTCCGCCCCCCGTTTCTGTGCCGCCAGAAGCGCCGGACGGCTTGTGACACGCGCGAAATAGTCGGCAAGCTTCCCTTCGGACGGCAGCGCGAACTTGGCCGCCCGCGCCCATCTGCTGCAATGGCCGAGCAGGAGATCCGGCACGGTGAAGGTCTCTCCCATGACGAAAGGTCCGTCGCCGAGGATCTTCGCCAGGTATGCCAGCCCGCTTTCGAATTCCGCCGCGCAAACCGGCTTCACGGCCGGAACCCGCAAGTCCTTCGGGTGGATGAAACTGTTCTTGGCCGCGGTCCAGAGCGCGCCTTCAAGCACATCGACCGAAAACTGCGTGAAGCCGTCCTGGCGGGCGCGCTCCACGGTGCCGGCGGGAAAGGTCAGTTTGCCGTGCCGGTCGGCGAGAAACTGGCATATGGCGACGGACTCCGTCAGCACTCGGTCGCCGACCTTCAGCACGGGAACCTTTCCCGACGGGGTGAGGGCCGTCACTTCCGGACTGTGCGGGGCGGCCGGTACGAGATCGTAGGGCTCGCCCAGCTCCTCCAGCATCCACATCACACGCATGGCCCGGGTGGCGGGATCGCCGACAACTGTGTACATGCACGTTCCTCCCTGTTCCGTTCTCCCGACCCTAGAACAGGAAGTAGCGCTGGGCCATGGGCAGGGTCTGGGCGGGCTCGCAGGTCAGCAACTCTCCGTCAGCGCGCACTTCGTAGGTCTCCGGATCGACCTCGATCACCGGTGTCGCGTCGTTGAGCACCATGGAGGCTTTCGAGATACCCGACCGGGTGTTGGCGACGGGCAGCACCAGCCGGTCGAGGCCGAGCCTGTCCTTGATGCCGGCCTCATGGGCGGCCTGCGAGACGAACGTGACGCTGGAGGCGGTCATCGAGCGGCCATAGGCGCCGAACATCGGTCGGTAATGCACCGGCTGGGGTGTCGGGATCGAGGCATTGGGGTCGCCCATCGGGGCGGTGGCGATGGTGCCGAGCTTGAGCACGAGGTCCGGCTTGACGCCGAAGAAGGCGGGGTCCCACAGGACGAGATCGGCGAGTTTGCCGACCTCGACGGAGCCGATATGCTCGGCAAGGCCATGGGCGATGGCCGGGTTGATTGTCACCTTGGCAATGTAGCGGCGGACGCGCAGATTGTCGTTTTCGCCGCTCTCGCCGGCAAGGCGGCCGCGCTGCACCTTCATCTTGTGGGCGGTCTGGAACGTGCGGATCAGCACTTCGCCGACGCGGCCCATGGCCTGGCTGTCGGAGGCGATGATGGAAAAGGCGCCCATGTCGTGGAGGATGTCCTCGGCCGCGATCGTCTCCTTGCGGATGCGGCTTTCGGCAAAGGCCACATCCTCGGGGATCGAGCCGTCGAGATGGTGACAGACCATCAGCATGTCGAGATGCTCGTCAATCGTGTTCACCGTGTAGGGACGCGTCGGGTTGGTCGAGGAGGGAATGACATTCGCCTCGCCGCACAACTTGATGATGTCGGGCGCATGGCCGCCGCCCGCCCCTTCCGTGTGGAAGGCGTGGATGGTGCGGCCCTTGAAGGCGGCGGTGGTGTTCTCCACGAAGCCGCTTTCGTTGAGCGTGTCGGTGTGGATCATCACCTGGATGTCATGCGCGTCGGCAACCGCCAGGCAGCAGTCGATCGCCGCCGGCGTTGTTCCCCAGTCCTCGTGCAGCTTGAGCGCGCAGGCGCCGGCCAGGACCTGTTCCTCCAGCGCCGCTGGCAGCGCGGCGTTGCCCTTGCCGGCAAAGGCAAGGTTCATCGGAAAGGCCTCGGCCGCCTGCAGCATGCGCTCGATATGCCAGGGCCCGGGCGTGCAGGTGGTGGCGTTGGTGCCGGTGGCCGGCCCCGTGCCGCCGCCGAGCATGGTGGTGACCCCCGAGGTCAGCGCCTCGTCGATCTGCTGCGGGCAGATGAAATGGATATGCACGTCGAGCGCGCCGGCGGTGACGATCTTGCCCTCGCCGGCGATGGCCTCCGTGCCGGGGCCGATGATAATGTCGACGCCAGGCTGGATGTCCGGGTTTCCGGCCTTGCCGATGGCGGCGATGCGGCCGTCCTTCAGGCCGATATCGGCCTTGTAGATGCCGGTGTGATCGACGATGACTGCGTTGGTGATCACCGTGTCGACGGCGCCTTGCGCCCGGGTGCGCTGCGACTGGCCCATGCCGTCGCGGATGACCTTGCCGCCGCCGAACTTCACCTCCTCGCCATAGAGGGTGAAATCCTTCTCGATTTCGATGAAAAGCTCCGTGTCGGCGAGGCGCACCCGGTCTCCCGTGGTCGGTCCGAACATGTCCGCATAGGCGGCGCGGGGCATCTTGAACGGCATGCTCGTCTCCGGCGTTTGCGCGTCTTGGGCGGGATCAGTTTCCCAGTTCGGTGGCCAGTTGTTCCAACTCGCCGGTGCGGTTCGTCGTCAGGTCGGCGTAGCAGCCATAGATCAGCATCGGCTCCATCGATCCGCCGCGGGCCAGGAAGCCGTAGGCGGCACAGGCCTTGTCGCGATAGGCAATCCAGGTGCGCTGGGCCTCGCGCAGCGTTTCGACGGCGCCCTTCATGTCCGCCGGCAGGTCTGCATCGATCCGGCGCATGGCGGCGACCGCCTTCGCGTAGGCGGCATTGAGATCCTTGTCGGCCGCCTGCCAGGCAAGCTCGGCGCAATAGGTCATCTCCATCTGTACCTGCGGTGCGTCGCAGTCGACGGCCTGCTGGGCCCGAAGGGGAGTGGTCGATACGTACAGGGCGCCGACGACGAGAGCGGGGATCAGCATCATGGCGGTGGTAAAGCGGATCATGCGAAGCCCTCCTGACGGTTCACAGCGTACCCATTACGTTGCCATTGAATCCGTAGACCGCGCGATCCCCCACATAGGCAACGAGGGAGACCTTGCGGGTCTGTCCCGGTTCGAAGCGGATGGCGGTGCCGGCGGGGATGTCGAGACGGAGGCCCCGGGCGGCCGCACGGTCGAAGGACAGCGCCGGATTGGTCTCGGCGAAATGATAGTGAGAGCCGACCTGCACCGGCCGGTCGCCGGTGTTGGCAACCTCGATCTCGACCGAGCGGCGCCCGGCATTGAGCTCGATGTCGCCGTCGGCGGGGATGATTTCTCCAGGAATCATGGCAGCCTCAGCGGATCGGTTGATGGACGGTGACGAGCTTCGTGCCGTCGGGAAAGGTCGCCTCGATCTGTACGTCGTGGATCATCTCGGCAACGCCCTGCATCACCTGGTCGCGGGTCACCACATGGGCGCCGGCGCTCATCAGGTCGGCGACGGTGCGCCCGTCGCGAGCGCCCTCGACAACAAAGTCGGTTATCAGCGCGACGGCCTCCGGATGATTGAGCCTGACGCCGCGGGCGAGCCGGCGGCGGGCGACTTCGGCGGCCATCGAGACGAGCAGCTTGTCCTTTTCCCGGGGCGTGAGTTTCATCCGGCAATCCTCATGTGATCGACATTCATTCGTCAGCAATACCATGTTCGCGGCAGCACCGCGCCGCGCCAGCGTTCCAGTAGCTCGACAAGCCCTGCCCGCAGGTCCTGCCCGGTATCGGCGAGAAAACGGAAGACGAGCAGGCCGGGAAGGGCGCTGACGCCGCCGCGAAACTTTTCGCCGCGCAGCGCCTCGACGAGGTCGCGCGCGGCGGCGATCATGCCGCCGGCATCCTCGCGGCAGTCGACCAGGGTGGCGAAGGCGCGCGCCCCGGCCGCCGTCGCCGAGCCGGCGAGTATGTCGGTCGCGTCGCCGTCGATGCGGGCCTCGTCGGCGAAGACGAGACGACCGTCCCGGCGGATCCGCCAGCGGTCGCGGAAGGCCAGCGCATGGACGTCCTCGCCCATTGCCTGGCGGCCGAGCACGACGCTTTCAACGGCGAGCAGTCTTGCCCCCGGGGCAAGATCCACGCTCAGCGAGCGGGTGAGCGAGGCGCGGTCGAAGAGGATCGTTTCCTGCGGCAGCCATTCAAGGCGCGCGTCTTCCGCCGCCGCGAGGGCGCTCGCCACCTCCGCCGGCCCGTCGGCGCTGCGATAGATGCGTTCGGCTGCCTGGGTCGTCAGGATCGCATGGGTGCCGGATCCGGCGGCGGCGTCGAAATCCAGCCGGTCGCCGCCGGTCAGCCCCCCGGCGGTGTTGAGGAAGACGGCGACGGGCGCGCCGCCATGGGTCTTCGGCAGACGGATCTTGGCCGATCCGCTTTGTTCCAGATCCGCCAGCCGGGTAATGCCCCCGCCGAGGGCGAAGCGCACACGGGCCTTGCCCCGAACACGCTGCAGGGCCGGGGGCGGCGGATGGGCCGGCACAGCGGAATCGAGGGTCATGCGAGGCCTTTTCCGGTTGTATTCCAGCGCCATCTGGAGACAGGCGCGTGTTCCAGCCTAAGCCGGTTGACGGTGCGGGGCGACCCCTCCGTTCGGCGGTCGCGGCCGTGACTGCGAGCAAAGCAAGAGCGGGGCCAGTTGCCCCGCGCAGCCGGACGGAAGCCCGGCGGGGCCGCCACTGCCAGCCGGGAACCGAACCGCCCGGCGCGCGATTGCCTCATTCTTGCGCAAATGCCGAAACGGCAGGCAGTCGCGCGGGCGCGGGTCTTGCGAAGAAGCCGGCCTGTTGTCTTCACCCTTGCGGATTTTTGCATTCCGCCCCCCGGATCGGCTACATATGTGCGGAACGCCCCGCATGAAAACGGCCTGTGCCGGAACACGGGGGCGCTGCGACACGCGGGCGTGTTGAGAGCAGCCGCCGCGAATGCGGGTGCATTGCAACGAGGATGCGCCACCTGCGATGGCGGCGAAGAACCGGAGGCTGGAACGTGCTGTTTTCTTCCGCAGGCAGGCCATCGCGCATCGCGCGGTGGATCGCGACGGCCGCGTTTCTCGCCGCCCTCGGCAGCGCGGGAGGCAGCACCGGCGCCCGGGCCGATGTGGCGTCCTGGATCGTTATCGACGCGGAGACCGGTGCGGTGCTGGAGCAGAAGGATGCCCGCCGGCAATGGTATCCCGCCTCGATCACCAAACTGATGACCGCCTACCTGGCCTTCAAGGCGATCCGCGACGGCCGCGCGACGCTCGACAGTGCCGTCGCCATCAGCGTCAATGCGCGGGCCCAGCCGCCAAGCAAGATGGGCTTCAAGCCGGGCACGCAGATGACGCTCGACAGCGCGCTGAAGATGCTGATCGTCAAGTCGGCAAACGATATCGCCGTCGCGGTGGCTGAAACCATCGGCGGTTCCGAACCCGCGTTCATCGAGATGATGAACGCGGAGGCCCGCCGGCTCGGCATGAGCGCCACGCGTTTCGTCAACCCGCACGGGCTGCCCGACAACCGCCAGGTTTCCTCGGCCCGGGATCTCGCCGTGCTCGGCCGCACCCTGTGGCGGGAATTTCCGCAGTATCGCAGCTATTTCGGCTTGAGCGCGATCCGCGTCGGCAAGAAGACGCTGCGCTCGGCCAACCGCGAATTCCTGGCGCGGGTGCGCGGCGCCAACGGCATGAAGACCGGCTATATCTGCAATTCGGGCCTCAACGTGGTCGTCTCCGCCACGCGCGGCGGTCGCACGGTGATGGCCGTTATCCTGGGCTCGGCCTCCGGTGTGGAGCGCGCCGCCAAGGCCCGCAAGCTGATCGACGATGGCTTCCGCAAGCGCTCGGGCCGCAACATCGACGCGTTGACCGGCACGGCCGGCGGTCCGCCGGCCGACGGCTATTGCAAGCGCAATACGCGGCCAAGCGCGGAGGAGTTGATGGCGACCTTCGCCGGGCCGCAGTTGAGGCCCTCTTCCGCGTTGTCCTTCGCCCAGGGCGATCTCGCATCCGGCGGCGTGCGCCGCCCGATCGTGATGCAGACCCCGACTGTCGAGGCCGACGGGGACGACGACGTGCCGACCCGCGACGACGGCAAGACCGACTGGGGTAAGGTGATGGACGAGATCATCGGTCCGCGCCAGCGCGGCATCGAGGCCGTCCAGGTCAGTCTCGGCATGCCGAAGGGCAAGGTCGGCACGGCTGCCGCCGTTGCCGCCATCGCCAATGCACCGCTGCCACGCGACAAGCCGGTCGCGGCAAACGCCTCGCTGCTGCCGGCCTCCGGCGCGGCGGCGGAGGCGGTGGAGGCCGTCCAGCCGCTGCCGGGCGCGATCTTTCGCGGCAAGCCGCTCTTGATCGCGCCGCTGCCGCCCCCAAATCCCCGTCCATGACGCCGCCGCCGTCGACCCGGGCGGCCGACGCACGAGGAACGCAGCCGTGACAGATACCGTAGATGCCGCCGTTGCTCCGGCGCGGCCGCGCGGCCCGAAGCCGCCGATCCCGCTGACCGTGATCACCGGCTTTCTCGGCGCCGGCAAGACGACGCTGCTCAACGCCCTGCTGAAGGACCCGGCATTGTCGGACGCGGCGGTGATCATCAACGAGTTCGGCGAGGTCGGGCTCGATCACCTGTTCGTCGAGGGGAGCGAGGAGGGCATCGTCGAGCTCTCCTCGGGTTGCCTGTGCTGCACCATTCGCGGCGACCTGGTGACGACGCTGGAAGACCTGTTGCGCCGGCTCGACAATGGCCGCAGCGAGCGCCTTTCGCGGGTGGTGATCGAGACCACCGGACTGGCCGACCCCGCGCCCGTGCTGCACACGATCATGCAGCATCCCTACCTGGTGATGCGCTACCAGCTCGACGGTGTCGTCACCCTGGTCGACGCGGCCAACGGGCTGGCGACGCTCGACGCCCAGGAGGAGGCGGTCAAGCAGGTGGCGATGGCCGATCGCATCGTGCTGACCAAGACCGACCTGCCTCAGGGTGCTGCGTCGCGCGATGCCGGCAGCGCGCTGCGCAAGCGCATTGCCCGGCTCAACCCGGGAGCGCAGGTGCTGATTGCCGCCGAAGGCGAGGCCGGCGCGGCGGCGCTGATCGGCACGGGCCTCTACGATCCGGCCACGAAGACCGCCGACGTGGCGCGATGGCTCAACGAGGAGGCCTATCGCGACGATCATCAACACGGGCACGATCACGGTCATCATCACAGTCATGGGCACGATGACCATCACCACGACCACCATCATCACGGGCACGGCCACGACGTGAACCGGCACGGCGACGATATCCGTGCTTTCTCGCTATCGACCGACAGGCCCATCCCGGCCGGCGCGCTGGAGATGTTTCTCGACCTGCTGCGCTCGGCGCACGGGCCCAAGCTGCTGCGCATGAAGGGGATCGTGCGGATCGCCGAGGATCCGGAGCGGCCGGTGGTGCTGCACGGGGTGCAACACGTGTTCCATCCGCCGGCAACGCTTGCCGCCTGGCCCGATGCGGACCGGCGCACGCGTCTCGTGTTCATCACCCGCGACCTGCCGGAGGGGTTCGTCCGCCGGCTCTTCGACGCCTTTACCGGAACGCCGGCGACGGACACGCCGGATGCGGCCGCGATGACAGACAATCCGCTGGCGATCACCGGCTTCCGCGGCAGCTTCCGCTGATCAGGAGGCGTCGCCGCGCTCCTTGCGGACGCGAATCAGCCCCTCCTGCGCCACCGAGGCGACCAATGCGCCGTCCCGGGAAAACAGGGATCCGCGGGTGAAGCCGCGCCCGCCCGAAGCGGACGGGCTGTCCTCGGCATAGAGCAGCCAGTCGTCGGCGCGGAAGGGGCGGTGGAACCACATGGCGTGGTCGAGGCTCGCCACCTGCAGGTCCGGGTCGAAGACGCTGGTGCCGTGAGCGAAGAGCGAAGTGTCGAGCAGCGTCATGTCGGAGGCATAGGCCAGCACGCAGGAATGGATGCGCGGGTCGTCGGGCAGGGCTGCGCTGGCGCGAACCCAGACGTTTTGCGAGGGCGTCAGCTTCTTGCGGCTGAAGTAATGCGTCATGTCGACCGGGCGCAGCTCGATCGGCCGGTCGCGCTGCCAGTAGCGACGCACCGGTTCGGGGGCGTTCGCCAGGAATTTTTCCTTCAGCTCCGCCTCGCTCGGCAGGTCCTCGGGCGCGGCGACCACGGGCATCTCCGCCTGGTGGGCCAAGCCGTCCTCGAAGCTCTGGAAGGAGGCCGACATGGAGAAGATCGCGCGGCCGTGCTGGATGGCGACGACGCGCCGCGTGGTGAAGCTGCCGCCGTCGCGGATGCGGTCGACCTCGTAGATGATCGGCACGGCAGGATCGCCGGGCCGCAGGAAATAGGCGTGCAGGGAGTGTACGAAGCGGTCTTCCGGCACGGTGCGCGAGGCAGCGACGAGCGACTGGCCGATCACCTGGCCGCCGAATACCCGCTGCCAGCCGACCTGCGGGCTCATGCCGCGGAAGAGGTTGTGTTCCAGCGGCTCGAGATCGAGTATCGAGAGAAGGTCGTCGACGGCTGAGCGCATCAGGGCACCTGTTCGCGGAGAAAAGGGATAGGGTCGCCAGCGAGCCTTCCGGCCGGCGGGCGGCAAAGTCAAGATTGACCCAAGGTCATGCGGTGCGCCCGATCGGCCGCGCCGGACGAAACTGCAAGCGGAGTGGGACGATGGCGGAGCGCGGCGAACTTCTGGACGTGCTGGTTGGCGGCGGCGGTTATGTCGGCCTGTCGCTCGGCGTTGCCCTGAAGCAGGCTGATCCGGGGATGAAGGTCGCGGTCGTCGACATGCGGCCGCGCGCCGCGCTGGAGAACGATCCGCGCGCCTCGGCGGTGGCCGCCGCCGCCAGCCGCATGCTGGCGCGGCTTGGCGTGTGGGACGAGATCGCGCCGGAGGCGCAGCCGATGACGGAGATGATCGTCACCGATTCGCGCCTGCGCGATGCGGTGCGGCCGGTGTTCCTCACGTTCGACGGCGAGGTCGAACCGGGCGAGGCCTTTGCCCACATGGTGCCCAACGGGCGGATGGTGGCCGCCCTTGCGGACCGTGCCGTGGAACTCGGCGTGGAACTGATCGCGCCCGACACGGTCCAGGGCTTTTCAAGCGGCGCCTCGGATGTCGAGATCCGGCTGGGATCGGGCGATATCCGGCGGGCGCGGCTGCTGGTGGCCGCCGACGGGGTGCGCTCGAAGCTGCGCGAGCTGGCCGGCATCGGCACCGTTCGCTGGGATTACGACCAGTCGGGCATCGTCACGACGGTGCGCCACGAGCGCCCGCACAACGGGCGTGCCGAGGAGCATTTCCTGCCCTCCGGCCCCTTCGCCATCCTGCCGTTGAAGGGCAACCGCTCCTCGCTGGTCTGGTCGGAGAAGCGGCTGGAGGCCGAGCGTCTCGTCAAGGGCGACGCGTTTACCTTCGAGCTGGAACTTGAACGCCGTTTCGGCCATCACCTGGGCAAGATCGAGCTCGACGGCCCGCGCCATGCGTTTCCGCTCGGGCTGACGCTGGCGCGCGGGTTCGTCAAACCGCGCCTGGCGCTTGCCGGAGACGCGGCCCACGGCATTCATCCGATCGCCGGCCAGGGGCTCAATCTCGGCTTCAAGGATGTCGCGGCCCTGGCCGAGGTGCTGGTCGAGGCCCGGCGCCTGGGCGAGGATATCGGCGCGCTCGACGTGCTGGAGCGTTATGAACGCTGGCGCCGCTTCGACACGTTCCAGATGGGTGTTGTCACCGACGTCTTGAACCGCCTGTTTTCCAACGATATGGATGTGGTGCGCGCAGTGCGCGACGTCGGTCTCGGGTTCGTCGACCGGTTGCCGTCGCTGAAGCGGTTCTTCATCCGGCAGGCGGCCGGTCTGGAGGGAACCGTTCCACGCCTGCTCGTCGGCGATCCGATTTGAGGATTGGCGGAGATCCGATCCAAACGACGGAACGCGGGAGAAGACCGGAGACATGGACGGATCACAGGCCGCCAAAGGGGATCGGCCGCAAAGGATCATCCTGATCACCGGCTGTTCGTCCGGGATCGGCGCGGCCGCCGCGCACACCTTGCGGGGGCGCGACTGGCGGGTTTTCGCGACGGCGCGCAACCAGGATGACGTTGAGCGCCTCAAGGACGCGGGCTTCGAGAGCTTCCGTCTCGACTATCAGGACGAGGCCAGCATCCTTGCCGCGGCAGAGGCGATCCTGGAGCGCACCGGCGGTCGCCTCGACGCGCTTTTCAACAACGGGGCCTATGCCGTTCCCGGCGCGCTGGAGGACATTCCCTCCGATGCGATGCGCGGGCTGTTCGAGGCCAACTTCCTCGGCTGGCATACGCTGACGCGGGCCGTGCTGCCGCATATGCGCCGACAGGGCCATGGCCGCATCGTCCAGTGCTCGTCCATCCTCGGCTTCATCGGCATGCCCTTTCGCGGCGCCTACAATGCCTCGAAATTCGCGCTTGAAGGTTACAGCGACACTTTGCGCCTGGAACTTGCGGGCACGGGGATCCATGTCTCGCTCATCGAGCCGGGCCCGATCGCCACGCGTTTCACCGAGAACGCCCTGTCCAATTTCGACAGGGTGATCGGCGAGGCGGGCGTGGCAGCCTCGCCGTATCGGGATGTCTACGAGAAACGGCTGGCGCGCATGCGGGCGGGCGAACCCTCGCCCTTCAAGCTGCCGGCGCGCGCGGTGGTGAAGCATCTGGTTCATGCGGTCGAGCAGCCGCGGCCGAAGGCGCGCTACCGCGTCACCGTGCCGACGACGGTGATGGCGATCGCCAAGCGGCTTCTGACCTCGCGCGGGCTGGACCGCGTTCTGGGCAGGGCGGCGAAATCAGAGGAATAGTTGCCGGCGGCAGGCCTGCCGCCGGCCCGAAAGGACGTTGGATGGCTGAATTCCTTCGCATGGTGGTGCCCTTCGCTGTGGGCGCGGTGGCGATCGTGCTGCTGCTTGGCCTGTGGAACATGATGCGCGGCGGCTCGTCCTCGCGCTCGCAACTGCTGATGCGCTGGCGTGTCGGCCTGCAGTTCCTCGCCATCCTCATCGTGATGGCGGTGCTCTATCTGTCGGGTACGACACCGTGACCATGCCGCACAGGCTCCGGGAGGCAGGACAATGGTAGTGCTGAACAAGATCTACACGAAGACGGGCGATGGCGGCACGACGGCGCTCGCCTCCGGTGAACGCCGCCCCAAGCACGACCTGCGCGTCGAGGCCTACGGCACGGTCGACGAGACCAACGCGGTGCTCGGCCTGGTGCGGCTGGTGACGGGCGAGGCCCATCCCGATCTCGATGCGGTGCTTGCCCGGATCCAGAACGACCTGTTTGACCTGGGCGCCGACCTTGCGACGCCCGAGAGCGACGAGCCGCCGGCCTATCCGCCCTTGCGCGTGACGGGGCCGCAGGTCGCCGCGATCGAGGCGGAGATCGACCGGTTCAATGCCGATTTGCAGCCCTTGCGTTCCTTCGTGCTGCCGGGAGGATCGGCCGCCGCGGCGCATCTGCACATGGCGCGCACGGTCTCGCGCCGGGCGGAACGGCTGATGACGGAACTGGCCGAGCGCGAGCCGGTCAACCGCGACGCGGTCGTCTACATGAACCGCCTGTCGGATTTCTTCTTCGTCGCCGCCCGCTGGGCGAATGCGCGGGGGGAGGGCGACGTTCTCTGGGTTCCGGGCAAGAATCGCTGACAAGGGTCGCGGAGTTCGTCACGCCCCACGCGACTTGACGCAGGCGCGGGGGCGGCGAAAGCTGCCGCGTGGCAACAGGACAGGCTCTCGCGCATGTTCATTCCGCTCTATGACCACAAGCCGCTCGTCCACCTGCGGCGACAATATGTCACATGGGGTCTGATCCTCGCCAATGTGGCGGTCTTCGCGCTGCTGCAGCGGGGCGGGCTTTCGGACCCGGCGATGCAGGCCTCGAGCCTCTCGTTCGGCCTGGTTCCGGCGGTTCTTTTCGACCATCGCGACCTGGCCGCCGAACTTGCGGTGCTGCCGGAAATGGCATCGCTCGTGACCTATGCGTTCCTGCACGGAAGCTGGATGCATCTGGGCGGCAACATGCTGTTCCTGTGGGTGTTCGGCGACAATGTCGAGGACGCGCTGGGACATTTCCGCTTTCTCGTCTTCTACCTGCTTTGCGCCGCCGCCGCGGGCTACGGGCACGCCTTGACCGAGCCCGTGTCGATCGCGCCGCTGATCGGCGCATCGGGGGCCGTCGCCGGCGTGATCGGTGCCTATCTGGTGCTGCATCCGAAGGTGCGGGTGTGGGTGCTGGCCTTCGGCCGGCTGCCGTTGCGCCTTCCCGCCGCCTGGGTCCTGGGCGCCTGGATCGCCTTCCAGCTGGCGATGGCCTTCGGTTTCGGCGACACGCAGGTTGCCTGGTGGGCGCATGTCGCGGGCGCGCTCGCCGGTGCGCTGCTGGTCGTGCCGATGCGGCGGCGCGGCGTGCCGTTGTTCGACCGGGGGGTATAAGGGAAGCCTATGCGTGCCGGTTTCGCGACGCCAGGGTGACCTTACGTGGCGTTGACAGTCCCGGAGTGCATCAGTACGGTCCCGGCCCGACGAACGAAACCGGCGGATTTCAGCGGTTATCGGGTGTCCTGACACGATGCGGATACACAAGACGACCGGCGGCGCACAACGTGGCTGCTTGAGCGGGAGGTTGAAAAACCCATGAAGATCCTTGTCCCCGTGAAGCGGGTGATCGACTACAACGTCAAGGTGCGCGTCAAGGCGGACGGGTCGGGTGTCGACCTCGCCAACGTCAAGATGTCGATGAACCCGTTCGACGAGATTGCCGTCGAGGAGGCGATCCGTCTGCGCGAGGCCGGCAAGGCGGAAGAGATCATCGTCGTCTCGGTCGGTCCGCAGCAGGCGCAGGAGACGCTGCGTACGGGCCTTGCCATGGGCGCCGACCGCGGCATCCTGGTGAAGACCGACGCGACCACGGAGCCGCTCGCCGTCGCCAAGATCCTGAAGAAGATCGTCGAGGAAGAGGCCCCCGGCCTTGTCATCCTCGGCAAGCAGGCGATCGACGACGACTGCAACCAGACCGGCCAGATGCTTGCCGCGCTGCTCGGCTGGGCCCAGGGCACCTTCGCCTCCAATGTCGATCTCGGCGAGGGGACGGTCGACGTCACCCGCGAGGTCGATGGCGGCCTGCAGACGATCAAGCTGAAGATGCCGGCGGTGGTGACCACGGACCTGCGCCTCAACGAGCCGCGCTACGCTTCGCTTCCCAACATCATGAAGGCGAAGAAGAAGCCGATCGACGAGAAGTCGCCCGAGGATTACGGCGTCGATGTCGCGCCGCGCCTCGAGGTGCTGAAGACCGTCGAACCGCCGGCACGCCAGGCCGGTGTCAAGGTGGCCGATGTCGCCGAACTGATCGCCAAGCTCAAGAACGAAGCCGGCGTGCTTTGATCGGACCGACAGGGAGAACGACACGATGACCATCCTTCTTGTTGCCGAACACAGCAACGACGCGATCAACGACGCGACCCACAAGGCGATGACCGCGGCCATCGCCATGGGCGGCGACGTCCATGTGCTGGTCGCCGGGCAGGGATGCCGGGCGGCGGCCGAGCAGGCGGCGAAGATTTCCGGTGCCGCAAAGGTGCTGCTCGCCGAGGGCGAGGGCCTTGCCCAGCAGCTTGCCGAGCCGATGGCGGAGCTCGTCCTGTCGCTCGCGGAGGGGTATGACGCGATCGTCGCGCCGGCCACCGCGAACGGCAAGAACATCCTGCCGCGTGTCGCCGCGCTGCTCGACGTGATGCAGCTTTCCGACGTGACCGCCGTCATCGACGGGTCGACCTTCGAGCGGCCGATCTATGCCGGCAACGCCATCCAGACGGTGAAGTCGAACGACGCCAAGAAGGTCGTGACGGTGCGCACGGCGACCTTCGCAGCCGCCGAAGAGGGCGGTTCGGCTCCGATCGAGGACGTCGCCGCCACCGCTTCGGACCTGTCCAGCTTCGTCGGCCAGGAACTGTCCAAGTCGGACCGCCCGGAGTTGACCTCGGCCAAGGTGATCATCTCCGGCGGCCGGGCCCTCGGCTCCAAGGAGAAGTTCGAGGAGGTGATGCTGCCGGTCGCCGACGCGCTCGGCGCTGCCGTCGGCGCCTCGCGCGCCGCCGTCGATGCGGGCTATGCCCCGAACGACTGGCAGGTCGGCCAGACCGGCAAGGTGGTCGCCCCCGATCTCTACATCGCCTGCGGCATTTCCGGCGCGATCCAGCATCTCGCCGGCATGAAGGACAGCAAGGTGATCGTGGCGATCAACAAGGACGAGGAAGCGCCGATCTTCCAGGTCGCCGACTACGGGCTGGTGGCGGATCTCTTCGAGGTCCTGCCGGAGTTCAAGGCGGCTGTCGAGGCGGCCAAGGGCTGAGCCTTCCGGTCCCCGGCGGACCGAGTGCGAAACTCCGGGAGGGCCTGCCGTGTGGCGGGCCCTCCTGCGTTGGGCGCGGCGCCCGGCATCTGCGACGGCGGATGGCCGAAAAAGCGTCCGCGGGTTCTTGCGGTAGGCCCGCGAAGTTGCGATGAATAGCCCTCACTTCCCCATGGCGCGCACCGGCGCGCCGTAACGAAATCGGAACGGACGATGGTGGTCGATATCAAGAAGGTCGGTGTGATCGGCTCGGGCCAGATGGGCAGCGGGATCGCTCATGTCTGCGCGGTTGCCGGCTTCGACGTCGCGCTCAGCGACATCTCCCGCGACCGGATCCAGTCCGGCCTCGCCTCGATCAACGGCAACATGGCCCGCCAGGTCTCGAAGGGACAGATCACCGAGGAGGAGCGCGCCACGGCGCTTGGCCGCATCGTCGCCGCCGACAGCATGGACGAGCTCGCCGACGTCGATCTGGTGATCGAGTCCGCGGTCGAGAATGAGCAGATCAAGCGCAAGATCTTCGCCCAGCTCTGTCCGCTGCTGAAGCCGGAGGCGATCCTCGCCACCAACACCTCGTCGATCTCGATCACGCGCCTTGCGGCGACCACGGATCGTCCCGAGCGGTTCATCGGCATTCATTTCATGAACCCGGTGCCCCTGATGGAACTCGTCGAACTGGTGCGCGGCATCGCCACCGAGGACGAGACCTTCGAGGCGGCCAAGAAGTTCACCCGCACGCTCGGCAAGACCATCGCGGTCGCCGAGGATTTCCCGGCCTTCATGGTCAACCGCATCCTGCTGCCGATGATCAACGAGGCGATCTACACGCTCTACGAGGGCGTCGGCTCGGTCGAGGCGATCGATACGGCGATGAAGCTGGGTGCCAACCACCCGATGGGACCGCTGCAGCTGGCCGATTTCATCGGCCTCGACACCTGTCTGTCGATCATGCAGGTGCTCTACGAGGGCCTTGCCGACACCAAGTACCGGCCGTGCCCGCTCCTGGTGAAATATGTCGAGGCCGGCTGGCTCGGCCGCAAGACGCAGCGCGGCTTCTACGACTATCGCGGCGAGGTTCCGGTTCCTACCCGCTGAGCAGCGGCACGCACCGTCAAAGCTTAACCCCGTCTTAACGTTGCCGGTGGCAAGGTCCGGGTCACGATGTCCCTGACCCGCCACCGGAGCCTGTCATGTCCAGTGTCGCCGCCGCAATGGTCGGTTTTTCCCAGAGCCAGACCCAGACCGCTCTCGCCACGACGTTCATGAAACAGAACGCCAGTGCGGAAGCGGGGATCGCGGCCCTGCTGGAAGAGAACGCGCAAAGCGCGACGGCGGCCGCCAAGGCGCCGCCCGCCGGTCTCGGTGGAGCTGTCGACATCACGGTCTGAGCGGCCGGCGCGGGCTTCCGCCCTTTATCTTTCCCCGTTTTCCATCGCGGCGCGAACAAGCGCCAGTGCATCGGGCGAATCCCACTCGGCCGGTCCCATCAGCGCGCCGATCTCACAGCCCTCGCCATCGACCAGCAGCGTGGTCGGCAGGCCCGGTGCGCGGCCGTAGGACCGCACCTTGTGGAAGATCCCCATCGTCGGATCGGAATAGAAGGCAAGGCTCGTCACGCCGATCTCCGAAAGGAACGCCTTCGGCTTGTCCGGGCTGCCCTGGTCGACGCTGACCGTGACCACCTCGAAAGCCTCGCCGCCAAGTTCAGCCTGCAGCCGGTCGAGCGCCGGCATCTCCTTGCGGCAGGGCGCGCACCACGTGGCCCAAAGGTTGAGCAGCACGGTGCGCCCGCGGAAATCGGCAAGCGTTGTCTGGCTGCCGTCAGGTGCCAGAAAAGCGAGATCGGAGAGGGACTGCGCCTTGGTCGCCGGCAGGAAGGCGGCGACCTCGCCCTGGGCGGCGGAGCCGATCGAGGGCGCGCGCGCCAGGGCGCCCGAGCAGGCGCCGGCCTCCTGCCGGTTGCCATCTGCCCCGCCGATCACGTATATCCCCGCCAGTCCCGCCAGAAGGGCCGCGGCGGCCAGTCCGAAAAACACCGGGCCGCGTCGACGTGGCTGCGTTCCGTTGGTCATAGATCCATCATCCGTCCGTTGAGGGCGCCAGAAAGGCACGTTCATGAGCAATCGCATGTGGGGAGGCCGGTTTGCCGAAGGGCCGGACGCCATCATGGAGGAGATCAACGCCTCCATCGACTACGATCGCAAGCTCTACCGGCAGGATATAGAGGGTTCGAAGGCTCATGTCCGCATGCTGGCGGCGCGCGAAATTGTCGCCGTCGAGGATGCGGAGAAGATCGCTCACGGTCTAGACACGATCCGGTCAGAAATCGAGGCGGGCGAGTTCACCTTCTCGCGGGCGCTCGAGGACATCCACATGAACGTGGAATCGCGCCTGGCGGAACTGATCGGTCCGGCGGCAGGCCGTCTGCACACCGCCCGCTCGCGCAACGACCAGGTGGCGACCGATTTCCGCATCTGGGTGCGCGACACGCTGGACACGCTCGATGCCCAGTTCGCCGACCTGATCGGTGCGCTCGCCGAGCGCGCCGAACAGCATGCAGGCGACGTGATGCCCGGCTTCACCCACCTGCAATCGGCACAGCCGGTGACCTTCGGCCACCACCTGATGGCCTATGTCGAGATGTTCGCCCGCGACCGCTCGCGCATGCGCGATGCCCGCAAGCGGATGAACGAATGCCCGCTCGGCTCGGCGGCGCTCGCCGGCACGTCCTTTCCGATCGACCGCGAGATGACAGCGGCGGCGCTCGGCTTCGACCGGCCGACGGCCAACTCGCTCGACGCGGTCTCGGATCGCGACTTCATCATCGAGGCGCTGGGCGCGGCCTCCATCGCATCGATGCACCTGTCGCGGATGGCTGAGGAGATCGTCATCTGGTGCTCGGCCCAGTTCGGCTTCGTCACCTTGTCGGACAAGTTCTCCACCGGCTCCTCGATCATGCCGCAGAAGAAGAACCCCGACGCGGCCGAGCTTGTCCGCGCCAAGACGGGCCGCATCTACGGTTCGCTCACGGCGCTTCTGGTCATGATGAAGGGGTTGCCGCTGGCCTATTCCAAGGACATGCAGGAAGACAAGGAACAGGCCTTTGACGGGCTGCCGAGCCTGTCTCTGGCGCTTGCCGCGATGACCGGCATGGTGCGCGACCTGACCCCCAACACCAAGGCGATGAAGGCGGCGGCCGGGTCGGGCTATTCCACCGCGACGGATCTTGCCGACTGGCTGGTGCGAGTGCTCGGCATGCCGTTCCGCGAGGCGCATCACGTCACCGGGCGCGCGGTCGCCGTCGCGGTCGAGAGGGGCGTCGTGCTGCACAAGCTGCCGCTCGCCGAGCTGCAGGCGATCGAACCGCGCATCACCCAGGACATCTACACGGTGCTGTCGGTCGACAAGTCGGTGCGCTCGCGCACGAGCTATGGCGGAACATCGCCGGTCAACGTGCGCAAGCAGGCGCGGCGCTGGCTGAAGGCGCTCGAGCGCGAGGCCGCGCGCGACTGACGATAGGTGTCGCGCCGCCGCGCCGAAAGGGTTGCGGCGGGCCGCGCCGCATGCGAGGAAACGGCAAGGGGCCGCGCGGGCGATCGCGCGCCCGGGCTGGCGAGAGGAGTTCCGCTGAACATGGCGAAGGGTGTCATCTCCCCGTTTCTGCGCGGCGGCGTGCTTGCGGCTGTCGTGCTGGCGCTTGCTGTCGGCGCCTGCGGCCGGCGCGGGGCGCTCGACCGGCCCGATGCCGTCGATCCGGCGGTCAAGGGCGGCACTTATCGCACGCCGGACGCGGAGCCCGCGCCGGCGAAACCGGATCGCCCCTTCGTTCTCGACGCGATCATCTGATATCGGGCACTATCGACATCGGGCACGGGCCGGCGGCGCGGCGTAGCGCGAACCGGCCCATTCGTTCCTTCCTGGTTCCGGCAAGGCCCTTGCGGGTCGGCGCCGGCCGGGATCCTAGCCGGGACCACGATCTTGCATCACTTTCACTATGTCGACGACCGGCTAAGGGCCGAGGATGTGCCGGTTGCGCGGATCGCGGCGGAGGTCGGAACACCGTTCTACTGCTATTCCACCGCCACGCTCGAGCGGCACTACAAGGTGTTCAAGGAGGCCTTCGCAGGCATCCCGACGCTTGTCTGCTACGCGATGAAGGCCAATTCCAACCAGGCGGTGCTGACGACGCTGGCACGGCTTGGCGCGGGCATGGACGTCGTCTCGGAAGGCGAATTGCGCCGGGCCCGGGCCGCGGGGGTCCCCGGCGAGCGGATCATGTTCTCCGGCGTCGGCAAGACGGCGGCAGAGCAGGCCTTCGCTCTCGACCAGGATATTTTGTGCTTCAACGTGGAAAGCGAGCCGGAACTTGTGCAGCTTTCGCAGGTGGCAAGCGGCAAGGGACGAACCGCCCGGGTCTCGGTGCGCATCAATCCGGATGTCGATGCCCGCACCCACGCGAAGATCGCGACCGGCAAGGCTGAGAACAAGTTCGGCATTCCCTGGGGGCGGGCCCGCGAGGTCTATGCGCTGGCCGCCAGCCTGCCGGGGATCGAGGTGTCCGGCATCGACATGCATATCGGCTCGCAGATCACCGAGCTTGAGCCGTTCGATGCCGCCTTCTCCCGCCTTGGCGGGCTGATCGCCGCATTGCGCGGCGACGGCCATGCGATCGACCATGTCGATCTCGGCGGCGGGCTGGGGATCCCCTATCAGGACAACAACGAGCCTCCCCCGCATCCCGATGCCTATGCGCAGGTGGTGCGCAAGCATGTCGAGAACCTCGACTGCACGGTGGTTTTCGAGCCGGGCCGGATGATCGCCGGCAATGCGGGCATTCTCGTCACGCAGGTTCTCTACGTGAAGGAGGGCGCCGCCAAGACCTTCGTCGTCGTCGATGCCGCGATGAACGACCTGATCCGGCCGACGCTTTACGATGCCTATCACGAGATCCGCCCGGTGCAGCGTCCTGGGCCGGAGCACCCGCGCATGCATGCGGACATCGTCGGGCCGGTCTGCGAGACCGGCGACTATCTTGGCCAGGACCGGGACATTCCGGCGGTCGCCGCCGGCGACCTGCTCGCCGTGCATTCCGCCGGCGCCTATGGGGCGGTGCAGGCCGGCAGCTACAACAGCCGCCTGCTCGTGCCGGAGGTACTGGTCAATGGCGACCGCTACGCCGTGGTGCGACCGCGTCCCACCTATGAGGACCTGATTTCCGCCGACCGCCTGCCGGACTGGCTCACCGACCAGTGAGCCTCCGGCGAACCGCGTCCGCCCTTGCCAAAGTGGTCGAAACGCCCCACCCTACCTGTTCGGGGGCAGTTTGACCGGACGGGCCGGGCCGCGGAGGCAGGACAGGTGAACGACGCGACGACACCGGAGGGTGCGGGCCGCTCCCCCGGCAGCGATCCCCAAGAGGCAAGGCAGGACGAGGCACGGGCGCGGCATGCGACCTTGCCGCGGAACCCCTATCGCCGGCTCGAACGCGCGGTGGTGGAAACCCGCCTTGCCATCTTCTGGGAACGGATATGGCCGCCGCTGCACAATGTCCTGATCGTGCTGGCGCTCTATGTCGGCCTGTCCTGGACAGGCCTGTGGACGCTGCTGCCGGTCTGGCTTTCCGCCCTTGTCGCGCTCGCCTTTCTGGCTGTCGCCTGCCGCCTTTGCTGGCCGCTCGCGGCCGTGCGCCTGCCATCGCGCGCCGCTGCGCTGGCGCGCATCGAGCGGGTGTCCGGACTGAGCCATCGGCCGCTCGCCGCCCTCGATGACGCGCTCTTCGACGCCGGCGACACGCCGGCAACCCGCGCCTTGTGGGAGCTGCACCGACGCCGGGCGCGTACGGCGCTTGCATCGGTGAGAACCGATGCGCCGAGCCCGCAGGCCTTCCGCCGCGATCCGTTCGCGCTGCGCGTCCTGGCGGCGATGCTTCTGCTTGTCGGATATTTCGTTGCCGAGGGCATGCATCTGCAGCGTCTCTCGCCGATGTCCGGGGCGGGCGGCGAGGCGGTTGCCGCGCCGCTGCGGATCGATGCCTGGATCACGCCCCCCGTCTATACCGGCCGCGCGCCGCTTTTCCTGACGGGGGAGGCCGCGGAGCTGCGCGACCCCGACCAGCCCCTGAGCGTGCCGGAAGGCAGCGAACTGATCGTGCGGGCGCAGGGCGTTCCCGATCTTGGCGTGCAGCTTGTCGGTGCCGATGCCGCCACCGACCTTGTTGCCGAGGCGGGCGCCACGGACGGCGCCGGCAGCCTGCGCAGCCGGCTGGAGACATCCGCGACCCTCGAGATCCGTAATGGCGAGGAGCTCGTCAACAGCTGGCGCATCGCCATCGAGGCCGATGATCCGCCGACGATCCGCCTGCTGAACGATCCGGAGGAGCAACTCAGCGGCGCGGTGAAATTCACCTATCTGGTGGAGGACGATCACGGGGTGGTCTCGGCCAAGGCGGATATCAGCCCCGTCCAGGTGAGGGGGCTCGACAGCGATCGGGCGGCGCGGCCTCTGGTCGAGGCGCCGAGCTTTCCCCTGTCGCTGGCCGGCGGCGAGCGCAAGACCGGGGCGGGCGAGACGATCCGCGACCTGACCAGTCATCCCTGGGCCGGTTCCGAGGTCGAGCTTGTGCTCAGCGCCGGCGATCATGCGGGGCAGACCGGCCGTTCCGAGCCGCACCGCTTCACGCTGCCCCAGCGGCGCTTCGCCAAGCCCCTTGCCCGGGCCATCGTCGAGCAGCGCCGCGACCTGGCGCTGGATGCCAATGCGCAGGTGCGGGTGCTCGACGCGTTCGATGCGCTGATGCTGGCGCCCGAAACCTTCATCGACAACGCCCGAACTTATCTCGGCATGCATTTCGCGCGCGGCCAGTTGGTCGCGGCACAGGACGACGAGCAGTTGCGCGGTGTCGTGGATCTCCTGTGGGAGCTGGCGTTGACCATCGAGGATGGCGACCTGTCGATGGCGGAGCGTGCCCTGCGCGATGCCCAGGAGGCGCTGCGCAAGGCGCTCGAGGAGGGTGCGTCCGACGAGGAGATCGCCCGGCTGACGGAGGAGTTGCGCAAGGCGCTGGGCGACTACATGCAGGCGCTGGCCGAACAGATGCGGCAGAACCCGCAGGCGATGCAGCCGATGGATCCCAACGCGCAGAACCTGCGACCCCAGGACCTCGACGAGATGCTGTCGCGCATTGAGGAGCTGGCGAAGAACGGTTCGCGCGATGCCGCGCGCGAGCTTCTGGCGCAGATGCAGCGGATGCTGGAGAACCTGCAGGCCGGCCGGCCGCAGCAGATGCCGGACGGCATGACCCAGGAGATGATGCAGGCGCTGAACGAGCTTGGCCAGATGATCCAGCGGCAGCAGGAGCTGATGGACCAGACCAACCGGCTGGACCAGCAGCGCAACGGCCAACAGGGCGAGCAGGGTGAACAGGGCGGCTCGCAGGGCCAGCAGCAGGGCGAGGGCGGGCAGATGACGCCCGAGCAACTGGCCGAGGCCCTGCGCCAGTTGCAGGAGGGGCAAGGCCAGCTCGGCGAACGTCTGCAGGAGCTGATGGACCAGCTGGCGCGCAACGGTGTTCCGCAAAACGATCAGCTCGGCCGCGCGGGCGAGGAGATGGGCAATGCCCGCGACAGTCTTGGCCAGGGCCAGTCGGGCGACGCGGTCGGTCAGCAGGGCAATGCGCTCGACGCGCTCAGGCAGGGCGCGCAGGGGCTTGCCGAGCAGATGCTCGGGCAGGGACAGGGCGAGGGGCCGGGCATGGCCGGACGCCAGGGTAATCCCATGGACGAGGACCCGCTCGGACGTCCGCGCCGCACGGAAGGCCCGGACTTCGGCGAGCGGGTGCGCGTGCCGGACGAGATCGACGTGCAGCGGGCCCGCCGCATTCTCGAGGAGCTGCGCCGCCGTTTCTCCGACCCGAGCCGGCCGATGATAGAGCTGGACTATCTGGAGCGGCTTCTGCGCCGCTACTGATGCGCGGGTGCGGATGCACCACTATTGATGCAAGGGGCGGGCTTAGTGCCGTTGCCGGGCCCGCAAAAGCAAAACCCGGCCTGTGCGAAGGCCGGGTCTTGACGACAGCTGTAACGATCAGCCGGAATATGGAAGATCGTGCGTCGCGCCGGGGCGCGGTCGCCCGCCTGCGCACCAATGCCGGCCGCCGTCAGGCGTAGCGCCGGCGGGTTTCCTCGCGGCAGATGCCGAGCAGCGCATCGCTGACCGCCCTGCGGATCTCGGCCAGCGAGAATGGCTTGGTCACGACGTCGTGGATCAGCGCGTCGAGCCCGTTGGCGCGTTCGCGCTGGTCGGCAAAGCCCGTCATCAGCAGGATCGGCACCTGCGGATAGTCCCGCGCGGCGATCAGGGCGAAGGCGATGCCGTCCATGACGGGCATCTTGATGTCCGACAGGATGAGGTCGAAGGCCCCCTTTTCCTGGACGAGCGTTTCCGCGGCCGCGGCGCCGTCCTCCTGGGCGACCACCGTGTGGCCGTCCAGTTCCAGGGCACGCTTGACGAAGCTGCGAACCGCCTCATCGTCCTCGGCAATCAGAATATGGGCCATGTCCCACTCCGTTTTTCAAACAGTCGCCGGGGCCGGCGCATCCTGGACGACGTAGCCGATATACGGGAGCTGGCGCCATTTGTGGCCCATGTCCATCCCGTATCCGACCACGAACTTGTCCGGACAGTCGAATCCGACATAGTCCGCCGAAATGGCGGATTTGCGGCGCATCGGCTTGTCGAGCAAGGCCGCGATGCGCACCGATCCTGCGCCGCGCTCAGTGAGTCGGTCTCGTGCGAAAGCTAACGTTCTGCCACTTTCCAGTATGTCATCCACGAGAATCACATCCCGTCCCGCGACATCGCTCTCCACATCGCGCAGAACCCGGATTTCCCTTGACTCCGTGCCGGAGCCGTAGCTGGACAGATGGATGAACTCCATCTCCGGGCGCAGGCCGACCCTGTGCATGGCGCGCACCAGGTCGGCGGCGAACATGAAGCTGCCCTTCAGCACCGCGACGACAAGCAGGCGCTGCGGGCTCGACCCGGCGATTTCGCGGGCGATCTCGCCGACCCTTGCGGCAATCGCCTCTTCGTCGATCAGGGTGCGGATTTCGGCGTCGTCACTCATTCACTCTGGCCTGCTGTTCTCCGCGCTCGACAAAGCGCACCTGGATGTCGGCCGCCGGGTCGGGCGGAGCCGACAGGCGGGTTCGGAACCGTGTCGTGCCACCGACATCGAGCCGGCGCAAGCGCGGCTCCATGATCCAGGCATAGATTTCCTGGGCGTCCTCGCTGCGCAGCGCCAGCCTGACCGCCGGCACATGCATCGGCTGGCGGCTGATATTCTCGATCGTGCCCTCGATCACGAGAACGATGGTGCCGTCCTCGATCTCGCGGAAGGTGCGCAGGTCGCGGAACTCCAGGCCGCGCAGGTTCACGTCGAGCCCGGCCAGCGTGAAAAGGCCGGCGAGGTCGGGCATCCGCGCCACGATCGGCGTTCGAAACGTCACCGCGAAGGCGCAAAGCGCGATCGCGCCAAAAAACATCATCGCGCCAACGACGCGTTGCGGACGGACGCGCCGCGCCCGCTGGCCGAGCTTGTCAAGGACCCGCCTCAGCACCGGCTCGGGCGGCTTGGTTTTCACCTGGATCTTGGGTTTGCGGGCCAGACTTTCAATATCGACAGGGGTTTTCTTGGTCTCGGCGTCGCGCTCGTCCGCCGCCTCGTCGAAGGGCATCAGGTCCTGGCCGAAAGTCTCGTCGGCGCCCTGCGTGTCGGTGTCTTCCGCACTGCCGACCGCGCCTGCATCCGCGTCCCCGCCACCGTCCTCATCCATCGCCTCGTCGCCGGCAAAACCGTCAAGGTCGTCGTCGCCGGCGGTCGCCATGGCGCCAACGCTCTGGGCGGCGAGAACCTCGACCTCCGCCTCGGCTTCCGCTTCGTCGGGCACTTCGGTCTCGATGGAAGTCGTGTCCGGCTCGGCACTGGCATGCCAGCGCGTGCCGCAGCGGGCGCATTTCACGCTACGCCCGTCCGGTCCCAGCGCGGCGGCGCTGACCCGGTAGGCAGTCGAACAGTCCGGACAGGTTATCATCATTGTGGAAGAGGCCTCGTCTTGCCCACAAAACCTCCGGCTTGGCGTGGCATGCTTGCCGCCATGGATACCGGACCGGGAAAGGGTCAAGTATTGGCCATGGTCCGTAAACATGCTGCAAACGGCGGCGCGTTTCCCGCGTCGCCGACCGCACACGGATCGTCACGACCTCATCACGCCCCGATATCGTTAATGAAGCGTTAATGGCGAGGCGATAGTGTCGGGACAATGTGTTAACGAGAGGTTGCCGTGATCCGATTCGAAAATGTCGGTCTGCGCTACGGCATGGGCCCGGAGGTCCTGCGCGACCTGACCTTCGAGATCAGGCCGCAGTCCTTCCAGTTCCTGACCGGCCCGTCGGGCGCAGGCAAGACCAGCCTGATGCGTCTCCTGTTCCTGTCGCTGGCGCCGACGCGCGGGCTCGTCCGGGCGTTCGGCAAGGACACGTCGGCGCTGAAGAAGAGCCAGATCCCTGCCTTGCGCCGGCGGATCGGCATCGTCTTCCAGGATTTCCGCCTGCTGGACCATCTGACCACCTACGAGAATGTCGCGCTGCCGCTCAGGGTCGTCGGCCAGGAGGAAAGCCAGTATCGTTCCGATGTGGTGGAGCTGCTCAAGTGGGTGGGCCTTGGCGAGCGCATGCATGTCCTGCCGCCGGTGCTGTCGGGCGGGGAGAAGCAGCGCGCGGCCATCGCGCGCGCGCTGATCACCCGGCCGGAACTGCTGCTTGCCGACGAGCCGACGGGCAATGTCGATCCGCCGCTGGCGCGCCGGCTGCTGCGCCTGTTCATCGAACTCAACCGGCTGGGGACCTCGGTGGTCATCGCGACGCATGATCTTGCCCTGATGGACCAGGTCGACGCGCGGCGCATGGAACTCGGCGAAGGACGGTTGCACATCCATGACTGACGGCAGGAGCGGAAAGGATCGTCCGGCGCGGCCCGGCGGTGGCGCGAAGCAGGGTCCGCGCCCGCAGCGCGAGGGGCGTGGCGGCAGGCCGGGAGCCAGCGCCGGAAGCGGCAAGGCGGGCGGTGCCGGCAGTGCCATGCGGGCACGGCTGCGCGGCAAGGCGAAGGCGCGCGGCGGGATGTCGGGCCTGCGCTCGCCGGCGCCGATCGTGCCCTCGCAGGCGGTTGCCGGGCGCGCGTTGACGCTTGTCGTCGCGATCATGAGCTTCCTTGCCTGCCTCACCGTTGGCGGCGTTGCCATCATCCACGAGGCGGCGAACGCCTGGTCGAACGACCTGCAGCGCGAGGTGACGATCCAGATCCGCCCGGCCGAGGGCGTCGACATGCTGCGCGAGATCGAGAAGGCGATCGCCGTGGCGCGGGAACAACCGGGGATCGGTGCCGTACGGGCGCTGTCGGACGAGGAAACCCGCGGCCTGCTTCAGCCCTGGCTGGGTGAGGGACTGGATCTTGCGACCCTGCCCGTTCCACGCCTGATCCAGGTCGAGATCGACGAGCCGTCACGGTTCGAACTCGGCGACCTGCGGGCGGCGGTTTCCGCCGTGGTGCGCGGCGCCAGCATCGACGATCACGGATCGTGGACCGACCGGCTCGCGGCGATGGCCGGCGCCGTTGTTTTCGGCGGCCTGGCGATCCTGTCGCTGGTGCTCGGGTCTATGGTGCTGTCGGTGGTCTTCGCCACCCGCGCCGCGATGGCGGGCAACCGGGACGTTGTGGAGGTGCTGCATTTCGTCGGTGCCGAGGACAGTTTCGTCGCCCGCGAGTTCCAGCGCCACTTCCTGCTGCTCGGCCTGCAGGGCGGCCTTGCTGGCGGGGTGGGCGCCTGCCTCGTCTTCGTCGTGCTCGGCTTTCTCGCCGACGACCGCACCGGCCTGCAGGGGCTTGCCCGGGCGATGGACATGTTCGGCGGCGTGTCGGTCGGCGTCGCCGGCTATCTCGGCGTGCTGGCGGTGATCTTCCTGGTCACGGTGCTGACCGCGGCAACGTCGCGCCTTGCCGTGCGGGCCCATCTGCGCCGGATCGAATAGGCGCCGGCCGGCTGGCTCCTGGCCGCGACATCCCCGCCGTGAAACCGAAACAGGCAGCCTAGAAACGAAAACGGCCCCGGACGCGATGTCCGGGGCCGTTTCGTTGACACCTGGCGCTGCCGTGCGGCGGCGCCTTGCAATCTTATTCGGCGGAAGCGGCGTCGGCGGCGGCCTTGGCCTCGGCGCGCTCGGCTTCCTTGGCGGCCTTGACGGCGGCCAGGTCCGACTTGATCTCGTCGTTCAGGCGACGGGCGCGGACATTGGTGGCCTCGACGATACGGGCCGACTTGCCGCGACGCGTGCGCAGATAGTAGAGCTTGGCGCGACGGACCTTGCCGCGGCGGATCACGTCGACGCCTTCAAGCATCGGCGAGTAGACCGGGAACACACGCTCGACGCCTTCGCCGTAGGAGATCTTGCGGACGGTGAAGCTCTCGTTGATGCCGCCGCCGGCGCGGGCGATGCACACGCCCTCGTAGGCCTGCGTACGGGTCCGGTTGCCTTCCGTCACGCGCACGTTGACGCGGATCGTGTCGCCGGGAGAGAAGCTCGGCAGCTTGCGCGCGGCTTCGATCTTCGCCATTTCCTCGGCGTTCAGCTGTTCGATGATGTTCATGGCACTGCCTTTTTGGTTCGTGTCGGTCAGAGCGTCCGCTAACGGTCGAGCCGCAGGGGCGAATTCACCGCGTTTTTGGCCAGTCCGGAACGTGTCCGGTCGTGGAAATCCGGTTCGTGCACCGGTGTCGCCCGTCCGTTTTCCTGCTTCGCCCGGCAGGGCATGTGGCACGTCTGTGCAAAGGAAAAACGGCACGCGGCGCCAATTCGGCACCCGAGTGGCCGCTGCATAGCGCAAGCTGCCGGGTTTGTCATGCCCTTTTCGCGTTAAAACGCCCGATTTTGCGCGCATCCGGGGCTCAGGCGTCGTCCTCCCCGGTGAGATGGCGTCGCCAAAGATCGGGGCGTCGTTGCCTTGTCAGCTCCTCGGCCTCGGCCCGGCGCCAGCGGTCGATGCGGGCATGGTCGCCGGAGGTCAGGATTTCGGGGATCGACAGTCCCTCGAAGTCCCGGGGGCGGGTATAGTGCGGATGTTCCAGGAGACCGGTCTCGAAGCTTTCGAAGGCGCCGCTCTCGACATTGCCCATGACGCCGGGCAGCAGCCGCACAACGGCGTCGAGTAGGACCATTGCGGCGAGTTCCCCGCCGGATAGGACGTAGTCGCCGACCGAAACCTCTTCCAGGTTCCGGGTCTCGATCACCCGCTGGTCGACGCCCTCGAAGCGGCCGCAGACGATGATGGCGCCGGGCCCGCCGGCAAGCGTGCGCACGCGGGCCTGGTCGAGCGGGCGTCCGCGCGGGCTCATCAACAGTCGCGGGCGCGTGTCGCCTTCGGGCGTGGCCGCGTCGATGGCGCTCGCCAGGATGTCGGCGCGCAGCACCATGCCGGCACCGCCGCCGGCGGGCGTGTCGTCGACCGAACGATGCCTGTCCGTGGCGTGGTCGCGGATCTGGCGGGCCTCGAGCGACCAGTCGCCGCGTTCCAGCGCCCGCCCGGCGAGCGAGGCGCCGAGCGGCCCGGGAAACATGTCCGGATAGAGGCTGAGAATGGTGGCGGCAAAGCTCATGGCAGGTCCGGTCCTGGATGGCGGCAGGGCGCGCGGCTCGGCGTTCGCCGCAAGCCTTGCTTAACGGTTTGCCTTCTAGAAAGGACGTATGTCACTGAAACCCTCCATGTCCGGATCCCTGTCGCGACTGGTCGAGGCGCTGCGCCAGACCGTGGAGCGGCACTATCTCGACCTGTCTTTCAGCCGGGTCGCGCCGCTGGCCTTGCTGCTTGCCTATGGCATCGCCGTCGGCCTGGTGTTCAACACCGGCATCGATCACCCCTGGGACAAGCTGCAGCATCTGGTGTTCTTCGGGCTGCTGACCCTGGCGGTCCATGCGTTCTTCTGTTGCCGCTTGCGCATTTCCGCCGGCGTCGCCAGCCTTGCCGGCATCGGCGGGGAGGCGGTCCAGGCCCTGACGCCGCATCACCATGCCTCGCTCGGCGATGTCGCCGCCAACACGATCGGCGTCGCTCTGGTCGTCGCCGCCATCGTGCTGATCCGCTCCGAAACGCGCGCGGCACTCGCGGAGAAGGCAATCGAGGGTGACGATTTCCTGTCCTCGGCCGTGCCCGCGCCCTTGCCGCTCCCTGTTTCGGTCTCCGGGCGGGATCAGGCCCCGGCCTCGCCGGACTCCTCGTCGGCGTGATCCTCCGGCGGCACGATTGTCACCTCGCCTGAGCTAATGTCGATCCGCGGCACCGCCTCGCGGGTGAAGGGCACGTAGAAGGAGGACGCCCCGGCGGGGCGGATCTCGACCAGTGTGCCGGCACCGAAATCGGGCAGCGCCACGATCGTTCCAAGCAGCTCACCGTCGCTCGCCACCGCCTTCAGGCCAAGCAGGTCGGCATGGTAGAACTCGTCATCGTCATCGAGTTCGGGAAGCGCCTGGCGGGCGACATAGAGGTCGGTTCCGTTCAGCGCCTCGGCGGCGTTGCGGTCGTTCACGCCCTCGAACCGCGTCACCACCATCGACTTCTGCAGCCTGGCGGAGGCAACGGTGAGTTCGCGCTTGCCGTCCGCCGTCTGCAGCGGGCCGTAATCGGCGAAGGATAGGGGATCGTCGCCGAAGGGCTTGACCCGGACCTCGCCGCGAATGCCGTGGGCGGCGCCGATACGGGCGATGAGGATGCGATCTGTCGTCACGCGCGACCTCCTGGCGTTTTGCCTTGCCCGCAACCGCGGTATCGGTGGCTGCAAAGCAATGCGGGACCCGCGCGGTTCGCGCGGGTCCCTGTCAGTCACTCAACCCGGGTGTCGCCCGGAGGCATTCCACCGGTGTCGGCTTACTCGGCCGAAGCTTCCTCGGCGGGAGCCTCGGCACCGGCGGAAGCTGCCTCGGCGGCAGCGGCGGCGGCGTCCTCGGCAGCCTGGAGCTTCTCGGCGAGACGCTCCTTGGCCTTCTGGCCGGGCTCGGCCTTGTTCGGGTTGTTGCGGGCTTCGCGGGTCATCAGGCCGGCGGCATCGAGGAAGCGCAGGACGCGATCGCTCGGCTTGGCGCCGTGGCTGAGCCAATGCTGGATGCGCTCGGCATCGAGCACGACGCGATCGGCATTGTCCTTCGGCAGCATCGGGTTGTAGCTGCCGACCTTCTCGACGAAGCGGCCGTCGCGCGGCGAGCGCACGTCGGCGACGACGATCCGGTAGAACGGACGCTTCTTGGCGCCACCGCGGGCAAGACGAATTTTCAAAGCCATGTCTATGGTCTCCTGTACTGCGCGCCGCGTTCAGCGGCGAATGGCTTCATGGTGGCGGATCACTTCCCTGACGATGAAGTTCAGGAACTTTTCCGCGAAATCGGGATCAAGGTTTGCGTCCCTGGCAAGTGCGCGCAGGCGCGCGATCTGCCGTTCCTCGCGCGCCGGATCGGCGGGCGGAAGATCGTGTTGGGCCTTCAGCACACCGACTTTCTGGGTGCACTTGAACCGTTCGGCGAGCATATGGACCAGCGCCGCGTCGATATTGTCGATGGAGCCGCGCAGGCGGATGAGCTCGTCCATTGCGGCCGAGGCCGGGCCGAGGATCTGGTCGGCGCTGTCGGTCACTTCTTTTTCCCCCGTCCCATGCCCGGCATGCCGCCGAGGCCCGGAAGGCGCGGGCCGCCCAGTCCGCCAAGCCCGCCCGGCAGGCCGGGCATCTGCCCCGGCATCTGGCCCGGCAGGCCGCCGGGCAACTGACCCGACTGGGCCATGCGCTCGAGTTCCTTCGGGTCGATGTTCGGCATGCCGCCGCCGGCGCCGGGCATGCCGAGGCCGCCCATCATCTTGCCGAGCATGCCCTTGCCCTTGCCCATCTGCTTCATCATGTCGGCCATCTGCCGGTGCATCTTGAGCAGCTTGTTGACGTCGGCGACATCGACGCCGGAGCCCGTGGCGATGCGCTTCTTGCGGCTGGCCTTGAGCAGGTCGGGCTTGCGCCGCTCCTGCGGTGTCATCGACTGGATGATGGCGACCTGTCGCTTGATCACCCGGTCGTCGATATTGGCGCCGTCGAGCTGCTTCTTGAGCTTGCCGACGCCGGGCATCATGCCCATGATTCCGGACATGCCGCCGAGCTTTTCCATCTGGCGGAGCTGTTCGGCCAGATCCTCCAGGTCGAAATTGCCCTTCTGCATGCGGGCGGCCATCTTGGCCGCCTTTTCCTGGTCGATCTCGCGGGCGGCCTTCTCGACCAGCGAGACGATGTCGCCCATGCCCAGGATGCGGTCGGCGATACGCGAGGGGTGGAATTCCTCGAGCGCGTCGGCCTTCTCGCCGGTGCCCACCAGCTTGACCGGCTTGCCGGTGACGGCGCGCATCGACAGGGCGGCGCCGCCGCGCCCGTCGCCGTCCATTCGTGTCAGCACGATGCCGGTGATGCCGACACGCTCGTCGAAGGAGGTGGCGAGGTTGACCGCGTCCTGGCCGGTGAGACTGTCGGCGACGAGCAGGATCTCGTGCGGCGTAGCCGCCGACCTGATCTCCGCCATCTCGACCATCAAGGGCTCGTCGATATGGGTGCGGCCGGCGGTGTCGAGCATCACCACGTCGTAGCCACCGAGCCGCGCCGCGGTCATCGCGCGGCTGGCGATCTGCACCGGCGTCTGGCCGGCGACGATCGGCAGCGTGTCGATGCCGGTCTGCTCGCCGAGCACCTTGAGCTGTTCCTGGGCGGCCGGACGACGGGTGTCGAGCGAGGCCATCAGGACCTTGCGCTTGTCGTTCCTGGTCAGTCGCAGGGCGATCTTGCCGGTCGAGGTCGTCTTGCCCGAACCCTGCAGGCCGACCATCATGATGGCGACCGGGGCGGGCGCGTTGAGGTCGATCGGTTCCGCTTCGCTGCCGAGCATCTCGACAAGCTGGTCGTGAACGATCTTGACGACCTGCTGGCCGGGGGTGACCGACTTCAGCACTTCCTGACCGACGGCGCGGTTGCGCACCTTGTCGGTGAAGGACTTGACGACGGGAAGCGCCACGTCGGCCTCGATCAGGGCCCGGCGCACCTCGCGCAGAGCTTCGGAGACGTCAGCCTCCGACAGCGCGCCGCGCCGCGTCAGCTTGTCGAGAATGCCACTGAGGCGATCTGACAGACTTTCGAACATGCCGTGGTCCCTTGATCCCTGGACACCGCCGCCATGGCGATGCCGTTTCCCCTGAAATGGTGCCGGAACGCGATCGCGCAAAGCGGTTTTGCACCCGAGGGCGCAACGCGCTGTCGGGTGTGAACCTCCGGGATCTCTTTACACCTTTACGGGTCCCGGTCGGCGGATGGTCGTTTCGTAACTCTTTCGGAGTTGCCAGCGGCATAGTCGAAAACGGTGCACAAAGTCAAGGATCGCCCGCCGTCTTTCGCCTGATGCGCGCGGCGGGAAACCCTGCCCGGCATATCAGGCCCTTGAAATCGAGCGCAAAAGGGAGAAGATGCGGCCTCCGGCAAGCCGGCCGCGCCCTTGCGAAGGCCCGTGGCGGCACGGGTGCGCCCCCGCCCTTCCCGACAAGGGACATTCCAACACGCCGGAACCAGGACGCCGTGACATGGACCTCCGAGCCGTTGCGCTGCCGATCGGCCGCCTGCTGATCCTGATCTCGCTGTTCATGACCATTCCAGCCGCCGTCGACCTGGTCGCCGGCAATCCGGACTGGATCGTCTTTCTCGCCTCGGCCCTTGTCACGGGGTGCATCGGCTGCGTGGCGACCGCCGCATTCCTGCGCTCCGCCAGCCGGTTCAACACGCGCGAGACGCTTGTCTTCGTCAATGCGGCCTGGATCGTCTTCGGGCTGGCCGGCGCGTTGCCGCTGTGGCTGAGCGGGTTGAAGATTTCCTTCGTCGATGCCGTGTTCGAGGCGATTTCCGGCCTGACGACGACCGGCGCGACGGTGCTCACCGGGCTCGACGCGATGCCGCCCGGCATCCTGCTGTGGCGATCGCTGCTGCAATGGATCGGCGGCATCGGCATCGTCGTGCTCGGCATCTGGCTGCTGCCGGGGCTGAGGGCCGGCGGCTCGCAGCTCTTCTCGATCGAATCCTCGGAGACCTCGTCGAAGCCCTATGGCCGGTTCGAACCCTTCATGGTGCGGCTGCTGCTGCTCTACGGGGTGCTGACCTGCGCCAGCACGCTGCTCTACTATCTGGCCGGGATGACCTTCTTCCAGGCGGTGAACCATTCCCTCACCACCGTCTCGACCGGCGGCTTCTCGACCTCCGACAGCTCGCTCGGACAGTTCGACGACCTTGCGATCTACTGGATCGCCATCGTCTTCATGATGCTGTCGAGCCTGCCCTTCCTGTTCCTCATCACCCTGGTCGAACGGCGGGTGTGGCGCGATGCCCAGCAGGTGTTCTTCTTCCTGCGCCTCGTCATCGCCTTCAGCCTGTGCGCCTTTGTCGCGCTGCACCTGCACGACACCGGCATGCCCTTCCACCACCTCACCTTGTCGGTGTTCCACGTTGTCTCGGTAGTGACGACGACCGGCTATGCCGCCGACGACTACCTGCAATGGGGCAACCTGGCGATCGTCCTGTTCTTCCTGCTGACGTTCCTGGGCGGCTGCAGCGGCTCGACCTCCGGCGGCTTCAAGGCTTTCCGGATGCTGCTGCTGATCTCCTATATCCGGGTGCTCCTGAAGGGCATGGTGCGCCCGCACCGGGTGGCGGAGGCACGTTATGGCGGCACGGCGGTGAGCGCCTCGGTGATCGAGGGCGTGCTGATCTTCGCCCTGCTCTACACGATGACGTTCGTCGGCTTCGCGCTCGTCTATGCGCTTGCCGGTCTCGACATCGAGACGGCGCTGAGCGCCTCGATCACCGCGCTTGCCAATGTCGGTCCGGGCGTCGGCGACGTCATCGGCCCGTCCGGCACGTTCCAGTCGCTGCCCGAGCTTGTGAAGGCGCTGCTGTCCGTGCAGATGGTGCTCGGCCGGCTGGAGATCCTGGCGGGGATCATCCTGCTGACCCCGGACTTCTGGAGCGAGCGCTAGTCTCGGCCTCAGGCGTCAGGGACGCGGGCGGGAGCCGAAGATCGCCGAGCCGACGCGCACATGGGTCGCGCCGAGGCGGACGGCGCTTTCGAAATCCGCGGACATGCCCATCGACAGACCGGCAAGACCATTTCGCGCGGCGATCTTCGCCAGCAGCGCGAAATGCGGGGCGGGGGTGTCTTCGGCCGGGGGGATGCACATCAGGCCGGCCACGTCGAGGCCGAGCTCGTCCCGGCAAAGGGCGATGAAATCGTCGGCCTCATGCGGCGCGATGCCGGCCTTTTGCGGTTCCTCGCCGGTGTTGACCTGGACGAAGAAGCGCAGCGCGCGGTCCTGCGCCAGGCATTCGGCGGCCAGCGCCCGGGCGATCTTTTCCCGGTCGAGCGTGTGGATAACGTCGAACAGGGCCACCGCATCCTTCGCCTTGTTCGATTGCAGCGGCCCGATCAGGTGAAGCTCGACATCGGGAAATTCCGTGCGCAAGCCCGGCCACTTGCCCTGCGCCTCCTGTACGCGGTTCTCGCCGAAGACCCGCTGGCCGGCGCAAAGCACCGGGCGGATTTCCTCGGCGTCAAACGTCTTGGAGACCGCGACAAGGGTGGTCGAGCCGGCCGGCCGGCCGGCGTCCTTCCCGGCCCGGGTGACCGTCTCGCGGATGTCGGCAAGACGCGCGGCGGCATCGCTTTGGTTCGCCGCCGCCGGGGAGGGGGCGTTGTCGGTCGCGGACATGGGGTTCCTCGGGGGCTTGTGCTGCGGTCCTTCCCGATAGCCTTTTCCCGGGCGCGGGGGCAAGGGGGCCATGAGGTCCCCGTGCCGGCTGCAATGGCGCGGGCGGGATGCCTTGCAGGTTGACCGCAAGGCGGATTTCTGGTGACAGTCGCGCCACGTTATTCCTGCAATGGTCACGAGAAAAGCAATCACAATCATGGCGACGGAGCGCTACAACGCCCGCGAGGCGGAAAGCCGCTGGCAGAAGGTCTGGGACGAGACGGACGTCTTTGCGACACGCAACGAGGACCCCCGGCCGAAATACTATGTGCTCGAGATGTTTCCCTATCCTTCGGGCCGCATCCACATGGGTCACGTGCGCAACTACGCGATGGGCGATGTCGTTGCGCGCTACAAGCGCGCCCGCGGCTTCAACGTACTGCATCCGATGGGCTGGGACGCCTTCGGCATGCCGGCGGAGAACGCGGCCATGCAGAACAAGGTGCATCCGCGCGACTGGACCTACCAGAACATCGCGACGATGCGCGGCCAGCTGAAGATCATGGGCCTGTCGCTCGACTGGGCGCGCGAGTTCGCGACCTGCGACGTCGAATATTACACCCAGCAGCAGCACCTGTTCCTCGACTTCCTGCAGGCGGGCCTGGCCTATCGCAAGAACTCCAAGGTCAACTGGGATCCGGTCGACATGACCGTGCTCGCCAACGAGCAGGTCATCGACGGCCGCGGCTGGCGGTCCGGCGCGCCGGTCGAGCAGCGCGAGCTCACCCAGTGGTTCTTCAAGATCTCCGACTGGTCGGAGGAACTGCTCACCGCCATCGACACGCTCGACCGCTGGCCGGACAAGGTCCGGCTGATGCAGAAGAACTGGATCGGCCGGTCCGAGGGCCTGCGCCTGCGCTTCGCCTTCTCCACCCCGGCACCGACCGGCGACACGGCGCTGGAGATCTTCACGACGCGGCCCGACACGCTGTTTGGCGCCTCCTTCATGGGCCTGTCGCCGGATCACCCGATCTCGCTGAAGCTTGCCGAAAGCAACCCGAAGCTTGCCGCCTTCATCGAGGAGTGCCGGCGCAAGGGCACCTCGGCGGAAGCCATCGAGACGGCGGAGAAGGTCGGTGTCGACACCGGCCTGACGGTGACGCATCCGCTCGACCCCTCGATCACGCTGCCGGTCTACGTCGCGAATTTCATCCTGATGGACTACGGCACGGGCGCGATCTTCGCCTGTCCGGCCCATGACCAGCGCGACCTAGACTTCGCCCGCAAGTACCATCTGCCGGTGCGCCCGGTGGTGCTGCCGGCGGGCGCCGATCCGGACACGTTCGAGATCCGCGGCGAGGCCTTTACGGATGACGGCACGATCTACAATTCGGACTTCATGAACGGATTGTCGATCGCGGACGCCAAGGAAGCGGTCGCCGCCCGGCTCGAGGCGACGATGCTCGACGGGCGCCCGCAGGCCGAGCGGCAGGTCAACTACCGCCTGCGCGACTGGGGCATCTCGCGCCAGCGCTATTGGGGCTGCCCGATCCCGGTCATCCATTGCGAGGATTGCGGCGTCGTGCCGGTGCCTGTCGCCGACCTGCCGGTGCAGTTGCCCGACGACATCGATTTCGACAAGCCGGGCAACCCGCTCGACCGTCATCCGACCTGGCGCAACGTCGCCTGCCCGGCTTGCGGCAAACCGGCGCGGCGCGAGACCGACACGATGGACACGTTCGTCGATTCGTCCTGGTATTTCGCCCGCTTCACCGACCCGAAGGCGGCGACGCCGACCGACAAGGCCGTGGCCGATGCCTGGCTGCCGGTCGACCAGTATATCGGCGGTATCGAGCACGCGATCCTGCACCTGCTCTATTCGCGCTTCTTCGCAAGGGCGATGAGCGTCACCGGGCATCTGGGCGTCAAGGAGCCATTCCGCGGCCTGTTCACGCAAGGCATGGTGACGCACGAGACCTACAAGGCGCCGGGCGGCGGCTGGGCCTCGCCTGCGGAAGTGCGCATCGAGGGCGACGGCGAGACGCGCAAGGCCTTCCTGCTGGAGGGCGGCGCGGAGGTCGCGATCGGCTCGATCGAGAAGATGTCGAAGTCGAAGAAGAACACTGTCGACCCCACCGACATCATCGAGACCTACGGCGCCGACACGGCGCGCTGGTTCATGCTCTCCGACAGCCCGCCGGAGCGCGACGTGCAGTGGACCGAGGATGGCGTGCAGGGCGCCTGGCGCTTCATGCAGCGTGTCTGGCGTCTTGTCGGGGATATCGCCGACGGCGTGCCGGAGACGGCGCGGCCGAACGCGTTCGGCGAGGCGGCGACCGCGCTGCGCCGGGCAACCCACAAGGCCTGCGCGAGCGTTTCCGCCGACATCGAGGGACTTTCCTTCAACCGCGCGGTGGCCCGCATCTACGAACTGGTCAACACGCTGTCCAAGGCACAGCAGGCCGGCGCCGGGGGTGACGACATGCACTTCGCCCTGCGCGAGGGCATCGGCTACCTGGTGCAGATGATGGCGCCGATGGCGCCGCATCTGGCCGAGGAATGCTGGACGGTGCTTGGCCGCGAGGGCCTGCTTGCCACCGCACCCTGGCCGACGGTCGAGGAGGGTCTGCTGGTCGAGGCGACCGTGACCCTGCCGGTGCAGGTCAACGGCAAGAAGCGGGCCGACCTGACGATCGCACGCGAGGCTTCCAAAGAAGAGGTCGAAGCGGCTACGCTCCAGCTCGAGGCCGTGCTGCGCGCGCTGGACGGCAAGCCTGCCCGCAAGATCATCGTTGTGCCGCAAAGGATCGTGAATGTCGTCGCCTGATCATCCGACATCGCAGCCCGCCACGCGGCGCGCGCTTCTCGTTCTCGCGCTCGGTGCGGCGCTTGCCGCCGGCGCCTGCCAGGTCCGCCCGCTTTACGGCTCGATCGGCGGGCCGTCCGGGACGTCTCCCGTCGCGCAGGAATTCGCGGCGATCGACATCGACACGGTCGAGGCCTCCTCGACGGAGACTCTCGAGCGTGTCGGCCAGGTGCTGCGCAACGAGCTGATCTTCGGTTTCCGGCGGGGCCGCGAAGCGGCGCCGCCGCGCTACCGGCTGAAGATCATCATCGACCGGCCCTTGAACGAGGTCGGCGTCGAACGGCTCGCGGACGTGCCCTCCGCCTATTCGGTGACGGTCAATGCGAGCTACGTGCTCAGCGAGATCGGCACCGGACGGACGGTGACCACCGGTCGCGCCTTCGGTTCGGCCTCCTTCGACTTCTCCAGCCAGCGCTTCGCCAACCTGCGCGCCGAGCGCGACGCGGAGGATCGGGCGGCGAAGGTGGTGGCCGGCAACATCCAGACGCGCCTGGCCGGCTTCTTCGCCTCGCAAGGCTGAACCATGGTCGCGCTGAAGGCCGGCGAGGTCGACCGTTTCATCGCCGAACCGCCGGCCGGCGTGGCCCTGGTGCTGGTCTTCGGGCCGGACACCGGCCTTGTGTCCGAGCGGGCCCGCATGCTGGTCGACAAGGCGTCGGGCGGCGTCGACGATCCCTTCTCCCTGGTGCGCCTCGACGCGGCGGACGTGGTTTCCGATCCGGCCCGGCTTATCGACGAGGCCTCGACGGTGCCGCTGTTCGGCGGCCGCCGCGTTGTCTGGCTGCGTGACGGGGCGGGCAAGAACCTGTCTCCGGCCGTCGACCCGCTGTTCGGCGAGGTCCGGGCCGAAAACGCGCTGGTGGTGATCGAGGCGGGCGACCTGAAGAAGGGCGTCGGCCTGCGCAAGAAGTTCGAGAACGACCGCTCGGCCGTCGCCATTGCCTGCTATGCCGACGAGGCGCGCGATCTCGAGCGGGTCATCGACGCGGAGCTGCGCGAGGCGGAGCTGAGCATCACGCGCGAGGCGCGGCAGGTGCTGATGGGGCTGCTTGGCGCCGACCGGCTGGCGAGCCGCGGCGAGGTGCGCAAGCTCTGCCTTTACGCGCTCGGGCGGGAGCGGATCGAGACCGCCGATGTCGAGGCGGTGATCGGCGATGCCTCCGCCTTTGCCGTCGACGAGTTGATCGATGCCGCGGCGCTGGGCGACCTGGCAACGCTCGATCACGGGCTGGAACGGCTCGAGGCCGGCGGCCAGCGCGCCGACATGATCGCCTCCGCCGCGCTGCGCCATTTCCAGTTTCTCGCCCGCGCCAGGGCCGAGGCCGATCGCGGCCTGTCGGCGGCGCGGGTCATCGAGCAGGCCCGTCCGCCGGTCTTCTACAAGCGACGCGACGCGGTCATCCGCCAGGTGTCGCTGTGGTCGGGCGAGGATCTTGCCAGGGCCGGGGAGCGGCTTGGCGGAGCGGTCGCCTCGGCGCGCAAGGCCCCGGCGCTGGCCACAGCCCTTGTCGGCGACGTGCTGCTGACGCTGGGGCGCGTGGCGCGCGCGCGCCAGCAGCGCCGCTGACCGGATCTTTCTTCAGCCGTCGTTTCCGGGAACCTTGCGCCCCGTGCGCATGATCGGGCCGCCATGCTTGTGCGCCGGGCGCGGTGTCTTCGGACCGCCGGCGGTGAGCGGGCGTTCGGCATACTGGCCGTGCACCCGGTGCCGGTCGTAGAGCACGATGGCGCCGGCAACCGCGATGTTCAGGCAGAACTTGGTCGGGATCTTGATGATATGGGCGCAGGCCGCCTGCATCTCCGCCGAGAGGGAGCCGCGCTCGGGGCCGAGCACATAGGCCGCCTGCAGCGGATGCATGAAGCTCGGCAGGTCGACGGCGTCGTCCGTCAGCTCGATGCCGACGAGCTGGCAGCCCTGCGGCAGGTCCATCTCCGGGATGGCGTCCCAGTGGAACAGCGGCAGGTGGCCGGTGCTCTTGGAGGTGTCGGAGGGCGGCGCCTTGCGGATCCGGCTGTCGGCGTCGACGGTGAAGAAGAAGCTGGCGCCGAAGGCATGGGCGGAACGCATCAGGTTGCCGAGATTCATCGGCTTGGAAATGCCTTCCGCGCCAACGGCGAAGTAACCGCGCATATGGGTGTCCTTGTCATCGGGCCGGCTCGGTGGGCCGGTTCCGGCCGCCGGCCCGTCGGGGAGGGTCGTCCGGGTGCCCGGACATAGCGGCCTCCGCCGCGCCTGACAAGATTGCAACCACTCGTCGTCTTTCACGCACTTCCCGGCCGTGCTAACCGGAAGGCGGGGAAAAGTGGGGGAACGAACACGTGAAAGCTGTGCTGTGCGAACGTCTCGGCGGGCCCGGGACCCTTGTCCTGCGCGATCTGGAGATGCCCGAACCGGGGTCGGGCGAGGTGCTTGTCCGGGTTGCGGCGGCGGCGCTCAATTTCTTCGACACGCTGATCATCGAGGGCAAATACCAGTTCCGCCCCGAGCTGCCGTTCTCTCCGGGAGCGGAGTTCGCCGGCCAGGTGATGTCCGTCGGCGAGGGGGTCGAGCTGTTTGAGCCCGGTGACCGGGTGATGGGCTACGTCCGCTGGGGCGCGGTGCGCGAGGCGGTGATCGCCACGGAGGACGACCTCGTGCTCCTGCCGGACGGGGTGAGCGAAGAAGTGGCGGCCGGGCTGACCGTCACCTATGGCACGGCGCTGCATGGGTTTCGCGACCGGGCGCGGCTCGAAGGCGGTGAGAGCGTTGCCGTGCTCGGCGCCTCGGGCGGCGTCGGGCTTGCCGCCGTCGAGGTCGCCAGGGCGATGGGCGCGCGGGTCATCGCCTGCGCCTCGAGCGCGGAAAAGCTGGAACTGGCCCGCGCCCACGGCGCCGACGAACTGGTCAACTACACCGAGGAAGACCTCAAGACCCGGCTGAAGGCGCTCACCGACGGCTGCGGTGTCGATGTGGTCTACGATCCGGTCGGCGGGGCCTACGCGGAAGCTGCGCTGCGCGCGACCGGCTGGCGCGGGCGCTACCTCGTCGTCGGTTTCGCCGCAGGCGAGATCCCGAGACTGCCGCTCAACCTGGTCATGCTGAAGGGGTGCGACGTGCTCGGCGTGTTCTGGGGCGATGCCATCATCCGCGAACCTGAAAACCATCGGGACAACATGGCGCAACTGCTCGCCTGGGTCGCGGAAGGGCGCATCGTGCCGCATGTGCATGCGGTCTATCCGATCGACGAGACGGCGCGGGCCCTGGGTGAGCTGTCGGAGCGCCGGGCGCAGGGCAAGGTCGTCATCCGCCCGTGAGGGCGGGCGGCCGCGCCGTTTTTCGCTTCCGGCTTTCTGGGCTCAGGCTTCCAGGCGGACCATTACCGGCGCGTGGTCGGAGGGCTGCGTCCAGCCGCGGGCATCGCGCAGCACCTGCATGGAGACCGCCTGGGCGGCGAGCGCCGGACTCGTCCAGACATGGTCGAGGCGGCGGCCCTTGTCGGCGGCCGACCAGTCCTTCGCCCGGTAGCTCCACCATGTGTAGAGCTTTTCCTCGACCGGGACGAACTGGCGCATGAGGTCGGTGAGGCCGGCGGCGCCGCGCACCGCCTCCAGCTTCTCGCACTCGATCGGCGTGTGGCTGACGATCTTCAGGAGCTGCTTGTGTGACCACACGTCGTGCTCGTAGGGCGCGACATTGAGGTCGCCGACAATGATGCTGTCGCCGGAAAGGGCCGAGAACCGCTCGCCCATCTCGTCGAGAAAGGCGAGCTTGTGGGCGAACTTGTCGTTGATCTCCGGGTCCGGCTCGTCGCCGCCGGCCGGCACGTAGAAGTTCTGCAGCGTGAAGCGGCCTCCGCCGAAGGCGATGCCTGTCGAAAGGTGCCGGCTGTCGCCCTTGGCGCAATAGTCGATCCGCTCCTCGTCGAGAAAGGGGCGACGGGAGATCGTCGCGACGCCGTGATAGCCCTTCTGGCCCTTGATCGCGATGTGTTCGTAGCCGAGCTTGCGGAAGGCGGCGAGCGGGAAATTGCCGTCGGCGCACTTGGTTTCCTGCAGGCAGATCACGTCCGGCGCATGATCGAGGATCAACTTCTCGACGATCGGCAGGCGCAGGCGCACCGAGTTGATGTTCCAGGTGGCGATCGTCAGGCGGTCGGTCATGGGCAGGTCCCGGAAAGAGGCGCGAGAAGGAAACGGTTGCCGTCTGATTGCCAGTTGCGCGCCCGGCTTGCAAGGCCGGCGGCGGCCCATGCGTGGCCTGTATCCGCGCCGCGGCGGATATCTGTGTTCTCCGTCACATGAATTGGCGCTTGCGGCCTGTATTGACTGCGGTCGACACTGGTTGTCGAAAGGCGCGGGCTGTCCGCGCCGTGGCAGGACAGAAGGGGAATCACCAGATGGGCTTTTTTGATTTCGTGAAGGATGCGGGCAAGTCCCTGTGGGGCAGTGACGAGCCGGAGGCCGATGCCGCCGCCGCGATCGAGAAGGAAGTGGCGGCGCTCGGCCTCGACGGCGACGTCAAGGTCCAGGTCTCCGGCGACACGGTGAAGATCGCCGGTGCCGCGCCGACGCAGGAAGCGCGCGAGAAGCTCATCCTGGCGGCCGGCAACGTGCTCGGCATCGCCAAGGTGGAAGAAGAGATCGCGGTCTCCGAGGCCGCCCCCGAAGCCGGCTTCCACACGGTGGAGAAGGGCGACACCTTGTGGGCGGTCTCCAAGAAGGCCTATGGCGACGGCTCCAAGTACATGGCGATCTTCGAGGCCAACAAGCCGATGCTGTCCGACCCGGACAAGATCTATCCGGGCCAGGTGCTGCGCATCCCCGCGCTCGGCTGAGCCGCCCTCGGCGCTCTTTCGATCACGATTGCGTGAGGCCGCGCCGAAAGGCGCGGCCTCATCCCATTTCCGCTGCCCTCGATTGGTAAGCGATTCCTTAATTCTTTGGCCATAAGGTCCGGCCCTGGTTGGAAGGGGGCTTTGGACCAAAGAGAGAGCGATGTTTGCGCGCGTGTTGTCCGCTATCTGCATGATGTTCGTCGCCGCCTGCGCGGCTTTCGATTTTCCGGACCCGACGCCGGAGGATTTCGCCATCCATGGCATCGACGTCTCCCGCTACCAGGGGGATATCGACTGGAACCGGGTGAAGCGGGCGGGCACGGAATTCGCCTGGATCAAGGCGACCGAGGGCGGCGACTATGTCGACCCGAAATTCATGGACAACTGGCTCCTGGCCAAGGCAGCCGGCGTGCCGCGCGGCGCCTATCACTTCTATTATTTCTGCCGGCCGGTGGAAGAGCAGATCTCCTGGTTCATCCAGAACGTGCCGGTCGACCCGCAGGCGCTGCCGCCGGTGCTCGACATGGAGTGGAACGCCCACTCCAAGACCTGCCGCGAGCGGCCGCCGCGCGGTCAGGTGATCGCCGACATGCGCAAGTTCCTGGAAGCGGTCGAGGCGCATTACGGCAAGCGGCCGGTGATCTATTCCTCCGTCGACTTCCACCGCGACCGGCTGGTCGATGCCAAGCACCGCTACGATTTCTGGCTGCGCTCGGTGGCAAGCCACCCGGACCGGAAATACGAGAAGCGCAAGAACTGGGTGTTCTGGCAGTACACGGCGACCGGCCGCGTCGACGGCATCAACGGCAATGTCGACCGCAACGTCTTCTTCGGCACCCGCTCGCAGTGGCGCCAGTGGCTGAAGGGCGAGTTGAACAAATAGGTATGGGCGAACGTTGGGCGCGGTGCGGGCGGCAGAGGCTGCTCCACCCGCGCGATCAGTCGATGGTGTCCATGGCGACGGGCTCGTCCATAGTAGAGTAAATTGGTCCCAATTGAAAAATAAGCATTACCGACTCTCTATCAGGCGCAATCATCAGCGCGAATCTCTTCGCGTCTGAGTGTATTTCAATTTTTTTGCGATTTTTTCTTTCGCCGACTGGCTGTTTCACATGGTGCTCGTAGGATCTATCATAGTGCCATAAATTGAACGAGCAGCTTGAGATCCCTTGCCTTGACTTGTCGATATATGCACCGCCTCTGCTAGGAACTATGGGGTGCATGGAGTTGTATAGTTGAAGTGCCCGTCGCACGCCTTCTTCCGAGGTAGATTCTGCTCTCAAGGATGTCCTGTTCAGACTTTGCGCAGCGAAGAACCCTCCTTCAAAGTTCAGGCTGGTGGCGATGTCTCCCAACGCGCTGCGGACTTCGTAAAATCTTCCGTCATTCGGGAGGCTGTCCACCCAGGGCTCCAACGTCGGCCATTGGTCCCAGTTGCCACGGTCTAGGGATAGGGCGGCAAAGCAGGTCATACCGGGTGCGGGTGTCTTCGGTCGATCCGGGTCCAGCCACGAGGGGGCGGAGATGGGTTCGTCGTGTCCTTTCGCTCGAACTCGGGCCACGGGGCGCAGATCGGGACTTTCCCTTGCGGCTCGCACCTCAGACAGCTCGAATGCCTTTTTGTCCGCTCGTTCCAGCGGCTGAACGCGAACGAACTCCACATGACTGTCCTGTCCCGCAAGACTTGGACGGGTCGAATAGTATTCAATCTGCTCCAGCCGCTGCCAATTGTCGGTCCACAGCACCGGAACGATGTCACTGGGAACGAGAGGCGGGGGGCGCTGCTGCGCGCCTTCAGGACTGGCTGCCCAGGCGCACGCCAGCGGTACGCGGACATAGACCGCGGCATCACTGCCGGGAACCTTGGCACCTAATACGGGAGGATTGACGTAGCTGTGGTGGGTCCAGCCTCCTGGATTTGCAGACGTGCTCCACGAACGGGTTCCAGTGCATTTCACCACCCGCTCGATGGTGACAGGCACACCATCGACTTTCACATCCACTGCATACCGAAAGTAGGCAGGAAATCGCGGATCATCGCATGCTGCCGCCAGGAGCAGGGCGGCAAGGCTCAGGGCGGCCACCGTGCGGCGCGGCGGAGCGAGGCGCGGGCGTCGGGTCTTCTGGTTGTCTTGCAAGGGCATGGCGGCCTGACGGTGGAGCGAACTCCTGCCTTCATGCCTTGCCGGTGCGATGCGCGCAAGGCGTGTATTTCTGCACCCGTTGCGTGCGGTCGTTCAAACCGCGGACAGGCTTAACCGCAGGTTCCTTTTGGCATCTGTTCCCCCGGCCCCGACCTCCTCACGCCGCCGCTTCCGCCCGCGCGCCGACGATCTCCACCACTTCCGTCATGATGTCGGTGAGCTGGAAGTTCTTCGGCGTGTAGACGGCGGCAACGCCCATCGCGCGCAGGCTGGCGGCGTCTTCTTCCGGGATGATGCCGCCGACGACCAGCGGAATGTCATCGATGCCGGCGGCGCGCAGCCGCTCCATCACGTCGCGCACCAGGGCCAGGTGCGAGCCGGAGAGGATCGACAGGCCGATGACATGGACGTCCTCCTCCAGCGCCGCGTTGACGATCTGTGCCGGGGTCAGGCGGATACCCTCGTAGACGACCTCCATGCCGCAGTCGCGGGCCCGCACGGCAATCTGCTCGGCGCCGTTGGAATGGCCGTCGAGGCCGGGCTTGCCGACCAGGAACTTCAGCCGCCGGCCGAGCCTGGCCGACACGCCCTCCACCGCCGCGCGCACCGGGGCAAGGTCCTGCGCATCGGCACGCGCCGCCTTGCCGACGCCGGTCGGGGCCCGGTATTCGCCGAACACCTCGCGCAGCGCCGCGCCCCATTCGCCGGTGGTGACGCCGGCCTTGGCCGCCGCGATCGACGGCTCCATGATGTTGGCGCCCTCGCCCGCCGCGCGTTTCAGCTCGGCGACGGCTCCGGCCACGGCGCCCTCGTCGCGCGCCTCGCGCCAGGTCTTGAGCGCCGCGACGGCCTCCGCCTCCACATGTTCGGGCACGGTCAGGATGCCGCCGTCCTCGCCGGTGGCGAGCGGCGAGGGTTCGCTCTCGGTGAAGCGGTTGACGCCGACCACCACCTGTTCGCCGGCCTCGATGGCGGCAAGGCGGGCGGCGTTCGAGGCGACCAGCGCCTGCTTCATGTAGCTCGATTCCACCGCCGCGATCGCCCCGCCCATCTCCTCGATGCGGGCAAGCTCCTCGCGGGCTTCCGTTTTCAACGCCTCGACCTTCTCGCCGATCACCGAGGAGCCGTCGAAAATGTCGCCGAATTCGAGCAGGTCGGTCTCGTAGGCGAGGATCTGCTGGACGCGCAGCGACCATTGCTGGTCGAAGGGGCGCGGCAGGCCGAGCGCCTCGTTCCAGGCGGGCAGCTGCACGGCCCTTGCACGGGCGTTCTTCGACAGCACCACGGCCAGCGCCTCGATCAGGATGCGGTAGACGTTGTTTTCCGGCTGCTGCTCGGTCAGCCCGAGCGAGTTGACCTGCACGCCGTAGCGGAAGCGGCGGTAGCGCTCGTCCGCAACGCCGTAGCGGGCGAGGCAGATTTCGTCCCACAGCTCGGCAAAGGCGCGCATCTTGCAGATCTCGGTGATGAAGCGCATGCCGGCATTGACGAAGAAGGAGATGCGGCCGACCGCCTGCGGGAAGTCGCTGGCGGGAATGGCGCCGGATGCCTTCACCTCGTCGAGAATGGCGATCGCGGTCGCCAGCGCGAAGGACAGCTCCTGCACCGGCGTCGCGCCGGCCTCCTGCAGGTGGTAGGAGCACACGTTCATCGGGTTCCACTTCGGCATGGCGCCGTAGGTCCAGGCGATGACGTCGCGGGTCAGGCGCAGCGAGGGTGCGGGCGGAAACACATAGGTGCCGCGCGACAGGTATTCCTTGACGATGTCGTTCTGCGTCGTGCCGGAAAGCAGCGTCCGGTCGGCGCCCTGTTCGTCGGCGGCCGCCACATAGAGCGCCAGCAGCCAGGGGGCGGTGGCGTTGATCGTCATCGAGGTGTTCATTCGCTCCAGCGGAATCTCGGCAAACAGCGCCCGCATGTCGCCGAGATGGGCGATCGGCACGCCGACCTTGCCGACCTCGCCGCGCGCCAGCGCGTGGTCCGGGTCGTAGCCGGTCTGGGTCGGCAGGTCGAAGGCGACCGAAAGGCCCGTCTGGCCCTTGGCGAGATTGTTCCGGTAGAGGCGGTTGGAATCGCGCGCGCTCGAGTGGCCGGCATAGGTGCGGAAGATCCACGGCTTGTCGCGCCGGACCGTGCCGGCGGCCGGTGCCGTTGCGGCTTCCGGGGCGGCCTTGGTGGGGGTGGGGGTGGTTTTTTCGCCCATGGAACACTCCTCGCGCCATCGTGCCCGTGGCGGCGGCCATGAGGGGCCGCAGGACCGGGCATCTTGCTGATTTTTCTTGGCTCCCCGTCTCCCGCCGGGTGAGCCATCCTCCCGAAATCACGCCGCCTGGGGCGCTCGCACTCGCACTATTTCTAGGTGCAATGCAAAAACACTCTTGGGCAAATGCGCCAATTAAGCAATAGTCCAATAGCGCAACACCATTTTTTCGCACGATAGTTTCGTGGATGGGCGCATCGGACGGCTTTGGCATGATGCGTTGCAGCATGAAGGTAACGAGAGACGGCGTTGCGAACGGGATGTGCGGTCACCGCATCCAGGACGAGTTGAAAAAACGGGAGGACATGCTGGAATGGGCAATGCTCAGCAGGCAAACGACAATCGCGAGGCGGAGGATCGCCCGGTGAAGGACCTTTACGAGATCGGCGAGATCCCGCCGCTCGGCCATGTGCCGAAGACCATGTATGCCTGGACCATCCGGCCAGACCGGCACGGGCCGCCGGAGGAGGCGATGAAGCTCGAGGTGGTGCCGACCTGGGAGCTGGACAGCAACGAGGTGCTGGTCCTGGTGATGGCCGCCGGCGTCAACTACAACGGCATCTGGGCCGGCCTCGGTGAGCCGATCTCGGTGTTCAAGGTGCACGACACGCCCTTCCACATCGCCGGATCGGATGCCTCGGGCATCGTCTGGGCCGTCGGTTCCAAGGTGAAGCGCTGGAAGGTCGGCGACGAGGTCGTCATCCACTGCAACCAGGACGACGGCGACGACGAGGAGTGCAATGGCGGCGATCCGATGTTCTCCTCCTCCCAGCGGATCTGGGGTTACGAGACGCCGGACGGGTCGTTCTCGCAGTTCTGCCGGGTGCAGTCGCAGCAGCTGATGCCGCGGCCGCAGCACCTGACCTGGGAGGAGGCCGCCTGCTACACGCTGACGCTGGCGACCGCCTACCGCATGCTGTTCGGCCATTCACCGCACCAGTTGCGGCCGGGTCAGAACGTGCTCGTGTGGGGCGCCTCGGGCGGCCTCGGCGTCTTCGGCATCCAGCTCGCGGCGGCGGCCGGCGCCAATGCCATCGGCGTGATTTCCGACGAGGACAAGCGCGACTACGTGCTCTCGCTCGGGGCCAAGGGCGTGATCAACCGCAAGGACTTCAACTGCTGGGGCCAGATGCCGACGGTCAACTCGCCCGAATACAATGACTGGCTGAAGGAGGCACGGCGCTTCGGCAAGGCGATCTGGGAGATCACCGGCAAGGGCAACGATGTCGACATGGTGTTCGAGCATCCCGGAGAGGCGACCTTCCCGGTCTCCTGCCTTGTGGTCAAGCGCGGCGGCATGGTGGTGTTCTGCGCCGGCACGACCGGCTTCAACCTGACCTTCGACGCCCGCTACGTGTGGATGCGGCAGAAGCGCATCCAGGGTTCGCATTTCGCCCATCTGAAGCAGGCCTCGGAGGCCAACAAGGCGGTGATGGACCGGCGCATCGACCCGTGCATGAGCGAGGTCTTCCCATGGGAGGACATCCCGCGCGCGCATACCAAGATGTGGAAGAACCAGCATGCGCCGGGCAACATGGCGGTGCTGGTCAATGCACCCACGACGGGCCTGCGTACGTTTGACGACGTGCTGGCGGCGGGCGCGAAGTAGCGCCTCCCGCGAAGCATCCCGCGACAGGCAGAGCCCGGCCGCGCCGGCGGCCGGGCTCTGCCGTCAACGCTTTTTCAATCGCGAGGGCTTAAGGGATAGGGCGCGTGGCCGCGACGCGGGCCGCGCGCCGGACGCCCGGCCGGAAGATGCCGGTGCGCGGTCCGGCCTCCCTTTTTCCTCGCCCCGCGGCGTGCGGGGCATTATGAGGGCATCATGACCTCTCGTCTCAGTCTTGCCTGTCTTGCCCTGACCGGGCTGCTCGTGGCCGCCTGCATGCCCGAGCGCAGCGTCGTGCCGCCCTACTACAAGGACATGGCGCGGGTCGACGCCGCCGTCGACGCACCGTCCGCGCAGCAGATGATTTCCAGCTACCGCCAGTCGAACGGCGCGGGATCGCTGACCATCGATCCGGCCCTGATGCGCGCCGCGCAGGCGCAGGCCGCCGCCATGGCCCGGGCCGGCGACGTGAAGGCGTCGCTGTCCGCCGGAAACGGCCTTGCCGCCCGGCTCGGGGCCGTCGGCGAAACCAACACCTATGCGGTGGAAAATGTCAGCGCCGGCTACCGGACGTTGGCCGAGGCCTTTTCCGGCTGGCGCGATTCGCCCAAGCACAACGCCGTCATGCTCGACGACAGGGCGACGCGAATGGGCATCGCCACGGCCTATGCATCGGGCTCCAAGCACAAGGTGTTCTGGTCGCTGGTGCTGGCCGCCCCGCCCACGGCCCGCTGAGGGGCGGCATCGTGCTTGAGCCTGCAGCGTCCTTTTCCGAGCTGACCGACCGCTTCCGCTGGCAGGTGCCTGCCACCTGCAACATTGCCGAGCTTGCCTGCGGCCGTTTCGCGGTGCGCGAGCCGGAGCGGATCGCGCTGCTGCACCGGCGGGCGGACGGGGAGACGGAGCGCTGGAGCTACGGCGCGCTGCAGGCGGCCTCCGGCCGCTTCGCCAATGCGCTGGCGGCCAAGGGCGTGACCCGGGGCGAGCGGGTGGCGCTGCTGCTGCCGCAAGCTCCCGAGACGCTGATCGCGCATCTTGCCATCTACCGGATGGGCGCCATCGCGGTGCCATTGGCCAGCCTCTTCGGCGCCGAGGCGCTGCGCTACCGGCTGGAGCATTCGGGCGCGGCGGCGATCGTCACCGACGCGGCCGGGCTTGCCAAGCTCGAGGCGCTGGGCGATGCCTTGCCGGAGCTGCGCCTGCGCATCGTCACGGGTGAGGTGGCGGGCGCGCTGCCGGAAGGCACGTCTGGCTTCGACGCGCTCCTTGCGGCAGCCCGCGAGGATTTCGAGACACTGGCGACCGGTCCCGACGATCCGGCGCTGATGATCTATACATCCGGCACGACCGGCCAGCCGAAGGGTGCGCTGCACGGTCACCGGGTGCTGCCCGGTCACATGCCGGGCATCCAGATGTCGCAGGATTTCATGCCGCAGCCGGGCGACATCCTGTGGACGCCGGCCGACTGGGCCTGGGCCGGCGGTCTTCTCAACGCGCTGTTTCCCGCTCTCAGCCTCGGCGTGCCGGTGGTCTCCCACCGGTTCGAGAAGTTCGATCCCGAACGGGCCTTCGCCCTGATGCGGGATCACGGCGTGCGCAACGCCTTCATCCCGCCGACGGCGCTGAAGATGATGCGCGCCGTGTCGCGGCCGCGCGAGCGCTTCGAGCTGGCATTGCGCAGCCTCGGCTCGGCCGGGGAGGCGCTCGGCCGCGAGGCCTATGACTGGACGCGGGACGAGTTGGGGATCACGGTCAACGAGTTCTACGGCCAGACCGAATGCAACGCCGTCATCGGCTCCTGCGCCGCCATTGGCGTCAGCCGGGCAGGGGCCATCGGCAAAGCCGTTCCGGGCCACGAGGTGGCGGTCCTTGGCGAGGACGGCGCGGTGCTCTCCGCCGGCGTGCAGGGGCAGATTGCCGTGCGCCGACCCGATCCGGTGATGTTCCTCGGCTACTGGAACGATCCCGCCGCGACGGCGGCGAAGTTCATCGGCGACTGGATGACGACGGGCGACCAGGGCGTCATCGACGAAGATGGCTATGTCCATTTCATCGGCCGTGACGACGACATCATCACTTCGGCCGGCTATCGGATCGGCCCGAGCGAGATCGAGGACTGCCTGCTCGCCCATCCGGCGGTGCGGCTGGCCGCGGCCGTCGGCAAGCCGGATCCGCTGCGCACCGAGATCGTCAAGGCCTTCATCGTGCCGGCCGACGGCGTCGTGCCGGACGAGGCGCTGGCCGAGGAGATCCGGGGCTTTGTCAGGACCCGGCTTTCGGCCCACGAATATCCGCGCGAGGTCGCCTTTGTCGACGCGCTGCCGATGACGACGACCGGCAAGGTCATCCGCCGGCTGCTGCGCGAAGAGGGCTAGCTGCCGCGATAGGTCGCGTAGCCGAAGGGCGACAGCAGCAGCGGCACATGCAGGTGCGACTTGTCCCCGTTTGCCCCGGAAAACACGAAACGGACCGGAATTTCGCGCAGAAACGGGCCTATTTCTGCGTCATTTTTGCGAATTTTTGCTGAGTTTTGCAGATATTGCACGCAATCGAAGACAATTTCGTAGCAACCGGGGACAAGTTCGCCTTTCGCCAGGAGCGGTGCGTCGGTGCGTCCGTCGGCGTTGGTGACGGCCTCCGCCAGACGGATGCGAGCCCCGTCGGGAGCAAGCCGGTCGACCGTGACCGGGATGCCCCGGGCGGGGATACCGCGCGCCGTGTCGAGCACGTGGGTGGTGAGATATCCTCCCTCCGCCGGTGCCATGTCTTGTCCTGCCATCGCGTCGATCTCCTGCCGCCGATCCGTCGGCGGCGATCCTGACTGCCGGGGCATGCGCGGCCAAGCCGGGGGCGGGCGGATATCTCTTTCAAGAAAATTTTGAAAGAGGCGGTGATTGTTTTGCATTACCAATAGACGAACGCTGTTCCTGCGACCCTGAAACGGGAGAGCCCGGTGAGTTCGAGCACGCATCCGCCGTCGTCGCCGTCGTCCGCACCTGCGCCTTCGCGCATGGAGCGCGATGCCTTCGTCGTTCGCTTTGGCGGCGTCTTCGAGCATTCGCCCTGGATCGCCGAGCGGGTTCATGCGGCAGGCCTGGGACCGGATGCCGACAGTGCTGACGGGCTGCATGCGCGGCTGGTGGCGCAGTTCCGTACGGCAAGCGAGGCCGAGCGGCTCGGCGTGCTCAAGGCCCATCCCGACCTTGCCGGCAAGCTTGCGGCGGCAAGGCGGCTGACGGCCGAATCCACTGGCGAGCAGGCCTCGGCCGGGCTCGATGCGCTGACAGATGCTGAACGCGCCCGCTTTACCGAGCTCAACGAGCGCTACACCGCCCGCTTCGGCTTTCCGTTCATCCTGGCGGTGAAGGGGCGCGGCAAGGCCGAGATCCTGGAAAATTTCGAGGCGCGAATCGGCAACGACCGCGAGAGCGAATTCGCCACCGCCTGCGCCCAGGTGGAGCGGATCGCGCTGCTGCGGCTCAAGGACATGCTTCCCGGCTGAGGCCGGACCCCACTCGAGCGCCCGAAACCGCGCCGTATTACACGAGGACCGACGACATGACGTCTCACCAGCCGGACGAGCGTCCGGATTTCGCCCGCAAGGACATCAACCTCGCCTCCGCCGGTCTCGGCGCCGTGGCGGTCTCGGTGACCGACGACTTCTTCGCCGAGGTTTCGCGGATGCTCGCGGACGATGCGGCGGTGTTCTATCCGGACCGCTACGACGACAATGGCAAGTGGATGGACGGGTGGGAATCGCGCCGCCGCCGGGGACCGGGCCATGACATGGCCGTGGTGCGGCTTGCCGCGCGTGGCCGGATCACCGGCTTCGATGTCGACACGGCGCATTTCACCGGCAACTACCCGCCGGCCTGCCGCATCGAGGCGGCCTCCTGCGCCGGCGATCCGGACGGGTCGACCCAGTGGACCGAGCTGCTGCCGATGTCGCCGCTCGGCCCCAGTGCCCACCACTATTTCGCCTGCGCCAATGCCGGCGTATGGACCCATGTGCGGCTGCACATCCATCCCGACGGCGGCGTCGGTCGCTTTCGCGTCTACGGCCGGCCCGAACTCGACCGGGCGGCCGCCGGCGGGGCGGAACTCGATCTTGCCTCGGCGCTCAACGGGGCGCGGATCGTTGCCTTTTCCGATGCCCATTACGGCGCCTATCACAGGATGCTGGCCCCGGGGCGCGGTCTCAACATGGGCGACGGGTGGGAGACACGACGTCGCCGCGAGCCGGGTCACGACTGGATCATCGTCGAGCTGGGCGCGCGCGGCACGATCGCGCGGGCCAGCGTCGACACGGCCTTCTACAAGGGCAATTTCCCGGAAAGCTGCTCGATGCAGGCGGCGGATCTGGGCGCCATGACCGGCGATCTCGACCAGGCCATCGTCACCTCGTCGATGTTCTGGGAAGAGCTCGTCGGGCGCACGAAGCTCTCCGCCGACGCGATCCACGACATCGGCACGGATGCGATCAGGCCGCTCGGGCCGGTTACGCATGTGCGGCTCAACATCCATCCCGACGGCGGCATCAGCCGGCTGCGGCTTTTCGGCAGGCTCGCCTGAGGCGGACGGGCCAGCTCACACATGGTTTGAATCCGACCGGAGAACCGGCGTCCGTATGAGGAAGCGGACAAAAAGCCGGCTCCGGTCATTCCAAGGAGACAACGAGAACGGCGCGAAAACGCGCGACCTTCCAGAAGGAGACTGAGGGAATGGCCGTCGATCAATCGATCGGAACCCCGGAGCAATTGCGCGATCCGGACTACACTCCGCCGCTTGCCAAGGCGGTGCCGCTGGGCATCCAGCACGTGCTGGCGATGTTCGTCAGCAACATCACGCCGGCGATCATCGTCGCAGGCGCCGCCGGCTTCGGCTTCGGCACGCCGGGCGTCGTCGATCTCATCTACATGATCCAGATGTCGCTGCTCTTTGCCGGCATCGCCACCCTGTTCCAGACCATCGGCATGGGCCCGGTCGGCGCCCGCCTGCCGGTGGTGCAGGGGACCAGCTTCGCCTTTCTGCCGATCATGATCCCGCTGGTGGCGGGCAAGGGCGTCGACGCGATGGCGGCCCTGATGGGCGGCGTCGTCATCGGCGGGCTCTTCCATGCAACGCTCGGCACGGTGATCGGCCGCATCCGCTTCGCCCTGCCGTCGCTGGTGACCGGGCTGGTGGTGCTGATGATCGGCCTGGCGCTGGTCAAAGTCGGCATCCAGTATGCCGCCGGCGGGGTGCCGGCGATCGGCACGCCGGACTATGGCAGCCTGCAGAACTGGGGCGTGGCGCTTGTCGTCGTCGCCGTGACGCTGGGGCTGAAATTCTTCACAAGGGGCATGTGGTCGGTGGCGGCCGTGCTGGCCGGCCTGATCGTCGGCTATGCGGTCGCCTTCGCGCTCGGCATGGTGAGCTTCGCCAATGTCGGCCGCGCCGGCTGGTTCTCGCTGCCCGATCCGTTCCACTTCGGCTTCGCCTTCGACTGGGCGGCGGTGATCGGCTTCGGTCTGATGGGTATCGTCTCGGCGATCGAGACGGTGGGTGACGTGTCGGGCATCGCCAAGGGCGGCGCCGGGCGCGAGGCGAGCGACAAGGAAATCGCCGGCGCCACCTATGCCGACGGTCTGGGCACGGCCGCCGCCGGCATTTTCGGCGGTTTGCCGAACACGTCCTTCAGCCAGAATGTCGGCCTGATCGCCATGACCGGCGTGATGAGCCGGCATGTGGTCACCATCGGCGCGATCTTCCTGATCGTCTGCGGCCTGGTGCCGAAGGTCGGGGCGATCATCTCGACCGTGCCGATCGAGGTGCTCGGCGGCGGCGTCATCGTCATGTTCGGCATGGTCGCGGCGGCTGGCGTCAGCATGCTCGCCGACGTCAACTGGAACCGCCGCAACATGGTGATCTTTGCCGTGTCGCTGTCGGTCGGGCTCGGGTTGCAACTTGAGCCTGGCGCCCTGCAACACCTGCCGGCAACGGTGAAGGTGCTCCTGACCTCCGGCCTGCTGCCGGCGGCGGGGCTTGCCATCATCCTCAACCTGGTGCTGCCGGACGAGATCGTCGCCGAGCAGACGGAGGAAATCTCCGGCGGCATGCGCGGCCAGAAGACGAACTGAGACGGGGCGGCCGGGGCGC
>NZ_JASHIK010000024.1 GCF_030733745.1 Stappia sp. MMSF_3263 | reverse complement strand
CCCCCCGCGTCCGGATCAGGCCGCGGCGGCTGCCGCCAGGCGACGCTTGATCTCGGTGCGCAGGATGCGGGCCTTCGGCGACAGCTCGCTCTCGGCAGCCTTCATGAGGAAGGCGTCGAGGCCGCCGCGGTGCTCGACCGAGCGCAGCGCGTGCGCCGAGATGCGCAGCTTGTAGGTCTCGCCCAGCGCGTCGGACAGAAGCGACACGTTGCACAGGTTCGGCAGGAACCGGCGGCGGGACTTGTTGTTGGCGTGGCTGACGTTGTTACCGGTCATCACGTCCTTGCCGGTGAGTTCGCAACGGCGTGCCATGGGACACCTTTTTCTTTCTCTCGGGGTTCAGGCCCCGAACGTTTCAACGATTAGGGCGCTTGCCCCGCTTTCAAGACTGCCGGATCGCTATCGCGGGGGCGTTCGCGGACCCGCATGGTCCGGCGCCCATTCACCGGCAATGGATGAAAAAGTCGGCTTGCTATACGGGGCGATGCCCGCGCCGTCAAGGCATGTTGCGTGCGAACGGGCGTGTGTCGTCGATGCGCGGGAGGGCGTGCCGCTATTATTTCGGGCATGAGCGGGATCATTTGCAGTCCGTTAACCATGCGGTTACCGTGCATGCGGACAATGATGCGTCAAACCCGGGCGTGTCCCGGACCTGCGGGGACGGCTGAGGGTGGCCATCCGGCTTCGCATCGCTGCCCGGTACGGGCGGTCTCCGTTCAACAGCGCGTGTCCTGCCGGATGCCGCGATGGCGGATGTGATTGGAAATGCGTGTTGTCTGTCCGGCCGGCCGTGGCCGTGCGGTGTGTGAGGTTCCCATGTCCAGGCTCTCCCTTTCCAGCTTCCTGCCACGCTCTGGCGCGGGCCCGCTGCTCGGTGTCGCGCTCGCGGCTCTCATGGCGGTTCCTGTCGTGCCGGCGCTGGCCGAGACGGCCCGCCTCGGCGGCGTCTACGATATCTCGGTCTCGGGCTTCAAGATCGCCCGCGGCTCGCTGTCCCTTGTGCTGCAGAAGAACGCCTATTCGGCCAAGGTCGGCATGGAGCCGGCAGGCATCGGCACGCTGTTTTCCGCGGGCAAGGGCGGCGCGCAGGCCTCGGGCTGGGTGTCCAGCAAATCGGTGGTGCCCTCGAGCTACAAGATGGCCTCGCGTGCCGCCGACCGGGATTTCTTCGTCGACCTGGCGCAGGGCTCGGGCAAGGTGCGCTCGATGCGCGTCACCCCGAAGTTCAAGCCGAACGCGGAGCGGATCAAGGTCACCAAGAAGCACACCCGCAACGTGGTCGATCCGCTTAGCGCCATCCTGATGCCGGCGAAGGCCGCCAGGGGCAAGCCCGACGCCAGCGTCTGCAACCGGCGCATTCCGGTCTTCGACGGCTGGACCCGTTTCGACATCCAGCTCAGCTACAAGGAAATGCGCGACGTTTCCGGCAAGGGCTATGACGGCAAAGTCGTCGTGTGCACGGCGCGCTGGATCCCGGTCGCCGGGCATCGCCCGTCGACGGCGTCGGTCAAGTACATGGCGGAGAACCGCAAGATGGAGGCGTGGCTCGCGCCGATCGGCTCGCAGGGTGTCTTCGTGCCCTACCGGGTGGAAATGGGCACCAAGAGTGGCACGCTGGTGGTCGAACCGCGCAAGCTGAAATTCACCAACGGGCGCGACCAGGCGGCCAACTGACCGGTCCGCGCCCAAGGTGGCGGCATCACGCCGGCGCGGGAGATCCGCGCCGGCGCTTGCATTTTAGCCCGCAACGCGCCATCTCGTGAGGGCGCGTGGCTTGACAGGGCCTGCCGGTCTCGCCAGTGTCGCGCCGCAATTCACCCGGGAGCGGATCCGCCCGCCCCGCCCAGCCTCCGGACCCGTTTCAAGATGCACAGCTTCCTCGAATTCGAAAAACCCGTTGCCGACCTGCAGGGCAAGGTCCACGAGTTGCGGGCGGTGGCCGGTTCGGGCGAGGCGGTCGAGGTGTCGGACGAGATCGAACGGCTGGAGACCAAGGCGGAGCAGACGCTCAAGGACATCTATTCCCGCCTGACGCCCTGGCAGAAAACCCTGGTCGCCCGCCATCCGGACCGGCCGCACGCGGTCGACTACATCGCCGGGCTGATCGAGGATTTCACGCCGCTGGCCGGCGACCGGAACTATGCCGAGGACGCGGCGGTGATTGCAGGCATCGGCCGGTTCCGCGGGCGCTCGGTGGCGATTCTCGGTCAGGAGAAGGGCGCGGACACCCAGTCGCGGCTGAAGCACAATTTCGGCATGGCGCGTCCCGAGGGCTACCGCAAGGCGGTGCGCATCATGGACATGGCCGAGCGGTTCGGCCTGCCGGTCGTCTCCTTCGTCGACACGGCCGGCGCCTATCCCGGCATCGGCGCCGAGGAGCGCGGCCAGGCGGAGGCGATTGCCCGTTCGACCGACGCGTGCCTGGCGCTGGGCACGCCGAACGTCTCGCTGATCATCGGCGAGGGCGGTTCTGGCGGCGCCATCGCCATCGCCACGGCCAACCATGTGGCGATGCTCGAGCACGCGATCTATTCCGTCATCTCGCCGGAAGCCGGCGCCTCGATCCTGTGGCGCGACAGCGCGCGGGCGCAGGACGCGGCCACCAACATGAAGATCACCGCCCAGGACCTGATCCAGCTCAAGGTGATCGACGAGATCGTCGAGGAGCCGCTCGGTGGCGCGCATCGCGCCAAGGCGATTGTCGTCGACCGGGCGGGCACCGTCATCGACAAGGCGCTGGCCCGCTTCGACGGGCTGGATGCCGCCGCGATCCGCGACCAGCGGCGCAAGAAGTTCCTGGCCATCGGCCGCTCGATCTGAGCCGCCGGCGCGGTCTTGCCGCCGTAAATCCCGGGTCTGCCGCCAAAACGCCCGAATCTTGCGCCAACCAGAACGTGGTTGGGCGCGCGCGCCAGTTTCGCGTGACCGGATGGTTCCGGGCACGGTAACCTCGGGTAAACCCTAAGTGACTAGCCTTTGGGGCCGGAGCGGGCGATGTTTGGCCCGGCCGGAAGCACAGCCAGACGGGCGGGTCGCCTCACTCTTTGAACGGACGGTCATCATGGCGCAGGGTATCGCGCGGTTCGGCAGGACAACACGCAGGGCGCTTGCTGCCCTGGCACTTGCGACGGTTCTCGCAGGCTGTCAGGCTGACGAGCTCGGCTACGGGCCCAAGCACCAGCGACCGGTCAGCAGCGACGTCAAGAGCAAGCTGACCAGTCTCGGCATGAGCCTGACCAGCCCGATCATGCTGCGCATCTTCAAGCAGGATTCGACGCTCGAGGTCTGGAAGCAGACCAAGTCCGGCCGCTATGCGCTGCTGGAAAGCTTCGAGATCTGCAAGTGGTCCGGCGAGTTCGGTCCGAAGAAGAAGGAAGGCGACCGTCAGGCGCCGGAGGGCTTCTACGAGATCACCCCGGCGCTCATGAATCCGAATTCCAGCTATCACCTGGCCTTCAATCTCGGCTACCCGAACAAGTTCGACCGTGCGTACAACCGCACCGGCTCGCACCTGATGGTGCATGGCGCCTGTTCCTCGCGCGGGTGCTACGCGATGACCGATGCCCAGGTGCAGGACATCTACGCCCTGGCCCGGGAGAGCTTCAAGGGCGGCCAGCGCTCGTTCCAGGTCCAGGCCTTTCCCTTCCGCATGACGGCGGAGAACATGGCCGCCCACCGCAATTCCGAGCATTACGACTTCTGGAAGATGCTGAAGCGCGGCTACGATCATTTCGAGGTGACGAAAGTCCCGCCGAAGACCGAGGTCTGCGAGAAGCGCTATGTCTTCGACGCGGTGCCGCTGGTCGAGGGCGTGCCCTTCCGCGCCACGGCGAAGTGCCCCGAATACAAGGTGCCCGAAAGCGTCGAGATGGCGGTGCTGAAGAAGCAGCAGAAGGACGAGCAGAAGATCATCGAGATCGCCGAGGCCGAGGCCCGCGCGGAGAAGCGCAAGGCGCAGATCGCGGCGATCTTCGGCAACAACCCGGACGAGGCCGCCAAGGCCGATGCTGAGCAGGCGACCGCCGTCGCCGCGACCGCCCCTGCTGAAGCAGCGAGCCAGACCGCCAACATGACGCCCGTCCCGGCCGACGCGCCCTCGCAGCAGACCGCCTTCGCACCGACGGAGGAAAAGTCCTCCGGCGGGTTCTTCGGCCGTCTGTTCTCCGGCGGGTCCCCGGACGCGGCGAAGGCGCAGGGACCGGTCGACCCGAACGCTCCGGTCCCCCCGGCCAAGCCCTGACCTGCCGCTCCGGCCGCATGCGGGCCGGAGCTCCCCTCACGCCCAGATCGCCATCCGCAATCCCTTGCCGTCGCGCTGAAAGTCGCGGGGAAAGCACTCGGCGCGTCCGGCCGCGATCCGTTCGGCGATCACCGCATTGACGCAGGCGTCGACGAGATCGTCGCGTCCCGCCCCCTTCGGCGGGCGTTGTTCCAGGAATTCCGCTTCGAAACCGTGATGCCGCAACAAGGCGGCGCGTTCCTCGATGCCGGGCATGCTCGCCGCGCTCTTCACCTTTTTCGGCAGGCGCATCGCCCGCTCGCCATTGAGGCGCCAGAAGGCGAGCTCCGGATGGACCTCGAAGACGCGCGCCTCCAGCGCCGGCGTCAGCAGAGCGTCGATCTCGCGGACCTTGGGAAACAGGTGGAAGGCCTGTTTGGAGACCTTGCGGGGCGGATCGGACGTCGCCAGCGCCACGCGGCAGGCCTCGCCATATTCCTCGCAAGCAACGGCGGCGCGGGAGGGAACGGAAAAGACCGAGGACTGGCGTGCGCCGAGCAGCGGCCGCACGACCCGTTCCGGGCCGCGTCCGCCTTGACCGGCCCGCTCCGGCAGGCCCATCGGCATGTCGATCGCGATGGTTTCCAGCGCTGCGTCGCCGAAAAGCGTGGCGATGCCTTCGGTGACGATGAGCGTGTGGCGCGGGTCCGCGTCCGGGTGCCGCGCATCCCTCTCGCGAATGACGGCGATCCACCCCGCGCGGCAGCCATCGACGCCGGCAACGCGCAGGCCGGCACGCATCGCGCCGCCCTTCAGGCGCGCAGCGGCGCGTCGAGCACCCGCCGGCAGGAGACGAGCGCCATCGGATTGACGAGGGCGGCCTGTTCGGCGGCGATCAGCAGGTCGCGCGCGCCGTGCTTGACGGAGCGGGCCACCAGCTCGAACACCGACGCGGCGGCCCGCTTCAGCGCGGTCTCGTCGTCGAGACCGGCAAGCAGGTTGGCTGTCAGAAGGGCGGCGATCAGGTCGCCGGTGCCTTTCGGCGCATCCGGCACCAGTCCGTGCTCGGCGGCGATGGCGCCGCGCGCGGTGACCAGCAGGTTGGCGACCGAGTTGCGGCGCAGTGCCGGCGACGAGGTGACCAGCACCCGCGCCGGGCCGAGCGCGCGGGCAGCGGCGATGGCCTGCGCCTCGCTCTCCAGCCGGTCGCCGGTCATCCACTCCAGTTCGAAGAGGTTGGGGGTGGCGACATCGGCCAGCGGCAACAGCCGGTCGCGGATCGCGGTGGCGGTTTCCTCGGGCACGTAGAGGCCGGACTGGTCGCCGATGACCGGATCGCAGAGATAAAGCATATCGGGATTGGCCTTGCGCACGGTGCCGACCAGACGCGCCACCTCGTCCGCCTGGCCCGGGCTGCCGAGATAGCCGGAGATCACCGCGCTGACATTGGCGAGCGTGTCGGCGCCGGCGATGTTGCCGGCAAGGGCGGCGAAGCTGGCATCGCTGGGCACCTCGCGATGGCCGATGCCCTGCTCGGGTTGCCAGGGCAGCAGCACGGTGGGCAGGAACCACACGGGGAAGCCGAGGCGTTCCAGCGCGAAGACGGAGGGGCGACCGCCGACGGCGCCGCGCACGACCTGCGAGGTGATGACGAGGACCTCGCCTCCCGGCCGCGCGCTCATTCGGCCGCGCTGCGCCCGGCGCCGCCGAAACGGGCCTCGATATAGTCGTCGACCATCGCCTTGAAGTCGTCGGCGATTGTCGGTCCGCGCAAGGTGGCGACCTTCCTGCCGTCGACGAAGACGGGCGCGGCGGGGCTCTCGCCGGTGCCTGGCAGCGAGATGCCGATATCGGCGAACTTGCTCTCGCCCGGCCCGTTGACGATGCAGCCCATCACCGCGACATTGAGCGCCTCGACGCCGGGATATTTTTCCCGCCACAGGGGCATGGAGACGCGGATGTTCTCCTGGATGTCCTGAGCCAGTTCCTGGAACACGGTCGAGGTGGTGCGGCCGCAGCCGGGGCAGGCGGCGACGATCGGCACGAAGGCGCGGAAGCCCATCACCTGCAGCAGTTCCTGCGCCACCTGCACCTCGCGGGTGCGGTCGCCGCCCGGTTCCGGGGTCAGCGACACGCGGATCGTGTCGCCGATGCCCTGCTGCAGCAGGATGCCCATCGAGGCGGCCGAGGCGACGATGCCCTTGGTGCCCATGCCCGCTTCGGTGAGGCCGAGATGCAGCGCGTAGTCGCAGCGCGCGGCAAGGTCGGCATAGACCTGGATCAGGTCCTGGACCTGGCTGACCTTGGCCGAGAGGATGATCTTGTCGCGGCCCATGCCGAGATCCTCGGCCCGGGCGGCGGAGAGCAGGCCGGAGCGGATGATCGCCTCGCGCATCACGGCGGGGGCGGAGACGGGGGTGGCGCTCCTGGCGTTCTCGTCCATCAGATGGGTCAGGAGGTCCTGGTCGAGCGAGCCCCAGTTGACGCCGATCCGGACCGGTTTGTCGTGTTTCAGGGCGATCTCGATGATGTCGGAAAACTGCCGGTCGCGCTTGTCCTTGAAGCCGACATTGCCCGGATTGATCCGGTATTTCTCCAGCGCCTCGGCGCAGGCCGGATGATCGGAAAGCAGCTTGTGGCCGATATAGTGGAAGTCGCCGACCAGTGGCACATGACAGCCGATGCGCGCCAGCCGGTCGCGGATCTTCGGCACGGCGGCGGCGGCCTCGTCGCGGTCGACGGTGATGCGGACGATCTCCGAACCGGCGCGGGCCAGCGCCGAGACCTGGGCGACGGTGGCGTCGATATCGGCCGTGTCTGTGTTGGTCATCGACTGCACGACGACGGGCGCGCCGCCGCCGACCGTGACGGAGCCGATCTTGACGGGCACCGAGACGCGGCGCGGCGCGGGACCGGCAAGCGTCTCCCTCATCGGGGTCTCCGCCGCCGGCAGGTTTCCGGCCTGTGCTCCGGGATTGGAAATGCCGCTCTGCATGATGCCGGTCCGTCCGATCTCGCGGCGCGTCGCCTTGCGCCGCCAACTGGGGTACTGCCGATTGAATAGGGCGCGCCGGGCCTCCTTGCAAGGCGGGCGGGCCGTGTGTTCTTGACGCGGCGGTCGCCAGACCGCATCTGAGGAAGACCCAGACCGCTTCTGAAGGAGGCAAAGGAGCCCCGTCCCATGCTGCTCGTCGTCCTCAGCCGCACGCTCGATCTCGCGCGCCACCGGTTGCCCACGCTGTTTTCCGCCGGCTGGGGCTACATGCTGGTGCTCGTCGCGCTGAATGTCGCGATCAGCCTGCAGATGATGCCGGAAAACGGGTTCACCACGGGCTCCTACATGATGGAACCGCTGACGGCAACGGGCGATGCGGCCGCCCGGGAGAAGGCGCTGCGGGGCCTTGCGGTGCTCGCCAACATCCTTGCCGGCTTTTCCATCGCCGTGGCCTATCTGCGCCGTATCCTGCTTGGTGAACGAGGATTTCCGCTGGCGTTCGGGGCGCGCAACATCCGCGTCGCGTGGAAACTGGCGCTGCTCGGCCTTTTGTCCGTGCTGTTCTTTCTGCCGCTGCTGCTGCTCGGCGCCCTGCTGACGTCGGTGACGGGGCCGATCGGCGGCTTCCTGCTGCTGGCCAGCCCCTTCATCACGCTGATGCTCGTGCAGCGCGTGTCGTTGGTGCTGCCGGCTGCCGCCCTCGACGACAGCATGTCGCTGAAGGATTCCTGGCGGCTCACCGCCGGCATCGGCTGGTCCCTCGCCTTCGCCGCGCTGGTCGTGTCGCTGCTTGCCGCGCTTGCGACCGGTCTTTGGATCGGCTTCGTGTCGCTGGTCGGCGACGCCTTCGTGCCGGCCACCGGCCTTGCCGCGCAGCTGCGCTCGGCGCTGGTACCGATGGGCGCGATGGTGATCCTCACCTGGCTCTTCGCCTCGCTGCATGCGACCGCCTATGCGCTGACGCGCGAGCGCTTCGTGGAACAGGCGGGCCTGTGCATGGTGGATGCCGAACGGGTGGCGGCACGGCGGGAGGAGGCGCATCGCGACAAGGCGCGGCAGGCGGTGCGCTCGGTGCTTGGTTCCAGGTCGCGGCGCGACTGAGGTTCCGTCCGCCTCGCCTCAAGGGCCAATCTGCTTGCCTTGACCGCTCTCCGGTTGCAATTTGTCATTCGTGAATTGTGCCGCGCGGCCGTCGCGCGGCGAAAGTGATTGGGGGCGCAAGTGTTTGCAAGGACAACCGGCCGGCTTTTCAGCGGCACGTTCAAGGCATTGTTCTCGAATTTCGAGGACTTCCTCAGGATCGCCTGGGCCTGGTATCTGCTGGTCGCGGTGCTCTCCGTCGCCGGCCGGCTGTTCGCCGCTCAGTCCGTCGCTGTCACCGCTTTCACCGCGCTGGTCTTCCTCTGCGCCTCCGCGTCAATCTCTGTGGCCTGGCATCGCAACCTGCTGCTGCGGGAAGCGCCGGGGCCGGTGAATCTGAAGTTCGGCGGCCGCGAGTTGCGCTATGCCGCCAAGACGCTTCTGATCACGCTTTGCGTGGTCGCTGCGAGTGCGATCGTGGGTGCGATCCTGGGAGCGATCGGACAGATGGCTGGATCGCGATCAATCCTCTTTGGCGGGCTGGCGATCTTTTTCCTCTTTGCGTTGCCTGTGGTGATGCGTGTTTTTCTGATCCTGCCGGCCACCGCGCTCGACGAGAAGCTCGGCATTGCCGAGGCGTTCCGCGACAGCGAGGGCCTCGGCCCGCCGATGGCCGTCGCCGGCATCGCTGTCCTGCTGATTGCCGGCGCGCTGGAGTACGGTCTCGGCTCGTTCGTGGGCGTTTTGGGCGCCGGGTCGCTGTTCGGTGTCGTTGCCCTCTTCATCCTGTCGGTGGCGCTGCAGATCGCGGTGACCGCCCTGCAGATCGGTGTGCTCACCGGCGGCTATTACATCCTGCGCGAGCGTCAGATGGCGCAAGGGGCAGGTCCCCCGGCCGCCGACTGAGCCGGACCGCGGGACCAGGAGGAGGCACGAATGGCCGCAAGCACCGCCAGCCGATTGATCGACGGCACGTTCAATGCGTTGTTCTCGAACTTTGGGGATTTCCTGAAGATCTGCTGGGCCTGGTTCTCGATCCAGGTCCTGGCGACGTTGCTGCTCGGCCGCGAGGCGGCCGACCTCGTCGACGGTCCCGCCTTCGACCCGCAGCAGCTTGCCGGATCGTTGGCGTTGCTCGCGCTCTCCATTGTTTCCGGAGCGTCGATCGCGGTTGCCTGGCATCGACGCGTGCTGCTTGGCGAGCGTCCGGGCGCGGTGCATCTGGCGTTCGGGCGGCGGGAGGTCGCCTATGCATGGCGGCTGGTGGCGATCGCACTGCTCGGCGGTGCCTTCGCACTCTCCCTGTCGTTCCTTCGCACGCTGGCAGAGATGCTTGGCGGGACGGTGCTCTCGGGCATTGTCGCGATTGCCTATCTTGTCGCGTTCGTGCTCTCGCTTCCCCTTTGGATGCGCCTGATGCTGGTTCTGCCGCCGGCCGCATTCGATGAGCGGCTGGGCCTGCGCGAGGCGTTCGCGTGGAGCGCCGGGCTGGGCTGGCCGATGGTCGGAGCGAGCCTTTTTGCCGCCCTTTTCGTTGCGCTTCCGGTCTGGCTGCTGCAGTTCGTCGCTGGCATGCTTGGCAGGTTCGTCTCGACGGCTGCGAACATCGTCCTCGACGTCGTCCTGCTGGTTGTCGGTGCCGCATTGCAGATCGGCATCCTTGCCGGCGGCTACTATATCCTGCGCGAGCGCCAGATGGCGCAAGGGGCCGGTCCACCAGCCGCGTGAGCCCGCGTCATACGGCGCGTCAACCATGCGATGCGGTTTTTGCCCGCCCCGCGCGGGCGATCGGTTAGGAACGGATATTGCTGCCCGCCCCGGCCGGGCACAGTCTCGGATCGTCATTTCCCATGCTTCGAAGAACGCGCGATCTTGCGGCACGGACATTTGCTGACCTCCTCGGCGGCCTTGTTCCCTTCGCCATGGCCTTCGGGCTCGTCTCGATCCTGCTCGAACTGCCGGAACTCCTGACCGGTGCGCGGATCGGAACTCTGCTGGAGATCGATGCGGATGCCGCCTATGCGGGCCTGCGGGCGCGCCTCTTCGGTGACAGCCGGATGCTCGAGAACATCACCCTGATCGTTCTGGCACTGGTCATGCACGCGATCGCCGCGATTGCCTGGCATCGGTATCTTCTCGTCGGCGAGCGTCCCTCCTTCTTCCGTTTCGCCATTGGCGGCACGCATCTGCGCTACCTGGCGACGATGTTCGGCCTTATCGCGCTCTACGTGCTTGTCGTCGTGGCGAGCGGGCTCATAACCTGGAACTCCGCGGTCGCCAGCGGCATGCTCATCGTCCTGCTGCCCGTTCTGCTGCGGGCCTCGGTCGTGCTTCCAGCCGTCTCGCTGGGCGGGCGACTGACGCTGTCCGGTGCCTTCCGCAGGTCCCGCGGCTACGGCGTGCCGATGAGCGTGACGCTGCTCCTGATCCTGCTTGTCCTGGCGCTGCTGTATCTCGGTGTCTTCGTTCTTGCCGAATTGATCCTGGCGGCCGGATACAGGGTACCGGCGATCGTGGTCATGCGGACCGGCGAGAGCATTGTCCAGTCGGCCGGGTTCGCGCTTGTGCTCGCGATGCTCGGCAATGTTCTGGCCTTGTCGGTCGCTCCGGCCGATCCGCAACCCCAGCCCGCCGGCCGTGCAAGGGTGTTGTCACGGGAGCGGGGCGGTACGGGACGGGACGCGGGCGGCCCTTTGCGGCGTTGAGCCGTCCGCCGCCTTGTTGCAGTGCAACGCGATCTCATGTTCTATGTGGCGGGTTTTCCATGGGGCGCCGCAAGGGCGTCCGCCGTGCCAGAAGGCGCCGCAAGGGCGCCGGCCGGGCGTCCCTCGCCCGGCAGGACAGGAGATCGTTTCGCATGCTGACCAACAAGACCGCCCTCGTCACCGGTTCGACCTCCGGCATCGGCCTGGCCATCGCCCGCATCTTCGCCGCCAACGGCGCCAATGTGGTGATCAACGGCTTTGGCGATCGGGATGCGATCGAGAAGGAACGTTCCGGGATCGAAAGCGAGTTCGGCGTTGCCTGCCGCCATTCGCCCGCCGACATGACGAAGCCGGACGAGATCGCGGCGATGATGGCGGAGGCGGAGGAGGCCTTCGGCGGCGTCGACATTCTCGTCAACAATGCCGGCATCCAGCACGTCTCTCCGGTCGAGGACTTTCCGGTCGCGAAATGGGATGCGATCATCGCCATCAACCTGTCCTCGGCCTTCCACACGACGCGGGCCGCCGTGCCGGGCATGAAGAAGAAGGGCTGGGGGCGGATCATCAACACCGCCTCGGCCCATGCTCTGGTCGCTTCGCCGTTCAAGAGCGCTTATGTGGCGGCCAAGCACGGCATCGCCGGCTTCACCAAGACCATCGCGCTGGAAGTGGCGCAGTCGGGCGTCACCGTCAACGCGATCTGCCCCGGCTATGTCTGGACGCCGCTGGTGGAAGCCCAGATCCCCGACACGATGAAGGCGCGCGGGATGACCGAGGAACAGGTCAAGCGCGACGTGCTGCTCGCCGCCCAGCCGACCAAGGAATTCGTCACCGTCGACCAGGTGGCGGCGCTGGCGCTGTATCTCGCCGGAGACCAGGCCTCGGCGATCACCGGTGCGATGCTGCAGATGGATGGCGGCTGGGTCGCCCAGTGACGGCCGGCAAGAGCCGGAAGACGAAGGTGGGCAGCTCACCCAAGCCGATCAACCTTGCCCTGCAGGGGGGCGGTGCCCATGGCGCCTTCACCTGGGGCGTGCTCGACTGGCTGCTGGAACGCGAGCTCTTTACCATTGAGGGCGTCAGCGGCACCTCGGCCGGGGCGATGAACGCGGTGGCGCTCGCCGCCGGCATGCATGAAGGGGGCGAGGAGGGGGCGCGCGCCGCGCTCCACCGCTTCTGGAAGGCGGTCAGCGACGGGGCCTGGCTGAGCCCGATCCGGCGCACGCCGCTCGACGTGATCATGGGCCAGTGGAGCCTCGACATGTCGCCGAGCTTCCTCGCCTTCGACATCGCCTCGCGCTTTGCTTCTCCTTACGAGTTCAATCCGCTCAACATCAACCCGCTGCGCGAGGTGGTGGAGGAAACCGTCGATTTCGACGCGGTCAATGCCTGCGAGCGCATGAAGGTCTTCATCAGCGCGACCAATGTCCATAGCGGCAAGATCAAGGTCTTCTCCGGCGAGGAGATCACGCTCGACGCGGTGATGGCGTCGGCCTGTCTGCCGCATCTCTTCCAGGCGGTGGAGATCGACGGCGTGCCCTACTGGGATGGCGGCTACATGGGCAACCCGCCGCTGTTTCCGCTGTTCGGCGCCACCGGCACGCCCGACACGGTGCTGGTGCAGATCAACCCGGTGGAGCGCCGCGAGACGCCGCGCACGGCGCGCGAGATCCTCAACCGGCTGAACGAGATCACCTTCAACTCGACGCTCTTGCGCGAGATGCGGGCCATCGAATTCGTCACGCGGCTGATCGAGGACGGCAAGCTCGACCGCAAGGACTACCAGAAGGTCCATATCCACCGGATCTCGGCGGAAGGACTCAAGCCGCTGCAGGCCTCCTCGAAGGTCAACGCGGAATGGCGCTTTCTCACCCATTTGCGCGACATCGGCCGGCAGGCGGCCGAGCAGTGGGCGGACGCGCATTATGATTCGGTCGGCACCCGCTCCAGCGTCGATCTGCGCGAGGAATTCCTGTGATCGGGGTGGTTTTCCGGGTCTTCGTTAACGGTTCTTAACGCCGGTTCGCATCCCGCCTTGCGGAATGCCTCGCAGGAGAGGTTAGCGAACCCCTAATAGCCTCAACATGTTGTGGAAACGAGTAGTCGCGCGCGCAGATCCTGTGGGATCGGCGTGCCAACGATTTGGCAAGGGTTTTGCTCCATCATTGGCACGCTGATAGTAGGTAGTGCGTCGTCAGCGATTGGCGGACGAGGGAAGGCGGCAAATGCGACCCCGCTGTCTTCCTTCGTCCCGCCAGCCTCTCCCCGCTTGCGCGGCGGGAGACCGATCCCCTCACTTTATGCGTCATGCGCCGTTCCGCAAAGGGGCGTTGCGCGCGATCGCCGGTAAAGGTTACCGGGTGATAACGATTCGCGCATTGCGTTTTCCCGACTGGCGTATCATCGAGAACAGCTGCCTTGCATTGCCGGGATGCAGGCGGATGCAGCCATGCGAGGCCGGCTGGCCGAGCCGGCGGATCTGGTCGGTGCCATGGATGGCGTAGCCGCCATGGAAGAAAACCGAGTAGGGCATCGGCGCGCCATTGTATTTCTTCGAGAAATAGCGCTTGTGCATGCGCCCGGGCCGAAAGGTTCCGACAGGCGTGCGGTAGCCGCGCCGGGCGGTGGAAACCGGCCAGGAGTGCGCCCGCCGGCCGTTGACATAGACATTCATGCGCTGGTCGGACAGATCGATGCGCGCGACGATCTCCGCCGCCTGCGCCGGTGTCGGCCCCGCGCCGGCCGCGGCGAGTGCAATGAGGCCCGCGGCGAGCAGGACAACAACTTGCCGCACCGGTTTTCGCACCCGCCGCCGGCGCGTTTCCTTGAGGAATTTCAGAAGTCCCTTCATGGCGACCGCCCCCCGGTTCGCTTGGCAGAATCCACAGGATATTAACAAGTTGCCGAACGGGAGTCCTCAGCTTCTTTCACAGGGTCGCAACTGTACGGGCATTGCGCGGTTAAACCGATTTGCAATGCGCAGGCCCTTAAAATGGCCGTGGTCTTCGCCTACCTGAAAAGACATGTCGAGGGTGACGTGGTCCGGCTTGGGGAGGCCGGGCGCATGGGAGGAATATCCGGGATGGCTTTGGGTTCACGTGTTGGTCGTCTTGGCCGCCTCGCCTCGGCGATGGCGCTTGCCGGGTTCATGGGCACGATGCTTGCCGGCATGGCGGCGGCGGAGACCGATGTCGAGCGCCTGAAGCGCACGGGCGAATGCGTGCGCTGCGACTTGCGCCTGTCGGAGCTGCGCGGCGTCAAGCTGGAGCAGGCGAAGCTATCGCGGGTGATCCTGCGCGAGGCGGACCTGAAGGAGGCCGCGCTTGTCGGCGCCGACCTGAAGGACGCCGACCTGCGCCGCGCCGAGGTCGAGCGGACGGATCTTTCCGGTGCCGACCTGACGGGCGCCTCGATGCGCGGCGTCGACATGGAAAAGGCGGTTCTGATCAAGGCCAGGCTCGATGGCGCCGACCTGCGCAACGCCGACCTGATCGAGGCGAAGCTTGCCGGCGCAAGCCTTGCCGGCGCGGACATGCGGCTGGCGCTGCTGATCCGGACCCAGGCCGCCGGCGCGAGTTTTCGCGAAGCCAAGATGGACGGTGTAAACCTGGAACGCGCCGACCTGATGAATGCCGACCTGACGGGGGCCCGCCTTCCCTATGCCGATTTCGACCGGGTGAAGGCGGTCGGCGCGATCTTTCGCGGAGCGGATCTTTCCGGCGCGCATTTTTCCAGCGCCGACCTTACCGGAGCCGATCTGTCGGATGCCAATCTGGAAGGCGCATTGATGCGGCGGACGCGGCTGGTGGGGGCAAACCTTGCCGGCGCGCGCGGGCTCGACGCGGCGCGCATGGTCGGGGCTTGCGGCGATCCGACGACGAAGCTGCCGAAAGGCGTCTACCTGAAGACCTGCAGCGACATGGACGATGCCGATCGCTGAACCTGGGTTCTTGAGCCCGGGCGGCCATTGACCGGATCCCTCCGGTGCCGGACAACAGGGGCGACATGATACGCCCGGTCTTTCGTTTCGCGCCCTCGCCCAATGGCCGCCTGCATCTTGGCCATGCCTTGTCCGCCCTGCTCAACGCCGACATGGCGCGGCAGGCGGGCGGCCGCCTCCTCATCCGGATCGAAGACATCGACCGCGCACGTTGCACGCCGGAACTCGAGGCGGCGATGCTGGCCGATCTCGCCTGGCTCGGCCTCGTATGGGAGGAGCCCGTGCGCCGGCAGTCGGAGCATTTTTCCGACTACGCGGCGGCGCTTGACCGGCTTGAGGCTATGGGGGTGCTGTATCGCGGCTACCTGACGCGCGGCGAGATCCGCCAGGCGGTTGCCGATTTCGAAACGCGCGAGGGAACCCCCTTTCCCCGCGATCCCGACGGGGCGCCGCTCTATCCAGGTGACGCCGCCGTGCTGGCTGAGCAGGAGATCGGCATGCGTGCGGCGGCGGCCGCCCCTTTCGCGCTCCGGCTCGACATGGGCGCCGCGCTGGCGCGCCTTGCGACCCCGCTCACCTGGCGGGAGCTCGGCGAGGACGGACAGATCGCGCGGGTCGCCGCCGATCCGGCGCGCTGGGGCGATGTGGTGCTGGCGCGCAAGGACACGCCGACGAGCTATCATCTTTCCGTTGTCCTCGACGATGCGCTGCAGGGCATCACCCATGTGGTGCGCGGGCGCGATCTCTTCGAGGCGACCGCCGTCCACCGGGTGCTTCAGATGCTGCTGGGGCTGGACGAACCCGTCTACCGCCATCATCGCCTGGTGCTGGGCGAGGACGGGCGCAAGCTGTCGAAATCCCAGGGAGACACGGCGCTTTCGGTGCTCAGGGCGCAAGGGGCGGAGCCGAAGGACATTCGCGCCCTGGTCGGGCTTGCCTGATCGCGGTGCGCCGCGTTGCGCGGGCGTCAGAGCCCGAGAAAGGCCATCCAGGCGCCCGTGGCGACCACGGCGAGCGCCGTCGTCAGGGTGATCGAGTTGGCCGACATTGCATGGCCGGTGCCGTAGCGATTGGCGAAAAGGAAGGCGTTGATGCCGGTCGGGCAGGCCGCCGTCAGTGTCGCCACCGAGATCCACAGCGGCGGCAGGTGCACCACATGGGCGGCCATCACATAGACGACGGCCGGCATCACCACGATCTTCAGCGCGCCGAGGACGAGACCCGGGGCGAGATTGCCGCGAATGCCGTAGGCGACCATGCTCATGCCGAGCGAGAACAGGGCGATGGGGATCGCCGCGCCGGCGATGCGGCCGAGCACGTCGGCGAAGATGCCCTCGACCGGCAGTCCGGTGACGCGCCAGATGCCGCCGGCGAGGATGCCGATGACGATCGGGTTGGTCGCGAGATTGCGGGCGATGCCGGCGAGCAGCTCGCCCAGCGGCTTTGCCTCCTGGGTGCCGTCGAGAACGGCGGCCCGTTCCATCAATACGGCGCAGACGATGGTCAGCACCGGCAGGTGGATGGAGATCAGCACGAAGAGCGGCACCAGGCCGGCCTCGCCGTGCAGCGCGGTGATCAGCGGGATGCCGACCAGAACGGTGTTGGCGAAACCGGCATTGATGCCGCCGATGACACCGGCGCGTGCCTCGCGCTTGAAGACCTTGCGGATGATCAGCGTGCCGGCGGTCCACACGACGGCGACGCCGGTGAAGTAGGAAATCCAGAAGCCCCAGGGCGAGACGCCGTCGAGCGAACTCGTCGCCAGAGTCCGGAAGATCAGCACGGGGATCGCGATCACATAGACGAACTGGCCGAGCGCGTCGCCGATACGGGCGTCGAGCAGCTTGATTCGTGCGGCGATGTAGCCGATCGCGATCAGCGCGAAGACCGGCAGGACGATGGCAAGGATCTGGTCAACCATGTTGGCTCTTTCGCATGGGTCGGTCCGGGCGACAAGATGTAGGCTTGATTCGGCTGGCGGCTCGGTCACAGTGCGCAGCATACCGTGCGGACGCGAGCGTGCCCGCACCACGGAAGGAGACGGCATGTCCGCAACGACCGGAGGCGAGGACGAACGCCGCGCGGCAGGATCGCACGAGGGGCCTTCAGGATCCCCGGACGGCGTCGCGGACGGGCCGCCCGCCGGTGGCGGAGCGGCGGAGGACACGCGCATCTCGGTTCTGCTGCATGACCTGCGCACGCCGCTTTCGGCCATGCGCACGGCGGTCGAGATCATCGATACCGAGCCGACGACACCGCGCCAGACCTCCGCGATCCGCACGCTGGAGATGGCGATCGATGCCCTCTTGTCGATGACGGCGGAGGGGCTTTCGGGTGCGCAGGCCTCGCGCACGGACGATGCGCGCGACCTGGTCGGGATCATCCGGTCGGTCACCGACCTGTTTGCCGCCGATGCCCGCGCCAGGGGCCTTGCCAGCCGCTGCGAGATCGCCGGCGAGCTCGACGCCTATGGCGTTGCCGATCCGTTGGCGCTCAGGCGCATCCTGTCCGTGCTCTACGACAACGCGCTCAAATACACCGGTGAAGGAGGTATCGCGCTCACCGCCGCGCTCGTGCCGGGCGGCGCCCGGCCGGCCGTGGCGATCCGGCTGGCCGATACCGGGATCGGCATTCCGCCGGAGGAGCAGCCGCTTCTGTTCAGGGCGCGGCAGCGGGGCGATCTGGCGCGCGGCACCGCGTCCGGCACCGGGCTCGGCCTGTGGAGCGCGGCGCGGCTGGCGGCCGCGCAGGGCGGAGGGCTGACGCTTTTTGAAAGTTCTCCGCAGGGCAGCTGCTTCGAACTGTGCCTGCCGCTTCTCGCTCCGGCGGCGAACCTGCCCGGCCCTCGCGATCCGGAGGGCGGGGATGGTCCGGCGACCGGCTGGGCGGCGCGCGGGAATGTCCGTCCCGTCGCCCGGCGGCGGCTGCTCGTCGTCGATGACAACGAGGCCAACCGGCGGATGATGGAGGCGATTCTCGGCGCCTTCGGTTGCGACACGGTGCTGGCCGAGAGCGGCGAGGCGGCGCTTGAACGTCTTGCCGAGGAACCTTTCGACGCGGTGCTGCTCGACATCAACATGCCGGAAATGGACGGGGTCGCGACGCTTGCCGGGATCCGTGCCCGCCCTGCCACCGCCCGGCTTCCGGTGATCGGCATCACCGCGGCCACGCTTGCCGACCGTCCCGGCCTGGAGGCGGCGGGCTTCGACGCGCTTATGGAAAAGCCGGTGCTGCCGGCGATGCTGTTCTCCGCGCTCGACCGGGCGATCCTGGGCCGCGCCGCCGGCTGAGGGGCGGCCCTTGCGCCTGCCGTTCAGATGACGACGATGCCCGTGTGCTTGGCCTTGTGCTCGGGCTCCACATGGATGGTGCTGCGGGCGCCTGGCACGTCGGTGGAGATGGCCTCCTCGATCCGGTCGCAGATCTCGTGGGCGCGTTCGACCGTCATGTCGGCGGGCACCACCAGGTGGAAGTCCACGAAGATCACGTGTCCGGCCGAGCGGGTCCTGAGGTCATGCGCCTCGATGGCGCCGTCGCCGGCCGAGGAGATCACGTCCCGGATACGGTCCTGCAGGGCGGGAGCGACGGCCTCGTCCATCAGTCCGCCGAGCGATTCCTTCATCAATCCCCAGCCCGACCACAGGATGTTGAGGGCGACGAGCCCGGCAAGCAGCGAATCGAGCGCCTGTATCCCGGTCAGGAAGACCAGCAGCACGCCGAGGAGCACGGCGAGCGAAGAGACCACGTCCGTGGTCAGGTGCTTGCCGTCGGCGACAAGCGCCATCGACCGGTGGCTCCGGCCGACGCGGATCAGCACGAAGGCCCAGGCGCCGTTGATCACGCTGGCGAGCGCGTTCATGCCAAGGCCCTCCGGCGTGAAGGAGACCGGCGGCGGGTCCTGATAGGCGAGCCAGGCCTCGCGGGCGATCGACAGGGCGGCGAGCACGATCATCACGCCGACGAGCACGGCGGCCATGTACTCGGCCTTGTGATGGCCATAGGGGTGGTTGCTGTCGGCCGGCTTGGCGGCGAACCAGACCGCCAGGAAGGCGGCGATCGCGGAGGCCACGTTGACCACCGATTCGAGCGCGTCGGAGTAAAGCGCGACCGAGCCCGTCCACCAGTAGGCGAGGAATTTCAGCCCGAGCACGATCAGGCCGACAAGGATGCTGGCAAGCGCGACGCGCAGGCGAAGTGACATGGCGGGCGGCCTTCAGCACGAAACCGGGGACGCCGGCCTGCCGGAAGGCACGGGCGTCGGGAACAGCTCGCCGGCACGCCGGCGGCGGCAAAGGCCTACCCTGTTTTCCCGGGAATGACAAACCCGCGCGCGTCGGCGGAATTCAGTGGATCGCGGCGCCGAGGATCGTGCCCGGACGCCCGCCGTCCTCGATCTGGACGAGCACCGCGCAATGCCCGGCCTTCATCTTGGCCATCTCGCTTTTCGGCAACCGGTAGGTGGCCGACCCGCCTTCCCACATGCCAACGGCGCGAATGCCGCGCACGACATGGTGATAGGTTACCGCGCGGCCGCCATTCTCGCCGCGGCCGATATCGACGGTGACGGGATCGGCGACGAAGACGAAATAGACGGTGGCCATCTTGGCGCGCAGCGGCAGCGTCCCGTCGACCCGCGCTTCCAGCAGGTCCCCGGCCATGCGCAGGTCGACCGTGACCGGCAGCGACGGGCGGCGGGAGAGTTCGCGCTTCAGCGCGGCGCGGTCGCTTCCGATGACATGGGCGGCGCCGTTGACGACGATCTGCGGTGTGTAGACGGAGCGGTCGCCACGGGCCTCGGCATAGGCGCGCTGGCGGGCGCTGTTGTCGGGCGATGCGAGCGTGTCGCGCCAGCCCAGATAGTCCCAGTAGTCGACGGGATAGGAGAGCGCCACGAGGTCGCGGCGCCCGGCCAACTCGCCCATCAGCTTGTCGGCGGGCGGGCAGGAGGAGCAGCCCTGGCTGGTGAACAGCTCCACCACGGCACGCTGGTCGCCGGCATGAGCGGCGCCGGCCGCCATGGCCAGCGGCAGAAACACGAAAGCAAGGAACCGGGAGACTGTCCGCATTGGGCCTGTCGCACTGTTGTCCGGCGCCACGATGCCCGATAGGCCGTGTCGTCCGGTTGACCTTCGGCGCCGGCCCCGTGCCGGTGCGCCGCCCTCGATCCGGACAATAGGTTGCGTTGCCGACGAAGGCCACTCACGAGGACTTGAGATCACGCAAACGGGAAAATTTCGCACGGACCCGTTCGGGATGTCACCCTTGCGGGGTGGCGAGGACCTTTTCCAGCTCTGGCAGGAACGCGTCCTTGTAGGACTGCGGCGAAAGCGGGCCTATGAACTTGAAGCGGATCGTGCCGCGTGCATCGACGATGAAGGTTTCCGGCACGCCGTAGACACCCCAGTCGATGGCGGCGCGGCCGTTCTCGTCGGCGCCGACCAGGTCGTACGGGTTGCCGAGCGTGCCGAGGAAGCGGCGGGCGTTCTCCGCCTTGTCCTTGTAGTTGATGCCGATCATCTGCGCCTTGCCGGAGCGGGCCAGTTCCTCCAGCAGGGGGTGCTCCTGCCGGCAGGGCACGCACCAGGAGGCGAAGATGTTGACGATGCTGACCTTGCCCAGAAGGTCGGCGCGCGACACGCCGGCCACGGCCGCGCCGTCCCTTGTGAGCCCGTCGACGGGCGGCAGCGTGAATTCGGGCGAGGGCTTGTCGATCAACGCGGACGGCACCTGGGACGTGTCCTTGCCGCTGAGCAGCTGCACCAGAAAGAGGGCTGCCAGCAGCGAGAAGACGATCAGCGGCAGCAGCGCCAGCAGCGGGATGCGGCGGCGGGGCGCGGCCTGCCCGTCATCCCGGGCGCCGCCTCGCGCCGAAGAGCCGGTCTGTGCCGTGTCGGTCTCCGTCCTGCCGGTTTCCGTCTCGCTCATCGTCCGGATCCCGTCGCTGTTCTGGGGCCTGCGCCATTGCCGGTCGCGGAGCGCCCCGACCGCCGGCGCACGCCCTGCGCCTCCAGCCGTTCAAGGGCGGTGACAAGCCGGGCCCGGTCCATGCGCAGCCAGAGGAACAGGCCGGCGATCGTCGCCAGCGTGATCGCGTAGCTGGAGAGGATGAAGCCGGCATGGGGGCCGAGATCGAGAAGTGCGGTCATTCGGCTGCCTGCGGGCGGGCTGTGGCGGTGCGGGCGCTGGCCGCGCCCAGCTGCAGGGTGCGCAGCCTGCGGCGCAGCACCTCGTTGCGCATCGCCATCATGTGCAAGGTGAAGAACAGAAGGGTGAAGGCGAGCGCCATGACCAGCAGCGGCCACAGGATCGTCGGATGGATGGCCGGTCCGTCGAGGCGCACGACGCTTGCCGGCTGGTGCAGCGTGTTCCACCAGTCGACGGAGAACTTGATGATCGGCAGGTTGATGGCGCCAACCAGGGTCAGCACGGCGGTCGCCTTGCCGGCGCGGATCGGGTCCTCGACCGTGCGCCACAGCGCGATCAGGCCGAGATACATGATGAACAGCACCAGAACCGAGGTCAGCCGCGCGTCCCATACCCAGTAAGTGCCCCACATCGGCTTGCCCCAGAGCGAGCCGGTGATCAGCGACAGGAACGTGAAGGCTGCTCCGATCGGCGCCGCCGCGCGGGCCGAGACGTCGGCGAGCGGATGCTTCCAGATCAATGTGCCGAGCGCGGAGACCGCCATGACCGAATAGCACATCATGGCAAGCCAGGCGGCCGGCACATGCAGGAACATGATCTTGACCGTGGCGCCTTGCTGGTAGTCGTCGGGAGCGACGAAGAAGGTCATGTAGAGGCCGGCGGCGAAGGCGAGCGCGCAGGCGATGCCCAGCCACGGCAGCAGCCTGCCCGAAAGGGCCATGAAACGGGTCGGATTGGCGAGGTCTGCGATTGCCATGGAACTGTTCTAATGTCGGGGCGGCCTGCTTTCAATGCGGCATGCGGCGCGCATGCGCGCTGATCTCGATCAAACCGGCGCGAGGCCCTGGATAGCGCCGGTCAGTCGGAGGAAAACCGCAACGCCATCGCCGCGGCAAACGGTCCGACGACCGATGCGACCAGCGTCAGCGCGCAGAGGAAGAGGAACGGCGTCAGGAACGGTGTCGGATCGGTGATCGCCGCGTCGGCGGCGCTGACGCCGAAAATCAGCACCGGAATGCTGAACGGAATGACGAGCACCGCGAGCAGCAGCCCGCCGCGGCGCAGGGAAACGGTCAGCGCCGCGCCGATCGCGCCGATCAGCGTCAGTGCGGGGGTGCCGACGGCGAGCGTCAGTGTGACGGCACCGGTGGCCAGCGGCTCCAGGTTGAGGAAGATGGCGAGAACCGGGGCGGCGATCACCAGCGGCAGCCCGGTGCCGGCCCAGTGGGCCAGGCACTTGACCAGCACGACGAGTTCCAGCGGCCGGCCGGCCATCAGCATCAGGTCGAGCGAGCCGTCGTCGCGGTCGGCCTGGAACAGCCTGTCGAGGCCGAGCAGGGTGGCGAGCAGCGCGCCGATCCAAAGCACCGCCGGACCGATGCGCGCCAAAAGGTTGAGGTCCGGGCCGACGCCGAAGGGGATGACCGTGATCACCGCGAGAAAGAACAGCACGCCGATCAGCGCGCCGCCGCCGACGCGGACGGAAAGGCGCAGCTCGCGCGCGAACAGCGCCCCGACCCAGGTGCCGGCAGGTGTCGGGCCGCTCACGTCGCGGCCTCCAGACGGAGCGTCGAGACCGGGTCGAGATCAAGCGGCTGGTGGGTGGCGGCGATAACCATGCCGCCGGCGTTCACATGGGCGCGCATCAGCTCCGTCAGGGCCTCCTCGGAGGCCGCATCGAGGGCGGCGGTCGGTTCGTCGAGCAGCCAGACCGGGCGGGCGGTGACGAGAAGGCGGGCCAGCGCCAGCCGCCGGCGCTGGCCGGCGGACAGATAGGCGGCCGGCAGGTCGGCGACATGGCCGATGCCGACGCGTTCCAGCGCCGCCTCCGGATCGCACGGGGCAAGGCCGAAGCAGGCCGGTTCGTCGGGAGCCGACAGGAAGGCGCGCCAGAAGAGGAGGTTCTCGGCAACGCTCAAGGCCGGCTTCAGCGCGTCGAGATGGCCGGAATAGTGGCAGTGTTCGCCCGGCGTCGCCTCGTCGTCGCCGCCTTCGATGGCGACATGTCCCTCCGCCGGCTGAACGAGGCCGGCCAGCACGCGCAGCAGGCTCGACTTGCCGACGCCGTTGGGGCCGGTGACGACGAGGGCCGCGCCGCTTTCCAGGGACAGCCGGACGCCGGCGAAGACACGGCGGCCGCCCCGGTCGCAGGCAAGGTTTTCGGCGATCAGACGCATGACGTTCCGGTTTCAAGGGCGCTGGGCGATGCGAAAGCTCCGCCCCGCCTGCCTCGAGCCATCGCATGGGGATGCAGGCCGATCAAGGCGCAAAGCGCCGCGGCCGGCCCTGGATTTCCCCACGAGGCGGCCTAACCTTATTGCGAATGCCCGTCGTGGCGCTATCCGCTGGCCCCCGGCGCTGAAATTCGCTATACGGGCGCCGACCCGTGCTCGGATGCCCAAGTCCGCGCGCGCGAGACGGCGAGCCCGGCTTGCGGCGTTTTCCAAGACGACGACCGTAAGGCGGGCGAACGCATTCGTTGGGCGCGACGCGGCCATGGGGTCAGCCGCGCCCGAGACAACTAAGGGGACCGCCAGCCGTGACCAAATCGCTCGACAGTTTCAAGGCCAGGAAGACGCTTCAGGTCGGGGACAAGACCTATACCTATTTCTCCATCCCCGAGGCGGAGAAGAACGGGCTGGAAGGCGTTTCCAGGCTGCCCTACTCGCTCAAGGTCGTGCTGGAGAACCTGCTGCGATTCGAGGACGGGCGGACGGTCACCAAGCAGGACATCCTTGCCTGTGCCGAATGGCTGAAGACCCGCAAGTCCAGCCACGAGATCTCCTACCGCCCGGCGCGCGTGCTGATGCAGGACTTCACCGGCGTCCCGGCCGTGGTCGACCTCGCCGCCATGCGCGATGCCGCCGTCAAGCTTGGCGGCGACCCGAAGAAGGTCAACCCGCTGGTGCCGGTCGACCTGGTCATCGATCACTCGGTGATGGTCGACTATTTCGGCACCGCGGCCGCGTTCAAGCGCAATGTCGAGCTTGAATACGAGCGCAACGGCGAGCGTTACGAGTTCCTGCGCTGGGGCCAGTCCGCCTTCGACAATTTCCGCGCCGTGCCGCCGGGAACCGGCATCTGCCACCAGGTCAACCTGGAATATCTCGCCCAGACCGTGTGGACCAAGGACGAGGACGGCGAGACGGTCGCCTATCCCGACACGCTGGTGGGCACCGACAGCCACACGACCATGGTCAACGGCCTTGCCGTCCTGGGCTGGGGCGTCGGCGGCATCGAGGCGGAGGCCGCGATGCTCGGCCAGCCGATCTCCATGCTCATTCCCGAGGTCGTCGGCTTCAAGCTGACCGGCGAGCTGAACGAGGGCATCACCGCCACCGACCTGGTGCTGCGCGTCGTCGAGATGCTGCGCAAGAAGGGCGTGGTCGGCAAGTTCGTCGAGTTCTTCGGCCCCGGTCTCGACAACCTGAGCCTGGAAGACGCGGCGACGATCGCCAACATGGCGCCGGAATACGGCGCCACCTGTGGCTTCTTCCCGGTCGATGGCGACACGCTCGAATACCTGCGCTCCACCGGCCGCGATCCGGAGCGGGTGGCGCTGGTCGAGGCTTACTCCAAGGCACAGGGCATGTATCGCTCGGGCGGCGAGGAGCCGGTGTTCACCGACACGCTCGAGCTCGACATCTCCACCGTCGTTCCCTCGCTTGCCGGCCCCAAGCGTCCGCAGGACCGCGTCGCGCTGGACGAGGCGGCCGTGAAGTTCGCCGAGGCACTGAAGGAGATCAAGGGCGGCGGCAAGGACCCGGCGGCGACGCCGGAATCGCGCGGCGAATCGCGTTTCGTCGGTGAAGGCGCCACCGGCGTCCTCGACAAGGCGCGCCAGCGCTACGACGTCAATGGCCGCGACCACGGTCTCGCCGACGGCGACGTGGTGATTGCCGCGATCACGTCCTGTACCAACACCTCGAACCCGAGCGTGCTGATCGGCGCGGGGCTCGTCGCCCGCAACGCGCTGAAGAAGGGCCTCAAGGTCAAGCCGTGGGTGAAGACCTCGTTGGCTCCGGGCTCGCAGGTGGTCACCGACTATCTGGAGAAGGCCGGCGTGCAGGGCGACCTCGACGCGCTGGGCTTCAACCTGACCGGCTATGGCTGCACCACCTGTATCGGCAATTCCGGCCCGCTCGATCCGGCGATTTCCCAGACCATCAACGACAACGACCTGGTCGCCTGTTCGGTGCTGTCTGGCAACCGCAATTTCGAGGGCCGCGTCAATCCGGACGTGCGGGCGAACTACCTCGCCTCGCCGCCGCTGGTCGTCGCCTACGCGCTTGCCGGTTCGATGCACATCAACGTCGCCGAGGACCCGCTTGGCGAGGACCAGGACGGCAACCCGGTCTACCTCAAAGACATCTGGCCGACCAACGAGGAGATCACCGACCTGATCCGCTCGTCGATCACCGAGGAGATGTTCCGCACCCGCTATTCCGACGTCTTCAAGGGCGACGAGCACTGGCAGGGGATCAAGGTCGAGGGCGGCATGACCTACGGCTGGCCGGGCGGCTCGACCTATGTGCAGAACCCGCCCTATTTCGAGGGCATGACCATGGAGCCGAAGCCGCTCGAGGATATCGAGGGCGCCGCGGTTCTGGGCCTCTTCCTGGATTCGATCACCACCGACCACATCTCCCCGGCCGGTTCGATCAAGGCGGAGGCGCCGGCGGGCACCTACCTGCAGGAGCACCAGGTCGCGCGGAAGGACTTCAACTCCTACGGCGCAAGGCGCGGCAACCACCAGGTCATGATGCGCGGCACCTTCGCCAATATCCGCATCAAGAACCAGATGGTGCCGGGCGTCGAGGGCGGCGTCACCATGAAGGACGGCGAGCAGAAGTGGATCTATGACGCGGCGATGGAGTACCAGGAGGCGGGCACGCCGCTGGTCATCTTCGCGGGCAAGGAATACGGCACCGGTTCGTCGCGCGACTGGGCGGCGAAGGGCACGCGCCTGCTGGGCGTGCGCGCGGTGATCGCGCAGTCCTTCGAGCGCATCCACCGCTCCAACCTGGTCGGCATGGGCGTGCTGCCCTTCACCTTCAAGGACGGGGAAAGCTGGCAGTCGCACAACATCGCCGGCACCGAGAAGGTGACGATCAAGGGCGTCACCGACCTGAAGCCGCGCCAGATGGTCGATGTCGAGGTGGAATATGCCGACGGCACGAAGAAGACCATCGAGCTGCTCTGCCGCATCGATACCGAGGACGAGCTGGAATATGTCCGCGCCGGCGGCATCCTGCACTACGTGCTGAGGAACCTCGTCAACTCCTGATCCGCCCTGCGGGCAGGATTGCACTGATCGACAGGCCGCCGACGGAGTTCCGCCGGCGGCCTTTTCGTGCCGGACGGGGACGGCCAGGGGCGGCCCTGCGATTTTTTGCACTGGCGAGGGTTCACGATACGTTCTAGATTGTCGGCATGAAACAACCGGCCTCACCGGTGCGGCAGGCTCCCGGCGAAGGCGGGGCGCTACGCGCCGCCGACGCGCTGCATTCCTCCGACCTGCCAGTCCCGGCGGGGATGCCGGCGCCCGCTGACAGTCTGCCCGCCGGCAGTCTGCCTGCCGACGGGGCGCCTGCGGCCGGGCGGAGCAATGCCGCCGAGGCGCCGCGGGCGGCGGAAGATCTCGGGCTTGGCGACCGCTACCGCTATCTGGCCGGCGCCTCGGGCGCCCGTTACCTGTTTTCCCTTGTTGCGGCCGACACGCTGGAGGATTTCCGCAATGCGGTCGTGCTGATCGAGCTGGGCACCCGCCGCCGGGGCAAGGCGGACGGACAGGGGGAAGACGGGCGGGGCGGCGAGGACGCGTCCGGCCCGCCGCGCACCTTGTGGATCGGCGAGGTCGACCGCTACGGGACGCGGCGCGGGCCACCCCTGTCGGGCGCCGAACTGCGCGGGCGCGAGGCGCTGGTGCATCTGCTTGCCGGGCGCCGACAGGTGCTGGAGGACCTTGTCGCCGCGTTCGGGGGCGGCACCACGCGGATCCTCTTCGGCTGAAGGGGCGGGTGAGCTACCGCGTGAACAGGCTTTTCAACGGGAGGTGTCGGGGATGATGTTCGACGGGATCAATCTGGTGGCGGTGCTGGTCGCTGCCGTTGCGTCCTTCGCGGTCGGGGCGTTGTGGTACGGGGTCCTGGGCAAGGCCTGGATGCGCGCGGCCCGGCTCGGCGAAGACGATGTCCGACCGAACCCGCTGCTTTTCGCCGGTGCCTTCGCCTGCCAGCTCGTGATGGCCTTCGTCTTTGCCGGGATCATCTATCACGCCGGTCCGGTGACGCTGGGCAACGGCATCCTGTCGGCGGTGCTCGTCTGGGTCGGCTTTCTGGCCACCAGCCTCATCGTCAACCATCGCTTCCAGGGCCAGTCCTGGGCGCTGACGGTGATCGACGGCGGCCACTGGCTTGCCGTGCTCGTCGTCCAGGGCTGCGTGATCGGCCTGTTCGGCTGAGGTCATCGGCTGCGCGCCCTGCTGCCTTCCGCCGGGGCGCGCGCGGTTTGCCGCGAGCCTACGAAAGAACGATTTCAGCGAAGTGGACGGCCCGGGCCGCGATCCTCATAATGCGCGGCGATCATCAGGGCGCGGATGGCCAGCCAGCGCCCGGAAAACACCTCGGGAGGGTCCGTATGTCCGAAAGTCTCTATCCGGTCCCGGCGGAAGTCGCCGCCGCCGCCTATGCCGACAATGACAAGTACCAGGAGATGTACGCGGCGTCCGTCTCGGATCCGGACGCGTTCTGGGGCGAGCATGGCAAGCGGATCGACTGGATCAAGCCCTATTCCAGGGTCAAGAACACCTCCTACGATCCGCACAATGTCTCGATCAAATGGTTCGAGGACGGCACGCTCAACGTCTCGGCCAACTGTGTCGACCGGCATGTGGCGAACCGCGGCGACAAGCCGGCGATCATCTGGGAGGGCGACGACCCGTCCGAGCACAAGGTCATCACCTATCGCCAGCTCCATGACGAGGTGAACCGCTTCGCCAACGTGCTCAAGGATCTCGGGGTTGCCAAGGGCGACCGGGTGACGCTGTACCTGCCGATGATCCCGGAAGCGGCCTATGCGATGCTCGCCTGCGCCCGGCTCGGGGCGGTCCATTCCATCGTCTTCGGCGGCTTTTCGCCCGACAGCCTGGCGCAGCGCATCACCGGCTGCGACAGCAAGGTGGTGATCACCGCCGACGAGGGCCTGCGCGGCGGCCGCAAGGTGCCGCTGAAGGCCAATGTCGACAAGGCGGTGGAAAAACTCGCCGTCGACAAGGTGCTGGTGGTGCGCCGCACCGGTGGCTCGGTCTCCATGAAGGAAGGCCGGGACGTTTGGTATCACGAGGCGGCGGCCGGGGCCGCGGCCCATTGCGAGCCGGTCGAGGTGAATGCGGAGGACCCGCTCTTCATCCTCTACACCTCCGGTTCCACCGGCCAGCCCAAGGGCGTGCTGCACACGTCGGGGGGCTATCTGGTCTACGCCTCGATGACGCATCAGTATGTCTTCGACTGCAAGGACGAGGACATCTACTGGTGCACCGCCGATGTCGGCTGGGTGACGGGCCATTCCTATATCGTCTACGGACCGCTCGCCAACGGCGCCACGACGCTGATGTTCGAGGGCATCCCGACCTATCCCTCCCCGGCGCGGTTCTGGGAAGTCGTCGACAAGCACAAGGTGACGATCTTCTACACCGCACCGACGGCGATCCGCTCGCTGATGGGGGCCGGCACCGAGCATGTGAAATCGACCGACCGCTCCTCTCTGAGGATCCTCGGATCGGTTGGCGAGCCGATCAATCCGGAAGCCTGGATCTGGTATCACGAGCAGGTCGGCGACAAGCGCTGCCCGATCGTCGACACCTGGTGGCAGACCGAGACCGGCGGCATCCTGATCACGCCGCTGCCCGGCGCGACGGCGCTGAAGCCGGGATCGGCGACGCGGCCCTTCTTCGGCGTGCAGCCGGCGCTGGTCGATGCCGAAGGCACCATCCTTGAAGGGGCGGGCGAGGGCAACCTGGTGATCACCGACAGCTGGCCGGGGCAGATGCGCACGGTCTATGGCGATCACGAGCGGTTCGTGCAGACCTATTTCTCCACCTACAAGGGCATGTATTTCACCGGCGACGGCTGCCGGCGCGACGAGGACGGCTATTACTGGATCACCGGCCGCGTCGACGATGTCCTCAACGTTTCCGGCCACCGCATGGGCACGGCCGAGGTGGAATCGGCGCTGGTCGCCCATCCCAAGGTCTCGGAGGCCGCCGTGGTCGGCTATCCGCACGACCTCAAGGGGCAGGGCATCTATGTCTATGTGACGCTGATGGCGGGCGAGGAGCCGAGCGAGGAACTGGCCAAGGAGTTGCGCACTTGGGTGCGTCAGGAGATCGGTCCGATCGCCTCGCCGGACCTGATCCAGTTCGCGCCGGGCCTGCCGAAGACCCGCTCGGGCAAGATCATGCGCCGCATCCTGCGCAAGATCGCCGAGGACAGCTTCGACAATCTGGGCGACACCTCGACGCTCGCCGATCCGGCCGTCGTCGACGACCTGATCCAGAACCGTCAGAATCGCGGCGCCTGAACCGGCCGACGCGCGCTCCTTCCCTGACTGGGGGAGGGGCGCGCCCAGGCGCAAGGTGAAGGACTGCCGTGCACGGACCATGCTCGCGGGCCGTCACCCGGGGCGGCTGTCGCGCCGGCCTTGCCTCCCCACGGAGGTCATCCCCGCCTCCGAGCGGGGATCCATCGGCAATCCCGATGGATGTTTCGGCGCGGACGGTTGCGGCAGGCAGGTGCCGAGACCTTCTCAAGCAGATGCCCACCCGCCACGCGGCGTCAGCGGAACGGAATGCGTCACTGTCGCCATCGCTCTGGAAGCCAATGGGCCCCCGCTCTGCGCTGCGCTCCGGCGGGGGTGACGCCCTGTGTGTGGGGCAACTGCCGAGTGTTGGTCGGCTGAATTCAGGTTGACGGATTGAGGGTGGAGCGACCACAGAGGGCCGCCTCCCTGCACCGGCAGGAGAGAAGCGCAGGGTGCTCCGCGGACCCCGGCATCATCCCTCCGTGCTGCCGGCCACAACCAGCCTTGCCCCCCTCTCCGGCGTCACCGCCGGCTTGACCGGGGGTCCATTGGCAACCCCGATGGATGTGACAGGTACCGCCGGTCGCGGCAGGCACGGAGCCCTTCGCCATCGGTGGTGAATGCGGCCACCGCCGCTTGCGCGCCGGTCGGTCACGCTGCCACCGCGATCTTATCGCCGCCTCTCTGGCAACCAATGGGCCCCCGCTCTGCGCTTCGCCCCGGCGGGGGTGACGACCCGAGGGTGGGCTGGCGGTTGAGTGCCGGTCTCGCTGTTGGAGAGGACTGCTTGGGGTGGGGGTGGCGGCCGATCGTCGACCCTTGCCCCCTCTCCGGCGTCACCCCCGGCTTGACCGGGGGTCCATTGGCAACCCCGGCGGATGTTTTCGGCGCGGACGGTCGCGGCAGGTAGGTGCCGAGACCTTTTCAAGCAGGTGCCCACCCGCCACGCGGCGTCCGGTGCCAGCGGGTCGTCACACGGCCGCCTCAACGCGACAGGTAGGTGGTCTTGATCTGGTTGGCGATGGCCGAGAAGCGCGCGTTTAGTTCCGCATCGTCCTCTGCGAGATAATAATCCGCGGACGAGGAGGCGCACTGGCTCATCACCTTCTTGGCATTGGCCAGGCTGCCGATCTGGAAGCCGACGGTGATGATCTTGATGCCGGTCTTCTTGATGGCGCTGCACAGGCTGATGGCCCGGTTCGTGGACTCCGTTCCGTTCAACTCGGCAATCCAGTCGTAGGTCGTGCCCCTGACCTTGGTCGGCCCGTCGAAATAGGTGTTGAAGTCGCCATCCGTCATCAGCAGCATGTATTTCAGCACGCGCTCGTCGGTATAGGGCGCCGGCTTCGAGTTCGCCGGCCACAGGCCCGACCAGGCATTCGAGAGCGTGTACCAGCCCCAGGCGACACCGGTCTGGCCGGCGGTGTTGCCGCTCGCCGACAGCCTGGCGATCGTGTAGAGCGGCGTGCCGGCCTTGGAAGAAGATCCCGGATCAAGCGTCAGCGGCACCAGTTCGGCATTCGGACAGACGAAGCCGCTGCTGCTGTAGACGTTGTTGCCGCTCCTGTAATAGCCGCTGTTGTAGCCGGCCTGCTGGGCGCCGGGACCGATGGAAGCCGTGACATAGCTGGCATCTGTATAGGCCTGCGCGCCGTCGCGCTCGGTGACGCAATCCGTGTAGGACGTCCGGCTGGCATTGGCGCCCTTGGTGGCAAGCGTTGCCCGCGCCGTGCCGACATTGACGCCGGAGGCATAGGGCACGACCGCGATCTTGACCTTCTCGTTGGTCGCGACCGCATCCGGGGGAACCAGTGTGTTGACGAAGGTTGCCGCGGCGTTGCGCAGGGCCTGGATCTTGCTGCCGCCCATCGAGCCGGTGACGTCGAGGACGAGCGTTGCCTCGACGCTCTTGGGGTAGACCGCTTGTGCGTCGACGCTGACATTGAGCGCATCCGGACCGAAACCGGCGAGATGGATGAAATAGGTCGGCACCCGTGAGCTTGCCGAGACCTCGATCTTGCGCGTCTCCGTATCGATCTTGGGCTCGTCGATGACGATCGTCGCGCCCTTGATGCCGGAGCCTTCCGAGTTGGCACCGAAATAGGCCTCGTAGTTGCTGTCGAGAAAGGCCTTGATCTCGCTGGACGACATGTTGCGGACGGAAAGCTCGCGCGCCACCGCAAGCATCGCCGCGTCGAGACCGCGCGAGATCGCCTGGCGCTGGTTGACGGCGCGGCCGAAATCGAGACCAGCTCCGGCCGCGACGATGACAACGATGATGACGATCGCGAGAAACGGCAGGATCGCGCCACGGCGATCGTGCCGGAAGGCGTTGAAAAGGCGTGAGGCCCGCTTTGAGGCCGAATGCATGTCGCGCGCGTTCATTTGTCGTCCCACTCCCGCTGCCGGCTTCCGGCGACGTCCTGACGGGGATGAAAATGGCAGCAAGAAACAACCGGTTGGTTAAACCGATTGCGGAAATCCGGGCCTTTCGGCGACTGGGTTGAGAAAGCGTAAACGGGATCCGGGAAAGTGACGCGGAGGGGCGGTGCAGCCGGGGAGCTTGTCCCTAGGGCTCCAGCTCGGTGTCCCAGTAGAGAAAGTCGAGCCAGCTGTCGTGCAGGTAGTTTGGCGGGAACATGCGGCCGTTGTTGTGCAGGTCCTGGACCGACGGCTGGAAGGGCATGTGCATCGGCCACATTCCGATGTCGGAGCACGCCTTGTTGGCCTTGCGCAGGTTGCAGGGCGAGCAGGCGGTGATGACGTTGTCCCAGGTGGTCTGCCCGCCGCGGGAGCGGGGGACGAGATGGTCGAAGGTGAGTTCCTCGCGGGAGCCGCAATACTGGCACTGGAACCGGTCGCGAAGGAAGACGTTGAAACGGGTGAAGGCGGGATGGCGGCTCGGCTTGATGTAGCTTTTCAGCGAAACGACGCTGGGAAGACGGAACTCGCTGCTCGGACTTCGGACCGTAACGTCGTATTCGGAGACGATGTTGACCCGGTCGAGGAAAACGGCCTTCACGGCGTCCTGCCACGCCCATAGCGACAGGGGGTAGTAGGCCAGCGGTCGATAGTCAGCGTTAAGCACCAGGGCCGGGTGAGCACCTGGAGAGATGGCGACATTCACACCTTCGCTCCTCATGCCTGTTCGCCGGAATCACCTGGATCAGGCAATCCGGACGCGGCGATAGTGTAGAGCGACAGTGACAGTCTTGTGAAGCCCGGCAAACGGCGTGAAACGGCCGTGCCATGCGGAAAGGGCGCAGCTCGCGCCGCGCCCTTCGCTCAAAGCATGCCGGAGGCCGCGGGCGGCGCGGCTCAGGCCTTCGGCCACTCGCGGATGTCGACGAAGTGGCCGGCGATCGCGGCAGCCGCGGCCATGGCCGGGGAGACGAGATGGGTGCGGCCCTTGAAGCCCTGGCGTCCCTCGAAATTGCGGTTCGAGGTGGAAGCACAGCGCTCGCCCGGCGACAGCTTGTCGGCATTCATGGCAAGGCACATCGAACAGCCGGGCTCGCGCCAGTCGAAGCCGGCTGCCTTGAACACCTTGTCGAGACCTTCGGCTTCCGCCTGCGCCTTGACCAGGCCCGAGCCGGGCACGACCATGGCGCTGACGCTGCCGGCGACCTGGCGCCCGCCGATAACGGCGGCGGCGGCGCGGAGGTCCTCGATGCGCCCGTTGGTGCAGGAGCCGATGAAGACGCGGTCGACGGCGATCTCGGTGATCGGCGTCCCGGCGGTCAGGCCCATATACTGCAGCGCGCGGCGCTTGGAGGCGCGGCGGTTCTCGTCGGCGATCTCTTCCGGATCGGGCACGCGGCCGGTGACGGCGATGACGTCTTCCGGGCTCGAGCCCCAGGTGACGATCGGGGGCAGGTTGGCCGCGTCGAGGCGGATTTCCTTGTCGAAATGCGCGCCCTCGTCGGTGAACAGCGTCTTCCAGTAGGCGACGGCCTGGTCCCAGGCGGCGCCTTTGGGGGCCTTCGGGGTGTCCTTGATATAGGCGAAGGTCTTCTCGTCCGGCGCGATCAGGCCGGCGCGCGCGCCACCCTCGATCGACATGTTGCAGACGGTCATGCGGCCTTCCATCGACAGGGCGCGGATCGCCTCGCCGGCATATTCGATGACATGTCCGGTGCCGCCGGCAGTGCCGATCTCGCCGATGATGGCAAGGATGATGTCCTTGGCCGTGACGCCCTCGGGCAGGACGCCGTCGACCGTCACCCGCATGTTCTTCGCCTTCTTCTGGATCAGCGTCTGGGTGGCGAGCACGTGCTCGACCTCCGAGGTGCCGATGCCGTGGGCGAGCGCGCCGAAGGCGCCATGGGTGGAGGTGTGGCTGTCGCCGCAGACGATGGTCATGCCCGGCAGGGTGAAGCCCTGTTCGGGGCCGACGATGTGGACGATGCCCTGGCGGGCGTCGGTCTCGCTGTAATACTCGACGCCGAACTCGGCCGCGTTGTTGGCCAGAGTGTTCACCTGCAGGGCCGATTCCGGGTCGTCGATGCCGTGGCTGCGGTCCGTGGTCGGCACGTTGTGGTCGACGACGGCGAGCGTCTTGCCGGGCTGGCGCACCTGGCGACCGGTCATGCGCAGGCCCTCGAAGGCCTGCGGGCTCGTCACCTCATGGACGAGGTGGCGGTCGATATAGAGCAGCGAGGTGCCGTCCTCCTGCGTCTCGACCACATGGTCGTCCCAGATCTTGTCGTAAAGGCTGCGCGGGCTGCTCATCTGTCTCTCCTGAAGGACGTGTCGGGGGGCTTGCTGGAGCCTTGGCCCCGGATGCCGCCGTGGCGCTGAAGCGGTCGGGCGGCGAAACGGTCGGATGCGGGCGTGCGGCTAGGCGCGCGCGAGGCCGTAGACGGCGGCGAAGCGGGCATGGAAGCGCGCGGGAAGCCGGTGGCGGTCGCAGATCTCGACGCGCCGCCAGCGGCGCGCGCGGCGGCGGGTCGCCGTCGCGGTGCGAACAGTCATCGGGGATGTTGCCGTGGCGACCTGCATGGGCTCCAGCTTCCGGCCGTTCTGCCCCGTCCGACACTGGCGGGCGGGCCGGCCCTTTCTCCGAAACGGACACAAGCATCGTGCCCGCGCCCGGAAAGGGTGCGGAGAGTGCCCGTTTCCTTTCATTTGCGCGCAATGACGGCCCGGGTCAAGACCGGAATCGCCGCGCGGGCCGCTTCAGCGCATCAGGTTCGGCAGGGCGAGGACCAGCGCCGGGAAGGCGACGATCACCGCCAGGCGGACGATGTCGGCGAGGATGAAGGGCACGATGCCGCGGAAGATCCGGCCGAGCGGAACGTCCGGCATCACCGTCTTCAGCACGAAGACGTTGAGGCCGACGGGCGGGGTGATCAGGCTGATTTCGGTCACCACCACGACGACGATGCCGAACCAGACGAGGTCGTAGCCGAGGGCTGCCATCATCGGGGCGAAGATCGGCACGGTGAGGAGCACCATGGACAGGCTTTCCAGCACCATGCCGAGGCAGAGATAGACGCCGAGCACGGCGAGCAGGATGGCCCAGGCCGGCAGGTCGGAGGCATTGGCCATGCCGGACAGGGCGGCGGGCAGGCCGGCGATGTTGACGAAATTGGAGAAGATCAGCGCGCCGATCAGCACCATGAACATCATCGTCGTCGTGGCGGCCGTGTCGGAAAGCGTCTCCAGCAGGGTCGCCCAGGTCAACCTGCGTCGGAAAAGGGCGATGACGAAGGCGCCGCTGGCGCCGATGCCGGCCGCCTCCGTCGCGGTGAAGATGCCGGCATAGATGCCGCCGATGACGAGGACGAAGAGCGCGGTGATGCCGGCGACGCCGGAGAGCGCGCGGAAACGCTCGCGATAGGGCAGGCGTTCGGCCGGCGGGCCGGCCTGCGGGCGGTACCAGCATACGAGGCGCACGGCGGCCATGTAGCCGAGAATGCCGAGAATGCCGGGCACGATGCCGGCGATGAACAGCCTGGCGATGTCCTGCTGGGCGGTGACGCCGTAGAGCACCAGGATGACGGAGGGCGGAATGAGAATTCCCAGCGTGCCGCCGGCGGCGATGACGCCGCTGGCCAGCCCGTCGTCATACTTGTAGCGGCGCATCTGCGGCAGCGCGACCTTGCCCATCGTCGCGGCGGTGGCCAGCGAGGAGCCGCAAACGGCGGAAAATCCACCGCAGGCGACGGCGGTGGCCATGGCGAGCCCGCCCCTGCGGTGGCCGAGCCAGGCATGGCAGGCGGCGTAGAGCTCGTCGGAAAGGCCCGCCCGGGTGACAAGGTTGCCCATCAGGACGAACAGCGGCACCACGGAGAGCGAATAGGACAGGCCGGTGTCGAACGTGGTCTGGCCGACGATCGCCATGGCGGGGGTGAAGCCGAGGATCATGGTCAGGCCGAGACCGCCGACGGCGGCCATGGCGACGGCGATCGGCACGCCGGCGAACATGACGACGACGAGTATGACGAGGCCGGGAAGCCAGGTTTCCATGGTCTTGCAAGTTCCGGTCGCGCGAGGTGTGGGAGAAGGGGGCGATGCCGCCCCCCGGAACGCATGCGTTGAACGGGGCCGGTCCGGGCCGGTGCTAGCGTCGCCGGACCAGAAGCATGGCGGCGGCCAGCGCCGCGAGCGCGGTGAGGCCGGCCATGATGCCGGCCACCGGCCCGAGCGGAATGCCGAGATAGACCGTGGCATCGCCATAGGCGGAGAAGTCGCGGGCGCTCAAGGCCAGTCGCCAGGCCAGCAGCGCCAGCACCGCGCCGGTCGCCAGCGTCGCCAGCCAGGCCAGCGCCGCCCGCGCCCCGTCCGGCAGCTTGCCGGTCAGAAGATCGACCGTGACGTGCTCGCGCCGCGCTGTGACGATCGGCAGGCCGACAAAGACGATGAGCGCCAGCAGCACCTCGGTCAGCTCGAAGGCGCCGGGGAGCGGGGCGTTGAACAGGTAGCGGCCGATGACGTCGACGAAGGTCACCGCCATCATCACCAGCAGCAGGACGGCTGCCACCAGTTGCAACGCGCGCGTTCCCGCACCAAGCAGCCGGGCGGGGAGGGAGGCCTCCCGCCCGGCCGTGGCGCTGTCGGGGGTCTCCCGGCTCATTTCGCCGCGGCGATCTCGGCCTTGAGCATGTCCATCGCGGCCTTGCCGTCGATGCCGCCGGCCGTGGCAGCCTCGAGGAAGCCGTTCTCGACGCCGGCGAGCTTCTCGGTGATCGCCGCGGTCATCGCCGCGTCGGCCTGCGTGAGGGCGACGCCCTTGTCGGTCATCACCTTGGTGCCGGCCGCGTCCGCCGCGTCCCATGCCTTGCCGGCCATGCGGGCCATCGCCTCGCCGGAGACCCCGTCGATCGCCGCCTTGTCGGCGTCGGAAAGCTTGTCCCAGCTGGCCTGGTTCATGACGACGAAGAAGGAGGTGTTGTAGAGCCCGCCGGGCACGGAGACGCCGTTGCGGATGACCTCGTCGATGCGGAAGAAGGGCACGGATTCCGCCGGGAACAGGATGCCGTCGGCAACCCCGTTGGAGAGGATCTCGTAGACCTGCGGCGAGGGCGCCTGGACGCCGACCATGCCGAGGCGCGAGGCGATCTCGGCGACGATGCCGCCGCCGATGCGCATCTTCAGACCCGAAAGGTCGTCAACCGTCGCGACCTTCTTGTCCGTCGTGTAGATCATGCCGGGGCCGTGGGTGAAGACGGTCAGGAGCTTGACGCCGTCATGCTCGTTGGCCTTGCCGAGCATCGCGTCCTGTACCTTCCAGTAGGCGACGGACAAGGCTTCTGCGCTGTCGGACAGGAACGGCCCCTCGACCAGCGGCGTCAGCTTGAAGCGGCCGGGGGTGTAGCCATGCACGCCATAGCCGACATCGGCCGCGCCGGAGCGGACGAGGTCGAACTGCGCCGGCGGCTTGCCGATCGGCGAGGCCATGATCTCGACCTTGACACGGCCGTCGGTTGCCGTGGCCACCTGTTCGCCCCAGGGCACGAGGATGTCCTTGACGATCGGATGGGAGGGCGGCAGCCAGTTGGAGACCCGAAGCGTGGTCTCTGCGGATGCGGCGCCGGCAAGTCCCAGCGCCGCGACGGCGGTCAGCATCCCGATGAATTTGCGCATGCTAGTCCCCTCTGTCTTCTGGTTCGGTTCGGTCAGGCTCGTTGTTTTTTACTATCCTTGCCGAGGGCATCCTCAGCCATTTTCCTGACCTTATCCAGTTGGATCTTGCCGAGCGCGTTGCGCGGCAAGGCCTCCACGAATACGACGGATTTCGGGTGCTTGTAGCGCGCCAGATGTCCGTCGAAGCCTTTCAGCACCGTTTCCGCGCTGATTTTCCCCTGTTCCTGCGGCACCACCACCGCGACCGGGCTCTCGCCCCAGCGCAGGTCGGCGACGCCGACGACGGCGGCCTCCTTCAGGCCCGAGATCTCGCCCAGCACCCGCTCCAGCTCGGCCGGATAGATGTTCTCGCCGCCGGAAATGATGACGTTCTTCAGCCGGTCCTTGAACCAGAAGACGCCGGCCTCGTCGGCCAGCGCCAGGTCGCCGGTGCGGAACCAGCCGTCCTGGAAGGTGCCGGCATCGGCCTCGGGCCTGTTCCAGTAGCCTGTCGTGATGTTGCCGCCCCTGAGCTCGATCTCGCCGATCTCTCCCGGCTCCGCCCGGCGGTCGCCGACCATGATGCGGGCGCGCGTGTGCAGGCCGGCACGGCCGATCGCGCCGAACTCCTCCTCGCTGTCGCCGCGCCGCTGGTAGATGGCGACGGGGCCTGTCTCGGTCGCGCCATAGATCTGGAGGACCGGCACGCCGCGGCGGATGAAGGCGCGCATCAGCATGTGCGGCACGTCGGAGGAGCCGGTCGCCACGGCGCGCAGGGACGACAGGTCGGTCCTCTCCCAGTCGGGGTGGGCGATCATCGCCGACAGGGTGGCGGGCACCAGCACGGTGAGGTCGGGTCGTTCGTCGCGGATCGCGGCCAGCGTTGCCGCGGGCGTGAAGCGGTCATGCAGGATGACGCGGGCTCCGGTATAGAGCGCAGGCGTCGTCTGGATGTTGAGCCCGCCGACATGGAACATCGGCAGCACCGTCAGGATCGTGTCGGTGGCGGCGATCTCCTGCATGTGCACCGCGTTGAGCGCATTGGTCTCGAGCGCCTTTTGCGTCAGCACCGCGCCTTTCGGCAGGCCCGTCGTGCCGGAGGTGTAGACGATCAGCAGCGGATCGCTCGCGCAGCCGCCGCCGGCGGCCCCGGCAGCGACCGGGAGCCTGTCGGCGGTGCTTGCGGCGAGCCCGCCGGTCGCGGGGTCGGCGAGATGGGCCGGCGGCATCGCTTCGATTGCGCCCATTGCCGACAACGTGGCGGCGAAGGCCGGCTGGTGGACGATCAGCGACGCGCCGCTGTCGGTGACCGCATGGGCGAGTTCCGGCGGGGCAAGGCGCCAGTTGAGCGGCACCAGAACCGCGCCGATCCGGGCGGCGGCGAAGAGCAGCAGCAGCTGGTCCGGCGCATTCAGGCCCAGATACGCGATCCGCTCGCCATGGCCGATGCCGCGCGTGTGCCTCAGCCATGCGGCGACCCGGCCGATCGCGCCGGCCATGTCGCCATAGGTCAGTGTCGCGCCTTCGAAGACCAGCGCCGGCCTGTTCGGCGTGAAGCGCGCATGCGCCTCGATCCAATGGTCGATCGACGTCACTCGTCCGTCTCTCCGGGCAGGTAGAGGCTCTCCCGGCCGATCCTGTCGAGACAGATCTCGGCTGTCCAGGGCAACATCAGCGCGCCGCAACGGCTGTCGCGGAACAGTCGCTCCAGCGGCAGCGATTTCAGCATCGACTGGCCGCCGCAGGTGCGGATGGCAAGCTGGCAGATCTCGTTGGCGTTTTCCATCACCGTGTAGTGCGCCGCCCAGGCACGCAGCATCTGCTCGCGCGTGGGGTCGGGGCCGGCCTCGGTGATCGCCTGGAACCACAGCGCCTTTGTCTGTTCCAGCATCAGGTGCATCTGGGCAACGCCCATCTGCTTGGTCGGGAACATGCGGCGCTTGACCGGCGGCAGGCCGGGCCATTCGCCGCGCAGGTATTTCACCGTGAAGTCGAAGGCGGCCTGGGCGATGCCCATATAGGTCGGCGACAGGGTCATGAACATGTGCGGCCAGCGGCTGGCGGCCTGGTAGTAGACGCCGCGCGGCATCAGTTCCTCGTCGTCGGGAACGAAGACATCCTTGAACAGCAGCGTGCGCGAGACCGTGCCGCGCATGCCGAGCGGGTCCCAGGGGCCGACGACCTCGACGCCCTCGGCCGTTGCCGGCACGGCGATATACATCGTGTCCCGGCGCGAGGGCCGCTCCCCCTCTTTCATCTCGCCGCACAGGATGCCGTAATAGTCGGCATGGCCGGAGAGCGAGGCGAAGATCTTCTTGCCGTTGATCAGCCAGCCGCCGTCGACCTTGCGCGCCGCGGTCGAGAACGGCGCCGCGCCGGCCGCCGCCGCGCCGCCTTCGGAGAAGGGCTGCGAGTAGATCGCGCCGTCCTTGAGGATGCGCTGATAGTGCTTCGAGCGGCGCTCCAGATGAATTTTCCGGTCGTCCCCGCTCATGTCCAGGTCGTCGGTCAGCGCGCCGGTCCACAGGCAGGAACACACATGCATGTTCCAGGTCAGGGCGGTGGCGCCGCAATAGCGGCCGATCTCGGCCGCCGTCATCATGTAGGCGCGGAACGACGCGCCGTGGCCGCCATCTTCCCTGGGCACGCAGATGCCGAGCAGGCCGGCCTCGTGCATGTCGCGGTAGTTCTGCGTGGGGAACACCGCGTCGCGGTCGATCGCCTCGGCGCGGGGCGCGAAGCGCGACTTCGCCACCTGGCGGGCCAGCGCGGTCAGCTCCGCTTCCTGATCGGTCAGGCGAAATGCGGCCGGATCGAAGATCGGGCGGTCGGCATCGAGCCCGTCGGGGTCGGGCTTGTCCAGTGCGGCGATGGTCATCGGTCGGCTCCCCTTTCGGACGCGTTCGCGTCTCCGGTTTCCTGAAGAAAGGCCCTGATCTCGGCCGTGTAGGCGTCGGCGCATTCGAGCGGCGCCAGATGGCCGATGCCGGCCAGCTCGACGAGGCGCGCCCCGGCGATCTTTTCCGCCATCCGGCGCATGGTGGGGGCGGGCGCGTTGCGGTCCTCCTCGCCGGCGACCAGCAATGTCGGCACGGCGATCTGGCCAAGCGTCTCGCGGGCGTCGAACGTGGCCAGGCAGCGGATCGCCTCGCGATAGGTTGCCTCGGGCACCTCGCTCATCGCGGCGATGGCGGCGGGAACGGCATTCGGGGCGGTGGCCGAGCCGACCAGGTCGGGGACGAATTCGCGGGCAAGCTCGGGCACGGTGCGCCCGGCATCGAGCGGGGCCAGTCGCTCGGCGACGAAGCGCTTCTGGAATTCGCCGTCGCGGCTGCCGAAGGCGGCGGTTGTGGCGGACAGCACCAGGGTGCGCACGCGCTCCGGATGGCGGGCGATGAAGTCCTGCGCCAGCATGCCGCCGATGGAATGGCCGAGCAGGTCGACCTTTTCCAGCCCGAGTCCGTCGAGAAAGGCAAGGAGCGCCGCCGAAAGACCGGGGAAGGTCATCGGCGCGAGAAGTTCCGTTCCGCCATAGCCGGGCAGGTTCCAGCCGATGACGTCATGGTCGCGGCCGAGCGCGTCGATCAAGGGAGCGAACATTTCCGCGCCGGCGCCGATGCCGTGCAGCAGGAGAAGCGCGCGAGGACCGCCGGTCTTGCGGATGTGCCCGGGCCGGCTCATCGCAGCGCCTCGATCAGTTCGCCGTCGACCACCACGGGCTCGCCGTCGAGCGCGATGGTACAGCCGCGTACGGGTATGTCGAAATGGCCCTTGGTGAAGCGGCCGGCGAATTCGTTGGCGCCGGTGGAGAAGAGGAAATTGCCGGAATAGGCCCTTACTTCCGTGCCGTTGGTCTCGCGCTGGTCATACATGGCCAGTGCCTCGTAGCGCGCGGCCTGGTTCATGCCGAAGCCGACATGGGCGACCGCATAGGCCTCGCGCTCGCCCCAGGCGGCAAGGTAGCGCCGGGTCAGTTCGGCGTCGGTTCCCTCGCCCCCGATCTCCGTCACGTAGTCGTCGACGATGGTCAGGCGCACCGGGCGCTCGAGATAGCGCTTGAAGGTCAGGTTGATGTCGCCGGCATCGAGCACGAGCGTGCCGTTTACGCTGTGGGCGGCGGGGAAGGAGACGACGAGACCGGCGGGCCAGTGGGCGACCGAGCCGGGCCGGTCGCACCAGCCCCAGACGCCGACGGTGGAGGCGCCGGCCATCGCGACCGTCAGGTCGGTGCCGGCGGCGGAAGTCACCGTCATCTCACTGGCGGCGCGGATCCGTGCGACCGCGTCCCGCACCCGGGTCTTGTCGCGCTCGACCGGCAGCAGCCGTTCGAGCGCATCCGGGTGCTCGTTGGAAATCATCAGCACGCGCGCGCCATTGCCGATGACGCGCGGCAGCTCGGGGGCGTGCAGCAGGCCTTCAACCGTCAGGTCGACAACCAGGCCGCTGGCGGCCAGCGCCGCGATCGCCGCGTCCTGGCCGGTCAGCGCGGCACTGGCCCCGGTGGAGCGCACCGGCACCGGCGCGTCCTGGCGGGGCGTCGGCACCACCACGTGGAATGCCCTGGCGCCAAGGCGCAGCAGGGCGAGCTCGGCGATATGGACATTGAGCGGACGGGACTGGGTTTCGGAGAGGATCGCGACGGTTTCGCCCGGCGTCACCTTGCACATGGAAAAGACCTCCGCGAAGGCGTCGATCCATTTTCCCTCGATCCTGTCGGCGAGCATGCGATCCCTCCTGATCCCGTGTCGGCCTGGACCCTTCCGGGTCCGTCCTGTTGCCTGCCGGATCGCGCCCGGCAGGCGAATGTTGCGCCCGAAGCCGGTTTTTCGCAGCAAGCGAAAAGAACTTGGAGGAGCGTAGCAATTTCGTTATTATATGAAAAGGAATATTTTTAGGCATGAACTTGATTGCCGGCATCCGGCCGGAGCCCTAACGCGAGGACGAGCCATGATGAGCGATCACCGCAGCTTCAGGAACGCGCTGGGGCGTTTCGTCACCGGCGTCACCATCGTCACGACGCTGGACGCGGCGGGACGTCCGGTCGGGCTCACCGCCAATTCCTTCAATTCGGTCTCGCTCGATCCGCCGATGGTGTTGTGGAGCCTTTCGCTGCGCTCGCAGAACCGGCCGGTGTTCGAGGCGGCCCGGCATTATGCGGTCAACATCCTGGCCTCCGACCAGCAGGCGCTGTCCGATCGCTTCGCCCGGCCCGTCGCCGACCGCTTCGCCGGCGTTTCCTGGCGGGCCGGCCGGTGCGGGGTGCCGGTTCTCGATGGCGTCACCGCCGTCTTCGAATGCATGAACGACACGAGGATGGAAGGGGGCGACCATCTGGTCTTCCTGGGCCGGGTCGAGGCCTTCGACCATTCCGACAAGGAACCGCTGATCTATCATTCCGGCCGCTACGCGACGCCGGACTACCTGCCCGTGCCGCGATGAGCGGGGCGCCGGGACAGGGGGCGCCTGTGGATGCGGGCGCTGCGGGCGAGACGCGGTTCGTCGACACCTATTTGCTCTACCTGCTGGCCCGGGCCTCGAGCGTTGCCAGCGCCGAGTTCCACGAGGAGGTCCGCGCCCGGGGCGTTCCCGTCACGGTGTGGCGCATCCTCGCCTCGCTGAAGGGGACGGCCGGGCTGACGGTCGGCGACCTGGCCAGGAGCTGCCTTGCCAACCAGCCGGCGATCTCCAAGATGGTCGACAAGCTGGTCATCCGGGGATTGCTGTCGCGCCAGACCGATGGCGACGACCGCCGCCGGGTCTGGGTGCGGCTGACGGAAACGGGGGAGGCGGAGGTGGACGGGCTGATCGCCGCCGCCGAGCGGCATCAGGCGCGGTTGCTGGAGGCGATCGGTCCGGGCGAGGCCGAGGTGCTGAAACGGGCGCTGACGCTCTTGATCGAGCATGCCGCTCCCGACCCTTGAATCCCGATAATGCATGCGACAATTTCGATCAGAAATTCGACAATATCGCGCAGATTCTGCGCAGAACTTGTCGAAATTGATTCCGTGTGGACGATCCGCAAACGCGCGCCTGCGCGGGCCTTGCGCGCGTGCCTGTTGCATCTCGCCCGCGCAGCGGGTTCAATTGATCCGCAAACCCCGTCGGGGCGGTCGCAGCGGATCTTCATGTATCTCGACGTCCAACATCAGCGCACCTTCTACGACCTGCCTCTGGGCCGCATGCTGCGGGTGCTGGTCGGCGCGCGGATCCGCGCCCGCTGGCCGGAATTGACCGGGCGCCGGCTGCTCGGCGTCGGCTATGCCGCGCCCTACATGCGGCCCTATCTGGAAGAGGTGGAGCGCTCCGTCGCGGCGATGCCGGCGGCCCAGGGCGTCGTTGCCTGGCCGCGCGGGGGGCGCAATTCGGCGACGCTGGTGGAAGAGACCGACCTGCCGTTTCCCGACCATGTTTTCGACAATGCCCTGATCGTCCACTGCCTCGACCATTGCGGCGATGCGGAGGCCCTGCTGCGCGAGGTCTGGCGCGTGCTTGTCCCCGGCGGGCGGATGATCGTCGTGGTGGCGAACCGGCGCGGATTGTGGGCCCGCTCGGAACTGTCCCCCTTCGGCTATGGCCGGCCGTTCTCGCGCGGCCAGATCGAGGGGCTGCTCAGGGCCTGCCAGTTCCGGCTGACGGCGAGCGACGAGGCGCTGTGCCTGCCGCCGACGCGCTCGCGGCTGTTGCTGCGCGGTGCCCCGGCCTGGGAGCGGATCGGCCGGCGGGCCTGGCCGGCCTTCGCGGGGCTTCTTGTCATCGAGGCGGAAAAGCAGGTGTTTCGCGGCGTGCCCGCGGGCGAGAAGCGCCTGATCAAGGCGCTGCGGCCGATGTTCGTGCCCGAGGGAGCGGCCCCGGGATTGAACAGGAGCCGGGTGATCCGGCGGGCCGGCTCGGGTCTTTGACCCCTCCGCTTTCAGGAGCGTTTCAGCAGGAACAGCGCCTGTTCGCCGATCAGGTTCCACACCCACCACGGCGCGGTGAAGCCGACCGGCTCGCCGCGCGCGTTCAGCGCCATCGAGCGGACCATGCGGGCATCGACCTCGTCGCACATCGAGACGAAGTCGCGGATCGTGCAGAAATGGATGTTCGGCGTGTCGTACCATGAGTAGGGCAGGTAGTCCGTGACCGGCATGCTGCCCTTGAACATGAGCTGCAAGCGGTTGCGCCAGAAGCCGAAATTCGGGAACGAGACGATCACGTTGGAGCCGATGCGCAGCAGCTCCTGCAAGACCTGGCGCGGGGCATAGGTTGCCTGCAGCGTCTGGCTGAGAATGACGAAATCGAAGGCATCGTCCGGATAGTCGGACAGATCGCGGTCGGCATCGCCCTGGACCACGGACAGGCCCCTTGCGACGCAGGCGTTGACGCCGGCCTGCGACAGTTCGATGCCGCGCCCGTCCACCTGCTTCTCGCGCACCAGAAGGTCCAGCAGTTCGCCGTCGCCGCAGCCGATGTCGAGGACGCGGGCGCGGGGCGTGACGAGATCGGCGACGAGGCGGTGATCGCCGCGCACGGTTCCCGAGGGAGCAGGTTGCAGGTTCATGCGAGGCCTCCCGCCGGCGGCGGGGCGATGCCGCGCGCATGCGCCGCGCCGGTCAGGAAGCCGGTCACGGTGCGGAACATTTCCGGCTCGTCGAGCAGGAAGGCGTCATGGCCCCGGTCGCTCTCCACCTCGACGAAGGAGACGTTGGCGGCGGCCGCGTTCAGCGCGCGCACCACCGCCTTGCTCTCGGCCGTGGGGAACAGCCAGTCGGAGGTGAAGGACATCACGCAGAACCGGGTCGGCGAATGCAGGAAGGCCCGGGCGAGCGATCCGCCATAGTCGGCGCCGAGGTCGAAGTAGTCCATAGCCCGGGTGACATAGAGATAGGAGTTGGGATCGAAGCGGTCGACGAAGGTCATGCCCTGATGGCGCAGATAGCTCTCGATCTGGAAGTCCGCGTCGAAGCCGAAGGTGATGGCATCGCGGTCCTGCAGGTTGCGACCGAACTTGCGGTGCAGCGCCGGGTCCGACAGATAGGTGATATGGGCGGCCATGCGTGCCACCGCGAGCCCCTTGGAGGGGCGCACGCCGCGCTCGAAATAGCGCCCGCCGCACCAGTTCGGATCGGCCATCACCGCCTGGCGCCCGACCTCGTGGAAGGCGATGTTCTGCGAGGAATGGCGCGCGGCGGCGGCAATCGGCAGGGCCGAGAACACCCGCTCGGGATAGCTCACCGCCCATTGCAGCACCTGCATGCCGCCCATCGAGCCGCCGACGACGGCGAACAGCGTCTCGATGCCGAGATGGTCGAGCAGCACCGCCTGGGCGCGGACCATGTCGCGGATGGTGACCAGCGGCAGGTCGAGGCCCCATCGGCGGCCGGTCTGCGGATTGGTCGAGGCCGGCCCGGTGGTGCCGAGACAGCCGCCGAGCACATTGGCGCAGATGACGAAATAGCGATCCGTATCGACCGGCCGGCCGGGGCCGACCAGCATCGACCACCAACCGGGCTTGCCTGTCAGCGGATTGGGGGAGGCGACATACTGGTCGCCGGTCAGGGCGTGGCACACAAGCACCGCGTTGCTGCGCTCGGCATTGAGCGTGCCATAGGTCTCGTAAGCGATCTGCCAGGGATCGAGCAGGGTGCCGCAATCGAGCTGCAGGGCCTTGTCGCCACCGAACCGCTCGACCTTGCTGGACGGGGTGTCGGCCTCGTTGGCCGGCGCGGAAAGCGGCTCGCTCGTGCCCGCGCCCGGGTCGACGGTCGTCTCGTTCGTCATGATGCGCCGGGTTTCCTCCTGACCGCGCGGTCCCGTCCCGCCATCGCCCGCGGTCGCCGGCCGAGGGCCGGTGTCGGGCTTCGGAGCCAACGAGAGGTAGGAGCCCGTCCGGGCGCCGTCAATGTTTTCTTTTGCCTTCCCATTCCGCTCTGCCTATGAGTAGGCGCGGGTGCGCGACGCGTCTATTGTCCGGTTTTCCGGGCTGCAGCCCGCGCTTGGCGGCCCAATGGACAATACGTCTTTTCCGGGAAGTGGAAAAGAACATGCAACCAGAGAGTTCATCGATGCTCCAGTCTGCCGAGAGCCGTCCCGTTCCCCGTCCCGGCGTCCTCGACATTGCCCCCTATGTGCCCGGTCGGACCAAGTCGACCGGCGGGGGCAAGCTGCACAAGCTGTCTTCCAACGAGACGCCGCTGGGGGCGAGCCCCCGCGCGATCGAGGCTTACGGCGCGTGCAGCGGGCATCTGGAGCTCTATCCCGACGGCGGATCGGCGGCCCTGCGCGAGGCGATTGCCGACGTCTACGGCCTCAATGCCGAGCGGATGATCTGCGGCAACGGCTCGGACGAGATCCTGGAACTGGTGGCGCGGGCCTATATCGGGCCGGGCGACGAGGGGCTGTTCACCGAGCACGGTTTCCTCGTCTACAAGATCGCGGTGCTGGCCGCCGGCGGCACGCCGGTGATCGCGCCCGAGCGCGACCTGACCACCGATGTCGATGCCCTGCTGGAGCGCGTCACGCCGCGCACCAAGGTGGTCTTCCTCGCCAATCCGAACAATCCGACCGGCACCTACATCTCCTTTGACGAGATCCGCCGGCTGCATGCGGGCCTGCCGCCGCATGTGCTGCTGGTGCTCGATGCGGCCTATGCCGAATATGTGCGTCGCAACGACTACGAGGCCGGCGTGGAACTGGCCGCGACGGCCGAGAACGTGCTGATGACGCGTACCTTCTCCAAGATCTACGGGCTTGCCGCGCTGCGCATCGGCTGGGGCTACGGGCCGGCGCATGTCATCGACGCGCTGAACCGGATCCGCGGGCCGTTCAATGTCTCGGCGGCGGCCCAGGCCGCAGGCATTGCCGCCGTGCGCGACCGCGCCTTTCTGGAAACGGCGGTGGCGCACAACGAGACCTGGCTGCCCTGGGTGACGCGCGAGCTCGAGGCGCTGGGCCTGACCGTGACGCCGAGCGTGGGCAATTTCGTGCTGGTGCATTTCCCGCAAGTGCCGGGCAAGACGGCCGCCGATGCCGACGGCTATCTGAGCGATCGGGGATGCGTGCTGCGCGCGGTGAACGCCTACGGGCTGCCGGACGCCCTGCGCATGTCGATCGGCTCGGAAGAAGCCAATCGCGAGGTCGTTGCCGTGCTGAAGGAATTCCTCGCGGCCTGATTGCCAGACCTGACGGGCGGCCTCAGCGTTGCGCCGCCCGCAACAGCAAGCCTGTTTCATGCCCGAACCGAAGTTTCGTCGTCTCGCCCTGATCGGCATCGGCCTGATCGGCTCCTCCCTCGCCCATGTGGCGCGGCGCAAGGGGCTTGTCGGGGAAATCGCCATTTCCTCCCGCTCGGCGCAGACCCTGCGGCGGGCGGAGGAACTCGGCCTGGGCGACAGCTATCACCTCGATGCAGCCGATGCGGCGAGCGGCGCCGACCTGGTCATTCTCTGCGTTCCGGTGGGAGCCAGCGAGGCCGTGGCGAAATGGATCGCGCCGGTGCTGACGCCGGGCGCCATCGTCACCGATGTGGGGTCGACCAAGGCCTCGGTCGTGCGCCAGATGGCGCCCCACCTGCCCGCCCACGCGCATTTCATTCCCGGACACCCGATCGCGGGCACGGAGGAATCCGGTCCCGATGCGGGCTTTGCGGAGCTGTTCCAAAATCGCTGGTGCATCCTGACGCCACAGCCGGACACCGATCCGCAGGCGCTTGACCGGCTGACCGCCTTCTGGACCGCCTGCGGGTCGATGGTCGACACGATGGATGCAGAACATCACGACCTGGTGTTGGCCATCGTCTCGCACCTGCCGCATATCATCGCCTACAACATCGTCGGCACGGCCGACGACCTGGAGACGGTGACCAAGTCCGAGGTGATCAAGTATTCGGCTTCCGGCTTCCGCGATTTCACGCGCCTTGCCGCTTCCGATCCGACCATGTGGCGGGACGTGTGCCTGCACAACAAGGACGCGATCCTGGAAATGCTGGCCCGGTTTTCCGAGGACCTCGCCGCCCTGCAGCGGGCGGTGCGTTGGGGCGACGGCGAGGCGCTGTTCGAGCTCTTCACCCGCACGCGCGGCATTCGCCGTTCGATCGTCGAGGCGGGGCAGGACACCGACAGTCCGAATTTCGGCCGCGACGCGGCCAAGTCGGGCGCGGACTGAGCGGCGGCAGCCGGCTCAGATCTCGCGGATCTCGTCCTGTCCCGGACAGGTGGCCAGCGCCTGGCTTGCCGTGCGCCCGTCGCCGAGCGGTGCGCTTGGCCAGATCTCGGCCAGCGGCACGAGCACGAAGGCGCGCTCGCCCATGCGCGGATGGGGGATCGTCAGCCCCTCCTCCTCGACCGTCTCCTTGCCATAGACCAGCACGTCGATGTCGATGACGCGCGGTCCCCAGCGGATGTCGCGGACGCGGCCGAGCTCGCGTTCCACCGCAAGGCAGCGGTCGAGCAGGGCCCGGGGCGAAAGCCGGGTCTCGATGACCACGCAGGCATTGCGGTAGTCGTCCTGCGGCACCGGCCCCCAGGGCGGGGTGCGGTAATCGGACGAGCGGGCGACGACGACGATGCCGGGCGTTGCGGCGAGCGCGGCCAGCGCGGCATCGAGATGGGCGCGGGTGTCGCCGATGTTCGAGCCGAGGCCCAGGGCGGCGCGGACGAGCTCTCCGTTCCCGGTTTCGGTCATCCGACATGCTCGCGCAAGGTGGCATGGGCGATGCGCGCGGCATCGACATGCGGCTGGACATTGTGCACGCGGACCATGGCCGCTCCCTTTACAAATGCGATCGTGTGCAAGGCGAGCGAACCATACAGCCGGTCGTCCGTGTCGACGTCGAGAACGGCGCCGATCAGCCGCTTGCGCGAGGCGCCGACAAGCAGCGGCAAGCCGTGGCGGGCGAAATGGTCGAGCCGGTTGATGACCATGTAGTTCTGGTCGAGCGTCTTGCCGAAGCCGATGCCCGGGTCGAGCATCTGCCGTTCGGGAGGAATGCCGGCGCGCGCGGCAAGTTCCATCGAGCGCTCGAAGGAGCGGTCGATCTCGGCGAGAATGTCGATGTTGGGATCGGCGCCCTTGCGGTTGTGCATCATGATCACCGCGGCGCCGGCCGCGGCCACCGTGTCGGCCATGGCAGGGTCCTTCTGCAGGCCCCAGACATCATTGACGATGACGGCGCCGGCCGCGCAGGCACGCGCGGCGATCTCCGCCTTGTAGGTGTCGATGGAAACAGGGGCGCCAAGGGCGACGAGTTCGCCGATCGCCGGCTCGAGCCGGCGCCATTCCTCGTCTAACTCCACGGGGACCGCGTCGGGGCGGGTGCTTTCGGCACCGACGTCGATGACGTCGACGCCGTGGGCGATCATCTTGCGAGCGCTGGCGAGCGCGTCCTCGCGGGCCATGAAGCGGCCGCCGTCCGAAAAGGAGTCCGGGGTGACGTTGAGAATGCCCATGACGCGCGGCCGGTCGAGCGGCACTGCGCCGCCATGCCATGCAAGATGCGCCGGAGTGCCGGCCGGACGCGCGCCCGGTTCTCCTTCGGGCTTGTGCGGCCCGGCGTCGTTCGTGCTGGATGAAGTCATGCGCTTGCCCCGGCGCTGGAATCCGGTTCCCGGGCTCGATCGGCCCGGGTTGTCCGTATGCCGGGTCTTGCGACGTTCCCGCCGCCGCGTCAAGGCAGAAACACGACCCCGTCCATGTCTCAGGCGACGCCGGAGGCGCCTGCCCGGCGGGCGTTGATCCGGCCGAGCCAGAGATAGGCCCCGACGCCGGAGAACAGCATCGCGGGCGGTACCAGGACGATGCCGGTGAGCGGATCGCCGATCGCCGCGATCACGAGACTGCCGAGCAGGCCCGCCCCGAACTGCAGGAAGCCCATCATCGCCGAGGCCGCGCCGGCCATGCGGGGAAAGCCCTGAAGGGCGGCGGTCGAGACGGCCGGCAGCGATAGGGCGAGACTGAAGGCGAAAATGCCGACGGGCAGCATGGTGCCGAGGAAGCTCGGCGGAAACAGGGAGAGCGCGCACAGCATGGCAAGGCCGGCAACGACCATGCCGCCCATGCCGAAGGGGAGCAGGCGTTCGGCGTCCATGCGGCGCATCATCTGTCCGGTGACGATGGTGCCGGAAATGAAGGAGCCGGACTGGATCATCATGCCGAAGCCGAACTGGGTCGCCGTCAGGCCGACCCGGTCGATGAGCACGAAAGGCAGCACCGAGGCGAGCGTGTAGATGGTGCCGATGCCGAGGCCCACAAGCAGGCTGGGCTGCATGTAGCGCGGATCGGCGAGCAGGGTGGCATAGTTCCTCAGCAGCGTGCGCGGGCGCAGATTGGCGCGGTCGATATAGGCGTTCGTCTCCTTCAGGCCGATCACCATGGCAACCGACAGGACAAGGCCGTAGACCAGCATCGCCCAGAAGATTTCGCGCCAGCCGAACAGCTCCAGCGTCACGCCGCCGATGGTGGGGGCGATCGCTGGGCCGATGGCCAGCATCATGGCGATGGTGTTCATGATCCGCGCCGAGGTCTGGCCGGTGAACTGGTCACGGACGATGGCGCGCGACACGGCGACGCCGACGGAGGCGCCGATCCCTTGCAGGGTGCGTGCGACCAGCATCCACTCGATGGTGGGGGCATAGGTGGCGACGACGGTCGAGGCCAGATAGAGCACCAGGAAGGCGATCGTCACCGGCCGTCGGCCGAATGCGTCGGTGAGCGGGCCGCAGACAAGCTGGGTCAGCGCGAAACCGGCGAAATAGGCGGTCAGCGTCAGCTTCACCATCGATTGCGAGGTGCCGAAGACATCCGCCAGGACCGGCATGGCGGGCGTGTAGAGCGCCATGGTGATCGGTCCGATCGCAACGAGCGCGGCGCCAAGGGCGGCGGTGCGCAGTTCGCTCATCGGATTGGACGCCGCGGGCGGCGTGCCGCCGGCTGCGAGCGTCATGGCGGATGCGGAGGCGGGCGAGGAGGTCATGGTGCGTGCGGTGTCCGATGCGGACTGTTCTTGAGACGCAGAGGACTGGACGGGGGATGCCGTGCCGGCGGTCGTGTCGGTCATCGCTCTGCCTCCGCCGGCAGGCCCAGATTGGCGCGCATGCGCTCGAGCAGGCCGTAGGCGGCCTCCATCTCCGCCCGGTTCATCCCCTGCAGGGCGGCGCGGCGGATGGCGATTGCCTCGTCATGGATGCGCTCGAGAACCGGCTGGGCGGTCGGCGACAACGCCACCAGCTTGGCGCGGCGGTCGCTGGGATCCGGGCGTCGCTCGATCAGGCCGGCGGTCTCGAGACGGTCGAGAAACCCGCACAGCGTCATCGGTTCGACGCCGAGGCGTTCGGCGAGCGCGCCCTGGCGTTGGTCGGGATAGTGCTCGATGAAGGCGAGCGCGCGGGCTTCGGCGGCGGTCAGCCCGGTGTCGGCGGCGGCAAGCGCCCGCTCGAAGCGGCGGCGCAGCAGACGCGCGATATCGCCGACCAGAAAGCCGAGCGGCCGCGTGGGGAGATCGGTATCCATAAGTCTTCCATATAATATGGTATCCTTATCAAATGCGCCTGCCCCGCCCGCATGTCAAGGCTGACCTGCGTTTGCTGCGTTGCAAGAATCGGGTCCGGGGTTTATAGAGGGCGCGAAAATGCGCGGGTCCGAGGGGCCCGCGTTCTCATTTCCGGAGCACCTTACACATGGACCTGCGTAATATCGCCATTATTGCCCACGTCGATCATGGCAAGACGACGCTGATCGACGTGCTCCTGAAGCAGTCAGGCTCCTTCCGCGACAACCAGCGCACGGAAGAGCGGATGATGGATTCCAACGACCTGGAGCGCGAGCGCGGCATCACCATCCTCGCCAAGGTCACCTCGCTGAACCACGGCGACACGCGGATCAACATCGTCGACACGCCCGGCCACGCCGATTTCGGCGGCGAGGTGGAGCGCATCCTGCACATGGTCGATGGCGTCGTGCTGCTGGTCGACGCGGCGGAAGGCCCGATGCCGCAGACCAAGTTCGTGCTCGGCAAGGCGCTGAAGCTCGGCCTGCGCCCGATCGTGGCGATCAACAAGATCGACAAGCCCGACCAGCGCGCCGAGGAAGTGCTCGACGAGGTGTTCGACCTGTTCGCCGCACTCGACGCCAACGAGGAGCAGCTCGACTTCCCGGTTCTCTACGGTTCGGCCAAGCAGGGCTGGATGGCCTCCGATCCGTCCGGCCCGCAGGACTCCATGGACCCGCTGTTCGAACTGGTGCGCGCCCATGTGCGTGCACCGGAGGCGGAGCCGGGCGCGTTCCGCATGCTGGCGACGACGGTCCAGGCCAATCCGTTCCTCGGCCGCATTCTCACCGGGCGCATCGTTTCGGGCGAAGCGGTGCCGAACATGGCAGTCAAGGCCCTGTCGCGTGACGGCAAGGTGGTCGAGACCGGCCGCATCTCCAAGGTGCTCGCCTTCCGCGGGCTCGAGCGCCAGCCGATCGACAAGGCCGTGGCGGGCGACATCATCTCCATCGCCGGCCTGTCCGAGGCGACCGTTTCCGACACGATCTGCTCCCCCGAAGTGCCGGATGCGCTGCCGGCCCAGCCGATCGATCCGCCGACCCTGTCGATGACGTTCCGGGTCAATGACGGGCCGCTCGCGGGCACGGAAGGCGACAAGGTGCAGTCGCGCGTCATCCGCAAGCGGCTGATGGACGAGGCCGAGGGCAATGTCGCGCTGCAGATCGAGGACAGCGCCGAGGCCGATGCCTTCGTCGTGGCGGGCCGCGGAGAGCTGCAGCTTGCCATCCTGATCGAGAACATGCGCCGCGAGGGTTTCGAGCTGTGCGTCGGCCGTCCGCGCGTCGTCTTCCAGACCGGCGAAAACGGCGAGCGGCTGGAGCCGATCGAGGAAGTCATCATCGACGTCGACGAGGAGCATTCCGGCATCGTCGTGCAGAAGCTTTCCGAGCGGAAGGCCGACCTTCTGGAGATGCGCCCGTCGGGTGCCGGCCGCACGCGGCTCGTTTTCCACGCGCCGACGCGCGGGCTCATCGGCTACCAGTCGGAGCTCTTGTCGGACACGCGCGGCACGGCGATCTTCAACCGCCTGTTCCATGCCTATGCGCCCTACAAGGGTGAGATCCCGGGCCGCCACACCGGCGTGCTGATCTCCAATGGCGACGGCGAGGCGGCAGCCTACGCGCTGTTCAACCTGGAAGACCGGGGTCCGATGCTGATCGATCCGGGCGTCAAGGTCTATCGCGGCATGCTGATCGGCGAGCACATGCGCGGCAACGACCTCGAGGTCAACGTGCTGAAGGGCAAGCAGCTCACCAACGTGCGCGCGTCCGGCAAGGACGAGGCGGTGCGCCTGACGACGCCGATCCGGCTGTCGCTGGAGGCCGCGCTCTCCTACATCAACGACGACGAGCTGGTCGAGGTGACGCCGAAGAACATCCGCCTGCGCAAGGCGCTGCTCGATCCGAACGACCGCAAGCGGGCCGAGCGCGCCTCGACCAAGCAGAGCGCCTGACGCCTTCGGCGCGTTGCCGCATCATGACATTCGCACGGGCGGGGGAAACCCCGCCCGTTTCGCGTTTCAGGGGCGGATGCGGGTGCCGTCGACGCGGGAGAGCAGCATCAGGCCGGCAGAGAAGAAGACAAGGATCACCGCCATTCCTGCCGCCTGGCTGGCGGTGGCGGCGGTGACGAGGCCGACGCTCAGCGGCGCGAGGAAGCTCGTCACCTTTCCCGAGAGGGCGAAAAGGCCGAAATACTGGGTCAGCCCGGCCGGCGGCGACAGGTGCACGAGCAGGGTGCGCGAGGCCGCCTGCAGGGGTCCGGCGGCGGCGCCGAGAAAGCCACCGAGGACCAGGAACACCTGTTCTGGCAGGGTCGAGAACAGCCCCGCACCAGCGGCCGGCGGCGCCACGTCGATGACGAAGAACACCGTGTCGCGGTCGACGGAGACAAGACCTAGGCCGCACAGGATCAACACGACGAGGGCGCCGGAGATCACCGGTTTCGGCCCCAGCCGGTCGTCGAGCCGCCCGCCGACGACCGCGCCGAACGTGCCGGTGACGGTGAGCAGGATGCCGAAGATGCCGATCTCGATCGACGACCAGCCGAGCACGCCGCCGGCATAGATGCCGCCAAAGGCGAAGAGCGCCACAAGGCCGTCCTTGTAGACCATGTTGGCGATCAGGAAAGTCATCACCTGCCGGTTGGCCCGCGCCTGGCGAAGGGTGGCGGCAAGGTCGCGCAGGCCCTGGCGAACCGCCCCGGCGAGAGGGACGGCCCGGCGCGGCACGTCCGGCACGAAGAAGAACAGCGGCAGCACGAAGACGAGATACCAGAGCGCGGAAAAGGGCCCGGAGGCCCGGTCGCCGGCCCGTGTCGCGGGATCGAGGCCGAAGACGGGTTCGAGGCCCAGAAGCGTGAGCCCGGTGGCCGGGCTGGCCGCCATCAGGCCGAGGGCAATGACCAGCGAGACAAGCCCGCCGGCGTAGCCGAGCGCCCAGCCGTTGCCCGACAGGCGGCCGAGGCGCGCGCGGGGTACCAGGTCCGGCATCATCGCGTTGGTGAAGACGGTGGCGAACTCGACGCCGAGCGTGGCGAGGGCGAAACCGGCAAGCGCGATGGCGATGCTCCAGGGTTCGCCGGGAACGGCGAGCCAGAGGACGGCGGAACCGGCCAGAAGCGGCAGCGAGAAGGCGGCGATCCAGGGTTTGCGCGCGCCGGTGCGGTCGGCGATTGCCCCCAGGACGGGAGCCAGCAGGGCGATGGCGAGGCCGGCGGCGGCCGTCGCATAGCCCCACAGCGCCTGTCCTTCGGCGGGTGTTGCGGCCAGCGCCGAGGCGAAATAGGGGGCGAAGACGAAGGTCGTCACCAGCGTGAAGAAGGGCTGGGCGGCCCAGTCGAAGAACAGCCAGCTTGCGACCGCGCGGCCCCTGACCGGCGCCGGTTGCCCGGCGCCGTCATCCTGTCCTGTCCGCCTTGCGGCGGCCACCGTGTCGTTCATCGCGCGAGTTCGGCGAGGAGGCCGGCCGCGACGGAGAACTTCGACACGGACAGGTCACCCTCGAGGATCTCGCCGGCGGCGCGTGCCGTGCGGCCGACCCGCGTCTCGTTGGCCGACAGCCAGGCGTCGAAGCCGCCCGCAGCCAGCGCCTCGGCGGTGACATCGCGATGGGCGCCGGCCAGCGTTGCCCTGGCGCGGTCGAGCGCCAGACCGTCGTAATAGTCCGAGATGCGCAGGCCGCGGGCCTTGGCGTCCATCGCACCGAGCCGGAAATGGCCGGCGACCTTGAAGAACACCTCGGCCACCTCGGCAAGGTCGCGGTCCGTCTGCTCGGCAATCAGGATGATGTCGGGCAGCTCGGCCTCCACGGGCAGCCGGGCGATGCGCGCGGCCAGTGGTTCGGGTGCATCCGCCTCGCAAAGGCGGGTGGCCTCGGCCTCGATCTCCGCCTTGAGCGAAGGCTGGACGAGATTGGGCAGCGCGGGGGCAAGTGTGTCGATGCCGGCGCCGAACCGCGCGATAACGGCCTCCAGGCCGGTCTCGAAGGTGACGTTGCGCAGGAACCAGACGGTCTGTTCGAGCACGAGGTCCTGCACGGCACGGTAGAGGGCGAGCTGCAACTGGCCGTCAATCCGCGTATCGAGCGCGTCGATCTCGCTGTTGAGGGCGGTCAGCCCGTAGGCATCGCGCACGGCGGCGAAGGCCTGGGCGATCTGGGCGGGATCGGCGCCGGTCTGATCGGCGATGCGGGTCAGGAAGGTCGGGCCGCCGCGGTTGATCATCGAGTTGGCGAGCATGGTCGAGATGATCTCGCGCCGCAGCCGGTGCCCTTCGATCTCCCCGGCATAGCCTTCCTGCATCTGCACGGGGAAATAGCGAAACAGTTCCCGGGCCAGATAGGCGTCGTCGGGCACCGTGCTGCCGAGCAGCCGGTCGAACAGGGTGATCTTGGCATAGGCGAGCAACACGCCGATCTCGGCACGGGTGAGACCCGTGTCCGCCGCCGCCAGTTCGTCGAGCGCCGCCTCGTCGGGCAGCTGCTCGACTGTGCGATCGAGCAGGCCTTCCTGCTCGAGCTGGCGCATCATGCGGCGCTGATAGCCGAAATCCTCCATGGCGCGCGCTTCGGTCAGGCTGATTGACAGCGTCTGCAGGTAGTTGTTTCGCAGGACGAGAGCGGCGACCTCGTCGGTCATCTCGGCAAGCAGGATGTTGCGGTCGGCGAGCGACAGGCGATTGCCGCGCACGGCCGCGCCGAGCGCGATCTTGATGTTGACCTCCATGTCGGAGGAGTTGACGCCTGCCGAATTGTCGATGGCGTCCGAGTTGCTGCGGCCGCCGCGCCGGCTGAAGGCGATGCGCGCCAGCTGGGTCATGCCCAGGTTGGCGCCTTCGCCAATCACCTTGGCGCCAACCTCGCCTGCGGTGACGCGGATCGCGTCATTGGCGCGGTCGCCGACATCGGCGTCGCTTTCCGAGGCGGCGCGGATATAGGTGCCGATGCCGCCGAACCACAGCAGGTCGACCTGCATCTTGAGGATGGCGTTCATGACCTCCTGGGGGGTCGCTTTCGCCTTGGTCAGGTTGAGCAGGGTCTGCATCTGCGGGCTCAGCGGGATCGACTTGGACTGGCGCGAGAAGATGCCGCCGCCTTCAGAGATCAGTGCGGTGTTGTAGTCGTTCCAGGACGAGCGGCCGAGATCGAAGACACGCTTGCGCTCCTCCCAGGTCGTTTCCGGATCCGGATCCGGGTCGATGAAGATGTCGCGATGATCGAAGGCGGCAACAAGGCGGATCGCCTTGGACAGCAGCATGCCGTTGCCGAAGACGTCGCCGGACATGTCGCCGACGCCGGCGACCGTGAACGGCTCGCTCTGGATGTCGCGGTTCATCTCGCGGAAGTGGCGCTTGACCGCCTCCCAGCCGCCACGCGCGGTGATGCCCATCTTCTTGTGGTCGTAGCCGGCGGAGCCGCCGGAGGCGAAGGCATCGCCGAGCCAGAAGTTGCGGCTTTCGGAAATGCCGTTGGCGGTGTCGGAGAAGGTCGCGGTGCCCTTGTCGGCGGCGACGACCAGATAGGGATCGTCATCGTCGTGGCGCACGACCCGTTCGGGCGGCCAGACGTCGTCGCCGGACAGGTTGTCGGTGACGTCGAGCAGCGAGGAGATGAAGATCTTGTAGGCCTTCGTGCCTTCCGCGAAGATTTCGTCCCGGCTGCCGCCGGCCGGCAGGTGCTTGGGCACGAAGCCGCCCTTGGCGCCGACCGGCACGATGACGGCGTTCTTCACCTGCTGGGCCTTGACCAGGCCCAGCACCTCGGTGCGGAAGTCCTGGGCACGGTCCGACCAGCGCAGCCCGCCGCGCGCGACCTTGCCGAAGCGCAGGTGCACGCCCTCGACCCGCGGGCTGTAGACGAAGATCTCGCGGAAGGGACGGGGCAGCGGCAGCTCTTCCACGCGGTGCGGGTCGAGCTTGAAGGCGAAGGTCTGCTTGGGCAGGCCATGGGCGTCGAGCTGGAAGAAATTGGTCCTCAGCATCGCCGCGATGATGTTGCCGAAGCGGCGCAGGATGCGGTCGTCGTCGAGGCTGTCGACGTGGTCGAGCGCGTCGGAGATCTCCTGCTCGACGCGGGCCGCGCCGAGCGAGCGGTCGGCCCCTTCCAGCGAAGGGTCGAAGCGCAGGTGGAAAAGCTCGACGAGCTTGGCGGCGATGTCGCTGTAGCGGTTGAGCGTCCGCCACATGTAGTCCTCGGAAAAGCGGATGCCGGCCTGGCGCAGGTAGCGCGACAGGGCCCTGAGCATGGCGATGTCGCGCCAGGCAAGGCCCGCGTTGAGCACCAGGGCGTTGTAGCCGTCGGACTCGGCGCGGCCGCGCCAGATCGCCAGGAACAGGCTCTCCAGCCGGCCCTTCAGGTCGTCCGTCAGGTCGATATCGTTGGCGCCGGCCGGCTCCAGCGACAGTTCGTGCAGATAGGCGAGCGGCCGGTCGGCCGGAGTGATGCGGTAGGTGCGCTCGTTGATCACCCGGAAGCCCATGTTCTCCAGGATCGGAACGCGGGCGGACAACGGGATCGGCACCAGATGGTGATAGACCTTGAGAACGACGCGGTTGGGCGCGTCCTGCTGGCGCCTGGAGAAGGTGAGGGCGGTGTCGGCGCTGTCGTCGAGCTTCTCGACGATGCGGATATCCTCCAGCGCGGTCTCGCCGGCATAGACCTCGCGGTAGCCGGCCTGGAAGGCGTCGCCATAGCGGGTCGCCTGCTCCAGCGCCTTGTTGCCGCCATAGGCGGCGCGCAGCGCCTCGCGCAGGCCGTCGGCCCAGGTGCGCACGATGCCGGCGACGGACTGTTCCAGGTCTTCCTGCGCCGGATCGGGCGTCTCGCCCTGGTCGCGACCGACGATGAAATGAACGCGGGCGAGCGGTCCTTCCGGATAGGACACGTACCAGGCCGACAGGCGGCCGTCATAGACCTTGGCCAGATAGGCGCCGATCCTCAGGCGCACCTCGGTCGTGTAACGGTCGCGCGGCACGTAGCACAGGATCGAGACGAAGCGGTCGAAGCGGTCGCGGCGGGCAAGCACGCGGATGCGCGGACGTTCGTCGAGCTGCAGGATCGCGGTGGAGAAATGGTAGAGCAGGTCCGGATCGATCTGGAACAGCTCGTCGCGCGGATAGCTCTCCAGCACGTTGGTCAGCGCCCGGCCGGAATGGCTCTCGGGATCGTAGCCGGCGCGGGCCAGTACGCTGTCGACCTTGCGCCGCAGGAAGGGGATGCTGCGTGTCGACAGGGTGTAGGCGGTTGCCGTCAGCAGGCCGACAACGCGCAGCTCGCCGGCCAGCTCGCCATTGTCGTCGAACAGCTTGATGCCGACATAGTCCATGTGGACGCGGCGGTGGACGCGGCTCTTGACGTTGGCCTTGGAGACGATCAGCGGCTCCGGCTTCATCAGGAACTCGCGGATTTCCGGCGTGATCACCACGAATTCCGAGCCCCGGCGCAGCACCCGCACGTCCGGATCGGCGAGCAGGCCCAGGCCCGTGCCCTTGCGGTGCGAGAGCTCGCCCTTGGCGACGCCGCCCTCGAAGTAATACTCGCGCATGCCGAGCAGGATGAAGTTGTCGGCGGCGATCCATTCCAGGAACTGGATCGCCTCGCCGAGTTCGTCGACCGGCACCGGCGGCGGCGTGTCCTTGTAGGTGCCGATGGCGGCGGCGAGGCGGTCGCGCATCGGCTCCCAGTCGCGCACGGCCGAGCCGACATCCTTCATCACCAGCTCAAGCCGCTCGGCCAGCTGCTCGCGCTCGAGGCTGGTGTCGATGCGCGCCACGTGGATGTGGATGAGGCTCTCGCGGCGGATGCCGGCCTCGCGCGCCTTGCTGGTGCCGTGGAAGGTCGTGAGCTTGCCGGCCTCGTCGCGCTCGACGGCCAGGATCGGGTGCAGCACCAGACGGGCCTCGAAGCCGCTCGCCTGCAGCTCGCCCATCACGGAATCGACCAGGAAGGGCATGTTGTCGTTGACGATCTCGACGACCGTGACGTCATCGGCGCGGCTGCCCTCGCCCGTCGGTTGCGGATTGTAGATGTGGACCCGGTGCGTGCCGAGCGGATGGTTCGCCATTTCCGACCAGGCGGTGCGCGCGATCGCGGCGAGGTCGGCTTCCGTATAGCTGACAATGTCTTCCGCCGCGCCACGGGCGAACAGGTCTCGCGCGAAGGCGCCGATGTCGGGCTCGAGCCCCGCGACCACCGTTTCGATCAGTCGGGCTTTTGCGTGCTCACGTGCTTCGGGCATTTGTCCCCCATCATCCGGGTCTGTCGATACGCGATCGTTCTCAAGCGCATCCGCCCGGTTCCGTTGTCTTCGCCGCGCTTTTTTCCCGCGAACCGTCTCGCGGTCGCCGCCGGTAACACGGCATGCTAGAGCGAGATGGCACGGGATGGAATCATTTCCGAGGCGGGATACACGGTATTCGGGTTGGTCCGTGCGGGAGTGATGCGCGCCGGCAACCCTTAAGGGAGGAGCATGACATGAGCGATACGAAACGGCCGATTGCGCTCGACATCGCGGACGAGACGCCGCTTGGCGATGCCACGCTCGCCTATTTCGACAAGTGTCGGGAAAAGCTCGGCATGGTGCCGAACGTGCTGTCCGCCTATGCCTTCAACGAGGCGAAGCTGTCCGCCTTCACGCAGATGTACAACGACCTGATGCTGGCCGACAGCGGGCTTTCCAAGCTGGAGCGCGAGATGATCGCGGTGGCGGTGTCGGCGGTGAACCGCTGCTATTACTGCCTGACCGCCCATGGCGCGGCCGTGCGCCAGATTTCCGGCGATCCCGAGCTCGGCGAGCTGATGGTGATGAACTACCGCGTCGCCGACCTGTCGGACCGCCACCGGGCGATGCTCGACTTTTCCGTCAAGCTGACGGAGGCACCGCAGGAGATCGTCGAGGCCGACCGGCAGGGACTGCGCGATGCCGGGTTCACGGATCGCGACATCTGGGACATTGCCTCGGTCGCGGCCTTCTTCAACATGTCGAACCGGGTGGCGGCGGCGACCGACATGCGCCCCAATCCCGAATATCACGCGATGGCGCGCTGAGCGGCCCGCGCCGCCCTCCCGAGGGGCATGACAAGAGGGCCTGACGTGGTGTAGAAAGCCCCCCTTGCCGGGGGATTTCCCCGGCCGTCATCCTATCTGGAGTTGGAGCCATGGTCGCGAAAGTGTTCATCGACGGCGAAGCCGGCACGACGGGTCTGCAGATCCGCGAGCGCCTCGCCCGTCGTCGCGACATCGAACTCCTGTCGATCGCGCCCGAGCGGCGCAAGGACCTTGGCGCGCGCGCCGAGCTGCTCAACAGCGCCGACGTCGCGATCCTGTGCCTGCCGGACGATGCGGCGCGCGAGAGCGTGGCGCTGATCGAGAACGGCACGACACGGGTGATCGACGCCTCCACCGCGCATCGCGTCGCCGAGGGCTGGGACTACGGCTTTGCCGAGATGACGGCCGCGCAGGGCGCGGCGATCGCCGCCTCGAAACGCGTCGCCAATCCCGGCTGCTATCCGCAAGGGGTGATCGCGGTTTTGCGTCCGCTGATCGATGCCGGCCTGCTGCCGGCGGACTATTCGGTGACGGTAAACGCCATTTCCGGCTATTCCGGCGGCGGCCGGCAGATGATCGAGACCTATGAGGCGGCCGGCGCGCAGAAGCCGCCCTTCCTGCCTTATGCGCTCACGCTCAACCACAAGCACCTGCCGGAGATGACCCGCTATGCGGGGCTTGCCTCGACGCCGATTTTCGTGCCGGCGGTGGGCAATTTCGCGCAAGGCATGGTGACGGCGGTGCCGCTCCGGCTCGAGGGGCTCGCCCGGGTTCCCGCCAGCGCCGAGATCCATGCGGTCCTCGACGAGCACTTCCGCTCGCTTTCGGGCTCCTTCGTCGACGTGGCGCCGCTGTCGGGCGCCGACAAGGCGCCGGATCTCGACCCGGAGACCTTCAACGGCAGCAATCACATGCGCCTGCATGTCTTCGGCAGCGACGCGCGCGCCCAGGTGGTGCTGATGGCCGTCTACGACAATCTCGGCAAGGGCGCGTCCGGCGCCGCCGTGCAGAATCTCAACCTGATGATCGGCGTCGACGCTGCCACCAGCCTCGCCGCCTGATCGCGCCCGTTTTCGCAGGAGACCGAAGAGACCATGGAAAAATTCGACAAGCTGACGGGTGTCGCCGCACCGCTGCCGATCATCAATATCGACACGGACATGATCATCCCCAAGCAGTTCCTGAAGACGATCAAGCGCACGGGCCTCGGCTCGGCCCTTTTCCACGAGATGCGCACCAATGACGACGGGTCGGAGAACCCGGATTTCGTGCTCAACCAGCCGGCCTACAAGGGTGCCAGCATTCTCGTGGCCGGCGACAATTTCGGCTGCGGCTCGAGCCGCGAGCATGCGCCCTGGGCCTTGCTCGACTTCGGCGTCCGCTGTGTCATCTCGACGAGCTTCGCCGACATTTTCTACAATAACTGCTTCAAGAACGGCATCCTGCCGATCGTCGTTTCCGAGGACAACCTGGAGAAGCTGATGGACGACGCGCGGCGTGGCGCCAACGCGACGCTGACGGTCGATCTCGAGGCCCAGGAAATCCGCGGACCCGATGGCGGCACGATCACCTTCGACATCGATCCGTTCCGCAAGCACTGCCTGCTGAACGGCCTCGACGATATCGGCCTGACCATGGAAAAGGCCCCGTCGATCGACCGTTTCGAGAAAGTCACGGCGGAAAGCCGTCCCTGGGCGTAACACCCTGGAGCGAGACAAAAAGGCCGGCGGTTTCGCCGGCTTTTTCTTTGGGCCGCGCCGTTTGCCCGCCTGTGCGGGGCGAGAAGCGGAAGGGCAGCCGGCCACGCGCACGTTCGCCTCACCAAGGCTTGAACAGGTGTGCTGCGACCTGCAGCTCGCGAAAGACTATCTGTCCGGTGACAGGCGCCCGCCACATGCGCGGACGAGAAGCGAATGGACAGGCAGATGCAGGCATCCGGATTCCAGGCGAGACAATACAAGGCCCATATCCCCTGGCGGGAACGCAACGGCCGCTTCTCGCCGCTCGGGCTGGCGGTCTTCGTTGCCGTCATGGCGCCCGGTTTCTGGCTGGGCGGCGGGTTTCTTCTCGATACGCTTGGGGCGAAGCCCGTGACGGTGCTGCTGCACGAGAGCGGCACCTGGGCGATCCGTTTTCTCTTTCTGTCGCTGCTGGTGACGCCGCTGCGCCGGGTCGCGGGCTGGAACCGCCTGATCGGCATCCGCCGGATGCTCGGCCTCGCGGCGCTCGCCTATGCCTTGCTGCATCTCGGGTTCTATGCGGCCGACCAGGCGTTCGACCTTGCCAAAGTGGCACTCGAGATCGTGCTGCGCGTCTACCTGACCATCGGCTTCGTGGCGCTCCTGGGGCTTGTCGCCCTCGGCCTCACCTCGACCGACGGGGCCATCCGCGCCATGGGGCGGAACTGGCATCGGCTGCACGGGATCACTTATGGCCTGGCGCTTCTCGCCACGGTGCATTTCTTCCTGCAATCGAAGGCGGATGTCACCGAGGCAACGCTGATGGCGGGGTTCTACGTGGCGCTGATGGCGTACCGGGTCGCGCAGAAGCGGGGTCTGGCGCTTGCCTCGCCGCTTGTTGTCGCGGCGATCGCGGTTCTGGCGGGCCTTGCCACGGCGGGGATCGAGTATCTCTGGTATGCGCTGGCAACGGGGATCCCGGCGGAGCGGGTGCTGGCCGCCAATCTCGACTTCCGCTTTTCCGTGCGGCCGGCCTGGTGGGTATTCGGCTGCGGGCTCGCGCTTGCGCTGGTGCCGCTTGTGCAGCGGTTGCCGGAGCGGATCAGGCGGGCTCTTCCCCGCTCGTCGTCAGCGCGGACCTGAGGGCTTCCAGATCCGCCTTGAACCGGTCGAGGGCAACGCCCGACCCGTTGCAGGCGGCGAAAATGCGCGCTGGAATGCCGGCCGCCTCCTCGCGCAAGGCAAGGCCTGAAGGTGTCGGTTCCACCAGTACCCGCCGCTCGTCGCGCCGATCGCGCGCGCGGCGGACATGGCCGGCCTGTTCCAGCCGCTTGAGCAGCGGGGTCAGCGTGCCGCTGTCGAGGGCAAGCGCCTCGCCGAGTTCCTTCACCGACAGGCGGCCGCGTTCCCAAAGGACCAGCATGACCAGATACTGCGTGTAGGTGAGACCGAGCGGGGCGAGCACCTTCTGGTAGACGCGGCCGAGCGCCAGCGTGGTCGAATGCAGCGCGAAGCAGAGCTGGCTCGACAGGAGCAGGTCCTGCGCCGCTTCCTTGCCGGTTCGGTCGTGCGTGGCCAGGATCTCGTCCATGAGCAGTCCGTTCGTCTCTTGCGCGGGTGCCAGCCTGCTTTGCCGGCAGGGTAGGATCTGTCAAGAACTATCGCTCAAAAATGAATTGCACACAATTTAATTTTGCACTATTTAAATTGAACGGCGATGTGCCGCGACATTCAACGAAGCGGAGGCCTCAAGGCCCCGTCATCAAGGAAGGATGCAGCAATGCCCATTCTCTACACCGCACACGGATCGGCGACCGGCGGACGCACCGGCGCGGCGAAGTCCGACGACGGCCGCCTGGAAGTGACCCTGTCGACACCCAAGGAGCTCGGCGGCGACGGCGGCCAGGGCACCAATCCCGAGCAGCTTTTCGCCGCCGGCTATTCGGCCTGTTTCCTGGGCGCGATGAAGTTCGTCGCCGGCCAGCAGAAGCTGAAACTGTCCGAAGACACCCGGGTCGCCGCCGATGTCGGTATCGGTCCGCGTGACGATGGTACGGGTTTCGGAATTGCGGTGACGCTCAACATCACCGTTCCGGGACTGGATGAGGCCGAGGCGCGGGACCTGGTCGACAAGGCCCATGTCGTGTGCCCCTACTCGCATGCGACGCGGGGCAATATTCCGGTGACGCTGAACCTCGCCTGAGGTGGGCTTAGGACGTGAACTCATAATTCTGGCGAGAAACGGTATGAGGGAACGGGACTGGATACCAGGAGCAAACCCGCAGGAAACCGACCGGTTTTCAAGGGGGTGCGACGCCGTTGCCAGCCCGTTCTCTCATACCCGGAGGGCGCCCGTCCGGCTTCGATCCGCGGCGTCAGGCCGCTTGACCGGGGTCCCGCCCCGGCCATCGCGGCCTTTCTGGCGGATCATTGCCGGACCGGACGCCGTTTCCGGCACAATTATGAGTCCACGTCCTAGTTGCCCTCGTCGCCGATGCCGCCGGCGCGGCGGCGGTCCTCGCGAAAGGCCTGGTGCTCGCGCTCGATCTGCTCGAGCACCGTGCCCACCCGGGCAAGCGCCCCGGCGGTTGCCCGGAAATGCGCGGCCCGTGCCTCGAACAGGCGCCGGGCGATGTCGGGGAATTCCTGAAGCATGCGCTTGAACAGGGCCCGGCGGATGCGGATCACTTCCGTCGGGCCGACGGCCACCGCGCGGGCCGGCCGGCGGGTCTCCACCAGCAGCGCGGTCTCGCCGATCAGGCTGCCGGGACCATAGGTGCCAAGGTCCGCGCGTTCCTCGCCGTCGCCTTCAAGCGCGACCGAGCCGGAGGCAATCACCAGCCCGGCATCGGCGCGTTCGCCGGAGATGAACAGCACCTCTCCGTCGCGATAGGAGACGTTCTCCGCGGAGAAGGCGAGCAGGCGCATCTGCTCGTCCGGGAATTCGGAGAGCAGCGGCACCTGTCGCAGGAGATCCATGTCCCGGGCAAGACTCATGTCTTGAGCATTACGCCGAAGCCGCCGATTTGCACAAGTCCCGAAACGACCTCAGGTCCCGGGCGGTTGCGCTGGTCAGGGGACAAGCTTGTAGCCACCGGCCTCCGTCACCAGCAATTCGGCGTTGGACGGGTCGCGCTCCACCTTCTGCCGCAGGCGGTAGATATGGGTTTCGAGCGTGTGGGTCGTGACCCCGGAATTGTAGCCCCAGACCTTGGTCAGCAGCACGTCGCGGGTGACCGGCTTCTCGCCAGCGCGGTAGAGAAACTTGAGGATCGAGGTTTCCTTCTCGGTCAGGCGGATCTTGCCGCCCTTGTCGTCGGTCATCAGCTTCTGCGCCGGACGGAAGGAGAAGCGGCCGATGGTGAAGACCGCATCCTCGCTCTGCTCGTGGCTGCGCAGATGGGCGCGCAAGCGGGCCAGCAGAACCGCGAACTTGAACGGCTTGGCGACATAGTCGTTGGCGCCGGCCTCCAGCCCGAGGATCGTGTCGCTGTCCGTGTCATGCCCGGTCAGCATGATGATCGGCGCCTTGAAGCCCTTCTTGCGCAGCAGCTTGACGGCCTCTCGCCCGTCGATGTCGGGCAGGCCGACATCCATCAGAAGCAGGTCGACATGTCCGCCTTCGGCCGCCTGGATGCCGCTTGCCGCGGTCGCCGCCTGCTGGGTCTCGAACTCGTCATAGAGCGAAAGCTGCTCCACCAGGGCCTCCCGCAGATCGTCGTCATCGTCCACGATCAGGATCTTGCGTGCGCTCATGGCCGGGTCCTTTCCTCTACACTGCTTCGGAATCAAAGCTATTTTTCCTCACTTAAGCAAGCGGACACGATTGCGCGAGCACGGATTGACGAGTTCACGCCAATCCGACAACACATCTGCTCACGCGCACTTGATGCGCCGGTGATGGAGAGTCTCAGATGTCCGCGGAACTTTTCGCCCCCCGTCTTGCCGCTCTGTCGGGTCAGGGCCGCGAAAGGGCACCGGAACTGGAAGTCGGCGCCCTTTCCGCATGCCGGACCGCCGGCTGGCTGCGATCCGGGGCGCTCACGTTTGCGTGCGCGCTGGGCCGCGGCGGAATCTCGTACGCCAAGAGCGAGGGAGACGGCGCGACGCCGGCGGGAACGTTTCGCCTGCTGCATGTCTACTATCGCCCCGACCGGGTCGGGAGGCCGCGCACCGCCCTTCCTGTCTCGCCATTGCCCCGGGATGCGGGCTGGTGCGACGATCCCGGCCATGCACGCTACAACCGCATGGTGCCGCTGCCTTTCGGCGCTTCGCACGAGCGCCTGTGGCGGGAGGATCCACTCTACGACATCGTCGTCGTGCTCGACTGCAACCTGTTTCCAGCGGTGCGGGGGAAGGGCAGCGCCATCTTCTTTCACCTGGCGCGTCCCGGCTACACACCGACGGAGGGCTGTGTGGCGCTGGCGCGGCGCGACATGGAAAGCGTGCTGGCCCGCTGCCGCCCGGGCAGCGCGATGCGGATCAGCTGAGCCAGACTGTTCGCCCGGCGGAAACCTGCGATCCGATTGTTCATCATTGACTGAACACTGCGTCCAATGCGCGGTGTCTGGTCCGCCGCGCGAACGCACTTATCTTGGGAGCAGGATGTTCAAGGAAGCTCGCGCCCTGCGCGAGAGAAAGGCAGACAGATGTCCGTCAGACCCGTCACCCATCTCGAGACCGCCAAGCCGACGCTGGAAGGCGCCGGCGTGCATCTGCACCGCGCCTTCGGGTTCGGCGACCCGACCGCGCTCGACCCGTTCCTGCTGTTCGACGATTTCCGCAACGAGCGGCCAGAGGACTACGAGGCAGGCTTTCCCTGGCACCCGCATCGCGGCATCGAGACGATCACCTATGTGCTCGCCGGTACCGTCGATCACGGCGACAGCCTCGGCAACCGGGGGTCGCTCGGCGCCGGCGACATCCAGTGGATGACGGCCGGCAGCGGCATCATGCACCAGGAGATGCCGCAGGGCGATGCGAAGGGACGCATGCACGGCTTCCAGCTTTGGGCCAACCTGCCGTCCTCGCTGAAGATGACCAGCCCGCGCTACCAGGACGTGCCGTCGGCCGAGATCCCGGAGATCACCGACGATGACGGCACCCATGTGCGGGTCGTGTGCGGCGAGTTCTGGGGCAGGCGCGGCCCCGTCGACGGCATCGCCGCCGACCCGAGCTATCTCGACATCTTCGTGCCGGCCGGGCGCACAAAGCGCTTCAAGGTCGACACCTATCGCAAGGCCTTTGCCTATATCTTCGAGGGATCGGGAACGTTCCGCGATGCCTCGCAGCCCTTCGGCGTGCTGCTGGAGAAGGAGGTCGACGGCGAGGAGGTGCATATCCGCGATCAGAGCGGCGACCGGACGCTGGTGCGGTTCGGCAGCGGCGACGAGGTGACGGTGACCGCCGGACCGCTCGGCATGCGCTTCCTGCTGATTTCCGGCGCGCCGATCCGCGAACCCGTGGCCTGGCACGGACCGATCGTGATGAACACCCGGCAGGAGCTGATCCAGGCGGTGAGCGAGCTGCAGAACGGCACGTTCATTCGCGAGGGCGCCGCCCGCTGAGGCGTCCTGGGGCGGTTCCGTCCGCTCCCGGCTGACGGCATTGCGCGCGCGGCACTGG
>NZ_JASHIK010000023.1 GCF_030733745.1 Stappia sp. MMSF_3263 | reverse complement strand
TTGCCATGGTCGACGTGGCCGATCGTGCCAATGTTAACGTGCGGCTTCGTCCGCTCAAACTTTGCTTTCGCCATCGGCGTCGCTCTCTTAGCTTGCGGTTAAGTCCATCAAATCCGAATGAGACCCGACCGCCTCAGGACGGTGGATGCTGCGGCTTGGCAAGCTGTTGCCATGAAACCAGACCGGGATCGAACGCAACTCGTCAAGTGGAGCGGGTGAAGGGAATCGAACCCTCGTCATCAGCTTGGAAGGCTGCTGCTCTACCATTGAGCTACACCCGCCGCAGGCCGCAGGGAGGGATGGTGGAGGAGGTTGGATTCGAACCAACGTAGGCAAAGCCAACGGATTTACAGTCCGTCCCCTTTAACCACTCGGGCACTCCTCCGTTTCACCGCCCTATCGCCGAAGCGTCCTGGATGGCTTCACGAAAACGCCCCGCAAAACAATTGCAAGGCCGCTGCCGTGGCGCGTGTTATGTAGAACAGGCATGGGGGTGTCAACACCCATTTGCCCGCTGTGGACACAAAAACACCGCCCTGCCGCGAAGCGGTTTCTCCTTGCCGCCCGGCCACCTCCGGGATAAGCGCTCGTTTCATGACAGGACCGAAGAACCCCACCGGCGGCCCGCCCGCCAAAGACGGCGGCAGCCCCCGCACCCCGCGCGAAAAATCGCGCTTCGCACGCAAGGGACCCCCGGGGCGCGGCAGCGGCCCGGGAGCCGGACGGCCGGGCGCTGCCCATGACGGCGACGGACGCCGCCCCTGGGCAAAGCCGCGCGGCCGCCCCGGCCATGACCGGGGCGAGGAGGACGGCCCGGTGCTTCTCTACGGGCTGCACACGGTCGAGGCCGCCTTCCGCAATCCGGACCGCCGGCGCCACCGGCTGCTCGCCACCGAGAACGCCCAGCGCCGGCTGGGCGAACGCGGCATCTCCTTCGACGTGCCCGTCGAGACGGTCGCCCCGCGCCAGCTCGACCATCTGGTCGGCCGCGACGCGGTGCATCAGGGCGCCGTGCTGGAGGCCGATCCCCTGCCCGCCTTCGGCGCGCGCGATCTCGCCCGGGCCCGCCTGGTCCTGGCCCTCGACCAGATCACCGATCCGCACAATGTCGGCGCGATCCTGCGCTCGGCCGTGGCGCTGGCCGCCGACGCGGTGGTGACGACCGAACGGCACGCCCCGGAAGAGGGATCCGTGCTTGCCAAGTCCGCATCCGGCGCCCTCGACATGGTCCGCCATGTGCGGGTGAAGAACATGGCCCGCTTTGTCACGGACATGCGCGAGGCGGGCTTTCGCACCATCGCGCTCGACAGCGAGGGTCCCGCCCGGCTGGAGGACACGGAACTCGGCGACAAGGTGCTTCTGGTGCTCGGATCGGAGGGCAAGGGCGTGCGCCAGGGCGTGCGCGAGGCCTGCGACACGCTCGCCCGGCTCGACATGCCCGGCGCCATCGCCTCGCTCAATGTTTCCAACGCCGCCGTGCTGTCGCTCTACGTCACCCGCACGAAAATGGGGCTCTGACCCCTGTTCATGTTTGCAAGTGCCCGGAGCGCGGTTCTCGCGCCCGGAGAACCGCTCCTGTGAATTTTCGCGATAATTCTTGACTCATTTACTCAACTTAAATATCCGCTGGCTTCCGGGCGCCTGATCGTCCGAGCCAGCCCGAGCGCGAGCCAACCCTCCCTTCCCGCCCCAGAACACTCATTGAGGGTCCCATCGTGCTCACCACTTCCAGGCGCACCGCGATCAGCGGTGTCGCAACGCTCGTGCTCGCCCTGCCGACGGCCTCCCTTGCCCAGACGCAGGCCCCCGCCCCCCTTCCCGAGGCAATCGCCGAAGACCCGGCCAGCGAGGCCCCCGACCGCGATACGGCCAGCCGGCCGGCCGCCGGCGCGCAGCTGGACGCCTCCGTGCTCCAGAAGATCGTTGTTCCGCTGCTCGACTACCTGGGAAGCCAGAGCCCGGCCGATATCGGCACAACGTCTCTCGACCGTGGCAGCTTCGTCGTGCGCACCGACGGCAGCGGCGATGCCAACACCTTCCTGCGCGGCCTGCCAAACGTCCAGTACCAGAACGAGACCGACACCGACGCCGGCATCGACGGGCAGCAGATCCTCAACACGCGCCCCGAGCTCCTCTCCATCTCCGGCGGGCGCATCTACGAGAACAATTTCATCGTCAACGGCATTCCGGCCAACACGGTCACCGGCTCGGTCGAGCGCGACAACGGCGGCGAACTGACCAGCGACGAGAACACACCCAATGCCGACCGGGTCTACGGCCTTCACCCGCAGACGATCTTCGTGCCGTCCGACTTCGTCGAGAGCGCGACGGTGATCGACAGCAATGCCCAGGCGAAATACGGCAACTTCCAGGGCGGCGTCGTGTCCTACGAGCTCAACAAGCCTGACCGCCAGCGCTGGAAGGGAACGGCAAGCGTCGCGGTGGAAAGCGACAGGTTCGTCAATTACGTGGTCGCGACCGAGGACGGCACCAACCCGCTCGGCCGCAAGCCGCCCGAGTTCACCAAGATCAGGTCCTCGTTTTCGCTGAGCGGTCCGGTCAACGAGGTCTTTTCCGTGATCGCGCAATACAGCCGGACGGACGCGGCGACGAAGAAGCAGAAGGACTACATCTACCTTTCGGGAGACATTCGGGAAAAATCCCTGAACGCGTTCTACCGGCTCCAGGTGGATGCCAATACGGACTTTGGCACCTTCTCGCTCGAAGGCATGGTCACCGACTATTCACAAGGCTTCGAAAGCCAGGACTGGCGCGACCTGCAGGTCAATGTTTCCACGCTGACCTATGCCGGCAAGCTCAAGCATTCCTACACGTTCGGCAACCTCGACACGCCGTTTGGCCAGATCCTCGGCCTGACGCTGGACAGCAAGGCCGTCGTCTCGCACACCGCGACCCGGAACGAGACCAACAGCGACGTGGCGCGGGTCTATCAGATCAGGGAGGGCAGCGCCCGCACCAACACTGTCTACTGGACCTCGAGCGACCCGGACATTCTCTCCTGGTGCCGTGTCGACCCGACCACGACGGGAAATGTCACCTGCCGCGAGGGCGGATACGGCGCGAACAAGGAACAGGGGCAGACCCAGTATCTCTTCAGCCAGAACGCGGCCGGCTCGATCTGGGCCGGCACCTTCGAGGCGGGCTACGACCTGACCCACACCAGCGCCCGGCGGGCACGCGAAAACGACTTCACCTACTATACCAGCGTCAACACCCTGTGGGATGCCCGGGCGCTCGGCCTGAGCCAGTTCAACTGCCTGGGGAGCGAAGCCTGCAGCTCCGACCAGTATGCGAACATCAAGACCGTTTGGGACGCCCACGACACGACGGTGACGCTCAACTCGTTCGATGCCTGGCTGCAATTCGAGCAAAGTTTCGGCTGGCTGACGGTCCGGCCGGGCCTGCGCCTGCAGGTCGACGACTACCAGAAGAACGTCAACCTCGCCCCGCGCATCGCCGCGACGATCACCCCGATCGAGCGGATCGAGCTCTCCGCCGGTTTCAACCGCTACTACAATGGCGGTAGCCTCGAGTATGCCATTCGCGACAACCAGCCGCGCGGCCAGGCCTATCTCCGCGGCCATGACGGCAGCGGTAACGTCACCGACACCTGGACGATGCGTCCCGAAACCGGCGTCCTCGGCAACAAGGCCTCGGACCTGCGCACCCCCTACACGGACGAATGGACCGCCGGCATCAAGATCGTCGACCCCCTGACCGAGGGCACGTTGCGCCTGCGCTACATCAACCGGGCGATGAAGGACCAGTATGCCAGCGCAGACCTTGGAAACAACACCAGACGCCTGACCAATTCCGGCACCGGCGCCTACGAATCCGCCACCGCCGAATATGCCAGGACCTGGGACGTCGAACGGGTGCGTTCCCTCGACCGGCTGACCCTCACCGGGTCCTTCACATGGTCGGCACAGGAACTCTCGCCCGACAGCTACTTCTATGACGAGGACGACCTTCTCAACCGCATCCTCTACAATGGCCGGTCCTATTCGGTCGGCGGCTTCTCCGTCGTCACGGGAAACCTCGACATTCCCATGCGGGCCCAGCTCGCGATGATGACGAACTGGTACGAAGGCAAGTTCAGTCTTGGCGTCGCCGCCAACTACAACTTCCCCTTCACCGGCGTTCAGGACACCGGGCGATCGGAAGTGTTCAACGGCATCCGCCACGATGTCTGGGAAGACAAGGACTTCGACGGCACGCTCACGGTCGACCTGCATTCGAGCCTGGAACTGCTGCGCCAGGAGCACAGGAGCGTCCGCCTCAATCTCGTGGTCGACAATCTCTTCAACGAGATCGGCAACGCGAGCGCCGGCAACAGCAATCCTTTCCGCAAGGGTCGCAGCTTCTGGCTCGGCCTCAACACCACGTTCTGAAGACCTTGCCATGCCCTTCTTCCGGCTCTTCGTTCTCCTTTGGGGACTGTGCATCGCCGTCGTCTTCGTCATGCCGGCCCTGCTGCTGCGCGAGGACTGGCAGCGCACGAGCGACAACGGGCTCGCCGCGACCTTCCCGGCGCAGCCGGTCGAGGACGACTTCGAGGCGTTGCGCCGGGCATACTCCCGCCCCGCCTCCGACTGGCCTTCGGCTCTCGTCGAGCCGGAGGTCGCCTTCGTCGAACTGGGCCCGCTGAAAATACGACCCCGGCCGGAGGGCGCCGAACTGCAGAAGGCCCGCCTCGGGAGAAGACTGTTCGAGGATCCGCAGCTTTCGGTATCCGGACACTTTTCCTGCCAATCCTGTCACAACCGACAGCTTGGCTGGGGCGACGGGCTGAGGGTCTCGGTCGGTCACGCAAGAAAGGCGGGACGGCGTAACGCTCCGCCACTGTTCGGAGCGGCCTACCGCAATGCCTTCTTCTGGGACGGCCGTGCGGCGAGCCTTGAGGAACAGGCGGCCGGCCCGCTGCTCAATCCGGTCGAGATGGCCAATGAAGACCTTGCCGAGGTGGTCGAGCGCCTGCGCGCAAGACCCGACTATGTCCGCGCCTTCAGCGAAGTCTACGACGACACGCCCATCGTCTTTTCGCAGGTCGCCGACGCACTGGCCGCCTTCCAGCGCACACTGGAACGCCCGACGCGATTCGACCGCTTCGCCGCCGGATTGCCGACCCGCTTTTCAGACGAGGAGCTTTGGGGGTTGAACCTCTTTCGCGGCAAGGCGGGCTGCGCCAATTGCCATTTCGGTCCGATGCTGACCGACGAGAAGATGCACAATCTGGGGCTCACCTTCTTTCGACGGCGCCTTCAGGACCTTGGCCGCTACGAGGAAACCGGCGACCCGCAGGATGTCGGCCTGTTCCGCACACCCTCCTTGCGCCATGTACGCCTGACCGCGCCCTACATGCACAACGGGGTTCTGCCCCGCCTCGTCAACGTCATCGCCTTCTACGTCCAGGGCGGCGGGCGAATCCGCCCGCGCAACGAGGCAGAGGCGGCCGATCCTCTCCTGCCCCATGCGATGCGCACCTCGCCGCTGCTCGACGAACTCGACCTGGAGCGGGCCGAGATCGAGGCGCTGGTCGCCTTTCTCGAGACCCTGTGAACCCGTTCGCGCACGCAAAAGCGGGCCGGGACCGATTTTAAGGGAAACCTTGTCGAAACGGATGCGCGCGCGGCAAAGGTGTGCTAAATGCCGCCGCGATGCCGGTATAGCTCAGCTGGTAGAGCACCTGATTTGTAATCAGGGGGTCACGGGTTCGAATCCTGTTGCCGGCACCATCTTTCCCCGATGTTTCCCAGTCCGAAAACGGCACGGTCCGCATCGCGGGTCGAACGGTTTCGCCCTGCCGGCCTCCCGGCCGGGCCGGCAGCGCATGACCTGGCAGCAGCAAGAGGACAGAACATGACCCTGATCAGCTTTCCCGATCCCGCCTTCGTCGCCCGCCAGACGGCGAAGATGCTGCTCGAGGTCAAGGCGGTCCACTTCCGCGCCGACGAGCCCTACAAGCTGACCTCGGGGCTGGCGAGCCCGGTCTATATCGACTGCCGCAAGCTGATCTCCTATCCGCGCCTGCGCGCCACCTTGATGGATTTCGCCACGGCCAAGATCCTGCGCGACATCGGCTTCGAATCGCTCGACGCGGTCGCCGGCGGCGAAACGGCCGGCATCCCCTTCTCCGCCTGGATTGCCGAGCGCCTCGCCCTGCCCATGCAGTATGTGCGCAAGAAGCCCAAGGGCTTCGGCCGCGACGCCCAGATCGAGGGTGTTCTCAAGGAGGGCGACCGGGTGCTGCTGGTCGAGGACCTGACCACCGACGGCGGCAGCAAGGTCCGCTTCGCCGAGGCGCTGCGCAAGGCCGGCGCCCAGGTCGACCATGCGATCGTCCTGTTCTTCTACGACATCTTCCCCGAAACCCACGACGCGATGGCCCGCAACGGCCTGACGCTGCACTATCTCGCCACCTGGCGCGATGTGCTCGCCGCCGCGCGCGAGGGCGGACACTTCCCGCCCGAGACGCTCGCCTCGGTGGAAGCCTTCCTCGATGCGCCTCTGGCCTGGTCGGCCGCCCATGGCGGCATTTCGGAATTTGCCGTCTGACGCTCAGGACCCGAAAGGCCCGCCCTTCCCGGCAAACGGATGGGCCACCGGCTCCTTGGCGGTGAAGGCATGGCGCCGCGCGATCTCAAGGTAGGACCGGTAGACATAGCCGCCATTGTCGGCGAGGAAGGTCTCCCGGTGCCGTGCATAGACGCCCGACAGCCGGTACCATGGCAGCCGCGGAAAGCGGTGATGCACCGCGTGCAGGGAATTGAACAGGAACAGGAAGGCCAGCGGCCCGCGATCCTCGATCAGCACGGTACGATGGCCGACCTCCTCCTCCGCCCGGTGCTCCAGATACGTGCGCACGCATAAAAGCGCATAGGCGCCGTAGCAGGCGGCGAGGTACCAGCCGAAGGAAAAGCCCGGCACCTGCCGCAAGAGGCCGACGAGGATGCCGGCGAAGACGAGATGCTCGCCCCAGGCGCGCAGCACGTCCCTCCGGCCGGACAGCGCCAACCGGACCTCCGCCAGCAGAAAGCCCGTCAGCCCGATCAGCGGCCCCAGAACGATCCGCCCGATAAGCGTGTTGTTGGCCTTGAGCAGGGCACGCCGCGCCCGGCCGGCCGAGGCCCAGTCGCGCGGATGCAGATACCAGCTCTCCGGGTCCTCGTAAGGGTCGGTCAGGCGCGGGTCGTCGTGATGGGCGATATGCAGCGCCCGGAACCGCCAGTAGGGAATGAAGAGGCCGAGCGGCAAGGCCACCAGCAGCGCGTTGAGCCGCGGATTGCGGAACGGGTGCCCGTGCAGCAATTCGTGCTGCAACGACGAATGCAGCGTGATCACCGGCACCAGCGCCAGCCAGGCAAGAGGCCCGGCAACGGGTGCGGCAACCACCAGCAGCGCGAAGAGCACATGCACTCCGGCCAGGAGCGCGATGGTTGGCCACTCGATGCCCGCAGCGAAGCCGGATGTGGGAGAGAGCCGGGCCGACACCGGATCACCCGCACCTGCCTCCGGATGCGCGGCGAGGAATGGGCGGACGGTATCGGGCTTCACGGTTTGCAACTCCTTGAGGATGTCCCCCAAGTCATCTTCCCGGTCACGGCCCGAGACAATGTGTCGATATCCAAATCAAAATGTGATTTAATGCCTAAAGTGTATTTTTCGCGTGAATTCACAAATTCCATTCGTAATCGCAAATGCCGTGGATCGCTCCGCGGCGGAACCGGGGTGCTCGCATGGCACGGGCTGACAAGAGGGAACTGGCCGAACTGTTCCGCGAACGGCTGGCAATCCTGATCGCACGGCGCGGCGAGCCGCCCGGCCGTTTCGCGCAGCGCGTGGGGCTCGACCGCTCGGCCCTCAGCCATTTCCTCGACCCTGCCTCGACCCGGATGCCCCGTGCCGAGGCACTTGCCGACATTGCCCGCGCGGAAGGCGTGACCACCGACTGGCTGCTCGGCCTGACGCAGACCACGGCGGATGCCGCCGGCATCGCCCCGGCGATCCAGATCGAGCAGACCGAGAACGGGCGCGGCGACACGTTGCTGGCCAGTTGGCACCAGGAGGCGATCGGCTACAAGATCCGCTACGTCCCCTCCACCATTCCCGACCTGCTGCGCACCGAAGCAGTGCTCGCCTACGAGTTCGGCGCGCCGGAAACCGCCAAGGCCGCCGCCAAGGCGGATCAGGGACGCCGGCTGCTGGCCTATACCAGGCGCCCGGAGACCGACATGGAAGTCTGCATGCCCTTGCAGACGCTGGAGGAGATCGCCGCCGGGTCCGGCATCTGGAGCGCACTCAGCCCCGGCGACCGGCAGGACCAGCTCGACCACATGGCCCGTCTGGCGGAAGAGCTTTACCCGACCTTCCGGCTGTTTCTCTTCGACGCGCGCAACCGCTATTCGGCCGCCTATACGGTTTTCGGGCCGCAACGCGCGGCGCTTTTCCTCGGCTCGCTCTACCTTGTGGTCAATTCCGTGGAGCACATCCGCGCCCTGACACGGCATTTCGACATGCTGATCCGCGCCGCCAGCGTCGGTCCGGATCGCGCCGCCGATCACATCCGCCAGCTCGCCGGCACGCGTCAGGTCACGCCTTCGTGAAGACGAAGCGCTTGAGCGGCAACGCGAAAAATGCCGAGATTCCCGGTGCGCGGCCCAGTGTCGCCGCGACCGAGGGAGAACCGAACATGCTCAAGTCCTGCGTCCGTGCCGTCGCAGTCGCGCTGCCATTGCTGGCGGCGACGTCGATTGCTTCCGCCGAACCGATCGAAATCCGCCAGAACATGATGAAATCCGTCGGCGCCGCCACCGGAACGCTCGGCAAGATGGTCAAGGGCGAGATCCCCTACGACCCCGCCCTGGCCGGGCTGGCCATGCGCATCCTGTTCACCACGCCGGCCGGCTTCGTCACCCAGTTCCCGGAAGGGGCTGATTCTCCCACCAGCGAGGCCGGGCCGAAAATCTGGGAAGACCGCGCCGGCTTCGAGAAGGTCGCCATGGACATGCAGAACGCGGCGCTCGCGGCGATTCCGGCGGCCAGCGAGAACCTCGACGCGCTGAAGGGCGCCTTCGGTTCCGTGGCGCAGAACTGCCGCGCCTGCCACGAGACCTACCGCGTCAAGAAAAACTGATCTAACAAGGGCACCACAACGACACCCGGGGGAGACATCTCCCGGGCACGCCTGCGTCGCGGCAATCGCCGCCGCAGGCCCTTTTGCCTTGGGGAGACCGCCGAATGACCCGTCGCACCTTTCGCCGTCTGGTCGGCGTTGTCCTGCTGCTGATTGCCGGCGGGCTCTACCTGACCCGCCCCGAGCGGGTCGATTCCGCCTCGATCCCCGACCACGCACCGGACCTTGCCAATGGCGAACGCATGTTCTGGGCCGGCGGCTGCGCCTCGTGTCACGCGGCACCGGGCGCAAGCGGCGAGGCCAAGCTGGTGCTTGCCGGCGGGCTGGAACTCGATACTCCCTTCGGCCTGTTCCGGGTTCCCAACATCTCGCCCTCGCCCGAGCACGGCATTGGCAGCTGGTCCAACGCCGACTTTCTCAATGCCATGACCAAGGGCACTTCGCCGGAAGGCCTGCACTATTATCCGGCCTTTCCCTACGGCTCCTATCGCAACATGACCTTCACCGACCTGATCGACATGAAGGCCTATCTCGACACGCTTCCGGTGTCTGACAACCAGGTCGCCGACCACGCTCTCGACTTCCCCTTCTCCTGGCGCAGCGCGCTCGGACTGTGGAAACTTCTCTTCCTCGACACGACCCCGGTTCCCGCACCGCCAGGTGCCGGGGACGTGGCCGAACGCGGCGCCTATCTGGTGGCAGGTCCCGGCCATTGCGCCGAATGCCACACGCCGCGCAACGCGCTGGGCGGGCTCGACACGGCGCGCTGGCTGGCCGGCGGGCCGAATCCGGATGGCAAGGGCACCATCCCCGACATCACCCCCTCCCCGCACGGCATCGGCTCCTGGTCGGCAACCGACATCGCCTATTATCTGGAAAGCGGCTTCACGCCGGATTTCGACAGCGTCGGCGGCAGCATGACGGCCGTGCAGGAGAGCTGGGCGAAACTGCCCGCCGCCGACCGTGAGGCCGTGGCCGCCTATCTGAAGACGATCCCGCCATCGGCCCCGGCCGCGGACTGAGGTCAGCTCGCGCCAGGGCCTTGCCCGCTGCTTCCCGCGCGGATCCAGTCGAGGAAGGACGCACTGCCGCCCTCCACCGGCAGCACCAGGATGGCCGGCTCGTCATAAGGGTGCAGCGCGCGGATCGCCTGCACCGCCTCGTCCTGCCTGGCAACGGTCGTCTTGGCGAGGAAGACGACCTCCTGGCCTTCCTCCACCGCCCCCTCCCAGCAATAGAGGGAGATCATGCCCGGCCACATGTTGACGCAGGCGGCAAGCCCTTCGCGCACCAGCTGACCGGCGGCCGCGCGCGCCGTCGCCATGTCCGGAAAAGTCGCATAGATCAACCGGATATCCATATCGCCCTGCTGCAAAAGACGGGTCCCAAATCGCTCCGGCCCGTGCTACGTCAGGAGCATGGACCGGCTGCCGCACCCTATCGAGAAACTGGCCTTCGTCTCAAGCGAGACCGGGGAGGCGGAAGACGCGCGCAGCGAGCTCGAGGCCCGCTACGGCGCCCACGACCCGAAGAAGGCGGACGTGATCGTCGCCCTTGGCGGCGACGGCCTGATGCTGCAGACGCTGCACCGCTTCATGAACACGGGCAAGCCGATCTACGGCCTCAACCGCGGTTCGGTCGGCTTCCTCATGAACGAGTATGGCGCCGACGACCTGATCGCGCGCATCGGGTCGGCCGTCGTCAGCCGCATCCACCCGCTGGTGATGGAAGCCACCGACGCACTCGGCCATGTTCATTCGGCGCTGGCGATCAACGAGGTCTCGCTGTTGCGACAGACCCACCAGGCCGCCAAGCTGCGCCTGTCGGTGGATGAACGTATCCGCATGGAGGAACTGGTCTGCGACGGTGTGCTCGTGGCCACACCGGCCGGCAGCACCGCCTACAACCTCTCCGCCCATGGCCCGATCCTGCCGATCGACGCACAGCTTCTGGCGCTGACGCCGATCAGCGCCTTCCGGCCACGGCGCTGGCGCGGCGCGCTGCTGCCCAACTATGTCGAGGTGCGCATCACCGTCCTCGATCCGGCGAAACGGCCGGTCAGCGCGGCGGCCGACTATACGGAGATCCGCAACGTCATCGAGGTTCGGGTTCGGGAGGAGAAGAATTCCTCCAGCCTGGCGCTCTTCGACGCCGACCACAACTGGGACGAGCGTATACTTTCGGAGATGTTCCGGTACTGATCGCTACGGAAGAACACTGATATACCATTATATTCGCGATTTATTTAGTAATCCGGTCCAGACTCCGGCGAACCAACGAGAACCGGCTGCGCGCCGGTCCTGGCGCAATACAGCGCCGGTGGCTGGCGCTGCATCACATCGCCTGTGCCGAACATGAAGATACCTCATCTGGACCTGAGTGCGCTCCGCATTCTCATCGTCGACGACAACACCAACATGCGGCGGATCCTGAGGACGATGGTCTCGGGTTTCGGCGTCGGCGAGATCTACGAAGCGGAAGACGGCGCGGCCGCACTCGAGCAGATCAAGAACAACGACCCCGACCTCATCATTCTCGACTGGCTGATGCCGATCGTCGACGGACGGGAACTCACCCGCAAGATACGCGCCTCGAAGAAGCCCGGCTGCTTCGTCCCGATCGTCGCGGTTACCGCACATACCCAGAAGCACCGCGTGATGTCGGCCCGCGACGCCGGCGTCACCGAGGTCATGTGCAAGCCGGTCTCGGCAAAGGGCCTCTATCTGCGGGTCGCGAATTGCGTCCTGAACCAGCGCGACTTCGTCAGGACCAAGGGTTTCTTCGGCCCAGACAGGCGCCGTTTCCAGAACCCGTCCTTCAGCGGCGCGGAAAGACGCGGCGTCAAGGTCGACGACGGATACACTCTGGACGATCCGAACGATCTCCCGCAAAGTCACCCGAACGACATATCAAGGGAATCGGCGGCGTGATGACGCCGTATTTCAGTGATCAGGTGCTCCGGTTGCCAAGGCAGCACACAAACCGACACGCCGGAACACGGCCGGGAAAAGAAGCAAGATGACGAGCGACCCGACAAAGCAGAACGACGGCTACGAACTGGTGAAGCCGCCGCGCGACCTGCGCTCGAAGGTGCGCGTGATGAGCGACCGTGAGGCTGCCCGGTTCGACCCAGTCAAGTCTGCGGAAGCCGCTCTGCAGCGTCTCTCCCACGATTTCGACGACTGGATGGCGACAGAGGCGACGGCCCTTGTCGATGCCTGGACAGACATCCAGGCCAACGGAATGAGCGAGGAGCGCTGTGCGTCCCTGTTCCGGGCTGCCCACGACATCAAGGGACAGGCCAGCACCTTCGGCTATCCGCTGGTCGGCGCCGTTGCCGGAAACCTCTGCCACCTGATCGAGCATGTGACGCCCGCCGACCTGCCGGGGCCGCTGGTCGCACAGCATGTCGACGCCGTCCGCGCCATGGTCGCGGAGACCTCGCGGCAGGAGGACAATGCCACCGCGCGCGCGCTGGTCGAACGTCTCGCCGACGTGACCGAGGACTTCATCAGGCGCGTCGCGCCCGATGCCGAGGACTGATACTCAAGGCCAACGGCCGGGATTGGTTCCCGTCTTCCGGCCGGCTTTTGTCTGGTCCGTCACTATCCTCCCGGTCGCTTATGCGGCCGCCAGTGTCCGGTCCATATAGGCGCGTGCCGCATCCCGCGCGATTTCCGCCGAGAACCGGCGCAGCATGACGACCAGGTCGTCGGCCTCGACCCCGTCCTGTTCCTGATACCTGTCCAGTACCTCGCCGATCAGCAACCGCGCGACGGCCGGATTGCCCGGCACGGCAAGAACCGGCGTCACTTCCCGTGCAAGATCGCGCCAGACCCCGATTGCCACCTGGAAGAGGCCATGCGTGCGCGACGGAAGCCCCGCGCGCGACAGCAGCGCGCGCAGCGGCAGGCCGCGCGCCGAGCCGAGCACCGCCTCGACCCGCGACACGCCAAGCCCCGACAGGCGCGCCAGCGCGGCCGTGAACAGGACGATGTTTCCGGTGCAGACCGCCCGCAACAACAGCGCCGGCGTCAACTGTCCGGACTGGACGAGATGCTCCACCAGCGCCGGCGTCTCGTGCGGTGCGGCCGTGCTGGCCAGTGTCACCGTGGCGCGCTCCCGCGCTTCCGCGACGACGGCGCGGGCGCGCTCGTCCTTGAGCCCCCGGCGCACGAGCGGATGATCGCTGAGGAGATCCCCGACCTGCTTCAACAGCATCTGGCGGATTTCGATGGGGGTTTCGCCGCGCGCCATCAGCGCCTCGCGCAAGATGGCGTCCGTGCCATGGCGCTCGACCAACCGGACCATGCTGAAGCGCGGGATCTCCGCCTCGCGGTTCTCGGCCAGCGCCTGGCATGCCTGCAGGGACCCGACCTCGGCGATCGCGGCGGCAACCTGCGATCCCAGATCGACGCGCCGGGCAACGGCAGCCGGCAGCGGATCGGCAAAGCCGGCAACCGCGTCGACCAGTTCCATGTCGAGCAGCACGGGCGAGCGTTCCAGAACGAGGCTCGCCACCTCCGGCAGATCGCCGGACAGCGCCAGGATCACCTCGCGCGGCGCATCGGCGCTGCGCGACAGCGCCTCGGCCAGCGCGCGCCGCACCTGGACGGCGGGATCATCGAGCAGGATCGTCATCGCGGCTTCCGCCGCTTCGCGGTCCGCCTCGGTCATGGCTGAATGGAGATAGGCCCGCGCCAGCGCGCTGGTTGCCTCCGCCCGCCGCGTCACCGGTGCGTCGGCCATCCATCGCAGAAACTGTTGTACGATCATGATGCGATAGTCTCCTGCCGCGCCGCATGAAGCGGCGACATGAGCAGTCTGCGACGGAAACGCTTAAAGCTTCGTTCACCATAAAAGAAAGCCGCCGAAAGGCGGCCCGCTTCATGCCTGTCGCCTCGCCCGGCAGACCACACGGGACCGCGCGAACGGCACGAAAAAGGCGCGTGGCCCGAATGGGTCGCGCGCCTTGCTGATCGCCTGCAGGTCCCGCCTGCCCTGTGCGGCCGCCCCGGGCCGGCTCACACCGGCGGCAGCAGGTCCTTCTGCTCGAGCGTCGGCCGGTAGTTGAGGAAGCCCGTCAGATCCATCGGCTGGCCCTTGACGAGACTGGCCGTGCGGGTGGTGCCGGCTTCCGTCAGGATGCGCGAGCGCCGCTGGCTGTAGGCATCCGTCTGGCTGTCGGCGCGCGCGGCGGCGCGCTCCAGCGCCTCGACCTGCCCGGCCTCCTGCGCCGCGAAAGCCGACGTGAAGCGCGAATCGAACGACACACGCTTTGCTTCGACGCCATTGCGGAACAGTGCATGGAACGGCGAGGAAACGTCGCTGGTCGCCGACCATGCGGTCAGGACGCGGCTCGTCGGATCGCCCATCGACAGGCCTTCTCCGGCCGTCTCAGTGCCCGTCGTGGCGGCTGCGGCAACCGTCGTCGCGGCGGATGCGCCGGGCTTGGCTTCGGGCAGCGCCGCAATCTGGGTCGTGCCCGGCAGCGTCGGCATCGGGCCGCCATGCTTGGCGACAAGATTGGCATAGACCTCGGAAACGCTGCGCGCGCCGCCCCGGTCGTAGAATATCGGTTTGTTCGCCTTGGCCTGGCGCGAGAACACGCGATCGGCGGCGAGATCCGGCTGGCTTTGCGCAAGACTGATCAGCTTGCGCGCGCCGCCCGCCCCGAGGAAATGAGCGATGTAGAGCTCACCCTCGCTCGGCTCGCGTCCGAGCTTCTCTGTAAGATAGGCCGCGTTCTTCTGGGTCAGTTCGCCCGCCATGCGCGAGGAGATCTCGGCATTGTTGCGCAGATCGAGGATCTTGGCGCGCATCGCCGGATCGGAAACGCGATACCGGCCGTTCGCCCCGCGCTGGATCTGCTCCGCGTACTGGCCCAGCCCGTGCCGGCCGCCAGCTTCCTTGACGGTCTCCAGCCAGGTGCTTTCGATGAACTGGAACAGCCCGGTCGCACTCGATGTGCGCGCCTTGGCCGTCTCGTCGAAATTGGACTCCCGCTTTGCGGTCTTGACCAGATACTCGAAAGAGGCTCCGGTCGAGGTGCTCGCGGACTGAAAAGCTTGCTCGATCCTGGACGCGATCGAGAACGGTTCGCCGACTTTCATGCTCCGCTCTCCTGGCAACGCATGTCTTAGGATTTACTTAACAGTCGTGAAGATTTGGTTAACGAGTGGTTAATGCCCGCTAAGGCCCGTTGCCCATTGGGTTTTGTGGCTTTAATCGGAAGAATCGATTCGCCGCTTTGGCGCCATATCGCCGGGATCCACAGGGAGGACACCATGCCGGGTTTGCATTTTGAGGAATTCACCGTCGGCCACGTATTCCATCACGCGCTCACCCGCACGGTGACGGAGATGGACAACATGCTCTTTTCCAACATGACGCTGAACCCGCAGCCGCTCCATATCGACCGGCACTTCTGCGAAACCCAGACCGAGTGGGGCCAGCCGCTGATGAACAGCCTGTTCACGCTCGGCCTGATGATCGGCATTTCGGTCAATGACACGACGGTCGGCACCACGATCGCGAACCTGGGCATGAACGACGTGAAGTTCCCCCATCCCCTGTTCCAGGGCGACAGCGTGCATTGCACGACCGAGGTGATCTCCAAGCGCGAATCGAAGTCGCGTCCCGGTGCCGGCATCGTCGAGTTCGAGCACAAGGCCTTCAACCAGCATGACCAGCTCGTCGCCATCTGCCGGCGCCAGGCCTTCATGCGAAAGAAAGGGTGATCATGCGCTCGCTTCTCTTCGTTCCCGGCGACAGCGAGCGCAAGCTCGAGAAGGCCCTTTCAAGCGGTGCCGACCTGCTGCTTGTCGATCTGGAGGATTCCGTCGCGCTCGACGCCAAGCCTGCGGCGCGCGACATCACCGCCCGCTTCCTCGCCGCTCAGCGCGAGGTCGCCAGCCGGCCGCGGCTCTATGTGCGGGTCAACGCGCTCGACACCGGCCAGACGGATGCGGACCTTGCGGCGGTGATGGCGGCGATGCCGGAAGGCATCATGCTGCCCAAGTCCCTCTCCGGCGCGGACGTCCAGCACCTTGCCGCAAAGCTTGCCGTCCAGGAGGCGGAGAACGACATTGCCGACGGCCAGACCCGGATCCTCGCCGTTGCCACGGAAACCGCCGCCTCGCTCTTCAACCTGGGCACCTATCAGGGCGCGAGCCCGCGCCTGGAAGGCCTGACATGGGGCGCGGAAGACCTCTCGGCCGATATCGGGGCGCTGGCCAGCCGGACGCCGGATGGCGCCTTCAACGAACCGTTTCGCCTCGCCCGCAACCTGTGCCTGTTCGGCGCGGTCGCGGCCGCCGCGACGCCGATCGACACGGTCTTCACCAATTTCCGGGACATGGACGGTTTGCGGACGGAAGCGATGCAGGCCCTGCGCGACGGCTTCACCGCCAAGATGGCGATCCACCCCGCCCAGGTGCCGGTGATCAACGAGGTCTTCACCCCGTCCGAGGACGAGATCGCCAAGGCACGCGCGGTCATCGGGGCCTTCGCGGCCGCCGGCAATCCGGGCGTGGTCGGCCTGGACGGCGAAATGCTCGACCGTCCGCACCTGCGCCGCGCCGAAAAGGTCCTGGCACGGGCCGAGGCCGCCAGCCGCTCGTGACGGGCGGCGAGACGGCCTCGCGCCAGGACTGCCGGTATCAAGACTGCCGGCGTCAGGGCTGCAAGTTTCAGGCGCGCGGACGGGTCATCTGGAACACGGCGTCGACGACCGAGTAGTCCATGTAACCGAGACGCGCGAGCGGCCGGGCGCGGGTCACGTCGAATAGCCCGTCGACCAGCACGCTTTCGTCGATATGCACGGCAACGACCTCGCCGAACACCACCCAGTTGTCGGCTTGCCTGCCGTCCAGTCCGGCAAGGCGCAAGGTCTGCAGGTGGCGGCATTCGAACGCGGCCTTCGCCTCGGCAACGCGCGGCGTGCCGATCAGCGTCGATGCGGCCGCCGTCAGACCCGCCTTCTCGAATTCCGAGACGCCGTGCGGATACGGTGCCGAGGAGACGTTCATCGCGTCCTTAAAATCCTCGGTCGCCAGGTTGAAGACGAACTCGCCGCTGGCATCCACATTGGTCACGCTGTCCTTGTAGCCGGACGAGGAGAACATGACGATTGGCGGCGTGTCGCAAACCGCGTTGAAGAAGCTGTAGGGCGCAAGGTTCAGCGTGCCCTCGGGCGAGCGGGTGGAGATCCAGCCGATCGGCCTCGGCGCGACGATCGCCTTGAACGGATTGTGCGGCAGGCCGTGACCCTTGGCCACTTCGTAGCTGTAGGTGCTCATGCTCCCGTCCACTCGCTGATCAGGCCGTCAAGATCCGGCCGGGGCCGCTCGCTCGGCGTCTCCGACGGCGTGCCCAGGTGAACGAAGCCGGCAATCCGCTCGACCTCGGCCAGCCCCAGCATCGCCGACACGTCATCGTCGAAGGCCATCCATTCGGTCAGCCACTGCGCGGCGAAGCCGCTCGCATGAGCGGCGATCACCAGATTCATGCAGACCGCACCGACGCAAAGCTGCTGCTCCCAGACGGGGATCTTGGGATGCACCGCTGCACGGCTGACAACCGCGATCACCAGCGGCGCGCGGGTGAAGCGGGTCGCCTCCTGCTGGCGGCGGTCCTCGGCGAGCGGCCCCTCGCGGGTTTCCAGCAGCGACACGAGACGGTTGCCGAGGTCGGCACGCGCCTCGCCCCTCAGCAGAACGAAGCGCCAGGGCGCGAGCTTGCCGTGGTCCGGCACACGCGAGGCCGCCTGCAGGATATCCCGCAGCGCGTCGCCTTCCGGTGCCGGTGCGACCAGGCTGATTGCCGGATGAGACCGGCGCGTCAGCAGCAGGCGCAAGGTTTCGGATTGCTCCGTCGTCATCGCATTTCCTTGATATCGGCCGCCGGCCCCGGGGGCGGGCGTGATGGAGGTGAGGCTGAACTGGCAGCGATTTTCACCTCCATGACCTAATCAGGTTTTCGCCCCTGTCAATCATCCCATGCCGATCCGGCAAGATGACTTGAAATCGCCCCAGTTTTGGGTTGGAAACAGGAAGGACAAAATCGATCGTGAAACGGGTGGGACGTACCGGCCAATGCGGGTGACCAGGGTTATTGCATGCGCGCTGTGCGCCCTCGGGCTGGCGATCCAGCCTCTCGCCGCTCAGGACGTGATCACACCGCAGGCAAAGCCCGGAGATCTGGGGGCCTCCGCGCCGGTCACCGCGTTGCCGGACGATCCCGCTCCGCTCAACGCACCGCCTCTTCTCGACACGCCCGCTCCGCTTGGAAACCTGCTTGGCGGCAACGCCGTGCCGGGCTCCTCCACTCCCGTTGTCCCTTACGCCCCGGCGATCACGCCCGACACCGGCATGCCCGGCCCTTCCACCCTGTCGCCGGTCTATCTGGTCGCCCGCCTGGCCGAGGACGGCCCCTCCCTTACCCAGGGCGTTCGCTGGCGTGTCTATGCCAACCAGCCGAATGAGCAGGGCAAGCTTGAGCTGGTGGCGACGGCACAGGGCGGCGACGCGGATTTCCGCCTCGCGCCGGGCGACTATTTCGTCCACACCGCCTATGGCTATGCCGGCCGCACCAGCCGGATCGCCGTGCGCAACGGCCTGACCAGCCAGACGGTGATGCTCAACGCCGGCGGCATCAAGCTCGACGCGCAGTTCTCCGGCCAGCAGCCGATCCAGACCGGCCGCGTCGTCTTCGACATCTACGAGCGGGATTTCGACAGCCGCGGCGAACGCAAGCTTGTCGCCGGCAACGTCAAGCCCGGCGCCATCGTCCGCCTGAATGCCGACACCTATCACGTGGTCAGCCGCTACGGCGCGGTCAACGCGACCGTGCGCGCCGACATTCGCGTCGAGCCTGGCAAGCTGACCGAGGCAACCGTCTATCACAATGCCGCGCGCGTGACGCTGAAGCTCGTCAACCAGTCCGGCGGAGAGGCCATCGCCAACACCAAATGGTCGGTCCTCACGCCCGGCGGCGACGTTGTCGTCGAAGGCACCGGCGCATTCCCGGCTTTCATCCTGGCTTCGGGCGAATATCAGGTCATCGCCCGCAACGAGGACAAGCTCTACTCACGCGAGTTCGAGGTCAACACCGCCAGCCACGGCGAAGTCGAGGTGCTGACCAGTTCACTGCTCAAGCAGTGACGCGGGCAGTGTCCCTGCGGCCGCGATCGGGCGCAGACGCCTGCGGTCGGCCCTGGACCTGGCGCGCGGGCGGGACGGAGCCATCGAGATCACCCGGTGATGCAGGTGCTCGATCATCGCCTTCTGGTCGCCGAAAGTGGCCAGCTCGTCGTAGGGGATCGGCGCCCCGACCCTGACCGGCAGGTCGCACCCCATGATGCGGCGGAACTCCCGGATATACATCGACAGACGCAATGTCAGCGAGAACCGCGACACAAGGTGGAAGAGCGGCGAGTTCTGGCCGTCGAAATAAAGCGGGATCACGGTTGCCCGCGCCGCGCGGATCATCTTCGCGGTGAAGGTCTTCCAGGGCAGTTCGCGGGCCCGGCCGAAGAGCTTGTCCGCCGTCGCCACGCCGCCGCCGGGAAAGACGATGATGGTGACGCCCTCGGCGAGCAGGCGCAGTGCCTCCTGCCGGGTGCGCATGTTGGTCCGCAGGGCCTCCGGTGTTTCCTCGAAATCGATCGGCAACGAATAGGGCCGGATCTCCGGCGCCTTCAGCAGCTCGTTGTTGATGAGGATGCGGTAGGGTCGCTCCAGCCGCTCGGCGAGCGCCAGGATCGCCAGCCCGTCGCCAAGGCCGTAAGGGTGGTTGGCGATCATCACCAGCGGCCCGTCGGGCAGGCCCTGGGGCGGCCAGTTCCCCTCCTCCACCACCACATCGACCCCGATCAGCGCCAGCAGGTCGCTCCACTTAGTGGTCGAGGTGGCGGCGACGGCATCGCGCCAGTAGCGGTAATAGCCAAGCAGATGCTCCCGGCCCGACAGGGTCTCGATGGCCCGGATCACGGACCGCTTCGTCCAGGAATGCCCGGCATTGGCATAGCTCAGTTCGCTCTCTTGCACCGGGCGGCCCTCGTGCCTGTCATCAACTGTCACCGGCAGGTTTCCCGGCCACGCCTCGTCAATTTAGACGATTCTCGAAAAGGGAATAATAGCCGGCATTGCGTGACAGATCGGCGACACCAGTGACGGGCGAAAAGGCAAAGGCCGATGCGATGGATCGCACCGGCCTCCAGGGATCTTGAAAAACCTGGCCGATCAGTCGGCGTCGCGCTTGAGATCCGGTGCGACGGCCTCCTCGCGCAGGGCCGCGATCGCCTCGTCGAGCCCCATCGCGCTCTGGTGCTGCGAGCCGAGCCGGCGGATGTTGACCGTCCGCTCCTCCGCCTCGCGCTTGCCGCACACGACGATCACCGGAACCTTGGCGAGCGAGTGCTCTCGGACCTTGTAGTTGATCTTCTCGTTCCTGAGATCGATCTCGGCCCGCAGCCCCGCCTTCTTCATCGCCGCCAGAACCTCGCGGGCATAATCATCCGCATCCGAGGTGATGGTGGTGACGATCACCTGTTGCGGCGCCAGCCACAGCGGGAAGTGCCCGGCGAAGTTCTCGATCAGGATGCCCAGGAACCGCTCCATCGAGCCGCAGATCGCCCGGTGGATCATCACCGGGGTCTTCTTCTCGCCGTCCCTGTCGACATAGAACGCCCCGAACCGTTCCGGCAGGTTGAAGTCGACCTGGGTCGTGCCGCACTGCCACTCGCGGCCGATCGCATCGCGCAGCGTGTATTCGAATTTCGGCCCGTAGAAGGCGCCCTCGCCCGGCAGGATGTCGGTCTTGATGCGTCCGCCCGACTGGTCGGCGATCTGCTTCAGGACCTTTTCCATCACGCTTTCGGCGTGATCCCAAAGGTCATCCGAACCGACCCGCTTCTCGGGCCGGGTCGACAGTTTCACGACGATCTCGTTGAAGCCGAAATCCTCGTAAACCGACAGGATCAGGTCATTGATCTTCAGGCACTCCGCCGCCATCTGCTCCTCGGTGCAGAAGATGTGGGCATCGTCCTGGGTGAAGCCTCGCACGCGCATCAGGCCGTGCATCGCGCCCGAGGGTTCGTAGCGGTGCACCGCGCCGAACTCGGCCATGCGCAGCGGCAGGTCGCGGTAGCTCTTCAGCCCGTGCTTGAAGATCTGCACGTGCCCCGGGCAGTTCATCGGCTTCAGCGCGAACAGGCGCGTGTCCTCGGCCTCCGGGTCCGCGCATTGCACGGAGAACATGTTCTCCTTGTACCAGCCCCAGTGACCGGAGGTCTCCCACAGCGAGGTGTCGAGGATCTGCGGCGCGTTGACCTCGTCGTAATCCTCGTCGAGCCGGCGACGCATATAGGCAACGAGGCTCTGGAAGAGGCTCCAGCCCTTGGCGTGCCAGAACACGACACCCGGCCCCTCCTCCTGGAAATGGAAGAGGTCCATTTCCCGGCCGAGCTTGCGGTGGTCGCGCTTCTCGGCCTCCTCCAGCATGTGAAGATAGGCCTTCAGTTCGGCTTCGTTCGCCCAGGCGGTGCCGTAGATGCGGGTCAGCATCTCGTTGTTGCTGTCGCCGCGCCAATAGGCGCCGGCCACCTTCATCAGGCGGAAGGCGTCGCCAATCTGGCGGGTGCTCGCCATGTGCGGACCCCGGCACATGTCGAGCCAGTCGCCCTGGCGGTAGATCTTGACGTCCTCGCCGGCGGGGATCGCTTCAAGCAGCTCGACCTTGTAGGTCTCGCCCTTGTCGAGGAAGTGGCGCCTGGCCTCGTCGCGCGACCAGACCTCGCGGGCAAAGGCATCGCCGCGCTGGATGATCTCGCGCATCTTCTTCTCGATGACCGGCAGGTCCTCAGGCGTGAACGGCCAGTCTTCCCCGGAATTGGAATGAACGCGCTTGAAGTCGTAATAGAAGCCGTTCTCGATCACCGGGCCGATGGTGACCTGGGTGCCCGGCCACAGCGCCTGCACCGCCTCGGCCATGACATGGGCCGCGTCGTGGCGGATCAGCTCCAGCGCGCGCGGATCCTCGCGGGTGACGATCTCCAGCCGCGCGTCGCGCTCGATCGGCAGCGACAGGTCGGCAAGCTCGCCATCGAGGGTCACCGCCACGGCCTTCTTGGCCAGTGACTTGGAAATGCCGGCGGCGATCTCGGCGCCGGTAACGCCGGGCGAAAAATCACGAACCGAACTATCGGGGAAGGTCAGATGGATCATCTCTGTCTCCTGCTCACTCCTGCAAACAAGGCAGGTAAGCGATCGTTTCAAGGCTGGCCGTCCGCGCGCGCGGCTCCTTGCATCAAGACACGGGGGGCGCCCGGCGTTTGGACAGGCCAGTTCGAAGCGACACGGCGGCCGCCCGACACTCCCTTAAGAGATTTGCCGCAAGTGGGCAACAACGCCGCGGCGATCGGCCTTGCCGATTCTGCCAAGCTGGATACGGTTGCGGCCCGCCCGCTTCGCCTCGTAGAGCGCCTTGTCCGCCACCGCGAAAGCTGTCTCCACCGTCTCCGTATCCGGGCGCCAGCTGCACAGGCCGGCAGAAAACGCGACCCCGAGCCTGATCCCTCCCACATCGACCTCGCGCGCCGCGATCGTCTTGCGGATCGCGTCAAGCCGCTCCACCGCTTCCGCCTCGCTCGACGCGGGCAACAGGACAGCAAACTCCTCCCCGCCTATGCGCGCGCACAGGTCCCCCTCGGCCAGGCATTCCCGCAGCCAGCGGGCAAAGACCCGCAGCACCTCGTCGCCCACGCCATGTCCATGAACGTCGTTGACCGACTTGAAGTGATCGAGATCGACGATAGCGAGGCAGACCATCCGGTCGGGATTCTCCGCGACGCCTTCGATCGCCGAAATGAAGGCCCGCCGGTTCAGCAAGCCGGTGAGTGAATCCTGGCTTGCCAGCCGTTGCAGTTCCTCTTCTGTCTCCGCCCGTTGTTCCTCCAGCCTGCGGGCATGCAGCAACAGGCCGAGCGCCATGGGCAACGGCGCGAGCAGGTCGAGCAGTTCCCCGTCATATTCGTCCGTCCGGTTGGCCAGCCCGATCATGCCCAGCAATTCCTCGCCATACTTGATCGGCAGTCCGAGGAAACGCGTCAGCACGGGATGCCCTGCAGGCACGCCCTTGGCCAGCGGATGCGCGGGCACGTCATTGGCGACCACGACGCTCCCGGTCGTGATCGTGGAGCCGAACAGGTTGTCGAGGCTCTTGAACACCAGCTCCCCCTTCTCGTGGAGAGCGTAGAGACGGGCGCTTTCGGTGTTCCAGGAAATATCCGAGATCGCCTTGATGGCAAGCTCCCGGTTGCCCGTCTCCGGGTCCCGTGCCACCGCGCCGATGAAGCCGAACTGGCTTTCGGACAGCTCGATGATCGGACCGAGCAGCATCTCGCAGGCCTTGCGCACGTCCTTCTCGATCAGGAAGGCCTGCTGGCTGCGATTGAGGAGGTCGAACAACTCGCCTTGCTTGCTCTGCCGGAAAAACGCCTGCTGGCGCTTGGTGACGTCCCGGCTCGCACCGATGATGCGCGAGGGGTTGCCGAGCGCGTCGCGGTCGGTGGCGCGGCCGAAATTCTGCATCCAGATCCAGTGTCCCATCTCGTGGCGCACGCGGCACTCGACCGAGAACGCGGGCGAGCGCCCCTCCACGTGATCGCGCCAGGCCTTCTCGAACCGCGCCCTGTCGAGCGGGTGAATGGCCTGCTTCCACGACAGCAGCGAGGGTTCGAGATGATCGTACGACTTCCCGACCAGGGCGGCCCATTGCTGGCTTCGATGCAACTCGCCGGTCGCAAGCATGCATTCCCATGCGCCGAGTTCGCCGGCATCCATGACGATGTTGAGCCGGCCCAGCGCCGCGCGCACCTGCAATGCCAGCTGTTTCTGGTCCGTCTGGTCGACAAGCAGCCCCTCGACGACGATCAGGCGTCCATCGCCGCCATAAAAGCCCTGCGTGTACTGATGCACCCACACTTCGCGGCCGTCTGGCCGAACCAGCCGGTACTCGAATTCCTGTTTCTCGGTCTCGCTCGCCTGACTGTTGAGATGGCTGTTGAGCACATGGATCAGCCCGTCCCGGTCCTCGGGATGGACGAAGCTGAGGAACCCGAAACGGGCCGCATCGCCCGGGTCCTTCAGGCCAAGCAGGCGCGCCAGCGCGGGATTCTCTCCGGCAAGGGGCCAGGCCGGTTTGCCCTGCCAGCGAATGCGCACGATCGGGCCGTCATTGTTGAAACGGGCGATACGCTCGGCGGCGCGGCGCGCCTGCGCCGCCGTGAGAAGATCGGCGGCGATCCTGGCAAAGGCCTCGAGCTGGGCCAGCGTGTCCTCGCCAAGCACCCCGACCCGGTGGTCCTTGAGGCAGACGACACCGACGACATGGCCATCGATGCGGATCGGCGACCCGGCATAGGAGCGAAAGCGGGGGCCGCCCGTGACGCTCTTTCGCGCGCGAAACAGCGCATGGTTCGACAGGTCGTCGACCAGCAGCGCGTTTTGCGAGATCACGACCTGATCGCAGAAGGAATCCGAACGCAGCCGCGTCTCGCAGGCCTCGCCTGCCGATGCCTTCACATGCTGCGTCGTTCGGTCGAGGACGGAAATCGAGGCCACGTCCACCTTGAACTGGTGTCGTGTGAGTTCGGCAAGACGATCCAGGCTCTCGTCCTGTCCAAGGAAGACGAGTTCATGTCTGTCCAGTACCTGAAGCCGCTCGATCTCCTCGGGCATTTTGCCGGCTTTCCGATGCGTCTGCTTTCAGCAACACGAAGATAATGCCATTCAAGAGTAACTGAATCGCGAATACGGGAAACCGATTTCCGCCGATGCGGCTTACCTTGCGTTGCCATTGGGCTATGCAGGACGCCTGCGACCGGGATCAGGCGCCTGTCGGCACGAGAGGCGGCGGCCGGCGGCGTATCGGCTGCGACTTGACGATGGACGTGCTCGTCTCGGCCTTGTCGGCGATCTTGTCGAGAATACCGTCAAGCTCGTCGATCGAGGTCAGCACCAGCCGCACGACGAAACAATCCTCGCCCGTCACCTTGTCGCATTCGCAGAATTCCGGTGTCTCCTCGATATGCCGCTGGACCATGTGCAGCTTGCCCGGCAGCGGCCGGATGCGCACGATCGCCTGCAGCGCATAGCCCAGCGCCTTGGGATCGACATCGACGGTGAAGCCACGGATGACCCCGCGCTCCTGCAACCGCCGGATGCGCTCGGAGACCCCCGGCGAGGACAGGCCGACTCGTCCCGCAAGCTCCTTCAGCGACATGCGGGCATCCTCGAGCAAGGCTTCGACAATACGGCGATCAACGTCATCGATCATGGAAAACTCCAAATAAACGCCACTTAAGCTTACAATAAAAAGAATTTTCGTCAAATCACCTTACTTGGAAGATGGAAAGCACGGGCCGGCGGCGCGATTGTAAGGGCATCTGTTTCCAGGAGAACATCCCATGGACAAGACCCTGCGCGGCGCCACCGAAATGATCGCAGCGATGACCATTCTCGGCTCGATCGGATGGTTCGTCATCATGTCCGGCCAGCCGGCCGTCGACGTCGTTTTCTGGCGCTGCGTCTTCGGCGCACTGGCCCTGCTCGCCATCTGCGGCCTGCAGGGCGCGCTGCGCCACCGGTTGAGCTGGCGCGTCGCCGGTCTCGCCGCGCTCGGCGGCGTTGCCATCGTCGTCAACTGGGCCATGCTGTTCAGTGCCTACGGCCAGGCCTCGATCTCGATCGCGACGGCGGTCTACAACATGCAACCCTTCATCCTGGTCGGCTTCGGCGCGCTGTTCCTGTCCGAAAAGGTCACCGCAACCAAGCTTGGCTGGCTTGCCATCGCCTTTGCCGGCGTGGTGATGATCGTCCAGGCAAAACCCGATGCCGGCTACACCGGCGCCAATTACGCGCTCGGCATCGCGCTCGCCTTCGGCGCCGCCTTCTTCTGGGCCGTGGCCGCGCTGATCACCAAGAAGCTGAGCGGCACGCCGCCGCACCTGATCGCCCTGATCCAGGTCGGCGTCGGCATCGCCATGCTGGCCCCTTTCGCCACCTGGGCGGAACCGCCGCAAGGGCCCGCCGCCTGGGGAGCGCTGGTCACGCTCGGTGTCGTTCATACCGGCCTGATGTACACGTTGATGTACGGGGCGGTGCAGAAACTCCCGACCCATCTCCAGGGCGCGTTCTCGTTCGTCTACCCGGTCGTTGCCATCCTGGTCGACTACCTGGCTTTCGGCCACAGGCTGCAGCCGGTCCAGATCGCCGGCGCGGTCGCCATCATTGCCGCCGCAGCCGGGCTTACCTTCGGCTGGCGGCTGCTGGGGAGGCGGCGGCAGGCGCCGGCGTCATGAGCGGGCAGGTTCCTCCCGCCCCTCACCGTGCCTCGATGCGGCGCACGAACCAGCGCACCAGGCGTTCCCACACCACGTCCTTTTCGGCGGAATCCTCGACGCCGTGGTCGAGGTTCGGGTTGTCGTTGACCTCGATGACGACGACCCGGTCGCCGAAGGACTTCAGGTCGACACCGTAGAGCCCGTCGCCGATCAGGCTCGCCGCGCGCACCGCCGTCTCCACCACCGCCGGAGGCGTTTCCGCCAGCGAGACGGAGCGGAAGCTGCCTTCCTTCGACTGCTTGCCGTCCTCGTGCTTGACGATCTGCCAGTGCTTCTTGGCCATCAGGTACTGCACGGCAAAGAGCGGTTCGCCGTCGAGCACGCCGATGCGCCAGTCGAACTCGGTCGGGCAGTATTCCTGCGCAATGATGATGTCGCTGTCCTCCAGAAGCTCCTTCAGCTTCGCGGCGATCGCCGTCTCGCCCTCGACCCGATAGACGCCCCGGCTGAAGGACCCGTCCGGGATCTTCAGCACCACGGGCGAGCCGAGGCGCGCCTCCAGTCCCGCCGCCTCCTTGACGCTTGAAAGGATCGCCGTCTTCGGGATCGGGATGCCGTGCGATTCCATCAACTCGGCCAGATAGACCTTGTTGGTGCAGCGGATCATCGACACCGGATCATCGATCACCGGCATCCCCTCCTGCACCGCGCGACGCGCGAAACGGTAGGTGTGGTTGTCGATATTGGTCGTCTCGCGAATGAACAGCGCATCATACTGCGCCAGCCGGTCGAGATCCCCCTTGCCGATGGGCACGATCTCGACGCCCTGGCGCGCGGCGACCTTGGCCATGTGACGCAGCGACGACTGGGCCGAGGGCGGCAGCTCCTCCTTCGGGTTCGAAAGCACCGCCAGCGCATGCTTCATCGGCACGCGCTGCTTCGGTGCCCGCCAGGCGCGATGAGTGTAGCGCTCCAGGCTCTCCATCATGAAGGCACGGGCATCGCCCTCCAGCTCCGGGATCGGAACCACGCGGATGCGGGTGATCGCGCGCCACTGGCCCGAGGCCACGCTGACCTCAAGGATCGGCGCCCGGTACCAGTCGAAGAGCAGCCGGGCAAACGGCTCCAGCGCGGCGATCGCGGTATGGCCGAGACAGACCAGTATGCGCTCGCCCGCCTCCGCCGCGCCCGGCTTGCCAAGGCAGCGGTTGAGGCTGTCCTCCAGCTCGGGAAGCGCGTGCCGGTAGAGCCCCTTGCGCGACAGTTCGATCATCGTCTCGACATTGGGCAGCACGCGGTGCTGGCGCGCCTCGGCCAGCAGCGAGGCGTAATAACCCGCGCCCTGGTAGGAATAGGAGCGCGACAGGTTGATGATGTTGGGATGCGTGCCGGTAAAGAGTTTCGGCCGCATCATGTAGTCGCGCACGCTCATCACCTTGTGCGGCGTGTCGGCGTTGGAAACATCCTTTGCGTTGTCGACGAGAACAACCCATGTGGCCATCGTGGCTCAACCCTTTCTCAAGATGATCTGCGCGCGCACGGGCGGCTTTCCCCAACGCGCCATGCGGTCGAATTCGGCATCCGGTATCGGCAGGTTGGCCGCGTCCTGCGGCGTCTCGTAACCCTCGTATCCAAGCCAGGGATCGTGGATGAAAAGGTGGCCCGCATCCTCTCCCTGGACAAGCACCCAGTGCGGGCCTCGCCGTCCCAGCATGCGGTATTCGGAAATCAGCACGATCGCCAGCGCCCCCCCGGCCACTTCCCCGGCAAGATCGCGGGCGGACAACTGTTCCTCGCGCCCGGCAATGCCCAGCCCGGCCGCTTCCGCCCGGTAGTCGTCCTGGACGATCTCCATCACCCGCCGCTTGTCGGGATCGCGCACAGACGAGATGAACAGGTGGCCGGGTGGCGACAGCCGCACCTCGGCCCGCAAACCCCGCCGCGCCGCGGCAACCGCCAGCCCGTAGGGACCGCAACCGCCGTGCCCGGAGGCAAGATAGATCGTCGTCGCCTCCCGCCACAACCGCAGTTCCAGGCGTTCGCCGGTCTCGATCTGCGGGTCGAAATGCTTGAGCGCCATCATCAGGCAGGAGGGGCCGCAGGTGAACTCGCTCGTCTGCGCGAAATAGGGAACGACGGATCCTTGAGCCGCCGCGTCGCGCAGTGGTTTTTCCATGCGCAGCGCCGCGCAGCCGTCCTCGTAATAGTTCGGAACGCGGCCATGGGCGCGATAACCGACGCTTTCATAGAGCCGCCGTGCGGGCGTGTTGTCCTCGCGCACCTCCAGCCTGAGCACGATCCGGTCGCGGGCGAAGGCATCCGCCTCCGCCGCTCCCAGCAGGGCGCGCGCGTGGCCGCGTCCGCGCATCTGCGGCATCATGGCGAAGGAATAGAGGCGGGCAAGCGCCGTACCGCTGCGGAACAGCAGCAGGGCATAGCCGGCCGGCCGGCCCTCGAGGGTCGCCAGGATGCAGGAGGCGCCTGCGCTTTCCAGAAACCTTCGGAACGAGCGCCGCGAGATCCTGTCCTGCGTGAAGCAGGCGTTCTCGATGTCGAGAAGCGCGGGAAGGTCGTCGGGAGTTGCAGCGCGCAGGGTCAGGCCCGCGCCTTCTGGAATGTCCAAATCCGGGTCCCCCGGGGACGATTTGCCGGAACTGGTTTGCGGTTCCGCTGCGCATGGCCGGGCACGAAACCGCCGGCATCCGGCGCACTCGCGGGCGGACGGCAGGACGGCCCGCAATTTGCCCGTCAAGCCTGCCCATCGATTGTGCGCGCGTCAAATATCCGTATTCGGGATGGTCGTCTTCAACACGTTTCGCATGGCTTTTGCAAAAATTGCATGACACGCGACGCGGCCGCCGAGCATGCCCTCAATCGAGCCGGGTCGCCGGATCGATATGTTCCGACGTCCAGCGGCCATAGCGCCAGGGCAGGTACCAGCGCGAACCGGCCGGAAGGTCGTCCGCAACCGGATCGAAACCACTCCCCCCGCCCGGACGGCAGCGCTGCAGGCGGGCAAGACCGATCCACAGTCCGGGCCACACACCGTGACGGAGGATGGCGTCGGACATGTAGCCCGAGCAGCTCGGCGCATAGCGGCATGAGCGGCCGATAAAGGCCGAGAGCGTGAGCTGGTAGACCCGGATCAGGAGCAGCACCGCCCGCGCGACCGGCCCGGGCGGGCGCAGGCCCGTCCGGGCCGCGTGATCCTCGTTTGAGCACATGCCCGCACCTTGCATCCGGGGACCGGAAATCCGCCCGCCGACGCCCCTTGTCTCAGGCGGCGGCCTCGTCGCCGCGCCGCGCCTCGATCTGTTCGGCCGCGTCGACGACCGCCTCGAAGGCCAGCAGGGTGGAGGCGTGCCGCGCCTTGAAGTCGCGCACCGGCTGAAGCACCTCCGCCTCGGCGAAACGCCCTTCCGGCGGGGGACCGTTTTCCTTCAGCATCGCCCGCATCTGGTCGCGCGCGAGCCGCAGTTCCTCGAGCTTTGCACCGATCACATTGCGGGCCACGACCGATGCGGCGGCCTGGCCGAGCGCACAAGCTTTGACGTCCTGCGTGAAATCGGTCACAACTCCTTTTTGCATCTTTAGGTCGACAATGACGGTCGAACCACACAACTTGGAGTGCGCCTTGGCTGAGGCGTCGGGGGCATCGAGGCGGCCAAGACGAGGTATATTGCCAGCGAGTTCGAGAATTTTGGCGTTGTAGATATCGTCGAGCATTAAGCGCCTCTTCAAGAAAGCGTGACGCAGGCGATCCGGCTTCACAGCCCTTCCGCATTTCTTATATAGGGTGGAACGCAGGAAAGAAATGGACACAGGTGCAGCGAGAGTCGACCGGGCGGACGAGGTCGTGAAAAACTGCCGCAATTCAAACAATCTGGCATGCGATCCCGTCTCCGCCGAGACGGCCCGGAAACAGCGGTCCGTGTGGTCCGAACAGTCGGGAGACGCGTAGGCCATGCGGAATACAGTACAAACGGGAGAGCCCGCGATGGATGCCATCTTGAAACCGGTCGCGCAGCGCGGCGATGCAGCGGACGCATCGCTTGGACGCCCGACGCGCGAGCAGGCCGAGGCGGCCGTGCGCATCCTGCTGGCATGGGCGGGCGACAACCCGGAACGCGAAGGCGTCCTCGACACGCCCAAGCGCGTGGCCAAGGCCTATGAGGAGATCTTCTCCGGCTACTTCCAGGATCCGGCGGAACACCTGCAGCGGACCTTCGAGGATGTCGGTGGCTATGACGACATCGTGCTGGTGCGCGGCATCCCGTTCTTCTCCCATTGCGAACACCACATGCTGCCCTTCATCGGCGAGGCGCATGTTGCCTACTATCCCACGGACGGGGTCGTCGGCCTGTCGAAGATCGCGCGGGTGGTGGACATCTTCGCCAAGCGCCTGCAGACGCAGGAAAACCTGACGGCGCAGATCGTCGACGCGCTCGACACCAATCTCGCCCCGCGCGGCATCGCCGTGATGCTCGAGGCCGAGCATCAGTGCATGACAATGCGCGGCGTGCAGAAGCGCGGCGTGTCGACCATCACCACCCAGTTCACCGGCGTCTTCCGTGACGATCCGAACGAACAGGTCCGTTTCATGAGCCTCATCCGCGACACCCGTCGCGGCTGAGGCCTCAGTCGATCAAAGGACGCGCCGCCCGGCGCGGGCAACCGGACATGACCGAACTTTCCTTCGCCGGGCGCGGCAGCAAGGCCGAGATCGAGGGCGGTGACGCCTTCCAGCCGAAATTCGATGCCGACGGGCTGATCGCCTGCGTCGTCACGGATGCCGACGACGGCACCGTGCTGATGGTCGGCTACATGAACGCCGAGGCGCTCGCCCGCACGATCGACACGGGCGAGGCCTGTTACTGGAGCCGGTCCCGGCAGTCCTTCTGGAAGAAGGGCGAGACCTCCGGACAGGTCCAGAGCGTCGTCGAGATCCTCACCGACTGCGACCAGGACGCCCTCGTCCTCAAGGTCCGGGTCGCCGGCAATGGCGCCACCTGCCATGTCGGCTACCGTTCCTGCTTCTACCGCCGCATCACCCGCTCCCCCGACGGATCGGTCCGCCTCGACATGACCGGCGGCGAGCGCGTCTACGATCCCAAGGACGTCTACGGCTGAAGATATGATGTCTCGGCACCGCCCCCGCAGGGGCGGGCCGCCTCGCCACGCCTGAGGGCGTGGCGCTTCAGATCATCGTCACTCAGGTCATGGCGATATAGTTGCGCATGTCCTCGGCTTCCTGCTCGATCTGCGCGATGCGGTGCTTGACCACATCGCCAATCGAGATCAGCCCGTCGAGCTTGCCGTCCTTCACCACCGGCACGTGGCGGAACCGCCCGCCCGTCATCCGCGCCATCACCGTGTTGACGGTCTCCATCGGGTCGCAGGTGACGACCCGCGCCGTCATGTAGGCCGAAACCGGCTTGTCCAGCGCATCGGTGCCGTCCTGCGAGATGGCGCGCACCACGTCGCGCTCGGAGATGATGCCGTTGATGCTTCCCTTGGCGTCGGTGATGACGATGGCGCCGATGCGCTGCGCTCCCAGGATGGCGCAGATCTCGCGCATCGACGTCTCGGCGCGTTCCGTCGTCACGTCCCGCCCCTTCTGGTTGAGAATAGATGCGACAGTCATCCTGTACCTCCCGGGTGGCTTGTCATCGCTTCGGCGGCCCTGCGAGCCACCGCCTTAAGGCATCATGACAAATCCGCGCCCCGGCGCAATCGGCAAAGCTTGCGGGCCTCCCCTTCAGGTCCGGCGCAGGCGCACCGGGTCGAACAGCGGAAAGAGCAGGAAACCGGCGACGAAGCCCCCGATATGGGCCTCCCAGGCAATGCTTGCCCCCTCTCCGGCAATCGGCAGGGAGATGATGCCGAACAGCAGATTGATGCCGAACCAGACCAGCAGGAACATCGCGACCTTGGGATTGGAGAGCGACTCGCGCGCGCCGCTGGCCGGAACCCGGTAGGCGAAGGCATCCGTGCGGCGCATGGCGCCGAGCGGGCCACCGAGCTGGAAGACGAACCGCGTCGCCGCCGCCATCTGCCCCGAGATCGCCGCCGAAGCTCCGATCATCGGCACCACCTCACCGAAATGCATCGCAAGGTGCAGCCCTGCGCCGGCGGCGGCGCACACCGCCGACAGGAGCAGAAAGCGCGCCGTGCCAAAGCGCCGGGCGACCGCGCTGCCGAACACGGCCATCCACATCACGTTGACAAAGAGATGCCCCCATCCGCCATGCAGGAACGCATAGGTGAGGAAGGTCCACACCCGCGCGGCCTCGCCGCCGGGCAACTGGTACTGGGCAACGGCATCTGGCAGGTAGCGCAAGGGCAGAAAGCCGAAGGTCACCAGCAGTTCGAAGCGGCCGTCTTGCGACAGCATGTAGGTCGCCATGAGATGGATCGCGATCAGCAGCATCGCCAGCGTCGAGACCACGCGCGGGAGGTTGAAGATCGGCTCGGCGGGTGGCGGCGGCGGCGGCATCCGCTCCGGGTCGTCCTTGGTCACGGGATCGAGCATGAGGGTCCTTGGCGTCTGCGCATTGTGTGTCGGCACGAAACGGTTGCCGGAACCTGTCCCGATTCCGGATGTCGCCCCGGCTCACATCGGCCCGATCCGGGGGGCAGTCAAGATGGGCCGCGCCCACGATCCGGCAAAAGGCCGTGTCGCCGGGCAAGAAAAAACCGTCCGCCGCGCATTCAGGCGCGATCCGGACGGTTTGAAGTGGGGCCGGCAAGGCGCTTTCCGCGTCCGCCCGGCAAGTCGAGGTCAGTTCCAGCTACGGTGCAGGTAAGCTTGTATTCACCAACTGGCCAATCTTGCGCAGTTATCCACCTCTGCGGCAACAGCCACTCTTCGTTAACCCTAATGACAGGTTAACGGAAACGCTCAACTGCTTGGCATGCCGCCTGCTTCGTATCCCCCAGGAAACGCGGAAGCCGCCGCGAATGTCCCGAATTCGGACATGTCCGGTGGCTGACGTCCCGCAAATGCACGCGGCCGCACAGAACGCCGCTCAAGCGGCCAGGGGGCGAGGAACACGATGAAACATCCGGTCACACAGCGGCTGTACGAGTACTGGGACGGGCTGCGCGACACCCGCCCCGCTCCCGATCGCAGCGAGATCGAACCGGGCCGCATCCGCAGCGTCCTCGGCGACACGTTCATCCTGGAACTGGTCGACCGCGCGACCTATCGTTACCGTCTTGCAGGCACGCGCCTGTGCGCCCTGCATTGCCGCGAACTGAAGAACCGCAACATCCTGCGCGGCTGGTCCCCGGAAGACCACGAAGCGCTCGGCACGCTGCTTGCCGCCGTGACCGAGGATGCGGCGGCCGCGGTGATCGGCGTCAGCGGCTACACCGAGCGCAAACAGAGCGTCGACATGGAGATGCTGCTTCTGCCGCTGCACATTCCCGGCGAGGGATGCAGCCGGGTGCTGGGGTCCTGCGTCGCGCTCGAGCAGCCGTACTGGGCCGGCATGCATCCGATTCTTTCGCAGACCGTGAAGAGCGTCCGCCTCATCTGGCCGGACGAGCGCCCCGCCTTCCTCAGCATGCGCGGCAATGTCGCCACCAGCCCCGTACCCCAGCTCGGCCGCCATTCCTCGGCGATCCAGGCCATAACCGCGCTGCCGGTCGCGGCCAATGCCCGCCAGGTACAGCACCTGACAGTCATCGAGGGCGGCAAGTCTTGACGGGAACGCCGCCGAAACGGGGTGCACTTACCAAGTGTTAACTGTCGCCCCCTATCTTCCCAATTGCAGCGTTCACGCGGCATATCCTGCCGTTGTGCTCCAAGGAAGGTCGATGACGGATGGCGCACGCCACGGCACTCACATACACGACGGCTGCCGCAGCGAAGCAACTTGACCTTCGCCGGCATGCACGCGTCCCGGTCAACATCCTTGGCCGCTTCATGCTTGAAGACCGTCGTGAGTATCCGTGCCAGATCGTCGACATGTCGCCGGGCGGTGCCGCGCTGATCGCACCGGTCAGCGCCCGTATCGGTGAGCGTGTCATCGCCTATATCGACCATATCGGCCGTATCGAAGGCGAGGTCGTGCGCGAGATCGAGGGTGGCTTCGCCATTCGCATCAACGCGCCGCTGCGCAAGCGCGACAAGCTCGCCAATGTGCTGACCTGGCTGGTCAACCGCGACGTCCTGAACCTTCCGGAAGACCGCCGTCACGACCGCTTCACGCCGAAGAACCCGTTCACGCAGATCGTCCTGCCGGACGGGCGCAGCTACAAGTCGCGCATCATCGACGTGTCCCTGTCGGGCGCTTCGCTGAAGACCGACGTCAAGCCGGAGATCGGCCTGGCGATCGGAATCGGCAAGATGCGCGCCCGTGTGGTCCGCCACACCGAGGACGGCATTGCCGTCGAGTTCGCGCATATCCAGAACCGCTCCCTGCTCGAACAGCACATTTCCTGATACGCCAACCGCGCTCCTGAACGCCAAACCCGGCGGCCCTTTCCGGAGAGACAGGGCGCTCGCGCGAGTTTGCCGTGCGGTGCCGTGCATTTTTGCCTGTCTCCCCGCTAGCCTGCCTTCCTGGTAGTGTGTCTTCCCGGTAACCTTTCTTGCCGGTGATCTGTCTTGCCGGCGCCGCCGGCATGGCCCGCAGGGTTTTCGTGTTCCAGCTTCCACGACGTTCACGGCAGGCGCCTGAGGTCCTGTTCGAAACCCGTGCCGGAAACGGCCGCCTCAGGGATGCCCCCCGAGGGACCTCCCCCGTCAGAACGCCTCTCTTGTCGCTCCGCCTGACGCCGGCGGATCGGAGCCGGCGCGTCTGCTTTTAGAGCCGCGACTTGTGGCGATCCCTTGCCCGGCACGCCCAAACCCGCCCAATCCGCTCGTTCTTGAAAAAATTCTCCAAAAAAAAGCCGGCGGCAAGGTCCGCATGGCCGTCCGGATCAAGGCCGCGGCATGTCTTGATGCCCTCCTCTCCTTGTCTCGGACAAACCAGGCCGAGAGCGAGAAAGCGCGCATTTCTGCGCTTCTTTGCCCCCGCCCCGGGGATCGATAAAATTTTACTCAAATCAAGATAAATATCAAATAAAAACAAGATAAAACTTGATGTCTATTTGAGGTTATTTCACTTCAAATCCAACAACGCACCTTAGATCAGGATAAAAATCGCACTGCCATTGTGTCTTCAACCTTGGGGAAGGGATGAAGACATGAAGAACACAAGAACTAAACTGAAGTATATTGCCGTGGCCTTGGGCGTGGCAGCCGCCATGCTCTCCGCCGATGCCGCGTTGGCGGATCAGGGAACCGGCCGTTTCATGGATGTCGGCGCCGCCGCGAAAGCTCCCGTCGGCCATGTCGGCTTCTGCCGGGAAAACCCGGATGAGTGCAAGACCGGCCGTGACGGCGCCGTGGTGGTAAAACTCGACCGCGATCGATGGAACGAGCTGATTGCCGTCAACGCCGAGGTCAACAAGCGTGTCAGGCCGGTCACCGACATCGAACTGTTCGGCGTCGAGGAGTACTGGACCTACCCGAGCGACGGCGTCGGCGACTGCGAAGAATACGTGCTGGAGAAACAACGCGTGCTGGCTCGGCGCGGCTGGCCGAAAAGCGCGCTGCTCATCACCGTGGTCAAGGACACCAACAATGCCGGCCACGCGGTACTGACCGTGCGCACCGATCAGGGCGACGTCATTCTCGACAATCAGATCGAGGCTGTCCTGCCCTGGTATTCCGCGCCCTACCGCTTCGTCAAACGCCAGTCCGTGAAGAGCCCGGCGAAATGGGCGGCGATCTCCGACCGGCGGACCAGCACCGTCGCCAGCCTTGCCGACTAGGATGGCGACCGACGTGAAAGGCCGCAACGGGACCAGGAAATAGAGCGGTCCCCGCGCGCCTGAAGAGACACTCCGGATCCGGCGGGCTCCGCCGGGCCCGACAAGCTTCCGTCTCCTTGGAGACGGCTTGCGGGACATTGTTTGCGCCCGACACCTAAGCAACCAGGCCCATCCCCCTCCCCCACACACGCCGGGTCGGGTTGCCCGGCCGGTCCTCCGTCAAAAGAGGGCCGGCCATTTTTTTGCGAAAGGAGTGTTGGCTCAGCCGCCGACCGGCACAAGGCCCGCCTTGAAGCGGCGCCAGTTGCGCACATAGGCCTCGGCCGAGGCGACCAGGCCTTGCACCGCCGCCTCGTCGAGGGTGCGCACGACCCGGCCCGGCATCCCCACGACCAGGGAATTGTCCGGGATCTCCTTGCCCTCGGCAACCAGCGCATTCGCCCCGACAATGCAGTTGCGGCCGATCCTGGCGCCGTTCAGCACCGTCGCTCCCATGCCGACAAGGCTGTTCTCGCCGATCGTGCAGCCATGCAGGATCGCCTTGTGGCCGATGGTGCAGTTGCGCCCGATGTCGAGCGGAAAGCCCATGTCGGTATGCAGCACGCAGCCGTCCTGCACGTTGGAGCCTGCCCCGATGGTGATCGTCTCGTTGTCGCCGCGCAGGGTTGCGCCGAACCACACGCTCGCCGCCTGTTCCAGGATCACGCTGCCGATCACCGCCGCGTCCGGCGCGATCCAGAAGTCGCCGTCAGCCGGTGTCACGGGGATACGGTCGTCGAGGCGGTAGATCGTCATGGCGGGAACTCGCGTTTGGTCGGACACGGGAGGTGCCGGCGGCAATGGCCGGACAACATGCGAGCCGGCGTCACTCCGGCTCGCGGATCGCCAGTCTACAGCATCACCACGAGCATGAAATGCACCACCATCACGCCGGAGCACAGGCTCCACATGCCGGCAATGGTGGAGGACGCGACAAGCCAGCCAAGCGGCCGCTGCTCGATACGCCGTCCGCGAATCGCATTGCGCATGATGATGAAAGGCCCGGCGAAAACACACAGGACGCAGGACATGACGCCCTTGATCCAGGTCTCGACCGAAATATTGAACCGCAAGGGTTCACCCGTCACCAACTGATAGAAACTGCCGGTGATTCCGGAAATCACAAAGCCCGCGCAACCGAGATAGGCAGCCAGTGCCAGTTCGCTCATGATGCCGTTAACCCCCCGTTAACCAATGTTCTGGGAACCTTAAACTTGAACTCGGGTTCTGTTCCAGCAAATTGCATGCCGTTTCCGCAACCCCATTAACGGACTGGTAACCATAAAATGGCGAGCGCACTGCCCCTCGTCCCGCGACAAAACGGGACACCCGTCCCGCGACGGGACAGCAAGGCGAGCCGCCGGGACACCGGTCCTGAAGCAGGGGCGCGCGGATGATGCCGCTGACCCTGCCGAGCGGAACGGGAATGCGCGCCCGGCACTTCACCCCGATGGTTCTGGCTCTGGCGCTTGCCGGCACCGCCCTCGTCGTGCACACGGTCGGCAAGTGGATGAACTACACCCGCGCGCCCTCGGGCTGGAGCGAAAGCGCCGACCGGGTGCCCGTACAGCTCGGTTCCATCAGCCTCAAGGTTCCCGCAAATCTGATGCGCCGGGTCGAGGAGCGCATTGCCGGCGGCCCCGTCGAGCGTCTCAGCCTGGCGGTGCTCTGGCCGTCCATGGACGGCTACAGTGAATTCAACGCCCGCCTCTTCGCGGATTCCGGCGACCGTTCACCGGTCATGCTGATCGGCGCCACCGCCACCGGAGCGCTGCCGGAGATGAACACCAGCGAGCGCCTCGAACGCGTGTGGATGTCGCTGGCCTCAGGCGACCCGCTGCCCGGCCCGGCGGGCCTTGCCCTGTTGCCCCTGCCGGGAGATGCGGAAAGCGGCACCGGTTTCGTCGCCCACCGCGCCGAGGCAGGCACGCTCTTCGCCGCGCGCTGCTTCACCCCGCGCGATGCCGCCCTTGCCGCCAATTGCGAGCGAAGCATTCGCGTCGCCCCGGGCCTCTTCGTCACCTACCGCTTCCGTCAGGCGCTGCTCGAGCACTGGCGCGGCATGGATGCCGCGGTGACAAGCCTGATCGCCGAGCTGAGGCCCGAAGCCGCTTCCTGAGGCGGGCACGCACGTTCCCTGCTGTTCACGCAAAAAAACGGGCGCCCGCTGCCGCGTCGCCCGTTCTCGTTCCATGTTCGGGTGGCGCTCCCGTCACGGACGGAAGGCCTTTCGTCAGGCGCTCAGCCCTCGTCGATATCGTAGGACAGGATGGCCATCTGGAAGTTCCAGCTCAGGTCGTCGTCATCGTCGTCGTCGCGGTAGATGACCCCGATGAACTCGTCGCCGATATAGACCTCGGCGGAATCGTCCTTCTTCGGCCGCGCCCGGACGACAAGCTTCTGCAGCTCGAATTTCTTCTGGAGGTAGGCTTCGAGCTTGCGGATCTCGTCAGGCTTCACGAAAGGCTCCTTTCGGCGACCGTCACGCTTGGGGGACGGTTCTTCTTCGATGCGGTTTCGGATTGTCCCGGTCGGCGGCGGGCGGGACCGCCCCGTTCGCGAACGCGAAACGGAACGGCGGCCGAGTAAAGCCGACACCGGACCAGCCCGCCGGAGGGGCGGCAAGGCTGGCATCCGTGAAGCTGGACCCTACACAATCACGCGCGCGAACCAAGGGAAAAGGCGCTTCTTTTCCCCAAGCCATGGCGAAAACCGGCAATTGCGGGCCGCTCAGCCGGCGGCGCCGCCCTCGTCCGAGGCCAGCAACTGGTTCATCGTGCGCGACGGCTCGGCGCACCCCGCCGCCCCGACCACGCGCGCCGGCACGCCGGCGACGGTCGAGTTGGCCGGCACGTCTGTCAGCACCACAGAGCCCGAGGCGATCTTCGAGCAATGGCCGATCTCGATATTGCCGAGCACCTTGGCCCCCGCGCCCACGAGAACCCCGTTGCGGATCTTGGGGTGCCGGTCGCCCTCCTCCTTGCCCGTGCCGCCCAGCGTCACGTTCTGCAGGATCGAGACATTGTCGCCGATCTGGGCGGTGGCGCCGACCACGATGCCGGTGGCGTGGTCCATGAACACGCCCACCCCGACGGGAACCGCCGGATGAATGTCGACCTGGAAGGTCTCCGAGGAGCGGCTCTGCAGGTAGAGGGCGAAATCCTTGCGCCCGCGTCGCCACAGCCAGTTGGCCAGCCGGTGGGTCTGCAGGGCGTGGAACCCCTTGAAGTAGAGCAGCGGCTCGAGGAACCGGGTGCAGGCAGGATCGCGGTCGTAGACGGCGACGAGATCGACCCGAAACGCCTCGGCGATCTCGCGGCTGTCGACAAGCGCCTCCAGATAGGTCTGGCGGATCAGCGACGGCGACACGACGACATGGCCGAGCCGGTCGGCCAGCCGATGCACCACCGCCTCCTCGAGGCGGTCATGGTTGAGCACGGTCTCGTAGGCGAAGGACGCGAGCGCCGGTTCGCACCGGACCATCGCCTCCGCTTCCTCGCGCAGGCGATCCCACACGGGATCATGGCGCGCCAGAGGGGTTGCGTCCGTAAGGGGGGTGGATTGCGGCATGCCTGCCTCCTTGTGGGCTCGCCGCCGGCCACATCCGGGTCGGTCTGGCGGTCCGTTTCAAGCGCTCGTCATGGACAACATCTTACAGCGATGTAAGGAAGGATGGCCATAGGTCAAGCGGGCTTGTGGCCGTCGCGGAAACCTCTTTCGTTCACGAATGCGCGCTCCTGATACGGGCGGCGAATGGACTGGTTCGCGCGACATTGCAACAAGCGCCTTTGCGGGCACTTCCGGCAGCCCGGCCTTGAGGAGACCGACATGACGACACCGGCAGCGGACACCGACGCCAACACCGCATCGACCCGGACGCAGGACGCTGCCGTCGCCGGGCGTGTCCGCATAGGGACCGAGGGACAGATCGGCTGGATCGTCATCGACAACGAGCGCCGCCGCAACGCGCTTACCCTCGCCATGTGGGCGGCGATACCCGAGGCCGTGGCAAGGCTTTGCGCCGATCCCGAGCCGCGGGTGATCGTGCTGCGCGGCGCAGGCGACGACACGTTCGTTGCCGGGGCGGATATCTCGGAGTTCGCGACCGTGCGCCGCGATGCCGCTTCCGCACGCGCCTACGAGGCGGCCAACGCGGCGGCCTTCGACGCGCTGCGCGAGGCTTCCCTGCCGACGATCGCGATGGTGCGCGGCTTCTGCCTGGGCGGCGGCTTCGGCCTTGCCGCGGCCTGCGACCTGCGCATTGCCGATGCCACCGCGCGCTTCGGCATTCCCGCCGCCCGGCTCGGCGTCGGCTACCCGCCATCGGCCATCGCCGACGTCGTCCGCCTTGTCGGGCCTTCGCGCGCGAAACTCCTCTTCTTCACCGCGCGCCAGTTCGGCGCGTCCGAGGCACAGGGCCTCGGCATCGTCGACACGCTGGCCACGGACACACCCCTGGAGCAGGCGACGCGGGATCTGGCGCAGGCCATCGCACAGGGCGCGCCGCTGACCCTCAAGGCCGCCAAGGCCGGCATCGACGCGCTGACCGCGCACCTCTCGGACGAGGAGCTCGCGACTTGCCAGGCGCTCGCCGACGCCTGTTTCGACAGCGCGGACTTCGCCGAAGGCCGCGCCGCCTTCATGGAGAAACGCACCCCCCGCTTCACCGGCAGCCCGGGCCAGGACCTGGGTCAGAAGCCAGGCCGCACCTTTCGGGGATAGCGGGCAAGAACGCGGGCCGGAGTCATTTCGTTAACCGACTCCTTGCAGCGTGAGATCCAACGCGCCGGACCGGATTGCCAGGCTGCGGGCAAGACGCCCGCCTTCCTGCGCTTGACGGCGGTTCCCGCGCCTGATTCCATGCCGCTGCCGATTGCTTGATTCTCTTTGCGAAGCACTTGAATCAGATTGTCAGCACGAACCGGAGAAACCGGTTTAACAGCGCCTGATTTCTCTTTTCCAAGAACGGATTGAAGAGCCTTTTTCAGGCAATGCTTCAGCGTGCTCGCACACTTCGAATTAACTTTCGATTAACCATGCAAGCAATTGCCAAAAAAGAAAAAACCAAACCGGGGCCGCGACAGCGTAGGCCCGATCCGACACCGCACATGAAATGTCTCCCGGCCGCCACCAGGGCGAACGGGACCGCCCGCGCGCCGGCATGTGCCGGCCACGCTCGCGGGAGGTTGGGGAACGGCTGGAAGCGCTTGCTCTCAGGCGGCCTTGAGCTGATCAAGGAAGCGAACCACGGCGCCGGCGAAAGCATCGTTGCGGTCCCCGGCGACCATGTGGCCGGCCCCTTCCACATCGGCATACCGGGCATGCGGCACGAGGGTCATGAACTCCTCGACATGGTGATCGCTCACCAGTTCGGAGCGCCCCCCGCGCACCAGCAGCACCGGAAGCTTGAGCGCCCGCGCGGCCGCCACCAGCTCGTCCTCGATATGATGCGGCTCGACCTCGCGGTCGTGGTGCCCGCCCAGGAAGCGCGGATCCCAATGCCACCGATAACGGCCGTCCGCATGTCGCCGCAGGTTCTTGGCGAGCCCGTCGAGACTGCTCGGCCGCTTGCGATGCGGCAGGTAACGGGCGATCGCATCGGCCGCCTCCTCAACGCTCGCGAACCCGTCCTCGAGGCGAGCCGACATGAAGGAGATCACCTTGTTGACACCAGAGGGATCCATGCGCGGCGTGATGTCGACAAGCACCAGCGCCGACAGCGTACCCGCCTGTAGCCGCCCCTCCGCCAGCAGCGAGGCAATGCCGCCGAGCGAGGCGCCGATGGCAATCGGACGGAATCCCGTGTCACTCTCGATGCGCTCTGAAACGGCAACCACGTCGCGCGCGAAATCGACGAAGTCATAGGCGCCGCTGTCCACCCAGTCGCTGTCGCCATGGCCGCGCTGGTCCATGCTCCAGGCCTGGAAGCCGCGCTGCGCCAGCCGTGTGCCGGTTGCGTCCCAGGCATGGCGGGTCTGGCCACCGCCATGCAGCAACAGCACGGGCCGCCCCGCCGCGCCGAACCGGTCGGCGACGAGCCGGTTGCCGTCCGCGCCGGTGAACTCGCCAGTGACGTCGCCGGCGCATTCGGCGATGCGCCCGCTCATGCCGCGCCGCCCCGCGACACAGCCTCCAGGAAGCGCAGCGCGCCGGCCTTGTAGACCTTGTCCCCGACCGCGACCATGTGATCGCGTTCGGGAATGTCGAGCACCTCCGCATGGGGCATCAGCCGTGCAAGTCCGCTGGCGGAGCCGGCAATGTCGTCCCTGGTGCCGATCGCCACCAGGGCCGGCTGGGAGATCCGCGAGACCTCCTCCGCGCTGATCTTCTGGCGCGAGGAGCGCATGCAGGCGGCCAGCGCCAGCCGGTCGGAATTGGTCTGCTCGGCAAAGGCGCGGAAGGCCCGGCCTGTCTTGTCGGGCACATCCGACAGCTTCTCCGCTTCCAGCGCGGCGGCGATTGGTTCAGGGTCGCCAACGCCGGTGATCATGCCGGTGCCGAGACCGCCGAAGATGACGCTGCGCACCCGCCCGGGATGATTGAGGGCGAGGAAGGCCGTGATCCGCGCGCCCATGGAATAGCCCATGACGTCGGTGCGGGCGATGTCGAGATGGTCGAGCAGGCGGCGGGCATCCTCCGCCATGGTCGGCGCGCCGTAGTCTTCCGGCTTGTGGCTGCCCTGGCTTTGGCCGTGCCCCCGGTTGTCGATGGCGATCACCCGGCGGCCGGCCTCGGTCAAAAGCTTGACCCAGCCGGGATAGACCCAGTTGACCTCCTTGTTGGAGGCAAAGCCGTGGATCAGCAGGATGGGCTCGCCCCGCCCCTCATCCAGGTAGGAAAGACGCAGGCCGGCGGAATCGAATTGGGGCATTGCAAGATTACCTTGACGTAAACGTAAAACGGACGGAGGCCTACGATAGTTTGACAGGGCCGGGATGAAAAGCCCCGCGCGCACCGTGCCGCCAGGCGCGCCCCTCTCCCACATGCGGCCTGCGCAAGCCACCGCCCCGCGACACCATGCCCGGGCGCCGGGATACGGCGACTTCCCACTGTTCAAACCCGTCCTTCCTGCGTATGGTCCGCCAAATCTCAAGGGACTCAAGAAACGACGGACAAATGCGATGGCGCATGCTGCAATCCCCCACTTCCAGAACGACCGCGGCCACGACGCGATCGAGATCGGCGCGAAGGAATTCCAGTGCATCGGCGCGCGCCCGCCCTTCGACCATCCCCATGTCTTTCTCGACATGGGCGACGACAACGAGATCGTCTGTCCCTACTGCTCCACGCTCTACCGCTTCAACCCCGCTCTGAGCGCCGGCGAGAGCAATCCTTCCGACTGCGTCTGGACCCCCGAGGCCGCCTGAGCACGGGCGCGGCCGGAGACGCCGAATGGCTCAGTCCCGTTCCGATGCGAACCGCCTGTTCATCGCGGGCGCGGGCATAGGTGGCCTGACGGCCGCCCTGGCCCTGTCGCGCCGGGCGCTGCCGGTGACCGTGATCGAACAGGCCGCCGCGCTGGAGCCGGTCGGCTCCGGACTGCAACTCTCTCCAAACGCCATGCATGTGCTGCGCGGCCTCGGCCTTGAAGAGGCGCTGCTCCGGCACGCGGTCGCGCCCCGGGCGATCCGCATCATGTCGGCCCGCACCGGAAACCCCCTCACGGAAATCCCGCTCGCCGAACAGGCCGAGCAGCGCTACGGCGCGCCCTATCTGGTGATCCACCGGGCCGATCTGCAGTCCGTCCTGCTCAAGGCCGCCAGGGCCTCGGCCGGCATCACGCTGCGGTTCGGCACCCGACTGCGCGACGCCTCGCAAAATGCCGGCGCGGTCAAGATCGAACTGGAACAGGTGGCGAGCGATGGCGGCGCATCCCATGTCGACCACCATTCAGGCGCCGGCCTGATCGGTGCCGACGGCGTCTGGTCGACCGTGCGCCGACGGGTCATGAACCTGCGCCAAGCGGTGTTCAGCGGTCGCACGGCCTACCGCGCGGTCATCCCCGCCGACGACGTTCCGGAAGAATGGCGGGATGTCACCGGGCTCTGGCTCGGCGCCAATGCCCATGTGGTTCACTACCCGGTTTCCGCCGGCACCCAGTTCAACCTGGTCGCTCTGGTCAGCGAGGACTGGCGGGAGGAACGCTGGTCGGCACCCGCGAACCGCGACGCGCTGCTCGCCCGTTTCGCCGACTGGCCGGCGGCTTGCCGCGATCTTCTCGCCCGGCCCGACAGCTGGCTCAAATGGGCGCTGTGCGGCATGGATCCCGGCACCGACTGGGTCGACGGCCGGATCGCCCTGATGGGCGATGCCGCCCATGCGATGCTGCCCTTCGCGGCACAGGGCGCGGGCATGTCGATCGAGGATGGCGAGGCGCTGGCCCGCGCCATCGACGGGGTTGCCGACATTCCGCAGGCCCTGCGCGCCTATCAGGCGGAGCGCCAGAACCGGGCCGACAAGGTGCTTCGGCTGGCCCGCGCCAACGATCGCGTCTATCACATGAGCGGACCGATGGCGCTGGCCCGTGACGCCGTGATGCGGGGATTGCCCGCCGAACGGCTTCTCGCGCGGCTCGATTGGCTATATGGATGGCGACCTCCGGCGGCCACGTGACCGACGGAAAGGCAGGCGGCAGGCCAGGCGCATGACCGCCTGCAAAACACGAAGGGGCGGAGCGGCATGAGTGCTGACCAGGTGTCGGACATCGTCACGGCTGGCTTTCTCGTCATCGGCGACGAGATCCTCTCGGGCCGGACCAAGGACAAGAATATCGGCTACCTTGCCGAATATCTCACCGCCATCGGCATCGAGCTGTCGGAAGTGCGCATCGTGCCGGATATCGAGGAGCGCATTGTCGAGGCGGTGCGCGCGCTCAGCGCCCGCTACACCTACGTCTTCACCTCCGGCGGCATCGGCCCCACCCATGACGACATCACGGCCGACTCCATCGCCAGGGCATTCAACGTTCCCATCGACCATGACCCGCGCGCGATCGCCATTCTCACCGCCTTCTATCCGGAGGGCCAACTGACCGAGGCCCGGGCCCGCATGGCCCGCATTCCGCAAGGGGCGGACCTGATCGAGAACTCCGTGTCGAAGGCGCCGGGCTTCCGCATCGGCAATGTCCACGTGATGGCCGGCGTGCCGGCGATCATGCAGGCGATGCTCGACGCGATCGCCCCGACCTTGCGCACCGGCGCGAAGATGCATTCGCTGGCCGTCGACGCGGATCTTCCCGAAAGCCGGGTCGCAGGCGCGCTGCGCGAGATCCAGGACGCTCACCCCGGTGTCCTGATCGGGTCCTATCCGCGCTCGATCGACGGGCGCTTCTCCACCCAGATCGTGGTGCGCTCCCGCGACACCGAGCTCCTTGAACGCGCCGGCGCGGCCGTGCGTTCGGCCATCGAGGCCGTCGCCGCAGCCACCTGACCAAATGACAGCATGACCGACCCAACAGGACCGACCCGCATGGAAAACCCGCAGCCCCCGAAAGCCTTTCCCGTCTCCTGGGACCAGTTCCACCGCGATTGCCGCGCCCTCGCCTGGCGCCTGTCGAGCCAGGGCAAGTGGGAAGCCATCGTGTGCATCACCCGTGGCGGCCTCGTGCCGGCGGCGATCGTTGCCCGGGAACTCGGCATCCGGATGATCGAGACGGTCTGCGTCGCCTCCTATCACGACTACGAATCGCAAGGCGCCCTGCAGGTGATCAAGCCGGTCGATCACAACGTCATCGACCTCAATGCGGGCAAGGGATCGAGCGTGCTCGTGATCGACGATCTCGTCGACACCGGCAAGACCGCCCGCGTCGTGCGCGATATGTTGCCGGACGCCCATTTCGCCACCGTCTATGCCAAGCCGATGGGCCGCCCCCTTGTCGACACGTTCGTGACGGAAGTTTCCCAGGATACTTGGATCTATTTCCCCTGGGACATGGGCTGGCAGTTCCAGCCGCCGATTTCCACCAACACCCAGGGCTGACGTCGCGGCGACGGCGCTTCCCGCGACGCCGCCGGACACGTGAGCGAAAGGCAGAGCATCCCGCTATGCGCAAGGCTGCCTTGCGCTCGCGGGAAAGTGAAAAAGTGCCCATATTTTGGCGCAATTTCTAAGCCTATAACGGCGCCATGACACAGGATCTCGATTTGCGGCGCACCGGCGCCCTCCTCCCAGGCTCCGGGCAGCTCAGCCGCCGCAGCCTGCTCGTCGGCCTCGGTTCGCTTGCCCTTGCAGGCTGCCAGAGCAACGGTTCGAACCCGCGCCTGCAGACCATGGGCGTTGCCCCGGCGGCACCGGCCATCGACCCGTACTATCTGCAGATGTACGCGGCCATGCCCCAGGAGAAGTTCCCTGTGCCGGCGATCGACCTGCGCAAGGTCGACCCCGTCTATTTCCGCCAGGTCGTGCCCTACTCCACCTCGGAGCGCGCCGGCACCCTTGTCGTCGATACGCCCAACCGGTTCCTGTATCTGGTGATGGAAAACGGCCAGGCGCTGCGCTACGGCGTCGGCATCGGCCGCGCCGGCTTCTCGTGGGGCGGACGGGCCCGCATCGCCTACAAGCGCGCCTGGCCGCGCTGGACGCCGCCGGCCGAGATGATCGCGCGCCAGCCGGAACTCGAGCCGTATCGCAACGGCATGGAGCCGGGCCTCGACAACCCGCTCGGAGCCCGCGCGCTTTATATCTTCGAGGGCGGTCGCGACACCATCTACCGCATCCACGGCACGATGGAGGCCTGGACAATCGGCAAGGCGGTTTCCTCCGGCTGTGTGCGCCTGCTCAACCAGGACGTCATCGACCTGGCCGCGCGCGTGCCGAACGACACGCCCATCGTCGTGCAGCAGGGCAGCGACGGTATCGCCTGAGGCTGGCGCAGTCGCGCCAGCGCCTCAGGCAGGCCAGCGCCTCAGGCCAGAAGCCTGACGGCCCGCTCGGCGACGATCTCCTCGCACGTCACCCGGCAGCCGATCGCATAGGCCTCGACACCGCGCGCCCGCGCCGTCTCGAAGGCCGCCGCATAGGCAGGGTCGATGTCGCGGCAGAAGGAAAGCCGGTCGCAGTCCGGTCTCTGGACGAGATAGACCATCGCCGCGCGCGCACCCTGTTCCACCATGTCGCCCATCTCCACCAGGTGCTTGGCGCCGCGCGCGGTGACGGAATCGGGAAACTCCGCCAGCCCGGCCTCGCGCATCAGGTGGACATTCTTCACCTCGACATAGACCGGCGGGACGCCCTCGCCCTGTTCCAGCAGGATGTCGATGCGCGAATTCTTGCCGTACTTGACCTCGCGGCGCAGGCCGGTGAACCCGGCGAGCTCCGGCACCAGGCCGGCACGCAGCGCCTCCTCGACGAGCCCGTTGGGATGCGCGGTGTTGATGCCCACCAGCGCGCCGTCCGCCTCGACGATCTCCCATGAGAATTTCAGCTTGCGCGCCGGATTGTCGGACCGCGACAGCCAGACCCGCGATCCCTCGCCCTTGAGGCCGAGCATGGAGCCGGGATTGGCGCAATGCGCGGTGACGGCTTCCCCGCCCTCGTCGAGGATGACATCGGCGAGGAAGCGCTTGTAGCGCTTGACGAGACGGCCGGAGACGAGCGGTGAGGGAAAGCGCAAGGCAACCTCCTGAGGGAAACGCGGCCGGTGCCGGATCAGCGCGACCAGAAATCCGGATCAAGCAGCACCAGCACGGTGAACAGTTCAAGCCGCCCCATCAGCATGGCGAAGGACAGGATCCATTTCGCGCCGTCCGGGATCGGCGCAAAATTGCCAGAGGGGCCGATGATCGGGCCAAGGCCGGGACCGACATTGCCGACCGCCGTCGCGGCCGCCGAAAGCGCCGTGACCAGGTCGAGATCGAAGCTCGCCAGCACCAGGGTCAGCACCCCGACCGTGCCCATGTACACGACGAGAAAGGCAAGCACCGAGAACGACAGGTCCTGTGTCAGGCGCGTGTTGCCGTATTCCTCGGAGAGCACCCGGTTCGGGCGCACCATGCGGCGCAGATGGGCGCGCACCGTGCCGAAGAAAACGAGAAAACGGAACATCTTGATGCCGCCGGTCGTCGATCCGGTGCAGCCGCCGACGAATTTCAGCAAAAGCGCCAGCACGACGATGGGGGCGCCCCAGGTCGTGTAGTCGCCATAGGCATAACCGGTGCCGGTGACGATGGCGATCATGTTGAAGGCGGAGATGCGCAGCGCCTCGCCGAAGGGCACCCGGTGCTCCAGCCCCAGATAGACCGTGACCGCCAGCGACACCAGCACGATGAAGCCGAAGAACGCCCTCACCTGCGGATCCCGCCAGAGCGACAACGGCTTGCCGCGCAGCGCCTGGATGATCAGCACGAAGGGCAGCGAGCCGATCACCATGAACAGGATCGCGATCCAGCTCGTCGCCGGGTTGGTGAAATAGCCGAAGGACGCGTCATGCGTCGAGTAGCCGCCGGTGGCGATCGTCGTGAAGGCATGGTTGACCGCGTCGAACACGCTCATGCCCGTCGCCCAGTAGCCCAGCGCGCAGGCCAGCGTCAGGAACAGGTAGGAGACGCCGATCAGCCGCACCAGTTCGATGGAGCGGGCGACGATCTTCTCGCTGCGGTCGGAATTCTCCGTCTGGAACAGCTGCATGCCGCCGATCTTGAGGAAGGGCAGCAGCACGATGGCCATGACGACGATGCCCACGCCCCCCATCCACTGCATCAGCGAGCGCCACACGAGCAGTCCCGGCGGCAGCCCGTCGAGGCCCGACAGCACGGTCGAGCCCGTCGTGGTAAAGCCCGAGACCGCCTCGAACACGGCATCCGCGTAGCCGATACCCAGCCACAGGAACGGCAGCGCGCCGAAGGCCGGCAGGGTCAGCCAGGCAAGCGTCGTCAGCACGAAGGTCTGGCGCAGGTCGAGCCCCTGGTTCAGCGACCCGCCGACGGCGACCGACAAGAGCAGGCCGATCAGCCCGGTGATCAGCGCCGACATGACGAAGGCCTGCCAGTCGGCGTTGCGCGCCGCGACATCGACCATTGCCGGGATCAGCATGGCGGTCGCAAGGCCCACATAGAGGAAGCCGAGGACATTGAGGACGGGACGAAGTGAAATCACGTTGCGGGCGTCTTTCGTCGTCTACGGTTCGCGATCAGTTCGTCTCCCGGCCGCTGCGGGCCGCCGGCACGCGGGGCGCGGGACCTGCCCCCGCACGGCGCAAGGCCAAAGAATTTTAGATCCTGCAGGCCCGTCCGTATAGCCTTGTATTGAAACGTAAAACCGGTTTTCGCCGGCAGTGCGCCGGGCCGTGTGCACGAATTCTGCTCGCCCGGCGGACCTCCCGGACCTCCTCCGCCCGTCGCCTCGAGGCGGCAAGGACGTTCGGCTGCCAACCTACCATCTTCCCCAGCCGAGCCAAGTACAAGGCTGGGCGGACGTGGTCAAGGCTTCGCGCTCGCCTGCGGCCCAGTCCGCTGCCGTTCTCCGGCAGCTGGATTGCCGGAGGTGACGGCGGGCATGTTGCCGTCCCTTTCAGAGGGCCTCCGGTGAGGCTGTCACGCTCGGGTAAGCAGCGAATTCAGCTCCCATGTGGAATGTCCGGGATCAAATTCACTGGTACGGACGGCGGGACTCGAACCCGCATAGCCAAGGCTGAGGGATTTTCGTACCAGCTACGGCTTTCGCCGCCGCCTCTCGGCGTTTGTGGTCTGGACTATACCTTCACCCTAGCGAATGCCTTAGGTGCTGCCCGTCTAGTCTCTACACCTTCCCGATCGCTCGGGCTTGGCTCGGGATCGCCATCTGACAGGGTTCCCCGAATTTGAGCAGTTCTACGTCCGGCGTTTCCGCCAGCGCACTCAAGTTTGCCTTAAGTCCCTTGTGTCTACCAATTCCACCACGTCCGCACGTGCATCTCTGCTAGCAAAGCGATGGCCAATGCTCAACCTGGAACTGCGTTGGCCGCGCTGGCTTGGAGGCCCTCCGGAACCGAAATCATGGCGTCGGGAGGCGTGAGATGCGCCGGGGTCTCCTCGTCCGTGAACTCCCGCTGGCGCGAGACGCGCGGCAGCTCCGGCTCCGAACACGGCGTGAACACCCAGCGGGCAGATTTTCCAAGGCCTAGAAGAAGAAACCGGTGGTCAAGGCGCGCCCGGGCAATGAACCGGCGGCTGCGCCCCATGAGGACGCAAAGGGATGACTGGTTCGGGTTCGCCCTAGCGTTTCCTGGCGAGCCAGACGAGATGCCGTGCGCCGCCTGCGCGTACACGCACCTCCTCGACCTCCAGACCGGTTTGCCGCAGGCGTTTTGCAAACCGTTGATCGGAGGCAGCGGACCATATGGCCAGAACGCCGCCGGGATTGAGCGCTGCCCGCGCGGCAGCCAGTCCCCTTGCGTTGTAAAGCTGGTCGTTCGCCGGCCGGGACAGTCCATCCGGGCCATTGTCGACATCGAGCAATATGGCGTCGAACGGCCCGTTGTCGCTGATCACCGGTGCAACGTCGCCTTCGTGAAGGACGACGCGCGGACACGCCAGGCTTTCGCCGTGGACGCCGGCAAGCGGACCTTTGGCCCAGGCGATGACGGTCGGCACCAGTTCGGCGACGATGATCTCGCACTGCGCGGAAAAATGCGCGAGCGCTGCCCGCAGCGTGAAGCCCATGCCAAGACCGCCGATCAGGACCCGGGTCCGGTCCCGCTTGCCTATCCGGTCGGCCGCCAGGATCGCCAGCTGTTCTTCAGAGCCGCCCCGGCGGCTGTTCATCAACTCGGTCGCCCCCGACATGATGGAAAACTCGTCGCCCCGTTGCATGAGCTTGAGTTCGCCCCCGCCGGGGACAGAGGTTCGATCCACTTGTTTCCAGGCCAGCATGGTATGCCTTCGTCGATAAGGAAAACCAGGTTGTGGTCACGGGCTTGTCACGCTCATGTCTTTATGAATGAGGACCGTCCCGCGGCAGGTTCAGCCTGGGCGCCTCGGTTTGCCCTTGTGCTTGCGGGCCTGGCCGGGATCGCTAGGTGCGGCCTTGCCACGGTGCGCAGGCTTCTTCCCCGGCTTCGCGTCTTTGCGGACTTTCGCTTTCGCCTGCCGCGCTGGCCCCGGCGCCCCTCCGGCCGGTGCGATGACGATACCGCGCTCGGTACCGCCGGGCCGGTTGACCTGCTCTGCAAACGAGGCCGCCTTGTCGCCGGCAATCTCGAACCGGGTCTGGGCATCCTCGATCCTGATCGAGCCGACGTCGCGCTTGGTCACGCCGCCGGCCTTGCAGATCATCGGCAGCAGCCACTTCGGGTCGGCGCGCTGCTTGCGGCCGAGCGAAAGCGTGAACCAGACGCCGTCCTCCATGTCCGGTCCGCGTGGCTCTCGTGCCGGGACCGGGCCACGCTCGTGCCCGACCTTTTTGTCGTACCTGGACTTTTTCGCGTGGATCTCGGCGGCGGGCAGAGGGGTCAGATCCTCCGGCAAAGGGCGGGAGCTGAGCTGGTGGCGCAGGAAGGCTGCGGCAACGCGCTCGGGAGCGACTTTCGCAAGCAGCTCCGCCACGAACGCGGCTTCTGCTTCGTCGGGTTCGGCGGTGGAGAGCGCCGTATCCATTATGTCCTTGCGATAACGCGCCTCGATCTCGGCGATGCCGGGCGCGGCACGCTCGACCGCCGTCAACCTGGCCAGCGCAAGGACGCGTTGCGCCGCGCTGCGCCTGTGCTGAGGCACGACAAGGACGCACACGCCCTTGCGGCCCGCACGTCCCGTCCGGCCGGAGCGATGGAGAAGCGTTGCGGGATTGCTCGGCACGTCCGCATGGATGACGAGATCAAGATTCGGCAGGTCGATGCCGCGGGCCGCGACGTCGGTCGCCACGCACACATGTGCCTTGCCATCCCGCATCGCCTGCAACGCGTTGGATCGCTCGGACTGTGCCATTTCGCCTGAAAGCGAAACCACCGAGAAGCCGCGGTTGGCGAGGCGTGCGGTCAAGTGGCGCACGGCCTCGCGCGTGTGGCAGAATACCAGCGCGCTCGTGCTGTCGGAGTTGAGCAGCGTATTGATCACTGCATGCTCGCGCTCGTCGCGCCGCACAAGCATCATCTGGTATTCGATATCGGCGTGCTGGTCGGTCGAGACGGTCACCGCCACGCGTTGCGCGTCCTTCTGAAAGGTCTTGGCCAGGTCCGCGATGCCACGTGGCACAGTTGCCGAGAACAACAGCGTTCGGCGTTCCGCCGGAGCCGCGCCGAGGATGTATTCAAGGTCTTCACGGAAGCCGAGATCGAGCATTTCATCGGCCTCGTCGAGCACCACGGTGTGCAGCGCCCCGAGGTCCAGCGCGCCTCTTCCGATATGATCGCGCAGGCGCCCGGGCGTGCCGACGACGAGATGCGCGCCGCGCTCAAGCGCGCGGCGTTCCTTGCGTACGTCCATGCCTCCGACGCAAGTCGCGGTCTGAATACGCGCCGCCCCATAGAGCCAGTCGAGTTCTTGCTGCACCTGAAGCGCCAGCTCGCGCGTCGGCGCGATGATCAGCCCCAACGGCCGGTCCGGGCGATCGAAATGGCTCGCGCTCCCAAGGAGGCTTGAGGCGATGGCGATGCCGAAGGCAACCGTCTTGCCCGAGCCGGTTTGCGCCGAAACCAGAAGATCGGCCTCGGCATAGCGTTTGTCCGCCATCTCCAACTGGACCGGCGTGAGATGTTTGTAACCCTTCGCTTCAAGCGCGGAAGCAAGGGATGGATGAATGGGGGTCGGCAAAAAATCGGCGTCGTGGGCTGGGGCCATCTGGGGAACCTCTGTGAGCGCGCCGCATACCATAGCCGGCGCGTGGATGCCTAAGGATTCTTGACATGTCTGAGCTTGATGATTGGCCAAGCCGCGTTTGCATCCCGGATGCAGCGCGAGACTGCGGCACAGGCGGCGATCGAAGTGGCGCATCACCAGCAAGGATGAGCGGTGGATGCGGCTGCCTGGCGGGTCGCTCCGGGCGAAGCCTTTACGATGCCCGTTCAGCCCTGTGCTTGGCCCGGCTCGGAAAATGGCAGGCTGCCCGCATCGCGCGCGCGCCTGCGCCTGGCGTGCCCTTCTCTCCTGGGCGGTCGGCAACCCTGCGGCGAATGCGGATTGCACCGCGCGCCCCGGCGAATTAAGGCTATACCAAACAGGACAGGTCCGATAGCGGCGGGCGCGCCCTCCTTCGGGCGCCGGGATCGCGCCGGCGGCGGCAACGCCCCCCGGAGCGACAGCCAGAAGCGCCGGGCGGATCGGGACAGATTGCGGGATACCGATGGTCACCTATATCGACGCCGCGACGGCACCACTGAAGAACACCGGCCAGATCCGGCTCTACGGACCGGACGACTTCGCCGGCATGCACCGGGCCGGGCAACTCACCGCCCGCTGCCTAGACGCTCTGGCCGAGCGGATCGTGCCCGGCGTCACGACGCAGGAGATCGACGATTTCGTCTTCGATTTCGGCATTCGGCACGACGCGATTCCCGCCACGCTGAACTATCGCGGCTACACCAAGTCGACCTGCACCTCGATCAACCATGTCGTCTGCCATGGCATTCCCAACGACAAGCCGCTCAAGGACGGCGACATCGTCAATATCGACGTCACCTACATCCTTGACGGCTGGCACGGCGATTCCAGCCGCATGTATTCGGTCGGCCAGCCCAAGCGCGCCGCCGAACGGCTGGTCGAGGTCACCTACGAATCCCTGCTGCGCGGCATCGCGGCGGCGAAACCCGGCAACACCACCGGCGATATCGGCCACGCGATCCAGAGCTATGTCGAGGCGGAGCGCTGCTCGGTCGTGCGCGATTTCTGCGGCCATGGCGTCGGTCGCCTGTTCCACGACATGCCGAACATCCTGCATTACGGCCGCCCGGGCGAGGGCATCGAGCTGAAGCCCGGCATGATCTTCACCATCGAGCCGATGGTCAATCTCGGCCGACCACATGTGAAGGTCCTGGCGGACGGATGGACCGCGGTCACCCGCGACCGTTCGCTCTCGGCCCAGTTCGAGCATTCCGTCGGCATCACCGCTACGGGCTGCGAGATCTTCACCTTGTCACCGGCCGGCCTCGACAATCCATCGGCGCACGTCCGGCCCTGAGCCTGCAGCGGGAGGGGCGGCATGAGCGGCACGGAAGACGGCTTCTCGGACGCTGCCTCCCCGCATTTTCACGGCCATCGCGACCGCCTGCGCCAGCGCTTCCGCGAGGGCGGGCATGCCGCCCTGCAGGATTATGAGCTGCTCGAGCTTTTGCTCTTCTCGCCGATCAAGCGGGCCGACACCAAGCCCATCGCCAAGGCGCTGATCGCCCGCTTCGGCTCTTTCGCCGAGGTTCTTGCCGCCCCGCCGGCGCGGCTGAAGGAGGTACGCGGCGTCGGCGACCGCGTCGTCGACGAGTTGAAGCTCGCCCACGCCGTCGCCGAACGTTTCCTGCGCGGCCAGGTGACCGGCAGGAAGATCCTCTCCTCCTGGTCGGCCGTGCTCGACTATGTCCGCACCGCCATGGCTTTTTCCGATCGCGAGGAATTCCGCATTCTTTTCCTCGACAAGAAGAACGCCCTGATCGCCGACGAGGTGCAGCAGCGCGGCACCGTCGACCACACGCCGGTCTATCCGCGCGAGGTGATGAAGCGGGCGCTGGAACTCTCCGCCAGCGCCATCGTGCTCGTGCACAACCACCCGTCCGGCGACCCGACGCCATCTCGCGCCGACATCCAGATGACCAACCAGATCGCCGAGATCGCCAAGCCGCTCGGCATCGTCCTGCATGACCACATCATCGTCGGTCGCGACGGTCATGTGAGCTTCAAGGGCCTGCAGCTCATCTGAGCTTGCGCGAAGCTGCGGCATGACAGACTGCCGCAGGGTCTTGTTGACCTCGATCAACGTTCTGACACACGCGGCCCTTACACTTGCTCCCGCGGTCGTACAGACCGCTTTTCATCCCCGTTCGTGACGGGGACCGAAAGCCAAGGGAGGCAGACAATGGCAAAAGCCCGGAACAAGACGCCCGCGGACGCCGTCAACGCGTCGCTGGTGCCGTTCGAGACAGCCTACGCAAACCCGCTGCTGATCGCCCAGCGCATGCACTCCGAAGCGTTGCGTGCAACGCTTGGCTGGCAGGCCGAGATGCTGGACTTCTTTCGCCACCGGATCGAGCAGGACATCCGCCTTGTCGACAGCCTGATAAAGGCCCGCGAGCCGGACGAGGTCGTCTCGACCTGCAGTGCGTTCTGCAGCCAGGCCTTTGACGACTACACGCGCGAAGCCGTCAAGGCGGCGCGCTACGGCCAGGACGTGGCATCGGAAACCTCCGAGCAGGTCCGCAAGGATGCCGAGGAACTGTCCAACGACCTGAAAACGGCGACCCTCACGGTCGCCTGACGCCCCGCCGGGTCCGGGGCGCCCGGGGCGGGGCCTCCGCCATCCGGCCATGGCGGCCCATGGCAACCTATGGCGACCTACGGCAGGTCGCGGACATGTTCCGCGATCATCGCCTCCTCGTCGGTGGCGATCACCCGCACCTCCACCCGGCTTTCAGGCGTGGAGATCACCGCCGCGCCGCAGCGGTTGGCCTCCCCGTCAAGATCCACGCCGAGCCAGCCGAGTCGCTCGCAGACCCTCTCGCGGATCTCCGGCGCGTTCTCGCCGATCCCGGCGGTGAACACGAAGCCGTCGAGCCCGCCGAGCACGCTGGCAAGCGCCCCCGCTTCCCGCACGATGCGGTAGACGAAGACGTCGACAGCCTCCTCCGCGCCTGCCTCCCCGCTCTCCAGCAGAACCTGCATGTCATTGGAAACGCCGGACAATCCGAGCAGTCCCGAGCGGGTGTAGAGCAGCCGTTCCGCCGCTTCGACATCGAGCCCGTCCTGGCGCATCACATGCAGCAGCGCGCCGGGATCGAGCGCACCGCATCGCGTACCCATGACCAGTCCGTCCAACGCGGTAAAGCCCATCGTTGTGTCGACACTGATCCCCCCGCGCATCGCGCACATGCTGGCGCCGCTGCCCAGATGGGCGATGATCGTGCCGCCAGCGTGCATGCGCGGCGACAAGGTGGCGAGCCGGCCGGCGATATATTCGTAGGAAAGGCCGTGAAACCCGTAGCGGCGGATCCCGCGATCCTCGTATTGACGCGGCAACGCGAAGCGCCGTGCAACCGGCGCCATCGTATGGTGGAACGCCGTATCGAAACACACGACCTGCGGAACGTCCGGCAACTGCCTGGCAATCGCCCGGATCGGCGCCAGATTGTGCGGCACATGCAGCGGGGCAAGGTCCGCAAGCTCCTCCAGCAGGGCCAGCAGGTCCGGCGTCACCCGTTCCGGCGCGCGGTGGCCCGCCCCGCCATGCACCACCCGGTGGCCGATCCCCGCCAGCCGGCGACCGGCAAGCGCATCCCCGACGCGCGCCATGAGCTGCGAGAGGGAGGTCTCGAAGCCGCCCGCCTGCCATGTCTCCTCGGCGATGGTCAGCCCCCGCGCGTCGCGCAGGCGGAACCGTTGCGCCGCTCCGGCCTCGCGAAGCTCTCCGCGTCGCCAACAGGAAAGGCCTCCCCCGGGCGCGAGATCGAAGACCGCCAGCTTGATGCTCGACGATCCGGCATTGAGGGTCAGGATAGCGTCGCTCACGCCGCCCCCTTGCCACGGTTCTCAGGCGCCGTGGCAAGCCGCGCCAGCTTCGCCGCCACCGCGCAGGAGGCCAGCCGCGTGCGTTCGGCATCGGCGCGGCTGGTGAGGATGATCGGCACCCGCGCGCCCAGAACGACGCCCGCCGCATCCGCTCCGGCAAGGAACGTGAGCTGCTTGGCGAGAATGTTGCCGGCCTCGAGATCCGGCACCACCAGGATGTCGGCAATGCCCGCCACCGGCGAGCGGATCCCCTTTTCCCGCGCCGCCTCCGGATTGACGGCATTGTCGAAGGCAAGCGGCCCGTCGACCAGCGCGCCGGTGATCTGCCCCCGGTCCGCCATCTTGCAAAGCGCCGCCGCGTCCAGCGTCGAGCGCAGCTTCGGATTGACCGTCTCCACGGCCGACAGAATCGCCACTTTCGGCGTATCGATACCCATGGCCTGGGCAAGGTCGACGGCGTTCTGGATGATGTCGCGTTTCATCGCCAGATCCGGTTCGATATTGACCGCCGCATCGGTGATCAGCAGTGGGCGCGGATAGCTCGGAACGTCCATCAGGTAGACATGCGACAGCCGCCGCTCGGTCCGAAGGCCGCCGTCCCGGGCCAGCACCGCCCGAAGCAGCTCATCGGTATGCAGCGACCCCTTCATCAGCAGCGATGCCTCGCCGCGCCTGACCAGGGCCACCGCTTCCGCCGCCGCCGCGTCGCTGTGCGGCGCATCGACCAGACGGAACCGGCCGATCGCCACCCCGGCCTCCCTCGCCGCCCTCTCGACTTTGGCGCGCGGCCCCACCAGAACCGGTGTGACAATCCCGAAATCCGCCGCTTCGACGGCCGCCGCGATGGCTGCGGCGCTGCACGGATGGGCAACAGCCACGACAGGCGGTGTCGTGCTTGCCGCTTCCGCGATCAGGGCGCGGAAGCGTTCATGCCGGCTCATGCGGATATCCGGCAGCTCCAGCCGGTGACGGCGGATCTTTGTCTCCGGCGCGCGCACGCGCAGGCTCCCGGACGCCACCTCCCGTCCCGTCTCCGTCTTCAGGTCGCAGGCAAGTTCCAGCTCGCGGGTCGCCCGATCGCAAGCCGTGACGGTCAGCGCAAGCTCCAGGACATCGCCCGCCGCGACCATTCCGTGAAATGTCAGGGACTGGCTAAGGCTGACCGTTCCCGGCCCCGGCAACTCCGTTGCCAGAAGCAGCGCAATCAGGCTCGCGGCAAGAGGGCCGGGCGCGCTGCCAGGCAGCGATGTCACCCCCAGCGAGACCGGCATCGCCTCGCCGGAAAGCACGGCCAGAAGGTCGATGTCCTGCTGCGCCACGCTCCGCCGCAGTGTTGCGGTGTCCCCTGGCGCGATCTCGTCGATGGTCCGGCTCTCGACAAACTCGGATCGCGGGTCGCTCGGTCTCTTGTCCATGAAGACGGGTTCCAGATGCGCGGCGTGGAGAAGGGCTGCTCCGCGCCAGCATGTATGCCGCGCGTCGCCTGCCGCAATCCGTCAATATGCGGACACCCCCGGTCTCGCCCTCACGCTCGTGGCACGGCCGGCACCGCGGCTTCGCGCTCGCCGGCGCAGTGGATCCGCAAGTGGCTTGGTCAAAACACTTATTCGTCCGGTCAGTGTTTCGCCGGGCTTTGCGAATCGCAAGTCTTCCGGCAGGTTTTTGAATGCTGGTTAACTAACATTCGAGGGCTTTTGTTAAACCGTTTGTGCAAGGTTTGGCCCGATAAGAAGAGGCCCCCATGGCAGCAGCAAAAACGGACACCGGTGCACGCTTGGCAAACGCGATCCTGTTCCCCGTCGTGGGACTGGTTCTGCTGGCCATCGCGTTCTCGGTTGCCCTGATTGCCTACACCTCGCGGTCGGCCGACATTGCCGCGCTGAACAGCGAGCGCAGCCTTCTGCGGGGAAGCACGGGCCTGCAGCTGGAGCTTCTCGCCAAGGAACAGGAAGGTGTCGCGGTCTGGGACCAGGCCTTCTTCTATTCGCGGCCCGAAACTCTCAGCACCGACTGGCTCAACGCCAATATCGGGCAATGGCTCTATTCCAACCACGGCCATGACCAGACGCTCATCGTCAGTGTCGGCGGCGAGCCGATCTACAATTCCGTACGTGGCCAGCGCCAGGACCCGGAGACGGCCGAACGCCTGCTGGAGGCCGTCAAGCCGTTGATCGCGCGTGCCCGCGCCCGCTTCATCGCCAGCTTCTCCCGCCTTCCCTCCGGTCTCTACTATATCGAGAGGCCCAAGACCGGTTTCACCCGGTCGCTCTACGAGACCGGGTTCGCCGTTTTCGAGGGACAGCCGGCCCTGGTTTCCGTGACGGCGATCGGTCCGGAGATGAAGCAGTTCCTCTCGGCGCGCCGCCCGCCCGCCGTGCTGGTCAGCCTGAAGAAACTCAACCCGGTCCGCCTGGCGGCCCTGGCCGAGCGCTCCGGCATCAGCGGCCTGCGCAGTGTCGAGGACCCGCGCAACGCCACCGGCGGCGCCTACATGATACTGAAGAGCCCGCGCGCCGCGCCTCTCGGCTACCTGACCTGGGCGGCGGAGAATCCAGGCTCCGCGATCCTGTCCGGCGTCGGGCCGGTGCTGTTCTTCCTGGCCGCGACCATCGCCGGCCTGACCGGCCTCGTCCTCTTCTACACGCGGCAGAACACGCGCCGCCTCGCCGAGAGCGAGGCCCGTGCCCAGCACGCGGCGCTGCATGACAGCCTCACCGGTCTTGCCAACCGCGACTTCTTCGCCGCCAGCTTCCGCGACGAACTGGCCGGTTGGCAGCTTGGCAAGGGACTGATCGGCGTCATCTACATCGATCTTGACCACTTCAAGGACATCAACGACACGCTGGGCCACGCGGCTGGCGACGAAGTCATCCGCGAGGCGGCCCGGCGCCTGCGCGTGCTGGCCCCGGAGGCAGCAACGCTTGCGCGCATCAGCGGCGACGAATTCGCCCTGCTGCTGCCCGATTGCGGCTCGCGCGCGACCATCGAGCAAGTGCTCAAGCGCATGCAGGACCGCTTTGCCGTGCCGATGTATATCGGCGGCCACCACCTGCATGTCAGCCTCAGCGTCGGCGCCGCGACGGCGCCGGAGGACAGCCTGTCGATGGGCGAGCTGCTGCGCAAGGCCGACATTGCCCTTTACTCGGCCAAGGCGAGCGGTCGCGGCCGATGGGCTTTCTTCGACATGGGCATGGAGGAGCATGTGCGCACGCGCGAGAACCTCGCCCATGCACTGCGCGAGGCCATCGCCCGCGAGAAGCTCGACGTCGTCTACCAGCCGCAGACCACCATCGACGGCACCAAGGTCCTCTCCGTCGAGGCGCTGCTGCGCTGGACCGATCCGGACATGGGCGCGATCAGCCCCGCCACCTTCGTGCCGATCGCCGAGGAGATCGGCCTGATCAACGATCTCGGCCTCTATGTGCTGCGCCGCGCCTGCCAGGACGCCGCCGCCTGGCCGCATCTGGGTCTGGCCGTCAACGTCTCGCCCACCCAGTTCCGCCACCCCCGCTTCATCGAGGACCTGCGCGACACGCTGGAGGCCTGTGCCTTCGAGCCGACCCGCCTGGAGATCGAGGTGACGGAATCGGTCTTCGCCGACAACGACACCGACATTCTCAAGGTGCTGACCCAGGTCCAGGAGATGGGCGTGCGCGTGGCGCTCGACGATTTCGGCGTCGGCTATTCCAGCCTCAGCTACCTGCGGCGCTTCCCCTTCGACACGCTGAAGATCGACCGCTCCTTCATTGCCGACCTGGAGATCGCCCCGCACGCGCATGCGATCCTGTCCACGATCATCGATCTGGGCGAGGCGCTCGGAATGAAGGTGGTGGCCGAAGGCATCGAGACCCGCCAGCAGGCGGCGATCCTGCAACGCACCAATTGCGACCGGCTGCAGGGCTTCTACCTGTCGCGGCCGATCCCGCCGGCACGGATCATCGAGGCCGAGAAGCGGCTGGCCGGCGAAGAGGACGCAAGCAGGGCGATCTCGCTCAGCGCCTGACGCGCGGCTTGCCGCAGGGTGAAACAACCCCTATGACTTTACGTCACGTGGTTGTTTTCCCGGAGCATTTCTTGTCGATCCCCAGGATCATCCACCAGACCGCCGCCTGCACGAGCCCCCTGCATCCCGCGCTTCGGGAGAATGTCGAGGCCCTGAAGGCCGGCAGTCCGGACTGGGAGCACCGCCTTTACGACGACAGCGACGTGCGCGCCTGCATCCAGCGCATCTGCGGGCCGGACAGGCTCGCCCTGTTCGACCGCATCCACCCCGACTACGGCGCGGCGAAGGCCGACATCTTCCGCTACGTGCAGCTCTACGAGACCGGCGGGGTCTATCTCGACATCAAGTCGACCGCCCGCCGGCCGCTGTCGGAGGTGCTGGCGCCGGACGATGCCTTCCTGCTGTCCTTCTGGAACAATGGCCCCGGCTCCCTCTACCAGGACTGGGGCCGCTGGCCGCAATACGGGATCGACAGCGAATACCAGCAGTGGCACATCGTCTGCGCGCCCCGGCATCCGTTCTTGGCGGCGGTGATCGAGCGGGTCTGGCGCAACCTGGCCGCCTACCACCCGGTGCGTGACGGCGTCGGCCAGGCCGCCACCGTGGCAACGACCGGCCCGGTCGCCTACACCACGGCCATCCGCCCGATCCTTGCCCAGCATCCCCATCGCATTGTCGCGGCGGCGGATCTCGGCCTCGTCTATTCCATCTTCGACAACAACGTGCTTTCACGCGGCACTGTCGGCAGCAGCGGCTACACCACCAGCAGGGCCTCGCTGCTGACGGGCTTCGGCCCGCCCGCCGTTGTGCGCCTGCGGACCGTCTGGTCGCGGCTCACATCCAGGACGGCATAGTCCCGAACCGCGTGCGCAGGTCCCGGTCGATCCCGGCAATCGCCGCGAACGCGCCCCCGGCCTCGGCCAGCGCCCGCTCCACGTCGCACAGATGCAATCCGTGGCTGCCGAACCGGCGGCGCACGGTGTCCGCCACCCAGTGCCGTTGCTGGGCCTGCCGGCGCCGGTCGCGCGCTCCCTCCAGGGCCATCCGCGCGCCATGCGCGTCAAAGGCCGCCACCGCTTCCGCGATCCCCTCGCCGGTGCTTGCCGAGAGCGCCATCACCTGCGGCAGTGGTCCCGCCCCTGCCGGCCGGGCGAGCGACAGCGCGCCTTCCACATCGGCCCGGGCGCGCCGCGCCAGCGCGCCCATGTCCGCCTTGGTGACGAAGACAAGGTCCGGCAGTTCCATCACCCCGGCTTTCATGAATTGCAAACTGTCGCCCGAGCCCGGCTGGATGCACAGGGCCAGCGTGTCGACCGCATGGGCCACATCGGCCTCCGACTGGCCGATGCCCACCGATTCCACGATCACCCGGTCCATCATGGCGCGCATCAGCACGATGCCGGCAACCGCATGGTCGGAAAGCCCGCCCAGCCGGTCGCGCGCCGCCATCGAGCGCACGAAGATGCCGGCGTCCTCCGGGTCGGTGGCAAGCCGCGTGCGGTCGCCGAGGAGTGCCCCGCCGGTCAGTTGCGAGGACGGATCGACGGCGATCACGCCGACGCTCTCGCCGCGCGCCCGATAGGCGCGGATCAGCGCATTCGTCAGCGTCGACTTGCCGACCCCCGGTGGACCGGTGAGGCCGATCACATGGGCGCGCCCTGCCCGCGCCGCCGCGTCGAGAAAGGCGGCGAACTCCGCGCTGTCTCCCTGCGTCTCGACCGCCGACAGCGTCCGCGCCAGCGCCGCCTTGCCGCCCGCGCGCAGCTCCTCGACGCTCGGCGGCCGGCGCTGTGCCATCCGTTCAGGCCCCGGCCTTCGCCTTCAGCGCCGCCTGGGCCGCCGCCAGCCGGGCGATCGGCACGCGGAAGGGCGAGCAGGACACGTAGTCGAGCCCGACGCTCTCGCAGAATTCGATCGAGGCTGGATCGCCGCCATGCTCGCCGCAAATGCCGAGCTTCAGCCCCGGACGGGCCGCGCGGCCGCGCTCCGCGCCGATCCGCACCAGTTCCCCGACGCCGTCCTGGTCGAGCGAGACGAACGGATCGCGCTCGACCAGCCCGAGACGCTGGTAAGTGCCAAGGAAGGACGCCGCGTCGTCGCGCGAGATGCCGAAGGTCGTCTGCGTCAGGTCGTTGGTGCCGAAGGAAAAGAACTCGGCCGCCTCGGCGATCTCGCCAGCGCGCAGGCACGCGCGCGGCAGTTCGATCATCGTGCCCACCTGGTAGTCGATGGAAACGCCGCTCTCCTGCGACACGGCCTTCGCCATCGCGTCGATGCGTGCCCGCACCAGGTCGAGCTCGGCCTTGACGCCGACCAGCGGCACCATGATCTCCGGCGTCACCGGCGCGCCCGTCGTCTTCCCGGCCGCGACCGCCCCCTCGAAGATGGCCCGTGCCTGCATTTCCGCGATCTCGGGATAGGTAACCAGCAGCCGGCAGCCGCGATGCCCCAGCATCGGGTTGAACTCGTTGAGGTCGAGCGCCCGCTGCCGCAGCACCTCGCTGTCGACGCCCATCACGGCGGCGACCTCGGCGATCTCCTCCTCACTGTGCGGCAGGAACTCGTGCAGCGGCGGGTCGAGCAGGCGGATCGTCACGGGCAGGCCCTGCATGATCTCGAAAAGCTCGGTGAAGTCGCCGCGCTGCATCGGCAGCAGCTTGTCCAGCGCCGCGCGCCGGCCCTGCTCGCTCTCCGACAGGATCATCTCGCGCACCGCGACGATGCGCTCTCCTTCAAAGAACATGTGCTCCGTGCGGCACAGGCCGATTCCTTCGGCGCCGAAGCCGCGCGCCGCGCGCGCATCCGCCGGCGTCTCGGCATTGGTGCGCACGGCCATGCGCCGGTGGGCGTCGGCCCATTCCATCAGCCGGGAGAATTCGCCCGACATTTCCGGCTGCAGCATCGCCACCTCGCCGACCAGCACCTGTCCGGTGGTGCCGTCGATGGTGATGCGGTCGCCCTTGGCGAGCTTGCGTCCGGCAACGGTGAGCGTGCCCAGGCGATAGTCGATACGCAGCGTGCCGGCGCCCGAGACGCAGGGCTTGCCCATGCCGCGCGCCACCACCGCCGCGTGGCTGGTCATGCCGCCGCGCGTCGTCAGGATGCCTTCCGCCGCATGCATGCCGTGGATGTCTTCCGGGCTCGTCTCGACCCGCACCAGGATCACCTTGCGGCCGGCAGCTTTCGCCTCTTCCGCCTCGTCGGAGGAAAACACGATCTCGCCCGAGGCCGCGCCCGGCGAGGCCGGCAGTCCGGTGGCGACGATGTCACGTGTGGCGGCCGGATCGATCATCGGGTGCAGAAGCTGGTCGAGCGCGGCAGGATCGACCCGCATCACCGCTTCCTGCGTGGTGATCAAGCCCTCGTCCGCCATCTCCGCGGCGATCTTCAGCGCCGCCTTGGCGGTGCGCTTGCCCGAGCGTGTCTGCAGCATCCACAGCTTGCCGCGCTCGATGGTGAACTCCAGGTCCTGCATGTCCCGGTAATGCGCCTCGAGACGGTCGCAGATCTCCACGAACTCGGCGAATGCGGCCGGCATGACGCGCTCCAGTGAGGGGCTGTCGGAGCCCGCCGCGATCCGGGCAGCCTCGGTGAGGTCCTGGGGCGTGCGAATGCCGGCAACGACGTCCTCACCCTGCGCGTTGACCAGGAACTCGCCGTAAAGCGCCTTCTCGCCGGTCGAGGGATTGCGCGTGAACGCGACGCCCGTGGCCGAATCCTGGCCCATGTTGCCGAACACCATGGCCTGCACGTTGACCGCCGTGCCCCAGTCGTTGGGAATGTCATGCAGCCGCCGGTAGGTGATCGCCCGCGCGCTGTCCCACGAGTGGAAGACGGCGCTGATCGCCCCCCACAGCTGCTCGTGCGGATCCTGCGGGAACGGCGTGCCGAGTTCCTCCTCGACCAGCGCCTTGTAGCTGGCGATCACGATCTGCCAGTCGTCGGCACTCAGGTCCGTGTCGAGTTCGTGGCCTGTCTCGTTCTTGTAGTCCTCGAGGATCTCCTCGAAGGCATGGTGGTCGAGGCCCATCACCACGTCGGAATACATCTGGATGAAACGACGATAGCTGTCATAGGCGAAACGCGGGTCGCCGGCGGCTTCCGCCAATGCCGGTACCGTCTCGTCGTTGAGGCCGAGGTTCAGGACCGTGTCCATCATCCCGGGCATCGAGACACGGGCGCCGGAGCGCACCGAGACCAGCAGCGGGTTGCCGGCATCGCCGAAACGGCGCCCGGTGATCCGCCCGATCTCCACAAGCGCCGCATCGACCTCCCCGCGCAGTCCCTCGGGATAGGTCTTGTCGTGCGTGTCGAAATAGGTGCAGACCTCGGTCGTGATGGTGAAGCCCGGTGGCACCGGCAGGCCGAGATTGCTCATCTCGGCCAGATTGGCTCCCTTGCCACCCAGCAGGTTCCTCATCGAGGCGGTGCCTTCGGCGTTACCGTCACCGAAACCGAACACCCATTTCGTCATACCGCGCATATCCCCTCTTCGGAGCAGGCCTGTCGCCGGCAGGACCGCCGGCCGCACGGAAGCATTCCGTTCCGTGCAGGATTGCTCCCTCCCCGGATGTCACCCCACTTAAATGATGCAGTGCACGAAACAAAGGTTTTTTGCGAGCTTTGCCCTGTATCTCGTTGTCGTGCCGTATCCGCGCACCATATTTCGACGCGGCGGCAGGCCGTTGCGCCGCAGAACGGCGCCGGCCGGATGCCACGCGCCGTCGGTCGCTGCGGCCTGCTTGCGACGCAGACACAATAAGGCCATCCTGACAGGGAAAATCGGGGCATCCTGACTCGTTTTGACCCGTGTCGCACCAGGGGCAGCAAGACCAATCGTATGAAGAACAGCCGTTTCGCCCATTCGTTCCGCCGCACGGCCCTGCTTGCCGGCGTCGCCTTGTGCTCGATGCTCGCCACCGCCGGGATGTCGCCGTTTCGCGCGGATGCTGAACCGCAGACAACCGGGACGGCGGAAGGCCTGCCACTGACGCTGAGCGGAAGCTACCTGTCCGGCAGGCTCGCCGGACAGACCAACGATCTGGGAAATGCCGCCGCCTTCTTCGGCGAAGCCCTTGTGGTCGATCCGGGCAACCCCTTCCTGCTTGACCGCACCTTCGTGCTCAAGCTCGCCAATGGCGACCTCGCCGAAGCGCTGGAGCTTGCAGAGCGGCTGAAGACCGAGCAGTCCGATCATTTCGTCGCCGGGTTGATGCTAGCCGTCGAGGACATGCGGGCCGGCCGCTTCGCCGCCGCTGGCGACAAGCTCGCCAATGGCGGGCGCGGCCCGCTCGCCGAACTTGCCTCCGGGCTCGTTTCCGCGTGGGCTCTGGCCGGAAAGGGAGAGACCGACAAGGCGCTCGAACTGGTCTCCCGCCTCAAGGGACCCAGCTGGTACACCGTCTTCGTCACCTACCACGCCGGGCTGATCCAGGATCACGCCGGACGGGGCAAGGAAGCGCTGGATAACTTTCGCGAGGCCTACACGACCGATCGCGGCGCCCTGCGCGTCGTCGATGCCTATGCCCGCTCGCTGGCCGGCAACGGCGACAAGGACGCCGCCCTCAAGGTTCTTGCCGATTACAACCGCATCCTGCCCGACCACCCGGTGATCCTCGCCACGCGCAAGCGAATCGAGGCCGACGAGCCGATCGGGCGAATCGCCGAGACCCCGCAAGTGGGTGCGGCCGAGGTCCTGTACGGCCTGGGCGCCGCCATCGGCCGCGACGGCGGCGAGGAACTGGCGGCCGTCTTCCTGCAGCTTTCCCTGCATCTCGACAATGACGCCGATGTCGCGGCCGTCGCGCTGGCCGGGCTGTTCGACCGGCTCGGCAAATACGAGCGCTCGATCACCGTTCTGCAGGGCGTGCCGGACGCATCGCCGCTGAAGCGCGATGCCGAGATTCAGGTCGGGCTCAACTACAACGCCCTCGAAAACCTCGAGGAATCGCGTGCGCACCTGGAGGCCCTGGTCGAGAGCGACCCCTCCGATCTCGATGCGGTGACCGCCCTTGGCAACGTGCTGCGCTCGCACAAGCTGTTCGCCGAGGCCGAGGAGGCCTACACCAAGGGCATCGACACGATCGAGGCGCCCAAGGCCCAGCACTGGACGCTCTTCTACTATCGCGGCATCTGCCGCGAACGGCTGAAGAAGTGGGGCCAGGGGGAGGCTGACTTCCGGAAATCTCTCGAACTGTCCCCGGAACAGCCGCTGGTGCTCAACTATCTGGGCTATTCGCTCGTCGACCAGGGCCTCAAACTCGCCGAGGCGCTCGACATGATCCGCAAGGCCGTCGAGTTGCGGCCGAAGGACGGCTACATTGTCGACAGTCTCGGCTGGGCATATTACCGCCTCGGCCGCTTCGAGGATGCGGTCAAGGAACTGGAACGCGCGGTCGAGCTGCGTCCGCAGGACCCGGTGATCAACGATCACCTGGGCGACGCCTACTGGAAGGTGGATCGCCGGCTTGAAGCCCGCTTCCAGTGGAATCACGCCCGCGACCTTGGCCCCGAGCCCGATGAATTGCCGAAGATCCTGAAAAAGATCGAGAACGGCCTGACGGACGCACCGGAAGCGCCTGCCGCCAACATCGAACCGAAGAAAAACGGCGGCTGACGCGCGCCCCATGAGCGCCAGCGGCGCGCAGAACGCCGGTACCGGGTTTCGCCCGGCCAGGCTTGCCCGGGCCAAGGTGAACTACGCCCTGCACGTGACGGGGCGGCGCGCGGACGGCTACCACCTCCTGGAAAGCCTCGTCGCCTTCCCCGAGTTCGGCGACCGGCTGACCCTGTCGACCGGCGCGCCGACCGCCGGCGGCGAGACAACAGGCACCGGCTTGACGATCGGCGGGCGCTTTGCCTCCGAGCTCGGCGGCGATGCCGGCGGCGGAGACAACCTCGTCCTGCGCGCGCTCCGCGCCCTTGATGCCCGCCTCCCCCTTCCGGCCGGGCGCTGCCGGCTTCACCTGGAAAAGAACCTTCCCGTTGCCTCCGGCATCGGCGGCGGCTCGGCCGATGCGGCTGCCGCCCTGCTGCTTGGCCTCGAATTGCGCACCGGCCGGCCGGCGGACCGCCACGATCTCGACATGCTGGCCGCGCTTGCACTGGAGCTGGGCGCAGACGTGCCCATGTGCCTGGCCTCGCGCCCCGCGCTTGTCTCTGGCATCGGTGAGCAAATCGCCCCGCTGGCGTGCTTTCCCGCGCATGCCATCGTCCTCGTCAATCCGGGCGTGGCGGTGCCGACGCCCGCGGTCTTTGCCCGCCTTGCCAACCGGGACAATCCTCCCTTGCCGGCGATCGGCTACACTGGCTTTGCCGGTTTCGGCGATCTTATCGATTGGCTCGGCGGGACGCGCAACGACCTTCAGGAGGCCGCAATCTCCCTGGTGCCGGAAATCGGCGACGTGCTCGCCATGCTCCGGCGGCAGGACGGCGTGCGGCTGGCCCGCATGTCCGGGTCCGGCGCGACCTGCTTCGCGCTCCTTGAAAGCCTTGCCGCCGCCCGCGCTCTGGTGGAGGAGGTCGGCGCCCGGCGCCCGCACTGGTGGGCCGCCGCCGCCCCGGTCGAAGGCATCCCCCTGTCCGACGGGTGACCTTCGTCGCAAATCAGCCGCTGCGCGCCGCTTTTCGCGATGGTGCGGCGAAGCGATGCTGACAAGACTGGTCACGACCGGCTATTGGTTCGTCCGCGATCCGGCCCGCAACGAAGCCCTCGCCCAGCAGGAAGTTCCCATGAGCGCCTTTGCCCTGACCGTCACATGCCGTTCGACCCGCGGCATCGTCGCAGCCATCTCGACCTACCTGGCCGAGAACGGCTGCAACATCACCGACAGCGCCCAGTTCGACGATCGCGAGACCGGCAACTTCTTCATGCGCGTCAGCTTCAACAGCGAGACCGGCACGACGCTGGAGCAACTCTCGGACGGGTT
>NZ_JASHIK010000022.1 GCF_030733745.1 Stappia sp. MMSF_3263 | reverse complement strand
TCGAAGCCGATGATCGAGCCGTCGGCGAAGCGGATCTGCTCGATCCGCGATGTCCCGGGATCGGGAAGCTGATCGGTCAGCGTGATCACCTCGCCCGTCGAAACAATCGTTACGGTGATGTGGCTCTCCCAATCGGGAGAGATCCCGAACACGACATCGTCGGCATTGACGTCGAGCAGGTGAACTTCATCGAAGCCGCCGCGTTCGCCGAAGAGGTCGTTGCCATCGCCCTTGCGCCACAGGAAGACAGAATCCCCGTCATTGCCGACCAGGTCGTCATCCCCCTGCCCCCCATCGGCGACAAACTCCGAGGCTTGCAGCCAGTAGTTCTCATCGGCCGAGGTTCCGGTCCAATCGGCTAGCGGGGTTGGTACAGAGCTGATGACAAGATCGAAGGCAACACTTGAGGCAACAAGACCGTCAAAGGCGCCAACTCGGATTGCGAGCGCGCCGCTGGCCCCGACGGGCGGCGTTCCGGTAAAGCGTCCGGTTTCTGCCTCGAAGGTGATCCAATCCGGCAGCGCCGAACCATCTGCGAGGCGCGCAGTTAAGACGAGACTGTCGCCATCAGCGTCCTCAAAAAGGGATACAGGCAGAACATAGCTCCAACCCGCTGTCTCCTGGAGTTGTTGAGTTTGTGGCGTTGCTGCAAGTGTGGGCGCCCGATTGATCTCGACCGGCATGTTGGCCAGCATCGCCCTGGTCCAGACCGTACCATCCTCGAAAACGATCTCTTCGACACCGCTCTCGGACCCGGTACCGAACTGGTCGGCCAGGGTAACCGAGCCGCCATCGACGAAGACCAGCGTTAGAGAGGTGGATTCTGCCGAGGTCTTCATCAAGATGACGTCTGTGGCAAGGATGCCTTCGCCCAGCAGCAACCGATCGACGGCACCATCAAAGCTCGCCTCGACGATTGTGTCGCTGCCATCGCCCAGATTGTAGACATAGGTGTCCGACCCGTTCTGGCCGTTCAGTAGGTCATCGCCACGACCTCCGATCAAGGTGTCACCATTGTCGTCGAAGCCATTGATGACGTCATTGCCGTTCGTGGAAGCCTGTTGGAGGATCAGGTCGCGCAAGGTCTCGCGGTTCCAGACGGTGCCGTCGCTGAACTCGATGAACTCAATGCCGCTCCAGGTCAGGGCCGAGAACTGTTCATCAAGCCGAACCGACCCGCCACCGGCGATCTGAAGAGTGACATCATCAATGTGAGCATCGTTGCGGACGAAGGATATATCCGCGACGGAAATCCCCTCATCGAAGACCAACCGGTCTTCACTCCCGTGGAAGCCGTTCTCGACGATCACATCATCGCCGTCGCCAAGGCTGTACTGATAGGAGTCGTTGCCGTCGAGCCCACGCAACGTGTCGTTGCCAAGGCCGCCGACAATGTCGTCGTCGCTTTCAAAGCCGATGACCGTGTCATGACCTGAAGTACCCGCTCCCTCGAGGTAGCGAGCTCGCAGGGTCGCTGCTGTCCAGACCGTTCCGTCGTCAAAGACGATGTTCTCAATCCCGGCTTCGGTCGTGCCGGAGAACTGGTTCTGCAGCAGCAAGGAACCGCCATCAGAAAAATGCAGCGTGACATGGTTGGGAGCGATCGCGGAGCGTTCGATGACGACTTCGTCGCCGGCAATCCCCTCTCCCAGATAGAGGCGATCATCATCGCCTTCGACCACACGCTCTTCGATGATGTCATCGCCATCCCCGAGCGTGTAGACATAGCTGTCATTGCCGCCAAGCCCACGCAACGTGTCGTTGCCAAGTCCTCCGGCCAGCACGTCGTCGCTTTCGCCGAAACCGATGAGAACATCGTGGGCACTCGTGCTGCCCTGGGCAAGCAGACGCTCGCGCATGTCGGCCCGAGACCAGACCGTCCCGTCGTCGAACTCGACGAACTCAATGCCGCTCTCCGGGTCGCTTGAGAACTGCCGGTGCAACGTCACCGAGCCACCGCCGGCAAAATGCAGGATCACCGTGCTGGCGTTGTCGGCAGCGCGTGAGAGCGTCACGTCCTGCGGCTGGATGCCCTCTCCAAGCACCAACCGATCTGCGTCACCCCCGAACAGGCCTTCATAGATGACGTCGTCACCATCACCGAAATCGTAGCGATAGGTGTCGTTGCCCGATTGTCCATGGAGCAGGTCGTCGCCGAGGCCGCCATGCAGCACATCGTCCCGACCGTTGAATGCATAGATCGTGTCGTCGCCCTGGGAACTGGACTGCTGGAGTGTGATCTCCATCAGTTCCTGCCTGGTCCAGAGTGTCCCGTCATGGAAGAGGATTGTCTCGACACCGGCATCTGGCGCGGTGGCAAACTGGCCTCTCAGCGTGACGGTTCCACCGCCAGCAAACTCAAGCGTCACGTCATGCCGGCTGTCGAAGTCGCGAGACCGGACGGACACATCCGTGACGGATATGCCTGCGCCCAGAAGCAGTGCGTCCGCGTTTCCGCCAAAGCCGTCTTCGACAATCTCGTCATGACCGTCGCCGAGATTGTAGAGATAGATGTCGTCTCCGGTCAGTCCGGACAGGACGTCGTTGCCGAGGCCGCCCGACAGGGTGTCGTTGTTGCCTCTGAACCCTAGAATCCAATCATCGCCGCTTGAGATCGTTGACTGCAGCACCATCGATCGCAGATCGGATTGCGTCCAGAGCGTCCCGTCATGGAAATGGACGGCCTCTATGCCGCGCTGCGGATCACCGGAGAACTGCTCGTCGAGAATGATGGAGCCACTGGTCCCGATATAAAGGATGGCATCGTCGGAATCCGACCCTAAGCGCGCGACGCGCACATCCCCGACCCCAATGCCGGCGCCCAATTCGACGCGGTCATTCGTACCAGCGAACATTGCCTCAACGATCGTATCGTGGCCATCGCCGAGGTTGTAGATGTAGGTGTCGTTTCCGGTGCGCCCGTTCAGGACATCGTTGCCAAGGCCGCCAGTGAGGACGTCATCGACGGTGTTGGAGCCGAACAACGTCTCGTCGTCGGCAGAGGGCTCGACAGATTGGGCCAGTTGGGTCAGGTCGGCCGACGTCCAGATAGTGCCATCGGAGAAAACGACCTGCTCGACGCCGCGCCCCTGGGCGGCCTGCAGCTGACCAACCAACAGGATGGAGCCGCCGTCTGTAAATGTCAGGCGAATGTCGTTCGAGGCCGGCGAGATACGCGAAACCGTGACGTCTGAGGCAAGAATGCCTTCGCCAAGCAGGACGCGGTCCTGCGTTCCGTGACGCGTTGCTTCGATGATCGTGTCGTGACCATCTCCCAGATTGTAGACATAGGCATCGTTGCCTTGACCGCCATTGAGCGTGTCATCGCCCAGGCCGCCGGTCAGAATCTCGTCCTGATTGAAGCCCGTGAGCTGGTTGTTGGATGCATTGCCGGTGATCACGCTGACGCGCTCGAGAATATCTTGCGCCGTCCAGAGCGTGCCGTTGGCGAACACGAACTCCTCGATCACATGGAAGCGCGATCCGAAGTGGCCTTCGATTGTCAGGCGATCGGTCGTGCCCGCGATCGTGATGATCAGGTTGTTTCCGTTCGGACCGCCCCGTGCAACCTCTATGTCCTCTGGTGCAATGCCGGCACCGAACGCAACCCGGTCGGCTGCCTCGCTGAACACGGATGTCTGGTTGTCGTTGATCACGTCCTGACCGTAGCCGAGATCAAAGACATAGGTGTCGCCGCCATTGCCTCCTTCAAGACGATCATTGCCGAGACCGCCATCGAGGATGTCGTTCGAATGGAAGCCCATCAGGTGGTCGCCCTGATCGGTGGACCGGAGCACACGTTCCTGGATATCGGCGACAGAGAGAATGGTGCCGTCGGCAAACTCGAAGATCTCGATATCATTGTAGCGGTGACCCAGAACGTTGGCCCTGAACTGGTCGCGGATGGTGATCGTGCTGCCATCGGCAAGCGTGCCGACGAGATTGTCGGTGCCCGAGGGACGCGACCAGATCACATCGTCCGGCGCGATGCCGGCACCAAACAGCAGGCGATCCTGATCGCCATAGAAGACCGACGTGGTCTCATCGAAGATGACATCGTGCCCGTAGCCGAGGCCGAAGACATAGGTGTCGTTCCGGTCTCCACCATTGAGCAGGTCGTTACCGGCCCCGCCGTCGAGAATGTCGTCGCGGAAGAAGCCGTAGAGCGTGTCGTCGCCTGCGGTCGACTGCAACAGCAGATCCTGGATATCCCCGGCACTCATCGTCACCCCGTCGGGGAAAACGAAATTCTCGATCCGGTAGAAATGGTGTCCGAGCGGGCTGGAATAGAACTGATCGCGAATGGTCAGCGTGCCGCCATCGGCGAAACTGATAATCAGATCGTCGGAACCGAGGACCCGGCCGAAGGTTGTCGCCTCGCGTGACACCCCACTGCCGAACAGAACCTGGTCGGTCTGGCCGGAGAGGATGTTGTAGAACTGCTGGTACTCGTGAATGACGTCGTGCCCGTAACCCAGGTCGTAGACATAGGTATCGTTCTCGTTGCCGCCGCTCAGGAAATCGTTGCCGGCGCCACCGTCCAGCCTGTCCTCCAGGCTGAAGCCGTAAATCTGGTCGTCGCCGTCGGTGCTGAAGTGATCGAGGATGCGCTGTGCGAGCCCTCCATGGGTGATTGCCTCGCGGTTTCCGTCCGCATTGGTGAACTCGATATGCTCGATGCGGTCGAACCACTGCGTTCCGAAGATCAGGGTATAGGCTGCGGAAAACTGGTCGCGGATCTCGAGGCTGTCGCCGGTTGCAAAGAGGATCCGGATGGTCCCACTGTCGCCGTCGCGTTCGAAGGACGCTCCGTCAAGCGACAGGCCCGTTCCCAGGATGAGGGCATCGACCTCACCGGAGAGAAACAGCTCCATGTTCTCTTCGATCACGTCGTGTCCGTGTCCGGCATCGAAGAAATAGAAGTCAGGTGCGTCGCCGCCGCTCAGATAGTCGTTGCCGGCGCCGCCATCGAGATAATCGATATGGTCGGTGCCGGTCAGCGTGTCATCGCTGGCAAGCGGATGCGATACCTCGCGGGCGATGTCGCCGACATCCCACACGCTGCCATTGGCGAAGACGATCTCCTCAATCCCGTAGGAAGGAAGCACCTGTCCGCCGAAGAGCGAATAGGCCTGTTCGTGGAACTGGCCATTGATGCGAATGCTGTCGGTTCCACCATTGACGTCCAGAACGAGATCCAGCCCGTCACGATAGGCGGTGATGTCTTCCGGGTTGAGATGAGCAAAGCGGATCGTGTCGAAATAGTCCGCGCCTGCCTCCCGGTCCAAAATGACGTCATTGCCGAAGTCGCGGCCGAAAACGAAGACATCATTGCCCTGACCGCTTTCGACCGTGTCGTTGCCCGCCCCCATGAAATAGATGGTGCTGTCGACGGTGCCCAGGCGGGAGCCCGAGCCGAAGTCGAGGATCTCGGCCGGTATACCGAAGAGGCCGGCGGTCTGCGCCAGGCCGAGCGGCAAGCCGATGTTCTCGTAGGCCGCGACGATGGTGGTGAACAGGAAGGGCTGGTTGGCTGTGCGGATGCCAGGCCGGTCGTATTCGGAGATGAACGCGTTGACGAGCGTGTTCCAGGAAGAAAGCCAGTCCTGTGCTGCGGACGCGTCCGTAGGCGTGGCGGCAAAGATCGCCTCGAACATCGGCACCAGTTCGCGATCGGTCGTCGCGACGAAGGAATCGTCCTCGACATTGTATTCCAACCCGACGAAAAACTCCGACAGGCCGCCCTGGGCAGCAAGACGAAGGGCAAGTTGCTCCATCACCTGGTAACCGATGGTCAGGAACTCGCCGAAGGCGTCCAGTTCGGTGCCGCTCAGGTCCCGAAGCTGCTCGAGCGGAATCTCCTCGCCGAAGTATCGCTCGAGGAAATCGATCTCCGCGCCGGAGAGCGCCTCCCAGGACGCTCCCGGCTGGTTCGACGAGAGCGCGAGTATGTCCTCAAAACCCGGATATTCGATCACCTCTCCATTGCCGTCGAGGACCGGCCTGCCGGAGGCAAGCTGCCAGACGACACGGCTTTCGCTGCCGCCTCCTTCCAGCGGCACATCGACCACGCTACGCATCGCGAAATCGTGGACGGTGACGACGCCGTCCTCGCGCGAGACGAGGATTGGCACATCGGGCGAGGGCGACACGGAGGTAACCGCCGGGGGCGCATCGGTCCAGGCCGAGAGGATTGCGAAACTGCGTTCCCGCAACGTCTCGAGATCGGGCGTGTCGAGGGTCGGCAGGACGGATGCAATGACCTGGGCAAGGGCGCCATTGCCGCCGTCCAGCGTGAGCGCCACATGCAGATCGGCCAGCGTTCCCCGTCCGGTGAGGTTGGGCATGCTCGCCGCGATCGCCGGATCGACCGTGGTGTCGCCGGCATAGCTGCTGTTGAAGTTGTCGATCCGAAACTCGATGTCGCCGATCGTGCCGGTCGAACCGTCGGCACGTGTGAACGTCCCGGTGCGGGCGACGGTATTGAGCGCGTTGGAACTGCCGTCTTGCGTTGCCGCCAGTCCGATGGACGCAATGCCGAGTTCGTTCAGCGTGAAGAGTTCGTCGGCGGTGCTCACGCCATCCTGATCGAGGTCGCGCCAGATCCGAAGTTCGGAGAAGACGTCGTCATCGGCATCGATCACGCCATCGCCGTTGAGATCGTGATCGGCGAGCTCGGCAAAGCCCGAGGTGCTGCCATTGCCGAACAGTTCGGAAATGTCGTCGATCGACCCGTTGCCATTGACATCGAGTGTCAGCAATCCGTCGTCCGAATGCACCCAACCTGTGCGCTCGAGGAAGCCGTCGCCGTCCATGTCGAACATGGTGCTGGTGCCGGTGGCAAGCGCGCTCAGTTCCAGCCCGTCGCCGTCAAGATCGAACACCAGCGGATCTGTGCCGCCGAAATAGGCGCCATTGACGAACTCCTTGAAGACGATCGGCAGCAATTGCCAAACGGTGCCTTGTCCGAACAGCTTCGCGCCGGAACTGGAGATTTCGAAAAGCGGCGTCGCGCTCACATCCATCACCGCGACGCGAATCCCGGCGGTCAGTTCGGCGGTCGGCGCGAAAGGATCGCGATTGCCATTGGCGAAATACATATATGAGGAATCGTCATCGCCGTGCACGATTGTGCCGACGACAAGATCGCCTTCACTGTTAAATCCGACGCGCGTCGTCCCGAAGTTGCCCAATGCAAAACCGCTCTCGGAGAGCGACGAACGCAAGTAGAGGCCTCTCGCGTTCAGAACGCTGAACATGTGCAGGGTGTCATGTCCATCTGCATCCGTGACGCGCGTGCCCTGGCTGAAAAGCAAATGGTCCGCGTCATTCTCCCCACCCGGGCCCGTATGAATGATCGAGCCAATGCCAGCGTGAACAAGCGTGTCTTCGCCAGCGCCGAGACGAATTTCCGCAGCGCCGAAGGCAACGACCCAGTCGTCGCCGGCCCCGGCATCGATCCGCATCTCCTCACGCTCTAGGGCCAGTGTTTGCGGTTGATCGACGGTGTTGTGGGCGAATATGAAATCGCGCCCATCGCCACCACGAATATCAGCCGCTCCTGTTGCAATGATCAGATCATTTCCGGCGCCCCCGTCGAGCACCATGACAAGATCGGTCTCAGCAATCAAACTCTCGGGATTGTTCGGATCGACGAGATCTCCGGTATGAACGATACGTCCGTTTCCGCCCACGAGAAGGTCATTGCCGGCACCTCCAAATGCCTGGCCAATACCGTCAATGAAAATCTCGTCGTCACCATCCCCCAAATCGACAATGGCATTGTTCTGACCGTACAAGCGCTCATCATTGTCGGACCCCGTCACCTCTTCCGGCAGGCCCAACTGGTTGGGGTCGACGAGATAGGCCGTTACCAGAGGCATGTCGGAGCCGGCTCCCGGGAAGTCGGGCACGATAAATCCAGCGCCGTAGGTGGCCTCCAAAATCTCCCTTACCAGCGCAATGTTGCTGGCGATATCGTCTCCGAGACGGTGCGCCTCCTCGTGGACAATCGGGATAACGTCCGCCAGATCGCGGGTGATCTTGTCGAACAGCTCAACACCGTTCACAACAGCTTCGTAGAGGCCATATGCAGCAAAACCGGCTGCAACAAAGGCACTCGCAACTGCTCCTGCGGGAGCTCCCAATGCAGCACCAACGACGGCCCCTGTCCCCACGACTGCAACCGTCACCAAAAGCATGCTGCCGACGGCCGCAACTCCGTACTCGAGTGCAACGGCTTCAAGCGCCTCTGCATCGCCGGTCGTGGCGTAAATCTTTATGGCATCGTAGGATACGTTGAGAAACTCCACGATATCGCCGATTGCATGTCCGCCCAAGCCGACAATGAGCGCATTCACCGACTTGCCCATCTCGGTGACGATGGTTTCGTCAAGTGCCGCAATGCTGGCACTGAAATCGTGCTTGAATTGGTCAAGTCTGACAAGAATTTCAGTAAATTTTTCAGTAAGGAACTCAAGACTTGGCGCAGCTGTAGACCCACTTTCGTCCACCATAAACCTGGCCAAGAGATTTGATATAAACGACGCATAATACTGCGCCCTAATATCTATGGCTTCAGGAATAATGTTAAAGGACGAATTTATTGCCGTTCCGAGCAAAACTCCACCGGCAGAGCCAGGCCAAATGAATGAATGCGGACTTCCGGCCTCCGCAGCCTGAATGATCGTCGAATGAACGTCTGAAGTGATATGCCCCGCTTCAAGTAATGCATCGGCGGTCGATCTTACGGCCTCCACGCGCATAGGTTCGTTGGGGCCCCACCCCGAGCCCTGCGGGATAATTTCGCTCCCCTGAATTGATGACTGAAGTGCATCCAACTCAACCTGAAGCTGGCTCAGATTTGGCGCGGTTCCCTCATGGAACCCCTGCGCTCCAACCCTGTCAGCTTCAAATAGCTCTGTGTAGATGTCCTCCGCCAATTGAACGGGCACAACAACACCGTTTGCAGTAATCCTTCCTAGAGCAAGATCATGAGTCCACTGAAAAAGTTCCAATATTGCGTATCGCCGCGCCTCCTCGGAATAGATAAAGGCGCCCGTTTCAGAATCTGTCCGTAGAATATCGTTCAGTTGACCCTCAAGAAATTCCTTCTTTCCGTTTTGAAATGCGTCATGACCACTTCTGTGGTCGTGGCGGTTGATGCCCCAGCCTCCGGCCCACAGCGCCTCGTGAAGGGTGCTAGAGGCATTTTGCAGCCCGTCCACGACATCCGGATTGGAGAACAGTCCAACCTGATTGATTTGCGACTGCTTATCAAGGCCCAGACTGTTTAGGTACGGTCTAAATTTAACGTTATTTAATATAGACTGAGGAATGACATGTTCGATCTCGAATTCGAAGACCAGTTTGTAAGACATTTGATAAGCCTCAAATCAACAAATGAGAGAAAAATCAGTCGAGAATGACCGGGCAACGGACGAGGTGCCAGTCCCTCGACAGGCGTCGCTGATCGAGGGCGCGCTTCAACCGGTCGCTGATGAAGAAACGATCTACAATGAGTTTGTCCCACCACAGGTCAGGGCCTTCGAGCGCTGCCCCGGAGAAAACAGCCAATGGCTTGTCGCGACGTGCCCTTGGCACTCGCCAGCGACCCAGCGCAACTTGATCCAGGTTCGCGCTCTTCTCCGGCAGGAAGGCGTCCTTCTTGTTGCCCTGGCTGAGATAGAAGAACTCGCCCGGCATGGGCGTCTTGCCGTCCGGATGCCACAGGCGCACCGGATAGAGCGCGCCCTTGCCCATGTTGAAGCTCCGCACCACCTCGGCGCTTTCGCCCGCCAGGAAGATGAAGCCGTTGGAAAAGATCTGCGGCACGCGTTCTTCGTGCGCCGACGGATGGCTGTTCGGGAGCGGATAATTGTCCGTCGGAAACCGGTCCTGCGGCAGGAACCAGCCGGCCCCAGTTTGCCGCACCGCTTCCAGGATCGGCTCCGGCGTTCTTCCGCCATTCTCGAATTCTTCGCGCGGCACCCAACCACGCGAGTTCACTATGCCGTGGCCCTGCACCAACCAGATACAGGGATCAGGCTCGGTCTTGTCGTTCTTGCTCATCCGTCTCTCCACGGCCAAAATCAGTCTGGTGCTGAACCACTCTTGGACTTGCCATCTAATCTTGTTTTACGTGCATCAATCGAAGGGCATTCATCCAAACGTCTTCAACTCCACTCCGAGCATGTCTCCGAGTTTTGCCACCAACCGGTCCGCCAGTTCGTTTGGCGCGACACTCAGCATCAGCCACGGAATTTCACCACTTGTCCATTCGTGTGGAGCCAAGCGGAACCGCGCCCCGGCTGCCTTCTGAGCGTCCAACTTGTCGTTGACCTCCGGGGACACTTTTGCCCAAAGCGCAACGGCCAATGGCACGCTGAGATCATCGCGGTCCTTGATCTTGCCTCGCACGGTCAGAAACTGCCCCGCCCTCAGGGGAGGCATGACCGCCCATTCCAGATCGCCCAAGGACATGTGTCGATGACGAGGATCCCGCGCGAGGAGCGCGACGATTTCACCGAAGCCAGCATTGATCTCGCGGATTTTGCTCGGGAGGTCGGCATCATCGGTTCGCGACCGTTCGACGCGATCAACGGCAGCCTGCGTATCTCCCGAGGCTTCGCCACGCGGCATCCCGTTCGCGATCGATTGGCTTGCGGTCATTTGATCTCCCGACAAGCCACAGCCCGAAACGGTCGTTCCTGCTTCTTCATCCGGCATCCAGCAACTTCCATCCATCGACCAAGTGCAATCAGGGCGAGCAAATCAGATTTCGGACTGAATCATCAAGCGCCGTCTCAGGCAAGTGACAATTTCCTAACAGTGGAAAATTTCGCAAATGAGTTCAGTATCATAAGGAAGTTTCCGTCAAGGAGCCGGCACCCTGTTAATAATCAGGAGACACAAGCCTCTCGCCTTCTGCTGCATACAGGTTGTAGGTGTCCTGATCCAGGAGGCTGCTCGTTGGCCAGCACATCGACCTTACCAGACCTGCCGCGCTGGAAAGAGCGCGCGCATCTACGCCGGTCAGTGCGGAACGTGATCCAAGCTAGAAACCGATTTCTTTTCGCGCGATCGGTAAAGTTTTGTTGCTGAGAACAAGATTCCAAATGCCACAAGCCATAGCGATGCCATTTCCCACATTTGACCTGTTTCAGGCGCGGAGCAGCGTCTACTGGGACGACCGCCACTGCACAAAGCGCAAGGGCAACTCATCCTGCCCGATCATTCAGCCGCGCGAGCCGCACGCCCGGTCCACCACCGTTCTCCGGGAGGAACTCAACACCTGCTGCTTCTAGAGAAAAACGAATTGCCCTCAGATTTGCCGTTGTAGTCGTGGGCAATCCGTCCTCGGCTTCCGCGCGCCTTACGGTCGCGATCCCTATATTTGCTGCGGACGCCAAGTCACGTGCACTCCAGCGTATCAATGCACGTGCAGCTCTTATTTGGGCGCCAGTGATAGAAAAAGTATCATTTGATCTCAAATTGATCTTCTCGCATCTGCGTGATATGAATGACTGGCTTGAGCTTGCAGGTGTCGCGGGCTGCCAAAGTTGTACCGCGCACCAGCTGGCAACTGGCCAAGAGGTGGTCGAATGATGTGCGGCTACACATCATCCGACCTAACCACACCCCAAGCTGTAGGGAGCTCGGATCATGGCTGATTCTGAGACTAGCACGACTCTGCCTTTCGTCACCCGCCGGACCTTGCTCAAGGGTACGATAACCGTCTCGGCAACATGGCGGTTTCATCCTTCATACGCGTTGTCCGCACCCGCGTTCCCCGATCCCGCCCTATCGATCTGGTACGACTGGAACAGGGCTCATCTGCGTACAACTGCCTTGTGCCGAAGACAGCAGATGCTTGAGGCAAGGCTGGTCAGGACCGTTGGATTTCCAAAGGCACAGGTCCGTCTGCCGGGTGAAGATACGACCGCAACTGCCACCTGTTTCCAGGATATCGTGGAGTTGCTGGGAAATGACCCCGCTCTTGACGGTCTCCGCCTAAAGGCTGAAGCCGACCTTGCAGAGCACAAGGCGCGCTGGGATGCCGAGGACAGACGGCTCGGCTATTCCCTGATCAAGCGCACGGAATTGTCCACAGCCAAACGCGCGCAGGACCTGTTTGACACGCTGATGACGACGCCGGCGACAACGCTGGCTGGCATCGTCGGCAAACTCAATGCGCTCCTTGATGAAGGCGCAACGTCTGAGGGCTGTGAGGAGTTTCCCTGGCCGCAATTGCGCGCAGCGCTGGACGATCTGATCCGCATCACAAAGGTGCTGCAACCGGGCATGTTGGTGCCGGGCCACAATCGCACGGAGCCACAACAGAAGCGCAAGCCCTCCGCCTGCAATTCACGCTCAAGGGAGCAAGCAACCGGTCGAAGCGTACCGGACCTAGCTGAGCCATAGATGTCAGCCCCGCTTCCACCCACACCCGTCAGGTGTCACTGCAACCAGGTGTCAGTGCGGGCTCCGTTCGCGGTGCCGTGCAGAAATCGATATCCACTCGACCGCCTGGTTCTTACAAGGGACGACAAGGCAACCAGGCGGCAGGGCCCGCACGATCGGCGTTGGTGGCATCAAGCCGTCGCTTGAATGCCACCGATGTGCTCTCACGTCCTGCGCCTTGTCTTGTGCCCGGCGAGCCAGTTGGCGGCCTCCGACGCTTTTGACGCTGCGGTGAAGACGGCCTTCTTGTCGTCCTTGAGGACCTTGAGCCAGTGGGCGATGTACTGGGCATGGTCGGCACGGGGCTCCGGCGTGATGCCGAGATCGCCGCACAGGAAGGCCGCGCCAAGCTCGGCGACAAGTTCTTCCATGGCGTAGCTCTCGGCATTGAACCGACCGACGAGATTGCGGTCGAGGCGGTTCGGCGCGCCCGACCAGTGGACCAGCTCGTGGCACAGGGTCGAATAGAAGCCCTCCGCCGGCGAAGTGGTGGCGGTGCCGGTGAAGCGGCGACGCTCGGGCATGCGAATCATGTCGGCGGACGGGATATAGCAGGCACGGTCCCCGCCCTCCTCGATCCTGGCGCCGGTTGCCCTTGCGAAGGCCTCGGCACGGGCGATCGGGTCGAAGACGGGTGCTTCGGGCAAGGGCTGCTCCTCGGTGGCAAGATCGAGCCCCTCGACCTGGGCGGCGTTGAAGACGAAGCTGGCGCGGGCCATGAAGCGCTCGGCCTGCTCGCTCTCGCCGGTCTGCTCGTTGGTCTCCTCGATCGACAGCGTCTTGTAGAAGACCACCAGCGAGGATTTCTCGCCGCGACGCACCTGCGCTCCGAGCGCCTGCCACTGGCGATAGGTGCCCCACAGATGCGAGGGATAGTCCTGCACCTGCGCCGCCACCCAGAGCGAGACGATGTTGACGCCATTGTAGGGATTGCTGGAGGCGATGTTGACGGGGCGCCTCATCGATCCGCCCTTGTTCCTGATCCAGGGCAGGCTGAACTCGCCGGCGCTCTCGAGCGCGTCGACGATGCGGTTGGTGATCTCCTGGTGGACATCGAACTTCTGAATACGGGCCATGATATATCTCCTTGTGCCTGTTGAGGCCGCGACCACTGCGGCCTGACGGCGTCCGGAGAGGCAGGGAGAGGCGCGCGCTTGCACCCCGAGCGAAGGGAACAAGAGCGAGCGGGCGGGCGAAGCGAAAGACGGCGCAGGCCGTTGCAAGGGCGCTCCTCCCCTGCCAGGACCGCCAGCAAAGGCCGTAGGCGGCGCGGCCAGGGTGGGGGGCACCAAGGAGGCATGGCCCGGGGACAGTTGGGACAGGAGGAGAGGCGGGAAACGGATCGAGATCAGGAGATGGCGGCGTTGACAGTCTTGCTGCTGGAACCGCCAGGGACGAACTGCGGATCAGTGGGGCGCGCGTCGGTCTCAGCTCCGGAGACCATCTCGGCATCATCATCGCTGCTCGGATGGTGCTATCGGGGGCGGAACGCCAGAGATGTGCGGAACCGGATTTCGGCCAGGCGCAGGAGATCAGGCTGAGGACGCGTGCGAGACGCTCACTGGCAGTAGGCCTGTAGAGAGGTAGGACCGGGACCGACAGCGCCGCGTTGCTCAGCGACAAGCCTTTGCGTATCTGCCCAGCACGGCGGCAATTTCCTGCTCGGTGACGAAGCGGCCCTTGTCGGCATCCTAGATCCCCTCACGAACCCCGGCTCTCCACACCGCGCGCCAGGCGGCGGCATCAAGCGGGCGATCAGGCGTGTCGGGATGTTGGGATGTTGGGATGTTGGGATGTTGGGATCGACTCGTCATGGCTCCAGCCTGCCATAGCGTTCAGCACCCGGCCAGACAAAGCGCCGATCCACTCACAGGCAGGCTTCCATGGGAGCCTGCTCGTTGTACCGCGCTGGGTCTACAGGCCGCGCAGGTCCTTGATCAGGGCGAAGAGATGCAGCGGATCGGTGGGGGATTCGATAAAATCGAAGCGACGATAGAATGCACGGGCGGCATCGTCCTTGGCATGCACGGCAAGCGCCCGGATACCGGCAATGTCCGCCGCCTGCAGGGTGCGCAGGACCGCATCGCGCAACAATCCGGCGCCGATGCCCTTGCCCTGCCAGTCGCGCGCCACGGCAAGCCGGGCGAGCAGCATGATCGGCACCGGGTGACGGGCCAGTCCCTTGACCAGACGCTCGGGCGCCTCGGCATGCGCGACCTCCCCGACGACCAGCGTGTAAAAGCCGATGACGGTATCGTCCGCCAGGCCGACATAGGTCTGCGAGGCATTGGCTTGTTGATTGGGGAAGGCAAAGCGCTCCAGGAAGCGGTCGAGTGCCGGCTCGCCGCAGTCGAACGAGTCGACCGCGTGGCGGCGTGTCAGCTTCTCGACGCGGAAGACCGTCACGCCGGCTCGTTGCCGGAGAAGATACCGGGCTCGCCCAGCAGCCTGCGCATGCGCGGCATGTCGCGCACCGGCGCATCGAGCGCGCTCTGGAACGCTTCCCAGCGCGCACTGTCGAGCCCGAACTGGCGGCGGTCGGCGAGCGTCTCCTCGGCATGGCCAAGGGCGCTTTGCAGCACATAGTCGCTGACCGTGCGCCGTTCTGCAGCGGCCGCCGCCATTAATATGCGCTTGGCCTCCGGCGTCAGGCGCAGGTCGAGCTTTTCGGAACGGGTGGTGCGTGTGGTCATGTCAGCCTCTTAAATTCACCTTATCAGAAATTGCCCGACAATGTCACGACAATTCCGATCTCATCGACCAATGTCATGCAGGCCCTCATACAGTCGCAACGCCGTCCCTATCGGGTGAGGCCGGGGACGGAGGCGGAGGTAAAGGAGGACGGGATCATGTCGTCGTCGATGGCAAGGCCGGTGTCGGCGGCGGGACCGGAGGAAGACGGCGCCGTGACGTCCGTGTCCATCGAGACCTCGGACGCCAGTTCTGGGATCTGCGCGCGCACGGCATCGGGCATGGCGCTCTTCAGCTCGTCGCGCATCTCGTCAAACGCCTCGCGCCATGCGGCTGTATCGGCGGGGCAATCAGCCGGAGGGTTGTGTTGCCAAGACAGCGAATTGGGACGCGAAGACTTGCCATTGACTGCCGGGATCGAGGCAACGGCCATGGCTTCTCCTCAGGCGGCGGCGGTATCCCCACTGCCCTGGCAGCACCGGGATGAAACTTCGGCTCAGATGGTAACGACCTGATCGATCTACTGCAGCAGCATGCGATACCCGCCACCGCGGATCATCTTGTCGGCGCTTCGAACAAGGCGTTGGATCCGTGTTCTGAGATACCCGGCTTCCCAATCAGCGTCGACACGCTCCTTGCCAAACAAGGCAGTTGCAATTTCGCGCTGACTTGCGCCGGCCTGCAATCCGTCATGGGCTTGCAAGATCATACTCCAGCGGTTCGCCTTTCGATTTGCCGAGAACAGGGTACTGGGCAGGCGGCCAAGTCGCTCGAGTGCCAGAAATCGGCGCAAGGTGGCGACTTTTGCGTCGACGCCGGAAAATCCCGACAGACAATAGGCGAGTTGAACGGGCCCCTTGAGCAAACTGCCGGAGACGACATCGAGACGCAGCGAGTGAGGCCCGTCGCAAATCAAGACATGCTCGCCATCACGCGAACGGAGTATGGTGATCTGGTGGGGCACACTGAGAAGATCGAAAACATTGGCCGGGCTGGCCCGGTCGGCGGGAACCGCTTCTACAGGCAATATGCCGGCCTGGCAGTCTCCACGCCAAAAAACCGAGAAGCGGCAAGCCGAATATCGGCACCTGTCAGCAAAATCGCACACCCCAACGCTGGGTGTGAACCAGTTCCTCTTTGAGGGTAACAAGGTTGACCGGCGGTGTTCGGCGCAACAGCTGACGCGTTGCTGATGCCCCAAGGAAGCCGGGAAACTCCGGATGGCGCCGCAAAAACTCCCAGGCCCAATCCGCGCGGTCATGGTTGTGCAGGCAGCGATAATGACCATGTTGGTGCCAGTTCCAGAAGGAAGCATTCCTGTCTGCTTCCTTCATTTGGCTGAAACCCCTTTTGTTGGGGCAACAGGGGGCACTTCCGTCTCGCCTTGGGATGTATGGCTGGCTGAGGCTGGTGCCGAACCACTCCACAGAGCCTGTCGGTCGATGGCATAGACCTGCCGTGTTCTGGCGAGCGCGGCCGGGCTCATGTCAAGGACAAGGCCCACAATTGGTTCGCCGTGGTGAAGGATGGGCGGGCCCAGACGCTGTGGACGCCATCCCAGCCTTGCAAGTCGGTCGAACCAATAGGGCTCACAGACGACCGAGAGTTTGCTGACTTTCGTCTTCAGGCAGAATTCGACAATCCCGCAATAGATGATACCGGCGGCAAGACACGGCTGTCCGGGACATCTCAAGCCCGGCACCACAAAGATCCGCGTCCATTCAAAAATGCGACCTGCCCGCGGAACACCATGAGGTGCCAGTTGAGGAAAAACGTCACTCAGCAGATGGGGCTTGAGGCTTGGCACCAGGCGAGAGCCGGCAACGACGCCCTTTTCGCTGTCAAGGCCGAGCAGATAGACAGCATCATCCGTGTCGAAGGCATCGATCTCGCGACCATCGGCGCGCTCCAGATCACTCCACCCTCTTTCTCCAACATAGATCTCGTGGCGCAGACGGAACAGCTGCTCGACATATGTGCTGTAGGCGCTGCGGTTCGAGCGGTCGACGATATGGACATGGAACATGGCGCATCCCCTGCTTCCCATGTTCCTAGGTTGCAAATGATCGGGCCCGCCATCCCGATATCTGGGGATTGATCAGGGTTGGATTTCTTGCCGGAGCAAGGCCTGAACGACAGCATGTACATTGTTGGCGGCATTGAGTTTGTGTTTGGCATTGCGCAAGTGACTCAACACGGTGTGCTCGGATAGGTTGAGGATCCGGGAGATCTCCCAGGCCGTCTTGCCGCAGGCCACCCAACACAGGATCTCCTGTTCCCTTTGCGAAAGCACCGGCTTCTTGAAACAACGCATTTCAGAACGGAGGCGCCCGACGGACTGCAAGGCATGGCGAGCAAGAAGACCGATAACGTCTGCGGCACCAGGTTCGAGGTCACGGGTCTTGCCGGATGCGCTGACCACCAGGGGTGGTGAGAACGGGGCATGGACCGGCACGCACACACCCTGGCGAAGTCCGAATTCGATGGCCTCATCCATGACGGTGCGAGCACGATTGTCCAGATCTCGTCGCGGAATGTCACTCCAAAGAAACGGGTCACTGGCGCGGCGACAACGCGCCACGCAGGGATCGAAGCGATAGTGCCCACGCGCCAGGTAGTGCTGATACCAGTCTTCGGGCCAGCCATTGGCAAGAATATGCTCCTGCCAGTGTGCCAGATTCCCGGTTGGAAGATGCGTGATCAGGCAGGCATCCCAACCGCATCGGGTGAGATGGACTGACAGTATATCCAGAATTTTACTGATATTCTCCGCCTGATCGATCGCCTTCACAGCCTGAAAAACATCAATGATCTCTTTCTCGTTCATCGTTATTTCTACAGACCATAGAAAACAGAATTTCTGTCGCGAATAAGAATATTCGCGCTCAAAATTCAAAGACAAGTCTGCATCATAGGAATGATTACTATAGTAGGTGGAGAGACGGGTCGCAGCCTGCCTGTTTCAAGGCATGAGGTTACGATCCATCATGGCTCGCAATTTGCGCCTGCTTCGCCGCGCTTCTGGATTGACCCAGGAGCAATTGGCGGATTTGTCGGGCCTGGACCGCAACTATATCGGTAAGCTCGAGCGCGAGGAAAACTCCCCGACACTCGACACGCTGGAAGCCATCGCTCTTGCGCTTCAAGTTGACGTGGAACGGCTGGTGCAGCGCGAGATGCCGGCATCCCGCCAGGTCATGCGCTGAAGATTCTGGCCAGAACCGGCAATCCCGGCCGGTCCGGTGAGCGGGACGGTGACTGGGCCCGGACTTGGAGCCAAGACTGAGACCAAGACCAAGACTGGGGCGGATCAGCCAAACAGTTGCGCTCCACCGAGGTGCAGCACCGGAACAAGGCCCTCGAGCCGCTGCCGCCTGCGAGCGCCAGGTCGACCGGTTCTGCGTCCAGCGTGGTCATCACGAGCCCCATGGCCGGGAGCCGGCCTCGCGCCGGAATGCAGATGCAACAGCAACAGCCGATGTGAGATTGCAGAACAGAAACAAAGGCTAGATCTGCCCGATACGTCTTTGTGTTCGCCCCTGCTCGCAGCGCCTTCAACCATCGGACGGGCCTGGGGTTTAAGAGCCGGTGGCGCCGCGTCCGCCTGATCCGGCCGCTGGCATCGCATCTGAGGAACGGCCCGGCCTACATCCGACTTGCGTGTTTCGTCTTGCGTTGAGCGGTCACGCTTTTGTTGCCGGCCTTGCTTCCTGCGGGGCGCTCAAAGAACTCGGCAATGTCAGAACCAAGGACTTTGGCAAGGCCTGCGAGGAACACAACGGTGGGATTGCGTCGGCCGGTCTCGATCCCGCTCAGATAGCCGCGCGTGCAACCGGAGCGCAGCGACAGATCCTCCTGGGAAATATCGCGCTCCCGTCTCAGCCGCTGCACATTGAGGCCAACCAACACTCGCACATCCATGCGGGCATGGCGCCACACCGCACACTTTAGGACGACACACTATAGTGAACATTCGTGCTTGACAGCACATGAGGCCATCCGTTTTACTGTTGATTATTGGAACAATATTCCGATTAAAGGAACAGTCATGACGGGCAGTCTTTCTCTGGAGCGAGGACTTTCAGTGCTGGAAGCGCTGAAGGATTCAGACGAGCCGATCGGTGTGCGTGAGATCGCCCGGAGGCTGGATCTCAGCCCCCCTGCGATCCAGAGACTTCTCAACACACTTGCAGGTCGCGGCTATGTGGAGCAGGCGGCCGATACGCGCCGCTATCACATCGGTCACGGCGTCGTGGAACTCGCCCGACACGTGCTTCGCAAGGACAGGCTTGTCGAGACGGCCGAGCCAGAACTGCAGGCGCTGGCGGCAATCGGCTTTTTCAACGCCTTTCTGGGCGTGCGCCTCAGCTCACACGGCCTCTATCTGCTTGCCGTTCAAAGCCGCAGCCCGGTGGTCATTCGCTCTTCTCCGGGCGAGAGGATGCCCCTGCATTCCACCGCGCTCGGGAAGGCCTTGCTTGTTGGATTGGCGGAGGATGCGATCCTTGAGCTTTTCGGCCAGGGGCAGCTTGAACAGCTCACTGCACGCACGCTGACCACGCCTGCCCAGTTGATTACCCAACTCCAGACGGCGCGCGGGCTCGGCTATACCACGTCTCTCGATGAGAACATTCTTGGCGTCATCTCGGTTGGCGCGCCCATTCGCGGGGCATCCGGTGCCGTGATCGCCGCGATCAGCATTGCCTGTCCGCGCGCCATTGGCCCGCGGATCGAGATTGCCGAAATGGGCGAACGTGTGATGGCCGCCGCAGGGCGGATTTCAGCCCATCTGGGTTTTCCCGAAAATGGCGAACCGACCGGTAAGGATCCTTGCTATGCCGCATGAGAGCATTCTTTTGAACACCGAGCGCCTTCACGCGCGCATGTCCAAGTTGCGGCTTGATGCGATCGTCGCCACGAGTCCGGAAAATGTCACCTATATGAGCGGCTTCTGGGCCTTGCCGCAGTGGATACGTCGCGGCCCGCAAGCCTATGTGGTCTGGACGGCGCGCGGTGACGGTGAGCCGGAGATCATCACAAGCACGGCGACGCTTGATCTGATCGCCGATCAGGACATCTGGATCGAGCGTGTGCGCCGCTACGGAACCTTTCATGTGGATGAAAGCGCCGAGACCGGCACGGATCCGGTGTGCCGGCGGCAGATGGAGCTGCAAGCACAGCCTGATCACGGGGATGCGTTGACTGCGCTTGTGACCTCTTTGCGCGATGCTGGTCTGACGCGTGCTCGCATCGGGATCGACGAGATCGGGCTGATGCCCGATCAGCTGACCGAGCTGCGGCAGCGTCTGCCGGATGCCGCCTTGCTGCCCGCCGCAGACGTGTTCCGCGATGTGCGGGCTGTGAAGACGGAAGAAGAGATCGCCCGTCTCGCCAGGGTCGCGGAAATCACAGAACGTTCTATCGACGCCGCGCTGGCCGTTGCCCGGGTGGGCGCAAGCGAGCTCGATCTTGCGCGCGCCTTCCACACTCAGACCGTGCAGGAGGATGCCTTGCCGGTTCTGGGGTGCATCGGTTTTGGCGAAAGAAGCGCCTTGATGAATGTCCAGCCCTCCAGACGCACGCTCGAACAGGGCGATGTCATCCGTTTCGATGTGGGTGGGCGCTATCGCCATTACCGCGCAGATATTGCCCGCATCGCCATTTTCGGAGAGCCCACACGAGAAATCCGTCAAAAGCATCGCGCCCTTCTTGCGGGTGTGGAGCGTGCTTGCGAGTTGATCCGGCCTGGCAAACGTGTGGCAGACATCTATGCGGCTGCCGTCGAGACGGTCCGCCGCGAGGGCATTCCCCATTACAGACGCAATCATGTTGGTCACGGCATCGGGCTTGACGGCTATGACGCGCCCGCTCTGACACAAACCAGCGAGGAGCGTCTTGAGGCCGGAATGGTCCTTTGCGTCGAGACGCCCTATTACGAAGCCGGTCGCTGGGGCTTGCAGGTCGAGGACATGATCGTGGTGCGCGCCGACGGAGCCGAAAGGCTGACGGCGACCAGCGGCGATCTCATGTTGGTGACGCCATGACGAGGGTTCATGGGTATTGTTGCCTTCGCTGCGGCAAACACTATCCGCGGGATTTTGTCATCGACTCCCGTGGCTGTCCCGCCTGTCATGGCGAGGCGCCGTCCAATCTGCGCCTTGTTGGCTCCCCCGATATCCTTGTGGCAGAGGCGCCCTCGCAGGAAGGTGGCAAGGCGATCTCGTCCCTGTGGCGATATGCACATCGACTGCCCTGCCCGGCACGACTGGCCGTTTCGTTCGGGGAGGGCCTGACACCTCTCTTGCCAGCTCCCAGACTGGGCACCCGGATCGGTGTTCCTCAGCTCTTGATCAAGGACGAGGGTCGCAATCCGACCTGGTCGCACAAGGATCGCTTTTCGTCGGTGGCGGTATCTGTGGCACGTGTGCAAGGGGCGCGTGTGGTCGCGACAGCCTCGTCAGGCAATGCCGGAGCGTCCCTGGCGGCCTATGCGGCCCGCGCCGGACTGACCTGTGTGACGGCCACATTCGCCGGCGCGGCCGGACCAATGCTTGCCCAGATCCACAAGACTGGCGCCATTGTCGTGCCCTTCGCATCAAAGACCGATCGCTGGAAATTCCTTGCCGAAGGGGTCGAGCGGCTTGGATGGTTCGCAACATCTCCGTATCGGGCGCCGGTCGTTGGCAGCCATCCTGCTGGAATTGAAGGATACAAGACACTGGCTTTCGAGCTGGTCGAGCAGATGCATGGCCAGGTACCAGACTGGTGCGTGCTGCCCGTGTGTTACGGCGATGCGCTTGCAGGCCTTTGGCGGGGCTTCCTGGAGCTGCAAGAAGAGCGTTCCATCGACCGTCTTCCACGACTCGTTGCTGCCGAAGTGCATGGCTCGCTCAGCGCGGCTCTGGCGGGTGATCAAGATTGTCTGCCTGACGTCAAGACATGCTCGGACACGGTCGCGGTTTCGATCGGCGCGACCCGTAGCGCCTATCAGGCACTCAATGCCTTGCGGCAATCGGACGGCGTGGCTGTTCCGATCGGCGATTGCGACCTGATTGCCTGTCAGGAACAGCTGTCACTCGATGAAGGCCTGTTTGCCGAACTGGCCTCCGTTGCCCCGTTTGCCGCCATCGAATTTCTGCGGACACGGAATGTCATCACACAGCGGGATCGCGTGGTGGCGATTGTCACCGCCAGCGGCTTGAAGGACATCGATCGCTCCATGTGCCGCGCCCCTGAACAACCGACATTCAGTTCGGTTGCCGAGGCGTGGTCACACATTTCGGCCGAGACGCGTCTGCATTTGCGGTCCGCGCAGGAGCCGGTTTTCACAACAAGACATTGATCTCAATAAAACGGAGAGGAACCATGGATCGTCGAAGCTTCCTGATTGGCTCAACACTCACCGCAGCCACCATTCCCGTGCCCACGCGTGCGGCCCCCTCGGCCTATCCGGCTGCTGAAGCGACAATCATTGTCGGATTTGCTCCAGGTGGCGCTGGTGATCTGGCCGCCCGAACCGTATCCCGATACGCGATATCGGCAAGGGATGTTCCAGTCACACTCGATTTCAGGCCCGGCGCCGGGGGCACGATCGCCACGGATCAAGTGGCCCGTGCAACGGCTGACGGTTCGGTTCTTTCGCTGTTTTCCGTGAGCCCACTCATGGTCGCCCCACATCTGCAGAAAGTTCCATATGATCCGCTCACGGACCTCACCTATGTGGCGAGCTATGCCGGAATCTCGATCCCGTTCTTCGTACGCTCCGACAGCCCGTTCAAGACCTGGGATGATCTTCTCCATCATGCCCGCGCAAATCCGGGCGGCCTGCGTTGGGCAACGGCCGCACCGCGCGGCTTGCCGCATATTGCCACTGAGGCGGCATTCCGCCAGGAGGGAGTCAGCGCGACATTTGTCCCGTTCGGCGGTGAAGCGGATGCGATCACAGCCCTGCTTGGCGGCCATATCGAAGCCGTCGCCGCCTCTGGCTATGCACCTCATCTGGAAGCCGGTTCCATACGCCTGCTGATCGAGACGGGTCCGGAACCGATCGCCGATCAGCCCGAACTCCCGACCTATCGGGAGCGCGGGTATCCCCTTGCCATATCCGCCGCATATGGGCTTTTCGGGCCGGCAGGACTTCCCTCCAATGTCATCACCTGGTGGGAAAAGCTCCTCACCGAGATGACCGGGAGCGCTGCGTATGACGGCTTTCTGAAGACGTTGCGCGGGCATCGACTTTTCCAGGACAGCGCCACGTTCACGAAGAATGTGCAAGCCGGCTATCGCGAGATTGGTCGTCAGATCGAGATGCTGGGACTGCGCCCGTGACAGCGATGCGTATAAGCGCCGTATGTCTTGCTGCGATCGCGGCCGCCGCCGCGGTCGCAGCATGGAAGCTTGGTCTGTGGCGGGCTGGTGCACCTGGGGCAGGACTGTTCCCCCTTCTGGCTGCACTCATGCTTCTGGGCACGAGCATTGGCACCCTCATACGCGACACGCCTGAGGGGATGGACAGGGAACCAGCCGATCGGCGGCGTCTGCTCCTTTATCTGCTTGCCATCTCGCTGTTTGCGATCGCCTTCAACCTGCTCGGTGCCGTGCTGGCCATATTGGCGTTCGTCACGGGCGTGTTGCGCTGTATCGAGCGACTGAGTTGGCCGCGATCCATGATCGTCGCCAGCACTCTCGCAGGATTGTGCTGGATTGTGTTCGATCAACTGCTTGGCGTTCCTTTGCCGGCGGGCTTGTTGGGGGGAGGATAATGGACGCTCTTGCAAATCTCGGGGAAGGTCTGGCGATCGCTCTGGGACCTTCGAAGCTTGTATTTGCCTTCATGGGTGCGGTTCTGGGCACGGCGGTCGGCATCATACCGGGTCTGGGTCCCACAGCTGCGGTGAGTTTGTTGCTCCCGGTGTCCATCATGCTGGACCCACTCAACGCAATCATCCTGCTGGCCGGAATCTATTATGGATCGCTCTATGGCGGCTCAACCGCATCGATCCTGATGCGCGTCCCTGGAGAGGCGGCCAGCGTGGTCAGCTGCTTTGACGGATACCCGATGGCGCAGTCCGGCCGAGCTGGCGTCGCGCTCGGCATCACTGCATTTGCAAGCTTCCTGGCCGGCGTGGCTGCGACGTTCGCCATCACGTTTCTCGGCCCGGCCTTTGCCTCAAGCGCGCTTGCCTTCGGCCCGGTTGAAAAAACCGCCCTTGTGGTTTTCGGTCTGACCTTGGCGGCCAATATTGGCGAGGGCCCTCGGATGCAGGCCTGGGTCATGGTCGCCCTGGGCTTGTTGCTATCCACCCTTGGGGTCGATCTCGTCTCCGGCGAGGAACGCTACACATTCGGCATTCCCAACCTTCGTGATGGGTTCCATGTGGCGGTTCTGGCCATGGGCATGTTTGGCGTGAGCGAAGTCTTGATGCTTTCGCAACGCAGCCAGAAAATCGAAAAGATGGTCTCCACGTCTTACCGTCTGCGCGATCTGTTGCCAGATCGGCAAGACTGGAAATCCTCCGCCATGCCGATGACGCGCGGCACGGTTCTGGGCTTTTTTCTCGGACTTCTGCCTGGAGGCGGAGCTCTGATTGCAAGCTTTGCCAGCTATGTCATGGAAAAGCGCATATCCAGGCATCCAGAACGCTTCGGCAAGGGCGCGATCGAAGGGCTTGCCGGGCCTGAGAGCGCCAACAATGCTGCTGCTCAGGCAAGTTTCATCCCGCTTCTTTGCCTTGGCATCCCCCCGAATGTCGTCATTGGTGTGATCATGGGAGGTCTCTTGATGCACGGGGTGGTGCCTGGCCCCCGACTGATTGCCGACCACCCCCATCTCTTCTGGGGCGTGGTGGCCAGCATGTTGATCGGCAACGCCATGCTGATTGTCCTGAATGTTCCGTTGATCCGCATCTTTGTGCTGCTGTTGCGGGTTCCTCCCAGGATCATGGCACCGTCCATTCTCGTCTTCTGCATTATCGGCGCCTTTAGCATTCACAACAGTGTCTTCGATGTGGGCGTGGTCGTATCCTGCGGCATCATTGCCTATGGGTTGCGCAGGAGCGGGTTTGACCTGGCTCCGTTGCTGCTTGCATTCCTTCTCGGCTCCTTGCTTGAGCAGAATCTGAGGCAGGGTCTGATCATGGGCTATGGCTCCTTGTCCGTATTCGTCTCCAGCCCGATCAGTCTCACCTTCCTCAGCATCGCCGGGGCAACCCTGCTTCTGCCCCTCATGCGTTATATCAAGCAACAGGTTTGCAGCGATGCCGGAGCCTGAAGGCCTTGGGTCAGACGGACCTTGTGGCGTGTGATCAGCCGTCCATGCCTCAAGCCAGATTGTGGCGCCCTGCAATGCTGCGGGTGGCTGGATGACACCCGGCCGGAGGGCAGTCTAAGACCTGCAGCTCCCGGCTGTGACGGTTGCAAGCGCCCGACGTGCCCATGCAAGACGTGTCCAGTCCCCTTCACCGGCCGCCTCAATCCGGCTAAGCGTCACCGGCTCCCTGGGCACGTCAACGGGCCAGCCTTTGATGCCGACCAACCAGTCATCATTGTAGAGCGTGTGTTGATAGCGATGTCCTTCATCTGGAAGAATAACGAGGGTCGTCGCGTCGGGTTGGCGGCGCGCATACCAGGCCGCAACAAGCGCTGCGGCACCACTTGTTGGCCCCATGAAGACAGCGTGCTGGCGATACAGTTGACGCGCGGCGGCAAAGGCTGGCAACACGCCGACCCAATGAACGTCGTCGATCAGTTCATGTTGCAGGTTGGAGGGAAGGACTGAATTGCCGAGGCCACGCAGCAATCGCGGGCCCGGCGGGTGACCGAACAACACGCTGTTCTGGGTATCGACGGCAAGGATGACGAGTTCGGCGAACATCTCACGCAGAAGGCCTCCCGTTCCACAAAGTGATCCCCCGGATCCAACACACCCGACGAGGCAGTCGACCCGGCCGATCTCACGACAAACGGATTCGGCGAAGGAGCCATAGGCCCATCGATTGTCAGGATTGTCGTATTGCTGAGGCCAGTAGGTTTCCGGTCTGCGCTCCAGCACCTTTTTAAGCAGCATCAGCCGCTCAGCCTGGGCACCGGATCCGCTTGCGTCTTCGACCACATGCAGGGACGCCCCCAACTGTTCCAAGCGGCGCCTGAGCGGAGGGTCGATGAGGCTATTCGCCGTGACCAGTGTCAGCTCAAACCCACGCACAGCTGTCGTCATGGCAAGCGCCAGACCAAAGGTCCCCGAGGTCGTCTCCACGACGGACCCGCCGGGCAGCAAGCGACCGGCAGCTTGCGCTCTGTCCAAAATATACCGGGCGGGAAGAAGTTTCATCAGCGAGAAACATGCCGCGTAGAGGTTGCGCTCCAGGCGAACGATCCGTGGCGCTTCAAAGGAACGCGGGACGTCACCCTTGCCAGTCATTGCCGGAACACTCCGTCGACATTGACGAAAAAGGTGATGACGCCCTCATACCCAGATCGTTCGAGCTGATCGCGCAACAGGCGCGATCGTTGCACCACCCCAGGCTCTGTTGGATCAAAAATCACCCCCATCAGCGTGCCGCTGTGTGAGACCTGGACGCCGCAAGCATCGAACGCCTTTGCAAGGTTGAGGATGGTCTCCAGATCCGGTTTGGCCAAGTGATGCTGACCAATACGTGCGCTCGCGGTGGCGACATATCCAATGAGCCGCGGATCCTGCTGCTTGACCGCGCGAAACGCGAGGCCACGCAAGGCTTTGAACTGCGCAATCTGCTGTTGGTCATAGCGGGCCCTTGGCAGATTGAGCGTATCGATCGGACGGGCACCGCCGCTGCGGAAACCGACCACCTGCAACGGTGGATAGTCACCTCCAAGATGCTCGATAATGTCACCTTGGCGATGTGCGAAAAGCACCATTTGTTCGCCATAGGCAATGGCATCGCTTGCGCCCTCCGCTTGCACCGCCAACTTGCTGAGCGTCGAGCAGCGCAGGTTCACGCCCGCGCCAGCAGCCACGGCCCGTATTGCGGCAACAACGTCGGCGGTGGAGGAGCCGTAGCCGTGGCCGATCGGGATGTCACTTTCGATGGTCAAGTCACCGCCGATATTGGCAAATCCAAGATGCTTGAGTGTTAGCGCTGCCGCTTTCGCCGCTTTCCCCCGACCAGGAGGCCGTGTGCGAATGCGGCCCGGCCCGTTTGGCCAATAGGTCGCTGTCGATTGCTGCGCGGCAAGAGGCAAGGTAATCAACCCACGCAGCAGATGCCCGTCTTCGTTTTCGAAGACCCCTTGCAAAATTTCTCCGTGATGGGCGATTGCTCGACCAGTCCCGAGCTTCAAATGTGGGCCCGATCGCTCGTTGCCCTGCTCGGCGGCCTGATCAAACCGAGGGTTCTGTCTGTCACGGCGGCTGGAGGCCATCGCACATATCTCCTGAATGGAGGGCAATCATGTGCGAGGGTGCCAGCCCCTGTCATTCACCAGATCTGGCGATAGTGATGTGATCGGCTTTTCGAAAGTGATCGATTGGCCGCTTCGACCAGACACGCTCACCTTGCGCAGGATGCAAAACCAAGGATCGCCATTATAGGAGGTTCATTGCCTGCGCAGGCTAGCAACGGACATGTGGCCGCCCGCCCCGTACCGGCTTTCCTTGCGGGTCTGTTCAAGAGAACACGCAATGACGATTTCGCACCTCGGTTCAGAGCAATTGCCATGGACCTGTCGTCCCGTGAGCGCGGCGCGGCTTTGGTCGCACATGGCTCTTGTCTGATCATCACACAAGCGACAGAGGAGCTCTTGCGCTGTGGGGCTCAGATGCGTTCACATACAACTGCGTAATCGAGGCGCCTGCCCTCGACATATTCCTGATATCGCATTGTCCCCGGCATATCGGCCCAATCGAGCGCATAGCCCCGAAAGGGACCGGGAACACGGTCGATCAGGGCCAGGCGCCGTGGCACGTCCTCGGCGATGGCGGCAAACACATTCTTGGTAATATCGACGATCTGCTGCACTCGTAAGCCGTTCTCACGCGCCAGAGCGTTGGCCACACGAATCTGGTTTGCAAATGCCTTGTCGGTATAACCAAGGGAGAAACTGAGCGTCCCTCCGGGCCGCAACACCCGCGCCGCCTCTGCGACGAAGGCCGGCATGCCGACATAGCTTGCCGTACCGACGCTGAAGATCATGTCGAAGCTCGCGTCCGCGAAAGGCAGCTCCCGCGCACTGGCTTGCTTTACGGTCAGATTGGGAAACACCTGCAGGCGCTTCCGGCAAACGCTCACCGCACTTCCATTGACATCAACGCCGGTGATGCGCGCATCGGGAAAACGACGCGCCGCGACCTGCATGCCGCCCCCCAGCCCACAGCCAATGTCCAAGATATCGTTCCACTCGCGCTTTTCCGCATCACGGGTCAGCGACCACAGAACCTGATCATACAGGGTTGCCTGCAAGGGCTCCTGATCGAAGGGAGAGAGATTGCTCAGCGTCTCGTCAGCAGGCGAAAAACCGCTGTTGAAGAAATTCTGATGTCGTGCCGGAGACAGACGGTAGAGCGCGAAATAGATCGCCTCCTGGAACTTGCGCTGCAACGATTCCGGGAGTTTGCGCTGGAAGCGGCGTTTGAGAAGATAAAGACGGGACATGAACGGCTCCGGCGGGAAGGATCATGCCCTCCTGATAAAGCCTCCTGTCCTGCTTGCCTACACCCGCAGGCGCACCCAGCACGAAAGAATATCCCCGACATCAGGTCCTTGCGTCAATCAATGAGACCGATCCTGAGGACGGTGGGTTTTGCCAAGTCGGCAAGCTGAGGACCTATTGACCGTCAAAACCAAAGAAATCTGCAGGATCAGGCGCCAACGCGCACAACCATCCCACCTTCCGTGGCTGTTGCCGGTTCGCTGCGCATCGAGAACCGGCTCGGAGCGACGGCGAGGCTGCGCTGCACATTCCTCGGCTGACGCGGCGCGGCGAGACCCTGCCTGCCTGCGCGCTACTGGCGGCCGGAGCGATGGGCCCAGCCGGTCATGCGCATCTCGAGCCAGGCCATCATCGCGTACATGACGATGCCAAGCACCGCGAGCGCGACCAGCCCCGCCCAGACGAGCGGCACGTTGAACTGCGACTGCGCCGCCAGCATCATGTGGCCGATGCCGGCATTGGCCGCCACCGTCTCGGAGATGACCGAGCCGACGAACGCAAGCGTGATGGCAACCTTGAGCGAACCGAAGAAATACGGCATCGAGCGCGGAATGCCGACCTTCAGCATGATGTCCATCTTCTTCGCACCCAGCGCTCGTAGCACGTCCTCCATCTCCGGCTCGATCGTGGCAAGGCCGGTGGCGACATTGACGACGATGGGGAAGAAAGCGATCAGGAACGCGGTCAGCACGGCGGGAACCGTACCGATGCCGAACCAGATCACCAGGATCGGAACGACCGCGACCTTGGGGATCGAGTTGAAGCCGACCATCAACGGATAGAGACCGGCATAGACGGCCCGGCTCCAGCCAATGGCGAGCCCCAGCGCCAGTCCGCCGACCACGGCCAGGAGAAAGCCCAGCGTCGTGGTGAAAAGCGTCTGCAGGGAATCCTTCCAGATCACCGGCCAGTATTTGACGATGGCGGCCCAGATGTCGGTCGGCGCAGGGAGAATGAACACGGCGATGTCGAACATCTCCACCGCCGCTTCCCACACCACGAACAGTCCGATCGTCCACAGCCAGGGAGCTGCCTTGATCCAGCCTTCGTTGGTCATGCCGCCGCCCTCGCTTCCGCGATGTGTCCGCGCAACTCGTGGACGATGTCGTTGAACTGCGCCTCATAGGTGAGGTCGATCGGTCGTGGCCTCGCGAAAGCGATTTCCTGGTCGACGATGATCCGCCCCGGCCGGGCGCTCATGACGAACACCCGGTCGGCCAGGAACACCGCCTCGCGCAGGTCATGGGTGACGAGAATGACGGTGAACCCCTTCTCGGCGTGAAGGTCGCGCATCACCTGCCACAGTTCCTCGCGGGTGAACGCGTCGAGCGCGCCGAAAGGTTCGTCGAGCATGAGGAGCGCCGGATCGTGGATCAGCGCCCGGCAGAGATTGGCGCGCTGCTGCATGCCACCGGAAAGCTCCCAGGGAAACTTGTCGCCGAACCCTTTCAGTCCGACGATCTCAAGCAGCTCCTCAGCCCGCGCGACGTAGCTTTCATAGTCGCGCTTCAACTGGCGGCGGTGCGGCTGAACGATCTCCAGAGGCAGCATCACGTTCTTCAACGTCGTCCGCCAGGGCAGCATGGACGGGTTCTGGAAGGCCATGCCGGCAACCGAGACCGGTCCGTCCACTTCCTTGCCGGCAACCTCCACGGTTCCCGCCTGCGGCCGGATCAGGCCGGTGGCAAGCTTCATCAGGGTCGACTTGCCGCAGCCCGACGGGCCGACGACGGCGGCGAACTCGCCGCGTCTCACAGCCATGGTCAGGCCGTCGAGCGCGAGCGTGCCATCGCCCCCCGGCCCATAGGCCAGGCGAATGTCATTGAGATCAACAAAACCGGTCACGGGATGAACGATGCTCCGAGAAGGGGCGACAGGAACGGTCCGGATGCCGGGACGCAAGGACCGCCGACCGCGATTGCCGGGAGCAACCGGAGCCGGCGGTCCCCGATCCGGATTACTTGACCATGCGCTCCGCGGCGGGCGGCAGGTAGGACGGATCGAAAACCCGCTCGGGCGCCGGCGGCGTGTCGCTGACGCCCATCGATGCCTTCAGATACTCCATCGACTTGGCAAGCTTTGCCATGTCGACGCCGCCGAAACCGTTGGCCTTGACCGCCGGCGTGGCGATCGAACCGGCAACCGCCATCTTGATGCGGTCGATCTCGGTCGCCTCATCAAGCACGCCGTTGCGCTTGAGCACATAGGGTACGGATGCCTCCGGATCCGCGATCGTGTCGAGGAACCCGCGCACCAGCGCCCTGACGAAGCCCTTCACCGCGTCCGGGTTCGCCTCGGCGAAGTCGGTGTTGACCATCACCACGTTGCCGTAGAGATCGAGACCGTTCTCGCCCATCAGGATGGTGGCGATATCATCCTCGGCAACGCCCTGGGCCTTCAGGTTGATGACGGAGGAGAAGGAGAAACCGAAGATCGCGTCCACCTGCCCCTGGGCCAGCATCGGCTCGCGCACCGGAAACCCCACATTCTCGATCTTGATGGCGGAGGTGTCGATGCCGGCAACGTCGACAAAGGCCGGCCACTGGCCGAAGGCGGCATCGGGCGGCGGCGCGCCGAGCGTCTTGCCTTCAAGCGACTTGGGGTCCTCCGTCACGCCCTTGCTCTTGCGGCCGATGATGGCGAAGGGCGGGCGCTCATAGGCCATCATCACGGCCTTGACCTTCAGTTCCGGCTGGTCGTCCATCAGCTTGATGAGGGCGTTGATGTCGCCGAAGCCCATGTCATAGGCGCCGGTCGCCACGCGCGGGATCGATTCGCGGGAGCCGGCACCGGTGTCGATGGTGACGTTGAGCCCCTCTTCCGCGAAGTAACCCTTGTCCTGGGCAATGAAGAAGGGAGCCGCGGGGGCTTCGAACTTCCAGTCGAGGGTGAACTTGATATCGGTGTCGGCCATGGCCGCCGGCGCGGCCAGGGACAAGGCAAATGCAATTCCGAAAAACTTGCGCATGAGGACCCCCACTGGCGATATTGTCGGTATCGCCAGCGAGACTGCCTCGCAATTGCCCAAGGATCAAGCAGATTTGACGCCTGCCTAAATTAGGATCAAGGCTGCCTGCGCCTTGAGCAGGGCCGGCCCGAAACCATCGTCCGGGCCGGCCCGCCCTGCATTACAGGCCGAGGTGGCGGATGACCTCGTCGGCCAGGTCCTCGGCGGAGCGGGCAACCGTGTCGAGCACGAGTTCCGCTTGCTCCGGCGCCTCGTAAGGGCTGTCGATGCCCGTGAAGTTGCGGATCTCGCCTGCCCTGGCCTTGCGATAGAGCCCCTTGGGATCGCGTGTTTCGGCTATCTCCAGCGGCGCATGGACATGGATCTCCACGAACTCGCCCGGGCCGAACAGATCGCGGGCCATCTGCCGGTCCGACCGGAACGGGGAGATGAACGAGACAAGGGTGATGAGCCCGGCTTCGGTGAAGAGCTTGGCAACCTCGCCCACCCGGCGGATGTTCTCCACCCGGTCGGCTTCCGCAAAGCCCAGATCCTTGTTCAGCCCGTGGCGGACATTGTCGCCGTCGAGCAGGAAGGTCAGGCGCCCCTGGGCGTGCAGGCGCTGCTCGACCAGATTGGCGATGGTCGACTTGCCTGCCCCCGAAAGTCCGGTGAACCAGAGCACGCGCGGGGTCTGGCCGGTGAGCGCGGCACGCGCCGTCCTGTCGATGTCGAAGGCCTGGCGGTGGATGTTGTCCGCCTTGCGCAGGCTCGACCAGATCAGCCCGGCGCCAACCGTCTGGTTGGTCAGCGGGTCGATCAGCACGAAGGACCCCATGTCGCGGTTGACCTCATAAGGGTCGAAGGCGACGGGGGCGCCCAGCTGGATCTCGCAGAAACCGATCTCGTTCAGCGCCAGCGTCTCCGTCGGCAGGTGCTTGAGCGAATTGACGTCGATGCCGTGCTCGATATGCCTGACCACGCCCGTGGTGGTGCGCTTGCCGGCCTTGATGATGTAGTTGCGGCTGGTGCGCAGCGCCTGGTCACCCATCCAGATGACATGGGCGTTGAGGCGGTCGGACACTTCCGGCCGCTGGTCCGGCAGGCTGAGAACGTCGCCGCGGGAAATGTCGACTTCTTCCTCGAGGGTGATGGTGACCGCATCGCCAGCCACCGCCTCTTCAAGGTCGCCGCTCATCGTGGCGATGCGCGACACCGTCGCGACGCGTCCCGACGCGGCAACCGCCACCTTGTCCCCGGGGCGGATGCTGCCGCTGACGACCGTGCCGGCATAGCCTCGGAAGTCGAGATTGGGCCGATTGACCCACTGCACCGGCATGCGGAACGGGCCGAGGCGATCGTCGCTTGCAACGTCGATGCTCTCGATATGCTCAAGCAGCGTCGGCCCCTCATACCAGGGCATCGCCTCGCTTTGCACGGTGACGTTCTCGCCGGTCAGCGCCGACATGGGGATCACCTGGAGGGTCTCGAAACCGAACCCTTCCGCGAAGGCGCGATAGTCGCTCTCGATGGCATCGAGAACGGCACGGTCATGGCCGACGAGATCCATCTTGTTGACCGCCACGACGACGTGCCGGATGCCGAGCAGCGAGACGATGAACGAATGCCGCCGCGTCTGCTGCAAGACGCCCTTGCGCGCATCGATGAGGATCACCGCCAGATCGGAATTGGAGGCGCCCGTCGCCATGTTGCGGGTGTACTGCTCGTGGCCCGGCGTATCGGCCACGATGAACTTGCGCCCTTCGGTGGCGAAGAAACGATAGGCGACATCGATGGTGATGCCCTGTTCGCGTTCGGCCTCCAGACCGTCGACAAGCAGGGCGAAGTCGAGCGCCTCGCCCTGGGTGCCGTATTTGCGCGAATCCTTGCGCAATGCCGCCGCCTGATCCTCGAACACCCGCTTGGTGTCGTGCAGGAGACGGCCGATCAGCGTCGACTTGCCGTCGTCGACGCTGCCGCAGGTCAGAAAGCGAAGGAGCCCCTTCTGGTCGTGCTCGCCGAGAAAGTCGACCACGGGCGGGGCAATGGAAGGCAGAGCCTGGTTCATGACGGGGTCCTCAGAAATAGCCTTCGCGTTTCTTCTTTTCCATGGAGGCCGCCTCGTCATGGTCGATCAGCCGGCCCGAGCGCTCGGAGGTACGGGCGATCAGCATCTCCGTGACGATCTGGTCGAGCGTGTCGGCGTTCGATTCCACAGCCGAGGTGAGCGGATAGCAGCCAAGCGTGCGGAAGCGGATGCGGCGCATCTGCGGGGTCTCGCCGGGCCTCAGCGGCAGGCGGTCGTCGTCGACCATCACCAGCGCGCCGTCGCGTTCCACCACGGGCCGCTCGGCCGCGTAGTAAAGCGGCACGATGGGAATGTTTTCGGCGCGGATGTACTGCCAGATATCGAGTTCGGTCCAGTTTGACAGCGGAAAGACGCGCAAGGATTCGCCCGGCCGCACCCGCGTGTTGAAGATCGACCAGAGCTCGGGGCGCTGGTTCTTGGGATCCCAGCCATGGGCGGCCGAGCGGAAGGAAAAGACCCGCTCCTTGGAACGCGACTTCTCCTCGTCGCGCCGCGCGCCGCCGAATGCCGCATCGAAGCCATGGGCGGACAGGGCCTGCTTCAACGCGTCGGTCTTCATCACCTGGGTGTAGTAGGAAGAGCCGTGATCGAAGGGATTGACGTTGTCGGCCAGCCCTTGCGGGTTGGTGTAGGTGATCAGTTCCATGCCCGCTTCCGCAGCCATGCGGTCCCGGAAGGCGATCATTTCCCGGAACTTCCAGGTCGTGTCGATGTGCAGCAGCGGAAAGGGCGGCGGCGCCGGATAGAAAGCCTTTCGCGCAAGGTGCAGCATGACGCTGGAATCCTTGCCGATGGAGTACATCATCACCGGGCGCGACATCTCGGCCACGACTTCGCGGATGATCTCTATGGATTGCGCCTCAAGGTGACGCAGATGGCTTCCCCGATTGGACACGGGCCTCTCCTCGTGATCTCGGCCGCGGGAAGAATATAGCGATGACGACGCAGAGTTGAACACCTGTGTCGGGACACCGTCCGCCAATCCCTCGGCAGCTCATGGATCACGACTTAAGCAGCATCATGGCGATGCGCGAGAAACAGGATTGCCGACAAAGGGCAGTCCTTAAAAAATCTCTGTCATTCGGCAGTATTTGCCAATGCGCCGGAGACCGCGGCAGCAGCGGATGCGATCAGGGCCTCCCCCCCGGCGGCAAGAAAGCCGGGATTGGCGAAGTCCGCATCGTCCGGAAGGTCGCGCTTGCCATAGGCGAAGGGGCCGCCATCGAGCCCCCGCACATGACCGCCGGCGGCAACGAGAACGGCGTGTCCTGCTGCGGTGTCCCATTCCATGGTCCGGCCGAAACGCGGATAGAAGTCCGCCTCGCCCCGGGCCACAAGGCAGAATTTCAGCGAGGAGCCGACGCTCACCGTGTCGGCAACACCAAGGACCTTCAGCAGGTCGTCGGTCTTGGCGTCCCGGTGCGAGCGGCTGGCGACGGCGACAGGAAGGGCGTCCCGGCGGTCGCGCACCTTGAGCGGACGAACCGCACCGGTCGCGTTGCCGGCCTGGTCGAACGCCTGCTCGAACGCCCCCACGCCCAGCGCACCGGCGAAGAACGATCCGCGCAAGGGCGCGAAGACGGCTCCCAGGACCGGAACCCCCTTCTCGACCAGCGCGATATTGACCGTGAAATCACCGTTTCCGGAGATGAACTCGCGTGTCCCGTCAAGCGGATCGACGAGGAAGAAGCGGTCGCCTATTTCCGGCTGCCGCCCCCCCGCCATCGCTTCCTCGGCGATCACCGGAATCCCGGGATAAAGGCGCGCAAGCCCTGCAAGGATCACCGCCTCCGCCCGCCTGTCGGCCTCGGTCACGGGGCTCTCATCGGCCTTGCTCTCGACCGTGACGCCGGCATGGAAACACTCGAGCAGCACCTGCCCCGCCTCAAGGCACAGATCGCGCAGCGCCAGCATGTCGTCCGTCATCGGCATCAGCCTTTCTCCTGTCGTTGCAAGGCCATGCGCGGATCGCTCAGTTCGCCTTGCGCGCCGGCTTGCCGATCCCCTGATAATCGAGACCGGCCGCGACAACATCACCCGCCTGCCAGATATTGCGCATGTCGATGACGCTGCGGCCGCGCATGCGCCGCGCGATTTCGCCAAGGTCGAGGCCGCGATAGGCATTCCACTCGGTGACGACGGCGAGCACGTCCACGCCGTCCGCGACGTCATAGGGATTGTCGCGCCATCCTAGCCCGGGAAGCAGCGGTTCGGCCTGGCCACGGGCCTCCGGGTCATGGGCAACGACCTCCACGCCGGCCGCCTGGAGCGCCGGCACGATCACCAGCGAGGGCGCGTCGCGGACATCGTCTGTGTTCGGCTTGAAGGCGATTCCCAAAATGCCGACGCGCTTGCCCGCGACCTGCGGCCCGAGAGCCGCCAGCACCCGATCCGCCATGTCGCGCTTGCGGGCCTCGTTGACCTCGATGGTGGTCTCCACCAGACGCAAGGGAGCTCCGTGCCGCTGGCCCGTCGCCGCCAGCGCTGTCGTGTCCTTGGGAAAGCAGGAGCCGCCGAAGCCTGGTCCCGCATGGAGAAATTTTCCACCAATGCGGTTGTCGAGGCCAATACCACTTGCGACCTTCTGCACGTCCGCCCCGACCTTCTCGCAAAGATTGGCGATCTCGTTGATGAAGGTGATCTTCAGCGCCAGGAAGGCGTTGGCGGCATACTTCGTCAGTTCGGCGTTCTCCAGCGACGTGACCAGAATCGGCGTCTCGCGCAGGTAGAGCGGCCGGTAGAGACGGCGCAGCGCGTTCTCCGCGCGCTCGTCCTCGGCTCCCGTCACCACCCGGTCGGGGCGCATGAAATCCTCGATCGCGGATCCCTCGCGCAGGAATTCCGGGTTGGAGGCGATCGAGAAGTCGACGCCAGGCCGTTCCTCGCGAATGATCTCGGCGACCTTGCGGCAAGTCCCCACGACGACCGTCGACTTGATCACCACGACTGTGCCCGGCCGCATCGCCCTGGCGACCTGCCGCGCGGCGGCGAACACATAGGTCAGGTCGGCCTCGCCGTCGCCGCGCCGGGACGGCGTTCCCACGGCGATGAACACCACGTCGGCGGCGGCAACGGCCGCGTCGAGGTCGGTTGTGAAGGAAAGACGCTTTTCCTCCAGGTTCCGCTCGATCAGCGCATCGAGGCCGGGTTCATAGATCGGGACCTCGCCGGCATTGAGCCGCTCGATCTTAGCCGCGTCGATATCGACACAGGTGACGTCGAAGCCGAACTCGGAAAAGCAGACGCCGGAAACCAGGCCGACATAGCCGGTGCCAATCATTGCAATGCGCATGTGTGCTCCTGGAATCTGCCCCGGGGGCTGGAACGTGCAGGACTGCCGGGACCCGACGAGCGCGCGGGACGCGGCCAAATCTGGAAACCCGTCTTTCTGCTTGAGGCGGAGTGGCCTGCCGCCATCTCGGGATGGACACGGCGCCGGCACACCCTTCCACGGAGGCGAGGCGCGGACCGGGATCGCATTCTTCCGGCAGCGTTCCTGTGCGCTTGCCACCGGTTTGTCAACCCGCTAACACGACGGGGCCCGGCCATCGGACACGGTCCGACGACCGGCGACAGGGATGAACGGCGAGGGAGTGAGCGCATGGCAGTTCTGGTGACCGGCGGCGCCGGCTATATTGGCAGCCACATGGCCTGGCACCTGCTCGACGCCGGCGAGGACGTGGTCGTTCTCGACAGTCTCGCTACCGGACACCAATGGTCCGTCCCCGGTTCAGCCAGCTTCGTCCAGGGTGAGGTCAGCGATCCGGACGCGCTTCGCCAGGTTCTTTCCATAGCGCCCGTGGATGCGGTGATCCATTTCGCAGGTTCCGTATCGGTTCCGGAATCGCTGGAAAATCCTGCAAAATACTATCGCAACAACACCTGCGCGACACTGGCCCTCGTGGAGAACTGTCTCGCCGCAGGGATCGAGACGGTGCTCTTCTCCTCCACCGCGGCCGTCTATGGCGAGGTTGGCGCAGGTCCCGTCTCGGAAACCACCCCCGCGCTGCCGACAACGCCCTATGGCGCGTCCAAACTGATGGTCGAGACCATGCTGCGCGACATCTCCGCCGCCGGCCCGCTGCGCCATGCGGCGCTGCGCTATTTCAACGTCGCGGGTGCGGATCCGCAGGGGCGTACCGGCCATTCCACGCGCGGCGCCACCCATCTGCTGAAAGTCGCGTGCGAAGCGGCTCTTGGCACGCGAAAGGGCATGACCGTCTTCGGCACCGATTACGCGACCCGCGACGGCACGGCCGAACGCGACTTCATCCATGTCGGCGACCTTGTCGAGGCGCACTATCTGGCACTCAAGCGGCTGCGGGCCAATCCTGAGAGCTTCACACTCAATTGCGGCTACGGCAGGGGCTACACGGTGCTGGAGACCATCGAGGCGGTCAGGCGCGCCACCGGCTCCGAGTTTCCGGTGGATTACGGCCCCCGCCGACCGGGCGATCTGGGCAGTGTCATTGCCGACAGCACCTCCATTCGCGACCTGCTCGGCTGGCGGCCGGCGCTGAATGATATCGACGTGATCGCGCGCCACGCGATCGAATGGGAACAGCACCTCGCGCGGCGCAACGCGGCCGAAGACGTGTGACGGCGTAACCCCCTGTCGGTTTCACCAATATACTGAAAACGCGGCGGCAACCCCTTGTTGAAATACCCATCGCAACGCACAACTGCCATATTGTGGACGCTTTGCCCGGTGTCTCGTTTGCGTTAGAACCGAGGCCAAAGTCGTCACGTCAATACTGGCGCGTATGCCGCAACTTGCCATTGTGAAATGGCGCCTGCGGTTGGTGCGGGGCCCAGCGACTTTAGGACCTCCGTGTTGGCGACGTCACCATGCTGACGCTGCCGCTTTACCTGTATGATCCGGGCCACGAGCACCGCGCTACGGAAGAAACGCTGAATGTCGCTGCTTGCACGGAACACAGTCATCACGGGATATGCCGCACGCCTGCCCGGCGCGGCTTCCGTGGACGACTTCTGGCACTTGCTGGAGACCGGCACCTGCGCCGTCACGCAGGTCGGCCGCGACCGTTTCGATCCGCGCAACTTCTACCATCCGCGGCCGAACACGTCGGGCCGCAGCCACACCTTCGCCGCAGGCCAGATCGACGATGTGTGGGGCTTCGACGCCGCCTTTTTCGGCATTTCGCCGCGCGAGGCCGCGCAGATCGATCCGCAGCAACGCCTGCTCTTGCAGGTGGTGTGGGAGGCAATCGAGAATTCCGGCCTGAGGCCGTCGGACATGGCCGGCAGCCAGACGGGCGTCTATGTCGGCGCGTCGGGCCTCGATTATCACCAGAGGCTGCTGTTCGACCTGCCCGCCGTCGACATGCAGACGATGACCGGCAACACCCTGTCGATCATCTCCAACCGCGTTTCCTACATCTTCGACCTGCGCGGCCCCAGCTTCACGCTCGACACCGCCTGCTCCTCCTCGCTGGTGGCCCTGCACCAGGCTGTCAGCGCCATCGAGAACGGACAGATCGACACCGCCATCGTCGCCGGCGTCAATCTCCTGCTCAGCCCGTTCTCCTTCATCGGCTTCTCGCGCGCCTCGATGCTGTCGCCGCAGGGCCTGTGCCGGGCATTCGACGCATCCGGCGACGGCTATGTGCGCTCCGAGGGCGCTGTCGCCATCGTCTTGCAGCGAGACACCACCGCGCGCGAGCCGCGCGCCCGCATCATGGCCAGCGGCATCAATGCCGACGGCCGCACGGCGGGGCTGTCGCTGCCCTCCTCTCCGGCCCAGGCCACGTTGCTGCGCACGATCTATCGCGACCTCGGCATCGCGCCGGACGACCTTGCCTTCGTCGAGGCGCACGGCACGGGAACACAGGTTGGAGACCCGGCCGAGGCGATGGCGCTCGGCACGGAAATCGGCCAGAACCGGAGCGCGCCGCTGCCGATCGGGTCGGTGAAGACCAATGTCGGCCACCTGGAGCCGGTCTCAGGGCTGGTCGGCATCCTCAAGTCGGTCCTGGCCCTGCAGAACGACCTCCTGCCCAGGTCCCTGCATTTCGACACGCCAAACCCGAATATCGACTTCAACGCCCTCAACCTGACGGTCGCCGCGCAGGCGATCGAACTTGCACGCGGCCCGGGCCGGCGCCTTGCCGGCATCAATTCCTTCGGTTTCGGCGGCACCAATGCGCACACCGTGATCGGCGACGTCGAAACCCTCGGCACTCCGCAGACCACTGTCCCCGACACGGCGCCCCTGATCATCTCGGCCCGCTCGCAGGCCGCGCTGAAGGACCTTGCCAGAGGCTATGTCGGGTTGCTGGGCCAGGATGATGCCCCGACTGCGGGGGCGATCGCGGACGCGGCCGTTCGCCGACGGGACCTGCACGACCACCGGCTCGTCGTTCTCGGCGACCCGGCCACCAAGCAGGCGGCGCTCGCCGCCTTTGCTGACGGACAGGGCGCACCGGCGGCGATCGAAGGCAAGACCGCGCCGCGCACGCGCGGGATCGCCTTCGCCTTTTCCGGCAACGGCTCGCAATGGGCGGGCATGGGCCAGGACGCCTATTCCCGGGATCCCGGTTTCCGCAAGGCGCTGGAGGGCGTCGACAGGCATTTCATGGCCGTTTCCGGCTGGTCGCTGGTGACGATGCTGTTCTCGAAGGACCTGCAGGGGGAGATCGAGCGCACCGAAATCGCCCAGCCGCTGCTCTTCGCGGTCCAGGTTGCACTTGTCAGCGCGCTGAAGGAGCGCGGCCTTGAACCGCAGGCCGTCGTCGGCCACAGCGTGGGAGAGGTCGCGGCCGCATGGTGCGCGGGCATGCTCGATCTGGCCAGTGCCACTCGCATCATCCACGCCAGATCGACACAACAGGAAGTGGTGCGGCATCTCGGCGGCATGGCGGCCCTGCTGCTGCCCGAGGCCGAGGCGCGCGCCGCCATCGACGAGGCCGGCCTTGCCGGCATTGAGGTGTCGGCGATCAACTCGCCGCGCAGCGTGACGATTTCCGGCCCGGTCGACAGCATCGACGGCTTCGCCCGGATCGCCCGCAAGAAACGCTGGGCGCTGCGCAAGCTCAACATCGCCTACCCGTTCCACAGCGCGCTGGTCGATCCGATCGAGGAGCCCTTGCGCACCGCGCTCGGCGAGATCGCCTGCAAGCCGGCAGCGATCCCCTTCCTGTCGGCGGTGACGCCGGAGACGGATGCGATCCGTCCGGACGCGAGCTACTGGTGGGAGAATGTGCGCAGGCCGGTCCGCTTTGCCGAAGCCGTCGAACGGCTGGCAGAGCAGCCCGTCGATCTGATCGTCGAGATCGGCCCGAAGCCGCTGCTCACCACCTATATCCGCGACGTGCTGCGCGCGGCGGGCAACCAGACCGCGGTGCTGGCAACGTTCGACGTTCCCAAGGCCGATGCCGAGCCGGAGAGCATCGACACGCTCGCCGCCCGCATCGTCGCCCATGGCGGCATGCCCGATCTCGACCGCTATGTCGGGGCCGAGGGCGCATGTCTGCCCCAACTCCCGCTTTATCCCTGGCAACTCACGGCATTCGTCACGCCGGTGACCGAGGAGCGCGTTTCGGGCACGAATGGCGGCGGCTGGCCGCTGGCCGGCACGCGCCTGCGGCCGGACACAGCCGAGTGGTTCAACCTGGTCGACACGGACCTGCTGCCGTTCCTGGCCGACCACAAGGTGGAGAGCGCCACCGTGTTCCCCGCGGCCGGCTTCGTCGAGATGGTGCTGCGGGCAACGCTGGACTGGTCGGGCGCGGAACAGGCCGAGATCCGGGATTTCGAGATCCTCCGGCCGCTGCTTCTTGAGGAGGGAAAGTCCCACGAGACACGCATCCGCCTGTCGCCGGACGACCGCGTGATCGAGATTCACAGCCGGCCGCGACTGGCGGGTGCCGATTGGTCGCTGCATGCCAAGGCCGGGTTCCGTACGCTTTCCGTCCCCGAGGACGTTGTCGAGGAGCGGACGGCCGATGACGCCGCTGTCCTTGTCGACGAGGAGTCCATCTACCGACTGACAATGGAGCACGGGCTCGACTACGGCCCGGCGTTCCGCCTTGCCAGCGCGGCGCGGCTGACCGGCCGGCAGGACGTGCGGCTGGACCTGCGCGCACCCGCGGCTTCGCCCGACCCTGACGTCTTCGCCTTGCATCCCGCGCTCGCGGATGCCGGGTTCCACGGGCTGTTCGCCCTGCTTGGCGAGCGGAGCACTGCCGACAAGAGCGGCTTCCTGCCCGTGCGCTTCGGCTCCATCGAGCTGTTCGCCTCCTCCCGCCTGCCGGTTTGCGTGGACGTCCGCGTGGAAAAGGCAAGCAAGCGCTCGATCCTGGCGAGCTTCACCTATCGCGATGCGGAGGGCGAGGTCATCGCCCGCTTCGGCGGGGTCCGTTTCAAATCCGTGCAGTTCCAGCTTTCGACCGGCGAGGACGGGTTCCACTATCGCGTGGCGCCGCGCCTGCTTGCCTCCGGCACCGCCCTGCCGGCCACGACCTTCGCGACCACGGAAATCGGCGCGCAGGCGGTGGCACTCGGCATCGGCTGCGAAACCGGCTCCGAATTCGAGCCGAGCGATGCAGCTCTGCTTGCCGATGCGCTGGCCAGAACGATCGCGCAGCATGCGCTCTTCGATGTTCTCGGCGATGGACCGGCCGAAATCCCCGCGCTCGTGACCTCGGGCAGGCTGCACGAGAGCGCCGCACCGTTCGCCCTGCATTTCCTGCATGTTCTTGCCCGGCACGAGCTTGCCCATGAAAGCGACACGGGCTGGAGCGTCGACGAACCGGATCCGGCGCTCGACCCGGCCGCACTGGTGCAAACGCTGATCTCCGTTGCCGGGGCGCATGGCGCGCTCGCCACGCTGCTCTCGCGCCTTGCCGAGGAGTTGCCCGGCTTGCTGCGGAACGGATTGCCGCCGAGCGCGGCCGGCTATTTCGCCGGCGGCCTTCTTGCCGCCTGGCGCAGCGCGGACCCGTCCGCCCGCGCTTTGGGCAAGGCCTGCGCGGAGATTGCCGGTGCGTTCATCGCCGCCTGGCCCGCGGAGCGCCCTCTCTCGGTCCTTCTGCTTGGTGCCCGCGCCACGGGCGTCGCGGCGGCGCTGGATGCCGCGCTCGAGCGCCGAAACGGCCGACTGACCGTCACCGACGCCTCGTCCGGCGATGTCGAACGACTGCGCCGCAACTGGCATGGCACGGCACAGACCAGTTTCGCCGCCCTTGGCGAGGATGCGCTTGACCGGAACGGTCCCTACGATCTCCTGGTGACCTGCGACAGCCTGGGCGTACCTGGCGGGGACCGGCTCCAGGATCTGGCCGCGATGCTGGGCACGGAAGGACGGCTGATCGCGGTGGAGCGCTCGCCCTCGACCGACACCGACCTGATCCTCGGCATCGGTGCCGACTGGTGGTCGGCGGTTCCGGGAACGGAATTCGCCACAACCCCGCTGATGGCGGGCGTCGACTGGACCGCGCGCCTTGCCGCCCTGGGCTTTGCCGATCCGCTCGACCTGCCGCTGGCAAGCACCGAGGTCGATGCGAGCCTCGTCATTGCGGCCGCTCCCCCGCCGGCCCGCCGGCGCAGCGCGAACGGCGACGCCGCCCCGGCCGGAAACGGCGAGGCGTCCGAACCTCGCCAGTCCGTCCTGGTGCTGTGCGACCCGCAGGAACCCTGCCGCGCCGTTGCCGGAGCGTTGCGCGAAACCCTGTCGGCGCACGGGATCGATGCCACTCTCGGCATCGAGGCGGGCATGTCGGCACCGATCAAGGGCGTCCTCGCCGTCGATCTGGACAATGCCGACGCATGGGCGGACGGCACGCCCCTGGCCATGGCCTCCGCCGACGGCGTGATCCATCTCGCCGGGGCCTATGACGACAGCACCGAAGCAATGGCCACGACCTCGCGGCGCGTCTGGTCGCTGACGCGCCTCCTCAAGGCGCGCGGCACACGGTCCGCGCCCGTGATGATCGTCGCGCCGGACGGCGCGCGCGCCGCCGCCACCGGCACGGCGCCCGCCCCGGCGCAGTCGGCGGTGTGGGCCTTCGGCCGTGTCGCCATCAACGAGTTCTCCTCGGCCAGGATACACCTGCTCGACATTCGCAGGGATCTCGACCCGAGCGCGGCCGCCCTGCGCATCGCCGGCGAGGTCGTGCTTGCCGCCCATGACGAGGAGCGGGAGATCGTCATCGACGGCGACCGCCGTATCGGCTTGCGGGTCGAGCGCGGCGCGCCGCTTGCCGTGCCAGGCAGGATCCCGGATGAACGGGGCGAGGTCCTGCGGCTCGACATCGCGCAACAAGGATCGCTCGACCGGCTGTGCTGGAGCCCCTGCCCGCGCCCGTCCCTGGTCGGCGACGAGGTGGAGATCGCCGTGGAGGCCAGCGGCCTCAATTTCCGCGATGTGATGTGGGCCCTCGGCCTGCTGCCCGAGGAAGCGCTGGAGGACGGATTTGCCGGCCCGACGCTTGGAATGGAATGCGCGGGCACCGTCGTCGCCACCGGACCGCAGGCCCGGCGGCTTCGGGTCGGCGACAAGGTGATCGCCTTCGCGCCGGCCTGTTTCGCCAGCCATGTCACCGTCTCGGAAAAGGGCTGCGCCACGACGCCGGACGGCCTTTCCCCGGAGGCGGCGGCGACAATCCCCGTCGCCTTCCTGACCAGCTATTACGCGCTGCATCGCCTTGCCCGGCTGGAGCCGCACGAGACCGTGCTCATCCATGGCGGCGCCGGCGGCGTCGGCCTCGCCGCGATCCAGATTGCCCGGCACATCGGCGCGCGCGTCATCGCGACCGCCGGCAGCCCGGAAAAGCGCAGCCTGCTGAAACAGCTCGGCGTCGATCACGTGCTCGACTCCCGCTCCCTCGCCTTTGCCGGCGAGGTCCTGCGCCTGACCGGCGGCAAGGGCGTCGAGGTGGTGCTGAACTCGCTGTCCGGAGAGGCGATGGAGCGCAGCATCGAGGTACTGGCGCCCTTCGGCCGGTTCCTGGAACTGGGCAAGCGCGACTATTACGAGAACACCCATCTGGGCCTGCGTCCGTTCCGGCGCAATCTCAGCTATTTCGGTATCGACGCGGACCAGTTGCTGATCCACCAGCCGGCGCTTGCCGAGCGGTTGCTCGGCGAATTGATGCAGCTGTTCACCGACGGCGCGCTGAGCCCGCTGCCTCACCGCGCCTTCGAGGCGGACAACGCGGTCGCCGCCTTCCGCCTGATGCAGCAGGCCGGGCATATCGGCAAGATCGTCATCCGCCCGCCGGCGGTGCCGCTTGCCGAAGAAACCGCAGAGACGGTCGCCCCCGTTGCTCTCCAGGCCAGCGCCAGCCAGGTCGTGGTTGGCGGCTTCGGCGGCTTTGGAGCAGCCCTGATCCGCCGGCTCGCCGGGATGGGCGCGCGCCGGGTCGACGTCCTGTCGCGGCGCGGCGCGACGACGCCCGAGGCCGCCGCCCTCATCGAGGAAATGGCGACGCAGGGCGTCACGATCGCCGGGCATGCGTGCGATGCGACCGACGAAGAGGCTCTGTCGGCGACGCTTGACGCGGTGCGTGCGGAAGCGGGTTCCATCGCCGGCGTCTTCCATACCGCGATGGTGCTGCACGACACCCTGATGGCCAATCTCACGCGCGACCAGCTCGATGCGGTGCTCGCCCCGAAAGTGCGCGGTGCGGAACTGCTCGACCGGCTGACGCGGGACGATCCGCTGCGCCACTTCGTGATGTTCTCCTCCGCCACGACGCTGGTCGGCAACCCCGGCCAGGCGAACTACGTTGCCGCCAACGGCTATCTGGAAGGTCTTGCCGCGCGGCGCAGGGCGCACGGGCTCCCGGCCCTCGCGGTTGCCTGGGGGGCGATCTCGGATGCCGGTTACCTGGCGCGCAACGCCGATGTCGGCGACAAGCTCGCGCGCAAGCTCGGGCGTCATGCGCTGAGCGCCGGTGAGGCCCTGGATGGTCTTGCCGCGCTGATGGCGCTGCCGCAGGACGATGTCGCGAGCGCCGCCGTCGGCTACGCGCGCATCGACTGGGCGGCGGCCCGGCGCGACCTGGCACTGCTGGCGACGCCCTATGCGGAACGGCTCGGCATCCGCGCCGGCGACGAGACGGACGGCGAAGGCGGCACCGTCGACCTTGCCGCCCTGCTCAAGGGGCTCGACCGTGCCTCGGCAATCGCCCGGATCTGCAAGCTGCTGGCGATCGAGATCGGCCGCATCCTGAGGATCGGCGAGGACGACATCGATCCGGCCAGGCCGCTGACCGAGGTGGGCATGGACTCGCTGATGGCGCTGGAGCTCAGGATGGCGGCCGAACGGCAGTTCGGCATCGATATCCCGCTGATGTCGCTGGCCAATGGCGCGACATTGAGCGACATGGCGGCCCGCATCACCGACCAGGTGACAGGCGGCGGCGGCAGCGACGTCCTGTCGGGCGAGGCCCGCGCCAATGCGATACAGCATCTGGGCGAAGAGGCCTTCGAGGACGCCGAAGCGCTTGCCGACGTGGCCGCCGAGGTCGAGCAGCGCACGCGCGACATGCGCTCGCTGCTGTGAGAAACTCATCCTGCCCGGCCCGGCAGGCCAGGAAAGACAGCGAAAGGCAGTAAGTTGAGCAAGGACGGGACGAGCGGTTCGAGCGACGCGCGCAAGCAGCTGGTCGCCAACCTGCGCGCCGGCCACAAGGCCGCCCGCGACCGGCAACCCGCGCGCGCCGCGCGGCAGGCGCCGCCGCCGGGGCCCGCCGCCTTCGACTTCTCCAGCCTGCCGCAGTTTCGCCAGTTGCGGATGCACCGCGCGGCCGCCGAGATGATCGGCCTCGACAACCCGTTTTTCCGCGCCCATGCGGGCGTTGCCGGCGCCACCACCGTCATCGACGGCGAGACCTACGACAATTTCGCCTCCTACAACTATCTCGGCCTGAACGGCCACCCGCAGGTCAACGCGGCGGCGGCCCGGGCGATCGAAACCTACGGCACCAGCGCCTCGGCCAGCCGGGTGGTTGCCGGGGAACGTCCCATCCACCGGGAGCTCGAGCAGTGCCTGGCACGCATCCACGGCGTCGAGGACGCGGTGGTGATGGTCAGCGGGCATGCCACCAACGTGACCGTCATCGGACACCTGATGAAGTCGGGCGATCTCATCCTCACCGATTCCCTCGTCCACAACTCGGTCACCGAAGGCGCACGCCTGTCAGCCGCGACGCGCATGAACTTCCCGCATGGGGACCTTCACGCGCTTGAAGAACTGCTGGCGCAGAACCGGCACAAATACGATCACGTCCTCATCGTCGTCGAAGGCATCTACAGCATGGACGGGGATTTTCCCGACCTGCCGCACCTGATCCGCCTGAAGCAGAACTTCGATTGCTGGCTGCTTGTCGACGAGGCGCATTCCGTCGGGGTGCTGGGCGAGACCGGGCGCGGGCTGGCCGAGCATTTCAATGTCGATCCGACAAGCGTCGAGATGTGGATGGGGACGCTGTCCAAGACCTTTTCGGCCTGCGGTGGTTACATCGCCGGCTCCAGGGCGCTTTGCGACTACCTGCGGGCGACGGCCCCCGGCTTCGTCTTCTCGGTCGGCCTGTCGCCGGCGCTGGCCGGCGCGGCCATCGCCTCCGCCGACGTGATGGCGCGCGAGCCCGAACGGGTGCGGCGGCTTGCCGAAAACGGCCGCCGCTTCATCGAACGGGCCCGCAATGCGGGTCTCAACACCGGCCCGAGTGCGGGCCTCAGCGTCATTCCGGTGATCGTCGGCGATTCCATCGGCGCGGCGACCCTCTCCAACCGGCTGCTTGCCCGGCGGATCAACGCGCTGCCGATCGTCTTCCCCGCCGTCGCGGAGAAATCGGCGCGCATCCGGTTCTTCATCACCAGCGAGCACAGCGGCGAGCAAATCGACCGGGCGGTGGATGCCACCGCCGAGGAACTTGCGGCAATGGCGCGCGAGAATGTGGGCTTTTCCTCGCTGGTGAAGAGCGTGCGTCAGGACAGCTGACCGGCGAACCCGCTCGCCAAGGACCTGTCCTCGTCCGGGCGCGTGGTCGCTGGCTCCTAGATGCCCAGTTTCCGGCCCAGCCAGGAAAGGTCCTGGCGCAGGCGCTGCGCGATCGCATGCCGCCTGCTGCCGCGCTGTACGGCCAGCCGCGACACCAGGAATTCCGGCGTGCACGGCAGGAGCGTCAGCGGGTCGACCGTCAGCGGGTAGTCGATGAAGGCGACATGGGCGAGCGTCTCCACGTCGAGCTGGCGGGTGCGCCGGGCGTTGTCCGTCAGGTCCTGCGTCAGCCCCCAGCCGGCATAGAACGGCATGCCGTAGACAGTGACCGGGCGGCCGCGCAGCAGGGCCTCGAAGCCGCTCAGCGAGGAGAAGGTTTCGACCCGGTCGGCAAGCCCGACAAGCTCGAGAATGTCGCATCCCGCAACCACCTGGTCGGCAAGGCCGGCCAGCGCAGCCGCATCGAGCCGGCCCTTGCGCAGCCCCGCCTCGACATCGGGATGCGGCTTGTAGAGGACATGGGCCTCAGGGTTGCGCGCCCGCACCGCCCGCAGCAGCTCCAGATTGACATTGTCGCAGGTCGCGCAGTCGATCACGCTCGAGAGCGAGCGGCACACGCCGGCATCGTCCGCCACCTGCCCGGGCACGAGCAGCACCTCGCGGTCCCCCGGCACCTGCGGGAGCGCCCCCTTCCCCGAAACATTGTATTTCGTCATGCGCGCCGCGCGCAGGAGCTCCAGCAGGCCGGCCGCCCTTGCCCGCTCGGCCGCGTCCAGGTGCCGGGTGGCGAGCAGACGTTCCATGCGGCTCGGCCGCGTCGCGTCGAAATAGATCCCCTCGTCGTCGAAGGCGACGGACGCTCCGCGCGCAAGGCCGGCCCCCAGGCCAACGGAGCGCAGGAACCCGTCCTCGATGCGCCACAGGTCCACCCCCGCCTCGCGTGCCCGTGCATCAATCTCCCGCGTGACGCCGGCGGCCCATCCCAGCACCCGTCCGTTTGCCGCCCGAGCCCTGTCGATGGCCTCGTCGGCATCGGCGCAGAATGTGAAGCGCTCGCGATCGGCGGCATATGCCGCGCGAATCGAGGCGTGGTTCCAGGATTTGGCGCCGAAACAGAAAAGCGGCCGGTCGGAGAGCTCGGCGCGGCGGGCGAAGGCCGCAACGGCCGCGTTTGCTTCGGCAAATCCGAGGGGCCGGTCCCGGTCGTAGGGCGAGGGATACAGCATCGCGCGCGGCACGAGGCCGGCCGCAAGCTCGTCCGCTTCCGTGCCAGCGACCTCTCCCAGCGCCGTGGAAAGGGCATCCCGGCAGGCGGCCGCAAGCGGACCCGTTGCCAGCGGACCCGTGAATGGCCGCAACAGCCCGGCAATGTCCTTTTCCCCGCCATCGATGCGCGGGTCGAGCGGCAGCACCAGGACCGCGAGCGTGTCCTCGTCAAAGGGTGCGGGCGCCGGGACGGGGGCCGCGACGACCAGCGCCAGCGGCACGCCGGCGGCGCGCGCTGCTCCCGCAAGACCCGAGAGCCCCGCCTGGTCCGGCGCCACCAGAACCCCCTCGCCCGTGCGGGGGACGTCCGCCAGACCTTTGACAGGCGCGCCGAGCACGGCGGAAAGAGCCCTCCCATGCCGCAGCATCTCCCTGTCGGCCACCCGCCAGCGGCGAACCGGCGGCAAGGGCACGTTCTGGCCGGACACAGGGCCGGAAGCGGGATCCCGGGTCACAATCCCACCCCCAGCGCGCGGGCCCGGGCAAGACGCGGCGGCTCGGCGGAGCTGTTCAAGGCGGCCGGGCCTTCCCCCAGAAGGCGCGCCGATATCGTCTCGACGGCGGTTTTAAGCCCTTCCCTGTTGTGGATCGAGCCGCGCAGCTGCGTGGTTGCCGCGAGGGCCGTGACGAAGTCACCGACGAGCCCCCTGTCGGGAGATGTCGGCGTCCGCCAGAAGCTCGCAAGGTCTCCTTGGTGCGTCATCCCGTCGATGTCGTAGAGCGCCGGAACAAGCGTCTTGACCGGTACGCCCTTGCGCAGGGCGTCGAGACCTGCCGTCGAGTTGACTGTGACGAGGCCGCAGGCCCGGGGCCAGAGCGCATCGAGCGACCCGCCGTCGAGAAAGACGACCCGCCCGCCGCCGCGCCCGCCGCATTCGCGCGCCCAGTCAACAAGCCCGTTGTCGAGCGGATGCGTCTTGACGACGAGGCGCGCCTCCTCCGGTGCGTTGTCGAGGAAGTCGCGCACGACAAGCTCCAGCGCCTCGCGCATCGAGGCGAAGGGTGAATGCGCGACAAGCTGGTAGTCCCCCTCGATCTGCAGCGGCAGCACGAAGAAGGGTCGCGGGTCGGCCAACAGGCCCGCCTGCCGACGCGCCGCGATCCGGCGCCGTCCCGGGGCCGTGGCGAGACGCCTCAGCCAGAGCGCGTAGTCGTGCAAGGGATGCAGAGGCGTGTGGCGGCGGTAATGCGGGAAGAACGGAGCCGCCGCAACATTGGGCAGATGATAGGAAAGGTCCTGCCAGGCCTCCAGTGCGAAGGATCCGGGAAAGCGGGGCGACAGATCCGGTTCGCCCGCCGTGCGGGCGATGTCGCGAATGGTGGCGGGATCGTCGGGAAAACGGCTCAGCGTCGCCAGTCCGCCGCGCTCGAGCGTCATGAACCCGGGACGCAGCAGGCCCAGCTCCGTCACATGAACGGCAATCCCCATCGCTTCGGCGGCCAGCACCGCCGGCCGGTGATAGGGCCGCGTGTCGCCGTGCAGGACAAGGTCGCTCACGGCCTCGCCGGCGATCCGGCCGGCGACCGCGTCCGGCCATTCGGCAAGCGACCCGCGCCAGCACTCCGTCCCCTGTCCATGCCAGTGAAGCCAGTCACCGGCGCAGAAATTGACCCGCGAGACCCGGTGACCGGCCTTGCGAAGGCGCGCGCCGATGCGCCGGTACAGCGGCGACAGCGGCCCTTGCAGGAACAGGAAGTGCCGCCGGCCGACGGCGTCCCCCTCGCCGTTCCCCAGCCGCCGCTTGTCTCCGTCATCCGCGCCAGGCACGCCACCACCGCCCAATCCGGCCGCGCGCGGCCATCTCCTCGTCGAAACTCATCGGAATGCCGAGCGCGAGGGCCCGGTCGGCCCTTGGCGGCGGCCGCACCGCCCCGTCCGGCTGGTTGACGAGATCGAGCGACACGCGCCTGGCGAGTTCGCGTGCCGCCGCCAGCTTGCCCTCGCGCGTGTAGAAATTTCCCTGGATCTGGATCGCGTGGCCCATCAGGCGTTCAACAGCATTGTAGACCTCGACGTCCGGCGCTTGCGGCGTACGCCAGAACCGATCAAGGGACAATTGACAGGTGAGTCCAGGCATGTCGTAGACAGCAAGGCCCAGGATCTTTACCGGGCATCCGATGCGCACCGCATGCAGACCAGTCGTACTGTTCACCATCAACGCACCAGATGCGTGCCTGAGCAAGGTGACGAGTTGTCCGCCATCGACCACATGCACACGGTGCTTGACCCGGTGTTTGCGTGCCAGTCGCCGCACGATCTTCCCCCAGGGTTCAATGCCCTGATCCATCGGGTGGATCTTGACGACCAGATGCGCGGCCATGTGCGCATTCGCCGAAAAGGACGCCAGCACCTTGTCCAGCGCCTCGGCAAGATGGCCGAACTGCGAATTGTAGCGAAGCTGATAGTCGCTTTGAAGCTGCAGCGGGAACACGAAATAGGGGCATCTGGATTCGATCAGGTCGGCGATCAGTGTGCTGGCGAGCCGGTCGCGCCGCCGCGCGAAGAGCAGCCTGGGCACCGTGGCGAGATACTCGAAGAACGGATGGTAGAACTTGTCCTGGGTGAAATGCGGATGGAAGAGGAACCCAACGACGTTGAGGAGATGGAAGACCACCTCATGCGCCGCCTCAAGCCAGAACGGATGCCGATAGCGCACGCCGGTATCGACCGGCTCCAGCCGGGCGGCCGTGGCGCGGATCGCCTCCACGTCCTCGGGAAACAGCGAGCGTGCCGACATGCCGTCGAGTTCCGCCGTGATCCAGTCGGGACGCAGATAGCCGTTTTCGTAGGCGATCGCGCGCAGGCCGCGCCTCTGGGCGATGCCGAGCGCCGCGGAGTGGTAGGGGAACCGGTCCTGGTAGAAGACGATGTCGGTCACCGCATGGGCGTCAACATAGCCTTCCAGGAAGGACGGCCAGTCCTCCAGCCGTCCGCGATAGGCCGTGCAGCGCCGGTCGCGCCAGAGCAGCCAGTCGGCAAGGCTCAGATTGATGCGCAAGGTGCGGTGACCCAGCCGCTCCAGCTCGTCGGCGACAACGCGCGGAAAGTCCGAGGGTGGCCCCTGCAGGAAAAGAACCGTGCGCTTGTGCGTCTCGTTCGGCATCTGTGGCGCCCGTTCAAACGCGGTGCCGGCGATCACGACTGACCGTGATCCTGGCAAGACCCGCGTATCAATCGGGATACGCCCCGGTCAGTTGGTCGTCAGTGCGTTGACCGTATTGGCGCTGGACAGCAGCGGCCCGATGATCTGCAAGAACTTGCCGAACTCCGCCGTCGGATGGTTGGCGACATAGATGATGTCCTTGTCGCGCATCTCGAAGGTGCGCGCGAGGAAGAACGCCTCGGCCTCGCGCAGGTTGAGCTTGTAGACGACAGGCACGCGGGAACGGTCGAACTTGTTGGCGACCTCATCGCCCTTCAGCCGGCGCAGAAGCTCGCGATCCTCGAAGCGGAACAGGAAGATACCGGCCGCATCGGCGAAGAAATCCTTGAGACCGCCAACCTGGGCAAGGCCTTCCGCCAGCGTGACGGATTCGGTCTTGAAGGGGACGAGCTGCGTCGACTGCACCGCGCCGAAGGCGGAGAATGTACGCGGCTTGTGGGTGACGAGCACATTGTCGCCCGGCGTCAGCCAGATGTTGTTTTCCGGGTATTCGATCAGGTCGACGAGGCGCGCCTCGCCCGACTTGTTGCCGCGCTTGACGGTGACGACGGTCTCGTAGGTCGCCTGACGCGAGCCGCCGGCACGCGCCACTGCCTCGAGCAGCCGCATGCCGCGGACCGACATGGTGTACTGGCCCGGCTTGGTCACGTCTCCGACGACGACCACGCCGCTGCTTTCGTTGCCCTCGACCATGACGAGAACCTGAGGTTCGATCGCCTTGCCCTTGAGACGCTCCTGGATGGAGACGCGCAGGCCTTCGACCGACAGGCCGTTCGCCTGGATGCGCCCCGCATAGGGAATGAAGATATAACCGCTTTCGTCGACGACGACGGGAACCGACACCTGCTTGCCGTCAGCGGTGGAGAACAGGCCCTCGGATGCCGCCTCCCAGATGGTGACGACCAGGCGGTCGCCGATCCCCAGGCGCGTCGAGCGTCCGCGATCGGGCACGGAGGCGAAATGACGGGAGAACGGCTTGGGTCGATACTTGTGCACTGTGTTGACCGTGGCCCGGTCGAGCGCCAGCAGAACGTAATCGGAGCGCAGCGCATCGCCCTCGATATCATCGGACGTGATGGTGATCGCAGTTGGCCCCTGCCCCGGCAGGCTGCCGCAGCCTGCGAGCGAAAACGCAAGGAAAACAGGGATTAAGAAACGCATCAAGGCCTCGGTTCTCACTGTCCGATCACGACAGGCCAGCTTCTGTTAGCATCCGCTCCGCCGACTGTCCAAGGCGGATGCGATAGACAGCGGCCAAGTTCGCTTCCTGTTGTCGAACGGCAACATTTTCCCCCCGATTGGTTAACCAAACAGAAAGTGATTTCAACAAACTCGACCTTTCGGCTACCGCTTCCAGCAAAGCATGCCGGCGGGAGGGGGCTGAATTGAGACCCAATCCTGCAGAGATTCGTCACGACATGCGAAACATGGCATATCAACAAAACCCGTTGTGTTGGAATGGGACAGCCGGTTTATCACCGGTCAACCATTCAGGCTTAGCTTCGAGGCGCTAAACCGTTGGTGACGAAAGGGCGTTCGACCACGCCAGGATCGGAAATTCTCGTGCGTATATGCGGGATCCGAAATGACAGCCTGCCGCGTCTTCTGGCTGGCTCCGGACGTGCGACGCGCCGCAAGCGTGGGCTTCGCAGCCTTTCGGCCGCGTTGCTGACGAGCGCTGCCCTGGTCCTGGCGCCGGCACCCGCGAGTGCGCTCGACCTGTTCGGCTGGCTGCCGTTCGGCTCCTCCTCATCCGAGACAGATATCCCCGTCACCGATCCGTTCCCGTATACTGCGACGCTGACGGTCGCGGGCAACGGGGACGATCTGCGCGACAAGCTCTCCGAAAGTTCCGAACTGGTCAGTGAGGTCGAGCGTCCGCCCTCGGGCGAGGCAGGATTGATCGCCCGCGCCACCTCCGACTTCGAACGGCTCGTCGGTCGTCTCTATGTCGAGGGCTACTACGCCGGCACGGTCGACATTCGCGTCGCCGGACTGTCGCTGGAAAAGGCGCTGCAGATGCCGTCCCTGCCCGGTCCGCGCCCGGTGCCGGTGACGATCCGCGTGACGCCGGGACCACTTTTCAGCTTCGGCCGCATCGAGCTTGACGCGGAAGACGGCGGCGAGGCCCTCGCCCTGCTCGAAACCCCGGCCGAATACGGGCTGGTGCCGGGCGAGACCGCGAATTCGGGAAAGGTGCTGCGCGCCGAAAACCGGATCGTCAATGACCTGAAGGCAGCCGGCTATCCGTTTGCCCGCATCGCCCGGCGCGAAATCGTCGCCGACCATGACAGCAACCGGCTCGATGTCCGCCTCATGGCCGCGACCGGCCGGGCGGCGCGTTTCGGCGAGGTCTCGGTCACCGGCACCGAGGCGACCGATCCGGACTTCGTCGTCACCCACGCGATGCTCCCGCAAGGCGCGCCTTACGATCCGGCAGCGATCGAGCGGGCGACCAAACGCCTCGGCGAACTGGGCATCTTCTCCTCCATCCGCATCGTGCCGGGCGAGGACGTCGGCCCGGACGGGCTGCTGCCGATGACCATCGAAGTGTCGGAGCGTGGCCGCAACGTGATCGGCGTCGGCGCCAACTGGTCGAGTTCGGAAGGGTTCGGGGTCGAGGCCTATTGGCGGCGGCGCAACCTGTTCGGGCGCGGCGAGTTGCTCAGCGTCGAGGGCTCGGTCGGGCGCATCGGCGACAACAGCCTTTCGGACCTCGAATATTCCGGCCGCATCGCGTTCGAGAAGCCGGGCGCCTTCGGGCCGCTGACGAGTTTCACCACCAGCCTCAGCGCCCGCCAGGAGATCCCCGACGCCTATCGCAGCCGCAACATCACGGCCGACGCCTTCGTCCGCCGCGAGTTCGACGACCGGCTGTCGGTGCGGGTCGGCGCCGAATTGCAATATGCCGACGAGCAGGATGTCTTCGGCAACCGCACCTATCTGCTCGGCGGCGTGATCGGCGAGCTGACCTACGACACCCGCGACGACAAGCTGAACCCCACCAGCGGCATCAACGCCGTCGTCTTCGCCGAGCCGGCCTATGACGCCAAGGGCGGCAATTTCATGCTGTTCACCAAGGGGCAGGTCTCCGCCTATCAGGCGCTCGACGATGCCAAGCGCTTCGTTCTGGCCGGGCGGCTCGGGGCGGGCAGCATCATCGCCCCGTCGGTGAGCGCTGTGCCGGCGGCGCGGCGCTTCTTCTCCGGCGGCGGCGGCTCGATCCGCGGTTATGCCTACCGCAATGTCGGCCCGCGCCTTGCTGGCGAGGTCACCGGCGGACGCAGCTTCGTGGAGGCCTCGGCTGAGGTCCGCATGAAGGTGACCGACACGATCGGGCTGGTCGGCTTCATCGATGCCGGCAACAGTTTCGACGCGATCTATCCGGATTTCTCGGAAGGGGTGAAGGTCGGTGTCGGCGCGGGCCTGCGCTACTTTACCCCCGTCGGGCCACTGCGCTTCGACGTCGCCGTGCCGCTCAACCCGGAGCAGGACGACCCGGATTTCGCCATCTATGTCGGCCTTAGCCAGGCTTTTTGAGACACGGAATCTACAATTCCGGACAAGAATTTTCGAAAACTTGCAGCATTTTATATCGAAATTGCAGCATTTTTGATTCACGAAGGACTTCGTGAGTCGTTTCAGCGCGCTGGCGCGATCCCTTCGCGCTTCGATTCCGATTCAACGCCTTCACACTCTGATTCAAGCCGCCTCCCCTTTCGCCATGATTTCGCTTCAACGCCGCGTCATAACGTCTTGATGCAAGAATCAATTTTCCCGTTCCCGGAGGTCTTCCCGACGTGAAGCCGGCCCGGCGCCCCTTTCGCGCCTTCCTCAGCATTGTCATGCGGACCCTCGTCGGCCTGGTTGCCGTCGTGCTGCTGCTTGCCGTCGCCGCGCTGGCGGCAATGCAGACGTCGGCGGGCCGGCAGATGGCGGAAGGGCTCGTCAACAGCCTTGCCTCCGGTCCGCAGGGCGGAGTGCGGATCAGCGGGCTGGCGCTCTCCTGGGGACTGGACGCGCGGCTTGCGGGGATAGAGGTCAGCGACGCGGCCGGCCCGTATCTCCTCGTGCGCGACGTCGCCCTTGACTGGCACCCGCTCGCCCTGCTGAAAGGCCAGGCCGATGTCGAGCGCCTGACGGTCGGCGCGCTCGATCTCGCCCGCCTGCCTGAGCCGGGCGAAACCAGCGATGACGGCGGCGGCAGCATTCCCGCCCTGCCCTTCCGGCTGGGCGAGGCACGGGTCGAAACGATCTCCATCGGCGAAGCGGTCGCCGGCGAGGCGATGCGGCTTTCGGCAAGGGCCGACGCGCGGCTCGATGCCGCGCCCCGCACGGCCATCGCCAATCTGTCGGTGCAGCGCATCGACGGCACGGATGGTGCGGTCGAGGCCCGGGTCCGCTTCGCGCCCGACGCCAACCAGCTTGCCTTCGACGTCACTGTGAGCGAACCGCGCGGCGGGCTGGCAGCCCGTCTCCTGCAGATCGAGGGCCTGCCGGCGCTCGACTTCACGTTGAAGGGCGACGGCCCGCTCGACGACTGGACCGCCGATCTGGCGCTGTCGCTCGACGGCCGCACCGAGATTTCCGGTTCCGCCCGGCTGACTCGCGAGGACGGCGGGGCGCCAGTGCTGCGCGCCCAGCTTGGCGGCGAACTCGGCGCGCTTGCCCCGCCGATCGCCGCGGCCCTCGTGATGGGCCGCACGGAGCTGACGGCAACGGCGCGCTTCGACGAGAATTTCGGCCCGCGCGAGGTGGAGGGAAAGCTCTCGACCGCAACGGTCCGCTCCGACTTCGCCGCGAAACTGGGCCCGGACCTGTCCCGCATCGAGGCAGGCGCGACGCTGCACCTGTCCGCCGGCGAAGGGGCGATGATCGGCCTGGAACTCCCGGACCGTCTGGTCAGCGTCGGCGCGACAACACTGGAGCTCCGCGCCGATGGCACGCCGGACGCGCTCGATGTCACGGCAAGGCTTGCCACCGCCAGCCTCGGCACCACCGAAGCCCGGCTGCAGGGACTGAGCCTGCGGCTCACGGGCGAGGATCTCGACACAGGGGCAAGCGACCTCGTCCTGCCCTTTGCCCTGACGCTCGAGGCCGACCGGTTGGAGCCGCTGGCGGACGGAATGGAGATGCTGGCCGGACCGCTGTCGCTCACCGCGAACGGCACGGCCCATGCCGCCGGCGACCGCCTCGATCTCGACGGTTCGCGCCTGACGCTGCAGGGCATCGAGGCGGGCGTCACCGGCTCAGTCTCGGCGGACGAAATCGACACCGCGTTCAAGCTGGCGGTCGCCGACCTTGCCCGCTTCGATCCGCGCATCGCAGGCGCCGTGACGCTTGAGGGAACCGCGCAAGGCACAAGCGCCGCGCCGGACATCGAGGCGAATGCCAGCGCGCCGCGCCTGACGCTCGCCGGCAAACCGGTAACAGATCTCACGGTCTCGGTCTCCGCCAGCACCGCGCGCGACGCGCTCTCGGCGAGCCTGCGCGCCAAAGGCAGTGTCGACGGGAACCCGCTCGAAGGCGCGCTCGACATCCGGCCGGAGGGCAACGGGCTTGCCATTCCCGACCTGGCGATCAGCGCCGGCGAGAACCGCATCTCGGGCAGCTTCGCGGTCGCCGATCTTGCGGACGCGATCGGCACACTGACCGGCGAGCTGACCATCGACGCGCCGGACCTCTCGGAATTCTCCGCCCTGGCGCTGACCGAGCTTGAAGGCGCGCTTTCGGGCAAGCTGACGCTGGCGCGCGGCGATGGGGGCACCCCGTCCGCGCAGCTGAACCTTTCCGGCAAGGAACTGGCGGTGGCGGGCACGCGCATTGCGCGGCTCGACGCGCGTGGCCGGTCGACCGGGCCGCTGAGCGCCCCCGCCCTTTCCGGCGAGGCCGAACTGAGCGGCGTGGTTGCCGGCGGGACCGCGATCCAGAACCTGAAGGCAACGGCCGTGACGGCCGGAACCGCGACCGACGTCACCGTCGACGCACGGCTTTCCGACGGCACCAATGCCGACGGCATCGCGCTCACCGCGACACTGGAACCGCAGGATGCGGGCCTTGTCGTCAAGCTCGCCACGCTCGACGGGCGTTACGGCGGCCTGGCCACACGGCTTGCCGAGCCCGCGCGCATCATCGTCGCCGATGGCGGGGCGCTGATCGACACGCTGGCGCTGAGGCTTGGCGAAGGCCGCCTGGACGTTTCCGGTTCGGCCAGCGGCGAACGGCTGTCGCTCGACGCCAGGATCGCCTCCGTGCCGCTGTCGCTGGCCAACGCGTTTGCCCCCGGCGTCGGCCTTTCGGGCGCAGGCAGCGGTACCGTCACCGTACGGGGCACGCCGGCCGCGCCGGAAGTCGACTGGAACGTCTCGCTGGCGGATCTTTCCGCCGCGCAACTGCGCAACAACGGCATCGCGCCGGTGGCGCTGAAATCGACCGGCCAGCTACGGGCGAACCGCATCACCCAGACGACGGACATCACCGGTGCCGACGGGCTGGCGATCAAGGCGCAAGGTCCCGTCGGTCTTGCCGCGCCCGGCGCCATCGACGTCTCGGTTTCAGGCAGGATCCCTCTTAGCGCGGCCCGGCAGAAGTTGATCCTTTCGGGCTTTTCCGGATCCGGCTCGCTTGCCGTTGCCGGCAAGGTCAGCGGCGCCTTCTCCGCGCCGCGCTACACGATCACGCTGCGCCCGCAGGACATGAGCGTGACGCAGCTTTCCTCCGGCCTGACGCTGCGCGAGTTCTCCGGCAGCATCGGCATCGACAATGGCGGCATCGCCATCGACACCGTCCGTGCCGCAATCGCCGCCGGCGGCTCGCTTTCGGCACAGGGACGCATCGGCCTCGACGGCGGCATGCCGGCCGACCTGAGCGTGAAGGTCAGCGAGGGACGCTATTCGGACGGGCGCATCGTCCAGGCCAATGTGAGCGCGGACCTCAAGCTGACGGGCCCGCTCGCCGATCCCGCGCGCGGAGCGCAGCTGTCGGGAACCGTCAATATCGGCCGGGCCGACATCACCATTCCCAGCAGCCTGCCCGGTGCCATCGACCCGGTCTCGGTCACCCATGTGAACGCCCCCGAGGCGGTGCGCCGCCAGGACGCCGCCCTTGCCCGCGACAGCGGCGGCGACGGCGGCGGCGGGTCGAGCCCGATCCGCCTCGACGTGACGGTCTCCGCCCCAGGGCGCATCTTCGTGCGCGGGCGCGGCCTCGATGCGGAAATGGGCGGCACCTTGCGGCTGGTCGGCACAACCGCCAACCCGCAGGCCATCGGCTCGTTCTCGATGCGGCGCGGTTTCATGCAGGTGCTGACGCGGCGCGTCACCTTCTCCAAGGGCGATGTCGGCTTCACCGGATCGCTGATGCCTCGGCTCGACTTCGCCGCCACCTCGCAGGCAAGCAATGCCGCGATCACGATCACCGTCACCGGCGAGGCGCAAAAGCCGGAAATCGGCTTCACCTCCTCGCCGCAACTGCCGCAGGACGAGGTGCTGGCGCAGTTCCTGTTCGACCGCTCGATGAGCCAGCTCTCGCCGACGCAGATCGCGCAGCTCGGCGCCTCCGTGCTGGCCCTGACCGGCGGCAGCGGCGAAGGCCCGCTCGGCGCGCTGCGCCAGTCGCTCGGCGTCGATGCCATCGACGTGGAGACGGACGGCACGGGCGGCCCCTCGCTCGCCGTCGGCAAGTATCTCAGCGACAACATCTATCTGGGCGTGAAACAGGGTGCGAGCGGCGATTCCAGCCGGGTCACGGTCGATATCGACGTGACCAAGTCGCTGAAGCTGCGCGGCGAGGTCGGCGCGGACGGCGAATCCAAGGCCGGCATCTTCTTCGAGCGTGAATTCGGGAAATAGGACCGCTGTCCACCGGGGTCACGCGGATCTTCAGCACGGCCGCCGGACCGTTCGGCGCGCCCCTTCGACAACAAGCGGCAACGCGCGGGCGGAAGACCGCCCGCGCGCCTGATCTTCAGCCCGCCTGCAGATGCAGGCCGCGCCTGTGCAGCCACGCCAGCGCCAGCATGGTGAGCACCGCCATGGTTGCCGCATAGGCAATGACCGGCCATGCCGTGTCGCCGTCGAGGCCGATCACGAAGCCGGTCCCCACAAGCCCGACAATGAGGCTTTGCACGCAGAAATGCAGGGCGACCGCCGTCCCCGCCACCTCCGTGAATTCCTGCAAGGCGCCATTGGCCGTGACGGAGACCGTGACGACGATGCCGATCGCGACCAGCCACATTGGCAGGACAAAGGACCAGAAGGAGGGTGCGAAGAACAGCTGACCGACGGAAAGCAGGCAAGCGCCCGCAATCAGCATCGCCATGCCGCGTGCCAAGCTGCCGGGAATGCCCCACCTCCCCACAAGACCGGTGGCAAGGCGGGTCGCCGCCACCATCACCACCGCGACCGAGGCGAAGGCGAGGCTGAAGCCCAGTTCCGAGAACCCGGCCCGTTCGATCAACACACGCGTGGCGATGGAGAAGAAGACGAAGAAACTACCCATCGCCGCGCCGAAACCCAGCGTGTAGGTCCAGAAGGCAAGGCTCTTCAGCACCGCCGCGAAGCCCGCGCGCGCGCCCTCACGGCCGACGCGCCGCGTTTCCGGCCAGAGCGGCAGGATGACGGCGAGCATGACGAGTGCGGGAATGGCAAGAACGACGAAGATGGCGCGCCAACCGCCCAGCATCAGGACCAGCGCTCCGGCAACCGGACCGATCGCCGGTACGAAGGCCAGCGCCCCGTTCATCATGCTGTAGATCGCCGCGCTTTCCGGCCGCTGCGCGTAGACATCGCGGATGGTGGCGAAGACGGCCACCAGCATGGCGGAGGCCCCCGCCGCCTGCACAAGGCGGAGCAGGACGAACAGGCCCGCCGAGGATGTCGCCGCAAGGGCAAGGGACGCTGCCGCGAAGACGATGCAGCCGCAAACCAGCACCGGGCGCCGGCCAAAACGGTCCGACAGCGGGCCGAAAAGGATCTGCCCGGCACCCAACATGACCATGTAGACGGACAGCGTGAGCTGCACGGTTCCGGGGGTGGTTGCCAGGACCTCCGGCATTGCCGGAACAACGGGCAGGTAGATGTCCATCCCCAGAGACGCGAGAATGTTCAAGGGTGCCAGCAGCGCAAGCGCGGCCGGCAGGCTGTAGGTCCACAGCCGGTTATTCTTGTCTGACATGTCGATAAATCCGCTCGAAGCGTTAGCATTCGGCGGCAATCCGCGCGCACGGGAAGACAGGACTGGTGACGGGCAGACGGCCGCAACAACGAGAAGGTTCGCTGGTGCGGCCTAGCGGTCTGAGGTTTTCGGTCCCATGGTGCGCCTCGCGGTGGGCTTGCAAATCAAGCAATGACAACCGGGCTCATAGCACCGCCCTGGTGCGCCGGCAACCGCGAGCCCTGATCGCGGGATCCCGGCCCTAGGACGTGAACTCATAATTCTGGCGAGAAACGGTATGAGGGAACGGGACTGGATACCAGGAGCAAACCCGCAGGAAACCGTCCGGTTTTCAAGGAGGTGCGACGCCGTTGCCAGCCCGTTCCCTCATACCCGGAGGGCGCTCGTCCGGCTTCGATCCGCGGCGTCAGACCGCTTGACCGGGGTCCCGCCCCGGCCATCGCGGCCTTTCTGGCGGATCATTGCCGGACCGGGCGCCGTTTCCGGCACAATTATGAGTCCACGTCCTAGCTCCGCTTCAGCCAGCGATGCACGGTCGAGCGGTCGACGCCAAGCTTGCGCGCCAGCGCCGAGACATTGCCGCCGCAAGCGTCCAGCTCACGCCGGATATCGCGCGCCGGCGCGGCGACGGCGCGCGGTGACGGGCGTCGCACCACGTGCCCCGGTGGCCGGTGGAACGCATCCGGCAGGCTTTCCAGGTCGATCAACCCGCCTTCGGCAAGCACGCAGGCGACCTTCAGCACATTCGACAATTCGCGCAGGTTGCCAGGCCAGTGATGGGCGCGCAGGGCAAGACGCGCCGCGTTGTCCAGGCGGCAGGCGATGCCGGCCTCCTCGCCCACGCGCTTGAGGATGCGCTCGACGAGCGCGTCGAAATCGAGCCGCTCGCGCAGGGGCGGCAGGGTGAAGGTGGCGGCATTGAGCCGGTAGTAGAGATCCTCGCGGAACCGGCCGTCGGCGACCAGTTGCTCCAGCTGCTGGTGGGAGGCGGAGATGACCCGGGTGTTCACCGCCCGCGGCTTCAAGGCGCCGACCGGCTGCACCTCCTGCTCCGACAGCACCCGAAGCAGCCGGCTTTGCAGCGAAAGCGGCATGTCGCCGATCTCGTCGAGGAAGAGCGTGCCGCCGGACGCTTCCTCGATCAGGCCCGGCTTGCCCCGCGTCGAGGCGCCGGTGAAGGCGCCCGGCGCATAGCCGAACAGTTCCGACTCGATCAGGTGCTCGGGAATGGCCGCACAGTTGACCGCGACGAAAGGCCCGCCCGCCGCGCGGCTGCCATGGATGGCGCGCGCCAGATACTCCTTGCCCGTCCCGGTCTCGCCGTGAACGAGGATCGGAATGTCGCTGTCGGCGAACCGGGCGACCCGCGCCAGAAGGCTCTCCATGCGCGGATCGCCGAGGCTGAGCTCGTCAAGCGCGCGCGGCAGGCGCGGGCGGGCGGCAAGCGGTCCGCGCACGCTCGCCACCGGAGCGATGGAGCTGGCGAAGAAGGCCGAGCCGTCGCGCGCCCGGAGCACCCGCTCCCGGTCGGGGCGGCCGCGGGTGAAGCGCGGCAGGTCGTCGATGTCGATCTCGAAGAAGGCATCGATCCTGCGGCCGATGAGGTCGCGCGAGGCGAAGGAGGTCAGGTTCATCGCCCTCGCGAGCGCGTTGAAGCCGCCATGGGTCATGCCGGTGACGCGGCCCGAGCCGTCGAGCGAGATCGCCGCATCGGGGTCGACATCGAGGAAATCCGGCAGGCGCGACAGCCGCAGCACCCAGTCGTTGCGGGTGCGCAGCATCAGGTTGGCCAGCTCGATGCGCCGGGCGGTGGCGCAGACCAGGTGCAGGGCAAGCTGCTGGCTGGCCTTGGCGGTGGGCGAGCGCAGCTGCGAAATGTCGAGCACGGCGCTGAGGTCGCCGAGCGTGTCGTAGATGGGGGCGGCGGTGCAGGTCAGCCCGATATGGCTGGTGTCGAAATGATCGTCCTGGTGGATGATGACCGGCTCGCCAGAGACCATGCAGGCCCCGACAGCACAGGTGCCGGCGCGGTCCTCCGACCATTCCGAGCCGAGATAGAGCCCGGCCTTGCGGAGCTGGTTGTCGAAGGTCGGATCGCCCATGAACTCGACGGTGACGCCGCGCGCATCCGACAGGAGCAGCACGTATTTCTGTTCCGCCACCTGGTTGAACAGCGTCTCCAGCCCGGTGCGGCCGATGCGGATCAGCTCGCCGGCCTGCTCGCGGTGCTCGCGCAGGGTGCCGTCGGGCACGATATAGGCTTCCTGGGCGGCGGCCGGGTCGAGCCGGTAGTCGTTGAGGCAGCGCAGCCAGGACTGAACGACGGGCGTGTCACGGCCGCTGGCGCCACCCATGGCGACACGCTCGATCTCCCTGATGTGCGACAGCGTCGACACCATGGCTTTTCCTCCCGCCGCCATGCTCGCACGGGAGGGCGCGCGGCGACAAGGCGGGATCGGCGACCCCGTGCCAAAGGAGGAGAGCCCTGACCTTGGGGGCAGGACGCTAGTACATTTGCACGAATTGTCCGGCCCCTTGGAAAATCATGCAATGCAGCCGTGGCCCCGTCACCGTCCGTCGGTTTCGGCGAGGTCCGCATGTCGCATCCTTTTGTTCCGAAGATATCGGGAGATATTGCATGAAGAATTTCCGGACCCTCGCCATCGCCGCCCTGTCTGTCGGCTTCCTCGCCTCCGGGCCGGCGGTCGCGCAGCAGTCGGCGAAGATGTGCCTGCTCAACCTCACGAAAGACCAGTTGCAGCGCCAGGACCCCAACCTGCGCTATGTCGAGGGCGGATTCCGCTGCGCTTCCAGCGGAAACGCGACCGTCTGGTTCGACACGTTCTGGGTCAATGGCGGCAAGCGCGCCGGCACCGCCACGCGGCACATCCTGCGCAACAACGGCTGGATGTCGATCTGCGGCAATCCCTGCCGCTGAGGCGTTGCCGACCGGCTCCGGCCCCGCGCATGGCAAGGGCCGCCCCGCCGGGCGGCCTTTGCCGTCTTCGCTAGCGCCCGGCGTAGACGGGCGTGCGCCGGGCGATCCAGGCATCCAGCCCCTCGTGCACGTCCTGGCTCGCGCACATGCGGGCGAACTGCTCGCGCTCGATCAGCAGCCCTTCATCTATCGTCGTGTTGAGGCCGCGCGTCACCGCCGCGATGATCCGCGCCGCCGCCAGCGGCGAGTGCCGCAGGATCCGTTCCGCCATCGCGAAAGCCGCCTCGATCAGCCTGTCCCCCGGCACCACCTCGTTGACGAGGCCCATCTCGTAGGCGCGGCCGGGCCCGAACGTATCGCCCGTCAGCAGCAGTTCCAGCGCGTGCTTGCGCCCGGCCAGGCGCGGCAGGCGCTGCGTGCCGCCGAAGGTCGGGGGAATGCCGATATTGATTTCGGGCTTGGCGAAGACGGCGTCCTGGGAGGCGATGGCCAGATGCGCGGCCTCGGTGATCTCGCAGCCGCCGCCGAAGGCGATGCCGTTGACCGCCGCGATGACCGGCTTGGGAAAGGCCTCGATGCGGGCGGTCATCCGCTGGCCGCGCCGGCAGAACTCGCGCACCGCCTCCTCGGTGCCGCGCCTGATGCTTTCGGTGAACTCGTGAATGTCGCCGCCGGCGGAAAAGGCCCTGTCGCCGGCGCCGGTGAGGATCACCGCGCCGATCCCCTCGTCCTCCTCGATCCGGTCGAGCAGCGCCATCAGAAGGTCGTTGGTGGCGTAGTCGAGGGCGTTCAGCTTCTCCGGCCGGTTGAGGGTCAAAAGCGCAATGCGGCCGGTCTTCTCGTAGAGAACGCTGTCTTGCATGGGGGTGCCTTTCCGCTGGCGTTGGTGTCGATGTTGACGGCAAGGCTAGCCCCGGGCATGCTGCATGCATACTCACTGGTCAGTATACATACGGGATGCGGGATGAACGCCGGAAAGCCGGGTGAAGGGGAGCGGAGAGAGGCGAAACGGGAAACCGGTCGCCCGAACGCGGCAGCGGGCAGTGCCGGAGCGGGCGGGTCCGGGCCGGGCGGTACGGGCGCGAAGGTGACCGGCACGAAGGTGACGGGTGCGAAGACGCGCGGCGACAGGCCGGCGCGCGAGCGGATTGTCGACGCGGCGAACCGGCTCTTCTATCGCGAGGGCATCCGCGCGGTCAGCGTCGACGCGGTCGCGGACGAGGCCGGCGTCACCAAGAAGACGCTCTACTACCACTTCCGCAGCAAGGACGATCTCGTCGCCGAATATCTCGCCTCCCGCGACCAGCCGAACCTTGCCCTCTTCGCCTCGTGGTTCGACCGGACCGAAGGTGATCTCGCCGACAAGGTCGAGGCGATCTTCACCGAGCTTGCCCGCTCCGCCCGCCATCCGAAATGGAAGGGCTGCGGCTTCCTGCGCACGGCGGCGGAACTCGCCAACATGCCCGGCCATCCGGCGATGAGGATCGGCGCCGGCCACAAGAAGAAATTCGAGGACTGGATTGCCGGGCAGTTTGCCGGCAGCGGGATGGAGAACCCGGCCGCCATCGCCCGCCAGGTCGTGCTTTTGATGGACGGGGCCTTCTCCACGATGCTGGTGCATCGCGATGCCGCCTATGCGGAGGAGGCGGGCCGCGCCGCCGGGGGAATCGTCCGCGCCGCCGCCCGGGGCTGATGCGAGTCCGGTGACTTGCGCGGATTGCGCGAACCGGCCGCCATGCTAGTCTTGCCGCCGTTGGGGGATTGCGGACGTCTCGTGCCTGCTCGGGCGCGACGCCCTTTGTCATCCACCTTTTGTGTTTCAGCGATTTCGCCCGCCGTGTCTCCCGGCAGGCCGGCATGCGTTCCGCCCCGGAACGGCCGCCGCCCCGGGAGCGAAGGCCGGGACAGGCATTTGAGGGGCGGCATTGCAGGCGGAAGACAGCCATCTCGGGTTCAGTCTGGGTGCGATTGCCGCCGTCGTCGCGATTGTCGGGCTTGCCCTGGCCGCAATCGGCAAGCCTCACTGGTTTGTGGCCATTCTTCTCGTGAGCTGGCTGCTGCTCTGGTTCCTGGCCGCCTTGCTCATGTCCGATACGGGAACGCGCGGCTTTCTGGCGGGCACCCTGCGGCATTCGAAATACACCCAGATCTACACCCGCCTGACGCGCGGCGGGGTGCTGTGGGTCTGGAGCCGGCTCTGCGATCCGGCTGACGACAGGGCCTCCTGGCCGTCCCTGTTTCGCGCGGCATTGACGACGCGGCTTTATGACAAGGCGCTGCTGCTGGCCGTCGCCTATCCGATCCTGCTGCTGGTCGGGCAATGGGTCGTCACCGGCGCGGAAGGACGGATCGGCAGTTTGCCGGTCCTGCCAGAGGCAGAGTTCTGGTCCGCGCGCGCCGCGCTTATGGCTGTCCTGTTGATCCTGGTGGCTGGTAAAATCGGCCAAAACCTGACGTCAGCCAGTCCGAGGCCGGGTTGGTCCAAGGCCTCGGGCTGGCTGTTTTTTTTCGCTTTCGCATTCGCAATCGTAGCCGCAGTCATAGCCACAGGCGCAGGCCCATTCGCACTCGCAGTTGTAATCGCAGGCGTAGGCGCATTCGCACTCGCTGGCGCAGTCGTGGACGTAGACGTAGGCGCAAGCGCAACTGGAACCGCACTCGTAGGCGCAGGCACAGGCGCTGGCGCATTCGCAGTCTCGGGCACATTTGCGGGTGCAGTCGCAATCGCAGTCGCAAGCGCCGGCGCAGGTGCAGTCGCAGGCGCAGTCGCAATCGAGTTTCTGGACAGGCGCGGCGGGCCGGCCCATGCCCGCGTGTTCCTGACCTGCATCGTGTTGGTCGCGCTCATGGTCGCGGCGCTGGCTCTGGATTGGTCTGCCGTGCCGGATGATCGCCGGAGCCTGTTCCTGTTTCTCGCCGCGCTGCCGATGCTGAACGGGGTCTTCGACCTTGTTTCCTATGCGTTGACCCTGTCGCTCATCCGGCGCGGCTTGCGGGCGCAATTGCCTGTTGTCTGGGGGCTGGCGGATCTGGCGCTCGCCTGCCTGCTCTTTCTCGGGCTCGGAACCGTTCTCGTCGTCGCGGTGCACGGGCTCAACCTGCTCGCCGGCGTGCCCTTCATCGACCTTTCCGCGCTTTTTGCGGGCATCCATGTCGACCCCGGCGCCTATGTCTGGCTCTATCTGATGCTGTTCTCGACCGTGCTGCCGACGGCGCTGCACGGGATGGTCAGCCTGATCGGCCTGCAAGGGCTGTGCCCGCGCCTGCTCCGGCGCTGGCTGGCGCGATCCGTGGAGGCTGCGCCGGAAAGCCCGCTGCATGCCATCGCGGCAAGCCTCGGCCTCGGTCTGTTGTGGACCGGGCCGGTGATGTGCCTTGTCGGAGTTGGCTGGATCGCCTGGCATTACGGCAAGGGCATTATCCTTGCCGGGCTGGAACAGTATTTCCACCTGCTGCTGTGGCTTGCCGCCATTCCGATAGGGGCGATCTGACGAGATCCATAACGCAACAGGGCCGCCCCTTGGGGCGGCCCTTCAATCCTGCTACGACGCGGTGCGTTGCGGCGGTGAATGCCGCTACATCCCCAGCCCGCCGATGCAGGCATATTTGATGTTGAGGTAGTCCTCGACGCCGTATTTGGAGCCCTCGTTGCCGACACCGGAATCCTTGACCCCGCCGAAAGGCGCGACCTCGGTGGTGATCAGCCCCTCGTTGACGCCGACGAGCCCGTATTCCAGCGCCTCGGTGACGCGGAAGGCGCGGCCGAGATCCTTCGTGTAGAAATAGCAGGCAAGCCCGAATTCCGTGTCGTTGGCCCGCGCCACCGCCTCGTCCTCGGTGTCGAAGCGGAAGAGCGGCGCCAGCGGCCCGAAGGTCTCCTCACGCGCCACCTTCATGTCCGCCGTGACGCCGGTGACAAGCGTCGGCTCGAAGAAGCTGCCGCCATTGGCGTGGCGCTTGCCGCCGGCAACGACACGCCCGCCCTTGGCAACCGCGTCCTGGATGTGCTCCTCGACCTTCTCCACCGCCTTGCCGTCGATCAGCGGCCCTTGCGTCGTGCCCTCTTCCAGCCCGTTGCCGACCTTCAGCCGGCCGATCGCGGCGGCGAGCTTTTCGGCGAAGGCGTCATGGACCCCGTCCTGCACATAGATGCGGTTGGCGCAGACGCAGGTCTGGCCCGAATTGCGGAACTTGGAGGCCATCGCCCCTTCCACGGCAGCGTCCAGGTCGGCGTCGTCGAAGACGATGAAGGGCGCGTTGCCGCCGAGCTCCATCGAGATCTTCTTCATGTGGGCGGAGGCCTGCGAGGCGAGCTTCTTGCCCACCTCGGTCGAGCCGGTGAAGGTGATCTTGCGCAGATGCGGGTTCTCGCACATCTCCGCGGCGATTTCCGCCGCCGATCCGGTCAGCACGTTGACGACGCCGCGCGGGAAGCCGACCTCCTCGGCAAGGGCGCCGAAGGCAAGCGCCGAATAGGGCGTCTGGCTGGCGGGCTTGATCACCATGGTGCAGCCGGCGGCAAGGGCCGCGCCGAGCTTGCGGGAGATCATCGAATGGGGAAAGTTCCAGGGCGTGATCGCGCCGGTGACGCCGACCGGCTCCTTGGTCACCATGATCCGCTTGCCGCGCCAGGGCGAGGGAATGATGTCGCCGTCGATGCGCTTGGCCTGCTCGGCAAAGAAGCGCACATACTTGACGCCAAGCGTGATCTCGCCCTTCGCCTCGGCCAAAGGCTTGCCCATCTCGGTGGTCAGGATCTCGGCCAGCGCGTCGTGATTGTCGAGAATCGCATCGCACAGCGACTGCATCAACGTGGCGCGCTCCTCCGCCGTCGTCATCTTCCAGTCCTGGAAGGCGAGATAGGCGGCCTCGATGGCGCGCGCCGTCTCGGCCCTGCCGCAGCGCGGCACGGTGCCGATGATTTCGCCGGTGGCCGGGTTGTTGACCTCGATCACCGCGCCGCTGTCGGCATGGGTCCACAACCCGCCGATGTGGCAGGACTGCTTGAATAGAGTGTGCTGGTTGATCATCCACGTCCTCCCGCTTGGTTTCTTGTCCGGGTCCGTCCCGTCACCAGTCACCTAGCGCTGGGTAACCGAGTAGACCACGTCTCGCGTCAGACAGAGTGTCTGCCGCCATTCGACGGCGATCCCGTCGAGATCATAGGCGATGCGGTCGATGGCCAGCAATGGCGTGGCGGGCGATACCCCCAGAAGCGCGGCGTCGCCGGTTTCGGCCGCAACGGCCCGCAATTCCTCCGTCACCACCGAGACCAACACCCTGTAATCGCTGTGATACATGGCATAGAGCGCATTCGGCAGGGGGCGCCCGGCCAGGCCGGCAAAGCGCTCGAGCGGCAGCGCCATGCGCTCGATCAGCGTCGTCGCGCCGCCAAAGCCGCGCAGCCGGTCGATGCGCACGACCCGGGCGCCCTCGGCAAGGCGAAGCTGGCGACGATCCAGCGGGTTGGCCGTGTCCTCGCAGGTGCGCACGTCGACGACTTCCGGCATCAGCCGATCGCCGCCCGGGCGGGTATAGTAGAGGAACTGGAAGACCGACCGCTCCGGCGTCACCGCCCGGACGAAGGTGCCCGTGCCCTGGCGGCGCTCGACTAGCTTCTGCGCGGCCAGTTCGTCCAGCGCCTTGCGCACCGTCCCGTGGCTGACATCCAGCTCCCGCGCCAGCGCCTGTTCGCTCGGCAGCTTGCCGCCGGCCTGCCAGGTGCCGTCGGCGATCCGCGTCTGGAAGAGATCGCGCACCTGCTGGTAGAGCGGCCGGTATCCGGTCTTGTCGGTCATGTCCTGAAGTCTCGCGAGAAGGCGTGTCGGAAGGCATCCCGGCGATCCGCGGAACGCGGTCAAGGATGGCGAGGCGGACGGCGGGGAGGACTGCCGTTCCGATCAATCATACGACAAATATCATATAGAAGACTACGGCGACAAAAAGACGGGCACGAGCGACCGGGCACGAAGGACCGGGCCGCGAGCCGGGACACCGTGGCGGGCGACGGGCCGGCTGTCGTGGCAAACCGGGTGCCGGGCGGGGCGCGAGGTGTTGCAATCCCTGCAACAGGTGTGGCGCATCGCCTGCACCGGCTCCCCCGGAATGATCATGCAAGCCATTGATTTTCATGAGTTTGACCATTGCATGCAAATTGGCACGCCGCTTGCCGGGTAAACGGCACGGGCGAGGGAGAAGCGCCCTTTTCGTCGACTGAGCAACGGGAGGACCATCAATGCTCGACAAGACACCCACGGCCCGCATGCAGGCCTTTCTCGATACGTTTGGCGCCGCCCTTGAAGCGGGCCGGATCGACGAGGCGACCGGCATGTTCGCCGAGGATTGCTACTGGCGCGATCTGGTCACCTTCACCTGGAACATCAAGACCGTGGAGGGCCGCGAAGAGGTGCGCGACATGCTGCAATCGCAACTGTCGCAGACCCGTCCGGCGAACTGGAAGGTGGCGCCCGGCGAGGAGGCGAGCGAGGCGGACGGCATCACCGAGGCGTGGATCACCTTCGAGACCGGCGCGGCGCGCGGCTACGGACTGATCCGGCTGCGGCACGGGCAGATTTGGACGCTGCTGACCACCATGGCCGAGCTGAAGGGGCACGAGGAAAAGGCCGGCTTCACCCGCCCTCTGGGCGCCAGGCACGGCTCCAATCCCGGCGCCAGGACATGGAAGGAAGAGCGCGAGGAGGAGGCCGCGACGCTCGGCTACACGGTCCAGCCGTATACCGTGATCATCGGCGGCGGCCAGGGCGGCATCGCACTCGGCGCCAGATTGCGCCAGCTCGGCGTGCCGACGATCATCGTGGAGAGGAACGAGCGCCCGGGCGACAGCTGGCGCAAGCGCTACAAGTCGCTCTGCCTGCACGATCCGGTCTGGTACGACCACCTGCCCTATATCGATTTCCCGAAGAACTGGCCCGTCTTCGCGCCGAAGGACAAGATCGGCGACTGGCTGGAAATGTACACCAAGGTGATGGAGCTCAACTACTGGACCCGCTCCACCGTCAGTTCGGCGAAATGGGACGAGGCGGCGAAGGAATGGGTCGTCACGGTCGAACGGGACGGCGAGACGGTGGTGCTGCGGCCCAAACAGCTGGTGTTCGCCACCGGCATGTCGGGCAAGGCCAACATCCCCGCCTTCAAGGGCACTGAGCGCTTCAAGGGCGAACAGCACCACTCGTCGAAGCATCCCGGCCCCGACGGCTACAAGGGAAAGAAGGTCGTCGTCATCGGCTCCAACAACTCCGCCCACGACATCTGCGCGGCGCTTTACGAGGCGGGCGTCGACGTCACCATGGTGCAGCGCTCGACAACGCATATCGTGCGCTCCGAGCCCCTGATGGAACACGGGCTGGGGGCGCTCTATTCCGAGCAGGCGGTGGAAAACGGCGTGACCACGGCGAAGGCGGACCTGATCTTCGCCTCCCTGCCCTACCGCATCCTGCACGAGTTCCAGAAGCCGGTTTACGACAAGATCCGCGAGATCGACGCCGACTTCTACGCGGCGCTCGAGAAGGCCGGCTTCCAGCTCGACTTCGGCGCGGACGGGTCGGGCCTTTTCATGAAGTACCTGCGGCGCGGCTCGGGCTACTATATCGACATCGGCGCCTCGCAACTGATCATCGACGGCAAGATCAAGCTGGTCGGCGGCCAGGTGGAGGAGATCACCGAAAACTCGGTCAAGCTCGACACGGGCGTCGAGGTGCCGGCCGACGTGATCGTCTACGCCACCGGCTACGGCTCGATGAACGGCTGGGTCGCCGACCTGATCGACCAGGAGACCGCCGACAAGGTCGGCAAGGTCTGGGGCCTCGGCTCCGACACACCCAAGGACCCCGGTCCCTGGGAAGGCGAGCAGCGCAACATGTGGAAACCGACACAGCAGGAGGCGCTGTGGTTCCATGGCGGCAACCTGCACCAGTCGCGCCACTACTCGCAGTTCCTGTCGCTGCAGCTGAAGGCGCGGATGGAAGGCATCCCGACGCCCGTCTACGGGCTGCAACAGGTGCATCACAAGGGCTGAGCGGAGCGGGACAACAAAGGACCGGGCGGAGCGATCCGGCCGGTCTCAGCGCGCCTGCACAAGTCCGTCGCTGATGTCTTGCCGGCGATTCCCGGCCGCGATTTCCTCAAGGCGCAAGTCGAGGCGGTCGGGTCCGTCGCCGGGTTCGTGATCCGGGTTCAGCGACGACTTCAGCGACCATTGCCGCAGCACCATCGCGGTCCACACGACCTCGACTTCCGGATGACGGACCAGGCGCTCGCGCAGATCCTCAAGACGGTCCAGTCCCGTGCACTGCACGAGCAAGGTCATGTCAGTACCACCGGCGATGGACCATGCCCCGGTCAGTTCGGGCCAACTGCGAACGGATTCATAGACCGTTCTGCAGAACGGCCGCTTCAGCTTCATGTGGAAAAAGGCGGCTTCTCCGGCGTCCCTGCCGCGGTCCTTGCCGGCGAGCTTGACGGTAAAACGCTCGATGATGCCGAGCTCGACCAGCCGGACAATGCGATTCTTGACCGTGGTGCGCGACACCTTGAGAAGCCCGGCAAGCTCGGTGTTGGAGCGGCGTGCGTCCTCGGACAGCAACCGAATCAACTCCCGGTCCAGCGGCGACACGACCGCATCCGGCAATTTGTCACAAGGCCTGTCGGTCACAGCATCCTCCGTCGCTTGGTCAGAGACGGTATCGAGTTTGCAATCCGCAAGCAGATTGTCAAATCGACACCTACACGCTTTCGTTGCGCTCCTTTATCGATAACCAGGGGCACGCGGCCTGTCATTGCCCGCAGGCCAGGACTGCAGAGGACATCCATGATGCAGAACGCCAACAGGACGATCACCCTGTCGACGCAGATCAACCGCTGCCTGTTCGAGGGCGACCTGGAGCAGGTCCTGCAACTGATCGGAGAGCTGATGCGAACGGGAGGCCTGAGCGTGCCGGCCCGGGCGCTTGCCGCGATCCCGGTTCGCGAGAGCGGCGTGCAGATACGCCCCATGAAGATCGCCCGGCCCGGCCTGCAACGTGTTGCATCCGACCCTTGACGGCACCTGCCGGCTTGGCCACCACCGCTTCTTCCCGAACACGCCGAGATTTGCACATGGCATCGCGGCGATTCACACACGCCGCTTGACAGCGTGGCGCAACTCGCTGAAAAGACGCGGCAAGGCCTCGTGGCGGAGTGGTGACGCAGCGGATTGCAAATCCGTGCACCCCGGTTCGATTCCGGGCGAGGCCTCCAGCCCCCTCTTCAAACCAGTTTATCCCGCCTCTCGGGCACCGGCTCCTCCGCGCTCGCGGCGCGGCGTCGCGGCCCTCGTGCAGCCCTCTCCTTCGGCAACCGCGCACCTGACGCAAAGGTAGCAGGATCAGGAGCACGGCGAGACCGCCCGCAATCAGCGACGTCGGCGCATATCAGGCGTGAAACACCCCATAGATGAGACTTCGAAATATTAAACCTATGCGTTTATCAGTAAATACACATATATAACGCGTTCATATGATATTTTTTCATTATCAATTGGTTCAATTCACGCGTCCCTCAAACTTAAATTGATGAAAATCCCACGACAACTGGCTATACATGACCTCAAGGATGCGCAAAAGCCATCCATGACAATGATACTGTGGTCACACGAGGTCCCCATGCTGCTGAGTGGCATCGCCAATATCGGCCTGCTGAGCCTTGGCGCGCTTGCCATTTTCTTCCTGCGGGAGCGGTTCGGGCTTCGGCTGCCAACAAGGGCACAGGAGCTGCTGATCGGCATCTCCTTCGGCCTCATTGCAGTCCTGGTGGTCAATTTCCCGGTGACGATCCCGCTCGGAGCCACCTTCGACACGCGCGCGGGACCGGCCATGCTTGCCGGCTTCTTCGGCGGCCCCGTCGCCGGAGTGACCTGCGGCCTGATCGCCGCCGCCGCCCGCTTCTGGGTCGGCGGCCCGGCGGTGATCGGGGGAACGCTGAGCCCGCTCGTCTACGCGGCCGTCGGCGTCGCGGCGGGCCTGGTCGTGTTCAGGCACATGCGACGCAGGCCGAACCTGCCGGATTTCGTGCTGATCGCGCTTGCCGGCACGCTCTTCGTCCTGCCGTGCTTCTTCGTCGATCGCGGCTTCGCCACCGGCCTGACGATCCTGTCCAACGCCTGGTACCTTCTGCTCATCGGCAATGTCGCGGGCGTCACGATCCTCGGAATTCTGTCGGAAAGCGTGCGCCGCTCGCTTCTGTCGCATGACGAGACGGAGCGCAGCCTGACGATGCTCGATCTCGCCCGCCACTCGGCAAAGATCGCCGTGTGGCACTACGATTTCGCCCAGGACCGCCTTGTGTGGGACGCGGCCATGTTCGACCTCTACGATGTCGATGCGGCACATTACGGTGGCCATTTCGCCGACTGGACGGCCTGCGTCCACCCCGACGACCTTGCCCGCGCGATCGCCGAGTTCGAAGGCGCGCGCGATGCGGGCGGCCGCTTCAGCTCGCGTTTCCGCATCCGCTGCCGGGACGGCAGCATTCGCTGGATCCAGGCCTATGCCCAGTGCAGCTTCGATGCCACCGGAAAGCCCTTCGAGGCGATCGGCCTCAACTGGGACGTCAGCGAGCACAAGCTGCTGGAATACAACCTCCGCGCCAAGGAGGCCGAGGCACGGGAACGCACGGGCGAACTGGAGAGCCTGCTCGCCTCGATGCGGCAGGGGGTGATGCTGTTCGATGCCGACGACCGGCTGCAGATCTGGAACGCGCAGGCCCTGCAGCTGTTCGGCCTGAAGGACAACATCCTGCGCGCCGGCATGCCGCACGAGGCCGTCGTCGAGGCACAGATCGCCGCCGACGGGCGGCTCGCCTCGACCCTGCCCAGCCCGCGCACGCTGCGCGCCACGCTGGGCGACGGCGGGATCTGCCGGCTCAAGTCGCGCAAGGAGAACGGCACGATCATCGCCACCACGCTGTCGCCCATTCCCGGCGACGGATGGATCGAGACGCATGAGGACATCACCGACCTGGAGGAGGCGAGCGAGCGCGTGCGCGCCGCCGCCGAGACGGATGTGCTCACCGGCCTTTCCAACCGGGCGGTGTTCTCGCGCGCGCTGGAGGAGTGCCTCGCCGCCGCCCGCAAGGACGGGGGCAACGCCGTCCTGCTGTTCGTCGATCTCGACCGGTTCAAGACGATCAACGACCGGTTCGGGCATATCACGGGCGACCGGCTGCTGGTCGCGGTGGCGCGGATCCTGAGCCGGGCGGCCGGCACGGACGATATCGTGGCGCGGCTAGGCGGCGACGAGTTCGCCATCATCGTGAAGCAGGGAACCATCGCGCAGGCAAAGGCGCTGGCGGAACGGCTGGTGGAGCAGATAGCACGCCCGCACACACTGGAAGGCACGGCCGTGCAGCCGGGCGTCAGCATCGGCATCGTCTCCATCGACAAGACGGCGGCCGATCCCGAAACGCTCCTCAACTACGCAGATGCCGCGCTCTACAGGGCGAAGTCCGAGCGCAACACCGGCTACCGTGTCTTCGATGCGGAGGTTCGCCAGGCGCTGCTGACCCGGCGGCGGATCGAGACCGGGCTTGCCGAGGCGATCACCGGGAACGCGCTGGAAATCTGGTTCCAGCCGGTCACCGACCTGACCGACAACCGTGTGTGCGCCTACGAGGCGCTCGCCCGCTGGCCGCAGCCGGAGGGCGGCTTCATACCGCCCGACGAATTCATACCGGTTGCCGAGGAAACCGGGCTTGTCGACCGAATCGGCCTCCTGGCGCTTGAACGCGGCCTCGAAGCCATGCGCACGTGGCCACCGGGGACACACCTGTCGCTGAACACCTCGCCGCGCCAGTTCGGCAAGGGTGTCCTGGTGCCGACCGTCGCCGCCGCGCTTCAACGACACGGTGTCGAACCGGCCAGGGTCGACCTGGAAATCACAGAAAACCTGCTCATCGAAGGCGGGCCGGAGGTCATCGAGGAACTGGACGCCCTCACCCGGCTCGGCGTCGGCCTCGTGCTCGACGATTTCGGCATGGGCTATTCGTCGCTGAGTCGCCTGCACCGCTACCGTTTCCACGGGCTGAAGATCGACCGGACCTTCATCCTGCGCATGGAGGAGGACGCAACCTCGGCGGCGATCGTCTCGGCCATCGCCGGGCTTGCCAGCAGCCTCGGCATGCGTTGCACGGCGGAAGGGGTGGAAACGCAGGCGCAACTGGCACTGGTGCGAAAGGCGGGCTGCGGCCAGGCGCAAGGCTACCTGCTCGGACGGCCGGCGCCCCGTGCCCAAAGCGCGCCCGTCGCCGAACCGGCGTCCTGAAACGCCGGGCCCGCGACAGGGGACCGAAAAGCGTTTCCAGCCCCACGCCTCTTGTTCTAGGGTCCGTTCCGGACGCAACGAACGGAGGTTTGGGGATGAAGCATGGCGGCGATCTTGGCGCGGCGATCGCCCGGCATGGCGGGATTGCGGGCGACTGGCTCGACCTGTCCACCGGCATCAACCCGTACGCCTACCCGCTTGCCGAGCCGCTTCCCGCTCGCGCCTGGACGCAGCTTCCCTCTCGGGCCGCACTGGAACGGCTCCTCGCCGCCGCGCGCAAGGCCTATGAGGTTCCCGAGACAAGTGCGCTGGTCGCCGCACCGGGCACCCAGGCACTGATCGCGCTCTTGCCGGACATCGCCCCGCCGGGCGACGTCGCCATTGTCGGGCCGACCTATGGCAGCCATGCCGACACCTGGAAAAGAGCCGGGCGCAATGTCACCGAACTGACCTCCCCGCATGCCGAGCCGGACCCTTCGGTGCGGGTGCTCGTCATCGTCAACCCGAACAATCCGGACGGCCGGCTGGTTGACCCGAAAAGCCTGCAATACATGGCTCGAACCATGGCCGCGCGCGGCGGGCTCCTCGTCATCGACGAGGCCTTCGCCGACTGCGTGCCGGGCGCCAGCGTGCTGCCGCATCTTGCCGGCGCGCCGGCGCTGGTGCTGCGTTCCTTCGGCAAGTTCTACGGGCTTGCCGGCCTGCGCCTGGGGTTCGCCGCAGGGCCGAAGCCGCTCGTTGCCGGGCTCGAGGCACGACTGGAAAGCTGGGCCGTTTCGGGTCCCGCGCTGGAAGTCGGCGCGCGCGCGCTTTCCGACGAGGCCTGGCGCAAGGCGATGCTCGCCCGGCTCGCCGACGAGGCGGCGGACCTGACCTTCAGCCTGCAGATGCAGGGACTTTCGGTGTTCGGCGGCACGCCGCTGTTCGTGCTTGCCGGCGCCCGCAACGCGGCCGGGCTGCACGAGGCACTGGCACGGCAGAAGGTCTGGACGCGGGTCTTCGACTACGCGCCGAACTGGATCCGCATCGGCCTGCCGGGAGCGGCGAACCTTGCCCGGCTCGAGGCGGCGCTCGAAAGCGCGATGGCCGGGACCTGAGGCGATGCTGCTGTTTTCGGATGCCGCCTTCCTGCTGCTCGTGGCGCTGGCGCTCGATGCGCTGATCGGCGATCCGCCGGGGCTGTGGCGGCACATACCGCATCCGGTGACGCTGATCGGCAAGGTGGTCGAGATCGCCGACCAGGATTTCAACGCGCCCGAAGCCTCCGAGGCGAACCGCAGGATCTACGGCGCCATCTTCCTTGCCTGCCTCATCGCGATCTCCGTTCTGGTCGGCGTCCTGCTTGAGGCGATCCTGCGCGTCCTGCCCTTCGGCGAGATCGGCATCGCCGTGATCGCCGCCGTCTTCATCGCGCAGAAAAGCCTGCATGACCATGTGGCGGCGGTGCGCGACGGACTGGTCGAGGGCGGG
>NZ_JASHIK010000021.1 GCF_030733745.1 Stappia sp. MMSF_3263 | reverse complement strand
GCAGGGGGCAGGGGCGTAGGGGGCAGGCGGCGCCGGCTACCTGCCGGGGGCCTCTTCCGCGATCGCGTATTTGTCGATCAGCGCCTCCAGATAGGCGGCGGCATCGGCCCCCTTCAGCGCATTGCCCCACAGCCGTTCGGCAATGGTCTCGTGCAGCGTCATCGCCTCCGCCGCCGAGGTGATCAGGGCGACGCCAAGGCGCACATTCGGCTGCTCGCCCAGCCGGAACGGGCTGATGGCCAGCACTGAGCGGCTGGTCTGTCGAAAGATCTGGAAGCTTGTCGCCGGTACCGGCTCGCGCACGATGCCGATCTGGATGCCGATCGGCTGCTCGCGCAGCATGGCAAGGAGATATTCCGTCTCCCGCCGCGCCATCAGGCGGCGGCAGTCGACGGTGGCGGCCGGCAGGTCGTGACGGCCGATCAGGCCGTGCAGGAGGAAGCGCTCCAGGTCGGCGGAGGAGATCAGGCTGACGATCAGGGGCCGGCGCAGGCGGAAAGCCTCCTTGCGCGCCCGCAGGATATCGACAAGTCTTTCGACGGCGTCCGCCGCCTCTCCGTCCGGATCGGTTCCCTCGGGAATGGATTCGCTCAGCACCTCCTTGAGGATGTCGTCATAGGCGTCGGACGTGAGCAGGTAGGACATGGGGCCGAAAAGCCCGATGATCTGCTGGCACTCGTTCTCCATCTGCCGCATGCGCTCGAAGAAGCCGATGGCAGTGCTGACATATTCGACGCCGACACCCAGCAGGCTCGGCAGCGAGACGCCCAGTTCGTCGGCGATCGAGTTGAGCATCTCGATCTTGCGGATCTCGCCTTTTTCGGCGCGGTAAAGGGCGGCGCGGGAAATGCCGAGCTTTTCCGCCAGCGCATCGGGGGTCAGGCCCTTTCCGAGGCGATAGGCACGCAGCCGGGCGCCGATGTCGCTGAACCGGATTGTGTCTTCCTGGGTCAATGCGGGTTCCCGTGGACTTCGAGATATTCCTCGCCGGGACGCGTATCCCTGGTCGGGTTGCCGGAGATCAATTGCACGGCTCAATTAGTGCATGATAATCAGTTATTGGATCAAATGTCCAATTGTCTCATTTTTGAGATGAATTATTGACATGGTCCAGACTGCTCAATAGGCTGCTTCCTTCCGCGCATGTTCCGCGCCAAGAAGCAAGAATGTTTCCCGTGCCAAAAAGAGGTGGAGCCCTATGACACATACAACTGGAAAGCTGGCAATCCGCAAGCTGGCCGCCACGGCCGTCCTTGCCGTTGCCGGCGTCGCGTTGTCCTCCGGCGCCTTCGCGGCGGATTTCACCGCCAAGATCGGCCATCTGGAATCAACGCAGCAGTCGCGCCACGTGCATCTGGAGAAGGTCGCCGCACTGGTTGCCGAGCGCACCGGCGGTGCGGTCGAGTTCCAGATCTTCCCGCAGGGCCAGCTCGGCGGACAGCGCGAGATGACCGAGGGCGTCCAGCTCGGCTCGCTCGAGGCGACGGTCGCCCCGGCCGCCTTCCTCGGCGGCTTCAACCCGGCCATCTCGATCCTCGACATTCCTTTCCTGCTGCCCGATGACGACGACAAGGCCCAGGCCCTGCGCTCGGGTGCGTTCGGGCAGGCGCTGTGCGATTCCTTCGACAGCCGCGGCGTCGAGTGCCTGATGCTGTGGCCGAACGGCAAGAAGAACTTCACCTCCAACAAGCCGCTGGCATCGATGGAGGACTTCTCCGGTCAGAAGTTCCGCGTGATGGATTCCAACATCCTGATCGAGCAGTTCAAGGCGGTCGGCGCTTCGGCCATCGCGCTGCCCTTCGGCGAGCTCTACACCTCGCTGCAGACCGGCGTGGTCGATGCCCAGGAAAACCCGCTCGACACCATCCGCGCGATGAAGTTCTACGAAGTGCAGAAGCATCTCGTCGTCTCCAACCATGGCGCGATGGAGGACGTGATCCTCTTCAACCCGGCCTTCTGGTCCAGCCTGCCGGAAGAACATCGCAAGGTCATCACCGAGGCCTTCGCCGAAGTGATCCCCGATCTCATCGCCCACAAGAAGGCCGCTGTCGCCGCCTCGCTCGAGGAGATCAAGGCCGCTGGCGTCGACGTTCGCGAACTCTCCGCCGAGGAGAAGGTAGCGTTCCGCGAGGCGATGTATCCGCCGGCCCGCGACGCCTATGTGCAGGGCGCTGCCGAGGAAGGCCTGCAGCTCGTCCTTCTGTACGAGCAGGAATACGCCGCGGCGACCAAGTAACCGCCGGCACTCCCGCATGCGGGCGCGGCCCGGACCGCGCCCGTCTCTGCCCCTCCTGCCCGCCGCTTGTCGGCGGGCAGGTCGGTCCCTCCAGCGGATTTCCGGAGACAATCAATGCGCAATGCCCTCTCGATCCTGCGCACCGTAGAGCGGTCGGCGCTGGTCCTGATATTCCTGACGATGGTGGGCCTCTACTTCGTCAACGTCGTCGTGCGCGCCTCAGGCAGCCCCCTTGCCACCAGCCTAGGCTGGATCGAGGAAGCGGTGCGGCTGATGAACCTCTACCTGGTCTTTCTCGCCATTGGTTATGCGCTGGAGATCGGCCGGCATGTCGCCGTCGACACATGGCGTGAGCGCATCGCCGCCGCCACCGGCCTTCCGGTCCGCCGGATCATCGACGCCGTCGGCTTTCTCTTCGCGCTCTATGTGGTCTGGCTCGGCTGGAAGATGACCCTCTTCGTCTTTGGGTCCGGCCAGAAAAGCCCGACGCTCGGCCTGCAGATGGGCTGGATCTACGTCGCCCCCATGGTCGGCTTCGGGTTGCTCGCCCTGCGCTACCTGCTGAGCTTTTTCGGGTTGATCGAGCGCACACCGTCACGGGAGCCCGACGAGGCATGATCCTTCTTATCCTCATCGTTGCGCTGGCCGTCGCGCTGCTGGTCGCCGGCTTCGAGATGTTTCTCGTGCTTGGCGTGCCGGCGCTTCTGGTCAAGCAGATCTTCTACGGCACGCTGCCGGACCCCGTCGTGGTGCAGAAGATCGTCGGCGGCATCAATCACTCGACCCTGCTCGCCATTCCCTTCTTCATTCTCGCCGCCGAGCTGATGGGCGAGGGGCAGATCGCAAAGCGCCTGACGGGTCTCGTCCAGTCGCTGCTCGGCCATCGCAAGGGTGGCATCGGCTACACGATCGTCGGCGGCTCGATGGCCTTCGGCTCTGTCTCGGGCTCGGCGCCGGCAACGGTCGCCGCCATGGGCCGTCTCGTCTATCCGGAGATGCGCAAGGCCGGCTTCAGCGAGAAGTTCTCGCTCGGCCTGATCGCCTCCAGCGCCGAGACGGCGCTGCTGATCCCGCCCTCCATCACCTTCATCATCTATGGCTGGATGACCGGAACCTCGGTTGCACGCCTCTTCGTCGCCGGCATGGCCGCCGGCCTCGTGCTCGGGCTGGTCTTCGCCGTGATGGTCGCCATCGAGGCGCGCCGCAGCGGCGTCACGGCCGGTGAGCGGACCTCCTGGGGCGAGCGGCTGCGCGCCGTCGCCCATGCCGGCTGGGCGCTCGGCATGCCGGCGATCATCCTTGGCGGCATCTATTCCGGTTTCTTCACGCCGACCGAGGCCGCCGCCGTCAGCGTCGTCTACGCGATCTTTGTCGAGCTCTTCATCTTCCGCGAGCTGACACTCGCCAGGCTGTTCAAGGTGACCGAGCGGGCGGCGGTCTCGACCGCCATCATCTTCATCCTGCTGGCGCTTGGCGGACTGCTCTCCTATTTCATCACGCTTGCCCAGGTGCCGGCGCAGATCCTGGAGTTCCTCGCCGCCGTCGATGCCGGTCCGATCGTCTTCCTGCTGGTGGTCAATGTCGTCTTCCTGATCGCCGGCATGTTCATCGACCCGAATTCGGCGCTGCTGATCCTCGTGCCGCCGCTCTATCCGGTGGCAACCGCGATGGGCATCGATCCCGTGCATTTCGGCATGATCGTCACGCTCAACATCTCGGCCGGCATGATCACGCCGCCCTTCGGGCTCGATCTGTTCGTTGCTTCCTCCACCCTCGGCAAACCGGTGATGACGATCATTTCCGGGATATGGCCCTTCGTGATCGCCAATCTCGTGGCGCTTGCGATCATCACCTACATCCCGTCGATCTCCACCTTCCTGCCCAATCTGGTGTTCGGATGACCAATGCGCTGACGAAACCTGCGTCCGCCATCGGCGGGCGGGCGGAACCCGTTGTTTTCGAAAGAGAGCTGACGGTTCTCGCCAACGACCCGGTGAACGGCGAATACATGCGCCTGGTGCTGGAGGCGCCGCGCGGGCTGCTCGAGCTCTGCCGGGCCGGACAGTTCTTCAACCTCCTGTGCCCGGCGCTTGGCGGCGAGACGCCTTATCTGCGCCGGCCGATGAGCATCTACGGCTTCTACCCCGACAAGGGCGAGCTGCATTTCCTTTACAAGGTGACGGGCGCCGGCACCCGGGCGCTGGCGCGGCTGCGCGAAGGCGACGCGCTCAACGTGATGGGTCCGCTCGGTCAGGGCTTCCGCATCGACGACGACTGGCAGCGTCTGGTGCTCGTCGCCCGCGGCGTCGGGCTGGCGACGCTTGCTCCGCTGGCGCTGGAGGCGAACCGCCTCGGCCGGCATCTGACGGCGATCTGCAGCGCGCGCCACCCGGACGTGCTGATGTCGATCGACTATTTCCGGGAGCTCGGCGCGACGATCGTTCCGGTCACCGACACGGAAGGCACCTCGTCGATCGCCCATCTGGAGACCTTGATCGAGGAGATGATCGCGGGCGAGGGCGTCGACGCCTTCTACACCTGCGGCTCCAACCGCCTACTGACCCTGCTGCAGACGATCGGCAAGCGGCACGGCATTCCCGGCGAGATCGCGCTCGAACAGCAGATGGCCTGCGGGCTCGGCATGTGCCACTGCTGCGTGCGACCGTTCCGCAAGGGTCAGAAGACCGTGCAGCTGCGCGTCTGCCGCGAAGGCCCCGTCTTCGACATCCAGGAGGCGATGCCATGGTAGACCTGTCGATCGATGTCGCCGGCTTGAGGCTCAAGAACCCGATCATGCCGGCCTCGGGCACCTTCTCGGAGGAACTTGCCGAAGTCTTCGACATCGAGTGCCTGGGCGCGCATGTGACCAAGACGATCACGGCCGACCTGCGCGACGGCAATCCGACGCCGCGCGTGTGTGAAGTGGGCGGCTCGATGCTGAATTCCATCGGCATTCCGAGCAAGGGTGTGGCCGCCTTCCTCGACAAGGTGGTGCCGTTCTACCGCGCCTACGAAACACCGCTGGTCGTCTCGATCTCCGGCAACACGGCGGACGACTTCGCGCGGTTGTGCTCGGAAGTGACGGTGGAGGGCGTGGCCGCCATCGAGGTCAACATCTCCTGCCCCAACATCGAGGAGGACGGCAAGGCCTTCGCCATCCGCCCGTCCTCGACCTATGACGTCATGCGCAAGCTGCGCCAGGCGACCCACTTGCCGCTCTGGGCCAAGCTGACGCCGAACACCGGCGAGACGCCGGAAGTGGCGCGGGCGGCGCAGGAGGGCGGCGCCGATGCGCTGGTGGTCGCCAACACGTTGCTCGCCATGGCGATCGACATCCGCAGCCGCCGGCCGAAGCTCGGCAACCTGATGGGCGGCCTGTCGGGCCCCTCGCTGAAGCCGATCGCGTTGCGCATGGCCTATCAATGCGCCAAGTCGACCACCATTCCGGTGATCGGCTGCGGCGGCATCTCAACGGCCGAGGACGTCATCGAGTTCCTGATCGCCGGCGCCAGCGCCGTGCAGGTCGGCACAGCCACCTTCATCAATCCCACCGCGATGGTGACGATCATCGCCGAGCTGGAGCGCTACCTGGAGCGCGAGAAGCTCGCCTCCGTCCGCGACCTGATCGGCACCGTGATAGACGAGGAGCAGAAGGAGGGCGTCGTCTTCATGGAGGCGGCGCCGTGACCGCGCTGCGCAAGCCCACGCTCGACGACCGCGCTGAGGAGTTGCGCATCGCCGGTTTCCTCTTCGGGAAAATCGCCGGATTCTCGCCGGATGTGGAAGGCGTCAGCCGTCCCGCCTTTTCCGACATCGAGACCCGGACGTTGTCCTTCCTGGAGGACTTCGCCCGCCGCGAGGGGCTTGAGGTCTGGTACGACACGGGCCTTAACGCCAATTTCTGCCTGCCGGGGGACCGGGATGCCGAGCGCTATACGCTTATCGGCTCGCATGTCGACAGCGTTCCCTTCGGCGGCAATTTCGACGGTCTGGCGGGTGTCGTTGCCGGCATGCTCTGCCTTCTCAGGGCCAAGCGGCGGGGAACGCGTTTCTCCACCCCCGTTCACGTGCTGGCCATGCGCGGCGAGGAAAGCGCCTGGTTCGGTCCCTGCTATATCGGCTCCAAGGCGTTGACCGGCACGCTTGCCGCCTCCGAGCTGAAGGCATGCCACAAGGGCGACGGCCGTACGCTCGATGCGCATATGGGCGCGCTCGGGATCGACATGGAGCCGGTGCGCGCCGGCCGTCCGCTGATGGACCTGTCCCGGGTCTCTGCCTATCTTGAACTGCATATCGAGCAGGGGCCGCTGCTTGTCGGCAAGGGCATTCCGGCCGCTGTCGTCTCCGGCATTCGCGGCAACATCCGCTACCGGTCCGTGCGCTGCCTCGGCGAGGCAGGGCATTCCGGCGCCGTGCCACGCGCCTTCCGCCGCGACCCGGTGCTGGCCATGGCCGACCTTCTGGTCCGGCTCGACGAAAGCTGGGCGACCATCCTGGCCAAGGGCGACGACCTTGTGCTGACCAGCGGCATCGTCGGAACCGATCCGAAGATGCATGCGATGACGCGTATCCCCGACCAGATTTCCTTCAGCCTCGATTTGCGCAGCCAGAGCGCGCGGGTGCTTGACGAGATGCGCGAGCTTCTCGAGACCGAGATGGCGCAGATCGAGCGCGACCGGAAGGTGCGCTTCGAGCTTGACGAGGAATTGCGCGTCGAGCCGGCGCTCTGCGACCCCGCCCTGGTCTCCGGACTTTCCGCGGCGATGCGGGAGGCCGGCCAGGAGCCGTTCGTGATGGCCAGCGGCGGCGGTCACGACGCCGCGGTGTTTTCCGCCGCCGGAGTGCCGGCTGGCATGGTATTCGTGCGGAATCGCAACGGCTCGCACAATCCGCAGGAGGCGATGGAATTGCCGGACCTGCTGTCTGCGACCGACATTCTCCACCAGTATCTGACGGATACACCATGAACCAGCTGACCATCACCAAGCCCGACGACTGGCATCTGCACCTGCGTGACGGGGCGATGCTTGCCGGCGTGCTGCCGCACACATCCGCGCATTTCTCTCGCGCGATCATCATGCCCAACCTGGTGCCGCCGGTGGTAACGACCGCCCAGGCCGAGGTCTACCGGCAGCGCATCATGGCATCGCTCCCCAAGGGGCACGACTTCACGCCGCTGATGACGCTGTACCTGACCGAGGCCACCGACGCCGGCGATGTCGAGGCCGGGTTCCGGGACGGGCTCGTCAAGGCCGTCAAGCTCTATCCGGCTGGCGCGACAACCAATTCGCATGCCGGCGTGCGCGACATCGACAAGGTCACCCCGGTGCTGGAGCGGATGGCCGAGATCGGCCTGCCGCTTTGCGTGCACGGGGAGGTGACGAACCCGGAGATCGACATCTTCGACCGCGAGGCGGTGTTCATCGAGACGGTTCTAGATCCGCTCCGCCGTCGCATCCCGGGCCTGCGTGTCGTCATGGAGCACGTCACCACGCGCAACGGCGTCGACTATGTCCGCGCGCAGGAGCGCGACATGGCCGCGACGATCACGGTTCATCACCTGATGATCAACCGTAACGCGATCCTCGCGGGTGGCATCCGCCCGCATTACTACTGCCTGCCGGTGGCCAAGCGCGAGGAACACCGGCTGGCTCTGCGCGCGGCCGCGACCTCCGGCGATCAGCGCTTCTTCCTGGGCACGGATTCCGCTCCCCATACTGATCCGCTGAAGGAGAGCGCCTGCGGCTGCGCCGGCATCTTCACCGCGCCGAACGCCGTCTCGTGCCTTGCCCATGTCTTCGAGGAGGAAGACGCGCTCGACCGGCTCGAGGCCTTTGCCTCGCTGAACGGGCCGGCCTTCTATCGCCTGCCGCCCAACGAGGGGCGCATCACGCTGAAACGGCAGGACGCGCCTGTCGCCTTCCCGGACAAGATCGATACGGGGGAGGGATCCGTAACCGTTTTCGATCCCATGGTGCCGCTTCACTGGAGCGTCACGCCCGATATTTCCTGACGGCCGGCAGGTCTGCCGGCAAGAGACCCTGTCACTAGGAGAGCCATATGTTCATCGAGCTTGCGAATGGTCTGAACGAACAGGCGGCGAGTGTCCGCGGCTTCGAAGCCTGCGCGCGCGACGCCCGTGGCCGCATCACCGACGATCCGGCGAATGCGGCCGCCTGGCTTCTCGTCTCCCGTGCGGCTCAGCTTTTTGTCGAGGCCTATGACGACCAGCCGCTGACCCTTGGCGTCGCGGGCAAGGAACTGGAGCAGTTCCGCGAGATCCTCCAGATTCTGGACAGCGCACATGCCGGCGGTTCGGCCGATGCAATGCTCGAGGCATTGAACAAGGTCGCCCTCAAGCTGATGAAGGTGTGAACCGGAACGCGGGAGGAAAACCTTCCGCGTTTCGGTCCAGGCCGGAAATCCGCGCCTGAAGCGGGCTGATGGCTGCGACCGTGAACGGTTCGCACGTGCCGCGGGAGGCAATCGTCGGCCGTCTGTTCCAGGCCGTCGAAACTTTGCCGTGGCGCGCGCCGTCACTTCGACTACCCTTGGGGAATGTGGAAAACTCCGCGCCCGTCCCTTGTCGCTGCCGTGGTGAGTGTCTTGGCCGCGGCCTTGGCGCTTGCCGTGCCGCCGCCGGTCCTTTCGCAGCAAGCCGGCCAACCGCCCGTTGACGTGGCGCTGGTTCTGGCGGTCGACGTCTCCCGCTCGATGTCCCCCGGGGAATTGCGGATCCAGCGAAAGGGTTATGCTGAGGCGATCGTCAGTCCGGAAGTGCTGCGGGCCATAGCCGGCGGTGCCCATGGACGGATCGCCGTGACGATCTTCGAATGGGCGGCCGACAGCCACACTCGCGAAATCCAGCCCTGGACGCTGATCGAGACGGCTGCGGATGCCCGGTTGGTCTCCGACCGGCTTCTGGAGGAGGACAGCCGGGGGGAACGGCGCACATCGATCTCCGGCGCAATCGCACGTGGCATCACCCTTGTCGAGGCGGCGCCATATCCGTCCGAGCGCCAGGTCATCGACATCTCCGGCGACGGGCCCAACAACCAGGGCTTGCCCGTGACCCTGGAACGGGACCGGGCGATCGGCAAGGGCATCACCATCAACGGATTGCCGATGATGACCAGGGACGGTGCCGGCATGCTCTTCGGCATCGACGATCTCGACGAATATTATCGCCGCTGCGTCATCGGGGGACCGGCAAGCTTCATGATCCCGGTCAATGGCTGGGATCAGTTCGCCGAGGCTGTCCGGCGCAAGCTGGTGCTGGAGATCGGCGGACTGGTGCCCGGTACACCGCGCGATCCCTGGCACCGTCCCGGTGCGCAGCCGGCGCGCATCGTGCCGGCCGGTTATGTCGGCGGCGAGCGGATCACGCCCGTCCAGCTTGGCAACGATGCGCCCTATGACTGCATGATCGGGGAAAAGATCTGGAACCAGCGCCGGTGGATCTTCGACGGCGACATTCGCTGAAGTCACCCGGAACTTGAGCGGCTATCCCCGCCGGCGCCTGCGGCGACGGCCTCCGTCCTCTTCGCCATCTCCCGGCTCGGGCATCTGGCGCGGTTCGGGCAGGGTGACCGCCTGGCGCAGGCGGGGGAAGGGGTCGACCTTGTTGGGGATCGCCATGGCGTTGACGAAATGCTCCTGGAACTTCGGCTCCAGCGCCGTCTCGATCTTTTCGATCTCCCGCACCACCCGCTCGATCGTGCGCCGCTCGCCGCGATTGACCAGCGCCATGCGCGCGCCCGTGCCGGCGGCATTGCCGATGCCCGAGACCTCGGCGAGGTCGCAATCGGGGATCAGCCCCAGGATCATCGCGTATTTCGTGTCGATGTAACTGCCGAAGGCGCCGGCGAGCCGGATACGCTCGATCTCCGGATTGCCGAGCTTGTCGGAGAGCAGTTTCACACCGGCATAGAGCGCCGCCTTGGCCAGCTGGATCGCCCGGATGTCGGTCTGCCCGATGGTCAGCTCGATGCCCTCGCTCGCCACCACATAGGCATAGGTGCGCCCTTTTTGCACGACACGCGGCGAGCGCGCCGCAAGTGCACCGTCGATCAGCCCGTCGGTGGTGATGACGCCGGCAAGATAGAGCTCGGCCACCGCCTCGATGATGCCCGATCCGCAAATGCCGGTGACGCCGACCTGGTCCTTCTTTTCCGCGAATTCCGGGTCGTCCGACCACTCGTCGAGACCGATCACCTTGAAGCGCGGCTCCAGCGTTTCCGGGTCGATGCGGATGCGCTCGATGGCGCCGGGCGCAGCGCGCTGGCCGCAGGAGATCTCGGCGCCCTCGAAGGCGGGTCCGGTCGGCGAGCTCGCCGCGAGCAGCCGTTCGCGATTGCCGAGCAGGATTTCCGCGTTGGTGCCGATGTCGACGACGAGCGTCATGGCTTCGGCCTCGAACGGGCGAGTGGAGAGTGCGGCCGCGGCGGCGTCCGCGCCGACATGACCAGCAATGCAAGGCAGCATGTAGACCCGTGCGCCGGGATTGAGCTCCAGCCCGACATCGACAGCGCGCGTATGCACCGCGCCCGACACCGCCAGCGCGAAGGGCGCGCCGCCAAGCTCGGTCGGGTCGATGCCGAGGAAGAGGTGATGCATGATCGGGTTGCCGACGAAGACCGCGTCGACCACGTCCTCGCGCGTCGCGCCCACATCGGCGACGAGCTTGGCCACCAGCGCGTCGACGGCGGCGCGCACGGTGGCAACGAGATCCGGCAGGCGCGCCGGGTTCATCTGCACATAGGAAACCCGCGACATCAGGTCCTCGCCGAAGCGGATCTGCGGGTTCGATGTGCCGGCGGAGGTCACGGTGCGCCCGTTGCGCAGGTCGCACAGATGCGCGGCGATGGTGGTCGAGCCGATATCGACGGCAAGCCCGTAGACGGTCTGTTTGTCGCCCGGCCACAGCGCGATGACGCGTGGCGGGTGGGTATCGTCCCGCCAGATCGCGGCGGTGACGCGCCAGTCGCCCTTGCGCAGGATCGCCTGGACGCGTGGCAGCAGGGCGGGGTCGAGGGCAAGACCGCTCTCGCCGCTTTCCGCGACAAGTGCCTCCAGCAGCCGGTCGGCATCGCCAAGCGGTTGCTCCATGTCAGGTTCGCTGACGGTAACCGCAACCAGTCGGACAGTGCTGTCGGGGGCGATCGTGACGTTTTCGGCGCGCTTGCGCACCACCTGGCGATTGGTCTGGGCGTCGGTCGGGACGTCGACCACCATGTCGCCCTGGATCGTCGCCTGGCAGGAGAGGCGGCGATCGCTGGCAAGCTCGCGCAGCTGCGCGTAGCGGGCCTCGGCCTCGGTGACGGGGCCCAGGTGGTCGGCCGAGCTCGTCAGTTTTTCCTTGGCGAAGGCGCCTTCGGAGACCGAGACCTGGCAGCGGCCGCAGATGCCGCGCCCGCCGCAGACCGATTCCACATAGACGCCGAGCGTGCGCGCAGCATCGAGCAGAGGCGTGCCGACAGGGAAATTTCCCCGCCGGCCGCTCGGCTGGAAGACGACCCTCGCCGTTCCGGGAGTTTCACTCATGCGCGCGTTTCTGCCTTCACCTTGTCGTCGGGAGCCGATTGCGCCTGCTCAGACGCTCGCCCGCCTGCGTCCCTCGCGCCCGCCGCGCCGTCCGGAGCCGCCGCCCGGAGCCGCCGCCGCCGGTCCGGCCTCCGTACCCGGCTTGTAGTCGCGATAGGTCATGATCCAGTCGGAACAGTTGGGGTCATTGCCGGTCAGGACATTGGCGCCGCGTACGGCCTCCATTTCCTGCGGACGACAGGGGTTCATGATCGCGCTGGTCATGCCCGCGCCGATCACCATCGGGATGAAGGCGGCATTGATGCCGTGCCGGTGCGGCAGGCCGAAGGAGATGTTGGAGAGGCCGCAGGTCGTGTTGACCTTCAGCTCCTCGCGCAGCCGGCGCAGCAGCTGGAACACCTGACGGCCGGCCGTTCCCATCGCGCCGATCGGCATGACCAGCGGGTCGACGACGATGTCATGCGCCGGAATGCCGTAGTCGGCGGCGCGCTGGACGATCTTCCGCGCGACCTCGAAGCGTACGTCCGGGTCTTCCGAAATGCCCGTCTCGTCATTGGAGATGGCAACCACCGGCACGTTGTACTTCTTCACCAGCGGCAGGATTGCCTCTAACTTCTCCTCCTCGCCGGTGACGGAATTGACCAGCGGCCGGCCCTTGGCGACCCTGAGGCCCGCCTCGATCGCGGCCGTCACCGAACTGTCGATCGACAGCGGCACGTCCACCAGCCCCTGCACGATCTCCAGCGTCTTGACCAGAAGCGGCGGTTCGGTCTCGTTCGGGTTGACGGCGGTGACGCCGGCATTGACGTCGAGCATGGTCGCGCCCGCCGCCACCTGCGCCAGCGCGTCCCGTTCCACCGTCGAGAAATCGCCCGCGGCCATCTCGGCGGCGAGCTTCTTGCGCCCCGTGGGGTTGATCCGCTCGCCGATCACGCAGAAGGGCTGGTCGAAGCCGATGATGATCTCGCGCGTGGCCGAGGCCACGATGGTTCTGGTCATTATTGCGCTACCTCTGCAGGAAACGGATGGGAGCCGGCGCCGGTATAGGACCAGCTGCCGCGGGCAGCGAGCCAGTCGGCGGTCTTGGTCAACCCGCCGAAGGGGAATACGTGGATCTGCTGGAGCTGGGTGTGCGGGCGCGTCTGCACGCGCGCTTCCAGCGGCGCCAGCATCGTCTCGGGGTCGTAGCCCGCGAGCATCGACACCACTGCTCCGCCGCGCTTCTTGAGGAAGGCGAGGGAGTTCTCGACACCGGCAAAGGCGGCGTACTTGATCAGCGTCGTCATCTTGGCCGGGCCGGCGACGCCGATATGGACGGGGAAGCGGTTGCCCCAGCCGGCGATCTCGTCGAGCCAGAGATTGACCTTGTGCGGGTCGAACCCGAACTGGGTGACGATGTGGAAGCGGGCATCGCTCTGCTCGGCAAGCTCGTGCTTGCGCATCAGGAACGCGCGGATCGTCTCGCGCGGGATGTCGGGCGCCCCCTCCGGGTGACCGGCAACGCCGATGCGCTCTATGCCGAGCCGGTCGAACAGGCCGGTCTCGATCATGTCGACCGAGGAACGGATCGGGCCGGGCGCGGGCGCCTCGCCGGCCACCGCCAGCACGTCGCGCACGCCGGCTTCCGCCACCAGCCGGGTCAACCGTGTTTCAAAGGCGGCGAAGGAAGCATAGCGGCGCGCCGCCATGTGCGGCACGGCGACGAGACCGGCATCGGTGACGCGGCGCGCGGCGCGGATGATATCGTCCTCGCCGACATTGCCGAGGTCGGTCAGATAGACCCTGGTCCCGGTCGGAACGAGCGACAGCAATTCGGGCTTGTCGACCACCTGGCGCGGCGACATTTCGGTCGAGGCGGCGAAGCAGCCCAGATGGTTCAGGCGGGGATCCGTCATGTCGCTTGTCCCGTATGCGAGGTCTCGGGGGAAGAGGAGCCGGCACCGTCCCGGGTCGTGTCGTGGCCCTGGGCCAGCACGAGAGCCTTGAGACGGTCGGCGGGATAGACGGCCAGCAGGTCGCGAAGCGCGATCTCCGCCTCTGCCTCCAGGTCGTCGCCGACGGGCTGCGGGTCGCCGCGCCGCCATTCGGCGAGATAGGCGTCGCTGTCCTTCGCGCCGACGCGCATGGCGCAGCGGTCGATCGCCTGGATGAACTGTTCGGGCAGTTCCCGGCGGGCGCTCTTTCGGCCGGCCTTGACCAGCACCTGCGCCGGTATGTCCCGCCAGTAGACGATGGTTTTCTGCGCCACGGCGCCGCTCCGAACACGCGTTCCGGCGCCGCCAACCGGCGCCTTTCAAGCATCATGATGCCTTCGCGCGCCAAGCTCATCGGTGCACAGACGACACGGGCGGTCCTGAAAACGACAGCGATGTCGCTGCGGTTATTCTTGGGTGCAAAGTATCCGCGCGTGGCTGGTCGCTTTTTCGCCGCATCCTGTTCCGGCGAAGACTGTAAAGCCGCAGACGGGGCGGAAAGGCGAAACGCCCGCCCGGACCTTTCGGAGCGGACGGGCGTGCAGAATGCGCCGCGATCGGGATGTCTTGGCCGCATGCGGCGGCGTCAGTCGGGTACAGCGTCTGCCGCCTCCGCCTTCCAGCGGGCATGAAGGCCTGCAATGTCGACGGAGCACAGGGTCCGGATTTCCCGCTCGATGCGCTCGATCGGCCAGTCCCACCACGCCATTTCCAGCAGCATCGCGATCTCCTCGTCGGAGAAGCGCTTGCGAATCTCGCGCGCGGGATTGCCGGCGACGATGGAGTAGGGGGCAACGTCCCTGGTGACGACCGCCCGGCTTCCGATCATCGCGCCGTCGCCGATGCGGATGCCGGGCATGATCAGCGCTTCCGCGCCGATCCACACATCGTTGCCCACCACCGTGTCGCCGGCCGGCAGATAGCCGAGCTCAGCATTGGCGAAGGCGGGTTCCTCGGACATGAAGAAGAACGGAAACGTGGAGACCCATTCCGGCCGGTGCCCCTGGTTGCCGGCCATCATGAAGGTCGCGCCCGTCCCGATCGAACAGAAGCTGCCGACGATCAGCCGGTCGACGTCGTCCCTGTCCGGCATCAGGTAGCGGGCGCAATCGTCGAACGAATGGCCGTGGTAGTAGCCGGAATAGTAGCTGTAGCGGCCGACGGCGATGTTGGGGTTCGTCACCTGCTCGCTGAGCAGCTTGCCCTTGAAGGGGGTCTCGAAAAAATTGGTCACGGAGATCGTCCTGTGTCGCGCGTCGCGAGAGGAAAAGGGCCAGGGTCCCTGGAACCGATGGTCGCGCGGAGCCTGCGGCTGTCGCCGCACCACCTGCCCTGGCCGTCGGGGAGAGATCTCTATCACGGGCCATTTCGGGCACAATGACGCATCTGCAACAGGTCCGGGGAAAGCGGAGGTCAGCCTGCCAGGCGCTTCAAGGTCGTTTCCAGCAACCCGTAGCCGGTCGGTCGGAAGTCATAGGCAAGGCCGAGCCGCTCGGCCGCGGCGCGCGCCCGCGCCTCGATGGACGGATCGGGGGCCTGCTCCAGGTAGAGCAGCCGCGTGTAGTTGCCGAAATAGGCGTCGCGCAGTTCGGGATGGTCGTCGAGGCCGAGCGGCCGCACGACCAGCGTCTCGAAATGGCGGGCAAGGAAATCGGTGAGATAGAAGGTGCCGGGCGCGACTTCGGCTTCCTGGTCGAAGATGTCGAGGCCGGCGAAGAAGGCGTAGCAATGGGCGCCTTCGATGCGCTCGACGCCTTCCTCGGCGATCACCTTGTCGAGCAGGCCGCCGGTGCCGCAATCGCCATAGCCCACGAGGATGCGGCGATAGGCGGGGCGTGCGGTGTGGATCGCCCGGCGCACGGCCTCGGGGATCTTTTCCGGGCGGTTGTGGAGCTGTGCCGGCAGGCATTGCAGCTCCACATGCGACAGCCCGTTGGCGCGGGTGACGGCGAGGATCTCGTTTGCCAGCGCGCCGCAGGCGATGACCAGCACTTTCTCGCAGGCAAGCGACGCATCCGCGAGGGATGCGTCGGCGATCCGGTCTGCCTGTTCGGCCGAAAGCATGGCCTTTATCCCGCGCGTGCCGCCAACTGGTTGTGCCGGCGGGCGATCAGTTCCTTGGCGAGTTCCACCGTCACGGCCGCGTCGCGTCCGTAGGCGTCGGCACCGACCGCCTGGCTGAACTCCTCGTTGAGCGGGGCGCCGCCGACCATGACGATGTAGTCGTCGCGGATGCCCTTTTCCACCATCGTGTCGATGACAACCTTCATGTAGGGCATGGTGGTGGTCAAAAGGGCGGACATGCCGAGGATGTCCGGCTTGTGCTCCTCGATGGCGGCCAGGTAGTTCTCCACCGGATTGTTGATGCCGATGTCGATCACCTCGAAACCGGCGCCTTCCATCATCATCGAGACGAGGTTCTTGCCGATGTCGTGGATGTCGCCCTTGACCGTGCCGATGACCATCTTGCCGACCTTCGGCGCACCGGTTTCCGCGAGCAGAGGCCGCAGGATGCCCATGCCCGCCTTCATGGCGTTGGCCGACATCAGCACTTCGGGCACGAACAGGATGCCGTCGCGGAAATCGACGCCGACGATGCGCATGCCCTCCACAAGGGCGTCCGTGAGGATCGCGTAGGGCGTCCAGCCGCGCTCCAGCAGGATGTTGACGCTCTCGACGATCTCGTCCTTGAGACCGTCATAAAGATCGTCATGCATTTGCTCGACGAGGTCTTCGTCCGACAGCGACCTGAGATCGAGATCGTCTTCTTCCGACATCCGGCGCTCCACTTGCGCGAGGGAAAGGCTCCATGCCCTACTGGGCCGGTGCTCCAAGTACACTGGTTTGAGCCGGCTCCCGTCGATATCTCCAATGCGACATGCGGAGTCGCGGGAGCGACAGGCGTACCGTGACGGGTGCCGATACAGGCCTGACAGACAGAAACGGAACCGGCGATGGCCTTCGACTTCATCTTCATGCTGACCGAGGACGACAGCACGGTTCCCGACGCCCGGGCGCGGCTGGAGGAGGTGTTGGCAGGTGGCGCCCGTCACATCGGCTTCAAGGATGTCGGCCTGCCGTTCGACGAACTGAAGGCTCTGGCGCGCGATATCCGCGAGGCGGGCGGACGCGTCTATCTGGAGGTGGTCAGCCTCGATGCGGAAAGCGAGTTGCGCTCGGCGCGCGCGGCCATCGGGCTGGAGGTGGACTGCCTGCTTGGCGGCACGCGCGCCGCCGAGGTCGCGCCGATGCTGAAGGCCCATCCGATCCGCTACTATCCGTTTCCCGGCGAGATCGTCGGCCATCCGAGCGTTCTTGCCGGATCGGTCGAAACGATCACGCAAAGCGCCCGCGCGCTCACCGAGCTGGAAAGCGTGCACGGTCTCGACCTGCTCGCCTACCGCTTCGCCGGCAACGTGCCGGAGCTGATGCGCAGCGTGTGCTCCGCCTGCGACAAGCCGGTGATCATGGCCGGCAGCATCGACCGGGCGGAGCGGATCGCCCAAGTGGCGGAAGCCGGCGCTGCGGGCTTCACCGTCGGCACGGCCGCGCTCAAGGGCCAGTTCGCCACCACGGAAGAGGGGCTTGGGGCCCAGGTGCGCGCCATCCTGTCGCTGACGCTCGCTGCCCGGCGCATGTCGACCGCGCCGCGGCGCATCGCGCTGGTCGCCCATAACGCCCGCAAGTCGCATCTTCGCGCCTGGGTGGCGCGCCACGCCGACATCCTGCGCCGTCAGAAGCTGATCTCGACGGGGGGCACCGGCGCCATGCTGCTCGACGCCGTGCCGGGCCTTGCCATCCAGCGGCTGCAGCGCGGCTCCCACGGCGGCGACCAGCAGCTCGGCGCGCTGATCGCCACGGGCGAGCTCGACGCGGTGGTCTTCTTCGCCGACCCGCATGGCCACCACGCCAGCGATGTCGACCTGATGGCGCTGACCCGGCTTGCCATCCTGCACGACACGCCGATCGCCTGTTCGCCGGCCGCTGCCGACCTCGTCGTTTCCGCCAGCCTCGGCGGGTGAGGGAGACACGCTCTCCCGTCATGCCGGGGTGAGGCGTCTACCCACTGGCTCGCCCCTCACGACCGGGTGGCGGGCCTTTCCTGAGACATCAACCGGCTGGCGACCGCGTCGGGAAGGGCATCGTCGGCATAGGTGAACGTGCCCGACGTTTTCACCTCCTCTGCCGCACGCATCAACGCCCCCAATGCGGCCCGCGCGAACGATCCTCCGACGCTGATGCGTTTCACGCCGGCTGCCGCCAGCTCCGCGAGGGAATAGCTCTTGCCCCTCAAGCCCATCACCACGTTGACCGGCTTGTCCACGGCGCCGCAGACCGTTCTGATCGCCTCAATATCGGGAAGACCGGGGGCGTAGAGGACATGCGCGCCAGCTTGCGAAAAGGCCTGAAGCCGCCGGATCGTGTCGTCGAGGTCAGGCCTCCCCCACAAGTGATTCTCGGCCCTTGCGGTCAGCACGAAAGGCAGGTCGCGGGCGGCTTCGGCCGCCGCCTGAACGCGCTCGACCGCAAGCGAAAACGCGTGGATCGGGGCATCCGGATCGCCCGTCGCATCCTCGATCGAACCGCCGACGAGGCCGACATCGCAGGCAAGGCGGATCGTTTGCGCACAGGTTTCCGGCGCCGGGCCGAAACCGTCCTCAAGGTCGGCGGAAACGGGCAGGTCCGTCGCGGCGACGATCTCCGCGGCATTCTCCAGGAGTTCCTCTCGGCCAAGCCCGGCAAAGGAATCCCGTTTTCCCTTCGAGAAGGCATATCCGGCGCTGGTGGTGGCAAGGGCGTCGAAGCCGAGGCTGGCCAGAAGGCGCGCGGAACCGGCATCCCACGGGTTGGGAATGATGAAGGCGCCGTCCTGCGCGTGCAGCGCCTTCAGTCGCGTGAATTTCTCCTGTTGCCCGGTCATGACCGTCCTCCTCCGGCTTGCAGTGCGAAGGAGTATAGCTGATAGGAACAAAAAGAGAACTTCAAGGTGTCGGAAATGTCCGGATACGCGGCTTCTCTCGCTCTCGTCTAGAACAGCCCCTCGATCTGGCCATTGTCGTCGAGCCGGATATGATTGGCGGACGGCACCTTGGGCAGGCCCGGCATGGTCATGATCTCCCCGCAGATGGCGACGATGAAGCCGGCGCCGGCGGAAAGCCGGACCTCGCGCACAGGCACCGCATGACCTTCCGGTGCGCCGCGAAGGCTCGGGTCGGTGGAGAAGGAATACTGCGTCTTGGCCATGCAGACCGGCAGATGGCCGAACCCGTCCGCCTCCCATTTGGCGAGCTGGTCGCGCACCGACTTGTCGGCGACGACCTCGCCCGCCCGGTAGATCTTGCGGGCGATCGTCTCGATCTTGTCGAACAGCGGCAGCGCGTCTTCGTAAAGGGGCGCGAAGCGGGCGGTGTCCGCCTCGACGATCTCGACGACCTTTTCGGCTAGCTTTTCCGTCCCGGCCGACCCGTCCGCCCAGTGCCGGCAGAGCACCGCCGCAACGCCCTGTTCGGCCGCATAGGCCTGGATCGCGGCCACTTCCGCATCCGTGTCGGAGACGAAGTGGTTGATCGCCACGACGACTGGTACGCCGAACAGGCGCAGGTTCTCGATGTGGCGGCCGAGATTGACGCAGCCGCGTGTCAGCGCCGCCACGTCCTCCTTGCCGAGCGCGTCCTTGCCGACGCCGCCATTCATCTTCAGGGCCCGGATGGTGGCGACGATGACGACGGCGGAGGGCGACAGGCCGGCCTTGCGGCACTTGATGTCGAAGAATTTCTCCGCTCCGAGATCGGCGCCGAAGCCGGCTTCGGTGACGACATAGTCGGCGAGCTTCAGCGCCGTCTTCGTCGCCATCACCGAGTTGCAGCCATGCGCGATATTGGCGAAGGGGCCGCCATGGATGAAGGCGGGATTGTTCTCCAGCGTCTGCACCAGGTTCGGCTGCATCGCCTCTTTCAGCAATACGGTCATTGCGCCGTCGGCCTCCAGATCGCGCGCCGTCACGGCGGTGCGGTCGCGCCGGTAGCCGATGATGATGTTGCCCAGTCGCGTCTGCAGGTCGGCAAGGTCGCCCGCCAGGCACAGGATCGCCATGATCTCTGAGGCGACGGTGATGTCGAAGCCGGATTCGCGCGGGAAGCCGTTGGCAACGCCCCCCAGCGAGGAAACGATCTGGCGCAGCGCCCGGTCGTTCATGTCCATGACGCGGCGCCAGGTGATCCGGCGCTGGTCGATCCCCAGCGCGTTGCCCCAGTAGATGTGGTTGTCGATCAGCGCCGCGAGGAGGTTGTGCGCCGAGGTGATGGCGTGGAAGTCGCCGGTGAAGTGGAGGTTGATGTCCTCCATCGGCACCACCTGCGCGTGGCCTCCGCCGGCCGCACCCCCCTTCATGCCGAAACAGGGGCCGAGCGAGGGTTCACGCAGGCAGATGGCGGCTTTCTTGCCGATCCGGTTCAGCCCGTCGCCGAGCCCGACGGTCGTGGTCGTCTTGCCTTCTCCGGCCGGCGTCGGGTTGATCGCGGTGACGAGCACCAGCTTGCCGTCCGGGCGTGGGGAGAGCGAGGAGATGAAGTCGGAGCGGATCTTGGCCTTGGTCGAGCCGTAGCTCTCCAGCGCGTCCGGCGGGATGCCGAGCCTGGCGCCGATCTCGGCGATCGGCCTCATGCGGGCTGCGCGGGCAATTTCGATGTCACTGGCCATGGTCTCAATGGTCCTCCCGGAACGGGCCGCCATCCTTGCCGGGCGACCTTCTATCGTTCGATTGAAAAAACCGATCCTAACGGGCGCGGGTGAGCGGAACTGTTTGCGATCCGACACGCGGTCGTCGCGCAATCGTCCTTTTCAGGCGCTTGAGGGAAAAGGTCAGGCCTCGCCGGTCGCAATCGGGGTGTCGTCGCGACCGCCCCATTCGGTCCAGGACCCGTCATAGACGGGCGCCTTGTCGTGGCCGGTGACGGCCAGCGCCAGCGACAGGATCGCGGCGGTGACGCCGGATCCGCAGGTGGTGATCACCGGGCGCGAGCGGTCGAGGCTGGCCGCGTCGAAGGCGCTTGCAAGTTCGTCCGCCGGCTTCATGCGGCCGTCGTCGAGAAGCTCGGTGAAGGGCAGGTTGAGCGCCCCCGGCATGTGACCCGAACGCAGGCCCGCGCGTGGTTCCGGGTCGGTGCCGGCGAAGCGGCCCCGCGAGCGCGCGTCGAGCACCTGGGCACCGCTCGTCAGGGCCTGTGCCACCTTGTCCAGATTGGCGACGAGGCCGTTGTTGAGCCTTGCGGTGAAATGCCGCTCGCCGCGCGGGGGTGGCGGCATGTCCTCGATCGGGTGGCCTTCCTCCCGCCATTTCGGCAGGCCGCCGTCGAGGACGAACACCTGCTCCACGCCCATGGCGCGGAACATCCACCACACGCGGGCAGCGGAATAAAGCCCGACCCCGTCGTAGACGACGATGGTCTGGCCGTCGCCGATGCCCAGGCGGCGCATCATCGAGGAGAAGACATGCGCCGGCGGCAGCATGTGCGGCAGGTCGCTCGTCGTGTCGCTGATGGCGTTGACGTCGAAGAAGATCGCGCCGGGAATATGGCCGTCCCGGTACTCCGGCTCGGCATTCGGCTTGCCGACTGGCGGCAGCCAGGCATTGACGACGACGATGTCTGGGGAGGCGAGCTTTTCCGCCAGCCACTGTGTCGAAACGAGAGGGGAAAGCGCCATGGTTCTGCCTCTTGTGGGAACGGTCGGGCCGGCCTGACGTTGCGCGTCAGTCCGCCAGCTTGATGCGGACACGGCGATTCTGCCGGCCTTTTTTCTCGATCTTGGTGACGTCGAGCGGCCCGATCTCGGCCGTCTGGCCGACATGGGTGCCGCCGCAGGGCTGCAGGTCGACATCGCCGATGCGGATGAGCCGCACCCGGCCCGAGCCCATCGGTGGCTTGACGCTCATCGTCTTGACCATTTCCGGCCTGGCCAGCAATTCCTCGTCGGTGATCCAGTCGGATGTGACGGCATGGTCGGCGCCGGCGATCTCGTTGACCTTCGCCGCGATCTCGTCCTTGTCGAGGGCGGCCTCGGGAATGTCGAAGTCGAGCCGGCCCTCGCCCTCGCCGATCTGCCCGCCGGTGACCGGGAAGGGCAGAACGACGGACAAGAGGTGCAGCGCCGTGTGGACCCGCATCAGGCGGTAGCGCCGCTCCCAGTCCAGATGCAGCACCACCGTGTCGCCGACCGCCGGCAGGGCGGAGCCTTCCGCCGGCACATGGACGATCTGGCTGCGATCCTCGCCATAGACGGTGGTGGCGATCTCGATCTGCTGCCCGTCGGCAAGCTCGATCCGGCCGTTGTCGCCAGGCTGGCCGCCACCGGTCGCGTAGAAGACTGTCCGGTCCGTGACCACGCCGCCGCGCTCCGTGATGGCGGTTACCCGCGCCTCGCAGCTGCGCAGATAGGCATCGTCGCGAAAGAGCAGTTCCGTCATGTGGCAGTCCTCGATGATTCAGGCCGGAGCGCCACCCTATCCGATCGGCAAGGGCAATCAACTGCCGCAGGCTCCTGCGAAAACTGACGCAACGTCACAAAATCGGGGAGAACAGCCGTGCCGCCTGGGCGATGAAGCGGAAGGCGAAGGAGCGCACCGCAAGGTCCTGCGCCGTCGTCGCGCGGCTCTGCTTGAAGTCTCGGGTCAGCATCTCGGCAACCTTGCCGATCGTGCGCTCATGCGTGAACCACAAGGTGATCTCGAAATTGATCCGGAACGAGCGGGCGTCGAAATTGACCGTGCCGATGCCGGCCAGCGCGTCGTCGACGAGAATGACCTTCTGGTGCAGGAAGCCGGCCGTGTAGCGATAGATCTTGATGCCGTGGTCGACCATGTCGTCGGCATGGGCGTAGCTGGCCAGCCACACCAGCCGGTGATCCGCCTTCTCGGGGAGCAGGATGCGCACGTCGACGCCGCGCATGGCGGCGGCAAGCAGGGCGGTCTGCATCGCGGCTTCCGGGACGAAATAGGGGCTGACGATCCAGAGCCTCTCGCGAGCCCGCGAAATGGCCTCGGAGAACGCGATGCCGCAATCCTCGAACGTATCCGCAGGCCCCGTCGGCATCACCAGCACCGGCTCGTCGCCCGGTTGCGGGATCGGCACCGGCAGGAAGGGGCGGATCGGCGTTCCCGTCGCCCAGTGCCAGTCCTCGCAGAAGGAGAGGGCGCAGGCGATGGCCGAGGGGCCGTCGACACGCACATGCGTGTCGCGCCAGTGGCCGAAATCCGCCGAGAGACCGATATATTCATCGCCGACATTGTGCCCGCCGACCCAGGCACTCTGTCCGTCGACGACGACGATCTTGCGGTGATTGCGGTAGTTGAGGCGCATCGGCCCGGTCACCCGCAGCCACTTGTGCCGCTGGTTGAAGCCGGCAACCCTGACGCCGGCCTCGCGCAATCTTCGCCGATAGCTGCGCGGCAGGCTCTTGCTGCCGACATCGTCATAAAGCAGATGCACGGCGACACCGGCCCGCGCGCGTTCGATCAAGGCATCGGCGAAGCGCCGGCCCAGCCCGTCGTCGCGGATGATGAAGAACTGCACCAGCACCTCGCGGCGGGCGGCGGCGATGCCGGCGAGAATGGAATCGAACGTGTCGGGCCCGTCGATCAGCAGATCGACGCTGTTGCCGGCTAGGAACGGGATCTGCGCGATGCGGGTGAGCACCGGCCAGCTGGTGCTGGTCTTGGCATCGGCCAGCCGCAGTTCCCCCGCGCGTGCTGCCCGGGTGGCCCGTCCGGCATAGGCGCGCACCTCGCCGTAATCCTCGAAGCGTTTCCAGCCAAAGACGAGATAGAGGAAGGCGGTCGGGAACGGCAGGAACAGAAGCGACAGCAGCCAGGCGATCGAGCCTTGCGCGGTGCGCGAGTTCAGCACTTCCCGCACGGCGCAGACAGCCGCCAGCGCGTAGAGCGCCAGCGTGAAGGCCGCGATGATCGGCAGGTTGGCGACGAAGGCTTCGGCGAGGTCGACGTCACGCAGCATGAACGGATCAGACCGCTTCTTCGAACGGTGCCGTGATGCCGCTGGACCGCTCCAGCCAGGCCGGCACCGGCAGGTTCTTGGAGCGCAGGAAATCCGGGTTGAACAGCTTCGACTGGTAGCGGGTGCCGTAGTCGCACAGGATCGTCACGATCGTGTGGCCCGGTCCCATCTCGCGGGCCATGCGGATCGCGCCTGCAACGTTGACGCCGGTGGAGGCGCCCATGCACAGGCCTTCGTGCTCGAGCAGGTCGAAGACGATCGGCAGCGCTTCCTCGTCGGGGATCTGGAACGGCATGTCGACGGGCGCGCCCTCGAGATTGGCGGTGATGCGGCCCTGGCCGATGCCCTCGGAAATGGACGAGCCCTCGGCTTTCAGCTCACCATGGGCATAATGGTTGAAGAGCGCGGCTCCCATCGGGTCGGCGAGGCCGATCTTGATGTCCTTGTTGAAGCCCTTCAGCGCCATGCCGACGCCGGCTAGCGTACCGCCGGATCCGACCGCGCAGATGAAGCCGTCGACCTTGCCGTCCGTCTGGCGCCAGATCTCCGGGCCCGTCGTCTCGACATGCGCCTGCCGGTTGGCGACATTGTCGAACTGGTTGGCCCAGATCGCGCCGTTCGGCTCGCTCGCTGCCATGCGCTCGGCGAGGCGTCCGGAGAGTTTCACGTAGTTGTTGGGGTTCTTGTAGGGGACGGCGGGAACCTCGACCAGCTCGGCGCCGGCCAGCCGCAGCATGTCCTTCTTCTCCTGGCTCTGGGTCTCCGGGATGACGATCACGGAGCGATAGCCGAGCGCGTTGCCGACCAGCGCCAAGCCGATGCCGGTATTGCCCGCCGTGCCTTCGACGATGACCCCGCCGGGCCGAAGCGCGCCGCGCGCCTCCGCGTCACGGATGATGAAGAGCGCCGCGCGATCCTTGACCGACTGGCCGGGATTCATGAACTCGGCCTTGCCGTAGATATCGCAGCCGGTCAGCTCCGATGCGCGGTTGAGGCGGATGAGCGGCGTGTTGCCGATCGCGTCGATCACGGAGGTCTTGATGTCCATCGGTCGTCTCTGGTCCGTTCGAAGGGGGAGCTGGGTTCCCGGTCCGCGATGGTCCGGCACACCCTGCAAGGCTGGCCGAAAGGGTAGGTGGCGGGAGGGGGGGCTTCAAGCGATCCCGTGCCATTTGTAAGGCTGTCGTTGATAATCCTTTCGGCCCTGTTCTGCAAAGTTGATCGATAAATCACCAAAGTGGACATAGGCTTGGAATATGATGTTTTCGCTGATCCGCGACGCTCCGCCCATCGTAGCATGATACGGGAAAGCCAAATACCGCGCCGCTGCAAGGCCGTTTGCGGAATTGGCGCGAGCCTCATTGTCGGCTAAGACGGGCCCGGCACTCAGCTGTCCCCGCAAGGGCCGCGTGCCGTGACGAAGGTTGAAACGGAATGGACGAGAGACAGGAACATTTCGACGCGTTGCTGGCCGGATATGTAGCGGGAACGCTTGCCGAGCCCGCCCGCCTGCTCGTGCGTTCCCATCTTGACCTGTCGCCCGTCAATCGCGGTTTTGTTCGCGATCTGGAGGCGACCTGCGGGTCTATGCTTGAGGGCGTTGCGCCGATGTCGCTCGAAAACCGAGATGCGATGCTGGCCGCGATCTTCGACACGCCGCTCGGCGAACGTATTGCCGCTCCGCCCGCGCCGCCGCGTGACACCCGCCTGCCGGCGGCGCTCGCCGATTTCATCGGCAAGGACATCGCCGACCTTCCCTGGAAGACCAAGCTGCCGGGCCTGCGCGAATACAAGGTCGCGGAAATGGATGGCTGCACGGCGAGCCTTTTGTGGATCCGCGCGGGAATGGCAATGCCGACCCACACCCATCACGGCACCGAACTGACGCTGGTCGTCGAGGGTGGTTTCAGCGACGGCGAGGGGCACTATGTGCGCGGCGACGTCGCCTATGCCGACGATCATGTCGACCACCGTCCCGTCGCGGACGAGGGCGAGGACTGCATCTGTTTCGCCGTCACTGAAGGCAGTCTGCGCCTGACCGGCCCGATCGGCCGCTTCTTCGCGCCCTTCCTGCGCGGCTGAGATTTTTTGCCCCTCAAAGGCTCTGTGTTTCTCGCCTCCCGGCGATCCGCTCGCGTTGCAGCCCGTAGAACGGGTAGGAAACGACAGGAGCGATCATGAGCGAAGCTGACGCGACCCTCCGCGCCGCACGCCCCGGGGACGGCATTGCCTGGATCACCGGCGCCAGTTCGGGCATTGGCGAGGCGCTGGCGGAAAGGCTCGTCGCGCTGGGCTGGAAAGTCGCGGTGACGGCGCGCTCGGCCGGGCCTCTCGAAGCGTTGCGCGCGCGCGCGGCGGGCGGCGCCGGCGAAATCCTGGTCATGCCCGGCGACGTGACGGATGCCGGGCGCATGGCCGCGATCGTCGCCGAACTCGAGGCGGAGCACGGCCCCGTCGCCCTTGCCGTGCTCAATGCCGGCGTCTACCTGCCGGTCGACGGCACCGAGCCGGATCTCGCCGCATTCCACACCTCCTTCGATGTCAACCTGAAGGGCACGGCCAACGCGCTGGTGCCACTGGTCGAAGCGATGAAGCCGCGTCGCCGGGGTCAGATCGCGCTCGTCGCCTCGGTCGCCGGCTACAGCGGATTGCCGACCTCCGCCGCCTATGGCGCAACCAAGGCCGGGTTGATCAATCTCGCCGAGGCGATGAAGTTCGACCTCGACCGTCTCGGCATCCTCCTCCAGGTGGTCTCGCCCGGTTTCGTCGACACGCCGGCGACGAAGGACAATCCCTTTCCCATGCCGCATCTGATGCCGGTTGGCGAGGCGGCCGACGCGCTGATCGACGGCCTTGCGGGAACCGCCTTCGAGATCACTTTCCCGAAACGTTTCACCCGCCAACTGAAATTCCTGAGGCTGTTGCCCTACCGGCTGTATTTCCCGCTGATGGCGCGCTCGACCGGATGGTCGCGCAAGCCCGGCCCAAAGGACTGATCAGTGACTGGCCGGCGGCTGGTCAGCCTGTCTGGCGGGCAAGCCGCGCGGCGAGTTCCGCATGTTCCTTCGCCCCGAGCGGGAAATTCCACATGAGGGCGATGGCGGCAAGCTTCAGCACCACCGGCACGATTGCGTAGAGCGCCACCAGCGCGCCGATGCCGACCGTGTCCGCCGCGGCTGGGTCGAAACCGGCAAGCCCCAGCAGGGGAAAGGCAAGCCCGACGGCCAGAGCCAGCGACAGTTTCGTCGCAAGCCCCCAGAGCGCGAAATAAAGGCCCGAGCGCCGCGTGCCTGTCGCCATCCTGTCGACATCGATGACATCGGCCTGGATGGCCGAGGGCAGGGCGAGATCCGCCCCGAGCGCCAGTCCCGTCAGCACGCAGATCACGGCAAAACCGGCAAGGTCTCCGGGCCCCAGCAGCGGCACCAGCGCGAAGACGGCGCAAGCGCCAAGCATCGCCACGCACCAGGCGCGGTGTTTGCCGATCCGGCGGGAGACGGCAAGCCACGACGGCACGCCGGCGACGCCGCACAGGAAATAGAGGAACAGGAACGGTCCCTGCATGTCCGGGGCGGCGAGTGCCCTTGCGACGAAAAACAGGAACAGCGTCGCCGGCAGCCCGTTGGCAAACCCGTTGAGGACGAACGCGGCGAGAAGCCGCACGAACGGGCGATTGCGCGTCACCTGCCGAAATCCGTCCGCCAGTGGCGGCAGTGCGGCGCCGGTGTCGCGCGGCTCCGGCAGGCGCCAGACCGCGACGAGCGTCAGGCCCGGGAGAGCGACGGCGACGATCAGCGCCAGCACCTTGAGAGCCGTCGCCTGGCCCGGTGCGCCGAGCGCTTCGGCGATGGCGGGCACCGAGACGGCGATCAGCGTGCCGACAAGCACCATCCCCTCGCGCGCGCCGGCGATGCGGCTGCGGCCATGATAATCGTCGGACAGTTCCGCCCCCCAGGCGGTGTAGGGAATGATCGAGGCCGTGTAGCCGAGCGACAGCGCCAGCCCCCAGAACAACAGGTAGCCGCCGCCTGCGCCCTCGGGCGGGGTCAGGATCATGTAGGCGGCAAGCGCCGCTGGCAGGCAGGCGGCGAGGAACCAGCCGCGCCTGCGCCCGAGCGGCGGGCGGTAGCGGTCGGCAAGAAGGCCGATCAGCGGATCGGAGACCGCATCCGCCAGCCGGACCGCGAGCAGGATGGTTCCCACCAGGGCCAGCGGCAGGCCGACGCTCTCGGCATAGAATGTCGGCAGGATCACGTAGAGCGGCAGCGTCAGCGCCGCCAGCGGCAGGGCCGGACCCGCATAGGCGGCGAGGCTCGCGCGCGTCAGTCCCGCGCGCGTCAGTCCCGCTCCTGCCGCCACGTGTCAGGACGCCTTCACGTAGATCATCTGGCGCACGTCGATATTGCCCGACCGGAAACCGGCCTCGCAGTAGTGGAAATAGAATTCCCACAGCCGCTTGAAGCGGTCGTCGAAACCCAGCGGGCTGATGCGCGGCCAGGCCGCCCAGAAGCGCTGCCGCCATTCCTCCAGGGTGCGCGCATAGTCATGCCCGAAGATCCGCTCGGCGGCGAGCTTGAGGCCCGTCCGCTCGCCCAGGTCGGCAAGTGCGCCCGGTGGCGGCAGCATGCCGCCGGGAAACACGTGACGCTGAATGAAGTCGGGTGTGCGGCGGTAGTCGTCGAACAGCGTGTCCTGGATGGTGATGATCTGCAGCCCGGCGCGGCCGCCGGCTTTCAGGCAGCCGGCCACCTTCTGGAAGTAGGTCTGCCAGAACTGCTCGCCGACCGCCTCGAACATCTCGATCGAGGCAACCCGGTCATACTGGCTGGTCTCGTCGCGATAGTCCTGGAGCTTGACGGTAACCCGGTCGTTGAGGCCCCCGTCCTGCATTCGCTTGCAGGCAAAATCGTACTGTTCCCGCGATATGGTCAGCGCGGTGACCTTGGCGCCGATCTCGCCGGCGACATACTCGGCGAACCCGCCCCATCCGCAGCCGATCTCCAGCACGTGGTGGTCCGGGTTGATTCCGGTTTCCTCCGCCAGCGCCCGGTACTTGCGCCGCTGCGCCTGTTCCAGGTCGTTGACGCCGCCGTCATACAGCGCCGAGGAATAGGTCATCGTCGGGTCGAGCCATTCCTTGTAGAAGGCATTTCCGAGATCGTAATGGGCGGAGATGTTGCGCCGCGATCCCGTCCGCGTGTTGCGGTTCAGCCAGTGGCGCACGCGGATCATCATGCGGAACAGCGGGCTGCCGCGCAGCATGTCGGCGGTGGCGTCGCGGTTGCGACAGAACAGTTCCAGGAACGTCGTAACGTCGGAACTGGTCCATTCGCCCATCATGTAGCTTTCGCCCACACCGATGTCGGAGCCGCTCAGGAGGCGGCGGATGAAGCGCCAAGAATGGATCTTCACATCGGCATCGGGGCCGGGTTGCTGGCCCTGGACCAGGAACAGCCGGCCCTCAGGCGTTTCGATCGTGAGCGAGCCGACCTTCAGGTTCAGCGCGACACGCATGCCGAGCCGGGCGAGCCGGGGAAGTCCGGCCAGTGCCTGGCGGGCATTGTCGGGAGTGAGTGCAATCGCAGTCGACATGTCAAACCTCGTCACACAGCCGGGGCGCGTCAGACCCTGGGGATCGCAGTGTTGCGCAGTACGGTCCTTGGACGTCGTGACGGCGAGTGGAAGGGGGCCCCTTTCAACCAGAGTTTGGTGGCCTCCCAATGGATGCCACCGATTATCTTGAGTGTCATGAACGGGATTTTCAAGCAGAGCGAGAGGATGGTTCTGCTTGTCGCCTCCCGGCGCCGTCCCGCGAAGGCGGCCGAAAGGAGGGGGCCCTCGGCATCGCTTTCCAGGATGCGCACGCGCACGGCCTCGCCCGGCGGCAGCACCCGGAAGGCGTAGGTCTGGGTCATGTCGATGAAGGGCGAGACATAGAAGGCCTTGGCCCGCGTCTGCCGAACTCCCTCGGGGCCGAGCTGGCCGGGGCGTACGGGTTCCACATAGGTGTGCAGGTCGCCGAACGTGTTGCGCACCTCGTAGATGACGGCGATCAGGTCGTTGTTTTCGTCATAGGCGAAATAGACCGACAGCGGGTTGAAGACATAGCCGAGGATGCGCGGATAGCACAGCAGCAGTACCCGCGCCGGCGGCGTCGCGATGCCGCGCGCGGCAAGCTGCGCGTCGACATGGGCGCGCAGGGAACTGCCGTCGCGCGGGCCGTGGTCCGCCTCGCGGAAGGACATCAGGTTGAAACGCCCGATGGAAAAGAGCGGCGAGATCCTGCCTGCGTCCGCCAACCTGTCGATGTCGACGAGCAGGGTGAACACGGAATAGCTGAAACGGTGACCGAAGGGCTTCAACCGGGCATGCATCACGGTGCCCGGGTAGAGCTGTGCCGCGGCCGGCGGCGGACCGCCATTGTCGGCCATCGTCGTCGCGGACATCGCGGTTGTGCGGTGCCGGTTGCCGGTCATTCGGCTGCCTCCGCCATGCGCGCCACGCCGTTGTCGTCGAGGCGCCAGGGTATCTCGCTGCCGATCGCCTCCGCCGCGGCGAGGCCGGATGTCAGGCCGTCCTCGTGGAAGCCGTATCCGCACCAGGCGCCGCAGAACCAGGTGTTGCCCGCACCCTGGATCTGCCCGAGCGCCTTTTGCGCGGCGATCGCGCCGGCATCGAATTGCGGATGATCGTATTCGAACGTGGCAAAGGTGAGGTCCTCGCGCGGGCGCTCGACCGGATTGAGGCTGATGAACAGGGGCTTGTCGGCGGGCAGGTTCTGCAGCCGGTTCATCCAGTAGCTGACCGAGGCGTCGCGATAGGGTGCGCCGGGATCGCTCGATGCGAGATAGTTCCACGACGCCCACACGCGTTTTCGGCGCGGCATCAATGCCCGGTCGCGATGCAGGTAGACCTGGTTGGGCCGATAGCGGACCGCACCGAGAATGTTGCGTTCCTCGGGGGTGGCATCCGCGAGCATGGCCAGCGTCTGGTCGGTATGGGCGGCCAGCACCACGCGGTCGAAGACATCCTCGTTGCCCTTCGTGTCGACGACGTGCACCTGCTCGCCGCGACGCGTCACGCTGGCGACGGGGGTTGCCAGGCGCACCTTGCCGGCAAGCGGAGACAGCAGTCGCTCGACATAGCTGCGGCTGCCGCCGGAAACGGTGCGCCAGACCGGCCGGTCGCGATGCACCAGGCGGTGGTTTTCGAAGAAGGCGATGAAGTTTTCCGCCGGGAAAGCCAGCATGCGGGCCGGCGGGGTCGACCATATGGCGGCGCCCATCGGCAGCAGATAGTCGCTGGCGAACTCCCGCGAGAATCGGCGCTTGGCGAGATAGTCCTGCAGCGACAGGCCGCACAGGGCGCCGGCGGCGCGGTCCTCGATGCATTGCCGGTTGAAGCGCAGGATCTCCCTCAGCATCCACATGAAGCGCGGCGATACGATGTTCCGGCGCTGGCCGAAGACGGTGTTGAGCGTGTCGCCGGACCATTCCCGCAGGCCGCCGTCGAGCGAGAAGGCAAAGCTCATGTCGCTTGCCTCCGTCGCAACGCCCAGATGCCCGAACAGGGCCGTCAGGTTGGGATAGTTGAGCTCGTTGTAGACGATGAAACCGGTGTCGACGGCCATCGGCGTGCCGTCATAGTCGATGTCGACGGTGGCGCTGTGGCCTCCCGGCCTTGCACGCTTTTCGTAAAGGGTGACGTCGTGTCTCTCGCTCAGGGCCCAGGCGGCGCTGTTTCCGGCGATACCGGAACCGATCACGGCAATGCGCATTGCGTGTCCTTTGTCTTCTTCAGGCGGCGTTTTTTATGGTTTGGAAGGCGTCGAGGGCACGCTGGCGCGCTGTGCTGTGATCGACTATCGGCCGGGGATAGGTGTCGCCGAGGCGGATGCCTGCCTGAGCGAGGATCTCGCGCGGGGCCTCGTGCGGCTTGAAAAGATACTTTGGCGGAAGGCCGGAAAGCTCCGGCACCCAGCGCTTCGTGTAGTCGCCGTCGGGGTCGAATTTCTCTCCCTGTGTGGTCGGGTTGAAGATGCGGAAATAGGGGGCGGCATCGGCGCCGGATCCGGCCACCCACTGCCAACTGGCGGCGTTGTTGGCCGGATCGGCATCGACCAGCGTGTCCCAGAACCAGGCTTCTCCCTGCCGCCAGTCGAGCATCAGGTGCTTGATCAGGAAGGAGGCGGCGACCATTCGCACCCGGTTGTGCATGGTGCCGGTATGCCAGAGCTCGCGCATGCCGGCATCGACCAGCGGATACCCCGTCAGCCCCTTGGTCCAGGCCCGCAACTGCATTTCGTCAGAGCGCCAGGGAAAGGCGTCGAATCGCGGCTGGAAATTGGCGGTGCCAAGGTCCGGGAAATGAAACAGGAGGTGGTAGGAGAATTCCCGCCAGCCGAGTTCGGACTGGAACTTCGCCACCTGCCGCTCGCCGATGCCGGAGGAGGGATCGGCGCCGCGATGGGCGACCGCATGCCAGATCCGGCGCGGCGAGATTTCGCCGAAGCGCAGATGCGGCGACAGCATCGACGTCGCCTGGCTTGCCGGCTCGTCGCGCTGGGCCGCGTAGCGTGCCAGCCCGTCGTCGAGAAACGCCGACAGTCTGCGAAGGGCGCCTGCCTCCCCCGGTTCCCATGTGTCCCGCAGGCCGCCGGCCCAGTCGGGCCGGGTCGGCAGGGGAAACAGGCTCGCGGGCGTCTCGCTGTCGGGCGACGCCGTGCCTTCGCGAGGTCCTGCCTCGGCGGGCAGGGCGGACGGGCGCGGCGGAGCGGGTTCGCCCCGCGCCACCAGCGCCCGGAAGAACGGGGAGAAGACGCGGTAGGGTCCGCCGGAGCCGGTGGCCACGTCCCAGGGCTCGGCGAGAAGGTTCGCGCTGAAACTTTCCGCGACGACCCCATCCGCCCTGAAGGCGGCTTTCAGCGCCGTGTCGACGGCGATGCCGGAGGGATCGTAGCGACGGTTCCACAAGATATGGCTGGCGCCTGTCTCGGCAACGAGGTCTTGCAGGATCGCGTGTGCCGCGCCACGCCGCAGCACGAGCGGGACACCGGCCTGTGCAAGGGATTCGGACAGGCGGGTCAGCGAGTGATGCAGCCACCAGCGCGATGCGCCGCCGGGAGCGCGCGGTGCCCCGGAGCCGTCCTCGCGCACATAGACCGCGACGACCGGACGGTTCTGCGACAGCGCGGCGGCAAGCGCCGGGTTGTCGTCGAGCCGAAGATCGTCGCGGAACCACACGAGGATCGGGGCGGAGCGGTCGGTGTCTGGCATTGGTCGGCGGGTTCCGGTCGGTGCTGGCAGGTTTGCCTACTCCTTACGGTCATTCCGCGTTGATGGATTAGCGGTTTCGCCTTTTGGCCGTATGCCGCCGAGACCGTGGCGCCGGATGCGAAAAAGCCGCCCCGGAAACAGCGGTTCCGGGGCGGCCTGACGTGGTCGGGATGGGAGGCCTGTGTTTGTCACGGGAGGTGCAGGTGCGGGGAAGCTGAGCCTGGCCTTGCCGGATTTGCGACGGGGTGTACGCCGTTTTTGCGTGACGGTCGGGTTTCTTGCGGGGAGGGGCAGGCCGCTCGCCCGGAGGCGTGCGGCCTTATATATCGGCGCGAGGCGTCAGGCGCGGAACGGCTCGGTGATCCAGTTCCAGGCCACCATCACGCCATCCGCGGCGGCGGTCAGGCTGGCGACGATGGATGCCCAGATCGCCTGGCCGAAGGTGGCGATGCGCATCATCGTGCTCTGTTCCTCGCGCGGCGACTGTTCGATGAACTCGATCGCCGTCTGCAGGGAGGGATCGTCGACGACCCGGCGCGTTACCACGAGGCGGGCATCGGGCGCGACCCGGGACTGGTCCGCCTTGGCGACCTTGACGCCGCCCGTCTCGGCATCGCCGAGCGCTCGCACGACGACGGCCCGTCCGTCCGGCAGCAGATGGGTCTCGTTCTGGGAGACCTCGCTGTCATAGATGACCTCGCCATGGTCGTCGATCAGTTCGACCCAGACGATCTTGCGTCCGTTGCGTTCGACCTCGCCGACCCAGATCGCGTAGGAGCCATCCTCGTCGCTCCCTTGCGGGGTGCCGAGCGTCACGGCCAGGCGGTCCTCCGGGATGACGAAGGTTTCCCTGTCGCTTTTCTGCAGGACGGCCTCCGCGCCGCTGACGCGGGCCGAGAGCGTTTCGGCGCCGGCGATACCGCCGGACAGTCCGAGCGCAAGCCTCAGCGCGACTGCCGTCGCGGCACGTGACTTTATTGCAACTAAATTCTTCATATATTTAAACATTCGTCGCCTCCCAGGGCATGGCGTCCCCGGTTCTTTGGCCGGTGGGCGCCTGAATGTCGGTAAGCTTAAGATCTGGTGTATGTCACCCAACTATTCTAGGTCCGACGACAAGCATGCTCCCTCAAACATCCTGACGAAACCGTAATATGGATCACAAATGCGAGGATTCTTTTTATACAATTTTTTAAAGGAACATCGGATTCCGGGGTTAACGCGATGATATCGCGCGCTTTTCAAACGCGGCAGGAATGCGGCAGAGGTCTGGCTGGAACGTGGCATCCTTAACATCACGATTTCGTGAACGGAGTATAATTCCGTTGCCTGCGTCTTTTTTTCAACGCCGCGGAGGCGGATTCACGTTCGGTCGCCAAAATCCGGCAGGCAGGTGATGCGGCCTGACGGCGCGCGCTCGACCTGCACCGGCACGCCGTAAACGGTGGAAAGCGCGTCAGCCGTTAGCGCCTTCTCCGGAGAGCCCGTGCACAGGATGTTGCCCTCGTGCAACAGCGCGACCCGGGTCCCGATTGCAAATGCATGGTCGGGGTCGTGGGTGGAAAGGATGATGGTCAGTCCGCTTTTCGCCAGCGCCGCGATCTCGCGCAGCACGATCGCCTGGTTGCCGAAGTCGAGACTGGCGGTCGGCTCGTCCATGACAAGGGTCGGGGTCTCCTGGGCGAGCGCCCGGGCGATCAGTACCAGTTGCCGCTGCCCGCCGGAAAGCCGTGTGTAGTCGGCGGGCGCGAGATCCGCGATGCCGAGTCGCGACAGCGCGGCAAGCGCCGCCTCGCGGTCCCGTTCGCCCGGCTGCGAGAGCAGGCCGAGGCGGGCGGTCCTGCCCATCAGCACGATCTCTTCGGCCGAATAGGCGAACGGGGCCGCATGCGCCTGCGGCACGTAGGCGACCCGGCGCGCCACTTCCGCCCTCGGCAGGGCCTGCAGCCGGGCATCGCCGATGAGGACCTCGCCGCCGCGCGCCGGGATCAGGCCGAGCAGGGTCTTGAACAGCGTCGTCTTGCCGGATCCGTTGGGCCCGAGCAGGCAGAGCACGGAGCCGCTCTCGGCCAGGATCGAAAGGCCGTGGCCGACCGGATGGCCGGAATAGCCCGTGTCCAGGTTGCGCGCCTCGATCCTCATGCCCAGGCCCGCCGTCCGCGCGCGAGCAGCCACAGGAAGAACGGTGCGCCGACAACGGCGGTGAGAATGCCGAGAGGCACCTCGACGGAGGAAATCGTGCGCGCCAGCGTGTCGACGACGAGAAGATAGGCGGCGCCCAGCAGGGCGGCGACCGGCAACAACCGGCCGAAGCCGGGACCCACCAGCATGCGTGCGATATGCGGGATGACGAGCCCGACCCAGCCGACGACGCCGGCAATGGCGACGACGCTGGCGGTGACCAGCGTCGCGCAGACGACGACCGCGAGCCGCAGCCGTGCCGCCTCGATCCCGAGGGCGCGTGCTTCCTCGTCGCCGAGTGACAGCACGTTGATGCGCCAGCGCAGCAGCACCAGCGGCACCAGGCCCGCCAGAACCACGGGGGCCGCCGGCCAGATGTCCTCGCCCTTCACCCCGGCGAGCGAGCCGAGCAGCCAGAAAGTGATCGCCGGAAGCTGGTCGTAAGGGTCGGCCAGAACCTTCAGCAGCGAGGTTGCCGCTCCCGTCAGGGCACCGACCACGACGCCGGCCAGCACCAGGATCAGCGTCCGGTCGCCATGGCGGATGGCGGCGGCGACGAAGCCCACCAGCGCCACCGCACCGAGCCCGCCGGCAAAACCCATGAACTGGATCGCTGCGACCGGCAGCGACAGGAAGATGCCGAGCACCGCGCCGAGCCCGGCTCCAGCGGAGACGCCCAGAATGTCGGGCGAGACAAGCGGATTGCGGAACAGCGTCTGATAACAGGCGCCGGCGGCGGCGAGGGCGGCGCCGACCAGCAATGCGCCGGCGATACGCGGCAGGCGGATAGAGACGAGTACGGTGGTGGCCGCGTCCCCAGCCGCGTCACGTCCGGCGATCGCGTCGAGCAGCCGGCCGATCGCCTCGAAAGGGCCGAGCGGGAAGGGGCCGACGAGCAGGGCGCCCATCGACAGCAAGGCCACGGCCGCGACGAGCAGGCCGATCGTGCCCCTGCCTGCACCGCGCCGAAATCCGTCCCTCGTCAAGGTGCGCGCCCGCTCGCCCATTCCAGAAGCCCGTCCAGTTCGCCCTTCGAAAGGTCGACATGGTACCAGAGCCGGTAGAAAGCGCGCGCCTCCTCGCGCAGTTCGCCCTGCCAGCGCTGGGGATAGAACAGGCCGGCGAGCCACTTCAGCCCCATCATCCGGTTGAGAGAGGGCGGCCGGTCGATCCAGCCGAAGGGTGCGGTTGGCGAGAGGTAGACGCGTTTTCGTTGCACGGCCTCGATCCCGGCCCACAGGGGATCCGACCAGACGGCGCGGTGGAAGTTGCGGTCCCAGGTGATGATCGTGTCGGGATTGGCGAGGATGACCTGTTCCGGCGAGGCTCGCACCAGACCGTATTGGCCGGGCGCCTCGGCGACGTTGCGGCCGCCGGCGCGCTCGATGATCTCGGTGTTGATCGAACCCTTCATGCCGGTTTCCAGCCCGTCCGGGCCGCGGGCGAGATAGACGCGCGGTCGGCTTTCCTGCGGCACGTCGGCAAGGATCGCATCGAGTTCGGCGAAGGTCACCTCGACATCGCGGGCAAGCATCTCGCCGCGTTCCGCAACGCCGAGTGCCTGTCCGACCAGTCGCAGCGAATCTGCCGTTTCCTCGAACCGGCCGTTGACCAGGATATAGGGGATGCCGGTCTGTTCCTGCACCCGGTTGGCGAGATCGACATAGGTGTCGCGCACGGAGCCGAAATCGATGATCAGGTCCGGCTTCAGCGCCAGGACCCGCTCCAGGTTGGCCTCGCCGCCGCGCCCGGTCAGCCGCCCCGTCTCGGGCAGGTCGCGATAGGCCGGCGCGATATAGGGGCGTTCCTCGCCGCGGATCGCCCTCGGCCAGCCGAGCAGGGCGTCGGGCTTCAGCGCGTAGACGAGGATGGAGGCCGGCGGCCCGGCGGCGAAGACCCGCGTGACCGTGTCGGGCACCTCGACGCTGCGCCCGGCCGAATCCACGATGGTCCGCGCCTGTGCCGGGGGAGGGGCCGTGACGATGGCCACAAGTGCAGCCGTTGCCAGCGCGGCGAGCCCGAGAACCGCATGTTGCAGGCGCGTCATCCCGGTCCTCCGGCTGGTGCTGCGTGTGGCCGCGGCGCTATTGCGTGACGCCCGGCGCGTCGAAACCGTATTTCGCCAGGATCGCCTGTCCGGCCGGCGACAGGATGTGCAGCGCCAGCGCCCAGGCCTCCTGCGAGGCGCCGTCCATCACGGTCAGGCCGTAGTCGGCGCCAACGGAGAGCTGGGGCGGAAGTTGCACGATGGCAAGGGACGGCACCTCGCTCTGCGCCAGCAGCGCGTTGGTGCAATAGGTCAGGAAAATGTCCGCCTTGCCGCTGTCCATCACCCAGCCATAGGTGTTGCGCCCTTCCGGCGCTTTCTCGCTGGTCTTGCCTCCGGTCAGCTGCAGCGCCTTGGCCTTCAAGGCTGCCGTCGCGCCGGGCGCGAGCGCCTCGGCCTTGTCGAAGACCTGGAAGGCATAGTCGCCGGACGGATCGGCCTTCGGTGTCGAGGTGCCAACGCGGATGTCCTCGCGCAGCATCGTTTCGAGCAGGCTCGATGTGTCTGTCTCGATGCCGGGTTGCACCAGTGCGCAAAGCCTGTTGCGGGCGAAGAGCACGACCGGGGCCGCCTTGCCGGCAGCGGCAAGCGTTGTCGGATGTTTCATGTTGGCGGAGGCGAAGACCTCGGCCGCCTCTCCGCCCTCGATCCGCTCGCGCAGCAGGCCTGAGGGGCCGAAGGCGCGCATCACCGTGGCCGCGTGCCCCGCCTCGAAGGCGTCGGCGACCTCGCCCATCGCGGCCTTGAGGCTGCCGGCTGCGTGCAGTCTGACGGTGGTCTCCGCCATGGCTTGCGAAATTCCCGTGATTGCCGCGACAAGCAAGGTCGCGGCCGCGATGTGCCTCAGCATTCCTGATGTCTCCCGCATGTGACGTTGATCGGACCGGCGCAAGCGGCGCCGGTCCGGACCTCCGTGAGGGATCAGCTGCCGCTCGGTGCGGCGTTCGGGAAGAACAGCTGTTGGCCGTCGATCTTGTAGTCAGCGATGATCTGCTGGCCTTCCTTCGACACCACCCAGTCGACGAACTGCTGACCGAGGTCGGCCTTGACGTTCGGGTGCTTGTCCTTGCTGACCAGGATAATGCCGTACTGGTTGAACATCTTGTCGTCGCCCTCGACGGCGACCTTGTACTCGCCCTTGTTGCCGAAGGAGATCCAGGTGGCGCGGTCGGTCATGATATAGGCGCCCATGCCCGTACCGGTGTTGAGCGTCGCGCCCATGCCCGAACCGGTCTCCCGGTACCATCCGCCCGATGCGCCCTTGACGTCGATGCCGGCCGCCTTCCACAGGCGCAGCTCCGCCTTGTGCGTGCCGCTGTCATCGCCGCGCGAGGCGAAGGGAGCTTCGGCTTTCGCGATCTTCTGGAGCGCATCGGTGACGTTGTTGGAGCCGGCGACCCCGGCCGGATCGGATGGCGGGCCGACGATGACGAAATCGTTGTACATCACGTCGAAGCGCTTCACGCCGTTGCCGTCGGCAACGAACTTCTCTTCCGCCGGCTTGGCATGGACGAAGAGCACGTCGCCGTCGCCATTGGCCGCGTTCTTGATCGCCTGGCCGGTGCCCACCGCCACGACGCGCACCTCGATGCCGGTCTTCTCCGTGAATTTCGGCAGCATGAACTCGAACAGGCCGGAATTCTGCGTCGAGGTCGTCGACTGGACGACGATGAATTTCTCTTCCGCCTTGAGCGGCGCGACCAGGCCGGCCGTGATCAGGCCGGCGGCGGCGATGGTCAGGAACTGACGTCGGAACATGTGCATTCTCCCTCGATTTTACGTTTCAGGTCGTCATGCCGGGGTCGCCCAGATAGAGGCGTCCCTCGAGCCAGGCCCTGGCCGCCTCCGATGCCGGAGCATCGAGCAGCTTTTGGGCCGGGCCGGTTTCGGCAACGCGGCCGCCATGCAGGAAGACCAGATCGTCGCCCAGGCGCCGGGCCTGGCCGAGATCGTGGGTCACCATGACGATGGTGACGCCGCGTTGATGGGCGTCGTCGACGAGGCGCTCGATGGCCTGGGTCGAGGCCGGATCGAGGCTTGCCGTCGGCTCGTCGAGAAACAGAAGCTCAGGGTCGCAGGCGAGCGCGCGCACCAGCGCCAGCCGCTGCTGCTCGCCGCCCGACAGCACGCGTGCCGGCCGCCGTGCCAGGTCGCCGAGGCGGGCTTGCTCCAGCGCCTCGGCGATGCGCCGGCCGCGCTCGGCACCACGCAGGCCGCGCACACCGAGCGCGAAGGAAAGGTTGGCGACGACAGACCGGCGCAGCATCACCGGCCGCTGGAAGACCATGGCCTGGGCGCGTCGCGCCGCCTTGTCGAGTGGCCGGCCGCGCCAGTGCACGTGGCCCGAGGTGGGCGAGACGAGCCCGTGCAGCACCCGCAGCAACAGGCTCTTTCCGGCGCCGTTCGCTCCCATGACCAGGGTTCTCCGGCCGGGGCGGATGTCGATGTCGATCGCATCGAGAAGCCGCCGTCCGCCGATCTCCAGCGTCAGCCCGCGCCCGCTGAGCAAAGGTTCGGCAAGGGGCGGGCGCGAGGCGTCCGGGACCTCCGTCAGCGGTTCGCTCAAGGTCTGCAGCGCTTCACGCATAGGCGGACCTCACGGCCGAGGCCCGCAGTCCCATGACGGCGGCATTGACCATGACGGCGATGACCAGCAGCACGACGCCGAGCGCCAGCGCCAGCTCCAGGTTGCCCTTCGACGTCTCCAGCGCGATCGTCGTCGTCATCACCCGGGTAACGTGGTTGATGTTGCCTCCGACGATAATCACGGCGCCGACTTCGGCGACGGCGCGTCCGAAACCGGCCAGCGCCACGGTCAGCAGGCTGTAGCGGGCGTCCCACAGCAGCGCTTTCATCCGCTCCAGCGGGCCGACGCCGAGCGAGCGGAACTGCTCTGAATATTCGGTGTCGAGATCCTCGATCACCTGCCGCGTCAGGGCCGCCACGATCGGGGTCACCAGGATGGTCTGCGCGATGACCATGGCGGTCGGGGTGTAGAGAAGCTGCAAGGGGCCCAGCGGGCCGGCATTGGACAGCGCCAGGTAGACGACCAGGCCGACGACAACCGGCGGCAGGCCCATCAGCGAGTTGAGCAGGATGGTGACGAGGGTGCGGCCTGGGAACCGGAAGGCGCCGACGGCAGCGCCGAGCGGCAGGCCGATCAGGCAGGCAATGACCACGGCGCTCAGCGTCACCTTCAGCGACAACGCGATGATCTCGATCAGATCCGCATCGCCGGCGAAAATCAGGCCGATGGCCTCCGCCAATATGGACGTGAAGTCCTTCATTTGTGCGTTCGCTCCCTCTGAAGGGAAGGAATACACAAAAACATCGCAAAATCTACCATCCAGCGGCTCGGTCGGCCTTGTTTTGCAAACCTATTCACCAGAGAAGGATTGCGGTTTGCGCCCGTTTTCGAGACAGTTACAGCCGGGTTGGATCAGTGGGTTCCTCAGGGTCTGGAGGAAAACGCATGATAATGACAGGGAACGCATGACGAACGCGCCGCAACTCCCCGAAAGCGGATGGCGCCAGCGCCTCGCCGGGGCTGGCGGCGGTGTGCTTGGAGATGTTTCCGGCGCCTTCGGCGACCTTGGAACCTTCCTCCCTTACGTGATCGTCGCCATCGGTGCGGGTCTCCTGTCTCCGGCCCCGGTCTTTGCCGGATTTGCCGCCGGCTATCTCCTTGTTGCCATCGTCTATCGCCTGCCTGTTGCCGTCCAGCCGATGAAGGCAGTCGGCGCCGTGATCCTGGCCGGGGGCCTGTCGGGCGGAGAGGTCGCGTGGGCCGGCGCGATGCTCGGGGCGATCCTGCTGACGCTCGCCGCCTCGCCACTGCTGCTGCGCGCCGCGCGGGTGATCCCGCAATCGGTCGTTACCGGCCTGCAGGCGGGGCTCGGGCTGGTCCTGCTCGCCGTTGCCGCGCGTCTGATGGGGGGCGACTGGCTGCTCGCCGTCCCGGCGTTGGCCTTGCTGTCGCTGACATGGGTGTGGCCGCGCGGCCCCTTTGCGCTCGCGCTCGTCGCGGTCGCCGTCGCCTTCGGTCCCTCGCTAGGGGCGCCGCTCGACATGTCCCTGGCCGGCGCCTCGCCGGACGGGCATGCCGCATCGCCCTGGAACGCCTTTGTGTCCGGCGTGCTGCCGCAGCTGCCGCTGACGCTGCTCAACGCCGTGGTGGTCGCCGCCGCCGTTGCCCGCACGCTGTATGGCCCGGGCGCGCGGCGGGTGAGCGAGCGCCGGCTTGCCGCGACCTCCGGCGCGCTCAACCTCCTTCTTGCCCCGTTCGGCGCCATGCCCATGTGCCACGGGGCAGGGGGCATTGCCGGCCATCACCGGTTCGGCGCGCGCAGCCTGGCGGCGCCGCTGCTGCTCGCCTTGCTCTGCGCTCTTGCGGCGCTTTCGGGAGACTTGGTGCCGGCGCTGCTCGCGCGCATTCCCTCCTCCCTCGTCGGGGCGCTGCTTGCCTATGCGGCGGTCGATCTGCTCGCCAGCCGTCGTCTCGTCGATGCCCGGCCCGACTGCCGGCCGGTGATCGCCGTCGCCGCGCTGGCCACTTGGGGCCTCGGCGCGCTCGCCGGTCTCGCCGCCGGTCTGGCGGCGGAGGCTGTGCGCGTGCGTATCAGGCGCGGCGCAGGTTCTGCGACACTCACACAGGAGAATGGAAGATGAAGATCAGCGCCCGCAACGTCATCAAGGGCAAGGTTCTCGAGATCAAGGAAGGCCCGGTCAACAGCCAGGTTCGTGTCGATATCGGCGCCGGCAACGTCATCACCTCGATGATCACCTCCGATGCGGTGGCGGATCTGGGCATCGCCGTCGGCGGCGAGGTGCACGTTATCGTCAAGGCGTCCGAGGTGATGCTGGCGACCGATTGACGGCCGGCCGGCGGAGGCGGGCCCTATCCGTCGCGGCGCGCCTTGACGACCAGTTCCTCGCCGGCTGAAAGCAGCAACGCGCCGGTCTCGTCGATCCGCCAGTCCGTCACGGTCGGCAGCAGGGACAGGAACTTCGCCTCCTGGTTCATCAATGCCGGCGCGCAGGCCATCATCGTCGCCACCGTCCGGTGATCGACCGAGATGCGCTCTCCGTTGGTGGCGAAGCGGGTCGAATAGCTGTTGCAGGTCGCCCGTCCGCCAAGCGTGCCCTCGCGCGTGAATGCCAGCGTGACCCGCGAGAAGTCGATGATCCCGCCCTTGGCGATGTCCTCCACCACCCAGTCGGAACCGGGCAGCAGATCCAGTCCGGCCGGTGCCCGTGTCTTCGTTGCGGTCAACTCGCATTCGGGCAGTTGCTTGCCGCGCAGGGTAACGAGCGCCGTCTCGCCCTTGCTCCAGAAACCCGTGCTGGGATCGCCCTCCGCCTCGTATTTCGCCCCCGAGGCACTTTCCACTTGCCGGAGTGTGAATTCCTCGTCCGCCACCTGCAGCACGGGACGCTCGTCGCGCATTCCGAACCGGGCGGTGATATCGCCGCAGACCAGCGTCGAGGTGAACGTAAGGGCCTCGGTACGCGTCAGCGTGATCGCGCCGGTGTCGTGTTCCTCGCCGCTCCGGGGCACCACCTTGACCGGTTGCGATTCCCAGCCGGGCTGCCCGGGATCCGACAGCTCGATCCGCAACGCGTAGGGCGTTCCCGGGACAAGGAGTGTGCTGTCGACCTTGAGGAAGAAGGGGGCGGGAACCTGCCGGCCTTCCAGGCGGCTGCTGCGGCTGGCGATCAGGCGGCCGGCTTCCGGATCGTCGCCAAGCGAGGGGCTTTCGCGCAGCTCGACGACAAGCTCGGCGTCGCTGCTCACCGCGATACGCTCGCGATAGGCGGCGGTTCCGATGATCTTCACCGGCTTCTCCTTGAAGGCCGTCTCTGAGGCAAGGGCCCGATCCCAGGCGGTTCCCGTTGCCCCGCCTGTGACCGCGAGTGCCAGCACCATGACGGCGCGAATACCGGATTGTCGGGAAAAACTCATGCGCTTCCGGGCCCCTTGTTGTTCGGCGCGCCTGTTGGCTCAAGGCGCTTGCCGGTCAGCATAGGGACGTTTCAGGGCAAAATCTGGACAGGGTTCCGGGCAGCGGCGTGTCGGGGCGGCGGCAATGCGAAAAGGGCGATCCTTGCGGATCGCCCTTTCCCTGCCGGCCGGCGCGAGGTCTCTGGAGGAGGAGCCGATGGGGCGTGCCCCGCGCGGACAGGCTGTCCGTGTCGGCCTTACTGGGCGGTGATGACGGTCATCACCAGCTTGCCGTCGACACGCACCGGGCCGTCTTCCTTGGCGCCCAGCGTGTATTCGAACGCGCCGGTCTTCATGCCGCCGTCCTCGCCGTGGATCATCAGCATCAGCTTGTCGCCCGAGGCGACCGGCTCGGTCAGGATTGCCGCGACGTCCATGGTTTCGCCCGAGCGGATCGGTGCATAGGCGACAACCGGCCCCGGCTTCATGGTGTCGTCGGTGCGGTGGACGACGAGCCAGCCATTGTCGGTCGCGGTCACCTTGGCCGCGGAAACGATGCCGTTGGCGACCGACTGGTCCATAGCCTCGACGCCCATCTTGCCCATGTCCGCGGAGGCGGTGCCGGCGGCGGTGACCAGGGCGAGGGTGAGAAGAATGCGTTTCATGACAACTCCTGTGTTTGCTTGCACTTAAGTGTTCTTGAAAGCAGCGGTTTTCCTCCGTGCTTGGCTTAGTTACCGGCCGGTGGCGGAAAAGGTTTCAACAAGGCGGAAAAAAATCCCGACGGCGCGCGATGTGAATTAGGTCCGCTCGGTTCCGCGCCGCGTATCGGGAAAGACGGGGACGGGCCTTGCGCTTTGCGCAAGATCGACACCCGGGCCGTTCTTGTCATAGATTGTGCGTTCTGGAGCCATCTGTTCATGACCCTTTCGCCGGGCGACAATCCCGATAAACCGCGTTCCGCGACTGGCGCCTCCGCCGGCGACGACCTTGCCGTGCTGCTCGCCCGTGTCGCTGCGGGAGAGCGTGCGGCCTTCGAGACGCTTTACGCGCGAACCAGCGCGAAACTTTTCGGCGTCATCGTCAGTATCTGCAGGGACAGGAGCATTTCCGAGGATGTGTTGCAGAACGCCTATGTGCGGATCTGGCGCTATGCGGACAGCTTCGACGAGGCGCGCGCCCGGCCGATATCCTGGCTGGCGGCCGTTGCCCGGAATGCGGCGATCGATGAGTTGCGAACAAGTGCAAGAACAGGCCTCCCGGGCGCGCTGACCACGACCGGCGCATCGGGGGACGGGCAGGGGGCCGAGGATGGCGACATCCTCGAACGCCTCGCCGACCAGACGGAACATCCCGCTCCATGGGATCTGGGCGCGCTGCGGGCATGCCTCGATCTTCTGGAGACGGACCAGAGGCGCTGCGTCCTCTATGCCTATTACGAAGGCTATTCCCGCGAGGATCTGAGCGAGCGTTTCGACCGTCCGGTCGGAACGATCAAGACATGGCTGCATCGGGGCCTGATCGCCCTGAAAGCCTGTTTGGGTGACCGATGACGGACGAGGAACGCACAATCCTGGCCGGCGAGTATGTGCTCGGCACGCTGTCCCTGGCGGAGCGCCGCCGGGTCGAGCACCTGCGTGCCGGGGACGACCGTCTCGACGCCGAGATCGGCATGTGGGAACACCGGCTTGGGCCCCTTGGCGCCGGCACCGTGGAGATCGCGCCGCCCGCTGGCATCCTGGAACGCGTCCTTGCCGAGATCGGGGCGGACCCGCAGTCGTCCGGCGCCCGTGCGGGCGAACCGGCATTCCCGGGTGCTCCTGCTCCCGTGCCATCCGCGCGCCCGTCCGCAGCCGCGCCGGTCTGGCTCGCCGGTATCATCGCGCTCTGCCTCGGACTTGGCGGCGGCTACATGGCACGCCCGCTCTTCGACCCTGCCGCTGTACCCGCCGGCGACGGCGGCAACTATGTCGCCGTGGTCAATCGCGATGCCGGCCTGCCGGCGCTTATCGTGCGCGTGGACCTTGCCTCCGGCACCGTCAGCGTCCGCCCGGTCGCGGCGGAAAAGCCCGAGGGGCGCGATCTCGAGCTCTGGTATGTGGCACCCGGTGCGCAGCCCCGTTCGCTCGGCGTGATCGATGCCGAGCACCGGGTGACCGCCGATCTCGATCTTGGATCGCTCGCCGAAGATGCCGTGCTTGCGGTCAGCGTCGAGCCGGCGGGCGGGTCGGCGACCGGCGCCCCGACAGGCCCCGTCGTCTATTCCGGTCAGCTGATCCGCGACTGACGGCCGGCGCGGAGCTTCCTGAACCATCTCGTGACAGCCGCCGCCGGTATCCCGGCGGGACGACGCGTGCGTCGTGCTCCCCGTCCCGTGGCTGCTTGCCTCGTTATCTCACGAACCCGTGATCGTTCGGACTGAAACCTTTCCGGACATCCTCCGGTAGCTCCTGATGTGTCGGGAAAAGGCGTGCTCCAAGCCGCCGCCCGGCACCGTCAAAACGAATTCACAGGAGAAACTTCATGTTCACGCGTTCTGCAAAGCTTCTCGTTTCCGCCGCCTTCGCCGCCACGCTGGCCGCCCCTGCCGCCTTCGCCGACAACCCGATGGTCGGCGGCGCACCGATGTATGCGGAAAAGAACATCGTCGAGAATGCCGTCAACTCGAAGGATCACACGACCCTCGTCGCCGCGGTCAAGGCCGCCGGCCTCGTCGAGACGCTGCAGGGCGAGGGGCCGTTCACGGTGTTCGCCCCGACCAATGCCGCTTTCGACAAGCTGCCCGAGGGGACAGTCGCCACGCTGCTGAAGCCGGAAAACAAGGACCAGCTCACCAGGATCCTGACCTGCCACGTGGTGGCCGCCGATGCCATGTCCTCGGCGATCAACAAGATGATCGCGGATGATGGCGGAGCCCATCCGGTCAAGACCGTCGGCGGTTGCGAGTTCACCGCTCGCACCAAGGACGGCAAGATCATGATCGAGGACGGCCAGGGCAACATGGCGACCGTCACCATCGCCGATGTCGACCAGTCGAACGGCGTCATCCACGTGGTCGACACCGTGCTGCTGCCGGCCTCGTAAGGCCCGCGCTTCAGGTCACGAAGAGACCCACCGCGCGCCCTGGCGCGGGCGCGCGGCGGTCGGCCGCGCGGGGAGACATGCTTGCCTCTCCCCGCGTGGCCGTGTTTCGCCCCTTGGCCGGGAAATCGTGTTTTTTAAAGCCCTGATTCGAACGAATCTGGGGATGGCACCGATTCTGTCATATCGGACAGACGTTTGTTCTGCCCTTGCGGCATTTTACCGCTTCTTTACGTATTTCTCCGGAACCTTGACGTTGCGGTGCGATGACCGGAGCGGAGAATATGCGGAAAATCAGCCTGAATATCGGAGTGGCGCACAAGATGGGAGCGACGATGGTCCTTCTCATCGGTGTGTCCGTCGTCGCCAGCCTGCTGTCGTTCAACGCGACCCAGCGCGTTGGCGAGAACGGCATCTCCCTTGGTGAACGGGAAGCGCCGCTCGCCGATGCGGCGATGGAGATCAAGCTGACGGCAACGCATGCGCATCTCCTGTTCGAGGAGATCATGTCCGGCGATGACGGCGAGAGCATCGACGAGGTCTGGCGGCTGATCGGCGAGGCGCGTTTCTACGCGAAAGCCGTTCTCGAGGGCGGGCGCAACGACGAGGGGACGTTCTATCCGAGTGACAATGCGGCGGTTCGCGCGATCATGCAGGATGTCGGCGCGCAGATCGACGTGTTCGAGGAGGTCGCGCGCAAGCGATATTCGTCGCTGGCAGCGGGACAGGACAGCGGAGAGGCTGCCGGTTCGCAGGCCGATGAGCTCTTCGACCAGACCTTCGAGCGGTTTATCGCCCGCGCCGACGAGGCCGAGGAACTCATCCACGGGCAGATGGCGGCAAGCCTTGCCGATCTGCGCCGCGAGACGGAGACCGCCCGTGTCATCGGTCTTGCCGGGTTCGGCATGATGCTGGCCGTGCTTCTCGGCGGCCTGTTCTACATACAGCGCTTCATTGCCTCGCGTCTGCGCGACCTGGACAAGGTGGCGCGCGCTTATGCGGATGGCGACACCGACCGGCCGGTTCCCGGCTGGACGGCCAATGACGAACTTGGGCGACTGCGCGAGACGCTGGGCCAGTTCCGGGAAGGTGTTGTCCACCAGCGCGAGCTTGCCGCCCGGGCGACGGAGAGCGAGGCGCATCGCGCGACCGAGCAGAAGGCGCTCCAGAAGCAGACGGCCGAGGCCTTCCACGAGACGACACAGGCCTATTTCGACAGTCTCGATAGCGCCGCGGCCAGTCTTCTCGGTGCCGTCGATACGCTCGACCGGATGACGGAGCGGTCCAGCGAGCTTTCACAAAGCACGACGAGTTCCTCGCGACACGCGTCGGACAACGTCCAGACGGTGGCCGCGGCGGCGGAGGAGCTGAGTTCCTCGATCTCGGAGATCGCGCGCCAGGTGTCTTCCACCACGGAAGTCGTGACCCGTGCCTCGGGCCATGCCCACAAGACCAACGAGACCGTTTCGCATCTTGCCGCGGGCGCCACCAAGATCGGCGAAGTGGTGACGCTGATCCAGGCGATTGCCGAACAGACCAATCTTCTCGCCCTCAACGCCACCATCGAGGCGGCGCGCGCCGGCGAGGCCGGCAAGGGGTTCGCGGTCGTCGCTGCGGAGGTGAAGGAACTGGCGACGCAAACCTCGAAGGCAACGGAAGAGATCGGTTCGCAGATTGCCGCCATCCAGGCCTCCACCGACGAGGCGGTCGAGGCGATCGGCGAGATCACCCGCACCATGCAGGACATCGACGGGTTCACCGGCTCGATCGCCGAGGCCGTCGCCCAGCAGGGCGGCGCGACCAACGATATCAGCCAGCACGCGCAGCAGGCCTCCGCGCGCACCAGCGAGGTGGCCGACACCATGGGTGAGATGTCCGCCGCCATTGACCATTCCGGTGAGAGCGCGGCCGCCGTCCGCGAACTGTCGCGGACCGTGCACCGGGAGGCGGCCAGCCTTCGCGCCTCCGTCGACGAATTCCTTGCCCGGTTCGCGGCCGCCTGAGGTGCGCCGGCCGCATCGGCTGGGATTGGCGTTGGTCAGGGCGGTCCGCCTGGCGGGTCAAGGTGCATCGTTCACCTTTCTCGAACGATGCTGTCATTGATCGCGGTATTGTATTTGCTTGTCGATTAAACCAGATTTCCGGACAAGAGGATTGGTGCCGGTGTCACACCTGCGCCTTTTGACCGGAGATCGACGATGACCGCGACCACCCTTGCCCCGGCAGACCGTTTCGACATGGCTGCCGCCCCCATGCGCATCGGCCGCGTCCGCCTCGCCGTGCGCGATCTTGAACGCGTCTCGGGCTTCTACCGCGACGCGCTCGGCCTGGTGCTTGCCGAGGATCGCGGCGAGACACATCTGCTCGGTGCCGGAGGCACGCCTTTTCTGGAGCTGCATGGCGATCCGGCCTTGCAGGCCACGCCGCGCGGCGGAGCCGGCCTCTTCCACACCGCCTTCCTGCTTCCCGCTCGTGCCGATCTCGGCCGCTGGCTCGCATTCGCGGCGCAGGCGGGGCTGCGTGTTCAGGGCGCGTCCGATCACAAGGTCAGCGAGGCGGTCTATCTCGCCGATCCGGAAGGAAACGGCATCGAGATCTATGCCGACCGGCCGCCGGCCGGCTGGACCGACTCCAATGGCGATATCGAGATGTCGACCGATCCGCTGGATGTGGAGAGCCTGCTCGCCGAGGCGGCCGGGACCCGGTGGGCCGGCGCGCCGGCTGGCACCATTGTCGGCCATGTCCATCTTCAGGTCGGCGACACGGCCGAGGCCGAGCGCTTCTATGCCGGCCTTCTCGGCTTCGACATTGCCAAGCGCTACCCTGGCGCCAGCTTCTTCGGCTCGGGCGGCTATCACCACCAGCTTGCCGGCAACATCTGGAACAGCCGTGGCGCGCCGCCGCGAAAGCCGGGCCATGCCGGCCTGGAGATGCTTGAGATCGTGGTCGGCGACGGGGAGCGCCTTGAGGCCCTTGCCGAGAAGGCCGCGGCCGCCGGCCTGGAAGCAGTCGCGGGGGAGGGCGAACTCCGGCTCGACGATCCCTGGGGCACGCGGGTGCTTATACGGGCAGGCTGAACTCAGGACAGGGCGGGGCGGCCTCCGCCGATAGGCCCGCGGCGGGAGCGTCAACTCCCGCCGTCCGCCTCGTGCTCCACGCCAGCGAGCAGCTTGCGCAGCAGGCCAGCCAGCATCTCGCGCTCCTCCGCGGTTAGATGGGCGAGATGGCGCATCTCGTCCGCCATGTCGGCGCGGAAGGCCTGTTCGGCAAGCGCGATGCCCGCCTCGCTCAACACGACCTCCAGGCTGCGCCCGTCGCTGGACGATTTCTCGCGCAGGACGAGCCCGGCCTTTTCCAGCCGGGCGAGGCGGTGTGTCAGGCCCCCCGAGGAGATCATCAGCGTCGAATAGAGCTCCGTCGGGGTCAGCCGGTAGGGCGCTCCGGCGCGGCGCAGGGTCGAGATCACGTCGAACTCGCCGCGATCCAGTCCGAAGCTCGCGAAGGTCCGCTCGATGCCGCCGGACGCCAGCAGGGAAAGCCGCCGGGCACGGCCCAGGATCGCCATTGGCTCGGTGTCGAGACCGGGAATCTCCCGCGCCCATTGTGCCCGTAACCTGTCGACATGATCCGCCATCGCGCTCCCCGTCATCCTCGTTCCCTTCTGCCCGGTCGCCTCGCCATTTTGTGGGCCGCACCTGTCCGCTCGTTCCAGCTATAGCGGGCGTGGGCACGTGGCGCACTCCCTCGGCGCGGAGAGGTTTATCTTTACACAAAGATAAATCCTTGTCATTTATCTTCCCGCAAAGACAAGTGGAGGTTGCCATGATCGTTGCCCGCGTCAAGCGTCACCATCGTTTGGAAACGGGCGAGAGCCAGACCGTGCGTTTCGAGGGGCGCGATTTCGCCTCGCCGGTGTCGATGTTCCTGTCGCGCAAGGATCCGGGGAAGGGCTCGGGGCTTCACCTGCACCCCTATCGGGAGACCTGGGTGGTGCAGCGGGGCGAGGCGGAGTTCACCGTCGGCAAGGAGCGCATCCGTGCCACGGCCGGCGACATCGTCGTCGCCCCGGCCGATGTTCCGCATCGTTTCCTCAATGTCGGCAGTGACAGGCTCGAGATCATCTGCATCCATCCGAGCGACACCATCTGGCAGCAGGACCTGTGAGCACCCGCGCGCCGCATGTTTCTTGAAAGGACAAGATCATGTCGACATCGAACGAAAAGCCGAAGGTCAAGGGGCCGGCCTCCTACTTCCCCTCCATCGAGAAGACATACGGCCGGCCTGTCGGCGAGTGGATCGCGCTGATCCACGCGCAGGACGGCATGAAGCACATGGAACTGGTGAACTGGCTGAAGCAGACCCATGGCCTTGGCCACGGCCATGCCAACGCGCTGGTCGCCCATGCGCTCGCCGGAAAGACGTGAGAATGGGCGCAACAGGCGGGGGACGGGCGCCGAACGAAAGGACCCGTGCCCTGCGGGAGGCGAGGGAGGCGTTCAGGCTGTCGGGAGGGGGAAGAGAAAGAAGGAGTGGCTCGCCGGGGTCGGCGAAGACGCGAACTACGAGTTCTCGATTTCCCTACTCCCAACTACGCCAGAGCTGCCCAAAATGCGCAAGCGAGACCGGGATCGCGCAGAAGCGCTACGCTTCGCCGGCGGCCCAAAACCCTCGCTGAGGGACCGAGCCGTCGCCTTGGCGAACGAGCGCGGCGTGGTGCGGACGCGCGACCTGACGAACATCGGCGTCCCTCGCTGCTACCTGGCCCGCATGTGTGAAGAGGGCCTGCTTATAAGAATTGGCCACGGAATCTATGGGGCCGGCCATGCGCTTCAGCCTCGATAGCGCGCGGCTGGTTTGGAGTTGCTGAAACCTGACGCCAAAACGCCGCGCGCCTGCTCAAAGGAATCCCACGCCGCGACGTCGGGCACCGGCGGGATCGTCACCAGTTCCTTCCGGTCGAACCCGACGAGCGCCGCATCGACCAGGTCGTCGACCTCCATGACGTCTGGAACCTTGCTGATGTCGCCGCCTGCGCGATCGTAGATTTCCGTGCGCGTGGCCGCGGGGAGCACCGCCTGCACATAAACGCCCTTCGAATTGACCTCGGCCGCGAGGCTCTGCGACAGCGTCAGCACATAGGACTTGGTCGCCGCGTAGATGCCGGCGGAATATTCGGGCAGAAGCGCCAGCACCGACGCGACATTGATGATCGAACCGCTGCCGCGCTCGACCATGCCGCCGATCACGGCGGAGGTGAGCAAGGTCGGCGCGAGGACGTTCAGGCGCAGCAGCTTGTACATCTCGTCGGGATTCGCGGTCGCGAAATTTCCAAGCAGGCCCGCGCCGGCATTGTTGACGAGAATGTCGATCGGCGGATCGGAGCGCAGGCGCTCGAGGACGGGTTCGAGTTCGGCTCCGTCGGTGAGATCGGCGGTGATAACTTCGATTGCGACGCCATGGGCGGCGCGCAGCTCCTCGGCGAGCGTGTTCAGCCGGTCGGTTGCGCGGGCGACGATGACCAGATCATGGCCGCGGGCGGCCAGGCGGCGCGCATAGACGGCGCCGATGCCGCTAGAAGCGCCGGTGATGAGTGCGGTGGACATAGCTATTCTCCACATCGAACTGCGGACAGCTCGAAGCCTTTGTTGAGTATTGAGGTTAAATTGGTCGAGGCGGGCGTCAGTCCCGCGCCTTCAGATGAAGCATCGGATGATGCTCGTAGTGGCCGGCGCCATTCTTCACGATCGGGTCTTGCGAGGTGAAGGCCTCGATGTCCTGGTCGTCGGCGATCCGGTAGAGCGAGACGCCATAACCTCCGTTCGGATCCATGACGGGGCCATGGGCGACGACGGTCCCCTTGCTGAGCAGATCGTCCAGAAAAGCACCGTGCTGGGCCATCCATTGCTTCTCCTGGTCCGTCATCGTCGGCAGGAAATCTTCGCGCGGGGGAATGTATTTGCAGAGGTAGTATTTCATGGATCACTCCTATGACTGGGTAGCGTTTGGACGAGCGAAGGTCGGCTTAGCGGGTGGGTTGCCCAATGCCCGCAGCGTCAGATTTTCTTCGTGTCGCGGATGAAGGCGGCGATGTGAGTCGCAGCGAGTTCGGGATATTGAAAGTGTGCTGCGTGTCCGGCTCGGGGGTAGGTGATTAAGCTAAGGGTCGGGAACTGCCCGTTCAGCGCGTACCAGTTCTCGACGGGGAACGAGAGGTCACGGTCGCCATTCAAGTGCAGAATGGGAACGTTGGTGTTTTTCAACGCATTCAGCACATCGTTGGACGGAAACACCGGATTCGGCGGGGTGCGAGGAACCTGCGCGATCGCCCAATCGGCCGGAATGTCCGGGCTACGGACGTTCGCGCTGGAATAGATCCGATCGAACGAGCGCTTCGACGCGGCGCGGCTGGCCGCGTCATCCGGATCGAAGAACATGCCGGTGTACTGCTCGAGGGTCGCGTGATCCTGCGCCGCCAGGTCGTAGAAGCGCTGTTGCCCGGGTTTGACGAGCGGCCCCGGCGGCGTGCCTGCGATCAGCACCGCGTGGCTGACCGTGGGTCCGAACATCGCCACATAGATTTCCGCCACAATCGCACCGAAGGACCAGCCGCCAATCACGACATCCCTGAGGCCCAAGGCGTCGATCAAATCCTTGGCGTCCTTCACCAGAGAGGTGGGATTGTACGACCTCTGGCCGGTCGAGAGGCCAAAGCCGGAATGGTCGAAGGTGACGACCTGAAAGCCCTGGGCCGCCAAGGCGTCGATGAAGGCTGGATCCCAAAGCCCCAGGACGCCCCGGAAGCGGTGGGCCAACACGATAGGCTTGCCTTCGCCGACCGAACGATAGGCGAGCCTGCGCCCATCAACATCGACAAAGCGCGTGGCCACGCTTGAGGATGTCACCGTTTGCGCTCGTATCGGCGCGGGCAATGAAAGCGCGGTGAGCGCCGCGACGCTTGCGATCATTGCTTGGCGGCGGCCCGGATTGGCGAGCAGCGCGCGGGTCTTTTGAACTGTGTCCTGCGGCATTTCTAAATCTCCTGGAGGAAAAGGTTTGCGGGAGGGGCATCTGGCTGCGTGGGCGGTCATGTCGCAGCCTTGAAAGCCAGGCGGGGGCGGTCGACCGCTTAGTCGACCACGCCCATCTGCTTGCGGAAGCTTTTTTCGAACATCTTCTCCGGCACGAACCGCCGCATGAGACGGAGGCGGCCAGCCATTTTGCCAGGCGTGTAGCGGATGCTTGGCTCTTTATCCGTGGCCGCCTGCACCACCTTGTCCGCGACGGCTTCGACCGGATCGCCATTGGCGATGCCATTGCGCCACGTCGAAATCGCTGCGGCGCGGCCCTTGTCGTAGACGCTCAGAATCTGGTCCGGCTTTTCCCCATGCTCTTCCAGCGCGGTGCGGGTGAAGACGGGTTCGATCAAAGACACACGGATTCCGAACGAACGAAGCTCGTGATCGAGGGACTCGGAATAGCCTTCGACGGCGTGCTTCGTGGCGTTGTAGAGCGCGGTGTAAGGACCGGGCAGAAAGCCGGCCACCGAGCTGATGTTGATGATACGGCCGCTGCGCTGGCTGCGCATGGTGGGCAAGACCGCACGAGTCGTCCGCAGCATGCCGTAGACATTGATGTCGAACAGGCTTTGCGCCTGCTCCAGCGATGATTCCTCGGCGGCGCCGATCAGGCTGCGGCCGGCATTGTTGACCAGCACATCGATGCGACCTGCAGCCGCGACCACGTCTGCGACCACCTGCTTGACGGACTCGGCATTGGTCACGTCACACCGGACCATCTGAATGCCCTGACGCGTCTCGCCAGGCGTCGCGTGGCGGCTGGTGCCGAACACCCGATACCCCGCGCGAATGAGGGCCTGCCCCGCTGCCAGTCCAATTCCGCCGGATGCCCCAGTGATAAGGGCGACCTTTTCATTCGTCGCGCGCGATTGACCCTGGGCCATTTCGAATTCCTTCTTCAATGAACTATAATGATTATGTTCGACATCATTGAGATATATGATTATGGTCGTAATCATTGTCAAGCGCCATTTTGGGACGGACACCTGATCTGGCGAAAGGAGTCACACCCGGCTTATATGTCGGTCATCATCATTAAATGAGGAATGCGGTCGTGAAAGTGAGCAAGGAAACGGTCGAGCAGAATCGCGAGCGGGTAATTGACACCGCCGCAAGGCTCTTCCGCGAACGAGGGTTCGACGGGATTGGCGTGGTCGACTTAATGAAAGCGGCCGGGCTCACCCACGGAGGCTTCTACCGGCAGTTCAAGTCGAAGGACGACCTCGTCGTTCAAGCCGTCAAGCGGGCCTATGACGATATGAGCGAGGACCTGGCGCGCCGTCTTGCTGCTAGTGATGATCCGCTGCAGACGCTCGTGCGCCACTACGTTTCGGATTATCACCGGGATGACCCGGGACACGGGTGTAGCCTCGCGTCGCTGGCTGCCGACGCGGCCCGGCACGACGATCCGGCGCTGCGGGAGTTCTTCGGCAGCATCGTCAGTAACTATATCCAGCTTCTCACCGCGCTCGTGCCAGGAGGAGACCCGATTGCTAAGCGGAGTGGAGCGATCGCCGCTCTCGCAGAGATGATAGGATCGGTTGTCCTATCCCGCGTGGTGCCCGATCCGGCACTTTCCGGTGAAATCATCGACACTGTCTCGAATGATCTCGTGAAGCGCCACTCGACACCGAAGTCTGTATGAATAGCCGCGTACCGTGTCGCGTTGCTTCGTTTCGCAGCGTAGAAAAGGCGGTGGCTCCCCGGGCCGGATTCGAACCAGCGACCAAGCGGTTAACAGCCGCTTGCTCTACCACTGAGCTACCGGGGATCACGTAGCGATGCGATGGCATCCATCGCGTCGGTGCGAGGCGTATAGCAAACGCATCCTACCCTTGCCAAGCACTTTGTCGCAAAACTTTTCCACAAGAGCGCCTTGCGCCGCGGCGCGCGCCGTTGCCGGGCGGACCGCGGGGCGATGGTGCGGGAGCTCTTTCAACCGCCGCGCGTGCCGCACGTTGTCGTTCGTGCTTGCGCTTGTTGTGAGCCGGCTGCCGCGTTAAGAAGGACGTCCGGTCCTCTTCGACGGGCGAAGCCCGAGGAAGAGGGGAAATTCGGAATGCGGTGGGGGAGGACCCAACTCGGGATCCCGAATCCGCAGCTGCCCCCGCAACTGTGAGCGGCGAGCCTTCCTGCGAAAACCACTGGCCCTTTCAGGGGCCGGGAAGGGCAGGAGCAAGGCTTTGACCCGCGAGCCAGGAGACGAGCCGGACCATCCGGAACCCGTGCGGGTTCCGGCCCGAAACGTCACGCGCCGTCGGGTGGACGGCAGGAGGCCAGATGATCCCTTTCAAGGGCCAGGTCCCTCTCAAGGGCCGGTGTCGCGCAGGCGCCGTAAACCGCTCCCGCATCTGTTGCGACGTGGACAGTCGCGGACGCACGCCGTGAGCGCCGCTCATTCCCCCCGCACCGTGCTCGTCACCGGCGGCGCCCGCTCCGGCAAGAGCCTGCATGCGGAGCGACTGGTCGCGGCCAGCTCCCGCGATCCCGTCTATGTCGCCACCTGCGCCGCGTTCGATGCCGAGATGAGCGCCCGCATCGCCCGCCACCGCGAGCAGCGGGGTGAGGGCTGGACCACCATCGAGGAACCGCGCGACATCGCCGCCGTGATTGGCCGCGAAGCAGGGCCCGCACGGGCCGTTCTCGTCGACTGTCTGACCCTTTGGCTGTCCAACCTGCTCTTTGCCGAGGCCGACATTCCGGCCGAAACGGACCGTCTTGCCGATGCGCTGCGCTCCGCCGCCGGTCCGGTCGTTCTCGTCACCAACGAGGTCGGTTCGGGCATCGTGCCGGAAAACGCGCTCGCGCGCCGCTTTCGCGACGAACAGGGCCGCCTCAACCGTCATATTGCCCAAATCGCGGATGCCGTCGTGCTCGTCGCCGCCGGCCTGCCGCTCGTTCTCAAACCCGCTCCTGCGCAACCGGAGATCCGTCTATGACCACCGCCAATACCCCGGGCAACACCCCCGGCAAGATCCCGGCCACCATCGTCACCGGCTTCCTGGGAGCCGGCAAGACGACGCTGCTCGCCAACCTGCTGCGCGAGGCCAAGGGCAAGCGCATCGCCCTCATCGTCAACGAGTTCGGCGACATGGGCTTTGACGGTTCGCTGGTCGACGGTTGCGCCGATCCCGACTGCGCCGCCGATGATGTGGTCGAGCTGACCAACGGCTGCATCTGCTGCACCGTCGCCGATGATTTCCTCCCCACCATGGAAATGCTGATCGCCCGCGACGAAGCGCCCGACCACATCGTCATCGAGACTTCGGGCCTTGCCCTGCCGCAACCGCTGGTGCGTGCCTTCAACTGGCCGAGCGTCAGGACGAGGGTCACGGTCGATGCTGTCGTCACGGTTGTCGATGCGGCTGCCGTCGCCGAAGGCCGGGTCACCGGAAACGAGGCGGCGCTGGCCGCGCAGCGCGCCGCCGACGAGGCGCTCGACCATGAAAGCCCGATCGAGGAACTGTTCGAGGACCAGCTCGTCTGCGCCGATCTGGTTGTGCTGAACAAGGCCGACCTTGTCGACGGCGAGACGCTCGCCCGCGTCCGCGCCGAAGTGGCGGCCCGCGTCCGTCCGGCGGTGGAGATCGTCACGGCGGAAAAGGGCGTGCTGGCCGCCGACGTGCTGCTTGGACGCATGAGCGCCTCGGAAGAGGACATGCATGGCCGCCAAAGCCATCACGAGAGCCATCACGATCACGACCATGATCACGACGACGATCATGACCACGACCATGATCACGACCACCACCATCATCATGACCACGACCATGACGAGTTCGCCAGCCACGTGATCGCGCTGCCGCAGCTCGCCTCGCTCAAGGACCTGGAGGCGCGTGTCGCCGCCGCCATGGCGGTCCCCGGCGTGCTGCGCATCAAGGGCGCGGTCGCCGTCGAGGGCAAGGCCGCGCCGGCCATGGTCCAGGCGGTCGGCCCGCGCGTCGAGACATGGTTTGCCCGCGACGCCCGCGCGCCGGGCCGCGTCGTCGTCATCGGCCTTGCCGGCTTCGACCTTGCTCGCGTCGAGGGACTGCTCGCCAACGCGCTAGCCGCGTGACCGGGCAGCCCCCCGCAGGACAGGACAGGTAGCGGCATGCATATTCTCGCCGGACGCAGCGGACGCATCGACCAGGGTGACGAGGCGGTCGATCTCGGTCAGTCGCCGGCCGACATCGTCTTCCTGTCGGCGGCCGACACCGAGCTCGCCTCGCTGGCGAGTGTCGCTGCCATGCGGGGGGCGGACGGTCCCTCGTTGCGCCTCGCCAACCTGATGGCACTGTCGCATCCCTATTCGGTCGACATGTATGCCGGGGCGACGGTTGCCGGCTCGCGGCTGGTCATCGTCCGCCTGCTCGGCGGCGCGGAATACTGGCCCTATGGCGTCGACCGGCTGACCGAGGTGGCGCGCGGCGAGGGGCTGCATCTCGCGATCCTGCCGGGCGATGACCGCTGGGACGAGGCCCTTGCCGCCCGCTCGACGCTGCCGCTGGAAGCGGTCGAGCGGCTCTGGCGCTATCTCGCCGAGGGCGGCGCGGAGAACCTTGGCAATCTGCTGTGCTACGCCCACCATCTGCTCGACGGCGCGGCCGAGCCCGATCCGCCGCGCGCCCTTCCGCGCGCCGGCCTGTTCCTGCCGGGCCGCTCCCGCCCGACGCTCGCCGACCTGAAGGCGACATGGACCGACCCGGCCGCACCCGTCGCCGCCATCGTCTTCTACCGGGCACTCATGCAAGGGGCTGCGACCGAGCCGGTCGAGGCGCTGTGCGAGGCCCTGAAAACCGAGGGTGTCAACCCGCTGCCCGTCTTCGTCTCCTCGCTGAAGGAGGCCGAATCCGCCGCCGTCCTTGCCGCGCTCTTTGACGAGGCGCCGCCCGCCGTGGTGCTCAACGCCACCGCCTTCGCCGTCGGCAGTGCCGGGCGCGACCACCGGCCGACCCCGCTCGACGCGCCGGGCGCGCCGGTTCTGCAGGTGGTGTTCTCCTCCTCGTCGGAGGAAGGCTGGCGCGACGCCGACCAGGGCCTGTCGATCCGCGACCTTGCCATGCATGTGGTGATGCCGGAGGTCGACGGGCGCATTCTCACCCGCGCCGTTTCCTTCAAGGAGCAGGCGCCGCGCGATCCGCTTACCCAGTCCTCGACCATGCGCTTCGTGCCCAAACCCGACCGCATCGCCTTCGTCGCGGCGCAGGCCGCCCGCATCGCGCGTCTCTCCGCGACACCCGCCGCCGGGCGCAAGGTCGCGCTGATCCTTGCCAACTACCCCAACAAGGACGGCCGGCTCGCCAATGGCGTCGGTCTCGACACGCCCGCCTCCTGTGCGGCCCTGCTGCGGGCGCTGTCATCGGACGGCTACCGCATCGACGGCGCGCCGGAGGACTCCGCCGCGCTGATGGCGATGATCAGCGACGGGCCGACCAACGATCTCGCCTCTCGCCGTGTCCGCCATGGCGGCGCGGCGCTGCCGCTTGCCGACTATGCGGCGCATTTCGCCCGCCTGCCGCGGGCGGTGCGCGAGGCCGTCACCGCCCGCTGGGGTGCGCCGCAAGACGATCCGCATGTGGAGGAGGGTGCCTTCCGCCTTGCCGTCACCCGCTTCGGCAACGCGGTGGTCGGCATCCAGCCGGCGCGCGGCTACAACATCGATCCCAAGGCGACCTATCACGATCCGGACCTCGTGCCGCCGCATCACTATTTCGCCTTCTACATCTGGCTGCGCGAGGTGTTCGGCATCCATGCGGTCGTGCATCTGGGCAAGCACGGCAATCTCGAATGGCTGCCCGGCAAGGCGCTGGCGCTGTCGGAAAACTGCTTCCCCGAGGCGGTGCTCGGCCCGGTGCCCAACATCTACCCCTTTATCGTCAACGATCCGGGCGAGGGGGCGCAGGCCAAGCGCCGCACCTCCGCCGTCATCGTCGACCACCTGACGCCGCCGCTGGCGCGCGCCGAAAGCCACGGCGTTGCCGCCGAACTTGAGGTGTTGCTCGACGAGTATTATCTCGCCCAGGGCGTCGATCCGCGCCGGTTGAAGGCGCTGACCCGCGACATTCTCGAGGCCGCGACCCGTCACGGCCTCGACCGCGACATCGGCATCACCGGCGAGATGGACGAGGAAACCCGCCTTGCCCGGCTCGACGCGCATCTGTGCGACCTCAAGGAGATGCAGATCCGCGACGGGCTGCATGTGCTGGGTGCGGCGCCGCAAGGGACCCTGCTTGACGCGCTGCTGGTGGCGCTGACCCGCGTGCCGCGCGGTGAGGGGCCGGCGCACGAAGGGATCACGCGGGCGTTGGCCCGCGATCTGGGGCTTGAGGACTTCGACCCGCTTGCCTGCGCCTACGAGCTGCCCTGGACCGGCCCGCGCCCCGAAAGGCTCGCCACGCTCTTCGACAGTCCCTGGCGCACCTGCGGCGACACGGTCGAGCGGCTGGAATTGCTCGCCGAACGACTGGTCGCGGAGGGACGCGCGCCGGAGGGCTTTGCCTCCACCGCCGCCGTGCTGGAGGAGATCGAAAGCCGCATCCGCCCGGCCGTTGCCTCGTCGGGCGAGGCGGAAACCGCCGGCGTCCTTGCCGGCCTGTCGGGGCGTTTCGTGGCTCCGGGCCCGTCCGGCGCGCCGACGCGCGGACGGCCGGACGTGCTGCCGACTGGCCGCAACTTCTATTCCGTCGATGTGCGCGCCGTGCCGACCGAAACCTCCTGGCGTATCGGGGCGGCGAGCGCGGAACGGCTCGTCGAGCGCCATTTCCAGGAGGAGGGCGAGTATCCAGCCGCTCTCGTGCTCACATGCTGGGGCACGGCCAACATGCGCACCGGCGGCGACGATGTCGCCCAGGCCCTGGCCCTGATCGGCGCCCGGCCGAAATGGGAGCCGGGTTCGGGCCGCGTCACCGGATTCGACATTCTGGCCCTTGCTGAACTCGGCCGTCCCCGCGTCGACGTCACCTTGCGCATTTCCGGCTTCTTCCGCGATGCCTTCCCGCACCAGATCGACCTGTTCCAGTCGGCGGTGGCTGCCATCGCCGCGCTCGACGAGCCGGACGACGCCAATCCGCTTGCCGCCCGCGCCCGCGCCGAGACCGCCCGGCTGGAGGGCGAAGGGCTCGCACCTGCCGACGCCCGCCGCCGGTCGCTTTTCCGCGTCTTCGGCTCGAAGCCGGGAGCCTATGGCGCCGGGCTGCAGGCGCTGATCGACGAGGGCATCTGGGAGAGCCGCGCCGATTTCGCCGACGCCTTCCTTGCCTGGGGCTCCTACGCCTATGGCGGCGGGGCGTCGGGCGAGGGCGCGCGGTCCGCCTTCGAGACGCGCCTGTCGCAGGTCGACGCGGTCCTGCACAACCAGGACAACCGCGAGCACGACCTGCTCGACAGCGACGACTACTACCAGTTCGAGGGCGGGCTTGCCGCCACGGTTGAGACGCTGAAGGGCGCCGCGCCCCGGGTCTGGCACAACGACCATTCGCGCCCCGAGCGCCCGGTGATCCGCTCGCTTGCCGAGGAGATCGGCCGGGTCGTGCGCGGCCGCGCAGCCAATCCGAAATGGATCGCCGGCGTCATGCGCCACGGCTACAAGGGCGCCTTCGAGATCGCCGCGACGGTGGACTATCTCTTCGCCTTTTCCGCCACCACCAACGCGGTCGGCGACCATCACTTCGACCAGCTTTATGATGCCTATCTGGACGACGAGACGGTGCGCGCGTTTCTCGCCGAGGCCAATCCGAAGGCGCTTGAGGAAATCAAGGCGCGGTTCCGCGAGGCGGTCGAGCGGGGCCTCTGGCGCCCGCGCCGCAACTCGACACGCGCCGCATTGAACATTGACGGCCAGGGCATCGACGCCCCAGGGCCTGAGGAAAGGGAGACGACCGGATGAGCGACAAGAAGGCGGAAATGACCGAAGAGGAACTCAACGCCCGCCATGCCGACAAGATGCGCAAGAAGAAGGCGGCGCGCGACAAGATCATGGCCACCAAGACCATCGAGAAGGGCCTCCTGATCGTCCATACCGGCAAGGGCAAGGGCAAGTCGACGGCCGGCTTCGGCATGGTCTTCCGCTCGCTCGGCCATGGCCACAAGGTCGCCGTGGTGCAGTTCGTCAAGGGCCGCATCGAGACCGGCGAGCGCATGGCGCTGGAGCGCTTCTCCGACCTCGTCACCATCAAGCGCATGGGCGAGGGCTTCACCTGGGAGACCCAGGACCGCCAGCGCGACATCGACGCGGCCCGCGCCGCCTGGGAGGCCGCCAAGGAGCTGATCCGCTCGCGCGAGCACCGGATCGTGCTGTGCGACGAGCTGAACATCGTGCTGCGCTACGACTACCTGCCGATCGAGGAGGTCGTCGCCTTCCTCAAGGATGAGAAGCCCGAGGACGTGCATGTCGTCATCACCGGGCGCAACGCCAAGGACGAGCTGATCGAGATCGCCGACCTCGTCACCGAGATGACCCAGATCAAGCACCCGTTCCGCTCCGGCGTGAAGCCGCAGGAGGGGATCGAGTTCTGATGCGTTTCGATGGTTTTTTTGAAAGTGATGGCATGGGCATTTCTTGGAAACTTTCCCGTCTGACGATGTTCGCGTTGATGGCGGTCTCAATGCTTACGCACCCTGCATATAGCGCTGGACCCAGGTGCCCGTTAGCCTGGGCGCCCTATGTGTCAGAGGTGCAGCAGGCGATTGCACAAACGGGAAGCAGGTTCCCAATACTTTTTATGGGACCTGATGGTGCGACCTATGATTGCCTGAATTATGGGGTGTCACCCGACGTACTCGATACATTGGGAATAATACATAACGATATTTCAAGGAAGGTGGATGGTGGGTTTCCACGCTGCTCCCCGGGGCATGTCAATTGGCCGCCCACTGGTAAGTACTATATGATTTCGCTCCCCTATAACATTGTCGAGTCAACTGATATTCAATGTAAAAGTATTTCAAAAAATCTGATTGAATATATTAAGAATGATTAAAATGATGATGGGGTTGCTTTCAGAAGCGGACTCCTGAGCCTAAAAGGATATCATGCGTATTGCGCAGTGGGGTTTCATGAAATTCTTCAGCTCCGACCTTCGCCGCGCCTCGCCCGATCATGCCGAGTTGGTGCGCCGCTATGAGCTGTTTCGCACGCTGGTGGAATTTCTCGCGGCCGTCCTGTTCGTCGTCGGCAGCGTGTTCTTCTTCTACGACAGCCTGCTGTTCGCCGGCACGTGGCTGTTCCTGATCGGCTCGATCCTCTTTGCCGTCAGGCCGACCATCCGGCTTGCGCTGGAATTGCACCTGACCAGACTGCCGGTGCCGGACGAGTTCCGCCCCTATGGCGCTGACCGGGAGCGCGCGGGGTGATCGCCCGCCGCACCCCCGCCCTGATGATCCAGGGTACCGGCTCCAATGTCGGCAAGAGCCTGATCGTCGCCGGCCTGTGCCGTCTCTTCGCCGACCGGGGATTGAAGGTCCGCCCCTTCAAGCCGCAGAACATGTCGAACAACGCGGCCGTCACCAGTGACGGCGGCGAGATCGGCCGGGCGCAGGCCTTGCAGGCGATCGCCGCGCGCGTGCCGCTGTCGGTTCACATGAACCCGGTGCTGTTGAAGCCCGAGACCGATGTCGGGGCGCAGGTCATCGTGCAGGGCAGGCGAGCCGGCACCATGCGGGCGCGCGAATACGGCAGCCGCAAGGCCGAGCTGCTGCCCAGGGTTCTGGAGAGCTTCGGCATCGTCTGCGACGGTGCCGACCTCGTCCTGGTGGAAGGGGCGGGCTCGCCGGCGGAGATCAACCTGCGCGCCGGCGACATCGCCAACATGGGCTTTGCGCAGGCCGCCGACATTCCCGTGGCGCTGTGCGGCGACATCGACCGGGGCGGGGTGATCGCCTCGCTCGTCGGCACCCATGCAATCCTGCCCGAGGATGAGCGGGCCCGCATCAAGGCCTTTCTCGTCAACCGATTCCGGGGCGATGTGTCGCTCTTCGATGAAGGCGTGCGCGAGATCGCCGCGCGCACCGGCTGGCGCCCGCTCGGCGTCGTGCCTTGGTTTGCCGATGCCCACCGCCTGCCGGCCGAGGACGCGCTTGGGCTGGAGGAGGGCGAGGGCGACGGGTCGGTGAAGATCGCCGTGCCGGTGATCAGCCGCATCGCCAATTTCGACGATCTCGATCCGCTGCGGCTGGAGCCCGGCGTGACGCTGGAACTGGTCGGCCCGCGCGAGCCGCTGCCCGGCGATGCCGATCTCGTCCTGCTCCCCGGTTCCAAGTCGACCGTTGGCGATCTCGCCTTCCTGCGGGCGCAGGGCTGGGACATCGACATTGCCGCCCATGTGCGGCGCGGGGGTCAGGTGATCGGCATTTGCGGCGGCTACCAGATGCTGGGGCGCTCCATTGCCGATCCGGACGGCATCGAGGGCAGGCCCGGCACCGTCGCCGGCCTCGGCCTGCTTGACGTCGACACCGTGCTGACGCCGGACAAGCGGTTGGTCGAGGTCTCGGGCCGGCATCTGGCCAGCGGCGAGGGTTTTTCCGGCTACGAGATCCATATCGGCCGCACGCAAGGTGCGGACTGCGCCCGGCCCTTCGCCTCGGTCGCGACAGGCACCGACGCGCCGCACCCGGACGGGGCGGTCTGCGCAAGCGGCCTCGTCATGGGCACCTATGTGCACGGGCTGTTTGCCTCCGATGCCTTCCGCGCCGCCTTCCTGGCGCGGTTCGGCGCGGCCTCGCGGCTTGCCTATGAAGGCGGCATCGAGACGGCGCTCGACCGCCTTGCCGCCCATCTGGAGGCGTCCCTCGACATCGACGCGATCCTGGAGATCGCCGGGCGCTGACGATTGCCGGGTGAAGGTCCCGGGCGGGTCTTGGCTCTCCGCTGCGGCTTTCGGGGCGGCCGCGAGCCGGTCTACTGCAGCTTCTTCAGCAGGCGATGGAGGGTGCGCTGCTCGGCCTGGGTCAGCGGGGCCAGCGTCTCCTCGCTCACCTTGAGCCCGAGCGGGGCGGCGTGTTGGTACACCCGCCAGCCTTCCTCGGTCAGCGAGACGAGCTGGCGGCGGCGGTCGGAAGGATCCCGGTCGAGCTGAAGCAGGCCCCGCGCCGTCAGCCGGTCGACGACGCCCTTCGTGGTCGCGACATCGAGACCGACCTTGCGCCCGAGCCGGTTCTGGGAGACGGACCTGAGTTCGGTCAGCCGGGCGAGCATGGCAAGCTGCGTCGGCGTCAGGTCGCCGATGTGTTCGGAAAAGATCACGGCGTTGCGCTGGTAGGCCTTGCGCAGAAGATAGCCGACCTGTTCGTCGATGACATAGCCGTGGTCGGGAAGCGGCGCGGCCGTTCCCTTGTCCGTATCGTCGCTGCGATCGTTCACATGGTCTTCCCGCTTGCAGCCGCCCGAGGGCCGGTCTCACACAGAAAGGTAGGCATCGCGGATCTCCGGATGCTTTTCAAGTTCGGAGAAACTCCCGTCGAATTTCTTCTCGCCGCCTTCGATGATGACGGCGCGGTCGGCCACCATGCGCGCGAAATGAAGGTTCTGCTCGGAGATGATGACGGTCAGCCCCTCGTTCTTGAGGCGCACGATGGTTCGCGCCATCTGTTCCACGATCACCGGGGCGATGCCCTCCGACGGCTCGTCGAGCAGGAGGAGCTTCGGATTGCCCATCAGCGTGCGGGCGATTGTCAGCATCTGCTGCTCGCCGCCCGACATGGCCTTGCCCCGGTTGTTGCGTCTCTCCCAGAGATTGGGAAAGAGCTCGAACAGGGCCTCCAGCGTCCATGCGGGCGCTCCCTCGCGCGGGCGCTGCCGGCCAACCTCGAGGTTTTCCAGGATGGTGAGGTCGGAGAATATCCGCCGCTCTTCGGGAACATAGCCGAGGCCGAGGCGCGCCGCCTTGTGGGCCGGCAGGCCGGTGATCCTCGTTCCGTCGAAGATCACCTGGCCAGAACGTGGCCGCACCAGTTGCATCAGCGATTTCATGGTGGTGGTCTTGCCGGCGCCGTTGCGCCCGAGAAGGGCGACGACCTCGCCGCGCTCCACCTTGAAGCTCAGGTCGTTGAGGATATGGGCCTTGCCGTAGAAACTGTTGAGCGCGCTGACCTCAAGCATGGGCGTCCTCCGCAGCAAACAGCGTGCCCCCGCCGAGATAGACTTCCTGTACGCGGGCATCGGCGCGCACCTCGGCCGCCGAGCCTTCGGCGATCAACTCGCCGCGGTTGAGCACCATGATGTGGTGGGAGTGGGCGAAGACGACGTCCATGTCATGCTCCGTGAAGAGGACGCTGACCCCGCGGTCGCGCACGATGTCGGAGGTCAGCTGCATCAGGTTGATCCGCTCGCGCGGCGCCATGCCGGCGGTCGGTTCGTCCATCAGGAGCAGTCGGGGCGAGTTGGCGAGCGCGATGGCAAGTTCCAGGCGCTTCAGGTCGCCATAGGCAAGGATCGCGCAGGCCCGGTCGGCCTGGTCGACCATGCCCACGGTCTCCAGCAGGTCCAGTGCCTCCTCCCGGTAGAGCCGGTGCGCGCGCGGCAGGACGGAGAAGAGTTTCCTGTTGTGGGAAATCAGCGCCATCTGCACATTCTCGGCCACCGTCATGCTCTGATACGTGCCGGTGATCTGGAACGTGCGTCCGACGCCCAAGCGCCAGATTTCCCGGGGCGGTCGTCCGGTAATGTCCTCGCCGTTGAGGAAGACCTTTCCGGCGGTCGGCTTCAACTGGCCCATGAGCATGTTGAAGCAGGTGGACTTGCCGGCGCCATTTGGTCCGATCAGCGCCCGCAATTCGCCAGGCGCTACCTCGAAGCTGACATTGTTGACGGCCTTGATGCCGCCGAAATGCCTGACGAGGTCCGTGACCTTGAGGACGGCGGTCATCGCATGAACTCCTCTTGCCGGCGCAGGCCGAGGCGTTCGCCCAGCCTGCGCAGGGTGCCGACGATGCCGTCCGGCGCGATGATGACGACGAAGATGATGACGAGGCCCAGAACCAGCCGCCAGTATTCGAGGCGGATGAGCCAGTCCTTGGCGCCCTCCAGGAACGTGGCGCCGACGATGCCGCCCGAAAGCGTCTTCACGCCGCCGAGGAAGACCACGATCAGCGCGTCGAAGCTCTTGGATATCTGCAGCTCGTTCGGGAAAATCGAGCCCTTGGAGAAGACGAAGAGGGCTCCCGCAAGACCGGCGATCGCCCCGGCCAGTGCGAACGACATCCACTGCACCTTGCGCACGTCGATGCCGGTTGCCTCCGCCTGGCGGGCGCTGTCGCGGGCCGCCCGCAACGCGTAGCCGAAGGGCGCGTGGATGACGTGGCGCAGGAACAGGATGCCGGCCGTCACGAAGACCAGCGCGAAATAGTAATAGGTCGTGGTGTCCGAGAGCCAGGCCGAGGGCCAGATGTTGACGAGCCCGTCATCGCCGCCGGTGACCTCGTTCCACTGGAAGACGAGGGACCAGCCGAGCTGGCTGAAGGCCAGCGTCAGCATGGCGAAGTAGACGCCGCTGAGCCGGATGCAGAACCAGCCGACGACAAGGGCGAGGAGACCGGCGGAGATCGGCGCCAGAATGAAGGCCACCTCCATCGGCGTGTCGGCATAGCTCATCAGCAGGGCCGCGGCATAGGCGCCGCCGCCATAGAACAGCGCGTGGCCGAAGCTGACGAGGCCGCCGGTGCTCAGGATGAACTGCAGCGAAGCGGCGAAGAGGCAGAAGATCAGGATGTCGACGATCAGCACCTGGGCAAAGCTGGACCCCAGGAAGGGAACGAGGGCGAGACCGAGCAGCAGGAGCGAGGTGAGTGCCATGCCCATCTTGCCGAAGGGGCGTATCGGGCGGTCGGGTTCGCCGACCTGGCCGTGCTCGCCGGCCTTCTCCTCGCGGCCGAACAGGCCGTAGGGACGCACCAGCAGCACCACCGCCATGACCACGTACATGAGCACGAGTGTACTCTGGGGCAGGTAGGTGACGCCGAACACGTTGAGCACGGAGATCAGCACCGAGGCCAGGAATGCGCCGGTGATCGAGCCCATGCCGCCAATGACGACGACGACGAAGACGGCGGAGATGATGTTGAGATCCATCAGCAGGTCGGCACCGCCCTTGGGCAGCTGGATCGCGCCGCCCAGACCTGCAAGCGCCGAGCCGAGGAAGAAGACGCCGGTGAAGAGCCAGGCCTGGTTGACGCCGAGTGCGCCGACCATCTCGCGGTCCTGGGTCGCCGCGCGGACCAGGATGCCGACGCGCGTCTTGGTGATGAGCCACCACAGCGCGAAGAGGATGAACGGGGTGATCGCGATGAGGGCGAGGTCGTATTGCGGCACCGGCTCGCCGAGGATGCGCACGACGGACTTCAGCCCCGGTGCCCGGGGACCGAGCTTGTCCTCCGCGCCCCAGATCATCAGGGCCAGGTCCTGGATGACGAGGATGACGCCGAAGGTCGCGACCAGCTGGAACAGCTCCGGCGCCTTGTAGACCGGGCGCAGGACGCACATCTCGATGACGACGCCGATCAGGCCGGTGATCAGGCCGGCGAGCACGATCGATCCCCAGAAGCCGAAATGGCCGGGAAGTACGTTCATCAGGGTAACGCCCACATAGGCGCCGATCATGTAGAGCGATCCGTGCGCGAAGTTGACGATACGCGTCACGCCGAAGATCAGCGACAGTCCGGAAGCGACGAGGAACAAGGCTGCCGCATTCGCAAGCCCGGTGAGGAGCTGTGCCACAAAGAGACCCATGGCCATCTTTCTGTTCGAGATAAGGGGGGCGGTGCCCGCCGCCGCGCGTCGGGCGGCGGGCCTGTCAGGTAGGCGGGAGCGTCCGGCTTACTTGGCCGGGCGCATCGCCGCGATCGCCTCGTCGCTCGGCATGTAGGGCGCCGGGTCCTTGTACGACCAGTCGCGCATCACGCCCTTGCCGTTCTCGACCGCGGTCACGCCGATATAGGCACCCATGGTCGACTGGTGGTCGAGCGCCCGGTAGGTGATCTCGCCCATCGGGGTCGCGACCTTGAGGTCCTTGAACGCCTCGAGCAGGGCCGGCGTCTCGGTCGAACCGGCCTTCTTGATGAGGGCGGCGATGCTCTCGACCGTCATGTAGCCGACCAGGCTGCCGATCTTCGGGGTCTCGCCCGGGAAAGCGGCCATGTAGGCGTCGACGAAGGTCTTTCCCGGACCGTCGGTGATCGCATACCAGGGGTAGCCGGTGACGACCCAGCCTTCCGGCGACTCCTCCCCGAGCGGATCCATGTATTCCGGCTCGCCGGTCAGCAGACCGTAGACCTTGCGGCCTTCGAACACGCCGCGGGTCGTGCCCTCGCGGACGAACTTCTGCAGGTCGGTGCCGAAGGTGACGTTGTAGATCGCGTCGGGCTTGGCGCGCTCGATCGCCTGCACCTCGGCGCCGGCGTCGATCTTGAACAGCGCCGGCCACTGCTCGGTGACGAACTCGACTTCGGGCTTCAGGCGCTTCAGGTTCTCCTTGAAGGCTTCCACCGCCGCCGTACCGTAGGCGTAGTTCGGCGCGATGGTCGCATAGCGGACCGCGTCCGTCTTGGCGGCTTCCTCGGCGAGCATCGCCGCCTGGACATAGGTCGAGGTGCGCAGGCGGAACGTGTAGGGATTGCCCGACTTCCAGACGAGATCGTCGGCCAGCGGCTCGGAGGCAAGGTAGATGTAGCCCTTCTCGCCCGCATAGGAGGAGATGGCGAGGCCGACATTGGACAGGATCGTGCCGGTCAGCATCACCGCGCCTTCGCGCGTCATCAGTTCCTCGGCGATCTTGACCGCGTCGCCCGGCTTGCCGTCGTCGTCGCGGAAGATGAACTCCAGCGGCTTGCCGAGCACGCCGCCGGCATCATTGACCTCCTTTAGCGCCAGTTCGATGCCCTTCTTGTAGGGCTCGGCGAAGGCGGCCATGCGCTTGTAGTGGTTGATTTCGCCGATCTTGATCGTGTCGGCGGCAAAGGTGGCGGTGCTCATGGAGAGAAGCGCGACGGCTGCGGCCGTCCAGGTTTTCATGCTCTTCATCTGTCCCTCGTTCTGGTTGGTTTGTGACGGTCTTTGCCGTTCATTTTATTGATTCTTATATCGTTTTCGGCTCGCTTGCGCGCCTTGGAAAACCGCATGCCTCAGTCGTGGTAGACGTAGGCGGGGGTCGGGTTGGACGCGAGGTCCTGCGTACGCTCCTTCTCGATCAGTTCGGAAATGCGTTTGCGGTAGACCATCGGTCCCTTGTCGATGGCGATGCGGATGGGCCTGCGTTTCTGGGGGCGCTCCTCCTGCTCCTGGATGGCTTCGAGCACCGACTTGTCCTCCTGGAACGCCTTGCGCAGCAGGGTGTCCATCGTGTCGGCGGCGGTGTCGTCGTCGAGCGCCGTGTTGCGCAGATGCATCCAGCGATCGATCGTGTAGTTGGCGGTGACGGGCGTCATGAAATGCAGGGCGAAGACGCGCACGCCCCTGTCGCGCTCGTCCTCCCCGATCGCGTCGCGGGTCGGGGCGCTGCCGAAGTCGATCACGGCGGTGCAGGGCGTGTGCAGATAGTAGTAGTGCCAGCGGTCGACATTCTCGGTAAAGCCGCCGAAGGCCTTGAAGAAGCCGACCGGTTCGCTGTCGCGGATCCAGCGCCAGGCGACGATCACCTTGCCTTCTGTCGAGACATGCACCGGCACGTTCTCCGATGCCGGGTTGCCGAGCGTGGTCGGGTGCACGAAGCTCACATGGGCCGGATCGACCAGGTTCTCCGCCACGTTCATGTAGTTCGCCTTCAGGTGCAGCGCGTCGCCTTGATGCGCGGCCCAGGCCGGATCGGAAAACTCCGGCATGTCGAAGATTTCGTCCGGATCGGCCTTGTCGTGATCGCCCATCCAGATCCAGACGATGTTGTGACGTTCCTCGACCGGATAACTCTCCACATAGGCCGAGGGGGGCAGGTTCGACTGGCCGGGGATGCGCACGCACATGCCGGAGGCATCGAACGTCATGCCGTGATAGCCGCACTGGACCGTGTCGCCGAGACGCTTGCCCAGGGACAGCGGGAGAAGCCGGTGCGGACACCGGTCCTCGAGCGCGGCCACCGTCCCGTCCGATTTGCGGAAGAGAACGATGTGCTCGTCGAGGATCGTGAAGCGCCGCAGCTCCTGGTCGATTTCCGACGACCAGCCTGCGACGTACCAGGCGTTCCGCACGAATTCCATGGCAGTTCTCCCTTTGACCGAAGCTATCTCAAGCCGTCGTCACCCCTGATTTCCCCGTGGACGAGCCCGCCGACACGGGGGATTGGCCGCCCGCCCGGCGACAGCGCGATGGCGACGAGCACCTCGTTTGGCTGCGGGGCGTCGGCCACACGGATTTCCACCGCGTCGAAATGGGAGCGCACATAGGCCGCGTCCTTGTGGCCGAGCGGGATGTCGAGCGACTGGCCCGGTCCGCCCATCTTCTTTGCCGAGGGAACGAGCGCCTTGCCGCCGCCGAGCACTGCACGCATCGGCGCGCCGAGGCTCGGATGCAGCAGCGCGGCGGCATGTTCCAGCTCGCCGTTCTCGCCGATCATGGCCGCCTTGCCGAAACTCTGGATGGCGGCGGCCTCGATGCCGAGCGCGGCCAGCGCTCGGCGGGTCAGAAGGTCGCCGAGCTCGGTAGCCATGTCGATCAGCGGCGAGAGGTCCGCATGAAAGCGCCCGGCGCAGGGGTTGGCGAGGATCGCCGCCGCCACCGCACGGCGGGCCGGCGGTGTCACCGCCTGGCCCATCTCTTGCCGCGTCACCTCGCAATGGGTCACGATCTTGCGGACCGGCAGGCTCATCTGAGGCCGTCCTTGCCGACGACCTCGGAAGCCTTCAGGCCGCCGGCGCGGTTGTGGATGCGCGGGCCCGTGGTCATGACCAGGACGAGCATCATCTCGTTGGCGCGCGGGCTGTCGTTCATGCCGACCTCCATGGCGTCGAAATGGGAGCGCACATAGGAGGCGTTGGTGTGGGTGATCGGCACGTCGAGCCGCGTGCCGGGACCGCCGATCTTCTTCGTCGACGGCACGATCGCCATGGAGTTCGGCAGCACTTCGCGCATCGAATAACCGCCCGGTGCGTGCCAGAGGGCCCCGTGTTCCAACTCGCCGGCCGCGCCGATTATGGCGCCCTTGCCGTAGCCCTCGACCACGGAGGGATCGCCGCCGAGCGCGTCGATCAGGTCCCTGGCCATCTTCAGGCCGAGCGGCTTCAGATCGTCCATGAAGGGGGTGATGTCCTCGACATACTGACCCGCGAACGGGTTCTGGATGACGCAGAGCGCGGCTGCGCGCTTCAGCGGCACGGACGCGACCGGTCCGCCCTCATGAAAAATTTCCTCAACGATGATGGCGCTCTTGCGCAGGATCGGCTCAGGCACAGGCTTTGGTCCTCCAGGAAGCGAAAGAAAGGGTGGCCCCGGCAGGGTGGGCGCCGGAAACGGTTCGCCGCTCTCCGGCCAGGCCAAGGAAGGCGGCCCGGATCAGCCCGGAGCGCTCATGGGCACGGGCGGCCGCCTCGCCACGGGCGAGGGCCTCGTCGATCTCCGGCGGTGACAGCGGCGCGACCGCGACGGTGACCGGACGGGCGCCCAGGTCGCTGTCGGGAGCAAGGTCGCTGGCCGGCGTCCGGGTCACGCGGGGCGAGCCGGGAAGGTCGACGGCATTGGCGATCAGGGTCGCGGCCGCGTCGGCGCGGGCCGCCGTTTCGGCCAGCACGGTCACCGCGTCGGCGATGCCGAGAGAGTGCGAGCGTCCGCGCCAGCCGCTGGTGGCGATGCCGCCGATCCCGTCTCCGGGCGAGAGCGTCACGATGCCACCCGCCGTTCCCGCCACCGGATCCTCGCAGATGCCGACGCGGAATGTCCCTCGCGCAAGGTGAAGCGCGATGTCGCCGCCATTGTTCACGTAGGCGCGGTCCAGATCGCGCCCCTTGACCAGGGCGGCGAGCACATGGTCCGCGACGCTGCCGGCCACAGCCGCCATGGGGGTGACGAAGACGGGCGTGAACGGGGCGATCGCAGCCGCCATGCGGCGTGCGACAGCTCCGTCGGGAAGGGGACCCGAGGGCGCGCGCAGCCTTGGCAGTTCGGCGACGAGCTCGTCGAGAACGGGACCGAAGGCCTCGCAGGCCTGCCGGTAGGCAAGCGCCACCTCGTCGGCCCTGCCGCTTGCCTCGATCACCAGGTCGATCGGCCCGTGCTGGAGATGCAATCGGCGACCATCGGCCAGAAGCCGCGCGGTCGCACCATGCATCCGGGCCGGAGCGGTCATGCCGAGCGCCCCCGCCAGGGGAAATTGTCCGATCCCGTCGGCCAGGGATTGCCCGTGGATGGCTGCACCCCGCGCCGGCCCTTCAGGATGTGGTCGTTCTGCCGGCCGGTCTTGCCCTCCAGGGCCTCCGAAAGGGGCATCACATAGTCCATGTGGCCGCCGAGCGCCTGGTAGTCCTCGGCGCGCATGGTGAACTCGATCGGCGCGACGAGCGCGGGTGTCGGCACGTAGCCGAAGGCGTTCTTCGGCAGGCGCGTGACATCGGCCATGAAGGTGATGCCGCCGCCCGGCCAGACATAGACCGGCGCGCCGCCACAGCTCACATAGGTGAGGGCGCCCTGCACCGAGCGGGTAAGCCCGACCGGGTGCTCGGTCACACCCGAGCGCAGCGACCCGCCGGCGCCGGCCATGAAGATCACGGAGGTGAGCGCCGGCTCGCAATTGTCGGCGATCCTCTGGACCGAGGGCGCGAGCCGCGCCGGCATGTCCTTCTCGACGGGCAACAGCGCCTCGTCGAGCTCGAAATAGGCGGAGTGCTCGCCCGTCGTCGACACCATCAGGATGGAGAGGCCCGGGCGGGCCGCCTTCGGGTCGAACGTGCCCAGGATCGCGAGCGGATCGGTGAGGTTGGTGCCGCCCCAGCCCGTGCCCGGGTCGGCGACCTGGAAGTAGCGACCCGGCGTCGAGCGGCGGCCCTTGATGCGGATGCCGGTCGGCGCCCAGCCGATCACCTTGCCGGCCTGATGCTCGGAAATGACGCCGGTGATGTGGTCGTCCACGACGACCACCTCGTCGACCAGCCCGTTCCATTGGGCGGCGAACATGCCGACGGTCGCCGAGCCGCAGCCAACGCGCATGCGTTCCTCGGTCTGGCCGTTGATGACGGGCGCCTGGCCTGCCTGCACGGTCAGCGTGGCGCCACCGTCGATGGTCAGTTCGACCGCCTCGCCGTTGCACAGCGCCAGCATGGAGGAACAGGTGACGCGGCCTTCCTTCTTGGACCCGCCGGTCAGGTGGTGAACCCCGCCGAGCGACAGCATCTGGCTGCCGTATTCCGAGGTGGTCACGTGGCCGATGACCTCGCCGTCGGCGCGAACGGGCGAACACTCGTCGCCAAGATGCCGGTCGGTGTCGATCTTCAGCTTCACGCCGCAATAGCTGAAAATGCCCTCCGTCACGACGGTGACCATGTCCACGCCGTCGACCTTCGAGGCGACGATGAAGGGAGCGGGCTTGTAGTCGGGATAAGTGGTTCCCGCGCCGATCGCGGTGACGAAACCGCCCTCGGAAGGGAGGATGTCGCCGTCCCATTCCTTGTCGAGGAAAGGCACGACCTCGCCGCCGCTTTCGGCGCGCTGCCGGAGGATCGTCAGCGGATCGAGACGGACGAGCTGGCCGCCGTCATTGGCGTATCGGTCGCAAGCGCCGGAGCGGCCCTCGGCGATGTAGCACATCACCGGGCAGGCATCACACCTGATCTTTTCAGGCTTTCCATCGGCTGCAGTCAACGTCGTGACTCCTGCTGGCACGTATGCTCGCTTCGTTAGTATGCAAACATATGCGGGATTTTGGTGTCAATCGGATTTGAGCGCGCCCCGCGCTGATTTATCGGGCAGCGCTGCCGCGCGCCGCGGCAGGTCGGGTCAGTCCACGAAGGCCCGTTCAACCACGAATTGCGCCGGTTTGTTGTTTGCGCCTTCCTCGAGCCCGTGACCGAGGCAAAGCTCCTTCGTGTCCTTGAGCATCGCCATCGAGCCGCAGATCATCGCGCGGTCCTCGGCCGGTCCCATGCGCGGCACGCCGAGATCGTCGAAGAGCTTCCCGGAGCTGATCAGGTCGGTGACCCGGCCCTGGCGGGGAAAGGCCTCGCGGGTCACGCTCGTGTAGTGGTGAAGGTGGCCCTCGACCATCTCGCCGATCAGTGGATCGGAGCGCAGTGCCGCGACGAGATCCTCGCCGTATTTCAGCTCGGCGACGGTCCGGCAGCCATGGACGAGATGGATGGCCTCGAACTTGTCATAGGTTTCGGGGTCGCGGATGAGGCTCGCGAAGGGGGCGATTCCCGTGCCGGTGGAGAACATCCACAGCCGCTTGCCGGGAAGCAGCGCGTCGTTGACCAGCGTGCCGGTCGCCTTCTTGCGCATGAGCACCGTGTCGCCGGGGCGGATCTTCTGCAGATGCTGGGTCAGGGGACCGTCCGGCACCTTGATCGAATAGAATTCCAGCTCCTCGTCCCAGGCAGGGCTTGCCACGGAGTAGGCGCGGAAGACAGGCTTTTCCGCGTTCGGCAGGCCGATCATCACGAACTCGCCCGAGCGAAAGCGGAACTCCTGCGGCCGGGTGATGCGGAAGCGGAACAGCGTGTCCGTATAGTGCTGCACCTCGGTGACGCTGAGCGCGTGGCAGCCGGCCGGTACTGCGAAGGGGGAGGGGGCGCCCGCGAGGATCGGGCGGTCGTCTGCGAGTGTGTCCGTCATGATCTGGGCGCTCCTTGCGAAAGGGAGGACGAGATGTTTATCGTTAGCATGCAAACGAAAAAAATCGGCAAGCGCAACCAAAAAATGCATGATGAAACTTTGATCGGAATGGCGCATCCGAGTGCTTGACAGGAATTTCGACTGAGCGGTAACGTTGTTAGTATGCAAACGAAATCCATTGAGGGTGCCGATGCAGTTTCACAGGCCGGACACGGTGGATGGCGCGCTTTCCTTCCTCAGCTGGGGCGAGGCACGTGTGTTGGCGGGGGGGACCGATTTCTTCCCCGCGCTGGGCGGGCGGAGACCTTTGGCTCCCGTCGTCGATCTCGGCCGCATCGCGGCGCTCCGGGGCATCTCGCGGCGGGACCATGGTTGGCGCATCGGCGCCATGACCACCTGGACGGACATCGCGAGGGCGGACCTCCCGCCGCTTTTTGACGGTCTGCGGCTTGCCGCCCGCGAGGTCGGCTCGATCCAGATCCAGAACGCGGGCACCATCGCCGGCAATCTCTGCAATGCCTCGCCGGCCGCTGACGGCGTTCCCCCGCTTCTGACGTTGGAGGCCCGTGTCGAGCTTGCCGGCCCGCAGGGCTTGCGCGAACTGCCGCTTGGCGACTTCATTCTGGGCGTTCGCAAGACGGCCCTGGCCCCCGGCGAGATCGTTACAGCGATCCTCGTTCCGGACTGGAGCGCGGACCGGACCCATTTCCTGAAACTCGGCGCCCGGCGCTATCTGGTCATTTCCATTGCCATGGTCGCCGCCGCCGTGTCGCTCGATGGCGCGGGGAGGATCGGCCAGGCACGTGTCGCCGTCGGAGCATGCTCCGCGGTGGCGTGCCGCCTTGCCGGCGTCGAGGCCGCCCTTCGCGGGGTCGAGGCCTCCGGAACGGCGGTCCGAAATGCGCTGGCGGATGCCGCCTTCGCGGAACTTTCGCCAATCAACGATGTCCGTGCGAGCGCCGAATACCGCCTCGATGCGGCGCGCGAGCTTGTTGCCCGCACCGTGATGGCGGCCATTGAGCGGGGAGGGAAAGCATGGCGCTGACGGATATCGAGGAAAGGACCGGGGTGTCCCTCGTCCTCAACGGAAAGCCGGCGCACATTGTCGCCGATCCGGTCGAACGACTGTCGCTGGCCTTGCGCGAGCGGGCAGGGGTCCGCGACGTCAAGGTCGGCTGCGATGCCGGCGACTGCGGCGCCTGCACCGTGCTTGTCGACGGCAGGCCGGTCTGCTCCTGCACGACGGCGCTTGGCCAGGTCGAGGGCGCGGATGTCGAGACGCTTGCCGGGCTCATCGCCTCCGATCCGAAGGCCGAAGCGCTCGCCCGCGCCTTCCAGCGCCACCAGGCCGCCCAGTGCGGCATCTGTACTCCCGGCATGATGGTGTCCGCGCTCGCCCTCCTGCGCGAGGACGGGGAGCCGTGTGAGGAGGCCGTGCGCGACGCGCTCGGCGGTGTTCTCTGTCGCTGCACCGGCTACCGCAAGATCATCGACGCGGTGCTCGATGCCGGTGGCACCGGCATGCCGGCCGCCGGCGGCGTGGGCGCGGCCATGGCGCGCGTCGACGGCTGGCCCAAGGTGACGGGCACCGAACTTTTCGGAGATGACGTTGCGCCCGCCGATGCGCTCACCCTGCGCCTTGTCAGAAGCCCCCATCACCGCGCCCGCTTCACCCTTGGCGACATCGGTGGCTGGGCGCGCTCGCGCGGGCTCGATCTGGTGCTTTCGGCGGCAGACGTGCCCGGTGAGAACCGTTTTGGCGTCATTCCGGGCTTCGAGGACCAGCCGATGTTCGCTGAAGCGGAGATCCGCTTTCGCGGCGAGGCAGTCGCGGCGATCGTCGGTCCGGCCGATCTCGTCAATGCGCTCGACCTGTCCGATTTCCCCGTCGCCTACGAGGAACTGCCCGCCGCCCTTCTTCCGGCCGATGCCGGCGGCATCGCCAACCTGCACGAGAAGCGCGGCGACAATGTCATGTGCCGTGGCTTCGTCCGGCGCGGCGAGCCGGAAGCCGCCATGGAGCGCGCGGCGGTGGTGGTCGAGGGCGAATTCTCCACCGGCTTCATCGAGCATGGCTATATCGAACCCGAGGCCGCCTTCGCCCGGCGTATCGGGGACCGGATAGAGGTCCATTGCTGTACCCAGGCACCCGTGATGAACCGCGACGGCATCGCCGGACTTCTCGGTCTGCCGAAGGAGGCTGTGCGTGTCGTGCCGACGGCAACAGGCGGCGGCTTTGGCTCCAAGCTCGATCTGACCACCCAGCCCTATGTGGCGTTGGCCGCCTGGATCCTGAACCGGCCGGTCCGGGTCACCTATTCGCGGGTCGAGTCGATCGCGACCTCCACCAAGCGCCACCCGTCCGAGATCCGCATGCGCATCGGTGCGGACACCGAGGGGCGCATCGTCGCCGTCGAGTTCGACGGCACGTTCAACACCGGTGCCTATGCGAGTTGGGGTCCGACGGTCGCCAACCGCGTGCCGATCCACGCTTCCGGTCCCTACCGGACGCCGAATTATGTCGCCCGCAGCGCCGGCATCCACACCAACACCGCTCCCGCCGGCGCCTTCCGAGGCTTCGGCGTGCCCCAGTCGGCTCTGGCCCAGGAACCGCTTTACGACGAGTTGGCCGACCGGCTCGGCATCGACCGCCTTGAGTTCCGCCGCCGCAACGCGCTCGCCAATGGCGATCCGACCGTCACTGGCCAGGTCTTCGAGCGCGGCATGGGCATCATCGAGTGTTTCGACGCGCTGAAACCGCGCTGGGATGCGGCGATTGCGGAGGCGGAAGCGTTCAACGCGCGGGGTGGACACCTCCGTCGCGGCGTCGGTATCGCCGGCGGCTGGTACGGCTGTGGCAACACGTCCATGAGCAATCCTTCCACGATCCGCGCCGGAATAACGGCCGATGGCCGCGTGGTGCTGCACCAGGGCGCGACCGATATCGGCCAGGGGTCGAACACGGTCATCGCCCAGATCTTCGCCACCGCGCTCGGCGTTTCCGTCGAGGCGATTGCCATCGTCGGGCCGGATACGGACGTGACGCCGGATGCGGGCAAGACCTCGGCGAGCCGTCAGACCTTCGTCACCGGCAATGCGGCACGTCTCTGCGGCGAGGCGCTGCGTGCCCGTCTCCTGCGCCTCGGCAACGTGTCGGACACGGCGGAAATCGACGTCGCGGACGGCGAGATCCGGCTTTCGGACAAGGACGGACGGCGCACCATCGCGCTCGCCGACCTTGCACCGGACAGCCCGGCCTATGTGATCGAGGCGGTCGAGACCTACGACCCGCCGACCTCGCCGCTGGATGAGAACGGCCAGGGTGTGCCCTATGCCGTCTTCGGCACGGCCGCGCAGATCGCCGAACTCGAGGTCGACATGCAGCTCGGCACCGTGCGGCTCCTGAAGATCACCGCCGCCCACGATGTCGGCAAGGCGATCAATCCGCTCCTGGTCGAGGGGCAGGTGCAGGGCGGCATCGCCCAGGGCATCGGCATGGCTCTGATGGAGGAGTTCCTGCCGGGTCGCACGGAAAACCTGCATGATTATCTGATCCCGACCATTGGCGACGTGCCGCCGATCGAGACGCTGATCATCGAGACCGGCGACATGCACGGGCCTTATGGCGCCAAGGGGCTCGGCGAGCATTGCCTGATCCCGACCGCGCCGGCGATCCTGAACGCCATTGCCGATGCCTGCGGGGCCAGGGTCACGAACCTTCCCGCGACGCCCGACAAGGTTCTTGCCGCAATCCGCAGTCGCCCGGCCTGACATGCGTCCTCCGGCCCGTAGCCCCATCATCCTTCGCCGCACGATGTCGATAGCAAAGAGGCGTCCATGAACATGACCCCGTCGATCGCCGACGCAGAAAAACCGGAAGAGACCGACGCGGCGGGGCGCACCGCGCTTGTCGCCGGCATCGATGTCGGCGGCACCTTCACCGACCTCGTGCTGTTCGATTCCGCCCATGGCCGGGTCCGCCTCGCCAAGACGCCGACGACGCTGCAGAACCAGGCCGTCGGCGTGCGCACGACGCTGGAGCTGGTGGACGCCGACCTCACCGCCATCGACCTCATCGTCCACGGCACCACGACGACGACCAATGCGGTGCTGGAGCGCAATCTCTGCCGCACCGGCTTCATCACCACGCAAGGGTTTCGCGACGTGCTGGAACTTGGCCGTCGCACCCGCCCGAATGCCTATGGCATGAAGGGCGAGTTCCGTCCGATCATCCCGCGCGACCTGCGCCTTGAGGTGCCCGAGCGGCTTCACGCGGACGGAAGCGTGCGGGTTCCCCTCGACGAGGACGCGCTGAAGGCGGCCATGCGGGCGCTGCTCGATAAGGGCTGCGAGGCGCTCGTCATCCACTTCCTGCATTCCTACGCCAATCCGGAGCACGAGCTGCGAGCCGGCGAGATCGCCCGTGAGGTCTGGCCGAACGAGAACGTGACGCTCGGCCACGCGCTGCTGTCGGAAAGCCGCGAGTTCGAGCGCGGGGTGACGGCGGCGATCAACGCCTCGGTGCAGCCGCTCCTGCGCCGCTATGTCGAGCGGCTGGCGGACGAGTTGGCCCGCGACGGCTACCGCCACGACGTTCTTGTCATGAACGGCAATGGCGGCATGGTCTCGGCCCGCCGCGTTGCAGCCGAAGCGGCCAAGACGGTCATGTCCGGGCCCGCCTCCGGCGTCATGGCGGCCGCCTATACCGGTCGCCGCGCCGGCATCGCCAACCTTCTCACCTACGACATGGGCGGCACTTCCACGGACGTTGCGCTGATCCGCGACGCGGAGCCTGCGGTCTCCAACGAGATCGAGATCGAATACGCCATGCCGATCCACGTCCCCATGGTGGACGTGCGCACGGTCGGTGCCGGCGGCGGCTCGATCGCTCGCATCACCCGGGCGGGCCTGCTCCAGGTCGGTCCGGACAGTGCCGGTTCGGTGCCCGGGCCGATCTGCTACGGACGCGGCGGCACGGAGCCGACCATCTCGGATGCCAACCTGCTTCTGGGGCGGATGAACCCGGACAAGCTCAATTCCGTCTCGAACGGCGTCTCGCGGGAGGATCTCGTGGCGATCTTCGCCGCCAGGCTGGGCGCCCCGCTCGGCGTCAGCGCCGAGGAGGCCGCCTCCGCCGTGTTGCGCATCGCCAACACCCGCATGGCCGAGGCGGTGCGCATGGTCTCCATCAGCCTTGGCGAGGACCCGCGCGACTATGCGCTCTTCGCCTTCGGCGGCGCCGGCCCGCTTCATGCGACCGCGATTGCCCGCGAACTCGGCGTGCCGCGTGTTCTCGTTCCCTCGCGTCCGGGCATCACCAACGCGCTCGGCTGCGTCGTCGCCGACCTGCGGCACGATTTCGTCAACACGGTCAACCGGCCGCTGGCCGTGCTCGACATCGCCCAGGTGCATGCGCTCTTTTCCCAGCAGCGCGAGGAGGGGCGGGCGCTCGTGGAAAAGGAGAACGTGCCCATCGACGAACTGAAGGAGATCTTTTCGGTCGACATGCAGTTCATCGGCCAGACTCACCTGCTGCGGGTGCCGCTGCCCGGTCCCGCGCCGAGCGTGGACGAGCTGCAGAGCCTCTTCGAGGCAGCCTATTTCAGCCGCTTCCGCGTCGAACTTCCCGAGATCAAGGCCAGCCTCGTCAACGTCAACACCTCCGTCATCGGCCGCCGCCCCGGCATCGACCTCGCCCTTCTGATCGATCCGGACGGACGCCGGCAGACGCTTGAGGATGCACGCACCGGCACGCGTCCCGTCTGGTTCGACGGCTGGCGCGAGACGCCGGTCTACTGGCGCGACCACCTGCCGCTGTCGGCGGAGATCGCGGGCCCCGCCATCGTCGAGCAGATGGACACCACCATCGTCATCGAACCGGGCGACCACGCGGTACAGGACCGGGACGGCAATATCATCATCACCCTTGGCAGCACCGGCGGAGCAGGCGCATGAGCATCGATCCGATCACGCTGAGCGTCATCCAGTCGGGCCTGCAGCAGGTCTGCGACGAGATGGACCTCACCTTCTCGCGTGCCGCATTCTCGCCGGTCATCGCCGAGGCGAACGACCGCTCCGACGGCATCTATTCGGCCGAGGACGGCTCGCTCATCGCGCAAGGGGCGGGCGGATTGCCGGTCTTCGTCGGCACCATGCAGTATTCGACCCGCACCTTGATCGGGATGATCCGCGAGGGGCGCGTGCCGGCTCCCGAGCCGGGCGACATCTACATCGTCAACGACCCCTATCTCGGCGGCACCCATCTGATGGACGTGCGCTTCGCCATGCCCTTCTACCGGGACGGCGAGATCTTCTGCTGGCTCTCCAACACCGGCCACTGGCCGGACACCGGCGGCGCGGTGCCGGGTGGCTTTTCCGCATCGGCCACATCCGTGGAGCAGGAAGGCTTGCGTCTTCCCCCCGTGCGCCTGTTCAAGAAGGGGGTGCTCGACCAGGAGATCTACTCGATCATCTGTTCCAACATCCGTGTCTCGGAACAGCGCATCGGCGACGTGAAGGCCCAGGCCGCGGCCCTCCTGGTGGGGGCGGAGCGTCTGGCGCGCATTCTCGACCGCTATGGCGACGATGTGGTGTGCGAGTCGATTGGTGAGTTGCGCCGGCGCGCGGCCGCGCAGATGCGGGCCAATGTCGCGCTCATTCCCAATGGCACCTACCGCTCGCTCGCCTATGTGGACAGCGACGGCGTCGTCAACGAGCCGCTGGAGATCCGGCTTGCGATCACGGCAAAGGATGGCGAACTGACCTTCGACTTCGCGGGCTCCTCGCCGCCCTGCCGGGGGCCGATGAACTCGGTGCTGGCGACGACCCATTCATCCGTGTACCTCGCCATGCGCCACATCTTCCCCGACGTGCCGATATCGGCCGGTGCCTTCGAGCCGCTGACCATCGTCCGTCCCGTGGACACCTTCCTCGACGCCCATTATCCGCGCCCCGTCTCGGGCTGCGCCGCCGAAGTCAGCCAGCGCATCGCCGAGGCGGTCTTCGCCGCCCTTGTCGAGGCGCTGCCCGACCGGGTGACGGCCGCGCCAGCTGGCAGCTCAGGCAACTTCGCCCTTGGCGGCGTCGATCCGGCGCGCGGGGCGGGCTTCGTCATGTACCAGATCTCGGGCGGCGGCTATGGCGGCAACTCGGATCACGACGGGCTTTCCAACGGCTGTTCCACCATCGGCATTTCCAAGGCCCCGCCGGTGGAGATCATGGAGCAGCAGTTCCCGGTGCTCTATCACCGCTACGCCCTGCGCGAGGGCTCGGGCGGCGCTGGACGCCATCGCGGCGGTTTCGGGCTCGATTACGAGATCGAGCTGCTGCGCGGCCACGCCACGGCAAGTTTCGTGATGGATCACGGCCGCTTCGGCCCGCAGGGCGCGCTTGGCGGCGAGGACGGCGAGCCCAATTCCGTCACCGTCTGGCAAGGGGGTACGGCGATTGTGCCCGAGCATCTGTCCAAGGCGCAGGACATTCCTCTGGAGCCGGGCGACCGGGTGCGCGTGAAAACGCCTGGCGGCGGCGGCTACGGCGATCCGCAGGAGCGCGATCCGGCGCTTGTCGCCGAGGACGTGCGCCTCGGTCGCTACACGGCGGAGCGGGCAAAAACGCTCTTCGGAAAGGCGGCGGCGGGGCTTTAGATCCGCCGCCTCGCCGCACCGAAAGGGCCGCAAGGAGAGGGCTGTCCCGGGCATGCGTTTCGGCTCACCGGGGCGTGACGGATCCTCTGCCGGGCCTTGCCCCCGATTGCGCCCTCGGCATCGACGCGACCCTGGAGATTGCTGTCCGCTGACGGTTGTCCAGTGCAACCGTGCCGGGTAGGTTTGGGCTTTCGAGGCCTTCCAACCTCAACGGATCGGACTTGATTCATGCCCTATGCATTGCTGCTGGTCAGGCTTTTCGCTGCCTATGCGCTCGTCGTCTTTCTGCCGTCGCTCCCTCATGCGTTGTCGCTGAGCTACGGAGCCGGAACAGGGCTTGCGGGAGCCATCTCCTCCACTCTTCTGGTCGCCGCCTTCCTCTTCTGCCTGCTGCTCGTACTTGTTCCGCGCATTTTCGTCGCCGGGCTGGGGTTCGAGACGGCGGATGCGAAAGCCGCCCCGATCTCGGAACGGGTCGAGACGGTGGGCGTGTCGTTGCTCGGCCTCTTCGTTTTTCTTGTCGGCATGAAGGCCATCGTCCTGTGGACGGTGGCGTGGCTGACATTCACCTTCGGGGACATGCGCCATCTCGCCGCAAACGACTGGGTGCTTGAGCAATTGCCGGGGCTTGTCGCCAGTCTAATCGTGGTGCTTGTCGGCATCCTGCTGATGGTCGGGCCCGGCAAGGTCGCCGGCATGCTGCGGGCGATCCGGCGATGGCGCCCGGGCGAGGAGACCGCCTGAGGCGGATCACCCGCTACCCGGCGGCCCGCCGCCAGACGATCAGCCGGTTGTTCGCCGGCATGGCCATGTCCTCGACCAGCGCCAGCCCCTGATCCTTCGCCAGTGCATCCAGCGCCTCGAAATCGCGGATGCCGCTCTCCGGATTGCCGGCCCTGAGCTGCGCGTCGAAGGCGGCATTGCTGTCGGTGGTGAAGGCGCCGGCATATTTCATCGGCCCGTAGACGCAGCACACCCCGCCTGGCGCCAGCAACTCGCCGATGCGGGCGAAGAACTGCCCGACACGGGCAAACGACATGATGTGCAGCGTGTTCGCCGTGTAGACCGCGTCGAAGGCATCGTCCGCGCCTGCTGCCGGCAGCGGCCAGGGCGGGGCGGCGACGTCAAGGGCGAGCGGCGGCGGGGTACGCTCATTTCCCTCGCTTTCCAGCCGCGCCGCGATGCCGGCAACGGCGTCGGGCAGGTCGCTGCATTGCCAGACGAGATGCGGCAGGGCCTGCGTCATGTGAACGGCGTGCTGGCCGGTTCCGCTGCCGATTTCCAGAACGCGCCGGCACCCGGCCAGATGGGGAGCAAGGCCCGCCAGGATCGGGTCCTTGTTGCGCTCGGCCGACGGGGCGAAGGGAAGCATTTCGGACCTCACAGCAACAATACGAGAAGGGCGAGCAGCGCGACGGCGCCGGCCTGCAACGCCATTGCGTGGCGGAAGACCTTGAGCGCCCGAGAAATGTCGCCGGCCGTCGCTTGCCTGCGTCCGTCCTCGTTCATGAACGGATCGTCGACCGTATAGCCGGGATAGGCGCGCGGGCCGGCAAGCGCCAGTCCCAGCACCGCCGCCATCGCCGCTTCCGGCCAGCCGGCATTGGGCGAGCGGTGCTTGGGCGCATCGCGGCGCATCACGGCGATGCATTCGGTGACGGAGCGCCCGGAGAGCGGCGCGGTCACCGCCATCGCCAGTCCGCACAGGCGCGCCGCCGGCCAGTTCACCAGGTCGTCGAAACGGGCGGAGGCCCAGCCGAAGGCCCGGTGCCGGTCGGTCCGGTGGCCGATCATCGAATCTGCCGTGTTCACCGCCTTGTAGGCGATCAGCCCGGGCAGGCCGAGAACAAGGAACCACAGTGCCGGCGCGGTCACCCCGTCGGCGGCGTTCTCGGCGCAGGATTCGATCGCCGCGCGGGCGACACCCGCCTCGTCGAGTTGGTCCGGGTCGCGCCCGACGATCATC
>NZ_JASHIK010000020.1 GCF_030733745.1 Stappia sp. MMSF_3263 | reverse complement strand
GGTGGGTCATGCGGCCGCCTTCTTCGAGAACCGGGAGAAGGCGAAGGGTCTCATGTCGACCAGCGGGGTCTCGCCCTCGATATGCTGGACGACCAGCTTGGCGACCCCCGGCCCGATACCGAACCCGTGTCCGGAAAGGCCCGTGGCGATCACCAGCCCCGACCATCCCGGCGGTTCGTCGACCACCGGGATCTCGTCGGGCAGCACATCGATGAGCCCGCCCCATGTTTCGGCGATCTCGACACCGTCGAGACGCGGATGAAGGGCCTTGGCGCCTGCCAGTACCTTGTTGAGGAGTTGCCGGTCGGGCGCCGGGTCCATCACCCGCACCTGTTCGAAAGGCGTCACCTCGTCCGCTTGCCAGCGTTGCCGGCCGAGCGGACCGAAGAAGTCGCCGGACAGGCGGATTTTCATGATCCGCCAGCGATCGGCGAGGATCGGCAGGAAGTTCGCGAAGTGCCGGAAGGCGGCGGGAACGAGTTGGAACTCGGCCGCACCCGAGCGGGCGATCGTGTATCCGCCATCGGCCCGGCGGCGAAGCGAGGCATTCGTTGCGCCGACCGCGCCGGCGATCACTTCGGGCCCTGGCGTGGTGCGCATCACCGACGACTTCACCGCCAGTTGCGGCAACGACAGGCCGAGGTTCTCCAGGAAGGTGCGCGACCAGACGCCGCCGGCGAGCACCACCGTCTGGCAGGCGATCTCGCCGCGCTCGGTGACGACCGCCCGCACCTTGCCGGCGCTGCGTTCGATGGAGCGCACGGCGCAACCTTCAAGGATGGTGGCTCCCAGGCGCTCCGCGTAACGGGCCATGGCCGGGACCGCCAGGGCGGGCTCTGCGGTGGCGTCGGAGGGTGTGTGCAGCGCGCCGGCGAACTGGCGGTCGTTGCGCTTCAGCAGATCATCCGTCTGCTGCGGGCTGAGGAGCGTCGAGCCGTGGGCAAAGTCACTGTTTTCGGTAAGCCAGGTCTCGTGCCGGGCCAGTTCCGTCTCGTTTGCGGCGAGATAGGTCGTGCCGCGGATGCCGTAGCCGATGTCCTCGCCAAGCCGTGGCGCAAGCTCGTTCCAAAGGACGGCGCTCTCGATCATCAACTGGAGTTCGCGATTGTCCCGCCCGGCCTTGCGGATCCAGCCCCAGTTGCGCGACGATTGCTCGCCGGCGATCCGTCCCTTTTCGCACAGGACGACCGGAATACCCTTTTCGGCAAGATAGAGGGCCGTGCAGACGCCGACGATCCCGCCGCCGATGACAACGACCTGGGTCTTCTCCGGCAGCGGCCGGCTATCGTCTGACATGCTCACATCGCCCCTCCAGACATGCGCCTGCTTGTCAGACTGAGGAGGTGAGCGGTATAAGGCAAATACTGTTTTATTCCATGCTTATACGGGAATGTTATAGTGTCGGCGCTATCTCAACGTTCTCTTGAGGCTTTCCGGGCGGTTATGCGCACCGGCACTGTATCGGCGGCGGCCGACGAGCTTGCCATTTCGCAACCTGCGGTAAGTCGTCTCATTCGCGATCTCGAGGAAAGGTTGGAACTGCCGCTGTTCGTGCGTCGGGGAGGGCGGGTCGTTGCCACCCGCGAGGCACATGAATTGTGGACCGAGGTGGAGCGTAGTTTCGTCGGCCTGACGCAGATCGAGCGCGCCGCTGCCCAGATCCGGCAGGGCTACCGGGCAACGCTGACGATTGCTGCTGCCCCGGCGATCGCCCAGTCGGTACTGCCCGGGGTGATCGCGCTGCTCGCCGCGGAGCGGCCGGAGTTTCGGGCCGAGTTCCTGTCGATGACGACACTGCCGGTCGTGCGGCAGGTGGCGCTGCGCCAGTGCCAGATCGGCTTCGGCATTCCAACGCAGCACAAGTACGAGGTCGACGTTGTGCGCTCCGGGTCCGTGCCTTTCCGCTTCATCGCGGCACCGGGCCACCCTCTGGGCGAAAAGGCGGTGATCCGCCCGGCCGATCTTTCCGGTCTCGACTTTGTCGGCTTTGTCGATTCCACCATGTCCGGGCGCGCCTTCGACCGGTTATTCGCCAAGATGCAGCGTCCGCCGGTGCAGAAGATGAAGTCCTATCTTTCGCACATCGTCTCGGCACTGGTCATGCGCGGCATGGGGGTTGGCATCGTCGACGCCTTCACCGCGGAGGATCACCGGAGCATGGGCGGTGTGGTGCGGCCGGTCGATATCGTCGAACGGTTCGAATATTCGATCATCAAGCCGCATGGCGACAAGCTGAGCGGAGAATGTGTGGCGCTGGTCGACTATTTCGAGCGCGGCGTGCAGCACTACCAGGGCAGCTGACCGTTTCGATGCGACCTGTCGCTCAGGGCGGGTCGGCGCAATCGGCAAGCGTGCTGCGGTCGAGTTCGGCGAGGAACGCGGTTTCCGCCGCTGCCAGACGCGACTTCAGGCGGCATCTCTGCACCAGCGTGCAGGCGCTGGCATCGCCCGCGAAACATTCGACGAGCGGCTGGTCGGCCTCCAGAATGCGGGCGATGTCGCCAAGCCGGATCTCTTCGGCCGGGCGCGCCAGAACGGCGCCGCCGGCGCCGCCCCGACGCGTCGAAAGGATGCCGGCCCGTGCCAGCCGCGAGATGACCTTGGCCAGGTGATTGCGCGAAATGCGCAGATCTGTCGCAAGCTCGGACGTGGAAAAGGCCCGATCGGGATCGCCGGCCATGCGCATGAGCGCGCGGAAGCCATAGTCTGTGAAGGATGTGAGGCGCAATGTCACGCTCCTGAATTGGTATTTGAGATGCGTAATAACATCTGATAATTGGTATTTCAAATGCGTATTCATCGATGGCGGGCGCGACCACGGCAAGGGAGCCCGGCGCAACTTCGCCGACACAAGCAAGGGCGCGATGGCAATGGCGACGAGCGCGGAGCAGATGCGGTCCTGGAAGGGGTTTGCGATCCTCACATACGGCTTCCGCCCTTTCTTCCTGGGCAGCGCCGTCTTTGCCGCCCTTGCGATGGCGGCCTGGGTCCCCATGCTCGCGGGACGGCTGTCCCTGCCAACCGCTTTCGATCCCGTTTCATGGCATGCGCACGAATTCCTGTTCGGTTACCTCGGTGCCGTGATCGCCGGTTTCCTGCTGACGGCGGTGCCCAACTGGACGGGCCGCCTGCCGCTGGTTGGCTGGCCGCTTGCAGGTCTTTTCACGCTCTGGCTTTCCGGACGGATCGTGATCGCCGTATCGGCCGAACTTCCGGCAAGTCTTGTTGCGGCGGTCGACCTCGCCTTTCAGGTGGCACTTGCGGGCGCAATCCTGCGCGAGCTTGTCGCCGGACGGAACTGGCGAAACCTTGTCGTCCTGGGAATGCTCACTCTGATGATCCTTGGCAACCTGCTCTTCCATCTGGACGCTGCGCGAGGGAACTACGCGGCGCAAGGCGCGGGCCTGCGGCTGGGGCTGGCGGCGGCGGTGCTGATGATCGCCGTCATCGGGGGCCGGATCGTTCCCTCCTTCACCCGCAACTGGCTGGTGAAGCGCGGCGAGACCCGGTTGCCGAGCCCGCTCGGGCGATTTGACAAGATAGCCCTTGCGATCCTGCTTGCCGCGCTCGCCCTGTGGGTGGCGATGCCCGAGGGGGGGCCGACGGGCTTTGCATTGATGGTGGCTGGCGCGCTCCATGCCTTCCGCCTGTCGCGCTGGGCCGGGGCGAGCACTGGCGCCGAGCCGCTGGTCTGGATCCTGCACGCCGGCTACGGCTTCGTTCCGGCCGGCGCGCTGGCGCTCGGCATGGCCATCCTGTTCCCCGAGATGCTTGGCACCGCCGCCGCGCAGCATTTGTGGCTTGCCGGCGCCATCGGCGTCATGACGCTCGCGGTGATGACGCGCGCCACACTTGGTCATACCGGGCGGGCGCTTGCCGCCGGTCCGGGAACCGCGCTGGTCTACCTGCTGCTGATCTGCTCCGTCCTGATGCGCGTGCTGGCCGGATTGTCGCCGGCCCAGGCGGAGATGCTCTATGTGCTGTCCGCCCTCACATGGATCGCGGCATTCTCCGGTTTCGCCTTGCTCTACGGCCCCTTGCTTGCCTGTCACCGGAAGGCGGCGTGAGTATGGCCTGGGCGGAACTGGTCATTGCCTTCGCGGTGTTTTTTGTCAGCCATTCGCTGCCGTTGCGTCCTGTCGTGCGGAGCCGGATCGAGGCACTGATCGGCCGTCGCGCCTTCCTGATCGCCTATTCAGCCTTGTCGATCGCCGCGCTGGTCTGGTTGATCGGCGCTGCCGGGCGCGCGCCTTACGTGGCACTGTGGCCCTGGCAGGCCTGGCAGATGCATGTGCCGGCCGCCGTCATGCTCCCGGCTTGCCTGATTGTCGCGCTGGCGATCGCCCGTCCCAACCCGTTCTCCTTCGGCGGCCGTGCAAACGAGACCTTCGATCCGGCACGCCCCGGGCTCGCCCGCTGGTGCCGTCATCCGCTGCTTGCCGCGATGGCGCTATGGGCGGCGGCCCATGTCATCGCCAACGGCGACCTTGCCCACGCGCTGCTTTTCGGAACGTTCGCTGCTTTCGCGCTTGCCGGGATGAAGACCGTCGACCGGCGCCGCCGGCGTGAAATGGGCGCCGAATGGCAGTCTCTGTCGGATGCGGTCGCGGCCTCGCCCCTGCTGCCGGTACCGGTCTCCACAAAGGGCCTCGCCTTGCGTCTCGTCGCCGGGCTTTGCCTCTATCTCGGCTTGCTCCTGCTTCACCCGCCGGTCATCGGCGTCAGCCCGCTCCCCTGACCAACCCGGCCGGCCTCAATGCTCGGGGTCGTCGATCAAAGGTGTCGGCTTGGCCAGTTTGACAAGCTCGTCGGGATTGTCGATCCGCACACGGCTATTGTCGACCTCGACGCCATAGGATTGCAGGGTCCGGATCGCCCGCGACAGGTTCTCCGGCGTCATGCCGAGAAGCGAGGCCAGGCGGCGCTTCTCCATGTCGAGTTCGAATTCCGGCCCGCCGCCGGCAATCTCGCGCATGCGCAGCAGATAATTGGCCAGCCGCTCGATTGAGGTACGCAGCTTTAGGTTCTTCTTGCCTTTCACAACCGTTCGATAGGCCTGGGCGAGTTCCGCGACGACGGCGCGGGCGAAGGCGTTGTCCGTGTCGAAGACCGCGCGCACATCCGTCGAGGGCACCAGCACCATGCGGGTCTTCTCGATGGTACGGGCCGACATGAGATAAGGCGCGTCGCGGATCGTCGCGGCAAGAATGAAGGCGTTCACCGGTTGGACGATCGCCATGCTCGTCTCGCGACCGTTCCAGCTTGCGAAGAGCTCGACGCTGCCGTCCACCACGATATGCAGGAAGTCGCAGGCATCGCCCTCGGAAACGATCTCGACATGCGGGGGAAAGGTCTGGACATAGGCCGCCCGCATGAGAGCACCGAAACTGTCGTCGCTCATGTTGCTGAACAGTGGGAGACTGCGGACCTCCGGAATGTCACTGGTTCTCATTGCCCATCCTTGCCCGTCGCGGCCTGTCGATTGCGGCCGTGTTCTTCGATTGATAAATATCAAGAGAATAAACAAAAAGCATCAGAACAATACTAAATCGATGTTGATCGACGATTTGCGCGAATTGCGTCGATGGACTGACATTTTTCTGTAAGGCATTTATTTCAAAAGACTTTTACGTGTTTCTTGACCTGGATCAAGTTCGGCACACCTGCCTCCTGCTGTGTTGGCGCCTGAGCTTTTGGCTCGAGCGAAGCGCATCCGCCTGGAGGCATCGACATGCAAACCACTGACAGCGTCAGACCCGCCGAACAAAATCGCGCGCTGGCACTGAGCACGATCGCGTTCACCGCCTGTTTCGCGGTCTGGACGATTTTCTCCATCATCGGTGTGGCGATCAAGGATGAGCTCGGGCTGACCGACACCCAGTTCGGTCTTCTCGTCGCGACCCCGATCCTGACCGGCTCCGTCACACGCCTGTTTCTGGGCGTCTGGACAGAGAAATACGGCGGCCGCCTCGTCTTCTCGGCGCAGATGATACTGACGGCGCTGGCCACTTGGGCACTGACGCTGGCTCATTCCTACACGATGTACCTGGTTGCCGCACTCGGCATCGGTCTTGCGGGCGGTTCCTTCATCATTGGCGTCGCCTATGTCTCGCGCTGGTACGATGCCGGCCATCAGGGTACGGCGCTGGGCATCTTCGGCGCAGGCAATGTCGGTGCGGCGGTGACCAAGTTCGTCGCGCCCTTCGTCATGGTCGCCTATGGCTGGCACGGCGTTGCCTATGCCTGGGCCATCGGCCTTGCCATTGTCGGCGTGCTCTTCTTCGTCTTCGCCAAGGACGATCCGGAACTCGTCGAGCGTCGCCGCAGCGGCGTCAAGTCGCCGAGCCTCGCGCAGCAATTCGCGCCGTTGAAGAACCTTCAGGTCTGGCGCTTCTCGCTCTACTACTTTTTCGTCTTCGGCGCTTTCGTCGCGCTGGCCTTGTGGATGCCGCATTACCTGATCGACGTCTATGGCGTTGACGTGAAAACCGCCGGCATGAGCGCCGCGGCCTTCTCGCTCTCGGCCTCCCTGTTCCGCGCCTATGGCGGTCACTTGTCGGACCGTTTCGGTGCCCGCGCGGTGATGTACTGGACCTTCGGCTTCAGTCTCATCCTGCTGTTCATGCTCTCCTACCCGCCGACCGACTACGTCATTCGCGGCAAGGACGGACTGATCTCCTTCACCACGGAAATGGGGCTGTGGCCCTTCGTCGGCACGCTCTTTGTCCTCGGCTTCTTCATGAGCCTCGGCAAGGCGGCGGTCTTCAAGCACATCCCCGTCTACTACCCCAATCATGTCGGCGCGGTCGGCGGTCTTGTCGGCATGATCGGCGGCCTTGGCGGCTTCGTCCTGCCGATCGCCTTCGGCGCGCTGCTCGATTTGAGCGGCATCTACACGAGCTGCTTCGCGCTGCTCTTCGGTGTTGTCGCGATCTCGCTTGCCTGGATGCATATGTCGATCCGCGCCATGGAACGGGCCGCCCACGGCGAGGCGCTGGATGCCCTGCCGCAGCTGCCCGAGATGCAGCCGATCCACCATCCCGAAAAGACCGTGATGCCGCGCACGCTCGACGACTGGCGGCCGGAAGACCGGAGCTTCTGGCAAGAGAAGGGGCGCCACGTCGCGCGCCGCAACCTGTGGATCTCGATCCCCGCGCTGCTGCTCGCCTTCTCGGTCTGGATGGTCTGGTCCGTCGTCGTCGCCCGGCTTCCCGCCATCGGCTTCGACTTCACTCCGGGTGAGCTGTTCTGGCTGGCGGCCTTGCCGGGCCTGTCGGGTGCGACGCTGCGCATTTTCTACAGCTTCATGGTGCCGATCTTCGGCGGCCGGCTGTGGACAACGCTCTCCACCGCCTCGCTGCTCGTGCCGGCCCTCGGCATCGGCTATGCGGTGCAGAACCCGCAGACCCCGTATCTGATCTTCCTCACGCTGGCACTGCTGTGTGGCTTCGGCGGCGGCAACTTCGCCTCCTCGATGGCCAACATCGCCTACTTCTTCCCCAAGGCGGAGAAGGGCAACGCGCTGGCGCTCAATGCCGGGCTCGGCAATCTTGGTGTCTCGGTGATGCAGTTTCTGGTGCCGCTGGTCATCACGGCCGGTGTCTTCGGCGCGGTCGCCGGGGAACCGCAGGTGATGTCAGACGGCGGCCGCCTGTGGATGCAGAACGCCGGCTTCGTCTGGGTGCCGCTGATCCTGGTGGCCACAGCGGCGGCTTGGCTCGGCATGAACGACATCGCCGATGCCAAGGCCAGCTTCCGCGAGCAGGCGGTGATCTTCGGCCGCAAGCACAACTGGCTGATGTGCATCCTCTACACCGGCACGTTCGGCAGCTTCATCGGCTACTCGGCGGGCTTCCCGCTGCTCACCAAGCTGCAGTTTCCTGAAGTGAACGCCCTGCAATACGTCTTCCTCGGGCCGCTTGTCGGAGCCCTGTCGCGCGCCGCCACGGGCTGGATCAGCGATCGCTTCGGCGGCGGGCGGGTCACCGTCTGGGTCTTCGCCGGCATGATCCTGGCGGTCTTCGGCGTCATCGCCTCGATCGGTGCAGGCAGCTTCGAGGGTTTCTTCGCCGCCTTCATGGCGCTCTTCCTGCTGACCGGCATCGGCAATGCCTCCACCTTCCAGATGATCCCCGCGATCATGGGCCGGGAAATCCCGCGCCTGATGCCGGAACTGGATGCGGCAGCGAGCCGCAAGCAGGCGGAGCGCGAAAGCGCAGCGATCATCGCCTTCACCAGCGCGATCGCCGCTTACGGCGCCTTCTTCATCCCCAAGGCCTACGGCACCTCGATTGCCATGACCGGTGCTCCGGTGGCGGCGCTCTGGGGCTTCCTCGGCTTCTACGTGATCTGCCTTGTCATCACCTGGGCCTGGTACACGCGCCCGGGGGGGCTCCTGCACGACATCGAGCGCGGCCGCGCAACGCCCGCCACCGCCCAGCCCGCCGAATAGAAAGGACCGGACCATGAGCCATTTGCTCGACAGACTGAACTTCTTCCAGTCGAAGGAACTGGAGAGGTTCTCCAACGGCCACGGCCAGGTCACGCGCGAGAATCGTGACTGGGAGGAGACCTACCGGAACCGCTGGCGTCACGACAAGATCGTGCGCTCTACCCACGGCGTGAACTGCACTGGCTCGTGCAGTTGGAAGATCTACGTCAAGTCGGGGATCGTCACCTGGGAGACCCAGCAGACCGATTACCCCCGTACCCGTCCCGACCTGCCCAACCACGAGCCCCGCGGCTGCGCCCGCGGCGCCAGCTACAGCTGGTATCTCTATTCCGCCAACCGGGTGAAGAACCCGCTGGTGCGCGGGCGGCTGATGAGGATCTGGCGCGAGATACGCCGCACGATGAGCCCGGTCGCGGCCTGGGAGCGCCTGCAGAGCGATCCCGTTCTGCGCGCCTCCTATGTCGAGAACCGGGGCAAGGGCGGTTTCGTGCGGGCTACCTGGGACGAGGCGACGGAGCTGGTCGCCGCCGCCAATGCCTACACGACGCGCAAATACGGCCCGGACCGGGTCTTCGGCTTCTCGCCGATCCCGGCCATGTCGATGGTCAGCTATGCCGCCGGCTCGCGTTACCTGAGCCTGCTCGGCGGCGTCTGCATGTCCTTCTACGATTGGTATTGCGACCTGCCGCCGGCCTCGCCCATGACCTGGGGTGAGCAGACGGACGTTCCGGAATCGGCCGACTGGTACAATGCCGGCTACCTGCTGCTGTGGGGATCGAACGTTCCCCAGACCCGCACGCCCGACGCGCATTTCTACACCGAGGCGCGCTATCGCGGCACCAAGTCGGCGGTCATCTGTCCCGACTATTCGGAAGCGGCGAAGTTCGGCGACGTGTGGCTCAACGTCAAGCAGGGCACGGACGCGGCGCTGGGCATGGCGTTCGGCCACGTCATCCTGCGCGAGTTCCATCTCGACCGGCAGGCGGAGTATTTCGAGAACTATTGCCGGCAATATTCCGACATGCCGATGCTGGTGCGGCTGGAGGCGCGCGACGGGCGGTTGGTTCCGGGCCGTTTCCTGCGCGCCGACGATCTGGACGGCAAGCTCGGCGAGGCCAACAATCCCGAATGGAAGACCGTCGCCTACGACGAGAACTCCGGTTCGCTCGTCGCCCCCAACGGTGCCATCGGCTACCGCTGGGGCGAAAAGGGCGCCTGGAACCTTGAGGAACGTGCCGGCGCCGCCGAGACGCGGCTGAAGCTGACCTTCGTCGGCGACGAGGACCGAGACGATGTCGTCGGCGTCGATTTTCCCTATTTCGGCGGTGCGGCGAGCGAGGCCTTCACCACCGGTGACACGCGTCCCGACATCCTCACCCGCAACGTGCCGGTGAAGCGGGTGCAGACCGCTGAAGGCGAGGTCGCGGTCGCGACGGTGTTCGACCTGCTTTGCGCCAACTACGGCCTCGACCGGGGGCTCGGTGGTGACTGGGTGGCGAGCGACTACGCCGCCGACTGCCCGGGCACGCCTGCTTGGGCGGAAAAGATCACCGGAGTGCCGGCCGACAAGATCGCTCACGTGGCGCGGGAATTCGCCTCCAACGCGGAGAAGACCAAGGGCAAGTCCATGGTCATCATCGGCGCGGCGATGAACCACTGGTACCACATGGACATGAACTATCGCGGCGTCATCAACATGCTGGTGATGTGCGGTTGCATCGGCCAGTCCGGCGGCGGCTGGGCCCACTATGTCGGCCAGGAAAAGCTCCGGCCGCAGACCGGCTGGGCACCGCTCGCCTTCGCGCTCGACTGGGGCCGTCCGCCCCGGCACATGAACTCCACCTCCGCCTGGTACGCCCATACCGACCAGTGGCGCTACGAGACGCTGGAGGCAAGCGAGATCCTGTCGCCGACGGCGCCCGAGGGCGACTGGGACGTCAGCATGATCGACTACAATATCCGCGCCGAGCGGATGGGTTGGTTGCCTTCCGCCCCGCAGCTGAAGCAGAACCCGCTCGATGTCGCCCGCGCGGCGAAAGAGGCCGGCGTCGAGATCAAGGACTATGTCGCGCGCGGCCTGAAGTCCGGCGAACTCGAGATGGCCTGCGAGGATCCGGACGCGCCGGAGAACTGGCCGCGCAACCTCTTCGTCTGGCGGTCCAACCTGCTCGGCTCCTCCGGCAAGGGGCACGAATATTTCCTCAAGCACCTGCTCGGCACCGATCACGGCGTTCTGGGCGGTGACCTGAAGGAGGAGGGGCGTCCGCTTCCCAAGGAAGCGCGCTGGCACGACGAGGCACCGCGCGGCAAGCTCGACCTGCTGGTCTGCATCGACTTCCGCATGTCGACCACGGCCGTCTATTCCGACATCGTCCTGCCGACGGCCAGCTGGTACGAGAAGAACGACCTCAACACCTCTGACATGCATCCCTTCATCCACCCGCTGCAGGCGGCGGTGGATCCGGCCTACGAGAGCAAGTCGGACTGGGAGATCTTCAAGGCGATTGCCGCCAAGTTCCAGCAGGTCGCGCCGGAGGTTCTCGGCCGCGAGACCGACATCGTCGCCCTGCCGATCCTGCACGACACGCCGGCCGAGATCGCACAGGACCAGGTGAAGGACTGGAAGAAGGGCGAGTGCGACCTGATCCCGGGCAAGACCGCGCCGGCTTTCGTCGCCGTCGAGCGGGACTATCCCGCGCTCCATGACCGCTTCGTCGCTCTCGGCCCGCTGATGGACACGATCGGCAACGGCGGCAAGGGCATTGCCTGGAAGACGAACCACGAGGTCCAGCACCTGCGCGACCTTAACGGCGTGTGGGAGGACGGACCGGCCAAGGGCTGCGCCCGCATCGTCACGGATATCGACGCGAGCGAGGTCATCCTGATGCTCGCGCCGGAGACCAATGGCGAGGTGGCGGTCAAGGCATGGCAGGCGCTGTCGGACTTTACCGGCCGCGACCACACCCATCTGGCGCTGCCCAAGGAAGACGAGAAGATCCGCTTCCGCGACATCGCCGCCCAGCCGCGCAAGATCATCTCCTCGCCGACCTGGTCGGGGATCGAGAGCGAGACGGTCTGCTACAATGCCGGCTACACCAACGTCCACGAGCTGATCCCCTGGCGCACGCTGACCGGACGCCAGCAGCTCTACCAGGATCACTTGTGGATGCGGGCCTTCGGCGAGGGCCTCGTCTCCTACCGGCCGCCGGTCGACCTGAAGACCGTCACCGGGCGCATCAACACGGATGCGCGTGACGGTGAGCCGCACCTGGTGCTGAACTTCATCACCCCGCACCAGAAGTGGGGCATCCACTCCACCTACAGCGACAACCTGCTGATGCTGACGCTCAACCGCGGCGGTCCGGTGGTGTGGATCAGCGAGACCGACGCGAAACGGGCCGGGATCGAGGACAATGACTGGGTCGAGGCCTACAACGCCAACGGTGCGCTGACCGCGCGCGCGGTCGTCTCGCAGCGCATCAAGGACGGCACGATCTTCATGTACCACGCACAGGAGAAGATCGTGAACACGCCGGGCTCGGAGAAGACCGGCCTGCGCGGCGGCATCCACAATTCGGTCACCCGCGCCGTGCTCAAGCCGACCCACATGATCGGTGGCTACGCTCACCAGTCCTACGGCTTCAACTACTACGGAACCGTCGGCTCCAACCGCGATGAATTCATCGTCCTGAGAAAGATGCGCAAGGTCGACTGGCTCGATGAGCCCGCGTCCGCAGGCGCAAGCCATGAGGAGGCAGCCCAATGAGAGTGCGCGCACAGATCGGCATGGTGCTCAACCTCGACAAATGCATCGGCTGCCACACCTGCTCGGTGACCTGCAAGAACGTCTGGACCAGCCGCGAGGGCGTCGAATACGCCTGGTTCAACAATGTCGAGACCAAGCCTGGCACCGGCTATCCCACCGACTGGGAGAACCAGAAGCACTGGAACGGCGGCTGGGAGCGCACACGCTCAGGCAAGCTGCGACCGAAACAGGGCTCCAAGTGGCGGATCCTGGCGAACATCTTCGCCAATCCGGACCTGCCGGAGATCGACGACTACTACGAACCGTTCGACTTCGACTACGACCACCTGAAGTCGGCACCCGAGATGAAGGCCTTCCCAACGGCGCGTCCGCGTTCGGTAATCACCGGCGAGCGGATGGAGAAGATCGAGAAGGGGCCGAACTGGGAGGAAATCCTCGGAGGCGAATTCGCCAAGCGGGGCGAGGATTACAATTTCGAGGGCATCCAGAAGGAGATCTACGGGGAATACGAGAACACCTTCATGATGTATCTCCCCCGGCTCTGCGAGCATTGCATCAACCCGACCTGCGCGGCGAGCTGCCCGTCGGGTGCGATCTACAAGCGCGAGGAGGACGGCATCGTCCTGATCGACCAGGAAAAGTGCCGCGGCTGGCGGATGTGTGTGTCCGGCTGCCCCTACAAGAAGGTCTATTACAACTGGTCGACCGGAAAGTCGGAGAAGTGCACGCTGTGCTATCCGCGCATCGAGAGCGGCAATCCGACCGTTTGTTCGGAGACCTGTGTCGGTCGCATTCGCTATCTCGGCGTCATCCTCTACGACGCCGACCGGATCGAGGAAGCGGCCAGCGTCGAGAACCCGATGGATCTCTACGACGCACAGCTTGGCATTTTCCTCGACCCGAATGACCCGGCTGTGATCGAGGCGGCACGCGCCGACGGCATCCCCGAGGACTGGATCCGCGCTGCGCGCCAGAGCCCGATCTGGAAGATGGCGATGGAATGGAAGGTCGCCTTCCCGCTGCATCCGGAATACCGGACGCTGCCGATGGTCTGGTACATCCCGCCGCTTTCTCCGATCCAGAACGCTGCGCAGGCCGGCAAGATCGGCGTCGATGGCGCCATGCCCGACGTGCGCTCGCTGCGCATCCCGGTGAAGTATCTCGCTAACATGCTGACGGCGGGCGACGAGGGGCCGGTGGTGCAGGCGCTTGAGCGCATGCTGGCGATGCGCGCCTACATGCGCGCCAAGACGATCGAGGGAGAACTCGACGAGGGCATCGCCGAGCGCGTCGGCCTCACCGGGCGGATGATCGAGGACATGTACAAGATCATGGCGCTTGCCGACTACGAAGACCGCTTCGTCATCCCCACCACCCATCGCGAACAGGTCGAGGAAGCCTATGACCTCAAGGGCGGGTGCGGCTTCACCGACGGCAACGGCTGCTCGTCGGGAACCAGCCAGGCGTCGCTGTTCGGCGGCAAGAAGCGTCCGCTGAAAATGCCGACGGAGGTGATGTGATGGACCGCTCGATGAAAGCCCTGTCCCTGGTGCTCAGCTATCCGGGTGAGGAACTGCAGCGCGCCATGCCTGAGATATCGGCGGTCTTTGCCGCCGAGACGAGGCTCACGGCGCTGACGCGACGCGGCATGCGCGATCTTTGCGACATGCTCGCCACGGGCGATATCTACGATCTGCAGGAAGCCTATGTCGGCCTGTTCGATCGCTCCCGCTCCTTGTCACTGAATTTGTTCGAACACGTTCACGGCGAGAGCCGAGACCGTGGCGGGGCGATGGTCTCGCTTCTGGAGACCTATCGCGCCGCCGGTTTCGAGCCGGCGACGACGGAACTGCCGGACCACCTGCCGGTGCTGCTGGAGTTCCTGTCGACCCGGCCGGCGGAAGAGGCGAGGGACATTCTCGCCGACGCGGCCCACATTCTGGAAGCTTTGCGCCAGCGCCTCGAGCGGCGCGAAAGCGCCTATGCGGCGGCCTTCGAAACCCTGGGACAACTTGCCGACGCGCGCCCGGACGATACGGCGCTCGCCGAGCTTCTGGCCGAGCCGGAGGTGGATCCCTCCGACCTGGAGGCGCTCGACCGTGTCTGGGAGGAGAGCGAGGTTACCTTCGGTCCCGACCCCAATGCCGGATGCCCGCAGGTGCGCGACATGCTGACACGCATGGACACGCCCGTTTCCGTCCCGCTCGCTCACGGCCACGCGGCTGAATGATGGAGGTCGAGATGCACAATTTCGTATTCGGTATCTATCCTTACATAGCTCTCTCGGTGCTCGCGGTCGGCTCGATCGCACGCTACGAGCGCGATCCCTTCACCTGGAAGTCGTCGTCGTCGCAGCTTCTGCGCCGGCGCCAGTTCGTGATCGGGTCGGTGCTCTTCCATGTCGGTGTGCTGGTGATCTTCTTCGGACATCTCTTCGGCCTGCTGACCCCGATCTGGGTGTTCGACATGCTCGGCATCAGCCATGGCGCCAAGCAACTGCTTGCCGTCGTCGTTGGCGGCATCGCCGGCGTGATGGCTCTTGTCGGCGGCGGCATGCTCTTCCATCGGCGCTGGACCGATCCCCGCATTCGCAAGACGTCCAGCTTTGCCGATATCGCCATTCTGGCGCTGCTGCTTGCCCAACTGGTGCTGGGCCTGGCGACCATCGTCGTCTCGCTGCAGCATCTCGACGGGCACGAGATGACGAAGTTCATGGCCTGGGCGCAGGGAATTTTTACCTTCCAGAAGGACGCGGCCGCGCATATCGCCGACGTCTCGCCGGTCTTCAAGCTGCATCTGGCGCTTGGCCTGACGATCTTCCTCCTGTTCCCCTTCACCCGGCTCGTCCACATGCTGTCGGCGCCGCTGCGCTACCTGCTGCGGCCGGGCTACCAGATCGTCCGCTCCCGGCGGCAGGTGCCGCTTGCCGGGCGCGGTACGCGCCAGTCCTGAAACGGTCCCGACACGGGCGCGGCTGCATGGACCTGCAGCCGCCCGAACCTTCGGAGAAAGAACATGGCCAATGCCCGTCGAACAGTGATCGCCGTGAAGGGCGTCGCAGTGGAAGGACAGGAAACCGCGGCTGAGCCGTTCATGCGCGAGATCGTCGTCAATGGCGAACATCTGCCGGTCGCGGCGATTGGCACGGAAGCGCAAAACCATCCTGTCCAGGACGGCTCGCCGCGCGCCGCCTGGCAGCGCGCCGCCGAGGCGCTCGCCATCCGCACCCTGTTGCTGCAGGAGGCGGCCCGGCGGGAGATCGTCACGGAGCGGCGGGAGGTCGGTCCCGGGCGCTACGAGACGGACGAGGAGGCGCGTATCCGGGCGCTGCTGGATCTCGCCGTGGAGGCTACCTCGCCCGAGGAAGCGGCCGTTCGCCAGGAATGGCAGCGCGATCCATCGCGCTTCAGATCGCCGCCGCTGTGGGAAGTCTCGCACATCCTGTGCGCCTGCCAGCCGGGAGACAGGACGGGGGCGGCGATCGCCAACGACCGGGCACGCCGGCTTTGTGCCGAGGCGCTGGCCGATCCGTCCGGCTTCGCAAGGCTCGCCGCGCGTGCAAGCGACTGCGGATCGCGATCCAGTGGCGGCACCCTCGGTCAGCTCAGCCCGGGCGACACCGTGCCGGAATTCGAGGCAGCGCTGCGGGGCCTGCGCGATGGCGAGGTCACGGCGGAGCCGGTGGCAACGCGCCACGGCTATCACGTGATCCGTCTCGACGCGCTGGCCGAAGGGCAGGTGCTTCCCTACGAGGCCGTTCGTCCCAAGATCGCTGCCGCCATGGAAAAGGCGTCCTGGGCGCGCGCCGCCCGGGCCTTTGTCGCGGATCTCGTGGCTTCGGCGGAGATTTCGGGTGTCGACCTCTCCGCCAGAAGCGCCTGAGGCGACGGTCCGGTTTCGTTTTTTGGAGGTTCCGTATGCTCAGTGACCTGCTCAGGCGCAATGGCGAATGGTCGGCGCAGCGCAGCGCGCAGGAGCCCGGCTATTTCGCTCGGCTGGCCATCCGCCAGTCGCCGGAGTTCTTCTGGATCGGATGCTCGGACAGCCGGGTGCCGGCCAACGTGGTGGCCGGCCTCGATCCCGGCGAGGTCTTCGTCCACCGCAACGTTGCAAATGTGGTGCATTCCTCGGACATGAACCTGCTGAGCGCGCTGGAATTCGCCGTCGACACGCTCGGTATCCGCGAGATCATCGTGTGCGGCCACTATGGCTGCGGCGGCGTCAAGGCCGCGACGGAAGGTCTTCCGCACGGGCTCGCGGACCATTGGCTCGAGCCGATCCGCAGGCTGGCGCGCGCCTATGCGATCGACCTTGCCCGTGCCGGCTCGATCGAGGACCGGCGCGACCGGCTGGCCGAGCTCAATGTCATCGAGGGCGTTCGGCGGGTGTCGGAAACGCCGATCCTGCAACGCGCCTGGGCGCGGGGCGGGAACATCAATGTCCACGGCCTCATCTACGGGCTCAAGGACGGGCTCTTGCGCAACCTCGACTGCACGGTTGCGCAAGATCACTTCACTCCGGAGGTTACGTCATGAAGACCGTGCATCGTCTCGAACGACCAGGATGCGGCTGCGGCGAGAACGAGGTTGGCGACGGCCTCCTGTCGCTCGACGAGGCGCTTGCGCGGATCGCAAGGAAGTCGGTTGCGGTCGAGGAGGTCGAGACCGTCCCGCTGCAGCACGCAAGAGGCCGTGTTCTGGCCGAACCGGTCGTTTCCGCCACCCTGTCGCCTCCTTTCGACAATGCCGCCATGGACGGATACGCCCTCGCCGCCAGCGCGCTGGAAGGCGAGGGGCCTTGGGTCCTGCCGGTTGGCGATTGCATCGCTGCCGGCCACGCCCCGGGCGGTGCGGTGCGCAGGGGAAGCGCCGTGCAGGTGCTGACCGGGGCGCCCTTGCCGCAGGGAGCGGACACGGTCGTCATGCAGGAGCATGTGCTGCGCGAGGGCGACCGCATGGTGCTTCGCCATCGCCCTGATGTCGGCACGCATATCCGCCCCGCCGGCGAGGACATGGTGCCCGGCCAGGTGATTGTCGGGGCCGGAACCCGTCTCGGACCGCGAGAGATCGCCGCTGCCGCTGCGGCGGGTGCGGGATCGCTCCGCGTTCGTCGCAAGCTCAGGGTCGTGATCCTTGCCACGGGCGATGAATTGCGCCCGGTCGGCGATCCGCTTGCCGTGGCTCATATCTGGGACGTCAATTCACCCATGCTGGCGGCGGCGATCGCCGCACAGGACGTCGAGGTCACGGTGTCGCGTCACGAGGGGGATGCGCTGGGGCCGCTCAGGGCGCGTCTTTCCTGTCTGTCGGAGACGGCCGACATCATAGTCACCAGCGGCGGTGTCTCGGCCGGCGCCGCTGATCTCGTTCGCCCCGCCATCGCCAGCCTTGGCGGTGAGACCTTCTTCAGCGGCGTTGCCATCAAGCCCGGCAAGCCGTTGACGTTCGGACGCCTCGGCAAGGCTTTCTGGCTTGGCCTGCCGGGCAATCCGCTTGCCGCCTTCACGACGTGGATGCTTTTCGGGAACCGGCTGCTTGAATGTCTTGCGGGGATTTCGACTCAACGCGTTCTCCGGCGTCACGTGGTGGCCGGAACAATGCTCCGGCACAAGCCTGGCCGCTGCGAGTTGCGGCTGGCCCGTCTTGCCGGGTTCGACGGGTTGGGGCGTGAGGTGATCATGTGTCCGGACGTGACCAATTCCGCCCGCGTCTCGCTGCTGCCGCTGGCGGACGGACTGGTGCTGTTTCCGGCCGACGTCGAGTCAGTTTCCGAAGGGGATTTGCTCGAGTTCGTGCAGTTTTTCGAGAATTAAGGAGCCTTCCGATGAAAATTGCATGCACGATGGCGCCGGGGCGCGGTGACGTGGACCTGCTGATGACCGGCCTTGCCAGGACATTGCAGGCGGATGGCTTGAGGGTTTGCGGAACCGTCCAGATCAATTCGGAGCGCCCGGACGACGGCCCTTGCGACATGGATGTGCAAGTTCTCCCCGACGGGCCGGTGATCCGCATTTCCCAGTCGCTCGGCAAGGCGTCGCGCGGCTGCCGGCTTGATCCGGACGCGCTGGAGAGCGCCGTCGGTCTCGTGGGAGCGCGGCTTGCCGCCGGTGCCGATGTCCTGATCATAAACAAGTTCGGCAAGCATGAGGCGGAAGGACGCGGTTTTCGCGACCTGATTGCTGAAGCGATTGGCAGGGAGATCCCTGTTCTGGTGGGGCTGAACCGGTTGAACGCGCCTGCCTTCCAGGAGTTCAGTGGCGGCCTTGCCGTCGAGTTGCCCGCGCGGGCAGCTGATCTCGCCGCCTGGATCGGGGAAGCGGTTGCCGGTCAGGATGGGCGTCGTTCCGTACGCATCAAGCCGAGCCCGCAGACGGTGATCAGCGCGGCGCCGGCAAGCGTCAACGGACGCGGGGCGGCCTGAAAGAGGACGAGATCGAAGAGTGCGGCCCACAGGACGGCGGAGTAGCGCGTCGCCGCAACCAGCGTCGAACGGCGCGCCCGGGTCGCGGAGGCGATCAGCAGGTTGCTGAGGATGTAGAAGCCGATCATCGCCGCGAGAATGCCGCTCTCGCCGACTGCAAGCGGGCGCCACTCGGTGACCGCTCCCAGTGCCACGGCAAGGATCAGCGTTGCGATGCTGGCGGTGAAGGAAAGCTCCAGGCTGGAGGCGTCCGACGCGCGCCGGCTCGTGACCAGGTCCCGGGTCACGTAGAAGACGGCCGAGACGATCGCGAAGAGCGCGCCCTTGGCGCTACCCGCCAGCGCCGGTCCGGTCGCGACCATGGCGCCGGCAAACCCGATCAGCAGCAGGACCCGGCCGCGCGGGCTGAGCGGCTCTCCGGCAAGCACCCAGTTGGCCGCCATCACGCCGATGGGGATCGTCATCATCACGGTGGCGATGAAGCTGAGCGAGGCGAGCGTCAGCGCGTGCATCAGGCACACGGTGGCCAGCGCCTCGAGGGCGGCCCGCGCGATCACCGCCGGCGGTGGACGGCGCAGTCCGCGCCGGATCATCACCGGCAGCAGGACCAGCACGGTTCCCAAGGCACGCAGCAGGATGAGCTGGCTCGTCGGCATCGCCGCCAGCAACTTGACGCAGGCATTGTTGACGACACCGGCGCCAACGGCGAACAGCCCCTCGACCAGGGCGCGTTTCTCGTCCGGTGCCGGTCGTTGCGGTGCCGCCGTCACCGCGATCGGCGCGGCCGGCACATCTGCCTTGCGGCTCATGAAAGCTCCGGAGTTCGAGGCGGGAAGGGTCAGTCCCTGGAAAAGGCGGCTTTCGCGGCGGCGACGAATTCCCTGGAGGTTGCTGCCAGCGTGTCGAGGTCGGCGCCCGGCCGGTAGAGTGCGCCGCCAATGCCGAAACCGTCGGCGCCGGCCTTCCGCCAGTCGGCGATCGAGGATGCATCGACACCGCCGACCGGCAGCAGCAGAGCCTCCTTCGGCATGACGCTGCGCCACGCCTTCAGCGCCGCCATGCCGATGGTTTCGGCCGGGAACAGCTTCAGTCCGTCGACCCCTTGGCGAAGGGCGGCGAAGGCCTCAGAAGGGGTGGCGACGCCCGGCAGCGTGACGAGGCCGAGGCGCTGCGCCTCCTCGACGACGTCGGGTGCGTAGTTGGGGGCGACCATCAGCCGGCCTCCCGCGTCGGCAAGGCGCCGGCAGTCGGCCGGATCGGTCACCGTTCCGGCACCGATCATCGCCCTGTCGCCATAGGCGTTCGCGAGCCGTCCGATGCTGGCAAAGGGATCGGGCGAGTTCAGCGGCACTTCGATGGTGCGGAAGCCGGCGTCGTGAAGGATCCCTGCGACATCGAGGATTTCATCCGGCCGGACGCCGCGCAGGATCGCAATGAGCGGGCAGGCGGCAAGGGCGTCATGCAGCGTCATGGCGGGGTCCTTTTTCGGCGGCAAGAATGGCGCGCGCGCCGTCAATGGCGGCATGCTCGCTGCCGGCGACGACCTCAAGTCCGAAGTGACGGGCGACATCGGCATAACGCCGGTTGAGCCCGTCATTGCCGACGATGCCGATCCGCTCTCCCTCCCCGAAGAAACCGCAGGCCCGTGCCTGCCGGAACTCCTGGGCAATCAACAGGCCCGAGACATAGTCGCGAATGTCGCCGGCCGCGAGCGCGCCGGCCAGCATGCCCGTGCGGGCCGCAAAGACAAGCGACAGCATCGCATCGCCGTCGACCGCGTCCGTTGCGCCGTCGGCGATGCCGCGCGCGAAGGCGGCGGGCGAACCGTCGCCCTGCGCCCCGGCGGCCCGCGCGATGAAGGAGTGCAGGACAAGCAGCGCGTAGAGTTCGCCGGTCACGAACGTGCGAAAGCCTGAAATACGGCCATCGGCGACACGTGCCCACTTGCTGTGCGTGCCTGGCAGCACGATCGTCGCGGTGTTCTCAAGTCCGAAGCCGACGATCTGGGTTTCCTCTCCGCGCATGACGTCGGGAAACGGCTTTCGGGCCGGGTCGTTGATGCCCGGAAGCAGGATCACGCTCGACCCGTTGGAAAGCCGGCGCCGGATCGCGCCGCCGGCAAGATCGCCGGGCGTGCAGGGGCAGGGGACATACGGCACCTCGATCCAGCCGTTGCGACTGGTGACCATGCCGACAAGCACGATGTCGAGCGCGCCCTCGGCCGCAAGCCACGGCGAGAGCAGGCGCAGCAGCGTCGCCTCGAACGCCCCCTTGTCGACGAACTGGATGCCGTCCCCAGTCTCGATCCGTTCGCGTATCGCGCCGTCGGGCGACAGAAGCACCGCGCGAAACGAAGTGGTGCCCCAGTCGACGACGACATGGGCTTCGGGCAAGTCCGCAATGGGAGGCATGAGGGGTCCTTTCGGGCACGGCGTGGCGCGAGAGCATTGATGCTTGTCTTAGCCCTGAAAACAAGATAGTGTCAATTTATGAAACACAGTCTCACATATTGGACATCTAGATGACGAGCGCGCTTGTTGGCATTCTTCCGGTTCTTCCCACCCCTTTCACGAGTGAGGGGGCGGTTGATGCATCCGCAATGCGGCGTCTGGTGCGCTTCGCGCTGGACTGCGGTGTCGACGGCGTCGTGTTTCCCGGATTTGCCAGCGAAGTGGAAAAGCTTGACGGCGCCGAGCGCTCGCAACTGCTTGCTGTCGTGGCCGAGGAGGTGGCTGGGCGTGTTCCGATCATCGCCGGAGCCAGCGCCGGCTCGGCGGTGGAGGTGATCGGGCATGGACGCGCGGCTGCCGCGGTCGGTGTCGACCATCTGATGATCCAGCCGCCGCTCGCCATCGGCCGCGAGGTCGCGGCGGTCACGGCCTTCATGGCCGAGGTCGCGGCCGGGCTTCCCGGGGCGCGCATCGTGCTGCAGAACGCGCCAGCGCCGCGTGGCTCCGACATCGCGCCGGAAGCCCTTGTCGCCATCGCCCAGGCGGTGCCCCAGGTTGTCTATATCAAGGAGGAGACCTTGCCGGCCGGCCCCGCGATCTCCCATCTGGTTGCTCAGGGTCCGCAGACGCTTGCCGGAGTGATCGGCGGGGGCGGCGCACGCTACATCCTCGACGAATATGCGCGCGGCGCCTGCGCGGCCATGCCGGCCATCGAGATCGTCGACGAGCATGTCGCGCTCGACCGCGCCTGGCGGGGCGGTCGCCGCGACGAAGCACGGGCGATCTATGTGCGGACCTTGCCGCTGCTGACGCTGCAGGCTGTCTACCGGATGCGCCTGACCAAGCACGTGATGAGCCGGCGCGGCATTCTCGACAATACGGTTGTTCGCGCGCCGACCCCGGAGCTGGACGCCCAGGCGATCGCCGATATCGACGCCAACCTCGCCGAACTCGGGCTGGCCGAAGCGCCGCTGGCTTTCGAGGGAGGGCGTCGATGAGCGACGTCGTCGACAGCATCGAGGTCTTCGCGCTCACACAGACGCGTGACACGCCCTATCTGGGCGCCTCCCGCCCTGGCGAGGAGCCGAATGCACGCGGCTATCTGGTGCGCAAGGGCAACCGGACTGTCTATCCGACTTTCGACCGCAGCGTGCTCGTGTGCATCAAGACGCGGGATGGGGTCACGGGCTGGGGTGAGACCTACGGGCTCGTGGCGCCGGGTGCCGTCGCCGAGATCGTCAAGGATCTTCTCGCCGACTTCACGATAGGGCGCGATCCGACCGATCCGTCGGCGATCCATGACGATCTCTACGACCTGATGCGCGTGCGCGGCTACACAGGCGGCTTCTATGTCGACGCTCTTGCCGCCATCGACATCGCCCTTTGGGACATTGCCGGGCGGATCGCCGGCAAGCCGGTTGCGGAGCTCCTGGGCGGTGATCGCTCGAAGACCGTTGCCGCCTATGTCTCGGGCCTGCCTGAGGCGACCCGCGCGGCGCGTGCGGCCCTCGCCTTGTCCTGGCAGGCGCGCGGTTTCGATGCCTTCAAGTTTGCAACCCCGGTCGCCGATGACGGTCCGGCGGCGGAGATGGAAAGCTTGCGCGCGGCGCTCGGGCAAGGCGCGCGGATCGCGGCCGACATGCACTGGAACCACACCGCGGACGAGGCGCTGGCCCTGATCGAGGCGATGCGCCCGCACGGGCTTTGGTTCGCCGAGGCGCCAGTGCGCACGGAGGACATCGCCGCGCTGGAGAAGGTGTCGAAGGGAACCGACGTGCCGATTGCTGTCGGCGAGGAATGGCGCACCGTCTGGGACATGCGCCACCGGGTCGAGCGCTGCCGGATTTCCATCGTCCAGCCGGAGATGGGGCACAAGGGGATCACCAATTTCACACGCATCGGGATGCTTGCCGCCGAACGGGGCATCGACGTGCTGCCGCACGCGACCATCGGCGCGGGGATCTTCCTTGCAGCCAGCCTGCAGGCAAGCGTCTCCCTGCCGACGCTTGTCGGTCACGAGTTCCAGCATTCGATTTTCGAGCCGAACCGACGCCTTCTCACCGGCGACATGGATTGCAGGGAGGGTGCCTACCACCTGCCGACCGGTGCGGGGCTCGGGGTCAGGCCATCGGAGGAAGCGCTGCGCCTGATGCAGCGGATCTAAAAAACCAAGCGGAGGAAACGCACATGACCAAATTCTTCGGACGATCCGTCAAGACCATGACGATTGCCGCCATGTTGTCGGCGACCATGTTGTCGCCGGCGCTGGCCGACACCACGCTGAAATTCGTCTCCTGGCAGGTGGACGATGCCGGCACCGGCGACTGGTGGAAGGCGGCGATCGCCGCCTTCGAGGAAAGCCATCCCGGCGTGACGGTCGAGTTCACCAAGGTCGAGCGTGCCGCTTATGCGGATACGATGACGACGCTGTTCGCCGGCGGCCAGCCGCCGCATATCGTGCATCTGGCCTCGTTCGAGTACCAGTCCTTCGCCGAGAACAGCTGGATGGAAAACCTCGGCCCCTGGCTTGAGAAGGACAGCATCGACACCACCGGCTGGGCCGGCCAGGGCAAGTGCGTGTGGAACGGCGAGACCGCCTGCATCATGCTGAACTACTTCGGGTTCATCATGGCCTACAACAAGGCGATCCTGGACAAGGAAGGCCTGGCGGTTCCCACCAGCTATGCCGAGTTCCTCGATGTGGCGCGCAAGACCACCAAGGACCTCAATGGCGACGGCATCACCGACCAGTTCGGCACCGGACACGAGACCAAGGGCGGTGCCGGCCAGTATCTCACCGAGATGCTGAGCTACATCCTCGATGCTGGCGCCTACTGGACCGATGCCGACGGCAAGATCAACATCGACACGCCGGAGATGGTCGAGGGCCTGACCCGTTGGAAGACCGTCGTCAAGGAAGGTCTGACCCCGGTCGACATGTCGGCCGGCGACATCCGCAAGCTCTTTGCCGACGGCAAGGTTGCGCTCAGGCTCGACGGTCCCTGGCTCTACGGCACGATGCAAAAGGGCGCCGCCGCCGCCGACACCGCCGTCGCGGTTCCGCCCTTCACCCCGCCGGTCGGCGGATCGTCCAACGTGCTTGGCATGGCGAGCGAAATCTCCGACGAGGAGAAGGCGCTCGTCTGGGACTTCGTCAAGCTGGTGATGTCGCCCGAATGGCAGCGCAAATACGCGACCATCGGCAAGAACACACCGCCGAGCCCGGCCGCCGACGTTTCCGGCGTCGAGCAGGAGGTGCCGCATTTCCCGCTGCTCATCGAAACGATGAAGGCGGCCGCGGCGGCCAATGTCGACCGCATTCCGACCGGGCTGGAGATCCAGTACAACGAGTTCGGCAAGATGGTGCAGGAAGAGGTGCAGCGGATGCTGATCGAGGATCTCGATCCGGCGGATGTCGTCAAGACCATGCAGGCGCGCGCCGAGGCCATCCAGAAGGGCTGAGTTCCCGCGGCATCGACCGGCTCCTCATTATGAGGGGCCGGTCTTTTCTTGAGGTTTCGAGACGCCGCCCGCGCTGTGCCGGCGGCAGGAGGTTGCATGACACGCGCCCGGATATTCGACCTGGCCCGGCCCAGCCGCCAGCACCTGCTCGGCTATATCCTGCTCGCGCCGGCGGTGCTGCTGGTCGGACTGATCATTGTCTACCCGCTGGTCATCTCCATCGACCTGTCCCTGCAGGCCGTGAAGCTGCCGCGCATCGGTGCGCCACGGGCCGATTTCACCCTGGCGAACTATGAAAAGCTGTTCTCCTCGGCGGAGTTCTGGATGGCGTGCTGGGTGACGCTGAAGCTTGTCTGCGTCGTCACGATCGGCAGCCTGGTGACCGGCGTCTCCACGGCGCTTCTCGTCAACAACCGGTTCCGGGGACGGACGCTGGCGCGCCTTGCGATGGCGCTGCCCTGGGCGGTGCCCGAGGTGATCGCGGTCGTCATCTTCGCCTGGATCTTCGACAGTTCCTTCGGGCTGATGAGCTGGCTGCTGGTGACGCTCGGCTTGTCCGACGGCATGGTCGCCTGGGTTTCCACGCCGGGCGCCGCTTTCTGGGCCGTGGCGATCACCATGATCTGGAAGGGGTTCCCCTTCGTCTCGATCATGACGCTGGCCGGGCTGCAGTCGATTCCGGCCGACTTCTACAACGCCGCCAAGGTTGATGGCGCCAATGTCTTCCAGCGCTTCCGCTGGATCACCCTGCCGCTCTTGATGCCGGTGCTCGGCGTCACCCTGGTGCTGGTCATCCTCTGGGTGTTCCGCGATTTCTCGATCATCAAGGTGCTGACCGAGGGCGGGCCGCTGAAATCGACCCAGACCCTGTCGATCATGACCTACGACCAGGCCTTCGGTTTCTTCAACTTCGGCTATGCGTCGGCGGTCGGCGTGGTCACGCTGGTGATCTGCGTCGTCGCCAGCCTGCTGATGCTGGGTCGCGAGACCCGCGCGATGTATTGAGGCAACGGCGATGAAACGAACTCCGATGCAGAGCCTGGTGCTCTACGGCACTGTCATCCTGCTGGCGGCGCTGATCCTGTTCCCTGTCTACTGGCTGCTGGTCACCGCGCTTTCGACCTCCGCCGACCTGTCGCAACTGCCACCCAGCTTCTGGCCCGAGAACGCCCAGTGGCAGGTCTTCGCCAAGGTCTGGGAGGAGCGGCCGATCCCGACGTGGCTGGCGAACTCGATGCTGGCGGCGATCGGCTCCGTGGCGCTTTCCATGGTGGTCTCGGTGATGGCCGGCTATGCGCTCTCGCGCTTTTCCATCCGCGGCGGCCATTCGCTCGGCCTCTTCATCCTGACGGCGAAGATGCTGCCGGCGACGCTGCTCGTCATCCCGCTTTTCTCGATCTTCCGCAGTTTCGGGATGATCGGCAGCTTGTGGACGCTGGTCATCGCCCATTCGACGCTGATCATTCCCTTCACCACCTGGATGCTGAAGGGCTATTTCGACACGATCCCGCGCGAGCTTGAGCAGGCGGCGATGGTCGACGGCTGCTCGCCAATGGGGGCGATGCTGCGCGTGGTCCTGCCGGTGGCAACGCCCGGCCTTGCCGCCACCGCGCTCTATGCCTTCGTGCTCAGTTGGGCGGATTATGCCTATGCGCGCACCTTCCTGATCAACGCGCAGGGCAGCTGGACCGCCAATCTGGGCATCACCACGATGCGCGGCGAATACACGACGGACTGGAACGAGATCTCGGCCGCGGCCGTCTTCGTCGCAGTGCCGATCATCCTCATCTACCTGTTCCTGGAACGCTACCTGGTCGGTGGTCTCACCGCCGGTGCGGAGAAATAAGACATGGCGAACATCTCTATCCGAAACGTCCACAAGAGCTACGGCGCGGTGGAGGTGCTGAAGCCCTTCTCGCTGGAAATCAATGAAGGCGAGTTCATCGTGCTGGTTGGTCCGTCCGGTTGCGGCAAGTCGACCATGCTGAAGATCCTGGCCGGACTGGAGCCGGCAAGCGGCGGCGAGATATTCCTCGGCGAGCGCGAGGTGACGGACCTGGCGCCGGGCGACCGCGACATCGCCATGGTGTTCCAGAACTACGCGCTCTATCCCCATCTCACCGTGCGCCAGAACATCGGTTTCGGGCTGAAGATGCGCGGCATGCCGGCGGCGGAGATCGAGACGCGGGTCGCGGAGGTCGCCCGCACGCTGGAGGTGGAGAAATATCTCGACCGGCGACCGAAGGACCTGTCCGGCGGCCAGCGCCAGCGTGTCGCGCTCGGCCGCGCCATCGTCCGCCAGCCGCAGGCCTTCCTGATGGACGAGCCGCTCTCCAATCTCGACGCCAAGCTGAGGGTGCACATGCGCGCCGAGATCGGAGCCCTGCACCAGCGCATCGGCGTGACCACCGTCTACGTCACCCACGACCAGATCGAGGCGATGACGATGGCCGACCGGGTGGTGATCATGCGCGACGGTGTGATCCAGCAGATCGCCGATCCGGACACGCTGTTCCAGCGCCCCGACAACCTCTTCGTCGCCGGCTTCATCGGCTCGCCGGGCATGAATTTCCTCTCCGCCGAGGTGGAACGGGATGGCGGCCGCGCCTGGATCGATGTCTTCGGCAACCGTATCGAGGTGGACGAAGCACGGCTTGCCGGCGCTTCCGCCGTGATCGCCGGCATCCGGCCGGAGCACCTGAAGCTCGGTGCGGGCCCGGCCTCCTTCCAGGTGAGGCCGAGCCTCGTCGAAAGCCTCGGCTCGGAGAAATACGTCTATTTCGACGGAGGCCCCCACACGGTCGCCCGTGAGGACGGAGAGGAGGACAAGTCGAAGGGCCTGATCGCCCGGCTTAGCCACACCGGCCACATGTCGGAGCAGGACAAGCTGGAGCTCTCCTTCGACCCGTCCGATCTTTATCTTTTTGATGCGAAAACCGAAAAGGCGCTTCGCTGATGCGTGTTCTTGTAACCGGTAGCAGTGGCCGGGTGGGACGCTCGGCCGTTGCCGTCCTTGCCGCCGCCGGACATGATGTCAGGGGGTTCGACCTGCGCGCCAGTGGCCGCGATGTGCCTGGATGGCAGGAGGTCACAGGCAGTTTCGATGATCCCGATGCCTGCGAACGGGCCGTTGCCGGCATCGAGGCGGTGCTGCATCTGGGGGCCTTCATGTCCTGGGTCGAGGCCGACCGCGCGGCAATGTTCCGCGCCAATGTCGAGGGCACGCGCGTGCTGCTTGACGCGGCGTCGAAGGCGGGCGCCCGGCGTTTCGTCTTCGCCAGTTCCGGCGAGGTCTATCCGGAGAACGCGCCGCTTTCGCTGCCGGTGAGCGAAGACCATCCGCTGCGGGCCAACTCGCCTTACGGCCTGACCAAGCTGCTTGGCGAGGAGCTTGTCCGCTTCCACCAGCGGGCGGGACGGATGGAGACCGTGATCTTGCGCTTCTCGCACACCCAGGACGCGAGTGAGCTGCTCGATCCCGGAAGCTTCTTCTCCGGCCCCCGCTTCTTCCTCCAGCCGCGCATCCGTCAGCAGGAACGCATGGGCAACTCGGCCGTCGCCGAGCTGCTGCGGGCGGCCGATCCCGGGGAGCCGGCGCATGTTCTGGCGCGCAACGAGGCCGGGCGGCCGTATCGGATGCACATCACCGACACGCGGGATATGGTGGCAGGCCTCGTGCTCGCGCTTGAGTCCGACAAGGCCGCCGGCGAGACCTTCAATCTGGGTGCGACCGATCCCGTCGATTTCGGCAGCCTCGTGCCTGCCATGGCCGAAATCACGGGATGGCCGGTCGTTGCCGTTGACCTGCCGGGCGCCGGGGTCGATTACGAGACGTCGAACGCACGGATACGCGAAAGGCTGGGGTTCAGGCCGCAATGGACGATCGAACGCATGTTGCAGGAGGCGGCGGGGACGTGGCGGACGTCGACACACGCCTAGGGACCCTGCGCAAGGACGTGCCCTCGGGCACGGCCGCGCTTGCCAAGGGGTTGACGCTTCTCGACATGGTCGCGGACGCGGAAACGCCGATGCGTTTTGCCGACCTGTTGCGCCAGTCGGGCCTGCCCAAGCCGACCTTCGCGCGCATCCTGCGCACGCTGATTGCGTTCGGTCTCGTGCGTCAGAACGAGGAGCGCGGCACCTATGTGATCGGCCCGCGCTTCCTGGAGCTTTCGCACCGGGTCTGGGACACGTTCGACCTGCCGACGGCGGCTGCTCCCGAACTCGAGCGCCTTTCCGCCGAGCTGGGCGAGACGGTCGCTTTGTGCAAGCTGGACGGCGAGCATGTGCTTTATATCGACGAGCGCTCCGGCGATGGTCTTGGCGTGCGGGTCGACACCGGCCGGCGCGCGCCGCTGCATTGCACCGCCGCCGGCAAGGTGCTGCTCGCATTCCAGGAACCCGGTTTTGCCCGCGCCCTTCTCGAGCGTCTCGTGCTTGAACGCTTCACGGCTCATACGATCACCGGCATCGAGGCCTTGCAGGCCGATCTCACCCTGACGCGCGCGCGCGGCTATTCGGTCTCCTACGAGGAACACCTTGCGGGTGTGAATTCCGTTGCCGTTGCCATTGCCGGCAAGGACGGCACGCCGATCGGCGCGCTCGTGACGCTCGGACCCTCGTCACGGCTGGACGCTTCGCATATCCATCCCGTCGGCCGCGAGTTGATCGCCGCCGCCAGGCGGATCACCGGTGCCGCCGGCGCCATTGCCATCAGCTCCAGGCCCCGCCCGCGCAGCTCGCAGTCGCAGACGCCGGACGATCTTGCCTGTGTGTTGCCGTGGGGCGCCCAGCTTGGCGAAGCTCCGGTCTGGGACCCCGTGACGCGAAAACTCTGCTGGGTCGATATCCTGCATCCGGCGGTCTACCGTTTCGATCCGGAAAGCGGCCGCAACGAGATCTGCGAGACGGGCAAGCTGGTTAGCGCGGTGATGCCATGCGCGGACGGACGATTGGTTGCCGCGACGCAGGACGGGATCGAGTTTCTCGATTTCGCCAGCGGGCGCCTCGACACGCTTGTCGATCCGGAGGCGGGCATCCAGGAAAACCGCCTCAACGATGCCAAGGTCGGCCCCGGCGGTGCAATCTGGGTCGGCTCCATGCGCCTCGATGCGAGCAAGCCCAGCGGCGCGCTCTACCGGGTCGGCGCCGATGGTACGGTCGCGCGCAAGGAAAGCGGTATCTCGGTCGGCAACGGCATGGCATGGAGCCCGGACAACAGCGTCTTCTATTTCGTCGATACCGTCCCCGGCCTGATCTACGCTTATGACTTCCGCCCTGGCGAGGGTGTGCTTGCCAACCGGCGGGTGCTTGCCCGGATCCCGGAGGCGGAGGGCCGTCCGGACGGCATCGCGGTCGACAGCGATGGCGGTATCTGGTGCGCGATCTGGGATGGGTGGCGGGTCAACCGCTATCTGCCGGACGGGCGGCTGGAGCGCAGCATCGACCTGCCCGTGCCCCGTCCCACAAGCGTCGCCTTTGGCGGCGAAGACATGGCAACACTCTACATCACCAGCGCACGCACACGCCTGCCGGCCTCGACCCTGTCCGAGGCGCCGCTGTCGGGCGGGCTGTTCGCCTGCCGGCCGGGCTGGCGCGGGACGCCGGTGACGCTGTTCGCTCCCTCTGCCGGATTACCCGCATGACCTCGCTGCAGGACGTTTTCGGCCTCTCCGGCCGCGTTGCGCTTGTCACCGGATCGAGCCGGGGGATTGGCGCCGCCATTGCCCGGGGGTTGGCCGGCGCCGGCGCCAGCGTGATCGTGCACGGCCAGAGCGAAGCTTCGACGCTGGAAACCAGAGTGGCGATCGAGAGGGAAGGGGGGCGGGCGCTGGAGCTTTCCGGCGACCTTGGAGTGCGCGGCGCGGGACGCCGGCTGATCGAGGCTGCGGAGGAGCTTGCCGGGCGCCTCGATATTCTTGTCATCAACGCCTCGGCCCAGGTCAATGCCGACCTTGCGCATCTCACCGAAGAGGATCTCGACCTGCAACTGTCGGTCAACCTGCGCTCGACGGTAGAAATGCTGCAGGCCTGCCTGCCGCGCATGGCGGCGCGGGGTTGGGGGCGGGTGGTCAATATCGGTTCGATCAACCAGCTGCGACCGAAGGCTGTCGTCACCGCCTATGCCGCGACCAAGGCGGCCCAGCACAACATCGTGCAAAGCCAGGCGCGGGACTATGCGCGCCACGGCGTGCTGCTGAACACCCTGGCGCCAGGGCTGGTCGATACCGACCGCAACGCCGGCCGTAAACAGGCGGACCCGGATGGCTGGGAGGCCTATGTGCGTGAACTCAACTGGATGGGCCGGGCCGGCGATCCTTCCGAAATGGTCGGCGCGGCGATCTTCCTGGCCTCCGGCGCCTGCAGCTTCATGACCGGCGAGACGGTCGTGCTTTCGGGCGGTTACTGACCGGCTCAAGTTGGATCTGCTGCATGATCGCCTGCCGGCTGAGCTGACTGCTCCGTGCTGTTGCAGTCGCGACTTTCCGTCCGCCTCGCCTGTGTGCCCGTTGTTCTGGCGGCTATGGTGCGCTTGTTCCGGCAGGTGAGGAGATTCGAAGATGTTTGCAGTGACAGTGAGTTTCACGTTGCACGCCGGTGCGGCGGAGAGCTTCAGGCCGTTGATCGAGGCCAATGCCCGCGCTTCCGTGGAGACGGAGGAGGGGTGCCGGCGGTTCGACGTCTGTACCGATCCGTCGAGACCCGACAAGGTGTTTCTCTATGAACTTTACGATGACGAGGCGGCCTTTCAGGCGCACATGACGACCGCGCATTTTCTCGCCTTCGACGGCGCCATCGGCGAGATGGTGGCGGACAAGACCGTGCTCACCTTCGCGAAGGTGACGCCCTAGGAAGATGACGCCCTGGAAAGGATGGCGGGTCGGTGCGGTCGGACATGCCGATTGCCTCCGTGCGAGCTGCTTCGGAAACTTCATTCTTGGCAACGGAGCTGGCGGTCCGGACGCAGCGGCTCGGGACGGAACCCGGACGGGAGGCTCGACCGGGAGCAGAGCGCAGCCATGCGGCAGTGTACTGGTAGAAGTGTCGCTGCGTTACTTTGCTGAACCTGTAGCGCTTCGGACACGGTTAAGGGCATTTTTCCCAATCAGTAGAATTTTCTTGTGATTGTTTGGAAGCGTTTACTCCTTCCATGCATACTGCGCTGATGAATTCGTTCTCGACCGATCCGCTGCCGCGAAACGAGGAGAGTCGCCTTCAGGCGCTGCATCGTCTCGGGATCATGCGTTCCGGAAAGAGCCCGGAATTCGACGCGATCGTCGAGGTCGCGGCGACACTGTTTGACTGCCCGGTGGCCTTCGTGGCGCTGGTCGACGAGGACGAGCAGTGGTTCAAGGCGCGCTGCGGGCTCGACATCGACAGCACAAGTCGCGACGTGGCCTTTTGCCGGCACACGATTCTCGGGTCCGAGCCGTTTGTCGTGCCGGACGCGTTGGCCGACGAGCGCTTCGCCAACAACCCGCTTGTGACAGGTGCCTTGGGTGTCCGGTTCTACGCGGGCTGCCCGTTGTCTCTGGACGGCGAGCACATGCTTGGCTCTCTCTGCGTGATCGACACCAAGCCACGAAATCCCTCACAGGCTCAGATGGATCAGCTTCGCCGGCTGGCAACGGCCGTCGAAGGGCTGATCGGATCCTATGCGAATGCCGCGGAGGCGGACCGTCTGCGAGAGGAAACGAATCGGCAGCGGGCATTGGTCGAGACGCAATCGGAGTTGATCGCGCAGACAACCAGCGTCTCGGGCGTCGGCGGATGGGAGCTGGACCTGGAGCGCGGCACGCTCACCTGGAGCGAGCAGACGCGGGCACTCCACGAAGTTGATGACAGCTACGTGCCGGATATCGAGAAGGCCGTCGGTTTTTTTGCGCCCGACGTGCAGCCGGCCCTGCGCGAGGCAACCCGCGCTGCCTGCGAGGATGCGCTTCCCTTCAGTTTGGAACTGCCGCTTCTGACCGCCCGCGGGCGCGAACGCTGGGTTCGCACGGCCGGCCGGCCGGTCTTGCATGACGGCAGGGTCGTTCGCATCATCGGTGCGATCCGCGATGTTACCGACCGCAAGACCGCCGAATTGCGGCTGCAGCATTCAGAGGCGCTGTACCGCAGCACGCTGGAATCGCTGTCCGAGGGTGTCATTGTCGTCGACAGCGACGGAGCGGTAATTTCCTGCAATCCGGCCGCGCTGGTCATGCTCGGCATCGACACCAGAGAACTCGCGGGAACACGGCTGTCGGACCTTGACCTGTGCTTCGTCGAGAAGTCGCGTGATCAGGCCCCGCTGGGAAACCTGCTCGCCGACGGGGCCGCCGATCCTTCGCGGCTCTCGAACACGGTGGCCGGTCTCAGCCTTCCTGGCGGACGCGGGCTCAGGTGGCTCAATCTCAATGCGGTGCCGTTTGACAGCCCTGCAGATGGCGCCGAAGCGGGCGTTGTCATTTCGCTGGGCGACATTACCGAGACGGTGCGCCAGGCCATGACCCTGGAAGGGGTGTTCCAGAACTACCCCGGCGCGGTGGTTTATTTCGACGAGGAACACAAGGTTGCCGGGTGGAACCGCAATTTCGAGGTTCTTCTCGATGTAACGCCCGAATATTTGGCGAACCGGCCGTCCCTTGAAGACTATGTCCGCATGAATGCCGAGCGTGGCGAATACGGCGTCGGAGATGTCGAACGACTGACGCGCGAGCGGCTGGAGGCGATCCTCGGCAGCAACATTCACAGCTATGAGCGCAGCCGGCCGAACGGGACCGTAGTCGACATTCGCGGTACGTTCCTTCCCGGCGGCGGGCTGCTGTCCACGTTTATGGACATTACCGACCGAAAGCAGATCGAACACCGGCTGATCGAGAAGGAGCGGGTCGCGCGGGAAAAGTCCGACGAGCTCGAAACCGTTCTGGCAAACATGAACCAGGGCGTGAGCGTCTTCGACAGGAACGGGCAGCTGCTTCTGTGGAACGACAATTACGTCTGGCTCTTCGAACGTCATCTGAAGGACCTCCGTCAGGGTGTGCGGCTTGAGGAATTGGTCCTGGCGGAAGGGACCTGCGGCGAGACGCGGGAGGATGTCGACCGACATGTCGCCGAGCTGCGGCGCAAGCTGCTGGCCGGTGAAACGGTCAGATCGCTCTTCCACTTGCGGTCCGGTCGGGTCATCTCGACGGTCCATGCACCGCTTCCCGACGGCGGCTGGGTTGGCACGCATGAAGATGTCACCGAGCGCGAGGCCGCCGCCAACCAAGTGCTCTATGCCGCCCGTCACGACACGCTGACCGGGCTTGCCAACCGGACCTATCTCAACGAGCAACTGGGCGAGCTTGTCGCGCGTCCGGAGCCGCCGGGGCAGGATGCCGCCTCCGGGACATGTGCCGGTATTCTCATGCTGATCGATCTTGACCGGTTCAAGCCCGTCAACGACGCCCTTGGTCACAACGCCGGCGACCAGTTGCTGCGCGAAGTGGCCGAACGCCTCCGGCAATGCGTGCGCGACAGCGACATCGTCGGGCGCGTTGGGGGAGACGAATTTGCCGTGGTGCTGTCCTCCGCGTCCGGCATGTCCTGGCCGTCGGATCTGGCGGAAACCATCGCCCGGCGCATACTCGATGCGATGGAGCCGCCATTCGTCATTGACGGCAGCGGCGTGCGGATCGGTGCCAGCATCGGCATCGCGCCGGTGCTGCCTGGCGCGGGCATCAGCGATCTGATGCGCAAGGCCGACGCGGCCCTTTACGCCGTCAAGAACGAGGGCCGCAACAACTTCAGGATCTATCGGGCCTCCGACAGGCTGGCGGACAACCAGGCCCTGGGCGCGCGTTCGCGGCGCCATGCCGCTCCCCTTGCCGGTCGACCCGCCGCAACTGTCGAGACATCGGAAGTCATGTTCCAGCCCGTCGTCTGCCTGAGGACGTCCGAGGTGAGAGGATATCACGCCGTTGGAGGGCGGAACTCGGAACTGGAGGAGACACCCGGCACAGATGCCCATCAGGACGTCGCCGCGCTCGAGGCCTCGACCTCGGCGGTGATCGGCACTCTTGTCGAGAACGCCACGGCCTGGCCGGACGACTACCTGATTGCGCTCGACCTGAGCGTTCGCCAATTTGGCCTGGAAACCTTGCCGGCCATCGTCTCCGCCGCCGTCAAGAAGAGGTCGTTCGATCCCTCAAGGCTGCACCTGCAGGTGTCCGATGGCTATTTCCTCGTCAACGCGGCTGATGCGATGCGCCGGCTGCGGGACCTGCGCAGCGTCGGCGCACGGCTCGTCCTCGACCGTTTCGGATCGGACTCTTCCTCGCTTCGCCTGCTCGGACGTTTCCGTTTCGACGCCTTGAGGATGGACCGCGCCGGACTGGATGACGTGCTGGCGGGGGAGCGCGGTGAGACGGTCATGCGGGCACTGGTTTCAGTTGCCGGTACACTCGGGGTGAATGTGGGCGTCGACGGGGTCGACAGCGAGGAACACCTTGCCTTGCTGCGTGCCGCCGGTTGTGTGCGGGGAACCGGACGCCTGTTCGGGCCGCCGATGCCCGCCGAGGCGCTGCGTTTCGTCGCCTGAGTTTGCCCCTGTCGTTCCGCGGTACTCTCGGTGTCTCCGCTGTCGCGGGCCACTCACCTGTTGCTTTGCCGCGCGAATTCATTAGGTAAGGGCGGAACCTCCGCCCGGTCCGGGCGGGCGGACACGAACCCGATCAATGAGGTGGCTTGCCGATGCCGCAGCTCAAACTCGCCGCGCTTGACGAGGAAGACCTCGCCGTCATTTCCGCGCAGGTGCAGGACGCGGTGCTGAAGGTTGGCGACATCAGGTACTATCCGCGCGACCGTCACCTGGTCGTGGCGATGAACCGTTTCGCCTGGGACAAGGAGAAGAAGGGGCCGCGCGATACGAAAGAGCGCCGCCGCGCCGCCTTGTCGTTTGCCCGGGCCGGCGAGTTGAAGGCGAAGAACATTCGCCAGGATGCCAAGGACGCCGTCCTGTCGCTCCTTGCGGTCAGCTTTACCGCGACCACGGCGCCGGCCGGCCGTATCGACCTGCTGTTCGCCGGAGGGGGCACGTTGTCCTTTTCGGTGGAATGCATTGAAGCGCAGCTCGCGGATCTCGGCGCCGCCTGGGCGACGGATCATCAGCCCAGCCACCAGCTCGACTGACGCAGCCCCGCCTTTCGCATCCGGCCGGGATGAGGGAGGCCGCCCTGACAAGTTTCTTCGCGGAGTGAAATCATTGGCTATCCGCCTTTCCACCAGCGCATCCGACTTCAGCGCCAGGTTCGACACGCTTCTGGCGGGCAAGCGCGAGGCTTCGGCCGACGTGGACGCGGTCGTTCGTGACATCATCGAGGATGTGAAGGCGCGAGGCGATGCCGCGCTTCTCGAATACACGAAACGTTTCGACCGGCTCGATGCAGCGTCGATGGCCGAGCTTGCGGTAACGCCGCGGGAGATCGAGGACGCGCTTGCGCGCATCGATGCGCGCACGCTGGAGGCCCTGACGCTGGCGCGCGACCGGATCGCGGCCCATCACTCCCGGCAGATGCCCGGCGATGATCGCTACACCGATCCGATCGGCGTCGAGCTCGGGTCGCGCTGGACAGCGATCGAGGCGGTCGGGCTCTATGTTCCGGGCGGCACGGCAAGCTATCCGTCCTCGGTGCTGATGAACGCGGTGCCCGCGCGGGTTGCCGGCGTGTCGCGCATGGTGATGTGCGTCCCCAGTCCCGACGGGGTGCTCAACCCGCTGGTGCTTGCCGCGGCGCATCTGGCGGGTGTGACGGAGATCTACCGGATTGGCGGGGCGCAGGCGATCGCGGCCCTTGCTTTCGGGACCGCGTCCGTCAAACCCGTTTCCAAGATCGTCGGACCGGGAAACGCTTATGTCGCGGCTGCCAAACGGCGCGTCTTCGGGACGGTCGGCATCGACATGATCGCGGGACCTTCAGAGATCCTCGTGGTGGCGGACGGCCAGAACGATCCCGACTGGATCGCCGCCGACCTGCTGTCACAGGCCGAACACGACGTCAGCGCCCAGTCGATCCTGATCACCGATGACGCGGGCTTTGCCTCCGCCGTGGAAGCGGCGGTGGAACGTCAGCTCGCGACCTTGCCGCGCGGCGCCGTGGCCGGGGCGAGCTGGGCCGATTTCGGAGCGGTGATCACCGTCGGCTCCCTTGAGGAGGCTCCGGCTCTTGTCGATGCCATCGCACCGGAGCATCTTGAACTCGCGGTCGCCGATCCCGATGCGCTGTTCGACCGCATTCGCAATGCCGGCGCGGTCTTTCTCGGGCGCTACACCCCGGAGGCGATCGGCGACTATATCGGCGGTTCCAACCACGTGCTGCCGACAGCCCGTTCGGCCCGTTTTTCCTCCGGCCTGTCCGTTCTCGATTTCGTCAAGCGGACATCCATCCTGCGCTGCACGGCGGAAAACCTGCGTGAACTGGGGCCCGCCGCGATCGCGCTCGCGGAGGCGGAGGGCCTGGGTGCCCACGGGCGTTCGGTCGCCATTCGCCTCAATCTTTGACAAGTGGCGGGATGCGATACCCTTGTCGAGACGGCGGATGCCGGGCTAGGTGTTGAAAGCAACTGGTTCGGTCGCCCGCCGGCGGCCGTGGGCAAGGCGGGATCGAGTGATGACGGCAGTGCCGGACAACGCTGAAGCGAAGAAGGCGCGCCTCGTCGCCGTTCAATTGGACGAGGGGTCGATCTCCCGTTCCACGCCCGATATCGAGCACGAGCGGGCGGTCGCCATTTACGACCTGATCGAGGACAACGAGTTCGAGCCGATCGGCGACACTTCGGGCCCCTATCAGCTGCATCTTTCCCTGGTGGAAAAGCGTCTCGTCTTCAGCGTTTCGGGCGAGGCGGGCGAGCGCGTCGTCACGCACATTCTTTCACTGACGCCGCTGCGCAAGGTGGTGAAGGATTATTTCCTCATCTGCGAGAGCTATTTCGAGGCAATCAAGACCGCGACGCCGAGCCAGATCGAGGCGATCGACATGGGACGTCGCGGCGTTCACAACGAGGGATCGCGCATCCTTATGGAGCGCCTGGAAGGCAAGATCCGCGTAGATATGCAGACCGCCCGACGGCTCTTCACGCTCGTCTGCGCCCTGCACTGGAAAGGATAGGCGGCGTGACGCGGCCGGGAACGACGCCCGGTGCGGTGCTCTTCACTTGCGGCATGAATGCGGTGCGTTCGCCGATGGCGGCGGCCATCCTCGCCAAGCTGTTCCCCGGACGTGTCTATGTGAAATCCTGCGGCGTGCGGGAGGGTGAGCCCGATCCCTTCGTCGACGCGGTGATGGAGGAGATCGGCTGCGATCTGTCGGCGCATCGCCCGAAAACCTTCGAGGATCTCGATGAATCGGGCTTCGACCTGGTCATAACGCTGGCACCCGAAGCGCATCACAAGGCGCTGGAGATGACACGCACGGATGCGGTCGAGGTCGAGTACTGGCCGACGCCCGACCCGACGCTAGCCACGGGCTCGCGCGACCAGATTCTGGACAGCTACCGCAGTGTCCGCGACATGCTGATGACACGGATCAAGAAGCGCTTCGGCTGGACATCGACGCCCGGGGGCTGATCCGCGTCCGGACAGCTCCGGCGACCCGCGAAATTCCGCGAATCCAGCCTGTTCCCTTTCTTGATGCGATCCGCTAGGTTCCCGCCACATCTGGCTCGCTAATCAGGAATCCATATGGCCAAGGAAGAAGTCCTCGAATTTCCGGGGGTGGTTACGGAACTGCTCCCCAACGCGACGTTTCGCGTCAAGCTCGAAAACGAACATGAAATCATTGCCCACACTGCCGGCCGCATGCGCAAGAACCGCATTCGCGTGCTTGCGGGTGACCGCGTGCTCGTCGAGATGACGCCCTACGACCTGACCAAGGGTCGCATCACCTACCGCTTCAAGTAAGGCCGGCGTGATCTTTCGTCACCGCCCGCCGTCCGGCAGAAAGAATGCGGTCCGATGATCGCCTCCGCACCCGACCAGAACGACACATCGAGGGGCCGGCAGGATACCGGCCGCCCGACACTCGTGCTCGCCTCCGGCTCGCCGCGCCGCCTGGCCCTGTTGCAGCAGGTCGGTATCGACCCCGACAGCCTGTTGCCGGCGGATATCGACGAGAGCCCGCGCAAGGGCGAGACGCCGCGGGCGCTTGCCCAGCGGCTGGCCCGCACCAAGGCGGAGGTTGCCCGGCGGGCGGCCGACCGCGTGGAAGCCAATATCGACGGGCTCGTGCTGGCCGCCGACACGGTCGTCGCGGTCGGGCGTCGCGTTCTTCCCAAGGCGGAGACGCGTGAGCAGGCCGAGGCCTGTCTGCAGCTTCTTTCGGGACGCGGCCATCGCGTCTACACCGCGCTTTGCGTCAGTGCGCCGAAGGATGTCGTAAGGCAGCGCCTTGTCGAGACCCGTGTCCGCTTCAAGAAGCTGTCCCGTGCCGAGATCGCAGCCTATCTGGCAAGCGGTGAATGGCGCGGCAAGGCGGGCGGCTATGCCATCCAGGGGCTTGCGGGCTCCTTCGTGGCGAAGCTCGTCGGCTCCTATTCCAACGTTGTCGGCCTGCCACTGCATGAAACCGTCAACATGTTGTCCGGTCTCAAGTATCCGGTTCTCGACGGATGGCAGGACCCGGCGCGGATCCGTCCCTGACGCCCTCCCTTTTGTTGTTTTCGGCTTGGCCTTGTCGTCTCTTCCCTGCGATAAATGCGCAAGGGCATGCGTCCGCGTGACCTGGCAAGAACGACAAGATGCGTGGGAGGACACATGAATCTCGCTGCCTGGCTGGCGCGGGCCGGCCGGTCCCGGCCTGAGCAGACGGCCCTGGCGAGAGGGTTTGAACCCGTCGCCACCTATCGCGATTTCGCCGGCCGTTCCGCCCGGCTCGCCGGTGCCCTGCGTGGTCGTTACGGCCTTGAGGCTGGTGATCGCGTTGCGATTGTCGCCAAGAACGGTCCCCATTACCTTGAGGCGCTGTATGCGATCTGGTGGGCGGGCCTTGCCGCCGTGCCGGTCAATGCCAAGCTGCATGGCGCCGAGATCGGTTGGATCCTCGAGAACAGCGGTGCGCGTCTGGTTTTCGCAAGCGAAGGCATGGAGGCGGAGATTGCCGCCCATGCCCCGGAGGCACTGCGCGACATCGTTGTGCTCGGCAGTCCCGCCTTCTGGACGCTGGTCGCGTCCGATCCGTTGCTGCTGGCCGATGTGGCGCCGGACGGGCTTGCATGGCTCTTCTACACCTCCGGAACCACCGGCCGGCCGAAGGGCGCGATGCTCAGCCATCGCAACCTGGCGGCGATGAGCTACGCCTATCTGACTGATGTCGATCCCACCGAACCCGGCGACACGCTGCTTCACGCGGCACCCATGAGCCACGGCTCGGGCCTTTATGCCATGGCCCATGTCATGCGCTTTGGCGTGAATGCCGTCGCCGCGTCGGGCAGTTTCGAGCCTGACGAAGTACTGGGCATCGTTGCCCGCACGCAGCGTCTGTCGATGTTTGCCGCGCCCACGATGATCAAGCGGCTGACCGAATGCCAGATGGAGGCCGAAGCGGACAACATCCGCACGTTCATCTGGGGCGGCGCGCCGATGCATGTGGCGGACGCGATCCGGGCGGTCGACCGTTTCGGTCCGCGCTTTGCCCAGATCTACGGACAGGGCGAAACACCGATGACCACGACGGTGCTGTCGAAGGCCGACATCGCCGATCGCGATCATCCGCAATGGGAACAGCGGCTGGGCACCGCCGGGATCGCCAACTCGGCCGTCGAGGTGCGCATCGACGGCGCACATGGGCCGCACGGGGAAAGCGGCGAGATCCTTGTGCGCGGCGACACGGTGATGCTCGGCTACTGGAACAATCCCGAGGCCTCCGCGGACGCGCTTGCCGGGGGCTGGCTGCACACCGGCGATGTCGGTATGTTCGACGCAGACGGCTACCTGACGCTGAAGGACCGTTCCAAGGACGTCATCATTTCCGGCGGCACGAACATCTATCCGCGTGAGGTGGAGGAAGTGCTCCTGACCCATCCGGGCGTGCGCGAGGTCTCGGTGATCGGGCGCCCCGATGCGGAATGGGGCGAAAGCGTCGTTGCCTATTACGCGGGCGAGGCCGAGCCGCGCGACCTAGACACGCTGTGTCTGGAGCGAATAGCCCGGTTCAAGCGCCCCAAGGACTATGTCCGGATCGAGACGCTGCCCAAGAACAACTACGGCAAGATCCTGAAGACGGAACTGCGCTCCAGGGACGCGCGCCGCGTGGCGGAGCGGGGCGGTTCGCAAGTGGGGGGAACGGAATGAGCGGACGTTTGGCAGGCAAGGTGGCGCTCGTCATCGGGGCGGGGTCCGTCGGACCCGGCTGGGGTAACGGCAAGGCGACGGCCGTGCTCTTTGCCCGCGAAGGCGCCCGGGTGGTCTGCGCCGATATCAGTGCGGCGGCGGCCGAGGAAACGCGGGCCCTGATCGAGAGCGAGGGCGGAGAGGCGGTCGCCATCGCCTGCGATGCCACCAAGAGCGCGCAGGTCGCGGCCGCCGTCCAGCTTGCCGTCGACCGTTTCGGAGGGCTGCAGGTGCTCGACAACAATGTCGGCATTGCCGAGGTCGGCGGTGTCGTCGAGCTCGACGAGGCCGAATGGGACCGGGTCCATGCGGTCAACCTGAAGAGCGTCTTCCTCGCCATGAAGCACGCCATCCCGGTAATGGAGCGCGGCGGCGGCGGTGCGATCGTCAACATCTCGTCGATTGCCTCGCTTCGCTATACCGGGGTTGCCTATTCGACCTATTATTCCTCCAAGGCGGCGGTCAATCATCTCACCGCCACCACGGCCGTCGAATATGCCGCGCGTGGCATCCGGGTCAACGCGGTGCTGCCCGGCCTGATGAAGACCCCGATGGTCGAACATGCCGCGGGCCTTGCCAGCGTCTATGGCGATGGAGACGTCGAGGCGATGTGGCGCAAGCGCGACGGCCAGGTGCCGATGGGCCACATGGGAGATGCATGGGACGTGGCGAACGCGGCGCTGTTTCTCGCAAGCGACGATGCGCGGTACATCACGGGTCATTCGCTGGTGGTCGACGGCGGCATCACGCTAAAGTATAGCTGAGAACAGGTCGGCTGCCGTCCGGCAGCCTCGTTGTCGACGATCAGGAATTGCAGATGCCCCCAGTGGAAGGTCAGTCCGGCAAGTCCGCGCGAAAGGATTTTCGCGCCCGGCCGTGCCCGGTCTGCAACAAGCTTTCGATCGAACGGTTCAAGCCGTTCTGCTCGGCGCGTTGCGCCGATGTCGATCTCAATCGCTGGCTTTCCGGCGGCTACAGCGTTCCCGTCGTGGAGCTCGAGCCGGAAGATCTGGCGGAACTGGCCGAGATCGATGCCCGTGAGGATACCGATCGATGACGCTTGGACGGATCGCCATTGTGTGACCGGCATCACCGACAGGGAGCAGGGCCGGGGATAAGCTGACTTTCAGGATCTGGCAGCCCACTCGTTCCGGCAACTTCGCCCGACAGGAGCCTTGAAATGACCTTCTCCGCCCGTCTCCTCGCCACCGCGCTCGTCGCGGGATCGCTTGTTTCCGCGCAGGCCGATCGTGTCGCGGCGGCGGACCGTGTCGGGGTCGCCAGCGCCGTGAACCAGAGTGCCAGAAGCCAGGTTGGCGGCGGCGCGATGAAGACCGTGCGGATCGGCAAGGAGATGTTCAGCCGTGAGCGGATCGCGACCGGACCCTCGGGTCTCGTTCAGGTGCTTCTCGCGGACGGATCGAATTTCGTGGTCGGGCCGAATTCCAGCCTGGTGATCGACGAGTTCGTCTACCGGCCGGCCGAGGGGCAGGGCAAGCTTGTCGCGACCTTCGGGCGCGGGGTGGCGCGTTATGTCGGCGGCAAGATCTCCAAGAACCGCGGCGGCGTCACCATCAACACCCGCCAGGGGACGATCGGCGTGCGTGGCGGCATGGCCAATCTTGTCGACCGCGACGGCCAGACGATCTTCTCCTTCCTTTTCGGCAAGGATCTCACCTTCACCGGACGCAATGGCAAGGTGACCCGGGTTTACCGGCCGGGCTTCTCCATCGTGCCCTCGGGCGCCGGGGGCACGTCGCAGCGGACGCCCAAGTCGATCCTGGCGCTGGTCAACTCTCTCTTGTCCGGGAATCGGCCCTCCGGCAATCGCGCCGGAAACGGCCAGCTGCGGAAATTCTCGCAGGTCAACTCCGCCCTGGACTCTGCGCCTCTGCCGCGGTTTCCCGCACCGGTTCTGGGCCAGCGCAACGTGCCGCGCGGCTTGCTCGATCTCAATCACGCGAATTCCGTGATCCTGCAGGAAACCAAGCAATATTGCGGCTATTACTGCTGAACCGGGCCGGGTTGCCCGTCATGATCCGACGACAGGCGCATTCGCGCGTGTGAATGTCGGGCAGGCAGGACCGCCGAGGTCCCCTGAGTTGTTGATATCCCTCCGGCAAGCTGGCAGTCTCGGCAGGCAAGGGCGATATCCTGCGCCTGGCGACATGGCGCGCAATCTGGCGCCGGCGGGCTGGGCTCGACGGCTCCGGTGTCCGCTCGTTTGCGTAGCCTGGACGGTCCCGGCGGGGTCGGGCAGGGATGATCTGGGAGACGACGGACATGCGGCTGGGAATGTTGGGTGCCTGCGCCTTGGCGCTGACTTGCGGGTTTGGCGGTACTGCGGTTCTGGGAGTGGCGACGGCGCGGGCCGACTATGCCCTGACGATCCTGCATATCAATGATCTGCATTCCCGCCTGGAAGCCATCAACAAGTACGACTCGACCTGCGGCAGCAAGGACGAGGCCGACGGGAAGTGCTTCGGCGGCGTCGCGCGCATCAAGGCGAAGATCGACGACCGCCGCGCCGCGCTGTCCGCCGCCGGCCGCAACGTGCTGACGCTGGATGCCGGCGACCAGTTTCAGGGCTCGCTCTTCTACACCACCTACAAGGGAGCCGCCGCGGCCGAGTTCATGAACATGATCGGCTTTGATGCGATGGCTGTCGGCAATCACGAGTTCGACGACGGACCCAAGGGGCTGTCCGACTTCATCGACAAGGTCGACGCTCCCGTTCTGTCCGGCAACATCAACGTGGAGAACGAACCCACCTTGAAGGGCAAGGTGCCTGGCACGCTGGTGCTGGAGGTCGGCGGCGAACGGATCGGCATCGTGTCCGCCCTTGCCGAGGACACCGTGGAAACCTCGTCGCCGGGCCCCAATGTCCTGTTCTCGCGGGCCGAGGACTACCTCAAGGGCGCGGTCGAGGGGCTGGAAGCCGCCGGCATCACCAAGATCGTCGCGATCACCCATATGGGGCTGCCGCGGGACATGGAGATTGCGTCTCGCGTGCCGGGGATCGACATCATCGTCGGTGGCCATTCGCACACTCTCCTGTCGAATACGTTCGAGGGAGCGGCCGGGCCTTATCCAGTGCTGGTCCAGAACCCGTCCGGAAAACAGGTTCCCATCGTCCAAGCCTATGCCTATGGCAAGTTCCTCGGCGAGATCGAGGTTGTTTTCGACGATGCCGGAAACGTGACCTCGGCCAGCGGCAACCCGATCCTTCTCGATGCCTCGGTTCCGGCCGACAAGGCGGTGGCCGCGCGGCTCGCGGAACTTGCCGCACCGCTTGATGAGGTCCGTGCCCGGGTGATCGGCAGTGCCACCGGAACGATCGACGGTTCGCGTGACACCTGCCGTGCCGGGGAATGCCCGATGGGCAACCTCGTTGCCGACGCCATGCTCGAGCGCACCAAGGCGCAAGGCGTTCAGATCGCGATCCAGAATGGCGGCGGGCTTCGCGCCTCGATCGAGGGCGGCGAGATCACGATGGGCGAGGTGCTGACCGTGCTGCCCTTCCAGAACGCGCTGGCAACGTTCCAGCTCAAGGGCAAGGACGTGATCGCCGCCCTGGAGAACGGGGTCTCCCAGGTTGAGGAGGGGGCCGGACGGTTCCCGCAGGTCGCCGGGATCCGTTATTCCTGGACCCGTGCCCGCAAGCCCGGTGACGGCCGGATCATCCAGGTCGAGGTCAACGGCGAGAACGGCTGGGAGCCGCTCGATCCGGACAAGACCTATGGTGTCGCCACCAACGACTACATGCGCCGCGGTGGTGACGGCTACAAGGTGTTCGCCGAGGCGGGAATGAACGCCTATGACTTCGGACCCGGGCTCGAAGTGGTGGTGGCCGACTATATCGGCGCGCTTCAGGATGGCTACACGCCGTTCACGGAAGAGCGGTCGCGCGAGGTCAAGTAGGCGCCGCTGCCTGCTCCATCCTTGCGATGTTGACCGGATTTTGGTCACTTGGCGCGTGCGGCCGGTCTGGCCGCGCGCCTTTTGTGCCATGAATGCAACATCCCCGTGGAAATTCCTGCAGGTTTGACCAAGGGTCGGGACTCTCGCAACTCGCCTAACGTAAGCTCGCCGCGTTCTTGTACATGAATTCGGCTCGGAGGGGCTCGTGAGCTTGGCCCAGATTGCCCGGCGCGGTGTGATGCGTATCGCTGGTGCGGCGTTGGCGGTTGCCGTTTTCGCTGGTCACGCGCTTGCCCAGGCGCCCGCTCCGACATCGGCGGAGTTTTCCGCGAACGGAGCCGCTTCCGCGGCATCGGTGTCGGACGACCAGCTGAAAGCCCGCCAGACCGAGCTTCTGGCGGCCATGCTGCGCGATCCGGCCAATCTCGACATTGCCTTCGAGTACGCGACCGTCTCCGCCCGCATCGGCGACTACGAGGCGGCCATCGGGACCTTCGAGCGCATGCTCATCTACGCCCCGGGCCTGCCGCGTATCCAGCTCGAACTCGGCGTTCTCTATTACCGGCTGGGGTCCTTCGACGCAGCGCGCTCCTATTTCGAGGCGGCCCTGCAAGCGCCCGACGTTCCCGCCGAAGTCGAACAGCGGGTGCAGACCTTCCTGGCGGCGATCGACAATGCCGAGGAGCCGACGAAGTTCTCGGCCACGGTGGTTTCGGGCCTGCGCTGGCAGTCCAATGCCAATGCCGGCCCCGGTGGACGGCAGGTGACGCTCAACGGTGTGAATTTCCTGCTGGATGATACGGCTGTCGGCCGTGCCGACTGGAACGTGTTCATCGCCGGCAATATCCATGCCGCCTATGACCTTGGCACCCAGGGCGATCTGCTGGAAGCGGACCTGCTTTTCTATGGCGGCCGCTATTTCGACAGTGCCCGGCTGAACAGCGAACTGGCGGAGCTGACCTTTGGTCCTTCCTTCAACCTTGCGCGGTTCGACATCGACAATGCACGGTTCGGCGTCTACGGCATTCTCTCCGGCGTGCGCCTCGATGACACGAACTATTCCGGCGCCACCGGCCTTGGCGCTCGCGTCGCCGTCCAGCCGAGCCTGCGCTCCGCGCTGACCGCAAAGCTCGAATACCGCTACCGCTGGTTCCGCGACAGCGCGGTCTACCCGACAGTGAGCAACCGCAACGGGTATCAGATCCTGGCGGAGGCGGCCCACAGCTATCAGTTGACGAACAACTGGTCGGCGCGTCTCACCGTGCTCGGTGATTACGAGAACGCGGCAGCCCGCTTCGAGCAGAGCTGGGAGCTAGGAGCCGGTATCGGCGCCACCTATCGTTTTGCCTCGCCGGTCGAGATGATCGAGGCGCCCTGGTCGCTGGACTGGGATGCGGGCTATATTCGCCGGCAGTACGACCGGCCCGACCCGGCCGTCAGCTTCACCGAAAGCCAGCGGGACAACGAGTTCTGGCTCCGAAGCGGGCTGACGGTGCCGTTGCGCGCGGATTTCGCGCTTGCCCTGTCGGCCGAGTTCCGGCGGATGCAATCCAATTACCAGACGCGTGACTATTCCAACGCGTCCGTGACGCTGAGCGTCGTCAAGGCGTTTTAAGACCTGTTATCGGCTGTCGGAGCGAGGAGCCTGACATGCACAAGCAACTCGGCGCTGCCGGCATCGCCGGCATGGCATTGCTGCTCGTCCCGCCCGCTTTCGGTGCCGGCGAGCGGGTGGGCGTTGCCGCCGCGGTCAACCAGGACGCCTCGCGAACCCCGCCAGGCGCATCGGCGCGCACGGTCATCCTTGGCGACAACCTGATCTTTCGCGAGCGCATCGAGACCCGCGGCGACGGGCTCGTGCAAATCCTGCTGGTCGACGGATCGACCTTTACGGTGGGCGCCAATTCCGATCTGGTGATCGATGAATTCGTCTACGATCCGGATGCGGGAACCGGTCGTCTCGTCGCCTCGTTCGGCAAGGGCGTCGCCCGCTTTGTCGGCGGCAAACTGAGCAAGAACCCGGGCGGCGTCACCGTCAAGACCCCCGTCGGCACGATTGGCATCCGCGGCGGCATCGCCAATCTCAACGTGCAGGGAGAGGAAAGCCGGTTCTCGCTGCTTTTCGGTGACGAACTGAGTTTCATCGGCAAGAACGGCAAGCAGAGCCGCATCTACGAGCGCGGTTATACGCTCTCGGTTGCCGCGGCGTTGTCGGGCGGCCTGGAGCGTCCTGTCGTCCGTCGCACCACGCAGGCGGATATCGGCGGCGTGCAACGCGGGCTGTCCGGTTCGCCGGGGCAGTCGGGCGGAGCCCCGACCCCGCCGACCGACCAGAAGGTCTCCCGCTCTCCGGTGGGCAGGGCGAATTCCGGGCGACGGACGACCAATGTCGCGCCGCGGCCGAAGCCGCAGGTGGTGCGCTCGACCAACATCAACGAAAGCGGGCATGTCACCAATGTGATCAACCGGGGCGCCAACAACGACATCGTGCGGCGGACCGACACGCCGGTCGACGGGTCGACCGTGCGCGTTCGCGTGCTCTCGGCCGGCACATCCTACACTCCCGCCTCCGAGACGTTTTCCGTGACCGATCCCGGTGCCCAGGGCCTGCTTGGCGGCAGCACCGTCGCGGACCGTGAGGTTGTCTTCACCGTCGGGGAGGAGGGGACGCAGATCACCGGAACGATCGACGGAGAGACGCTCGCCATACCCTTGCCAAGCGGTGACGAGGCGGCTTTCCGGGTGGTGACGAGCGGCGATCGCGTCGTGGTGGGGACCGTTCACAGGAGCGGCGACCATTTCGTCGCCTTCACCTATTTCGAGGAGATTTCGGCTTCGCTTCTAAGCGCGTTCGAGGGCGGATCGACGCCGGTTCTGGCGACCGGCCAGCCGGTCTTCGGCTTTTGGGGCACCCGCACCGACCCGGCCGCGGTGCGGGCCAACAACGATGCCCAGGTGCGTCGCTACAGGCTGTCCGCCGACCCGGTCCACACCGCTCGGCTTGGCGCTGGCCATGACCTTTACTTCCTCAATCCGCTTGCGGCGGACGCGCTCGGGTCGGCTTTTCTGGCAAATGTTCGCACCAGTGACCTGCTGCTGGTGGCGGGTGACGACCTGATTGCCGATGACCCGCGCTTCCTTGTTGCCTCGATGAACATCGAGGGCAGCGGCATGTCCCAGTCCTCGGCCATCTCCCTGTCAGTGGGACGGATCCACGAAGACGAGACCAGCGGCTTTGTTGTCGGCGGCCCGCGCCGTGGTGGATACCGGGCGTCGGCGGATGGTCCTTCGGTCTCATTCGCCGGCCCCGTCAGCTCCGTTGCGGCCGCGGACGGCAGCCATGTCTTCGGCCCCGACGCGGAGACCTTCGTCCTTGGCTACGGGCTCGATACGCGGGATGTGGGCCACGATGTCTCGGCCGTTCCTCCCTCGCCCTATGACAGCCCGGGCGAGCAGGTGGCCGGTTATCTGCACGTGGCGCAGCTCCAGTCGGCGACGCCGATCTCCGAATATTCGCGCACCTCCCGTGTCCTGAACGGCTTTGCCTCGGGCATGGTGGAGGCGGGCTCCCATGGCGGGGCGGCCACTCCGTTCTGGTCGGTGACGCCCGACGCGCTCGTCATGGTATTCGACGCGACCTCGAATTCGATCGGCGCCGGCATGTCGGTTGCCGACGTATTGGGACGGGATCCGCATCTCGCCGGCCTTGTGCTCGGCTTCGGCGACAGCCTGTTCACCACTGGCCCCAGCGGCCAGTCGGCGTTGATCGATGACGGGACCTACGCCCTGACCCACAATTTCGGCGAAACCTTCGCCATCACCGATGCGGAGGAGGTGCTGGTGCCGGACAGCAATCCGCGCAGCTTCATGGTGCCCTCGACACTGGTCGGCGGCGCCGACGACGCCCTGTTCACCGACGTTGCGCGCTGTACCTGCGCCTTTCTCGAATGGGGGTATTGGGGCACCCGGTTCGCCGGCGAGGACACCACGGCGACGGGGCCGGGCGCTCAGCGCAACGACATCGTGCATCTGGGCACCTGGGCGGCCGGGGACGTTTCCACCTTCGGCGAGTTGCCAATGACCGGCTCTGCCTCCTACTCGGGACATGCGGTCGGCAATGTCGCGCGCAGCACCGAGGGCGGCCAGGCCCAGTATCTGGCGGCCGGCAATTTCAACATGACCTACAATTTCGGCTCGCGGGTCGGCTCGGCCAGCATCACCGGTTTCGACGGCGTGAATGTCGGCGGGACGATCGCCGGGCCGGCCGGGCTTGCCACTTCGCTCAATCACTTCGGCGGTGCCATCGCCGAGGTGGAGGGCGATATTTCCGGCACGTTGACCGGCGCTTTCGTGCGCGGTCCCGCGGGCCCGGCGCAGGGCGTGGTCGGCAGCTTCGGGCTGAGCAATCCGACCGGCACCTACACGGCGACCGGCGTCGTCGTCGGCCAGCAGTAGAAGACCGGCCGCGCACCGAAACCCGTTCCTTTCCAAGGTGGTGCAGCATGGCCGGCAGCCTGCGCCGGCTTTCAAACAGGGCTTGTGCAAAACTTGCAAGCTGTCGCTGGACAGGCCGGGAACGAGCCTCTATAAGACCGGCACTTCGAGGCGTCGCGCATGATCGCGAACCGCCCGGGCCCAGGTAGCTCAGTTGGTAGAGCAGCGGATTGAAAATCCGCGTGTCGCTGGTTCGATTCCGGCCCTGGGCACCACTGCTTCTGCTGAAATTGTAACCCTTTCTCCGCATTGGCCCGCTGTGCCGCCGTCTTCCCGTGCTGCAACGGGGATACGCCGTTCGGCCTGGTTGGCGCGTTCTGGGTGGTGGCGAGGCGGTCCGGTCGGACCAAGGCCGAGGCAGGCCCGGCGTCGGCATATGACGCTTCCGGGCCGGGTTGAAGAATTCAGCCCGATGGAGGAGGTTCGCAGAACCTGACCTGCGCCAGCCAATACGAGGATCTCGCGAAGTGACCACGCTCTATGTCGATGCCGATGCATGCCCGGTCAAGTCCGAGGTGGAGCGCGTGGCGACGAGATTGGAAATCCCCGTGGTGCTGGTCTGCAACGGCGGGATACGGCCCTCGAGAAACCCGCTTGTCTCGCTCAGGGTCGTTGCCGAGGGGCCGGACGTGGCCGACAAGTGGATCGCCGATCATTGCGGTCCGGGGGACGTCGTGGTCACCGCGGACATTCCGCTTGCGGACCGATGCCTGAAGGCCGGCTCGCATGTGTTGCAGCACGACGGGCAGATCCTGACCCTCTCCAATATCGGCGGGCGCCTGGCGACCCGCGACCTGATGCAGGACATCCGCGCCGCGGACCCGTTTCACCAGGGCGGTGGTCGGGCCTTTTCCCAGGCCGACCGGTCCCGCTTCCTGCAGTCGCTGGACAGGCTGGCAAGGCTGGCGCTGAAACACGGGTAGGGGAGAGGCCCACCCGTCTTGCTGGCGGTCCCGGCCGGCCGGACCAACCCTGGTCGGCGTCTTGCTATTCGCTGTCCGCGGCGGCGGCATGATCGGCGGACAGGGTTGCCTTGCGGATCCTGCTGAAGCTCATGGCGATATGCGCGCGTCTGACATGGCCGGCGGCGATCAGGTCGCCGTGGCCGACCGCTTCGGTTATGTCGGCAACCTCGCGCTGGAAGGTCACGAATTCGTTGTTGATCAGTTCGTCGAAGTTCCTGAGGCGCGAAGCCGTCTTCAGCCAGATCCGGGCCGTCTGATAGTAGAGCCGTTCGCTGATTTCGCGCAGGGGTTCGTTGGTCGTCAAAGTGGTGAAGAGATGGAAGAACTCCATGTTGATCCGTGAGAACGAACGCGGATCGCCGTCGGCGACCATCCGGTCGCAACGCGCCCGGATGTCGCGGAACCGCGCCACCAGCGCTTCGTCGACAACGGCCGGCGACAGCTTGCCGATGAGTTCTGCCAGTTCGACGCGCAACTCGTAGACTTGCGCCAGTTCGTTGACGTCGATGTCGGTGACGATCGTGCCGACGCCATGCATGGACCGCAACAGGCCCTCCGCCTCCAGCTTGACGAGAACGCGCCGTATCGGTGTCCGTGACACGTTGAACTCGTCCGCCAGGTCTTCCTCGCGCAGGCGACTGCCCGGCGCGTAGTCAAGCAGGCAGATGCGCGTCCGCAGGGTCTGGTAGATGCGTTCGAATCGGCCCCTCGCGCCTTCGTCGGCGGGTCCCGCGGCCGCGCGTTTTTCCGTCATCGGCTATCTCCATCCCGGTTCAATGGCGTCTCTCCCGCGCTGTGTCGGCGCCGCAGCTTGTCCGGCATTATCAGGCGAACGGCAAGATCCCGGCACTGGAAGCCACGTCGGCCCCCGCGACAGCGAGACGGCCTCCTTGCGCGCCGACGACGGGGGCGTGTCATCCTTCAATGTATACATCTTTGCTGCGTTCTGCAGGGTGGATGACGAATGCTCTCCGGATTTCCGCTAAATTCCATTGACACAGTCTGAGGCAGCGTGATGTTGTGCACAACATAAGAATACAGGAACTGGTGGAACACAGGAGCAGCCTCATGAAAAGCGCAATCTTCAAGGGTCTTGCCACGCTCGGCGTGGCCATGTTCGCGTACGGTTTTGCAGGTGCCGCCAGCGCGCAGTCCCTGCTGGAACGTGCCGAGAAAGGCGAGCCGATCCGCATCGGTTTTGCAAACGAGATTCCGTTCGCCTATCCGGGCGACGACGGCAGCCCCAAGGGCTTCGTCAACGCCTTTACGATCGGCGTTCTGAAGAAGATGGGCTTCGAGAAGATCGAGCCGGTCCAGACGGAGTGGGGCGGGCTCATTCCCGGCCTCAACGCCAACCGCTTCGACATCGTCACCGGCGGCATGAACATCCTGGCGAGCCGCTGCGAGAACATCGCCTTTTCCGAGCCGATGGCGAAGGTCGGGGACGGCTTCATCTTGGCGCCCGGCAACCCCAAGAACATCAGCGACTACGCAAGCCTCGTCGAGAGCAATGCGGTGATGGTCACCGGTGCCGGCTATTCCAACATCGAGGCCGCCAAGGCCGCCGGCGTACCCGAGGCCAACATCATGCAAGTGCCTGGACCGACCGAGATCCTGGCCGCCGTGCGCGCGGGCCGTGCCGATGCCGGCGCCGGCACCTACTTCACCATGACGCAACTGGCCGACAGCTCGAACGGTGCCGTCGAGGCCTCCGATCCCGACGCCATGCCGGAGGACTCCTTCAACTGGGCCGGCATCGGTTTCCGCAAGGCTGACGAGGCTTTCCTCGCCAAGTTCAACGCGGCGCAGGCCGAGTATATCGGGTCCGAGGAAATGCTCGCCGCGGTCGCGGAGTATGGCTACGGCAAGGGCTCGCTTCCCGGTGACAAGACCACCGAATGGGTCTGCGCCAACCGCTGACAATGACGAAGGGCGGACCGGCTCGTCCGGCCCGCCTTCCTTCCCCGATGCCTGAGCGGGCGATGCCTGCCTCGCCTTCGTGGCCTTGAGCAAGGTCTGAGCGGCATGTCCTATTTCGAGTTTCTCAGTCAGTATAGCGACCGGATCGTCAGCGGCACGTTCATCACCATGGCGCTGACGGTCCTTGCCGCGCTGCTGGCCGTGGCGATTGCCGTTGCCGCCGGTCTCATACGGATGGCGCCCAATTTCGCGGTCCGCGGCGTTGCGATGGTCTATATCGAGATCTTCCGCGGCACCTCGCTGCTCGTGCAGCTCTACTGGATCTTCTTCGTCCTGCCGCTCTTCGGCATCACGCTGGAGAAGTTCACGGCCGGTTTCGTTGCCGTCGGCATGAATCTCGGCGCCTATGGCGCGGAGCTCGTGCGCGGTGCGATCCTGTCGGTGCCGAAGGGGCAGTGGGAGGCGGCGCTGGCGCTCAACATGTCGCCGGCCAAGCGCATGCGCCGGGTGATCCTGCCGCAGGCGGTGCTCATCATGCTGCCGTCCTGGGGCAATCTTCTGATCGAGCTTCTCAAGGGTACCGCGCTTGTCGCACTGATCTCCGTCGCCGACCTGATGTTCCAGGTGAAGCAGATCAACGGCACGACCTTCATGTCGGCGGAGGCCTTCGGCACCGCGCTCATCATCTACTACGTGCTGGCGCGTTTCATGATCACGCCGTTCATGCGCTGGCTCGAACGGTTCATGATGCGCAAGATGGGGAGGGCCTGAGCCATGTTCGACTGGCGCTGGGACTTCACCTTCGAGATCCTGCCCCGGCTGATCGTTGCCACCGGCAACACGCTGCTGGCGGCCGGCCTCGGCTATGCCATCGCCGTCGTGCTCGGCCTTGTGCTCGCACTGGCGCAACGCACTCCGTTCAGGCCGCTGACCATGGCCGTGCGCGAGGCGGTCGAGTTCGTACGCTCGACGCCCCTGGTGCTGCAGATCTTCTTCGTCTTCTATGTCGGGCCGCAATTCGGCATCCGCCTGTCGCCCTGGACAGCCGGAATGATCGCCATCGGGCTGCACTATGCCGCGTACCTGTCCGAGGTCTATCGCGGCGGCCTGGAATGCGTACCGAAGGGACAGTGGGAGGCGGCGAAATCGCTCAACCTGTCGATGCCGCGCACCTATTTCCGCGTCATCCTTCCGCAAGCGCTGCCACCGTCTCTGGCGGGCATGGGCAACTACCTGGTCGGCATCTTCAAGGACACGCCGATGCTCTCGGTCATCGGCGTGGCGGAGCTGATGCACACGGCCAATGCCATCGGCTCCGAGACCTACCGCTTCCTCGAGCCCTTCACGCTCGTCGGCATCATCTTCCTTTGCATCTCGCTACCAACGGCGGCAGCGGTCCGGTTTTTCGAAGCCTGGGTGCGCCGCAAACTCGGATTGAGCTGATGGACACCAGAGACGTATCCGGCTTTCCCCTCACGCTGGAGGGCGACCCGACCCCGATGGTGAGCTTCAGGAAGGTCACCAAGTCCTATGGCAGCCTCGTGGTGCTCGATTCTCTCGATCTCGATGTTGCCGAGGGCGAGATGGTGACGGTCATCGGCCCGTCCGGATCGGGCAAGACGACGGTCCTGCGCATGCTGATGACGCTGGAGACCATCAATGGCGGCGTCATCTATGTCGATGGCGAGCCGCTGACCCACATGCCGGAAGGCGGCAGGCTGGTTCGCGCCAACAACCGGCACATGCGTCAGATGCGCTCGAAGATCGGCATGTGCTTCCAGCACTTCAACCTCTTTCCGCACATGACGGCGCTGGAAAACTGCATGGAAGGTCCCGTGCACGTGCTCGGCCTGTCGAAGCAGGACGCGCGGGAGCGGGCCGAGGAGCTTCTGGCGATGGTCGGCATGGCGGAAAAGCGCGACCAGCATCCCTCGCGCCTGTCCGGCGGCCAGCAGCAGCGTGTCGCTATCGCCCGCGCGCTCGCCATGCGCCCGAAGGTCATGCTGTTCGACGAGGTGACTTCGGCGCTCGACCCGGAAGTCATCGGCGAGGTCACCACGGTGATCCGCAAGCTCGTTTCCGAGCACAACCTGACCATGCTGATGGTCACGCACCAGATGGGTTTCGCCAAGGACATTTCCGACCGCGTCTGCTTCTTCTATGGCGGCCGCATCGAGGAGCAGGGCACCCCGGACGAGTTGTTCGGCAACCCGCAGAAGGAGCGCACCCAGCAGTTCCTGAGCGCGGTGAAGGAGGCGGGTTGACCATCGATCTTGCCGACATCCTGGCGGCGCGGGCGACAATCGCCGGCGTGGCCGCACGCACGCCTTTGGTGCCCTCGCTGCATGTGGGCGCCATTTCGGGCAACGAGTTCCTGCTGAAGCTGGAGACGACGCAGCCGATCGGCGCGTTCAAGCTGCGCGGCGCGCTCAACGCGGTCGCGGCGGTTCCCGCTGACGCGCCCGGCGTCACCTGTTGCTCCACCGGCAATCATGGCCGGGGCGTTGCCTATGCGGCGCGGGCGAAGGGGTTGAGAGCCGTCATTTGCATGTCCTCGCTCGTTCCGCAGGCCAAGGTCGAGGGGATCCACGCCCTGGGGGCGGAGGTGCGCATTGCCGGCCGCAGCCAGGACGACGCGCATGCTGAGAGCCGGCGGCTGGCGCGAGAGGAGGGGCTGGCCGAGATATCGCCTTTCGATGACCCTCTGGTGATCGCGGGGCAGGGCACCATCGGTCTGGAGATGCTGGAGGACAGGCCCGACCTTGCGGCGATCCTTGTGCCGCTGTCCGGCGGCGGGCTGGCGGCGGGCGTTGCGCTGGCGGCGAAAGCTGTCAAGCCGTCCATCAAGGTCATCGGCGTTACCATGGACAGGGGCGCGGCCATGTACGCGTCCGTCCGCGCCGGCCGGCCGGTCGAGGTGGAGGAGGTGGCAAGCCTTGCCGACTCGCTTGGCGGCGGCATCGGGCTTGAGAACCGGCTGACCTTCGCCATGTGCCGCGACCTTCTCGACGACTATGTCCTTGTGACCGAGGACGAGATCTACGGCGCGATGCAGACGCTCTACTTTGAGGACCGCATGGTGGCCGAAGGCGCCAGCGTTGTCGGCATTGCAGCGATGCAGGCCGGCAAACTGCCGGCCTTCAAGGGGCCGGTGGCCACCATCCTGACAGGGCGCAATGTCGACATGACCAGCTTCACCGACGTCGTCGCGGGGCGCGATGTCAGATTGGGCGATGTTGAGGTAAAGGGACGCAGCTATGGCGCATGAGGTGACCATCCTGACCGCGACGGAACTGCGCGGACTGGTCAAGCTCGGCCCTCCGGCCATTGACGTGGTGGAACGCGCGTTCGCCGCCCTTGCCTCCGGCAGCGTCATCATGCCGCCGATCCTGTCGATGGCGATCCCGCAGGCCAACGGGGAGGTCGATGTGAAGACCGCTTATATCCCCGGCTTCGACGGCTTCGCGATCAAGGTCAGCCCCGGCTTCTTCGACAATCCGAAGCTCGGCCTGCCGAGCCTCAACGGGTTGATGATCCTGTTTTCGGCCCAAACCGGCCTGGTCGAGGCCCTGCTGCTCGACAACGGCTACCTGACCGACGTGCGCACCGCTGCCGCCGGCGCCGTTGCGGCGCGCCACCTTGCCCCGTCGACGGTCGAGACCGCCGGCGTCATCGGCACCGGCATCCAGGCGCGGCTTCAGATCGAGGCGGCCCATCTGGTGCGGCCGTTCTCCCGCGTTCTCGTCTGGGGGCGCGACATGGCCAAGGCACAGGCCTGCGCCGCCGACATCGCCGACCGGTTGAAGATCGAGGCCGAGGCCGTCGCGGATCCGGCCCAGGCTTTGGCGCGGAGCCAGTTGGTCGTGACAACGACGCCGGCCGAAGATCCCGTGCTCAAGGCCGAATGGCTGCATCCGGGTCTGCACATCACGGCAATGGGCTCGGACCAGTCGGGCAAGAACGAGATCGAGGCGGCGGCACTCGCCGCGGCCGATCTCTATGTCTGCGACCGGGTCAGCCAGTGCGAGCTGATGGGCGAACTGCGTGCCGCGCTTGCCGCCGGTGTGTGGCGCGGCGGCACGCCGCCGGAGCTTGGCGAGATCGTCACCGGCCGGCAGACGGGACGCACATCCGACGATCAGGTCACGATCTGCGACCTGACCGGCACCGGCGCGCAGGACACCGCCATCGCCACCCATGCACTGGACGCCGCGCGCAAGGTGGGGGCGGGCTCCGCCATCATGACCTGACGCCGTCATGGCAGTGCGCCGGGCAGCTCGATACTCTCAGCCGCCGCGACGGGCCTTGTAGACGCGGCTGGTCGGGCGGATGTCCATGTCGTGCTCGATGAAGGCGACCGCGTCGAGCAGTTGTTCGAGCGACAGGTCCGTCGTGTAGCCTTCGCCTTCGAGCATGAAGAGCACGTCTTCCGTGGCGACATTGCCGCTGGCACCGGGTGCGAAGGGGCAGCCGCCGAGCCCGCCGGCGGCCGCATCGACCGTACGGATGCCGAGGCGCAGCGCCTCCGCGACATTGGCGATGCCCATGCCGTAGGTGTCGTGGAAATGTGCGGCCAATGCGTCCAGCGGAACGTGCCGGGCGACCGCCCCGACAACGGCCGCGATCCGGCGCGGTGTTGCCTTGCCGAGCGTTTCGCCGAGCGCGATTTCATCGCATCCCATCTCGAAGAGGGCGCGCGCCACCGGGGCGACGTCGCCGGGGGGGACCTCGCCAGAATAGGGACAGTCGGTGATCGTGGAGATGTATCCGCGCACGAAGACACCCGCCTCCCGTGCCGCCGTGACCAGGGGGGAGAAGCGTTCCAGCGAGGCTGCGACCGCGCGCCCGATGTTCTTTTCGGCAAAGGCATCGCTTGCGGCGGTGAAGACCGCGATGGCGCGCGCGCCGTTTTCCATGGCTTGGTCGAGGCCGCGCCGGTTGGCGACAAGCACCATGTCGCCGTCCCGTTCGCGTGAGCCGACGGCCGCCATCACCTCGGCCGTGTCGGCCATGCGCGGCACCCGGTCCGGGGCGACGAAGGCGCCGACCTCGATGCGTCTCGCGCCGGCGCGGCGCAGATGCTCGACGAGGCCGATGCGCGCCGCCGTCGCGACGGGATCCTTGCGGGCCTGCAGCCCGTCGCGCGGGCCGACTTCGACGATGGTGACGTGCTCGCTCATCCTTGTCTTCTCGCAGTTCCGGCTTACTTGCCGGCGCGAAGCCGTGCGAGGATTTCCTCGGCGAGATCCTGACGCACCTTGCCGAGCGCCTTGAGTTCGTTCGCCACCTGATCGATCTCCGCGCCGACGGCGCCAATCGCCAGTGCGACGTTCTGGGCATGAAGCGCCATGTGGCCTTTCTGGATGCCGGTCGTCGCCAGCGCGCGCATCGCCGCGAAGTTCTGGGCAAGGCCGATGGAAACGATGATGCGGGCGAGCGCATCGGCCGTCTTGACACCAAGGATCTCCAGGTTGGCCTGCGCGGTCGGGTGAACCTTTGTCGCGCCGCCGATCAGTCCGACGGCCATCGGCATTTCGAGGATGCCCACCAGATTGCCGTCGCCATCCGCTTCCCAGCGCGACATCGAGCGATAGTGACCATCCTTCGCCGCGAAGGCATGGGCGCCGGCCTCGATGGCGCGGGTGTCGTTGCCGGTCGCCAGCACGACGGCGCTGACGCCGTTCATGATGCCCTTGTTGTGGGTGGCGGCACGATAGGGATCGGCATCCGCGAAGCGATAGGCCGAGAGCATGTCGTCGCGCACCTGTTCGCCGCCGATCTCGGCGAGCGGCCACACGGCCCGGGCACGCACCACGCGCCGGTCGGCAAGGTTGGTCAGGATGCGCAGCAGGCTGCGCGCGCCGGTCCACTCGACGAGCCTTGGCGCCAACGCCTCGGCCATGCTGTTGACGGCGTTGGCGCCCATGGCATCGCGCGTATCGACGATGATGTGGACGATGGTCATCGGGCCTTCGTCCGTCTCGATGACGCGGATGTCGAGATCGCGGAAGCCGCCGCCGAACTTGACCAGCAGCGGGTCGGTCTCGTCGCAGATGGCGCGGATCTTGTCCATCCGCTCATAGACCTTGAGGCGGACGTTTTCCGGGTCGCTCGCACCCAGCAGCTGGATCTGCGCGGCCATCACCGGGCCGGAGGAGGAGGTGAAGAAGCCCCCGGTCGGCCGGCAGCGTTTGGCCGCGTTGCACACGGCGGCAATGACGGAAGACTCTTCCGTTGCCATCGGCACCAGGACCTCATGTCCGTCGACGAGCATGTTGGTGGCGATGCCGACCGGAATGGACATGGCCGAAATGGCGTTCTCGACCAGCCGGTCGGCCAGTTCGATCTGCCCTTGCGCGGCGGCGGAAAGGCTGGCGATGGCCGCGTTGCCAAGGCCTGCCTGCCGGGCCACGGCCTGGAGGCGGGCCTCCGGCGCCATCTTGTGGAGGCCTTCGATACGGGACGATCGGGCGTCGCTCATCATGTGTCCTGTTAGTTGATCATGGAGTTGGGAAGCCAGAGCACCAGCTCCGGGAAGAGTGCGCAGATCAGGATCCCCAATGCCTGGAGCAGCATGAAGGGGATGATCGCGCGGTAGACGGTGCCCATGCCGATGCCGGCGGGCAGCACGCCCTTCATGTAGAAGAGCGTGTAGCCGAAGGGTGGGGAGATGTAGGCCATCTGCGCCGAGACGAGGAACAGGATGCCGAACCACAGCCTGTCGAAGCCGAGGAAGTCGATCACCGGCAGGAAGACAGGCACGCAGAGCAGGATGATGCCGATCTCGTCGAGGAACATGCCGAGGAAGAACAGCATGGCCAGCATCACGGCGAGCACGATCCAGCGGTCGGCATCCAGCGTCTGGATGAAGCCGAGCAGGAAGTCGGCGCCCCCTGTTCCGGTGAAGATGGCGACGAAGGCGCGGGCGCCGATCGTGATCCACAGGATCATCGTCGTCACCTTGACCACATCCATCCCGACGTCCTGGATCAGTTCCCAGCCGAAACGCCGTTCGATGATCGCCGAGACGAAGGCGAGCGCCACGCCGACGGCGGCCGCCTCGGTCGGAGTGGCGATGCCCATGTAGATGGTGCCAAGGACGCCGACGATGATCAGCATGGGAAGCACCAGCGACTTCAGAGCCGCGATGCGGATGCCCCAGGTGATGTCCTCGATCTCCTCCGGGCGCGGTGCGATCGCCGGGTTGAGCGCGGCCCGCAGCACGATGTAGCCGATATAGAGCGAGGCCAGCAGCAGGCCGGGGACCACGCCTGCGATGAACATCTGCCCGATGGAGGCCTGGGCCGTCACCGCATAGACGATGGTGATGACCGAGGGCGGGATCAGGATGCCGAGCGTGCCGCCCGCGCAGATCGTGCCGATGGCGAGTTCCGGCTGGTAGTTGCGCTTCAGCATCGAGGGCAGCGCCAGCATGCCCATGGCCGCGACGGCGGCACCGACGATGCCGGTCATCGCGGCGATGATGGTGCAGATGGCGATGGTGCCGACAGCAAGCCCGCCGGGCAGGCGCCGCGACCACAGCTCCATCGCCTTGTAGAGGCTCTCGATGACGCCGGAGCGTTGCAGCACGCTTGCCATCATCACGTAGAGGGGGATCGCCAGAAGCGATTCCGAATGCATCGTGTCGTAGAGATTGAGCACGGTGACGGCGAGGGCCGCTTCGCCCCACAGCGTGAGGGTGAAGACAAGGGCGAGGGCGCCGAGCGTGAAGGCAAGCGGCACGCCGGTCAGCAGCAGGCCGACAAGGCTTGCGAACATGACCGCCAGGACGAGTTCGGAACTCATGGCCGCGCCTCCCCGGCCGGCGCGCGCGAGGCGGGGGCGAAGAGTTCGACAAGCGCCTGGGCGAACAGCATGACAAAGGCGAAGGGCACGATGAACTTGACCCACCAGATCGGCGGGTTCCAGGCGGAGAAACTTGTTTCGCCGAGCGCATAGGCGTTCACGGCCAGCGGCCAGCTGACCTTGGCGAAGACGGCGGCGAAGATCGCGATCACCGAGAAGGTGAAGATCTCCAGCACCCGCCGGGGCACGCCGGAAGCGCGATCGCTGAGGATGTCGACGGAGACATGGCCGCGCAGATGCAGCAGGTAGGGACCGGCCAGCATGAAATGCGGTCCGAAAACGAGCGTGCTTGCCTCCATCGCCCAGACGGTCGGGGCGTCGAAGGCGTAGCGCGCCACGACCTCATAGAGGAGCATCGGCACGACGGCGAAGATGATGGCGGCCGCGATGACGAAAAGGATCCGGTTGAGGCCGGTGACAAGGAAGCTGAGCGTTTTCATGGGCTGCCGTCTGGCCGCGTCCGGTGCGGCGGGAAAGGGCGGGCAGCGCCATGCGCTCCCCGCGACGTGTTACGCGAGACGTTCGCTCAGAGCAGGCCGAGCGCCTTCATGAAGGCGGTCTGGCTTTCGACGATCTTGGTCGCCAGCGGATCGCCCTTGGTCGCCTTGGACCAGGATTCGACCGCCTTCGACCGGGCCTCGGCCACGTCGCCCTGGTCGAGATGGAGCACCTCGACGCCCTTCTCGCGATACTTGTCGAGCACCTGGGTGTTCTGCACGATGATGCGCTGGCGCAGCGATCCCGAGATCTCGCGGGCGGCGACGGCAAGGGCCGCCTTGAAGCTCTCCGGCAGGGCCGCATGGGCCGCCGAATTGGCGACATAGCTGGTCGCGGTCGTCGGCTGGTGCACGCCCGGCAGGATGACGAACTTGGCCACCTCGGCGAGGCCCGCCTCGTAGTTGGCGGTCAGGTCGCCGCGGTCGGCGAAGTCGATCAGGCCCTTCTCCAGGCCGGAATAGACTTCGGCGGTCGCCATCGGCGTCACGGCAACGCCCAGATCGCCCATCACGGCGGAGGCGAGGCCGACGAAGCGGCCCTTCTTGCCGGCCATGTCGGCGATGCTTTCCATGCGCACCGTCGAGTGGATCGGCTCCTCGCCATAGACGGTCGGCGCGATATAGGTCAGGCCTGCCTTGCCGTAGGCTTCGCGGGCCATGTCGAGGCCGCCGAGCTCGTAGAACCACGCCTCGTACTGGTCCGGATCGGGGAAGCCGAAGGGGATGGTCGAGGTGAAGGCGAAGGCCGGGATCTTGCCCGCCTCGTAGCCGTCGAAGGTCTTCATCATCTGGAACGCGCCGGAGCGCACCGCGTCGAAGGCCTGTGCTGCGGGAACCAGCTGACCGGCCGAGAAGAGCTTGATCTCGAACTTGCCGTCGGTCAGTTCGCCGACGCGCTCCACGAACTTCTTCTCGAACTCGAACGGCGTGGTGCCACCGTCCCAGAGGGCCTGCATGCGCCATTGGACGGTGTCCTGCGCATTGGCGATTGCGGGCATTGCAAGCGTGGCTGCGCCACCAAGTGCCGATGCGGTCAGGAACCGGCGGCGGTTCAATGCGGTCATGTGTTTCCTCCCAGGGATGGTTTGATTGTCGACCGACGTAAATTGTCATAAAATAGACTGGGACAATCAAGGGACAGTCTCAGGCATTTTTGCGATGACTGTCCCAATAATCGGAGTGGGACAGTCATCGCAAAAATTAGCAATGCACGGGTGACTCGCGCCGGACGGATTGTCCAGCATGTAAGCGGTCTTTTGTCAGCTGGAGCCTACAAACCGGGCGAACGGCTGCCGTCTGTTCGCCAGGCGGCGCGCGAGCACGGCGTCTCCAAGAACACGATGGCCGATGCCTATGACCAGCTCGTGGCGCAAGGACTGCTCGAGGCGCGCGCGGGTTCCGGCTACTACGTCGCCCAGTTCCAACTGCCGCGTGCCGTGCCGCCGGCGCCGCATGTCGCGGCCGCCGTCGATGTCGTTTCGCTGTTGCGCGAGCAGCTCGACCAGCACTACGAGGTCCGCCCCGGCGATGGCCGCCCCCCGGCGTTCTGGACGGAAGGCTCCGAGCTCAAGCGCTACTTCTCCGGCTTCAAGACGGCCGAGCCGGAGGCCGTCGATTTCGGCTACGGCAGTTCCTGGGGTTATGCGCCCTTGCGCGAGCGGCTGCGCATGCTGCTGCTGGAACGCTCCATCTCCGTGCAGCCGGACGGATTGCTGCTGACGCACGGCGTCAATCACGGCCTCGACCTGATCATTCGTCATCTGATCGAACCGGGCGACACCGTCTTCGTCGACGATCCTGGCTATTATCCGCTGTTCGGCAAGCTGACCCTTGCCAAGGCGCGGATGATCGGCATCCGCCGTGGTCCCGACGGTCCGGACCTTGAGGATCTTGCCGCGCGCCTTGCCGTGCACCGGCCGAAGGTCTTCTTCACCCAGTCGCTCGCCCACAATCCGACCGGCAGCACCCTGTCGCCGGCCGTCGCCTTCGGGCTGATGCAGCTTGCAGAGCGCTGGGGCTTCCTGATCGTCGAGAACGACGCGCTCGCCGACATCGTCCCGACCACGCTGCCGCGCCTTGCCGCCCTCGACCAGCTCAACCGGGTTCTCTATGTCGGCACGTTTTCCAAGACCCTTTCGGCGAGCCTGCGCTGCGGCTTCGTCGCCGGTCATCCCTCGCTGGTCGGCGCGCTCGCCAATCTCAAGATGCTGACCACCGTGGCGACCTCCGACTATGTCGAGCGTTTCGTCTTCAACCTCATCCAGGGAGGCCAGTATCTGCGGCACCTGCGACGGCTGAAGGCGCGGGTCGAGGAGGCGCACAAGGCCTCCTGCGCCCGGCTCGAGGCGGTCGGGCTGAAAGTCCGGCAAAGCGTCACGCCGGGCTTCTACCTGTGGACGGAGTTTCCCGGCGAGATCGACGAGCTCGAGCTTTGCCGCAAGGCGGCCGAGCGCAGCATCTTCCTTGCGCCGGGCAGCCTGTTCCGGCCGGACCGCGCATCGGGGGGGCGGGCGGCGATCCGCGTCAATGTCGCCTATGGAACGAACCCGGCCTTCATCGATTTCCTGGGCGAACAGATGCGCTGAAGCTTCCGGACGCCCGGGAAGCCGAAACCCGTCAACCAGCCGGATCGAGCGTCAGGCCGGCTCCCTGGCCGAGTAATCGGCACGTGCCTCGCGGATCGCCGCATGGTGGGTATCCGCCCAGGCGATCAGGCCCTTCATCGGCTCCAGGAAGGAGCGCCCCAACTCGGTCAGTTCGTATTCCACCCGCGGGGGAACTTCCGCGTAGATCGTGCGGTGGACGAAGCCGTCATGTTCCAGCCGTCGCAGGGTCTTGGACAGCATCTGCTTGGAGATGTCGCCGATCTGCCGGGAGATGGCGTTGAACCGCAGTGTTCCCCCGCTCAGAACGTCCAGAACGAGCAGGCTCCACTGATCGCCGATCCTGTCCAGCACGTCGCGTATCGGGCAGGGTTGCTCGAAGGAACAGGATTTGGGGAATGCGGTTTCTTCGCTCATACGGGATCCTTTCCTGCCACCGACAAGGGTCACGCCGCGATGACCATGTCGCGAAAAGATGACTTCTTGCGGGTTTCGCGCGTCCGTCCTAACTGGGTTTCAGTCTGGATAATAGACCAGATCCGATTTTGAAACCAAAGGACGAAACATGACACATGTCGCGCTGATCGGCGCATCCGGCAACGCCGGGTCGCGCATCCTCACGGAACTCTCCAACCGGGGTCACCAGGTGACGGCGATTGCCCGCAATCCGGACAGGATCGCGGCCCTGCCGGGCGTGACCGCCGCAAAGGGCGATGTCTTCGACGGCGAAGGGCTCGCAAGCTTGTTGAAGGGGCATGACGTGGTGATCAGCTCGGTGCATTTCAGCGCCAGCGATCCGGCCATCCTGATCAAGGCCGTGCGTGCCTCCGGCGTGAAGCGTTACCTGGTTGTCGGCGGCGCCGGCAGCCTTGAGGTGGCGCCGGGCCAGAGGCTGGTCGACCAGCCGGACTTTCCGGCGGAGTACAAGGAGGAAGCCCTTGGCGGCGCGCGTTTCCTTGATCTTCTGAAGGATGTCGACGATCTCGACTGGACCTTCCTGTCCCCGTCCGCGATGTTCGTGCCGGGTGAGCGCACCGGCCGGTTCCGGCTTGGCAAGGACGCCCTTCTGGCGAACGAGAACGGCAGCAGCATCTCCTTCGAGGACTATGCCATCGCCATGGTCGACGAGATCGAGACACCGAAGCACTCGCGCCAGCGCTTCACCGTCGGCTACTGACGTAAGAGGCGAGGTGGGGACCATGGAAACCGGTTCGACGATGCATCTGGATTATATCTTCGACCCCCTGTGCGGCTGGTGCTATGGCGCATTGCCGGCCATGGAACAGGCCGGCCGGCACCCGGAGATCGCGGTTGAGCTGGTCCCCTCCGGCTTGTTTGCAGGCGGCGGCGCCTTCCCGATGAACGACGGGTTTGCCGCCCATGCCTGGGAGGCGGACCAGCGTATTGCCCGCCTGAGCGGCCAGCCCTTCAGCGAAGCCTATCGCGCCAATGTGTTGGGCGCGCGCGGAACACGTGTCGATTCCGGCCCGGCGACGCTGGCCCTGACGGCGGTGCGTCTCACCGCTCCTGAGCGCGAGCTGGAGGCGCTTTCCGCCATCCAGCGCGTCCGCTACGTGGCGGGCCGGGACAATGCCGATCCGGCCATCCTCTCCGATGTGCTTCAGGAGATGGGGCTGGACGAGGCGGCGCGCCGCTTTGCCGCTCCGGACGAGGCTCTCGTCCAGGCCAACGCGGCACGCATCGAGGCCGGACGAACCGAGATGGCACGGTTCGGGGTGCGCGGCGTTCCCGCTCTTGTCGCGGGCCGGGGGGAGGCCCGCCGCCTGATCGGCACGGACGCGCTTTATGGCGGCCTCGAAACGCTTCTCGCCCGGCTTCGGGGCGTCTGAGATCAGCTTTCGTCCGGGTCGAGAGTGACGATGACTGCGCCGGCATCGAGCGTATCCCCGGCCGCAGCTCCCACCGCGGTGACGATGCCGGATGCGGCCGCCTTGAGGTCCATGAGCAGTTTCATCGATTCCATCACCGCCAGCGTGTCGCCCTTTGCCACCTTCTCGCCGGGGCGGACGTTGAGCGAAACCAGCAGGCCCGGCATCGGTGCCGTGACGCGGTCCGCCGCGCCGGCGCCTTCGCCGGCCTGGGCGGCATCGAAGTCGGCTGCGGGCACGACCCGGTGGACGGCATCGCAACGCGCGCTCCAAAGGTGGACGGCGTCGCCCGCGACAAGCGCCCCGACCGTCTCTGCCCGGCCGTCGATCGAGATCGCCAGCCGTGTGTTGTCCCGCCAATCGACATCGATCTCGCGTGTCTCGCCTCCGACCGTGACCGCGAAAGGGCTTTCCTGCCCGGAGATCGCCACCCGCGTTTCCGGTCGCTCGGCATCGAGATAGGTGGCACGGGCCGGGCTGCCGGCTTCGCCGAGCAGGCGAAAGCCGCCGAGCGTGTGCCAAGGAGACGGGGGCCGTGCCGGGGAGCAGGGCTGCCGGTTCCGCAGATGCCGGGCAAGGGCCGCGAGGACAAGACTGTCGGAGGTGCCCGCCGCCTGCCAGCCCTCCGGCCATTCCTGCGCGAGGAATTCGGTGGTCGCGCGCCCCTCGGCGAAGGCCGGCCGGCGGATCGCGTCGCGCAGGAACAGCCGGTTGGTGGTCACGCCGGCGACCTCCGTCCGCTCCAGTCCGGCGGCGAGCCTGCGGCAGGCTTCCGTCCTGTCGCGGCCGTGGGCGACGAGCTTGGCGATCATCGAATCGTAGGAGGCGCCGACCGTGGACCCGGTCGCGACACCGCTGTCGCAGCGCAGCTCCGGGGCCGGGTTCCAGTGCAGCAGCGTGCCGGTGGACGGGCGGAAACCGCTGGCCGCGTCCTCGGCCGCAAGCCGGGCCTCGATGGCGTGTCCGGTGGCGCGGATCTCGTGCTGGGCGAAGGGCAGGGCTTCGCCGGCGGCGATGCGCAACTGCATTTCGACCAGGTCGATCCCGGTGATTGCCTCGGTGACGGTATGCTCGACCTGCAGGCGTGTGTTCATCTCCAGGAAAAAGAAATCCCCGGTGGCTCCATCCATGATGAACTCGACCGTTCCGGCATTGTCGTAGTCGATGGCCCGGCCGAGCGTCAGCGCGGCCGAGAAAAGCCGCTCGCGGGTGCCGGGATCGAGGTTCGGGGCAGGCGCTTCCTCCAGCAGCTTCTGGTGGTTGCGCTGGACCGAGCAGTCACGCTCGAAGAGATGGAGGAGGTTGCCATGACGGTCGCCAAGCAGCTGGACCTCGATGTGGCGCGGGTTCTGCACGAGCTTTTCAACGAGCAGCCGGCCGTTGCCGAAGGCGCGCTCGGCCTCGGTCCTGGCGGAGGCGATCGCTGCGGCAAGGTCGGCCTCGGCGAGAACGGCACGCATGCCCTTGCCGCCCCCGCCGGCACTGGCCTTGACCATCACCGGCAGGCCGATGCGCAGGGCGGCGGCGACGAGCGCGGCATCCGACTGGTCCTCGCCCGCATAGCCGGGAATGCAGGGCACGCCCGCCTCTCCGGCGATCCGTTTCGCCTCGATCTTCGATCCCATGGCGGCGATGGCGTGAGGGGCCGGACCGACCCAGACGAGGTCGTTTTCGGCGCAGGCAAGGGCGAGCTCCGGCCGTTCGGAGAGAAAGCCGTAGCCTGGATGGACCGCAGCGGCGCCCGTCGCCCTTGCGGCTTCGACGATGCGTTCGACCTTGAGATAGCTCTGGGATGCGGGCGCGGCGCCGATATGCACGGCCTCGTCCGCCATCTTCACATGCAGCGCGTCGCGGTCGGCATCCGAATAGACAGCGATGGTGCGCAGGCCGAGCCGGCGTGCGGTGCGGATGATGCGGCAGGCGATCTCGCCGCGATTGGCGATAAGCAGGCTGTCGAACATGTGCGGCCTCACATCCTGTAGACCGGGCGCGGGCCGGTGTCCTGTGCCTCGCCGGCGGAAAGCGCCAGGCAGAGACCGAGTACGTCGCGGGTCTGGTCCGGCTCGATGATGCCGTCGTCCCAGAGCCGCGCGGTGGCATAGTAGGGATCGGACTGCTCCTCGAACTGGGCCCGGGTCCGACGATCCAGTTCGGTGATGTCCGCCTCGCTGGCCGCGCCCTTGAGGCTGGCGCGGCGCAGCTCCGTCACCACGGTCGAGGCAACGTCCGGGCTCATCGTGGCGATGCGCGCGTTCGGCCAGGAGAAAAGGAAGCGCGGACGGAAGCCGCGCCCGCACATGCCGTAATTGCCTGCCCCGTAGGAACCGCCGACGATCACCGTCAGCTTCGGCACCCTGGCGTTGGAGACCGCGTAGACGAGCTTGGCGGAATGCTTGGCGATACCGCCGCGCTCCGCTGCCGTGCCGACCATGAAACCGGTGATGTTCTGCAGGAAGAGGAGCGGGATCTGCCGCTGGTCGCACAGTTCGATGAAATGGGCGCCCTTCAGGGAGCTTTCCGAGAACAGCGCCCCGTCATTGGCAAGGATGCCGACCGGATAGCCGTGGATATGGGCAAAGCCCGCGATCAGCGTCGCGCCGTAGTCGGGCTTGAACTCCGAAAGCTGCGATCCGTCCACCATCGAGCGAATCAGCGCGCGCATGTCGGCCGGCCGCTTCAGGTCGACCGGGGCATGGGCCGAGGGGTCCCCCGTCGTGGGCAGGGGCGGCACGGGGGCGAGCGGCGGCGGCGCGATCCGTCGGCCCTCGCCCAGGTGGGCGACAATCTCGCGCAGCTTCCTGAGCGCGCTTTCCTCGTCGGCCGCGACATGGTCGCTGACGCCGGAAACGCCGGTGTGCATGTCGGCACCGCCCAGCGTTTCGCCGTCGACGATCTCGTTGATCGCCGCCTTGACGATGGGCGGCCCGCCAAGGTGAATGCGCCCCGTGCCGCGTACCATGATCACCTGGTCGCTGAGCGCTGGAATATAGGCGCCGCCCGCGGTGCAGCCGCCGAAGACGACGGAGATCTGCGGCAGCCCTTGCGCCGACATCTGGCACTGGCGCCAGAACGCCCCGCCGAAATGGTCCTTGTCGGGAAACACCCGGTCCTGCTCGGGCAGGAAGGCGCCGCCGCAATCGACCAGGTAGATCACCGGCAGGCGGTTTTCCTGCGCGATCTCCTGGGCGCGGGCGTGCTTGCGCACGGTCTCGGCGAAGAACGAGCCGCCCTTCACCGTCGCGTCATTGGCGATGATCATGCAGGGACGGTCGTGGATCAGGCCGATGCCGGTGACGATGCCGGCGCCCGGCACCTCGCCGCCATAGAGCCCGTTGGCGGCGAGCGGCGAAAGCTCCAGGAAGGCGGTGCCGGGATCAAGGGTGAACTCGATGCGCTCGCGCACGAACCATTTGCCGCGCTCGGCGTGACGGGTGCGGAACTTCTCACCGCCCCCTTGCGAGGCGGCGGCGTGTTTCACCCGCAATTCCGCGACAAGCGTTTCGATTGCCAGCGGCTCGGTTGTCGGCGTTTTGACGTCCGGCGTCTCGATAGCGGCCATGGCGCGCCTCCCTTGCCATTATCCGGTTTGACGTTCTACCTAACGTTCGTTAGAAATTAAGTCAACGACAGGTGCTGACGGGGGGCTGCCGGATGCAGCCAGGCCCCGGGCGGGACTGTCGCGGCAAACGGGGAACAGGGCCGGGAACCGGCAAGGCAACAAGGCAGGGCACATGAAGGCGACACTCGGTTTCGACGCGACAACGGCCAGCAGCTTCTTCTTCGAGGAGGAGCATCACATGCTGCGCGCGCAGGTACGCCGCTTCGTCGAGCAGGAGGTCAAGCCCCACGCCGACCAGTGGGAGGCGGACGGGCTCACCCCGCGCGCCGTGCTGCGCAAGATGGGCGAACTCGGCTTCTTCGGCATCCGCTATCCGGCCGAATATGGCGGATCCGGCATGGACGAACGGGCGACCGTGGTGCTTGCCGAGGAACTTGGCCGCTCGACCTATGCCGGCGTTGCGATCACCGCGCTGGTCCATACCGACATGGCTTCGGTCCATGTCTTCAACGCCGGCAGCGCGGCGCAGAAGGCGCGCTATCTGCCCGGTGTCATCGCCGGCGAGACGATCACCGCCGTCGCCGTGACCGAGCCGGATGCCGGCTCCGACGTGAAGGGCATCCGGACCACGGCGCGGCGCGAGGGCGACCACTATTTGCTCAACGGGTCCAAGATGTTCATCACCAACGGGGTCCATGCAGACCTTTATTGCGTGGCGGCCAAGACCGAGGCGGGCGGCCCGGCCAGCCAGTCGGTGACGATGTTCCTGGTGGAGAAGGGCACGCCCGGCTTCAGCGTTTCGCGGGCGCTCGACAAGCATGGCTGGCGCAGTTCCGACACGGCCGAGCTCTCCTTTGCCGATGCGCGCGTGCCGGTGGAGAACGTCCTCGGCGAGCAGGGGCGCGGTTTCTACGCCATCATGAAGAACTTCCAGAACGAGCGGCTCGTCCTCGGCGCCATGTCGATGGGCGAGGCACAGGCGGCGATCGAGCTGACCGTGGACTATGTCCGCGAACGCAAGGCGTTCGGCGCACCTTTGTGGGAAAAACAGGTGGTTCGCCAGCGGCTTGCCGAACTCGCGACCTGGGTTGAAGCCGGGCGGCAGATGATCTACGCAACGGCGGCCCGCGCCGCCGCCGGCGAGGATCTCGTGCGCGAGGTGTCGATGATCAAGTCCTATTGCGGGGAACTGGTCAACGAGGTCATGTATGCCTGCGTCCAGTTCCATGGCGGCATGGGCTTCATGAGCGAAAGCACGATCGAGCGGATGGCACGCGATGCCCGGGTCCAATCGATCGGCGGCGGCGCCACCGAGGTGATGCTGGAAGAGGTCGCCAAGCGCATGTGAGACGGGCGGAGTTTGTCGCAAAGCGGCGGGTTTGACTCAATTTTTGCGTCAGATTTTCGAAAAATTGTCGAAACGGAGAGTCATATTGATCGAAACGACGGCGCTCCGGAAGCCGACGCGGAAGGCGCGGATGGCGCGCCACGAGATCCTGACCGTTGCCGCCCGGATGATGCGCGAGCGCGGTTATGCCGAGACGTCGCTGCGCGATCTGGCGGCGGAGGTCGGCATGAAGGCCGGCAGTCTCTATTACCACTTCTCCTCGAAGGAGGAACTGGCCTGCGAGGTGATGCGGGCCGGCGTCGAGATCGTCTCCGACGCGGTCACGCAAGCGCTGGAGGAGGACGCAAACACCTCGCCGCGGGAGCGGCTGGTCGTGGCGCTCCGGGTCCACCTGGAGACCCTGCAATCGGCCAGCGACTTCGCCTCGGCCCATATCCGCTGCTATCCCTTCGTTCCGCCGGCCGTGCAGGCCGAACTGAGAGGCGTGCGCCGCGACTACGACAAGGTCTGGAACGGCATCATCTCCGCCTATCTCGGGCCGGACGCCGACGCCAACCGCATCCGCTACCTGCGCCACGCCCTGATCGGCGCGCTCAACTGGTCACTCGAATGGTTCGACCCGCAGCGCGACAGCGTCGCCGAATACGCCGCCTCGCTCGCCCGGCTGCTGCCGGAGGAGGGTGCCCGCCCGGCCTCGTGAGGAGCGCGGCGGCCGGCGCTTGCATCGCGGCGCGCGGTCGGACATGAACGGAGCAGAACCCTTTTCCGTCCGGTCCGGCCGGCGGCCGTCAAGAGGCGCTGTCCTTCATGTCGCTGACCATCGTCACCGCCGCCGATACCGCCTTCGCCCGCACGCTGGCGCAGTTCCTGAAAAGCATCCGGCGGCACGGCATCGAGAAGACCGCGCGGATCGCCGTCTACGACCTCGGGCTCGGTCCGGCTGAGCGCGCGGCGCTTGCCGCCCGCTTCGCCTTCGCGCAGTTCCTGCCCTTCAGCCTGGTGCCCTATCCCGCGCATGTGGCGCCCGCCACCGGTACCTATGCCTGGAAACCGCTGGTCATCGCCGATGCGGCCGAGCGCTTCGGCGGCCGGCTCTTCTGGTTCGACAGCGCGACGCTGTTTCACGCGCCCCTCGATGAACCGCTCGCCGAACTCGGCCGCCTCGGCGCCTACACGCTGTCGGGCCAGTCGAACCTGGCGCAGCGTTGCGCCGCCGAAATCCGCGAAAGGCTCGAGGTGGAGCCGCAGTTCCTCGACCGGCGGATCCGCGTCGGCGGAGTGCTCGGTCTCGACCTTGCCCGGCCCGCGGCCCGGGAATTGCTGATCGACTGGGCGGAGCTGGCGTTCGATCCGAAGGTGTTCATTCCGGCGCGGTCCGACCACAGCCACAATGCGGACCAGGCGATCCTCTCCATCCTGCTGTTTCGGGCCGAACGGCGCGGCGATCTCGCCCTCAACGAGGGCGACATCGACATCAGCTCGCCCCGGCCGGTGCGCTGGATGTCGTCGCGCAACAAGATCGACGCGGGCCGCCCGGCCTGGACCGACCCGCTGCAGCGGTTCTGGCACCGCGCCTACAAGGCGGGCGACCGGCTCAACCTGCGCTGGCAGGACTTCTACCGCCGCCGGGTCCTGGGCCTGCACCGGTTTCCCAAGGAGCATTTCCGCACCTATGTGATGCGTGCCGGCGACAGCCTGCCGATCAAGGTCGCCACCCCGCCGCTGAGCTACTATGCCGACCCTTTCCTGTGGGAACGGGACGGGCGGACCTGGCTCTTCGTCGAGGAGTTCGAATATCTCGAGCAGCGCGGCCGGCTGGTGGCGATGGAGCTCGGTGACGACCTGACGCCCGGACCCGCGATCCCGGTCCTGCCGATCCGCGAGCATGTAAGCTTTCCGTTTCTCTTCGAGGCGGAAGGCCGGCTCTACATGCTGCCGGAGACCTGCGCGATGGGCGCGCTCGATCTTTATGAATGCGAGCGCTTTCCCGACCGCTGGCGGCGGGTGCGGCGCATCTTCGAGGGGCGCGACGCGGTCGACAGCCTGCTTTTCCGACACGAGGACTGGTGGTGGCTCGTCACCTGCGAGAAGCCGGCCGGCGCGGACGGGCCCCGCTGGCTGACCGCCTGCCGGGCCCGCGACCTCCTGTCGGGCCGTTTCCAGCCGCTGCCGGTCAATGACGAGAAGATCTTCGCCGATGCGAGAAACGGCCTCGGCCGGGGGGCGGGCAGCGTCTTTGCCGATGGCGAGGGCCTGCTGCGGATGATGCAGAAGAACACGGACTATTACGGCCAGGGAGCGGAGGTCCGGCGCATGAGCGGGCTGGAGGCGGGGGACTACCGCGAGACGCCGGTGGGCGCCGGGCATCCGCTCGCCGACCTCGCGCGCCTTGCCTCGCCGCACCATGTCTCGATGGCGGGCGACACGGTCGCCTTCGATGTGCGCACCCGGCTCGGCTTCGTCTCCGGCCTGCCCTGGATCGGCCGCCGGCTCAACCGGCTCGACCCGGCCGCCAAACGCTTTCTCGCCGGCGACCCGAAGGTGCTTGCCGGGGTCGCGGAGGCGGTCAGCCGGCTGGTGCGCGAGACCCGGCCGGTCGATGGCCGCCGACCGTCCAGCGATCGGCGAGATGGCGGATGACGATGGTGTTGTTGCGCGTTTCCGGCGTGCCCTCGCCGCGATTGACGCGGGCAAGGCTCGACGCCTTGTAGAAGGACATGCGGCTGATCATCTGGAAACCGGCGCGCCTTGCCGGGGCGACGTATTTGGGCGCGGCGCAGAAGCCGGAGATCCACACGTCGTCGACGAAGAAGGCCGCCTCCGGCGCATCGCGATGGGCAAGCATCGCCTCCATTTCCGGGAAGAAGCGCGGCCGCACGAGATAGCCGGAAAACCCTTGCAGGATGTCGATAGGGACGGGCCTGCGGAGGCGCCGGGCCCGGATCGGTGCCGGCGGCAGCATGAAGAGATTGCTGCGCAGCGTCGTCGGCCGGTCGATGAAGTCGTCCGGAACCACCCAGCCCGACAGGCCGAAGGCGGCGTCCGGCTCCGCCGTCGCGTGGGCCGCGAGGTTTTCCAGAAAGTCCGGCGGATAGATCCGGTCGTCGTCGACGACGACGATGGCCGTGTCTTCGGGCACGCGCGTCAGCGTCGGGAAGAGTTTCGTCGCCGGGCCGAAATCCTGGCACCGCACGATGGTGACGGTGGCAAGCCCCGTGAGCCAGCCGGGGATCTCGTAGCCGCAATTTTCCCGGCGCGAATGTTCCGGCACGTTGAGGCGGATTTCCGCCGGTGGCAGCGACTGGTCGAGCAGGCTCTTGATCGTCATGGCGATATGGCCGATGCGGCTCGGGATCGTCGTCAGGGTGACGACGGGGCCGCGCTCGGGGGCGGCCGCCGCGCGGGCGTCAAGCTCGGCAATGTCGCGCCGCGCCAGACGGCGGGTGCGAATGAGATCGGCAACCAGCGTCTCGCCCTCGAAGAAGTCATGCACGGCAACCGCGGTCGCGGCGCAGCCGCCGAGCGCGGCAAGGGCGAGCGGGTGGACGAGGGACATGGCGGCCTTTCGTTGGGCGGGTGAAGCCGGTCGGGACTGGGAGATTGCCGCCCGGCCGCGCGCTGTCAAGCGCGGGAGCCTACCCGCCCAGCCCCTGCTGCCAGTCGCGGATGGCGTCGATCGGCCAGACCAGCATGATCACGTTGAGGGTGAGGTTGTCGCGGATGACGATGGCCGTGCCGATCTCCATGACGAGCGCAAGCGCGACGGTGACGGCCACCGGCAGCCGCAGCGCCAGCCAGAAGCCGAACAGCATCCAGCCGATATCGGCGACGGAGTTGATGACACTGTCGCCGGTATAGCCGACGGCGATGGTCGCCTCGCGGTAGCGGTCGATGATCAAGGGGCTGTTTTCGACCAGCTCCCAGGCCGCCTCGATGATGATGGCGCCGACCGCGCGCCAGCCGAGCGAGAGCTGCGGCGTTACCAGATGGAACAGCCCGTAGAAAAGCATGCCGTGAATGATGTGCGAGGGCACGTACCAGTCGGCGAGGTGCTGCGAGTTGTCGGCGGAAACGACGTCGCCGGTCCACAGTTTGATCTCGCCGCAGGTGCAGATCGGCACGCGGCCCATGGCAAGCAGGATGACGGCGGTGAGGGCGACCAGCGCGAGCCCTGTGAGGAGCGGCGCGAGGGCGGAGCGGGAAACGGTCATGCGGCGGAGTCTCGTCCTGCTCATTGGCGGGAAGGGCGGTCGGAAGGTCCAGCTATGGTCGGGAATGCGGCCATGCGCAAGGCGCACTGGAATTTGCCGGTGCAAACGACTAGACCTTGCGCCAACCTTCGCGCGGGCGGAACCGGCCGGCGCCAGTGAATTCCAGACCGAACTCCAGGGAGCGGCCATGAGCCTCACCGAAACCCGCGCCGATGCAGGGGCAGCCAATGCCGCCGGGTCCGCGCCGTCGCATCTGACCCGGCGCACCTTCGCCATCATCTCGCATCCGGATGCGGGCAAGACGACGCTGACGGAAAAGCTGCTCTTGTCCGGTGGCGCCATCCGCGCCGCCGGCCAGGTGCGCGCCCGCGGCGAGCGCCGCCGCGCCCGCTCGGACTGGATGAAGATCGAACAGGAACGCGGCATCTCGGTCTCGTCCTCGGTGATGACCTTCGAGCGCGACGGGATCACCTTCAACCTGCTCGATACGCCGGGCCACGAGGACTTTTCCGAGGACACCTACCGCACCCTGACTGCGGTGGACGCGGCGATCATGGTCATCGACGCGGCCAAGGGCATCGAGACCCAGACGCGCAAGCTGTTCGAGGTCTGCCGCCTGCGCGACATCCCGATCATCACCTTCATCAACAAGATCGACCGGGAAGGCCGTCATCCGCTGGAGGCGCTGGACGAGATCCAGGAGGCGCTGGCGCTCGACGTCACGCCGATGACCTGGCCCGTCGGCATGGGCTCGGATTTCTTCGGCGTCTACGACTGGCAGGCGAAGATGTTCATGACCTCGGCGGAAGGGCGCGGCCAGCGCCTCGACACCGAGCGCCAGGTGAGCGGCGTCGACGATCCCTATCTGGCCGAGACGCTGTTTCCCAACGTCCTGGCCGAGCTCCAGGAGAATGTCGAGCTGGGCGCCGAGGCCTATCCGGCCTTCGATCGCGAGGCCTTCCTGGAAGGACACATGACGCCGGTCTTCTTCGGCTCGGCGCTGCGTGACTACGGGGTCGAGGAGATCATCCGGTTCATCGCCAGCTCCGGCCCCGCGCCCCACGCCCAGCCGGCGACGACGCGGGTGATCCGGCCGGAGGAGCCGAAGGTCACCGGCTTCGTCTTCAAGGTGCAGGCCAACATGGACCCCAAGCACCGCGACCGCATCGCCTTCGTGCGCCTGTGCTCGGGCGTCTTCAAGCGCGGCATGAAGCTGAAGCACGTGCGCGCCGGCAAGACCATCGCCGTTACGGCGCCGATCTTCTTCTTCGCCGAGGAGCGCGAACTGGCCGAGACCGCCTATCCCGGCGACGTGATCGGCGTGCCCAACCATGGCCAGCTGCGCGTCGGCGATACCTTGAGCGAGGGCGAGGAAATCCACGTCACCGGCCTGCCGGCCTTCGCCCCGGAAGTGCTGCGGCGCGTGCGGCTTTCCGACACGATGCGCGTCAAGCAGATGCGCCAGGGCTTGATGGATCTGGCCGAGGAGGGGCTGGTGCAGATCTTCAAGCCGCAGATCGGCTCCAACTGGATCGTCGGCGTTGTCGGCGTGCTGCAGCTCGACGTGGTCGTCGACCGGCTGCGCAACGAATACGCGACCGAGATCGGCTTCGATCCGGTGCCCTACAACACGGCGCGCTGGGTCGAGTGCGACGACGACACGACCTTGCGCAAGTTCCTGGAAACCAGCCGGATGAGCGTTGCCCAGGACCGGGACGACCGGCCCGTTTACCTTTTCAAGAATGCCTGGGAGGTAAACTATGTCGGAGAGAAGAACCCGGATATCCGCTTCCGCGAGACCCGCGAGATCGTTCACACCCCGGAGGGTTGAGCAGGGTCTGGAAAGGATGCGCGCCGGACGTCCGGCTTGAAGCGAAAAGCGCACATATTACGCTTTTTGTTGCAAATCGGCGCGACGCGTCCTATCTCTGACATATCAGCCGTTAGTATGACGGCTTCATTGATTCCGTTTGATTCGACAACGACTAAAGCGATCGAACAGCGAAACGCAGCAGTCGAGCCGCAACAAGAGGGGCTTTCCAGCCGTGGCCCTAGCCGTGCCAACCGAACCCAGGGGGAACTCGCGCATCGGGGATGCGATCGAGACCATGCGCCTGTGGCTCGGCGGCAAGCCGGCCGCCGTTCAGGTCGCGGCCCTGCCCTGGCGCCGCGACGGCGCGGATGCGCTTGAGATCCTGCTGGCGACGAGCCGCGACACGGGCCGCTGGGTGCTGCCCAAGGGCTGGCCGCAAAAGGGCCGCTCGCTGAGCGAGACGGCGGCGCGCGAGGCCTGGGAGGAGGCGGGGCTCGTCGGAGATATCGGCGCCGATCCGCTGGGCAGCTTCTTCTACCGCAAGGTGCTCGACAACGGGCTGCGCCGCCGGGTGCGGGTGCAGGTGTTTCCGCTTGCCGTTGTCTCCATCGACGAGGACTGGCCGGAAAAGGGCCAGCGCCGCTTTGGCTGGTTCGCCCCGCAGGAAGCGGCGCGCAACGTGCATGAGCCGGAGCTTTCGGGCCTGCTGCTCAATGCGCGGCTGCTGGACCGCCTGCGGTGATCGCGGCGCCGGTGTCGCCAAACCGTTACGCGCCTGGCGCAGCATAGGACGCGAACTCATAAATTCTGGCGAGAAACGGCATGAGGGAACGGGACTGGATACCAGGAGCAAGCCTGCAGGAAATCATCCGGTCTGGCGGATCATTGCCGGGCCGGATGCCGTTTCCGGCCCGATCATGAGCCCGCGTTCCTGGCCATGAGCGAGCGGAATTCCCGGAAATCCAGATCGACGATCGACAAGGATCTCGACAAGTTCACCTATGTGGAGGAGGCGACGAGCTATCTGTCGCGTTCCTATGTGACGCTCGGCTTCGGGCTCCTGTTCCTCATTGTCACGGCCTGTCTTGCCGCCCTGTTCTTTTCCGACAGCTCCCACTGGCTGCTGCTGACGGCCGCGCTCGTGCTCGGCGGCTACATGGCGCTCAATATCGGTGCCAACGATGTCGCCAACAACATGGGCCCGGCGGTCGGCGGCCGCGTGCTCACCATGGGCAGCGCGCTGGTGCTGGCCGCCCTGTGCGAAAGCGCCGGGGCGCTGCTTGCCGGCTCGGAAGTGGTGACGACGATCTCCTCGCGCATCGTCGACCTCGACAGTTTCGCCCGCCCGGCCGACTTCCCGCTCGCCATGCTGGCCGCCCTGGTCGCGGCCGCCTTGTGGATCAACCTTGCCACCGTCATCGGCGCGCCGGTCTCGACCACCCATGCGGTGGTCGGCGGCGTGCTCGGCGCCGGGTTCGCCTCGGCCGGCGCCGCCGCGCTGGACGGGGGCACCATCGCCGCCATTGCCGCCAGCTGGGTGGTCTCGCCGCTGCTCGGCGCGGTCCTCGCGGCCGCCTGCCTTGCCCTGATCAAGAACCGGATCATGTATCGCGAGGACAAGATCGCCGCCGCCAGATGCTGGCTGCCGGTGCTGTTCGCGCTGCTGGCCGGCACCTTCACCCTCTATCTGGTGCTGATAGGCCTGCCGGTGGCGCGCGCCGCCGGCCCGCTCGGCATCGCCGCCATCGGCGCGGCGGCCGCGCTCGCCGCCTGGGCGCTCGCCGCGCCGGCCGTGGCTCGGGCCGCGCAGGGGCTCGACAACCGCAACGCCTCGCTGCGCCAGCTCTTTCGCGTGCCTCTGATCGCCGCCGCCGCGATTCTCTCCTTCGCCCATGGCGCCAACGACGTCGCCAACGCGGTCGGCCCGGTCGCGGCCATCTTCTCCGCCGTCGACCAGGAAAACTGGAGCTACACGGGCCAGGACTTTCTGCTGCCGGTGTTGGTGGTCGGGGCGCTCGGCATCTCGCTCGGCCTGCTGCTGTTCGGGCCAAGGCTGATCCGCATGGTCGGCGAGCGGATCACCCGGCTGAACCCGATCCGCGCCTTCTGCGTGCTGCTGGCGACGGCCGCGACGGTCCTGCTCGCCAGCGCGCTGGGGCTGCCCGTCTCCTCCACCCACATCGCCGTCGGGGCCGTGTTCGGCGTCGGCTTCTACCGCGAATGGTTCATGAACCGCATCCGCTCCCGGCGCGTGCTGGAGCGGATCGACGATGTCGCGGTGACCATCGCGGGAAACTGGCGCCAGTCCGAGCCGGCCGACCTGCGCCGCCGCAAGCTGGTGCGCCGCGCCCATGTGCTGACCATCATCAGCGCCTGGGTGGTGACGGTGCCGGCGGCCGCGCTTTTGGCCGCCATCGTCTGGGCCGGGTTCTCGCTGGTGCATTGAGGGCAGGGCGCGCGCGTGCAAGGGGATTGACTTTCAACGCGCGCGCACGGCCTTGTCGCAACGCGCGCGGGGCATGCATGCAGGGTGAGGAATGATGGATCGGTCGCACTACCGGAAACTGCTGGAAGCGGACCTTGCCCGCTGGCTCGAAAAGGGCTGGATCGGCACGGAGGGCGCGGGCCACATCCGGGCCGAGCTGGCGGCCGCGCCCCGGGCCGCGAGCCGGCTGCCGGCACTGTTCGCCGGCATCGGCACGATCTGCCTGGCGCTGGCGGTCGCCGCCTTCGTCGCCGCCAACTGGGAGGCGATCCCGCGCCCCGCGAAGCTCGCCGGCATCGCCGTGCTGCTTCTCGGCGCGCACGGCTTCGCCGCCGCGATGGCCGCGCGCGGGCGGACCGGCATCGCCGACCTGGCGACCATGTTCGCGACCCTCGTCTTCGTCAGCGGCATGTCGCTGGTCGGCCAGATGTACCACCTGCCGGTCGACTGGGCCGGGGGCGCGTTGCTGGTCGCCGCCGGCGCGCTGGCGGCGGCCTGGATCTGCGGCTCGCGCGCCTCGCTGGTCGCCGGCGCCATCGCCGCGATCACCTGGTTGGCCTGGATCGGCGATCCGCCTCGCCCGACGCTGGCGGAGACGACAATCGCGCTGGTCCTGCTGGCCCTGACCGCCGGCCACGTGCTGCGCCGCACCTCGCTGGCCGGGCGCTGGATCGTGCTGCTGCAGGCAACGAGCGTTTATGGCTGGCTCTTCGCCGCCCTGCTCGAGGCGCGCTACACGCTCTCCTCCTCCGACATGGAATTCGCCGTGCTGCCGGCCTTTGCCGGGCTCGGCGCGGTGCTGGTCGCCTGGGCCCGGGTGCTGGCCGCGCGCGCCGAACCCCTTGCCGGCGACACGGGCGAGGGCGCCGCGCGCCTTGCCGGCTCCGCCGACACATACGGGCTGCTGCTGCTGGCCGGCACGGCGCTGCTCTCGCTGGTGCTCGGCTTCTTCGACGCGCTGGACAAGGGCGTCGCGGCGCGCGAATTGCTCTCCGTCTGGCCGCTCTGGCTGACCCTTGTCCTTGCGGTTGCGGGTCTTGCGATCATGTTCGCGCGCGCAAGCGGCGACCAGGCCGCGCAGGCGCTGGTGGCGGCGGTGCTGCTGATGCTCGCCTGTCCGCTGGCGCTGATCACGGCGCCGGAGGCACGGGTGGTGCTGGCGGCCCTGGTGCTCGGCGCCATGGTGGCGACGAGCGCGGCCGGCTCGCTCGGCGACAACAGGGGCTGGAGCGCCACCGGCAACCTGGGCATCGCGCTGGCGCTGCTCTTCTTGCTCTATGTCACGGTCGGCTCGCTGCTCGGCCAGTCGGTGTTCTTCCTCGTTGCCGGCATCGTGCTGGTCGCGGTCGCCATCGTCGCCGCGCGCCGGATGCGCCGCCAGCGGGCGGAGACAGTCACGGGAGAACCGTCATGAACGCCGCGCTCCGCTCCCCCGTCCTGCGCTCCCCCTGGCTGAAATGGGGTCTCGTCGCGCTGATCCAGCTGGCGCTGGTCGCCCTGCCGCTTGCCGAGCGGCTGCGTGTGCACGCGAGCGGCACCGAGGTGACGCTGGCGCTGACCCCGATCGATCCGCGCGACCTGCTGCGCGGCGACTACGTCATCCTCAACCCGCAGATCAACGTGGTCGAGGCAGGCAGCCTCGCCGACAGCGTCTATCAGGGCGATCCGGTCTGGGCCGTGCTGGAGGCGGACAACGAGGGCATCCACCGCGCCGTGGAGCTGCTGGACAAGGCTCCCGAGGACGGCCGGCTGGTGATCCGTGGCCATGTGCGCGGCCACCGCTCGGAGCAAAGGCTTGCCGTCGACTACGGGCTCGACGCCTTCTTCGTGCCGGAGGGGCAGGGGCTCGACATCGAGCGGCTGCCACGCGACCGGATCCGCCTCGTCGTCGCGGTCAGCAAGGGCGGCGCCTCCGCCCCGCTGCGGCTGATGGCCGACGGCAAGGTGCTGCTTCGCGACAGCGCCTTTTAGGCCGTCTCTTCCCGTCTGTCGTTCAGGCTGCCGGGCCGCCAAAACACCCTGCGACGGCGCGTCGCATGAAAGAAGCATATTGGATGCATGTTTTGCCTTGCGCGGCCCGCCATGAAAGAGGTATCTGATACGCATCTTTTATGGAGAGACCCATGCGGCTGACACTCCAGACCGACTATGCCCTGCGCATGCTGATGCATCTGGCGCTTGCCGGCGACAGGGACCTCGCCACCATCGCCGATGTGGCGGAGAGCTACCGGATCTCGAAGAACCACCTGATGAAGGTGGCCCAGGCGCTGGTCCATGCCGGGCTGGTGGAGGCGGTGCGCGGGCGCGGCGGCGGCTTGCGGCTGGCCCTTCCGGCGAAACGGATCAGCGTCGGCCAGGTGGTGCGCCGGCTGGAGGAGGGCACCGCGCTGGTTGACTGCTTTCCGGGCGGCAACGGCACCTGCCGGATCACCCCGTCCTGCCAGCTGAAACACGCCCTGCACGCGGCGCGCGAGGCCTTCTTCGCGGTGCTCGACGGCTACAGCATCGACGACCTGGTGGCCGGCAACAGCGGCCTCAGGCACATTCTTACCGGAGACGCGGCATGACGACGATCAGGGTCAGGAGCGCGGCCGAGCGCCGCGCGGAAATCCAGGCGGAAGCGGCGCGGCTCGGCATTGACGATGCCTATATCTCGCGGCTGGTCGAGACTTTTTATGAGCGGATCCGCGCCCATGCCCTGCTCGGGCCGATCTTCGAGCATGAGATCGGCGACAACTGGGGGCCACATCTGGCCAAGATGAAGGATTTCTGGGCTTCGGTGGCGATGAATGCCGGCCGCTATTCGGGCAAGCCCGTGCCGGCGCACACCAAGCTCACGGACCTGCAACCCTGGCATTTCGGCGTCTGGCTCGGCCTTTTCGAACAGGTGCTGAAGGACACCGCGCCGCACCCGGAGGCGGTCCCCTATTTCATGGAGCGGGCACGGCGCATCGCCCAGAGCCTGGAATTCGCCATTTCCGGCCTGCCGCCCCTCAACACCGGAGACAGGCCATGAGCATTGCCGCTGTCGTCATCCTCGCCGAGATCGGGACGGGCCTCTTCTTCGCCATTTATCTCGGCGCGCTGACGCTGGGCCTGCGCGAGGACCGCGACGAGGGCCGCGTGCCGGTTCTCGATGCGACGGGCCGGGCGCTGTTCTCGGCCGCCAAATACGGTTTCGGCGCCGGCATATTCGCTGTCGTCGTCCTGACCCTCCTGAACATCACGGGGAGCGTGACATGACCGGACAGGCAAACGGACAGGCAAACGCGGCAGCGGGCGGCGGCGTGAAGGCGGAGAGGGTCATGCAGAGAGGTGAGGGGACGCAGCCGGAGGCGGGCAGGGGCGTGCAGGCCGCCGGAGGGATGTGGGCGGGCATTCCGGCGGGCGCCGGCATCAATGGCGACTTGGAACTTGCCGCGCCCGCCCGCCCGGACGGGGCGACGCAGGCAACACCGCAGCGCAACCGCTGGGGCCGGATCTGGCCCTGGGCGCTGCTCTGGGGCGCCGCCCCCATGCCGCTCTATATCTGGGTTGTGGTGGGGATGATGGTGTAGGGGTGATCAGCGGGACTATCCACGTGCTGAAGTACGGTGCGTTGGGTCGATACGCTGGAGGTCTATGGCCCGCGTAAGACCCTTTACAACCGGTTTGTCCGCTGAGCCGACAAAGGTATCTGGAGCGGTCCGATCCGTCGCCAAATCGAGGCCGGCCGACACTGGAATAGCCGCTTCTCGCCGCCTCTCTACCGAGACTGCAATGCCAATGAGCGAGTATTCTGCAAGCTCAAGAACTGGCGACGCATCGCAGCACGTGACGACCGCAACGCCGCAAACTTCCTTGCCGCTGTCTGCATCGCAGTCGCCACTAGCACTGGTCACGGAGCCGAGTCATGGGAGAATTTCAGCTTCTCTCGGTCAATACTTGACGAAATAGATCTAGAGAGTTCATCAAATTTTTTGACGAAGCCTCTGGAATATAGCGTTTAAAATCAAAGAGGTAAATGCTTCAAAATACAGAGGGAAGTGTGTTCTACAAAGGTATTTAGCTTTGCATTGCATGATCTGCCGTATTGACAACTCAAGAGTTGTGGCGACAAAATATGCGTTTTAAACGCGCAAATTTGGAGAACATCAATATGCCGACGTTTATGCAGCCGGAAATTGTCGACCGTGAATACGTTGTAAAAAATGGTGGTCTGTTGCCTTTAACAGATATAGAAATTTCCGAAATTTCAGAGTTAGTTAAAATAGACTCAAGGTTAATAACTCGTCTCCCTATTTACCGAGTAATCGGGGATAATTCTTGGAATCCTACGTTGTTTGATTTCCTGAAGAACTCCATGAGCGTAATGCCGGAATCGCACACAAGAACTGCAATGGCGGAGTTCCTAACGCTCAAGGATGTGGAAGAGTACGCGGTGGGTGATTTTACTCTTGAACATCCAGAGACTGGCGAAACTGGTCGCTTCAGATTGATGTACCCCTACCCTGATCTAAAGTGGGCGCACACTTTTTGCGAATAGAATATCTATTATAGGAAGAGGATTTGATAGATGGTTACAGTAATTTATGATTTGGTTGACAAGAGCAATCTTGTCACAAGAATTTCACTGAATAAACCAATTATAGGATCCCAGAGTTGGGAAGATCTAACCAGCTTTTCAAGCTTTTTATGTGTTCACGAGGGAAGTGTAGATGATCGCAACGGTAATCTAGAACTCCTTGGGGTTCGTAACGGGCAACCAGAGACAGTTGTGATATTGGAGGGAACAAGCTGGAACGGCTCCGTGGGAGATCGAGGATCAGCCTCGTGTCAATGCTGCAATGCCGGCTGTGATCCAACTCCGGTTTGGAAGATTGTTGGTGTTGAGTGAATGCAGCAGGTTAGGATATGAACGTACCAATTGGGTGGTGGAATGAGCGACATAAAATTTGTTGATGACGGAAAGTATGCATACTTGTCTGTGCGACAGTTGATTGATTTGATCCATTCTCTAAATGGCAATGAAAATGCTGTTGATGCCATCATTGGTTTAGTTGGAGACGTAAATCTTATAGCATCATCGGATAGTATTAATAATATTAAGAATTCCGTTTTTAAGTTAGGGTTGCATAAGTATAATAAAACCGCAAAGTCCTTTCTTTCTTGCTCCTGTAGCGAGGTTGTAGATGATATCAACAACCCTGAAGGACCGGAAAACTAATTTACATCCTTTTTGTTGTTGTTTTATTGTCGACTAATGAAAACATTCAGTTGCTTGCCGCAAGTTTTTCGATCGAAAATCGGATATGGCCGCGTCTCAACCGCCCATCCAGATGCCAACTCGCAACGAGATTCACTAAGTTGCGGGACGCGAAAAAATGTCACTGACCAAGTGTCTGGAGCGTCGGTCAAGCGCCCAGAACTCGATAAGCCGTTGGCGCGTTTGAAAGCGCGTGATGTGCTCATGGTCCCGCGGTTGGATCGCCTTGGACGCTACCTGCCCCGTCTGATCGAAATCGTGCACGATCTGGAAACCAAAGGTACTCACTTTCAAAGCCTGAGCGAAGGGATAGATATGATCACGATGCAAGGTCGCTTGACTTTTCACTTGATGGGCGCTCTGGCTGCATTTGAACGATTTCTGAGGTTTGCAGCGGCTGGACGTTAGCTAGGGTTCACTCTATGCGTTAAGTTGGAAGTCCTCGCAGCCTGTCCACTTCCCCCTCACCCCTCTTCCGCCAGCATCTCCAGTTCCAGCCAGGTTTCCTCGGCCGTTGCGAGTTTCGACTGCAGGTCGGAGAGTTTGGCCATCAGCGTGTCGAAGCGTTTCGGGTCGCGGGCATAAAGGGTCTGGTCCTCCAGCTCGCCCTGCAGCTTGCCGATCTCCGCGCCGAGCTTGTCGATCTCCTTCGGCAGGGTCTTCAGCTGGTGCTGCTGCGAGAAGGTGAGTTTTGACTTCTTCTTCGCCTTCTCACTGGTCGCCTTGTCTCCGCTGGCATTGCCGCCGGAGTTGCCCCCGGAAGCGTTCCCGCCGGTTTTCTCGTCGTTGGTCTTTCCCTTGCCACTCTCGGTGACGGACTTGCGCGCCGCAACGCCGGCGCCCCGCTGGGCGATCATGTCGGAATAGCCGCCCGCATATTCGCGCCACACGCCCTTGCCTTCGGCGAAGACGACGGAGGTCGCCACCCGGTCGAGGAAGTCGCGGTCGTGGCTGACGAGGAGAACGGTGCCGGGATAGTCGGCGAGCATTTCCTGCAGGAGATCGAGGGTTTCAAGGTCGAGATCGTTGGTCGGCTCGTCGAGAACCAGAAGGTTCGAGGCGCGGGCGAGGGCCCGGGCGAGCAGCAGTCGGCCGCGCTCGCCGCCTGAAAGGGCGGAAACGGGCGTGCGCGCCTGTTCGGGGGAGAAGAGGAAGTCCTTCATGTAGGAGACGACGTGGCGGGGCCCGTCGCTCAGCATCACCTGGTCGCCGCCGCCGCCGGTGAGGATTTCCGAAACGGTCTCGTCCTTCTTCAGTGCCTCGCGCGACTGATCCATGGTCACCATGGTGAGGCCGGAGCCGAGGATGACCGTGCCGCTGTCGGGTTCGAGCGCGCCGGTCAGCATCTTCAAAAGCGTCGTCTTGCCCGCGCCATTGGCGCCGACAAGGGCGACCCGGTCGCCGCGCAGGATGCGGGTGGAGAAACCGTCGACCACCGGGCCGGGGCCGAAATCCTTGGAGATGGCTTGCGCCTCGATCACCCGCTTGCCGGAGACCTCCGTTTCGCCGACGGTCATGCGCACATTGCCCTGCGGCCCGCGATGCGCCTTCTTCTGGGCGCGCAGGTCGGCAAGCTCGCGCACGCGGCGCATGTTGCGCTTGCGCCTGGCGGTGACGCCGTAGGTCATCCAGTGCTCCTCGCGCTTGATCTTCTGCGCGAGTTTCTGCTGGTCGCGTTCCTCCTGCTCGAACACCTCGTCGCGCCAGGCCTCGAAATGGGCAAAGCCCCGGTCGTGGCGGCGGCCGACGCCCCGGTCGATCCACACGGTGGCGCGGGTGAGGTCGGCGAGGAAACGGCGGTCGTGGCTGATCAGGACGAGGGCCGACTTCATCGAGGCGAGCTCGCTCTCCAGCCATTCGATGGCCGGCAGGTCGAGATGGTTGGTCGGCTCGTCGAGGAGCAGGATGTCGGGCTCGGGCGCCAGCGTGCGGGCAAGCGCGGCGCGCCGCTTCTCGCCGCCCGACAGCGTCGCCGGATCCTCGTCGCCGCGCAGGCCGAGCACGTCGAGCAGGTACTGGGCGCGGTAGGCATCGTCGCCCGGCGCAAGGCCGCCGCTGGCATAGTCGAGCACGGTGGCATGGCCGGCAAGGTCCGGCTCCTGCGGCAGGTAGCGGATGGTGCGACCCGGCTGGACGAAGCGCTCGCCGGCATCGGCCTCGACAAGGCCGGCGGCGATCTTCAGAAGCGTCGACTTGCCCGAGCCGTTGCGCCCGACAAGGCCGATGCGCTCGCCCTCGCCGACCTGCAATTCGGCCGAGGTGAGCAACGGCGTGCCGCCGAAGGTGAGGGCGATGTCGCGAAGGTGCAGAAGGGGAGGGGCCATGAAGTCTCGCGTCGGGGGCTCGTGTTCGAAAGCCGCGGGGTGAGCGCGGCAGGGTGCGCGGCAAGGGGGCTGGAGGAGCCCGTGCCCGCCGCGCCGGGTGTTGGTATCAGGTCGCCGTGGTGTCAGTCGAGTGCGCCGGCATTGACGAGCAGCGCGCGCGTCATCGACATCAGCTTGCGCATTTCCTCGCGCGCCCGCTCCGGATCGCGGGCGGCGACCGCGTCGAGCACGCCGGCATGCTGGCCGAGCGCGATCGGATCGCTGACGCCGGGGGCGGAGGTGATCCCGATCGAGGCGCGCAACGCGCTCTCGATACAGGCCCCGAGCCCGGACATCAGCGCGTTGCCGCTGGCCGCCAAGAGCAGCCGGTGGAAACGCACATCGGCATCAAGGGTCGCCGGCGTGCGGTTGCCGTCGGCGATGCCCATCGCCTGAAGCGCCTCGCGCATGGCGGCGATCTCCGCCTCCGTGGCGTTCAGCGCGGCAAGGGCGGCGGCCTCCGGCTCGACCAGTTCGCGGATGCCGACCAGCTCGGCCAGCAACTGGGTCTGCGGCACGACCTTGCGCCGCCAGGATAGCATCTGGTCGTCGAGATAGTTCCAGTCGACCGCCGGGCGCACGCTGGTGCCGTGTTTCGGCCGCGAGGTGATCAGCCCCTTGCCCACCAGCATCTGCAGCGCCTCGCGCAGGCAGGTGCGGCTGACGCCCAGATCGCCGAGCAGTTCCGCCTCGGTCGGCAGCGTCGTTCCCGGCGGATAGGTGCCGCCGAGAATGCGCAGCGCGATGATTTCCGCGACGGCGGACTTGAGATTGCCGCGCAGCTGCGGCGGGGCGGATGACATCGGTTTCGTCTCTTGCATCGTGGTTGCGCCCCGTCCCGTGCGTGCGGACCGCCGCGCGTGGCCTATGCCTTCCGCGATTGTGGCCGGCAAATCAAGAAAAACAGGGAAAATCATGCCGGAAAGGAGCGCTGCGGCGGCTTTCCGGTGGGTGCGCGAGCGTTTTCGCATGTGGCGGGGAGCGGCCCCGGTCCCGCGACCTCACGCGCATTTGAGCGGGCCGGGAAAAAATCCCCGGCCGGCGTTGCGCGCCTGCACTCGCGCTGGCGCCCCCGATCGGGTAAGAGGGACGGGTTTTCCACCGGTCGACCGGGAGCATTTCATACATGGAACCGACACGTTCCGCCTCAGGATCCTTCTTGCTGAGCCGCCGCGCCCTCCTCGTCGGCGCGCCGCTGCTTCTCGCCGCCTGCCAGAGTTCGGGCGTCGGCACCACCGGCGCGGCGCTGACCGGGGCCGCGCCGAACACGCCGCCGCTGCCGGGCGAGGATTTCGACTACGCCTCGGCCTATGCGGCGCTGACCGACTACGATTTCAAGATCCCGGCGATTCCCTACAAGAATTTCGACCGCAAGTACTGGCGCCAGGTCGTCGACTACGACAGCCGCCACGCGGCCGGCACGATCATCGTCGACCCCTACACCAAGTTCCTCTACTGGACGCTGCCGGGCGGCAAGGCGCTGCGCTACGGCATCGGTGTCGGCAAGGCGGGCTTTGCCTGGTCGGGCGATGCCAAGGTGCGGGTCAAGCGGGTGTGGCCGCTCTGGCGCCCTCCGCGGGAGATGATCGCCCGCAACCCGGGGCTGGAGAAATACTGGAAGGACGGCTATCCGCGCGGCCCGAAGAACCCGCTCGGCGCGCGCGCCCTCGACCTGTGGCAGGGCAGCGTCGACACGCTCTACCGCATCCACGGCACCAAGGAGCCGACGAGCATCGGCCGCAGCGTGTCGTCGGGCTGCATCCGCATGTGGAACCAGGACATCATGGACCTGTTCCAGCGGGTGCCGACCCACACCAAGGTGGTCGTCCTGTCGAAGGCGTCGTCGACCTCCTGAGGTCTCAGCCCGCCTGCAGGTGAGCGGCCAGCAGCGCCGCTGCCGGCTTGCCCTCCCCGGACTTGCCCGGGCCCTGCTTGCCCGGGCCCTGCGGCGGGCTCACCAGGTAATAGGCCCCGCCGGGGATGAGGGGACGGTCGTGGAAGACCACCAGCCGTTCCTCCCTGACGAGGTCGGCGGTGCTGGCGATCCATCCCAGCATCACGCCCAGGCCCGCCAGCGCGGCCTGGGTCGCCTGCACATGGTCGCCGAAGGAAAGGTCTCCCCGCCGCGCGCGCGGCAGGCCGGTCGCCTCGAGATACGCGTCCCAGCCCGGCGACAGGTCGTCGCCGGTCTCAACGTGAAGAAGGGTGGCGTCCGCGAAGTTTCCCGCGCCGATCCGCTCAAGGGTCGCGGGATTGCAGACGGGAACCAGACGCTCCTCGAAAAGCCGCTCGCACCGTCCGTCCGCCCAGTCGCCCGCGCCGTAACGGATCAGAAGGTCGGTTTCGGCCATGAACCGCGGCATGCCGGAAGTCGGCACGACCCTGACGACAATGTCGGGATGGCGGGCGTAGAACACCGCCAGGCGCGGCATCAGCCAGTACATGCCGGTGCACACGGTGCAGGCGATCGTCACGACGCTTTGCCCGGCCTCCTCCAGCGCCCTGATCTCCCCGACCGCCCCCTCGATCCGGTCCAGCCCTTCCGAGACCGCGCGCAGCAGGATGCGGCCGGCATCCGTCAGCGAGGCCGGACGCGTGCGGCGGTCGAGCAGCCTCGTTCCGACATGCTCCTCAAGGCTCCTGAGGGCCTGGCTGATCGCGGGCTGGGTGACGTTCAACTGCGTTGCCGCGCTCTGCATGCCGCCCGTCCGCACGACGGCTTCAAAGGCTGTCAGGAGGCGGAGCGGAGGGAGGTGGCGGCGCAGTATCATAACGTGTGTCTTATGCTCTATCAGGATTTCAGGTCTTACAGGCCCGATTATATGGGCTAGTTCCTGCCAGGGGAAACCGGCGCTTCCGCGTCGTGCAACATAAGCATGGCCGTGACGCGCCGGGGCTTGAAAACCGCCCGGAGCCAATGGAGGCAGACATGCACACCATCGAAGTGCTTTTCTTTGACGTCCTGGGGACGATGGTCGATTGGCGCGGCAGCATCGCGGCCGAAACCCGCGCGTTTCTGGAACGCCACGGGCGCGGCGACATCGATCCCGCCGCCTTCGCCGATGCCTGGGTCGGCCGCTACGACGATTCGGTGGAGCCGGTGCGTCGCGGAGAGCGGCCGTTCGTCTCGCTCGATCAGGTGAACCGGGAGAACCTCGACACGACCCTTGGGCAGTTCGGACTTGCTCCTGGGGCATTTCCTCCCGGGGAACTCGAACGGCTCAACGAGGCCTGGCACCGGCTGAAGGCCTGGCCGGATCTGGCTGAAGGGCTTCCCCGCCTGAGGTCGCGCTTCATCGTCGCGCCGCTGTCCGACGGGCACACCCGGCTTCTGGTGGATGTCTCAAGGCACAACGGCCTGTCGTGGGACGCGGTCGTCGGCGCCGACATTTCCCGGACCTACAAGCCGATGCCGCGGGCCTATCTGGGCGCCTGCGAGCTGCTTGGGGTGAAGCCGGAAAATGCCATGCTGGTGGCGGCGCACGGATACGACCTGGAGGCGGCGCGGAATTGCGGGCTGAAGACCGCCCATATTCATCGCTCCAACGCTGCCGACCCCGCCAAGGCCGGCCTCCCGGAAGCGGGCGAGGGGTGGGACTACAGCTGCAAGGACCTGCTCGACCTTGCCGACAGGCTCGGAGCCCCAGGTTCTGTTGACAAAGGGATTCCCGGATCGCGGCGTGACTGAATTCAAGGCTTCCTGCCTGGGCTTCCCCGCACGTGCCGCCGCAAGGCTATGGATGCCGGTCTTCGCAAGGAGGGCCAGCCAGTGCCGGACTTTCATCTACTTCGTCGGGCGCACCGGCTGCCGCAGGATGACCCTGCGCTGCCGCGGCGCAACGCGGCTCCAATCATCGAGATAGATCTCGTGATAGGGGCCATCCGGCTCGAGCCCCTGCTGTGGCAGGTAGTCGCCGTAAAGCCCTTCCAGGATATCAGGAAGGTTCTTCGTTTGGCCAACATGCAGGAATTGCACGCACTTGCCTTCAGCCAGAACCTCCCATCGAGCAGCAGGCTTGTCGCCCAATTCGCGCCTCGCCTCGGCAGCGGAGGCCTCCAGTCGCCGTGCGTCGGTCCAAACCGGCAAGGTAATCTGCACGCGCCAATGCCACTTCTCGCGATTGCCCGCTGCCAGGTCGCGCATGTCGTCTGCCCAGTAGACCATTTCCACCGGCGCCTCGACAAAGGACTTGCCCATCCGCTCGCGCGCGTCGCGCCGGATAGCGTAGATTGCGGTGTAGAGTGCCTTCACGGCAGCTTCGATGGAGGTCTGCTCGGGCGGGCCTTCCCCATCCAGGACCGCGAAGGGAAGTCTGGGCATATCAACCACGCTGAAGACACCTGCCGGTGGCGCGTACAGCGTGCGCAATGTGGTCCGGTCCTGCGTTAGATCGATCAGTGCCTCGTCTACCATGGCTTGCTTCTCATATAGTCCAGAGTGATGCTGATCCAGTTGCGCTCGGCGTTCAGTTGGCCGGCCGAAAAGTCAAAGAGAACCTCGACATGATCAGGGATGGGCTGCCTTTGTCGGCGCACGCGCTCGAGCCGCTCCAGTTCCGCGACGACCGACGGCAGGCGTGCCTCCAAGGCATCCAGCGCCGCATCGCGTGACAGCACAGGCCAGTGCACCATTCCGAGCAGGAGTGATGAGAATGTTGGGCGATATGCTCCAAGGGCAGCAATGGTCTGTTCGCACAGAACCTCACGGCCCGATGAGGTGATGCAAAACGTCTTTCGCGCCTTCGCACCCGCGGGTACCTCGGCCGCCACAAGTCCCGCCTTCTCCAGCTTGCCGAGCACAAAGTAAATCGACGAGAAGCCAACCTGCGTCCACTCGCGCATCCCGCGCGCTTCTATAACCTGTTCGAGCTCATATCCATGGCGCGGCATCTCAGCGACGAGCCCGAGCAACAGGAGTTCAGCATCTGTAAGGTTCGCCTGCATATTCTAGTGCTAGAATATCCGAATGCCGGGCGTCAAGCATTCTGGCGCTTCACTCGCGGGATTCGCTTCCACCAAAAGGCAGCCACGAACGATCGGCAGCTGCCTATCCTGGATCCTCTTTGTCAGCGGACCCTAGTCACCGGAAACTGAAGTTCGTCACACTTGCCGGCGTGCTCCAAGCGAACTTCAGATTCAAGGGGGTGCGACGCCATTGCCAGCCCGTTCTCTCATACCCGGAGGGCGCCCGTCCGGCTTCGATCCGCGGCGTCATACCGCTTGACCGGGGCCTCGCCCCGGCCATCGCGGCCTTTCTGGCGGATCATTGCCGGACCGGACGCCGTTTCCGGCACAATTATGAGTCCACGTCCTAGCCGGCGCGGCTGCGCGCCGGTTCGCCGACCGTGCTGAGCGTTGCGACGAAATCGTTGAACCGCTCGCCCTGGATGAGGATATGCGAGCGCAGGGCGCCTTCCGCCTTGCGGTCGTCGCCGGCCAGGATCGCGTCGACGATCTGCTGGTGTTCGGCGAGCGAATTGCCCATCCGGTTGCGCACCCTAAGCTGCAGGCGCCGATAGGGCTTCAGCCGGTTCTGCAGCGAGCGGGCCTGCTCCGCCAGATAGCCGTTGCCGCTGCCCCGGTAGATGGCGTCGTGAAATTTCTCGTTGGCGTGGAAATAGGCGTCCGGTTCGCCGGCCGCCGCGGCTGCCTCGCAGGCCTCGTGGGCGGCCTGCAGGGCCTCGTGCTCCGACGCGGTCATGCGCCGGCAGGCGAGCCTTGCGCACATCGCTTCCAGTTCCGCCATCACCTCGAACATCTCGATCAACCGCGGGATGCCGATCTCGCGCACGAAGGCGCCGCGCCGGGGGCGGATCTCGACGAGGCCGGAGGCCGAGAGCTCGATCAAGGCCTCGCGGATCGGCGTGCGCGACACCTGGAACCGCGTGGCGAGCGAGACCTCGTCGAGCCGCGTGCCGGGCGGATAGAGGCCGACGGCAATGTCGTATTCCAGCGTTTCACGCAGGGCCTGGGCGGCGCGTGCCGCGGGTTTGTGCGAAGGTGTCGAAGCGTCCATGGAACTCAGCTTATGCAAGCGCGCCTCTCTTGTATACAAAAACCGTTGACTTGGATGCAGTCCGGTGCTTGCCTGTGGTCAGACGGAGAACCACCGGCGGGGGGCCGGTTGTCGTGCCGTCCCGAAGACACGCAAGCCGGCGGCCGCGATCAACGCCGATCGGCAGTGGGAGGAAACACATGTTCAAGAAACTGACGAGGGCCGCTCTCGGCCTGACCACCGCACTCGCCATCGCCGTTCCGGCGGCCCATGCCGCAGACGTCGTCCTCAAGGCCTCGCACCAGTGGCCGGGCGGCAAGGGCGATGTGCGCGACGAGATGGTCCAGATCCTGGCCCGCGAGGTCGCCAAGGCGAATGTCGGCGTCGAGGTCAAGGTCTATCCCGGCCAGTCGCTGTTCAAGGCGCGCGAGCAGTGGGGCGCCATGACCAAGGGCCAGCTCGATATTTCCGCCTTCCCGCTCGACTATGCCTCCGGTCGCCATCCCCAGTTCTCGGCAACGCTGATGCCGGGCCTGGTGCGCAACCATGATCGCGCCGCCCGCCTCAACACCTCGCCCTTCATGGACGACATCAAGAAGATCGTGAACGATGCCGGCGTGGTCGTCATCGCCGATGCCTGGCTCGCCGGCGGCTTTGCCTCCAAGAAGCAGTGCATCACCTCGCCGGAGACCATGCAGGGCCAGGTCACCCGCGCCGCCGGTCCCGCTTTCGAGCAGATGCTTGTGGGCGCCGGCGCGTCGGTTTCCTCGATGCCGTCCTCGGAGATCTATACCGGCCTGCAGACCGGCGTGCTCGATGCGGCCAACACCTCGTCCGGCTCCTTCGTCTCCTATCGCCTCTACGAGCAGACCACCTGCCTGACGGCGCCGGGCGCCAACGCGCTGTGGTTCATGTACGAGCCGATCCTGATGTCGAAGCGCAGCTGGGACAAGCTGTCCAAGGAGCAGCAGGACGCACTGATGGCGGCCGGCAAGGTGGCCGAGGAGTATTTCGCGGGCGAGGCCAAGGGGCTCGACGCCAAGATGGCCGAGACCTTCAAGGGCGCCGGCGTCGAGGTGGTCGAGATGACCCCGGAGAACTATGACGCGTGGCTCGCGATCGCCAAGGAGACCTCCTACAAGAACTTCGCCGAGAACGTTCCCGGCGGCGAGGAGCTGATCGCCAAGGCGCTTGCCGTCGACTGATCCGGACCCGACGGGGGGG
>NZ_JASHIK010000001.1 GCF_030733745.1 Stappia sp. MMSF_3263 | reverse complement strand
CTCCGGCCCGGTCTTTTGCGTGCAAATCATTCCAATCGGATCGCTGCCACGTCAATTGCGTGTCAGCCAGTCGTCAATCTCCCGCTCGGCAGTTTCCTGGGCCCGGCCGTAGCGCTCCTGAATCTTCCCGGCGAGCTGTTTGCGGTCCCCCCGGATCACGTCGAGATCGTCGCCGGTGAGGCGACCCCACTCGGTCTGGACCTTGCCCTTGAATTGTTCCCAGCTTCCTTCAACCTGGTTCCAGTTCATGAAAATCTCCTTCGTTCTGGCAGAGCCATCCTTTGCGGCTCCATAAAGGCAACGCATTGCCGGGCGAGAAGTTCCCGGAGTTGTCCGGAGCCGATCACGTGCGCTTCGAACGCCTCGTCGACGGTGCAGTCGATCGCGGCGTCGGCCGGACGCGGGTGTTCTCCGCGCATGCCTTCCGGCGAGCTCGGAGGCATGCTTGAGTGGATAGTCCCGCTAGAAGGCATGCGCTTCACCATGATCACTCCTGCCAGGCAGTCCTGACCTCGCGATCACATGACCGCCACGGCGCGGGGGAACTTTCGCGTTCCAACTGCGTTCTGTCCTGACGAGCACCGGCAAGTGGCCGGAGCTCATCCATCCTTCAGGAGACATGGATCCCCTTGCAAACCGTCGATTTCGAAGCCCTCCTCGCCAACACATCGCGACTTGCGATTATCGCGATAGGCATCGTCACGGTGATCGCGGCGCTTGAATACGCGCAGATGATCCTGGCGCCGATCTTCCTGGCCATTGTCATCGGCCTGATGTTCGGCCCCTTGTCCGACCGGATCGAGCAGATGGGCATCCCGGGCTGGATTTCGGCGCTTGGCGTGGTGGCAACCTTCCTCACGCTCATCGCCGTGGCCGGAACCGCCTTCGCGGTTCCCCTGTCCGGCTGGATGGACAGGCTGCCCTCCATCTGGGACCGCCTGCAATCGGAGCTGACAAGCTGGAAGGGCGTGGTTGCATCCATCGGCGGCATCCAGGAAAACCTGCGAACGGCGATGGGTCAGGGAGCAAGCATGAAGGTCGACGTGGAGGACACGTCCGCGGTCGAGAGTGTCGTCTTCTTCGCACCCGCCTTCATGGCGCAGATCATCCTGTTCCTGGCCAGCATGTATTTCTTCATCGCGACGCGTAACGACATTCGCGAGGCAGCGCTTTCGCTTTGTGTGAACCCCAGGCTGCGCCACAGCGCCCGGCGCATCTTCGTAGACGTCGAAGCGCGCGTATCACGCTATCTTCTGTCGATCACCGCAGTGAACATTGTCCTGGGTCTCGCGGTGTCGGCCACACTGTTCGCGCTGGGTGTTCCCTCGCCATTGCTGTGGGGCATGTTGGCGGGTGCGCTCAACTATGTGATCTATATAGGCCCTGCGGTGATGGCACTGATCCTGACGGGTGTCGGGCTTGCAACGTCCGACAGCACGCTGGGCATCCTGCTGCCCCCGGCGGCCTATCTCGGCCTCAACCTGCTCGAAGCCCAGTTCCTGACGCCAACCGTGCTGGGCCGCACCATGACGCTGAATCCCTTTGTCGTGCTTCTGTCGATCGCAACATGGATATGGCTCTGGGGACCGGTCGGCGGCTTCATCGCCGTTCCCTCGCTGCTGATCTTCGACGTCGTCCTGAGAAACATCATGCCGAAGCTGCCTGAAGACACCTTGCAGCTTCGCGTGTGAGCGTAGCTCGACGACAAGGGTTGCCTGCCTGCGTCAGTCCTGCCCTGCGGACTGCGATGCCATATCGTCCGCATCAGGGGACTGGCGGCGACAGACCTCCAGCACCTGTTCACGCAGCCAGACATGCGCCGGCGACAGGTGCGTGCTCTTGTGCCACATCATCTGGATGTCGAGCGGAGGCAGGTCGATGGGCGGCGAGAAAGTGATCAGGTCGAAACGCGCGGTGAACAGTTTTGCAAGCCGTTCCGGCATCGTCGCGACGAGATCCGAGCGCTCGAGCAGAAACGGCACGCCGACGAAATCGGGTTTCGAGATGGCCACGCGGCGGATCAGATTCATCTTTGCAAGCGCCTCGTCGAGCACGGCCCGATACATGGTCGCCTCAGCCGGCTCGATCGCGACATGGTCGAGGTCGCAGAAGCCGGCAAGCGTCAACGGGCCGGCGATGGCCGGGTTGCCTCTGCGCGCAAGGCAGACCATCCGGTCGGAAAAAACCCGTCTGGAGATGAGGTCGCCCGGAGCATCGGGAAAATAGGACACCGTCAGATCGACGCTGCCTTCGCCGAAAACGCGGGCCAGTCGGAACGGATCCGGCCCGACGACACGCAACTTCACATGCGGCGCAAGCTCGCGAAATCTTTGTTGCAGCGACGGAATGAGAATCGCGTCGATATAGTCGGTCAGGATCAGCGTGAAGGTTCGCCGCGAATGGCGCGGATCGAACCCGCCACTGTCATCCACGAGCCCCTCCATTTCGCGAATGAGGATCTGGACACGCTCACGCAAGCCCCGCGCCAAGTCGGTCAGCACATGCTTGTTGCCCTGCCGTATCAGCAACGGATCGTCGAACACGTCGCGCAACCGCTTCAAGGTCATGCTCATGGCCGGTTGGCTCATTCCCAGCCGCGCCGCGGCCTGGCTGACATGCCGCTCGCGCAGGAGCGCTTCCAAGGCTCGCAGGTCCTTCAGGCTGTAGTCGACGCCAACCATTTCATACTCTTCAATTATTCGATTTTCGAATAGAAGCTATCAAAGCCAGCCAGTTGCCGCAAACATTCCTCGTCCTCCATTGTCCTTCCTGATAGCTCTCCGCATTTCTCCGGAGGGCTTGGCCGGTTGAATGCCGGATATGAAGGAACCGTACAAGGAGAGCAGAATGGCTCTGAAGACCATCCGGGTGAGCCGGGAAGAAATGCGCAAGCGCGTTGCGCTGTTTTCGGAACTGAAGGGGTTCGACGGCGGCCTGCCGGACAGCGATCATCCCGACTGCAAGCGTACGCTTTACAATGTCGTCGGCTTCCAACCGCCCGAGGGCGCGGACGTCGCAACGACATCGCCCGTGGGTGCGCAGGCAGCCGAGAATGCCTCGATCAAGATCTCCGAGGGATTCAATCTGGGTTATTGCCATGCCAAGCCGGGCAAGGGCCCGATGATGCACAATCACGACACCAACGAGACTTTCATTCCGATGACGGGCCGTTGGCGGTGTTCATGGGAGATCGACGGCCAGGTCGAGGCATTCGAGCTCGGGCCGCATGACGTGATCTCGTTCCCCCCCGGCGTGCAGCGCCGCTTCCAGAACATCACGTTCGACGAGCCGGACAAGGAACACCTCCTGATGTTCGTGATCAGCGGCAACCAGCCGAAGGCGGAGTTCTCACCAGGCTCCATGGACGAGTTGCGCGACCGCGGTCTTCTGAACACCTGATGGCCAGCGAAGCGATGTCGACGCACGAAGAGCAACTGGCCGCACTCGACGCGGCTTTCCCCAGGATGCAATTGCCGGAAAGCCCGCTGTCATTTCGTCGCGGGTCATCGGCGAGCGGGCGCGCCGTGCTGCTCCTGCCGGGTGCAAGCGGGACCTCGGAGTTCTTCTGCCTTGTCGCACCGCTTCTGCGCGACGGCGGCTGCGATCCGGTTCTCGTCGACTATCCCGGAACGCTCGAACCTCGCGCCCTGGCGCGGGAAACGGGAAAGCTGGCCGTCCGGCTCGGTCTTGCCTCGCCACTCGCCGTGGGATGTTCCTACAGCGCCTGGTGGCTGCAATATGTGGCGACGGCGGATCCTTTCGCCGCCCTGATCCTGTGCAACGGCTTCGTCGAAGCGGAGGACCTGAAAGGAAATCCGCTGTTCGACCACGCCGCGATCGCGGCCACGCCGGCGGCGGAGTTGCGCGAGCAATGGCGCGACCGCGCCGCCGGCGGACCGTCGACACCGCTTTCCGCCTTTCTGCTCAAGGCCATGACGGGATGGCTTGCGGCGGAGGACCTGAAAGGACGCCTGCTGCAGGTCACCACCTCGCGACCGGTTCCCGGTCCGGAGCGTTTTGCCGGGCCGGTCACGGTCATCGACTGTCCCGACGACCCGATCGTCACGGCTCCGGCACGGGCACGGTTCCGGAGAACATGGAAAGAGGCCGGTCACCGACAGGTGCCCGGCGGCCACTACCCTTATGTCAACGCACCGGAAGACTTCGCACGCGCCGTGCTGGCGTCTGTCTGACGGAAACAATCACCTGGGAGGGAAACATGAAACTGGGCACGTGGATCACGGGGTTTTGCGGCGTGGCGCTTCTGGCGGCCACCGCGATGGAGGCACAGGCGGACACGTTCCTGCTGCGCATGGGCGGAGGTCATACGACCGGCCTCACCTATGTGGCGACCTATGACACCTTCTTCGCCGACGAGGTGACGAAGCGGGTGAAGGAGAAGGCCGGACACGACATCCGCTTCATCAAGGCCTGGGGAGGCAGCGTCGCCAAGGTCGACGGCGCCATCGAGGCGGTTCAGCGCGGCACGCTCGATATCGGGCTTTCGCCGATCGGCTTCGAGCAATCGCGGGCGGCACTCCTCAACTACAGCGCCATGGTGCCGTTCACCACCGCCGACCCGGTGCTCCAGGGCCGGGTCGCGACCCGCATGCTCGACGAGGTGCCGAGCCTCCAGAAGAGCATGAAGCCCTACAACGCCCATATCCTGTCGATGATGGTCACCGAGGCCTATGGCCTTGCCACGAATTTCGACTGGACGTCCATCGACGAGCTCAAGGGCCGGCGCATCGCCATGGCGGGAACCAACGCACCGCTTTTCGTTCCCATCGAGGCCGTTCCGGTGAACCTTGGCATCGGCGAGCACTACCAGGCCATGCAGACGGGCCTGGCGGAAGGCAGCCTCTTCTTCATCTCTGGCATGGAGGCCTTCCGGCTCAAGGAGGTTGCCTCGACCTTCACCCGCACGGGCTTCGGGTCGCTCTCCACCTTCGTCGCCTTCATGAACGAGGACACGCGCGCGCGCCTGCCCGAAGAGGTGGTGAAGATCATCGACGAGGTGGCCGCCGAAGCCGCGATCATGGTGGCCGCGCGCAGCGCCGAACGGGACAAGGCGGTGGCCGAGCGGCTTGAGGCCGAAGGCATCACCGTGCGCGACCTTTCCGACGAGGAGCGAGCCCGCTGGGCCAAGGCCGTTGCCGGCATCCCGGCGAACTCGGTCGCCGGCCTCGCCGACAGGGAATACCCGACCGCCGATGTCCTGAAAGCCTATATCCGAATTCTTGCGGAAGAAGGCTACAGTTTCCCCACGGACTACACCTTCTGAGCCGAGGGAACCGGCCGGGTCCCTGCCCGGCCGGAAATCCGTTCGAGCCATTCGTCCAACGGGGAAAAACATGGAACGCTTCATCCACCGGGCGGCGGGCCTGCTGGCAGATGCCGGCAGCCTCGTCGTCTATCTTTGCGCGGCGCTGATCGTCTACGACGTGGTGGCAAGGCTTGCCTTCGGCCAGCCTTTCGCCGGAACCGCCGACCTCGTGGCCATCGCCCTTGTGCTTGTCACGTTCCTGCAGGCCATGAAAGCCCTGCTGCGGGACCGGCTTCTGCAGATGACGCTGCTTCTGGACAAGCTTCCGGGCCGGCTGCTCGCCATCGCGATGGCCGCGGCGAACGTGATCGGCGCCGCACTGTTCCTGTGCCTCGCAGCCTTTGCCGTGGAACCGATACTGCAGGCCTACCGCACCCATGAATTCTTCGGCACCGACGCCTTTCGCGTCACTGCCTGGCCGGTTCGCCTTGCGGTCGCCGTTCTGTGGTGCCTGCTCGCCATCGCCTTCCTGACGAAGGCGCGCGTGTCCCTGCAAAGGACTTCCCTATGATCGAACAAACTGCGGTGATCGCGCTTGGCCTCATCTTCGTGCTCTCGCTGGCGGGCGTCCATATCGCGCTCTCCTTCCTGATCGGCTCCACCGTCGGCCTCTATCTGCTGTTCCAGGACTGGTGGATGACACTGGGTCTGCTGCAGCAGACCGCCTTCGACGGCATCCGCGACTACAACCTGATGGTGATCCCGCTGTTTGCGGTGATGGGCCTTTTGATCGCCCGCTCGGGTGCGGCGACCGATCTGTTCACGGCCGCCAACCGCACCTTCAGCCGTGTTCCGGCCCGGCTCGCAGTGGCAACCGTGGCCGGCAACGCGCTCTTCGCGGCCGTCACCGGCGTCGGCGTAGCCGCGGCCGCCACGTTCAGCCACATCGCCTATCCCTCGATGCAGGCGGCAGGCTACAAACGCAGCTTCGCCGCCGGCTGCATCGCCGGCTCGTCGGTGCTCGGCCTGCTGATCCCGCCTTCAGTGTTCATGATCGTCTGGGCAATCCTGACGGAACAGTCGATCGGCAGGCTTTTCGCCGCCGGTGTCCTGCCTGGCATCGCCCTTGCCGTTCTCTTCGGCCTTTACTGTGTCGTGCGCGCGATCCGCAATCCGGAGATGGTCAGATCGGAGACGGCGGTGGCTGACGCCACGGCGACGCGGCCCGACCCGGTCGGCATCGGCGGCGTGCTGCTGATCATTCTGGTGACGCTCGGCGGCATCTGGGGCGGGTTCTTCACACCGACGGAAGGCAGCGCGGTCGGTCTTGCCGGCGCCTTGCTGCTGGCCCTGGCAAAGGGAATGAGCCGCACCGCCATCGTCGAGGCGACCCGCGAGGCAGGCATGGTCGTCACCCCGATCATGCTCCTGCTGCTGGGCGCGGCGATGTATTCCAAGCTGCTGGCGCTTGCCGGCATCCCGCAGCTCGTCGGCATGCTGTTCGAGACGATGGAGCTTGGTCCGACAGGGACAATCCTCGTCATGGCGGCGATCTGGCTGGTGCTCGGCTGTTTCGTCGACAGCATCTCGATCATGCTGCTGACGGTGCCGCTGTTCTGGCCAATCGCACAGGCCATGGGCATCGACCCGATGGTGTTTGCGATCGTCGGCATCCTGGTCATCGAGGCGGGCGTCCTGACACCTCCCTTCGGGATCGGCGCGTTTGTCGTCCTGGCCGCGATACCGGACAAGGAGCTGCGGCTTTCCGAAGTCTTTCGCGGGCTTGCGCCCTACTGGACCATGATCCTCGCCATCGCCGTGCTGGTCTATGTGTTTCCGGCGCTTGCGACCCTGGTACCCTCACTGCTCTAGAGGCGCGCGGCCGGACGTGAACGGGTCTGCGCCGGGTCGCGGATCAATCGCCAGCCACCAGGACCGGATCCTCGCCCGCTCCCCCTTCGGGCCCGCCCGGCAACGCGTAGGTGGTCACGTATTGCCCCTCCAGGCGGTGAACCCTGATCGGGATGTCGTAGATGCTGCTGAGGAAGGCACCGGTCATGACGTCCGCAGTGTCGCCGTGAAAGGCGACCCGGCCATCCTTCATGCCAATGATCCTGTCGGCGAAATTGGCGGCGATGTTGATATCGTGCAGCACGACGACCACCGCCTTGCCGAACGACCGCGAGGCGTTGCGCAGAAGATGCATCATCGAGACGGCATGGCGAATGTCAAGGCTGCTCAGAGGCTCGTCGAAGAGCATGTAGTCGGTGTCCTGCGACAGCACCATCGCCACATAGGCCCGCTGCCTCTGGCCACCGGAAAGCTCGTCGAGAAAGCTGCCTGAGATCGGCTGCAGGTCGAGGAAAGCCAGTGCCTTTTCCACATGCGCCCACTCGCTGGAGGACAGGCGTCCGCGCGAATGGGGGTAGCGGCCGAAGGCGACGAGATCGCGCACCGTCAGCCGTGCGGCGACCCGGTTTTCCTGTTTGAGAACGGAGAGCCGCCTTGCAAGAAGTTCGCCGGATGCGCGCGCGACATCGAGCCCGTCGACCGTGACGGTTCCCCGGTCTGCAGCAAGCAGGCGCGAGGCAAGGCCCAGCAGCGTCGACTTGCCGGCCCCGTTAGGCCCGATGATCCCCGTCAACCCGCCGCGCGGGATGGTCAGGCTGACGCCGTCGACGACGATGCGCCTCCCGTAGGACTTTGTCAGTCCGTCGATCTCGATCAACGCGCCATTCCCCTCAGCAGCATGATGATGAACATCGTCCCGCCGACGAACTCGGTGACGATGCCGACCGCCGAGCCCAGACCGAAAACCTGCTCGAGCACCAACTGGCCGCCGAGCAGGAGCAGGATGCCAACGAGCACCGCCCCGGTCAGTACCTGACCATGCCGAAAGCCGGGTATCAGCAGGTAAGTAACATTGGCAACGAGCAGCCCGAAGAAGCTGATGGGCTCGAACCCGTTGAGCGGGCCGACCAGTGCTGTCGCCACGGACACCTGGAGCGAGACCAGGATGAGGATCAGCGACACCATGCGGCGGTAGTCCAGTCCCAGGTTGATCGCCTGGTCTCGACCAAGGAGCAGGACATCGAGCCTGTCCCGCATTCGCCAGACGAGCAGGCAGACGCCGCCCGTCACGAGCGTCGCCACGAGAAGGAGGTCGGGTGCGACCCCGTTGAAACTGGCGAAGAGCCGGTCTTGCAGGACAACGAACTCGTTGGGGTCGATCACCCGCTGCAGAAGCACCATCAAGCCGCGAAAGAAAAGTCCGAAGACCACACCGACCAGCAACAACAGATGGAGGTTCTGCCGCGCGCCCAGAAACAGCCAACGATAGAGCAGCACGGAAAACAGGAGCATCGCGCCCGCCTCGACGGCGAAGAGCAACCTCGGATCGACGGAAGACAGGCGCGCGGTGCCCAGGACGAACACGAAAACCGTCTGTAGCAATGCATAGAGCGCATCGAAGCCCATGATGGACGGGGTGAGGATGCGGTTGCCGGCGATCGTCTGGAAGACCACGGTCGAGACCGCGATCGCCGTCGCCACAACACAAATCGCCAGCAGCTTGCGGGCGCGAAGCGCCAGCACATAGTCCCAGTTGCCCCGCACATCGAGCGTCATGAAGATAACGGCCACCGCAACGACCGTGCAGGCGAGCACCAGCAGAACCGTTCGCGGCCTCGTCACCGGGCCCGCCCCTGCCACCTCGTCACGCCGCACGGGTCGAGCGCCCCAGCAGCAGATAGAGGAAGACGGCGCTGCCAAGCACCCCGAAGACTGTGCCCGCCGGGATCTCGTAAGGTGCCACGATCAAACGCCCGACCATGTCGCAGACAAGGACGACCGCGGCTCCGGAAATCGCCATCCAGGGCAGCGTTCGACGCAGGTTGTCCCCGGCCGCCAGGCTGACGAGGTTGGGAACCACAAGGCCCAGGAACGGGATCGATCCGACCGTGGTCACGACCAGGGCCGAAACCAGCGATACGATAACGAGGCCGACCGCCATGGTCTTCCCGTAGTCGAGGCCCAGGTTTCGGCTCATGTCGCCGCCCAGCCCGGCGATGGTGAACCGGTCGGCCGCAAGATAGGCCGCGACACTCAGGACCAAGGTGAGCCAGAGCAGTTCATACCGCCCGGAGATCACGACGGAGAAGTCTCCGTTACGCCATGCGCCAAGCGACTGCATCAGCCCGTAGCGATGGGCAATGAAGGCAGTCACCGACCCGACGATCCCGCCGAACATGATGCCTGTGAGCGGAACCAGCAGTGGCGCACCTGGCGGCACCGCCCGCAGCAGGCGCAGGAACACGGCCGTGCCGGCGCAGGCAAAGCCTGCCGCGACCAGTGACTTGATCACCACCGGCGCCCCGGGGAACAGAAGCAGCATCACCAGCATGCCGAAACCGGCCGCCTCGGTGGTACCGGCAGTTGTCGGTTCGACGAAGCGGTTGCGTGTCAGCATCTGCATGATGACGCCGGCAATCGCCAGACAGGAGCCGGACAAAAGCAAGGCCATCGTGCGCGGCAGACGACTGTCCATCAGCGTCGACATCGCGGCCTCGCGCGTTGCAGGGTCGGCAAGACGGGCCGGCGTGAGGTCCGCAACGCCGATGAAAAGGCTCGCAGCCGCCAGGGCCCCCAGCACCAGAAGACCGGCCGTCAGGCCGCCGATTGTCGAGCGAAGTGTTCTTGCTTGCATTTGGGATGCCACGGGCACCTGCTGCCCTATTGGATTGCCTTGGCAATCTCTTCGACCATCGCCTGCATGGCGGTGAGGCCGGTGCCGCTGAGATACCAGTTATCGGGATCCAGATAGACCACTCGGCCGGCTTCCCAGACCCGTGTCTTGCGGACGATGTCGTTGTCGAGAAGAGCCTCGGCCGCCTGCCCTTTCTGTCCGGTGGCGGCATCGCGGTCAATGACAAACAGGTAGTCCGGGTCGGCCTTGAGGATGAACTCAAAGGATATGGCCTGTCCGTGCGTCGCCACCGTCAGGTCCGGAGCGGCCGGCCTGATGCCGAGTTCCGTGTGAATGACACCGAAGCGTGACCCGGGCCCGTAGGCACTCATGCGCCCGCCCGTCGTCATGATGACAAGCGCCGTGCCGACACCGCCGGCCTGCTCCTTCAGCTTTGCAACGGATGCCTCCAGCGCCTCAAGCCGCGAGGCCGCCTCCGGCTCCTTGTCCAGAATACGCGCCATGGACAGGATCTTCGCGGCTGCGTCCTTGAAGTAGTTGCCGGTGTCGACCGTCATATCGATTGTCGGAGCGATCTTCGAGAGTTCGCGGTACTGGGCCGCCGATCGCCCGCCGACAATGACCAGGTCCGGGGCGGCGGCGGCCACGGCTTCGAAATCCGGCTCGAACAGCGAACCGATCTTTGCGTAGCGATCCGCATCGTACTTCCTCAGATAGGCGGGCTTCACGCCCTCCGGCACGCCGGCCGGTTCGACGCCCAGCGCGTCGAGCGTGTCAAGTGCGGCCAGATCGAAGACGAGCAGGGTCTGCGGCAGGCGCGGCACCTCGGTAACACCCTGCGTATGTTCGATGCGCAGTGTTTCGGCATGCGCATGCGGGGCAAGGAGAAGCATCGGCCCCGCAGCCAATGCCAGCACCGGCAACAGAAGCATTTGGGCAAGAGCGATATAGGACATGTCTTCCATCCGTTGGATGTGTGGAACTGCTAACGGCCGGCACATTCAAGCGCGAGTCCGATCGCATCGAGGGCGGCGTCGACCTTGGCTGGCTGATGGGCGCGCGCCTCATATTCACGGTAGGCGAAGGCCACGGCGCGCCCCTTTCCCGCTTCGGCAACCCTTGCAAGGGAGCGGGCGTTGGTGACCATGGCGTTGTTGGCGATCCAGCGGCGGCGCGCCTCGAGCTCTTTCCCCTGAACCGGATCGAAGGGGCCGAGGTCTTCCTCCGCGCTGCCAACCGACACCTGCAGGCGCGGCCTGCGGCCTTCCTTCGGCGACGACGCCAGGAACGCGGCCATGTCAGCAAGCATCCGGCGATCGTCGACCCATAGCGAGGGACTGCTCGCGGCATAGCAGTCGAAAGCAGTCGGATCCGTAACGAGGCGGCGCAACACCATCAGACCGCCAAGCGAATGGCCGAACAGTGTTTGAGCGGCCGTCTCGACGCCCAGCGCTGAACGCACGCGCGGCTTCACCTCGCTTTCCAGCATGTCAAGAAAGGCGTCGCCGCCGCCAAGCTTCGGCCAGGGCTTTCCGTTCGGCCGCTCCGGCATCCGGTGGCTCCCCGTCGCGGAAGCGGCGGGAGGGGTCAGGTCGAAGACCCGGCGGTCGGGGCTCGCCCTGCCCGGCGGGTAGGCGATGGCGGCGACCGCGACCGGAGCGACGCCAACCCTGGTGGCAGCCGGATTGAGCATGCGGGCGATGTCGGTCAGAAGAGCGAAACTGTCCTCGCCGTCGAAGCTGTAGAGCACCGGATACCCGCCCTTCGGAGCCGGCCCGTCCGGACGCCACAGGAGCAGGCGGAACGCCTCTCCCGAGGCCTCGGAGACGAAGGGTATCTCCACTGCCCCCTCGATTGCCACAGGCCGCGAGACCTCTTCCGCCTGCGCACCACGCACGACAGCCGCCGCGAGAAGCGCGACGGCCGCAATCAACCATCCGGACCGGATCACGTTGCGCGTCATGCCTGGACCTTCGGCTCCCAGACGATGTCCGGCTTCTCCCGCCAGGAAAAGCGGGTCAGGTGGTCATGAACGACGAAATGCGTCCGCGCCAGCGTCTCCTGTGTTTCGGACACGCACTCGATTCTCAGAGCACCATCGTCCGCCCACATGCGGCAGTCGCCGAAGGGAAAGTCGACCTTGCCCGTCTGTGCGTCAAAGCTGACCTCGACCTTGTGGGCAAAGTGCTTGCACAGTTGCTGCAGGTAGCGCGAAGCATTGGCGGTCGCGACCGTTGTCTGGATGCCCGGCATGAATGAACCTGTCCGCTCTCGAGTTGTACCCGAATGGGGCGGATCATCCGCCCCGTTGCTGTGGTGTATCCGCGGCGCGGACGAGATCAGAACTTTGCCGACAGACGGAAGGTCGCGCTGCGCGGCTCGCCATAGAAGTTGAACACCGAGGTGCCGCCGACCCGCGAGTAGTACTTCTGGTCGAAGACATTGTTGACGTTCAGCGTGGCGGTGAAGTTGTCGTTGATCTTGTAGCCGGCCATCAGGTCGGCGGTGACGTAGCCCGGCGCCTTGATGGTGACGCCCTGCGACACGCTGGAGAACGAGCTGAAGGCAGTGACGCCGCCGCCAACGAAAACGCCCTCGAACGCACCCGCGGTCTCGTCGAATGTGTATTTGGTCCAGAACTGGAACATGTGCTGCGGCGTGTACGTGCTGAAGGTCTGCCCGGCCTGCGCAGAGTTCAGGAAACGACTGTCGGTATAGGTGTAGCCGCCGGCAACCTCCCAGCCCGGCAGCGGCGAGCCGGAGGCTTCCAGCTCGATGCCCTGCACCTCGACCTCGCCCTGCGCGACCGACGCGCCGGGAACCAGCGGATCGGCGATCGCCCGGTTGGTGTCGCGCAGGTTGAAATAGGCAAGCGAAGCGTTGACGCCGCTGTCGAAGAGCTCGGCCTTGAGGCCGACCTCGTACTGCCGGCCCTCGCGCGGGTCGAGGATGTTGCCGGCCGCGTCCGTTGCCGTCTGCGGCTGGAAGATCTCGGTGTAGCTCGAATAGGCCGAGAGCCAGTCGGTCACGTCGAAGACGACGCCGGCATAGGGCGTCACCTTGGCGTTGACCTGCTGCTTGCTGGTGATCGCACCGCTGACCAGGTTGGTCGTCGTGGCGTTGTACCAGCTGAGGCGGCCGCCGCCGATCAGGGTGAGCCGGTCGATCGGCTTGACGCGGAGCTGGCCGTAGATGCCGAAACGGTCGGTCTTCGTGCCCTGCTGAACCGTGTAGTTCACCGTCGGCTCGGGCAGCGCCGAGTTCCAGCCGTAGATGTTCTGGTTGCCGGCGATCACACCGGCGCCCTGCAGCATGGTGATGTCCTGGTTCTGGTAGTCAGCACCCAGGATGATGTTGTGCTCCTGGCCGAACAGCTCGAACGGTTTGCTGACATGCGCATCGATGGCGAGCGAACCCGCCTCGTAGTCGCGCGCCAGCCAGCGCGTGTCGGACGTGTCGCCGCCGCCGGAGATGATGTCGCCGTTCGGCGCAGCGTAGCCGTTCGCCCAAGCATAGAGGAAGTCGGCATCCGTGGCCTGATAGCGTGCGGAGAGCTTGGCGTGGCCACCGTCGTCGAACTTGTGTTCCAGTTCACCGATATAGTCGGTGACGCTGTTGTCGAAGCGGTTCCAGTCGGCGCCGGTGAAGGTGGAGCGCGGAAGATCGATCAGCGTGCCGTCCTGGAAGGTCGGAAGGCCGTTGAACGGCGTGATGTCGCGCACCTGGTGACTGACCGAGAAAGTCGCCGTGGTGCTGTCGCCAATATCGGCCTGGATGGTGCCATAGGCGACGCCGACACCGTTCTCGACACTGTCGACGAAGCCGTTCTCATGCTGCAAGACACCAACGAAACGACCGCGCACGGAGCCGGATTCGTTCAACCGGCCGGTGACGTCCACCTCGCCGCGCTTGTGCTCCCAGGAACCGAACGCTCCCTCGAAGCGGGCCTCGAACTCGCTCTTGGCCTGCTTCAGCCGCATGTTGATGGCACCGGCCGGCTCGCCGGCGCCGCCGAACAGGCCGGCCGGGCCGCGCAGGATCTCAACATGGTCGATGATCGCCATGTCGGGCTGTGTGCCGTAGACGCTGGAAAGCGGCGCCGGCAACCCGTTGAAATAGAGGTTGTCGAACTCGAAACCGCGCGAGAACAGACTGGACCGACCATTGTCGTTGTTCAGCACGACGATGCCGGGGGTCTCGCGCAGGGCCGTGTCGAGCGAGGTGTAGCCGCCGTCCTCGAGCCGCTCGCGCGTCAGCACCGTCGTCGACTGCGGGATCTCCCGGACGGAAAGCACATCCTTCTCGCCGACGCTGATCAGATTGGTCGTGTAGCTGTCGCTATCGTCGGTCTCGTAGCTCGCGCCCTCGATGACGATCCTGTCCAGAACCGTCGGTTCCGCGCCCTGCGCGAACGCCGCACTCTCAAGCACGAGGCTGACGGCCGTCGTTGCGAGCAGCATACCGCTCATCCGAATGGCGAAACCGCCAGCGACCATCCCGTGGCCCATCTTCGTAGCCATGCTCACCCCCATACACCGCCCGGGCGCATTTGCCGAGCGCAAACTTGATAAAAACACTCATGTTTGTTAGAGGAAGGCCTCGACGAATGCCACCGCCCTACCTTTGCGCAAACGTCAAAGATGTTTGCGCGTCTCGCGGTGCGCGCATGAAAGGCGGCCAGAGATGGCAACCGGTTGTAATATCAGAGACAACGACGTTCTCGCGACAGATCTGGATGACTGTGCCGCCGTGACCGGACCGGGATTCCGTCTGCTTCGGCCACTGACCTCCTCCAGCGGCGCGGTGTTGCACGGTGATCACCGCATGACCCGGCTGCGACGGGGTCTGAATGTTCACACCTCCGACACCGTGACGCTGCAGGATCTGGTGACAGCAATCGAGCAACCGCCCGGTCTGACGATCATGATCTTCCTCAGTGGCGGCGTGGATGCCACGATCGGCGGCGTCCCCCTCGACGTTGGCCGGCGCGGCGATGAACCCGTGCGCGGCGTAATGATTTCGCGGGCCCGGCCGGATCGCTTTGTCCGCCACGCCCACAAGGGCGATCACATGCGCAAGGTGATCGTCACCATGTCTCCGGAATGGATCGCCGAAAGCGGCTTCGAGGGCATTGCCGGGCATGAAATCGTCCAGGCATTCTGCAAGACGCATCTGGCTCGCTTCGATTGGGCTGCCAGCCCGGCACTGATTGCCATCGCCGAGCAGATGCTGCATCCCCCGCACAACGGAACCTATCCGGAAGGCCTCTATCTGGAGAGCCGGGCGCTGGATCTCGTGGCGGAGGCCTTCACGGCACTGGCAAGCGAGGGGCGGGTCATGACGCGCGGCCAACTCTCCCCCGTCGAGCAGAAGCGCCTGCAGTCGATCAAGGACGTCATGGCAAGGCCGGACGCCGAAGGTCTCCCGCTCGACCAGATCGCCAGGCTTTGCGGTGTCAGCGTCAGCAAGATGCAGCGACTGTTCCGCATCGCGCACGACAGCACCGTCTCCGAATACACCCGTCGAACCCAGCTCGTGCGGGCGCGGCAGTTGCTGGAGCGGGAAGGCATACCGGTTTCCGAAGCGGCTCATGCGGCCGGCTACACAAGCGCGGCCAATTTCGCCACCGCCTTCAAACGCGAGTTCGGACTGTCGCCGCGCGATGCGCGCCGAAGCGCCAGGGCCTGAATTCCACCGAACTGCGCCACCTCCCCGGAGCGCGGCCGAGCGCCGGGATGCGTGTCTTTCTTTCATCTATTCCAGATTAAAAATCTTGTAGATCGTTGTTAAAAGCCGCTCATTAAAATATCCCACAAAGCTGCACGTAATCGCTTGTCATAAATCTTTCATTTCGACGAAACTATAAAAATAACAAGGACGTGTATTTCATACGCTGAGGCCGCCTCGTCAATCTCCGCCCAGGACTTGCATCGTCCCTGACCGTCGTTATAGTGCGGTTCAAATCAGAGTTGCGCAGCTTCATCCACTGGCGCTTGGGCCCGACGAGGGTTCGTGCGCGCAACCTGTCGGCATGCGTGCCGCTCCTGTGACGGAGTGGCATCCAGCAGCGTGTGCCGGCGTCGCGATTGTCCCTGCATCTCACGATGCCGCCCCGGACCGACGGCGCTAGCAGCTATCGAACCGCGCGTGGCGTCCCCTCGTTCACGCGCCCAGGACACGCGCCTTGCGGGCTGCGGCAGCCATGTCGTGCCCACTTGATAAGCCGTGCCCACTTGAAGGAGATCAAGATGAGCTATGTCGCCCGAAAACCCGTCAATTCCGACCTTCAGCCCCGGGAACAGGTCTATGGCGAGAACCCGCTGGAAGACAGGGAGACCGATCTTTATCGCGGCGAGTATGTGATGTCCTTCGTCGAGAAGTGGGACGAGTTGATCGACTGGGACGCACGGGCCCAGAGCGAGGGGCAGTTCTTCATCGACGTGCTGCGCGCCCGGGGCAAGGAAACGGTTCTCGACGTCGCCACCGGCACGGGCTTCCACTCGGTGCGCCTGACCGAAGCCGGTTTCAACGTCACCTCCGCCGACGGGTCGGCGGCGATGCTGGCCAAGGCCTTCAACAACAGCCAGCAACGAGGCCTGATCCTCAAGACCGTTCACGCCGACTGGCGCTGGCTGAACCGCGACATCAACGGCAAGTATGACGCGATCATTTGCCTTGGCAATTCCTTCACGCATCTGCACGACGAAGCCGACCGCCGTCGCGCATTGGCGGAATTCTATGCCGCCCTCAAGCATGACGGCATCCTGATCCTCGACCAGCGCAATTACGACATGATGCTGGACCAGGGCTTTCAGTCCAAGCATAAATATTATTATTGCGGCGACAAGGTTACTGCCGAGCCCGAGCACATCGACGACAGTCTGGCTCGATTCAAATACAGCTTTCCGGATGGCTCCGATTACACGTTGAACATGTTTCCTATTCGCAAGAACTACATGCGAAAATTGCTCTCCGAAGCCGGATTCGCGCGTGTTCGCACCTATGGTGACTTTCAGGAGACCTATGCGGAGAGCGAGCCGGACTTTTTCGTCCATGTCGCCGAGAAATCGACGGTTCATCTGGTTCGCTGGGGAGGCGGCACGCGCGACAACGACGAAACCGACGTTCGCGACGTCGCCGAGGATTACTACGACAGCAATGACGCCGACACGTTCTACAGCACGATCTGGGGCGGCGAGGACCTGCATATCGGCCTCTATGACGAAACGAGCGAAATCCGCGAGGCGAGCAATGCCACGATCGAACGGATGGTCGAGCAATTGCCTGCGCTGAATGCCGACACGCGCCTGCTCGACCTGGGCGCGGGCTATGGCGGCGCGATGCGAAAACTGGTCGAACGAACCGGCTGCTCTGCAACGTGTCTCAATATTTCCGAGACGCAGAACGACACCAACAGGTATCGCAATCGCCGCGCAGGCGTCGCCGACAGGATCAAGGTCGTTCACGGCGTGTTCGAGGACATCCCGGAGGCGGACGCCAGCTACGACGTGCTGTGGAGCCAGGATGCCATCCTTCATTCCGACCAGCGCCAGACCGTGCTGCAGGAGGCCTGGCGCGTTCTCAAGCCCGGAGGCCACTTCATCTTCACCGACCCGATGCAGGCGGACGACGTGCCCGAAGGCGTGTTGCAGCCGGTCTATGACCGCCTCAACCTGACGAGCCTTGGTTCATTCCGCTTCTATCGCGAGGCGGCGCGCTCGCTCGGTTTCGAGATCCTCGCCCAGGAAGATTTGACCGGTCAGTTGCGCACCCATTACGCACGTGTCCGGGAAGAGCTCTTGGCCAATTACGACGCGCTCCGCGCGAACGAGGCTTCGGCGGAGTATCTCGACAAGATGGCCGTGGGACTGGAGAACTGGGTCAAGGCCGCGGATGCCGGGCATCTGGCCTGGGGCATCCAGCTTTTCCGCAAGCCGGAATAAAACCAAGCCTGCCGCGCGGACCGGTTCTTGCCGGAGCCGGCCCGCGCGGGCCTCACCCCATATCGCGAGTCAGCCGTCCTCTTGCGTGCCCGCCAGCGACTGTTTCCTTGCAAACTCCATCAGGCTGGCGACCGCGTCCGATTGTGGACGGGTGACGCCCTGATCGGTTCCGATCAGGGTCACGACCGCCTGTGCCTCGTTCTGCCAGTCGAGGACCGGGGCGGCGATCGCCACCAGACCGGGGATGAACCGTCCGTCGACGGTGGCATATCCGGCATTGCGAATCTCCTCGCGCAAGCTCGCCACCCCCTGCGCCGTTGCCGTGAGGTCCGAAATCAGCTCCGGGTTGCGCCTTGCATGACGCAGTTCGATGTCCAGCATCGGACGGATGACGCCGGGTGGCGCCCAGGCGAGAAACGCGCGGCCGGTTGCCGAATTGAGCAACGGCAAGGTGGTTCCAAGCCCCATTGACGTGATGGTCGGCGACGCGGTCCGTTCCCACCGGATGACGGTAGCCCCCTGATTGCCCCAGACCGACAGCAGTCCGGTCAGGCCCGTGTCGGCACACAGTTCCGGCAATTCCTCGGCAGTCCGGTTGACGAAGTCGTGGCGACCAAGGGCGGCGAGCCCGAGACGGACCGCCCCCGTTCCCAGATCGTACTTCCCCGACCGGCCGGCCTGCTCGACAAGGCCGGCATGGATGAAGGATGCCAGGTAGCGGTGCGCCTTGCTGAGCGGCATGTCGCAGTCGCGTGCAAGCTCCGACAGCGACACCGCCCGACCGTATCCGGACATCACCCGCAGCAATCTAAGAGCCGCGTCCAGCGACTGGATGCCGCCGGAGGGCTCGCCGGCAGGTTCAGTGTCCGGCGCTTCGTTCTTTTTATTTTTCATGACCTTCGAGTATCCGGCGCAAGGGGTCGAGTCTTGCCGCCATCATACCGGCCGCGCCTTGCGCGAACAGTCCCCTTGTTTCGCGGCCCCGCGCCATCAGGCTTTCGCCGGAACGCAGCTCATAGGCCAGGCGCAGCGCCTTTTCCCCCCATTCCTCGACGCTCATTTCGACGATCAGCCTGTCGCCGTTCCGTAGCGGCTTAAGGAACCGCGCCGACACATCCATCAAGCCGATCCCGAGCGCGCCCACCCGTTCGCACAACGCGTCGTGTCCGCCGAAATCCCACAGCCAGTCGTGAAAGGCGCGGTCGAGCCAGCCAAGGATATTGGGGTAGTAGGCAATGCCCGCCGGGTCACAGTCGCCGAAGCTGACACGTAGGGAAAAGCTGTGTTTTTGCTCGCTCATTCTTTCATAATCCAAAATCAGTTGCATCATGTGAAATTATACGTATCTTCCCGCGTCAAGCTTGTCGACAGGAAAGGGGAGGAACATGAGCGGACTTTCAAAGGTCGAGGTGCTGGGCGCAGGCCCCGCAGGGCTCTACACGGCGATCCTGCTGCGCCGGCTGATGCCGCATGTGCATGTGCGCGTGAGCGAGCAGAACCCGGAAGGTGCGACGTTCGGCTTCGGCGTGGTGTTCTCCGATCAGGCGCTCGATTTCCTGAAGGCCGACGACCCCGACATCCACGAACTCGTCACGCCCCACATGGAGCGCTGGCAGAACATGACGCTGAACCTGCCGAGCGAGCGGATCACTCTGGACGGGGTCGGCTTTTCAGCGATCGGACGGCTGGAGCTGATCGAGATCCTCCGCCGCCAGGCGGCGTCGCTGGGTGTCGAGTTGCGCTTCGCACATGCGGTCTCGTCGCTGGACGCGTTCGATGCGGACCTGATCGTCGGTGCGGACGGCCTCAACTCGCTCGTGCGGCAGGAGCTTCAGGCCGCGTTCGAGCCGAGGCTGGATCATTTCGACAACCACTTCGCCTGGTTCGGCACGCCGCGCGCCTTCGACACGCTGACCCAGAGCTTCGTCCGGACCGGCAAGGGCGCGCTCAACGCGCATCACTACCGCTACGCTCCCGACCGCAGCACCTTCATCGTCGAATGCGACGACCAGACCTACCGCGCCTATGGCTTTTCAGAGATGAGCGAGGCGGAAAGCGCCCGGATCTGCGGTGAGATATTCGCCGAGACGCTGCAGGGCGCGCCGCTCGTCACCAACCGCTCGCTGTGGCGGCAGTTCCCGCGGCTGTGGTGCAGGAACTGGGTCGCCGGCCGAAACGTCCTGCTCGGCGACGCCGCCCATACAGCACATTTCTCCATCGGCTCGGGCACGCGGCTTGCCATGGAGGACGCGATCGCGCTGGTCCGTGCGCTTGCCTCGCATGAAGATGTCGACGCGGCGCTGGCCTCCTACCAGAACGAGCGCCAGCCGGTCGCCCGCAAGATTGTCGATGCCGCCAACACCTCGGCCGCCTGGTACGAGACCTTTGCGGAAAAGATGGATCTGGCCCCGCTCGACTTCGCCTTCGACTACATGACCCGCTCCGGACGGGTCGACATGGAACGCCTGCGCGGCCTCGCGCCGCGTTTCATGACGCGCTACGAGGCCTTCAAGGCGACGGCTGCCGACCAGCAGGTCACCGATGCCGTTGGCGACGACGCACCGGGCGCCACGGAGATCGGTTTCGACAAGACCGCTCACCCGAACTGCTCGGCCATCCTTTGGGACAATCTCGGGCGCAACCCGGACAAGGCCGCCGTGACCGGCCCCGGCGGCACCCTCAGCTACCGGGAGCTGATCGCCGAGGCATCGCGCTGGGGTCATGCCTTCATCGCCGCCGGCCTGGAGCGCGGCGCACGCATCCCCTTCTTCCTCGACGACACGCCGACCTATCCGGCAGCCTTCTTCGGCGCGGTGCGCGCCGGCTTCGTGCCGGTGCTGCTGAACATCCAGACCACGCCGGACGTGCTGAACTTCTTCCTCAAGGACACAGGCGCACGCATTGCCTTGTGCGAGGCCTCGCTCGCCGACCGGTTCGAGGGCGAGACGCTGAAAGGCACGGCGCTGGAAAAGGTGATTGTCGCGAACGGCCCGGCCGAGCGCGACAGTCACGTTCCGGCTGCCGATTTCCTATCGGACCAGCCGGACAGCCTCGTCTGCGCCGATACCGGCCCGGACGACATGGCCTTCTGGATGTACTCCTCCGGCTCGACCGGTCGGCCGAAGGGCGTTGTCCACCTGCACCACGACATGGCCTACACGCAGGCATCCTTCGGCACCCATGTCCTGAAGCTAGCGCCCGGCGACATCTGTTTCTCCGTGCCGAAAATCTACTTCGCCTACGGCTTCGGCAACGCCATCACCTTCCCGTTCTCGGTCGGCGCGACAACCTTGCTGATGCCGGGACAACCGCGCCCCGACGATGTCCTCGCCCTGATCGAGACATGGCGGCCGACGGTCCTGTTCGGCCTGCCGACGCTCTATACGGCGCTGACCCGGGCCGGAACGCTCGAGGCCCGCGACCTTTCCTCGCTGCGCCAGTCGATGTCGGCGGCGGAAATCCTCTCGCAGGAGGTCTACGATGCCTGGAAGGCGAGAACCGGACACGGCCCGACCGAGGGCCTCGGTTCGACCGAGCTGCTGCACATCTACCTCTCCAACAGCACCGACGATCACCGCATCGGGGCGGCCGGCAAGCGCGTGCCGGGCTACGAGATCCGCCTTGAGACGGCGGAGGGAAAGCCGGCGGTGCCTGGTGAGGAAGGCGTCATGTTCGTGCGCGGCCATTCTTCCGCGCCCTGCTACTGGAACCGGCCGGACAAGACCCGCGACACAATGCGCGGTGGCTGGATCCATACCGGCGACCGCTTCATCGAGAGGGATGGCCACTACTATTTCCAGGGCCGCGCCGATGACCTGATCAAGGTTTCCGGCCAGTGGGTCTGGCCGCTGGAAGTGGAACGCTGCCTCAACGAACACCCCGACGTGCACGAATGCGCCGTCATGGCCCATGAACTGCCCGACCGGCGCATGACGTTGCGGGCGATCGTGCGGCTGCGCGACACGGCAAGACAGGGCGAGGATCAGAGCGCCCGGCTGCGCGACTACGTCAAGTCGCAGCTGCAGCCTTTCAAGTACCCCCGCGTCATCGACTACATCGACGAGTTGCCGAAGACCGGCACGGGCAAGATCGATCGTCAGGCGCTGCAACAGGCACCCTGAACACGCACACGGGAGGCCTCATGGTCTCGCGCATCGCAGGACGGCGCACGCGAGACCGACAGGCATCGATACGATTTTTCAAAGGGAGGGAAGACATGAAATCGAAGCAACACACGCTGACACGATACGTGCTGGCTGCCGGGATGACGCTCGTCCTGAATGCAACCGCCGCCGCTCAGGTCGCGTCGATCTCCACGCCGCCGCAAGGATCGGTGTGGAACACGATGGCCTCGGTCATCGCCGGCCAGGCGCGCGAAAGCGCGAACATGCGCATGGTCGTGCAGCCCTACGGCGGCAATGCGCAGATGATGCAGTCGGTCAACGAGGGGCTCGCCGAGTTCTCGCTCAACGACGTCAACGACGTGATCTCCGCCTTTCAGGGCAGCGGCGAATACGACGCGGCGATGCCGAACCTGCGCGTCGTCGCACGGATCAACCCGTTCCCCGTCGGCCTCTATGTCAAGGAGAGCTCCGGCATGACGGCGGTCGCCGAACTGAAGGGCAAGAGCGTGCCCTCCGGTTGGGATGCCTTCCCGATTGCCCGCTCGCACATCTCGGCCATCCTGGCCGCTGGCGGGCTCACCTGGGACGACGTTCGCCAGGTGCCGGTGCCCGAGTTGATCCGCGGATCGGACGACATGGCCTCGGGCCGCGTCGACAGCGCCTTCTTCGCCGTCGGCGGCCCCAAGGTCGCCGAGGTCGATGCATCGGTCGGCGGCGTGCGGTTCCTGACCGTCGAGGCCAATGACGACACATTGGCAAAGATCCGGCAGGTCCGCCCGGCCTTCTACTTCTCGCAGGTTGCGCCGGCCCCGCCGCGCGTCGGCGTCAAGGAACCGATGGCCTTCGTGACCTGGGACAACATCCTGGTTGCCGGGACGCATGTCTCCGACGCGCAGGTGGAGACCCTGCTGACGGTGCTGTTCGACGAGGCGGAAGCGATCGGCACCGCCTATCCCCCACTCCGCGCGCTCGATCTGGCAAGCGCCTACAAGGAGTATCCCGGGCTTGAATACCATCCGGCGGCGGCGGCCTTCTTCAAGGCGCGCGGTGTGGAACTGACCCCGGTCGAGTGACCGGACGCATGGCCGGGCGGCTACAGCAGCCGTCCGGCCCAATCCCCCGCTGCATCCGTCAGGACACATGATGGCGATCAACGAGATTTCGAAAAACTCCGGCACTGCCGGAGATGGCGACGCGCGCGCGCCTCTCGGACTAAAGGCCCTGCTCGGCGGCACGCTGACGCTGCTTTCCCTGGCGCAGGCTGCCGATATCGGCTCAAGGCTCGGTTATTCCTATTATACCGAGCAGTTCCTGGCCATGGTGCTGGGCCTGAGCCTCGGCCTCGTCTTTCTCGGCAAGGGCGCGGCAGGACGGCGGCGCGCCGGCCGCTTGCAGCAGATGCTCGACCCTGTCCTCGGCCTCGTCGGCCTGGCCCTGTCCTTCTACGTGGCCTGGGCCTATCCATCGCTGGTCGGGCGCGCCATGATGCTGCCCTGGGATGCGCTGGTTGCGGGAAGCCTGCTCTTTCTGCTCGTGCTCGAAGCCTTGCGCCGCTGCGTCGGCTGGGTGCTCGTCATCGTCGTGCTGGCGATCTGCGGCTACGGCCTGATCGGCCATCTGGTGCCGGGCGTTCTGCAGACACGGGAAGTCGCGCCGGCGCGCATGGCGGTTTATCTGGCCTTCGACCCGAACGGGCTGCTCGGGTTGACGCTGAATGTCGCCGCCACCGTCGTCATCGCCTTCGTCTTTTTCGGACAGATCCTGCTGTATTCGGGCGGCGCCGGATTCTTCAACGACATCGCCATGGCGACGATGGGCCGCCGCCGGGGCGGGGCGGCCAAGATCTCCATCGTCGCCTCGGGCCTGTTCGGCTCGATTTCCGGCGTCGTCGTGTCGAACATCGTCGCCACCGGCGTCGTCACCATCCGCCTTATGGTCAATTCCGGCTTCCGCCGGACCACAGCCGCCGCTGTCGAGGCCGTCGCCTCGACGGGTGGGCAGATCGCGCCGCCGGTGATGGGCGCCGTCGCCTTCCTGATGGCCGATATCCTGCAAAAACCCTATTCGGAAATCGTCGTCGCGGCCATCGTGCCGGCCCTCCTCTACTATGTCTCGCTCTTCGCCCAGGCTGACCTCCTGGCGGCCAAGCAGGACATCCGGCCGATCGAGGGCGAGGAGATTCCGTCCGTATCGCAAGTGATGGCGCGCGGATGGGTCTTCCTTATTCCCTTCGCGGCTATCGTCGCGGCGTTGTTCTGGTTCAACCAGCGGGCGGAAACGTCAGCGCTTTGGGGCGCCCTCGCGGCGCTGGCGATCGGTCTCACCTGCGGCTACGGCCCGGCGCGGATGAGCCTGCGCAACCTGTGGGACTGCATGGCGGAGACCGGCGGGGCAATCACCGACATCGTCATGATCTCGGCTGCCGCCGGCTTCATCATCGGCGTGCTCAACGTCACCGGCCTCGGCTTCGCCGTCACCTATGCGCTGGTGGATCTGGGCCAGGGCAACCTCTTCATCCTGCTTTTGATCTCCGCCGCCGTCTGTCTCGTTCTCGGCATGGGCATGCCGACGGTCGGGGTCTATCTGCTGCTTGCCGTGCTGGTCGCCCCGTCGCTGATCGAATCCGGTGTCGAGCCCATCGCCGCCCATCTCTTCATCTTCTACCTCGGCATGATGTCGATGGTGACGCCGCCGGTGGGCATTGGCGCCTTTTTCGCCGCCTCCATCGCCAAGGCACCGCCCATGGCAACCGCCATCGAATCCATGCGCTTCGGCTGGACCGCCTACATCATTCCGTTCCTGTTCGTCTTCTCGCCCGCCCTGCTGCTGATCGGCGACCCGCTCGACAGTCTCCTGGCCGTCGTGACGGCAGTGCTCGGGGTCTACGCGATCTCGGCGGCCTTCATCGGCTGGCTGCACGGGCCGGCCGGCCCGTTGCTGCGGCTGGCGATCGCCGCCGCCGGCATCGCGCTGCTGTTGCCGCCGGGGATCGGCGGCGAGGCGACGCTCTGGGTCAACGGCGCGGGTTTTCTCGCCCTCGCCCTGCTGTGGCACGCGGGACGCAACGTCTCGAGACGCCGGATGGCCGAAGCTCCCGGCCGCTAGAACCGCGCCCATCCTCCCCGAACACAATGTCAGCGAAGGAAACACCGATGTCCTACATATTTCCGCCCGCTCCTGTCCCCACCGTACCGATCGCAGCCAGCGAGGCGCTGCTGCCGGTCCGCCGGATCTTCTGCGTCGGGCGCAACTACGCCGCCCATGCCCGCGAGATGGGCAAGGACCCGGACCGCGAGCCGCCCTTCTTCTTCACCAAGCCGGCCGATGCCGTGGTGATGAGCGGCGAGACGGTCGCCTATCCGCCGGAGACGGAGAACTTTCACTACGAGGCCGAACTGGTCGCGGTCATCGGCACGGCAGGCCGCGAGATATCCCGCGAAACCGCCCTTTCGCATGTCTTTGGCTATGCGATCGGCAACGACCTGACCCGCCGCGACCTGCAGCTCGCCGCCCGCGACAAGGGGCGGCCCTGGGATTTCGGCAAGGCGTTCGACCGCTCGGCCGTGATCGGCCCGGTCCATCCGGCGGAAGCCATCGGCCATCCGCACAAGGGCTTCATCCGGCTCGCCGTCAACGGGACGGTCAAGCAGGAGGCCGACCTTGCCGAGCTGATCTGGTCGGTGCCGGAAGTCGTCTCGATCCTGTCGCATTCCATCGTGCTGCGACCGGGCGACCTGATCATGACGGGCACGCCGGCGGGTGTAGGGCCTCTCGTTGCGGGAGACATCTGCACCGTTGCAATCGAGGGGCTCGGCGAGATCGTCACCACCATCGGCCCGCGCGAGTGACACGATGACCCTGACCCTGCACAACTTCTTCCGCTCCTCCACCTCGACGCGGCTGCGCGCCGCGTTGAACCTGAAGGGGCTGGACTACGGCTATGTCGCCTACGCGCTGCGCAAGGGCGAGACGCGCACGCCTCGGTTTCTCGCCCTCAACCCGCAAGGGCTCGTTCCCGCGCTCGAGCGCGAGGACGGACGCGTGCTGACGCAGTCAATGGCGATCATCGAGTGGCTCGACGAAACCTGCCCGCAGTCCCCCCTGCTGCCGGCCGATGCGGACGGGCGGGCGCGGGTTCGCGCGCTTGCCCAGATGATCGCCTGCGAAGTCCATCCGCTCAACAACCTGCGGGTGCTGGGGTATCTCGCCGAGCATTTCGACGCCGACGAGGCCGCGCAGAAGGCGTGGTTCACCCATTGGGTCACAGCGACGTTCGACGCGCTTGAAGCCACGTTGGTCCGGGACCGGGACACCGGGACCTTCTGCCATGGCGATACACCAGGCCTTGCCGATATCTGCCTCTATGCACAGGTCTGGAACAACCGGCGCTTCCAGATTGACACGAGCGCCTGGCCGACCATTGCCGGCATTTTCGACAGGCTAGACGGCATCGCGGCCTTCCGTGACGCAGCCCCGCCGAACCAGCCCGACGCGGCCTGACCCCGACCTTTCCAGACAGGAACGAGGATTGCCATGAACGACGCCATGACGCACGAAACCGTCGAGCACGCCATGCAGCCCGAAGACACGCCCGAGTTGCGTGCGCTGTATCGGGGCTTCGAGGAGAACCACCTCATCCCGCTGTGGACGCAGCTCGGCGACCTGATGCCGGTCCATCCGAAGCCGCGTGCGCTCGCCCATGTCTGGAAATGGTCGGACCTGTTGCCGCTGGCCGAAAAATCCGGAGAGCTGGTTCCGGTCGGGCGCGGTGGCGAAAGGCGGGCAATCGGCCTCGCCAATCCCGGCCTTGGCGGCAATGCCTATGTCAGCCCGACCTTGTGGGCGGCGATCCAGTATCTGGGGCCACGCGAAACGGCGCCCGAACATCGCCACTCGCAGAACGCGTTCCGCTTCGTCGTCGAGGGCGAAGGCGTGTGGACGGTCGTCAACGGCGACCCGGTACGCATGAGCCGGGGCGACCTGCTGCTGACCCCGGGCTGGAATTTCCACGGCCATCACAACGACACCGACCGGCCGATGGCCTGGATCGACGGGCTCGACATCCCGTTCTCGCAACATAATGACGTGGGCTTCTTCGAGTTCGGCTCCGACCGCGTCACCGACTATGCAACGCCCCGCTTCTCCCGCGGCGAGCGACTGTGGTGCCATCCCGGCCTGCGCCCCCTGTCAGGATTGCAGGACACCGTCAACACGCCGATCGGCGCCTATCGCTGGGAGTTCACCGACCGAGCGCTGAGCGAGCAACTTCTGCTGGAGGAGGAAGGCCAGCCGGCGACGGTGGAACAGGGGCATGCAGCTGTGCGCTACATCAATCCGACGACCGGCGGCGACGTGATGCCGACGATCCGCTGCGAGTTCCACCGGCTCCGGGCGGGCTGCGAGACGCCGACCCGGCGCGAGGTCGGGTCCACGGTCTTCCAGGTCTTCGAGGGGCGCGGCGCCGTGGTGCTCGACGGCAAGGAGCACAGGCTCGACGTCGGCGACATGTTCGTCATTCCCTCCTGGATCTCCTGGTCGCTGCAGGCGGAGACGCAGTTCGATCTCTTCCGCTTTTCCGACGCACCGATCATGGAGCGCCTGCACTTTGCCCGCACCCATGTCGAGACGGCCAGGCGATGAGCGCCGTGCCGGTGACCGACGGGCTCGAGGCGGCACGCGCGGCGCTACGCCAGCGGCAGGGAGCCGGCGCGCGCTACGACGCGGCGAACGCTCCGGTCCGCGAGCTTTCCTGGGCACGGCGCGGCACGGCATATTTTGCAAGGCTGCTGAACACGCTGAGCGACGCCGATCTCGATGCGCCCTCGGCGATCGAAGGTGTGCCCCGCCGCGAGATCGTCGCCCATGTCGGTTATCATGCGCGTGCACTCGGCGAGATCATCGCCTGGGCACGCCAGCACCCGGGTCTCTCCCTGCCGGTCAAAGCCTCCCTTGAGACAGGCGACATCCGCCGCAAGGCGACCCAGCCGGCACGGGCGCTGCGCAATCTCTTCGCCCATGCCGAAATTCATCTCAACGTCGAATGGCGGGATCTCGACGAAACCCAGTGGGATGCAATCGCGGAAGACGCGGGTGGACAGCGCTTCGCCATCCGGGAAACGCCCCGGATGCGCGCCCGCGTGATCTGGCTTCACGCGCTCGATCTCGACGCCGGTGGCCGGCTTGCAGACGTTCCGCCCGGCCTTGCCGAGCACATGGCGCAGCTGTTGCCCGCGCGATACGACGGCCGCCCCGACATGGTCGGCGCCACAACCTGCGAGACGCCGCCAGCACGCCCCGGCACAATCAACCTGTAGGCTTTTCCCGTCGCGCTCCCCTGCCCGACGGCAGCCAACCAAAACTTATTGGCGGGCTTACCACGGGGACAAGATGCGGAACCCAACTGCAACAGACATGACCTGTACCATCCTGATGGTGGCGCTGATCGCGTAGATATCGGGAGAGCTGCGTGCGCAGGACGCGCCGGACGAGGCCGGCACACTCCCGGCGACGATTGACCTGAGCGGGCCACGCGCCTAGAAGATTGCCCCGAACCAGCACCCTTCCATGTCGCAGGCATTGACCCCGGCTCCGCGGGCAAAGAAGACGGGTGCCGTTCAGGATGCCGAGACCACCGTCAGGTACGGGGAGAGGTGCCAGACATCGATCGGCAGGCCCTCAGTCAGCGCCGCAAGCGACTGGTCCGGAGCACCGAGGTCCAGAACGGCATTCACCCTGAGCGAGCGGACCGCACCGCCGCGCGCAACGATCCAGCCGGGCCGGTAGGCGTTGATGGCGGCCAGCACCTCGTCGAGCCGCCGGTCCTCGGCAATGTAAAAGCCTGAACGCCAAGCCTTCGTCACGTCCGCCGACCTCGACGAACTGCGGCCAGGTCGTGCACCAGCCGAAGGAGTTGCAGACCTGTGTCGGGCCACCGACATAGGGCGCCGCCGCCGGTCCGTTCTCGCCGGCATGGTAATTGCCACGCTTGCGGTGCGCGTAGCCGAGGACGACGTCGAGGTTCTCCTGCTGGTAGCCGGCGACGATGCTGCCAAACCCGTTGGTCGGCTCCAGCAGGCCGGGACGGTCCATTCCCGAGGCGGACGGTACCGCGACCGGAGGAGCGGAGGGCGATGTCGGGAAGGCGTAACCGCCCTTGGCGCCGGCCGTCGGGCTCGACGAGTTGGTTCCGAAGCCGCCCTTGATCCGCACGCCGAAGCTTCTGCCCGGATCGACGATGTCCCTGGCGTCGAGGGTACGCATCGAGACCGTGCCGGCAATGCCGTTGGAGGCGGCGTCCGACCCCTTGGTGATGTCGATGCCGGCGATGAAGTCGGGATCGACGAAGGTCCGGTTCCCGTGACCCTGATAGCCTTGCGGCACCACCACGGAATTGGTGCTGCCGTCGATTTTCGTGGTGACGCGGCCCATCCCCTGCAGGCCGCGAATGTTGATGTCGACACTGCCGCCGCTGTTGCGCGCGTGACCCGAAAGAACACCCGGCGTGCCGGCGAACATGTCGGAGGGGTCTGCGCCGCGATAGCGCTCGATGGTGGTCTGGTCGATATGCGCGACCGGCGCCGCCGTCTCATAAGGCGTGTAGACTCCCTCGGCGGCGGCGCCTCCGGTGACCTGGATCACGTCCAGCATCGTCGCGTCCTCGCCGGCGAGGGTCGAATGCGCGCCGGAAACGCGGTCCGAGACGGTCACCGTTCCGGATGCACCGAAGTGATAGGAAAGACCCGTGCCCGCCAGCAGGCGCTGCAGCGCCTCGGCGGTGGAGAGGTTTCCACGAACCGGCCGGGCGGAGCGGCCCGCGGCAAGCGAGGCCGGGTAGGCGATCTTCACGCCAGCCTGGCTGGCGAATGTGCTGAGTGCGGTGGCGAGAGGCTGCGCAGGGATGTTGAAGGCGGTTGTCTGGGCGAGGGTCTGCGCCTGGGCGGCAACGCCGGTTGCGGACGTTGCAAGGGCGGTCGACGCGATCAGAAGCGCCTTAGAGAATGGAAAAATGGCCTGCTGCTGCCGGCATGAACTCGGTCTCCGTTTACCCACCTGAGGGGTTGCGGCCGAACGGCCCGCAACGGTCCTCACTGGGTAAGACCGAATTCCTGAGAATAATCCTCAACAATAAATCGAAAAAATGATCGAAAGATCCACGGCCGGCGGGCCCGTCACCGAGTTGAGCAGCGGCAGGGTCGTGCCGGTCCCGCCATGGTGATGGCGGGCACGCCGTGCGCCCGCAGAGCGCGACCCTGGCATCATGGTTGCCCCGGACCGATAAGAGGCTGGTGATCTGCAATGGGCGTCTCCCCCATTTGAGGGAGGGCCGATCCTCCGCCTCCCGATATGCTTCAACTCGTCGACCACTGTTGGAGCATTTTCAAATGGCGGAGAGCACCAAGAGGCCGTCACTCTTGCGGAAGCTGCTGCGGAGTTCCGGGGCGCCGGGACACTCGCTTTTTCAGGCAGGTACGTTTCTTCTTCTGAGCACGCTTCCGCTGCTGGCCCAGACGGAAATGTCCGCCGAAGAGCAGGCCCGGCTGGCTGCCGCCGACAGTGACAAGGGAACGCTCGCAAGGCCGGTCGACCTGCCCTTTGAAGAGCCCTTTGACGGCAAGGGTCTGGCCGGGCACTGGAAAAACCTGAATGAGGACAAGGCTTCCTTTGTCATTGAGGACGGGATCCTGCTCGCACTCACAAGCGGCGGCAAGAACAGTCTCCTGAACCCTGAATCCAACAATGTCTTCGAGCTTCAATCATTGCCCCCGGACGGGGATTTCGACCTGTCGATCAAGGGCAAGATCGATCCGAAGACCGGTTACGACGAGGTCTGGCTCGGACTTCGAGACAGCCCGGACAATTTCATCGCGGCGCATCTCTATGTCCTGACCAGGGGGTGCGGGCCTGCGCTGTTCCTGAGGACGGTGGCCAACCAGCCGGTGATGCCGGATGGCGAACCGGTCACGACCGCCGCCAATCACAGCCTCTTCAACGGCCCTCTCATCAAAACCATCTGCGACAAGGCAGGAGCCCCTCTTGGCAAGCAGATCCTGTCCGATCTCTACGCCCGGGGTTTCGTCCTGACCCTGTCCAGGAAAGGCCTGCGCTACCGGACGTCGCTTTCGCTGACGGTGCCCGGCAGAGGCGCGGACAAGCCCGCGGGCGTCGAGACCGTCCACACGGATTGGCTTGCCCGCATGGCGCCCTTCGGCAAGCCCGTGTTTCTGCTTGGCCAGGGCAGCCGCGCCGGCGGCGGTGAAACGCTGGCCGAGTTCGACCACTTCAGCATCCGCCGTCCGCAATAGTGAGCCCGGAGGTTCCTTATGACTGCTCATTCTTTCAAGGCGTATGCGCTGCGGTTCGTGCTGCCCATCACGCTGGCTCTGGGCACCGCACTCCCGTCCCGGGCACAGGAAGCCGATCTCGGAGCGGCTGAAAACCTGGTGCGCCTGTTCTTTGCCGAGCATTCCAGCCGGTTCAATGACGGCGGCACCCCGCTTTTGAACGATGTCCCCGCCGCGAAGGAGTTTCTCGTCGACGGTCTGGTGCAGCAGGACCTGCAGGGCCTTCTGCAATTCGACCCGGTCTATGATGCCCAGGACGCAAGCATCTCGGATCTGAGCATTCGGCGGGATCCGGACATGCCGCTGCTTCAGGGCGCGGCCCAGATCCGGGTGACCTTCAACAATCTCGGTGCTCCGATCAGCCATGTCTATACACTCGTCACCGTTCCGGACGGTTCCTGGCAGATCAGCGACATCTACTCGGAGACCAACAACTGGTCGCTGGCCGATCTGCTGCAATCGAGCGGTGTCGATATCAGGTCGGATTCCGGCACCGAGGTCACGCTTCAGGATACCGCCGCTGGCGGCGGGGAACCGACGCAGGTGGTGGATGTCGGCCAGACCGGTTCGGACGACGTCGTCCCCGGCATGGAGCAGGGCGACCTGCCCGGCAACGGTCTGTCGCCCCGGGGCAGCGATCTCCTGTTTGTCCTCGATGGCTCCGGCTCGATGTGGGGCCAGGTCGACGGCGTTGCCAAGATCACCACCGCGAAACAGGCGCTCAAGGGCCTCGTCAGCGACCTGCCGCCGGAAACGAATGTCGGCCTGATGGCCTATGGCCATCGTCGCGAAGGCGATTGCAGCGACACGGAAATTCTCTACCCGGTCTCGAACTTCGACACCGAGCTCCTGAAGCCGGTCATCGAGGCGGTCACGCCGCGCGGGAAAACCCCCATTGCAGCCGCCCTGCAACAGGCGGCATCCGCCATGCCCGCGTCCGATCGGCCGGCGAATGTGCTGCTGATTTCGGACGGGCTGGAAACCTGCGGAGGCGATCCCTGCGCCACCGCCAAGGCCCTGGCGGAGCAGGGTATCAACACCCGCGTCCATGTGGTCGGCTTCGACCTGACGCAGGAAGAAAACGAGGCGCTTCAGTGCATCGCCGACAATGGCGGCGGCAACTACTATGCCGCCAACGACGCCGAGAGCTTCACCAAGGCGGTCAAGCAGGCAGTCGCGGACACCGCCGAAGCGGTCGAGCCTCCGGCCCCGGCGCCCGAACCAGAAGAGACGCCGGCCAGCACCATCGTGTTCGAGGAAACCTTCGACGGTCCGCAGCTCGCACCCGGCTGGCAGACGCTGAACGCGACCGACCGTCTCACCCGGTTCACCGGCAACGGCACGCTGTTCGTCTCCGCCCTGGAAGGCGAGACGCTCTATGACAACAGCAACGCGCTCAATCGCCTTGTCCTTGACGAGGCGCTGCCCGACGGCGATTTCGACCTGAGCCTGACATTCAAGCTGCATCAGCAAAGCGGACGGGAAAGTGTGATGCTGTCGCTCTTTGAGGATCCGAACAACCAGCTCGTTGCCATGGCCTGGATCTGGACCAAGGGCTGCGGCTCCTACCTGAACCTGTCGCTGATCCGCGTCTCGGGCGAGACCGGGGGCAAACCCGAGGAGTCCAGGTTCGACGTCAATCTTTTTAACAAGCAGATCGTCAAGCGCCTGTGCGACAAGGCAGGCCGCGCCTATGGCGACCTGGTTCTGGAAAGCCTTGCGACGGAAGGCGCGGTCCTGCGCCTGAAGCGGCGTGGCCGCGCCATCTCCGCGGCCCTCGAACTGGATCTGCCGGCCGCGGAAGGGCATGACGGCGGTGCCTATGTCCACGAGACCGATCCGCTCACGGTGCTGCGCCTTTCCGGCAAGCCGAGCGTGCTCGCCGGTCAGTGGAGCAAGGCGAAACCTGCGGAAAGCCATTTCGAGCTCGACAGGTTTGCAATCGAGGCCACACCGGAATGAGACGCGTCGTCGGCCGTACGCTCCTGATCCTGCTTGCCACGGGGCTCCTGTCCAAGGCCCCGGCCGCGCAGCAGGACGTCGGCGTTGAAGATCTCAGATGCGCGGCGGGCTACGGCTGTCAGGACGTCGGCACGTTGCAATGCGACGTCCTGGCAAGACTGGGGATCGCGAACGCGCGCGAGGCAAGGGACCTGTTTGCCCAGACCTATCCCGCGGCCTTTGTCGAGGTGGCCAGAAACACGGCTTCGCCGCCGGCTGAATGCCTCAGGGCATCAGGCTCGGGCGGTGGCACGTCGGCTGGCGGAACCACGCCGGAAGAGGATGGCGAGCCTGTCTTGCCTGACTTCGCCGGCCTTGATGGCTATGCCGAGACGCCGTGCCCGGGAAATGTCTCCGTAGATCCGATCTTCGTGCCCGGCCGGCCGGACATCCGCGTTCTTGCCTGTTTCAAGGGCTCGGACAATCTCTACCGGGAATGCGGCAAGGCCCCTGCGCGGGCCTATTGCCTGAAATTCGGCAAACCGGACGTTGCCTGTTTCGGCGACATCAAGCGGGTCGGCAAGGCTGCCACCGTCGATGCCTATTGCGAGACCGGTGAATGTCCGGCTTTCGGTTTCATCGTCTGCAAATAGGCGCAGCAACCGTGGCGACGCTCACCCAAATGGGGGAGGCCGCCACCCGGCTGAACCGTCAGTCTGCTGTCCACGAGATCTCTTGCCAACGATACTGGAGACTGACATGCGGACAATTTGGACGATTTTGCTGCTGGCGCTGGGAACGACGTTCCTGCTGCCCGCCCTTTCGGCCGAGGCCAAGACAATCTGCACGATCAAGGCCCAGAGTGCCTTCAGCAGCAACCACAAGACGCGGGCCGGGGCCGAAGCGCGCGCCTGGGTCAACTGGCAGGGCAAGATGCGCAACAGCCATGGCCGGCGGTTTTCGGTTGCCTTGGCACGTGTGACCAAGGGCTACCCGAAATTCGAAGGTACGAGGTTCAAGCACCGGGTCGTCGTTCGTGCCCAAGGCTGCTACGTGAAAGGTGTATCCTGCGTCACCGGATCGGGCATCACGCCCACCTGCGAATGCCAGAGCAATCGCCGTGCAGCCCTTCAGCAAGGATGCTCGGTCTATGCGGCAGGCCGCTGAGAACGCTATTTCAACCAGCCGACCGGTCCGGCCATCAGCCGGGCCGCCAGCTCCGACTGGCTGTGAACACCGATCTTCTGGAAACTCTTCTTCAAATGCCCGCGCGCAGTGCTGACCAGGATCCCCTGGGCGTCGGCAATCTGGTCCAGCGACCGTCCGCTGGCGATTTCCAGGACGATCTCCGCTTCCTTGCCCGTCAGGCCATAAGCCAGTTCAATCAGCGTCTTCCGCGTTTCGGACATGTCTTCGCCGGGTTGCACCCTCAAGAGAAGAAGGCTGGCGGGCCCGTGCCTCTGCAGGCCGGTCTGCCTGAGAGCCTCGGGGAAAAACTGGAAGCCGACCGGCTTGCCGTCCTGGACGATCAGTCGCTCACCGCCATCCCGAACACTTTCGGCCGCTTCATTGTCGGCAAGAAGCCTGTGGACGCGGGCCTTGCGGGAGACGGACTGTTCCGCCGACGTCCCGTCCTGGGGGAACAGGCCTGAAAGCGATGCTTCGAAGGCGCCATTGCAATGCAGGAGATCGTTTTGCCTGTCCAGAAGGGCAACCCCGATCTGCAGCCGCTCGATGACACTTTCCAAAAGGACGCCGAGCGTGGCGCTCATCATGACCTGCTTGTTCAGATTGAACGCCCGCTCCCAGTGCGGCATCAGCCTGCTGATGCGCTCGTGTAGTTCCTCCTCGTTGACATCACCGGAGCGCTCGGCATCGTGGATCATCCGGTAGATGATCTCGGTCCAGCGGCTGTCGTCGTCGATGGCGTTGTAACAGAGTTCGACCAGTTCATCCGGTTTCAGCTGGCGCGCGCCGGTCTCGCTGATCCGGTTGAGAATGTCGGAGGCCAGCTCCTCGATGCCGACCTCGCTGAAATCCGCCTCGTCACGCCGGACCTGCTGAATCCAATCCAGGATGCGCCGGCTGATCGCGAATTTTTCCTCTTCCAGGAAGAGCGCCGACCGGGCGCCGTCGACGCGTTCCGAGGCGACGTCTTCGATACCGATCCCGGACAGGAACCTCTGGATGGGGGGCAGGAAGCCGCCGTCGCGAAGCATGGCATCCTCGCCGCCGAACACGACCAGGCAACGCGTTCCCGGCTTCATGCGCGCGTCGCGCGGCCAGGCCCAGGAACTGAGCATGCCTTCGAAGATCTGTTTCCAGTAGGCGGGCGTCGGGGTCGGCCAGCCGTACGGGTCCTCGAGCACCTGCTGGATGACACGGTGATCCGTACTCATGACATCGGCAAGGTGCCTGCGGTCCTTCAGATGGGCCCCGAGGAAGGAATAGAGATGATGCAGGATCTGTTCGTCAGGCGTATCCGCCCCTTTCAGCCGGATCCGAACCTCGGCAAAGGTCTTGCCGAACAGGGCGAGCGTCTTCTGGTTGGGCGGCGGCGAGATGAACACGATGTGCCGGGCAAGATCCGGCCAGGTCTTCATCACCTCCAGCGTCAGAAGCGCGGTGATGTTGGGCACCACGATCAGGCGGTCCTGCCAGGGCGTTTCGGCAAAGCTTTGTCCAAGCAGGTGGCGCATGTCCTCGACAGCCGATTTCCAGCCGTTGCGAGGATCGAGGTGGCCTGCGACAGCGTTCTTGTCGAAACTCCGCCCGTGTCCCCGGATGTCTCCGGAGTGAACGTCCCAGCCGGAGGCCCGGAACCCGGCGGCGAGCGACTGAAGCATTCCCGAATGCGTCGGCTGGCTGTGTCCCAGGAAAACGGTTTTCTTTCCGGAAGTGAGGCGGCGCGTCATGTTGACGGGCCAATGCCGGTAATAAAGCGGCGGCCCGTCCGGTCTCGGTAGATATTTTGCTTCCATGCGCAGATCTCGTCTCAGAACCACATCTGCCCAATGTGTCAGAAGTCCCCTTGCCAACGCCCGTTGCGAGACTGCAGCAGAAACACGCCGCTGCAAACCTATGAAAACCCATAGGGTCCGGTCCAAGACGCGGCGGCGCATGCGTATCGCCCCCCTATTCGACACTGTCCTTGAGTGCGAATTTCGCTTTCTCGAAATCGGTCAGCACGCCAGCGAAAAGCACGTCGACCCGGTCAGGATGCGCGTTGGCGCCGACGAGCTTGTCCTGGGCCATGAAGAACAGGACATCGTCATCCACCACGAAGCCGACGGTGTGGTAACGCTCCCGCAGATCGAGCAGGACGGCCTGGGTCGCCGGTGTCAAAACCCTCAGGACGGTGAGCTCGGGATCCGCGGTTCCCGTGCCGGAGACGTGAAAAGCCTCGTTGAAGGCCACGGTTCCGGTTTTGATGTCCCGGTCCAACAGGCCCTTGTTGAAGAGGCTTTCCGGCCGGATGACCGCCCTGGTGCCGATGCTGCGGCCGATCCTGTAGGCTCCGAGCAAGGAGTAGAAAAAACCGAAACCGCCGATACCGCCGCTTGCGTCCCGCCGCAGGACGGGATTGGCGGCCAGTCCGGCCTCCATTTCCATCACCCTGATCGCGAGCCAGAACGGCAGTCCGTCCTCGCTGCTCGTTCCCCAGAACTCTCCATCGAACTGCGCGCCGACAAACGATCCCACCTGGAGTTTCGTCAGTTCCGGCACACGTTGCTCGACGGCCAGTGCCCTTTCGGATTTCACCAGATGCGTGCGCCGGTCCGCACCATCCGACGTCATGACCGTGCCGAGCTGGCGCATGCGTTCCATGAACTTGCCGGTATAGCTCCAACCCTTCCTTCGGGCGAATTCGACCCGGCGCTTTGTCTGCCTGCCATCCCTGTTCTCAAGCTCGCCGGCCAGGAAAAACAGCGCAAACATCACCGTGGTGACCGCAACCGGGACGAACGGAAAGGCATCCGTCCAGATCGCCTGCACCATGGTCCAGAGCAGCGCCAGGATCGCCCCGATCGGCAGGAAGCGGCGGACAGGTGCCGGCAGGACAACACCTGTCCGGATATCGGAAACATCCGGGGTTTCCACGGAGATTTCGCCCTGGATGGGATCCCAGTGTGTGGCCCGCGCACTCATGAGCCGGCTCCCGGCAGGCGGTTCTGCAGGTAGATGAAACCGCCTAGCCCGACGATCACAAGGACGAATAGCGTGGTCATGCACGTCTCCGGAAACCTGAAACCCCGGAGACAACAGAACAGGTGATGCGCGGCGCTCCCTCTCCCATTTAAGGGAGCAGGCGTCCGGCGAGGGAAGCGGACGCCGACACTGCCGTGCCTTCTACGGGAAGATCAGACCGTTGAGCAACGCGATGGCAATGGCGTGTTCTCGGGTGGAGGCTCCAAGCTTGGTACGCGCGTTCTTCAGATGGAGCTCGACAGTAACCGGCCTGAGGCCGAGTTTCTCGGCGATCTGCTTGCTGCGCAGGCCCTGCGCCACCCAGAGAAGACATTCCCTTTCCCTGGGGCTGAGCGTGACATACCGTTGTTCCTCGTCCAGGGCGGATTGCAGGCGCTCATGGGCAAAGAAGGCTGCCAGCCGGAGCAGATCGGAATGCTCGGAAAATATCTTCTCGATGTCGTGACGAGGCAGGCTGGAGCCGAGGTTCCAGCCACCGGCGCCAATGGGGCCCGCCTGCCGCACGATGCATGACATGCCCGCGCGCATGCCCGTTTCCCCGGCTTCCTGGATGAGCCGGCGCTGGACGGCGGACAGAAAGGGATAGTCCGAAAGATAGTCGACGCCCGTACCCATGGGCTCCGCCGTTGCGCAGCAATAGGCAAAGAACGGGTCGATCCGGTCATACGCGGCTGCGCGGTAATGCGAGGTCCAGCTTTCCGGAAAGGTCGTGAACATCGACAGCCCGGCCAACGTGCGGTCGACATAGATGAGCTTGTCGAAGCCGAAAGCCTCGAAAAACTGCGCACTGGCGGTCCAGGCACTGCCGGAAGAAATTCCTTCAGGCAATTTCTCAATCAGGCTGAGCGGCACTGCGTCGATCCAAGCACGAGACTATGGATTTCCATATATTGGAGATCATAGGGTGCCGGGTTACATCGGACAACGGTTAGAGTTCGGGGGAATTTTTTCAGGATCAGGTCCTTGCTGACCGAAAAACGGCATGGGGGGGGCCGGTTACAGCGTGCCAGGCACCGGATCACAGACAGTCATTCTCGGAACGCTCTTGCTTGGGCCCCTGATCTACGCTTTTTGGCGCAGCCGCGGCGGGACGCGGGCCGACTATATCTACAACTCGGGCCGCACGGGTCTGATCGCCTCGGTAGCCGGCATCATCTGCGGCAATATCGGCATCGGCACCTTCGTCGCCCTTGTGCTCTTTTCCGCGGCGAGCCCGGTCATAGGCCTGTCTCTGGCGCTGGCCTACGGCGCCGGGCTGATGATCTGTGCCTTCGTGGCACCCAGCGTGCACCGGCTGTCTCAAGAGCATGGCGTCAGGGGATTGATCGACCTCATCGTGATCACGCACAAGGTGCGCCATCCGCTGTTGATCTGGGGCCCGGTCGCCTTTGTCTTTCTTCTGCGTGCCTCCGTTCAACTGGTTGCACTTGCGGTCATCCTCGCCGCCATCCTGCCCGTTTCGCCGATGGTCACCGTCGTGCTCGCAACCTTTCTGGCAGGTGCTTACACGGCGGTCGGGGGCTATCGGGTTGCAACGGAAACGGACATTCCGCAGGCGGCCGTGATCCTTGTCGGCATCGGTGCTCTGGCGCTGGCGAACATGGAGATGCTTCCCGGCGGCTTCGTGTTCTTCGATCTCGGGCCCTACCGGTTCCCGATCCTGATCGGCATCTGGCTGTTCATACCGGCCAGCGCCGTGCTGGCTGTCGACAACTGGCAGCGGATGGCGACCGCGCGGGACCCGTCGGTTGCAAGGCGCGCATTTCTGGCCGGGGCTCCGCTGTGCCTTGCCGGGTACCTGGTCATTGTCTGGCTCGGACTTCACAGCCCGCCGGGCGGCGACGTGATGCAGATCCTGCATGCCTCCGTGCCGCCGTCCTGGGCATGGCTCGTCGACTTGATGCTGGTCGCGGTGGTGATGTCGACAATGGACACCTTCGTGATGCCGCTGATGGCAGGGCTGGAGCGGACCGACCTGTCGCTGCGAAGACTGCAGTTGATGGTCGCCGCACTCTTCACCCTGCTCGGCCTGTCCGCGGCCCTGTTCGCGGATATCCTGAACTCGATCATTTCCGCGTTCAGTTCGCTGGCCGTTTTCCTTCCGGTCGTCTGGGCGTCGGTGCGCGGCCGCAGGGTCAGTGCGCCGGCGGCGATCGTGTCCCTGAATGCCGGGATCGCGGTCACCATACTGCTGACGACCGTGGACGTGAATTCAGCGGCTCTGCTTGGATGTCTCCTGTCCTGGCTTCTTTATGAAGCGGTGTCACGCCTTGCGCCTGCAGGCTCCGTCGCCACCCGCAAGGGTGCCGAAAGAAGCGCAAGCGTCTGAGACGGTGCAGGCTGCAAAGCCATTTTCCCCGAATACGCTCTCCCATATGGGGCATCCGCGTCCGGCACCCTCCATCTAGGCTTCTCCGAGTTTCGGCTCAAAGGAGATGATCTGATGAAACATGCTGCCCCCTTCGTCGTTGGCCTTCTTCTCGGCTTGACGGCAAATGTTGCTTTTGCGCAATCCTCTAGCGGTGGAACCGGTCAGCCGCAGGCATGTTCTTTCAACCATCCCATCGGGTGCTTCATCAAGACGGACACCACGGGGCCAGTAAAGTCCGTCTATTTTTTCAATGATTACAAAAAGAACAGATGCGGATCGCATACGCAGATTTGCCCTCAGGGTCGCAAATGCTTCACTCGCACGGAAAAACTGTCCCTGGACGGCGCGACGGGAGAATTCTATTCGCACCGGATCAATGGCTCGGTGACTGTGACGACGAGCTACGGTTTTTCCAGAAAGACATCCGGTGGCGGGGTCCCTGCGTTCATGCGCGCCAAAGTCAAATACGTTGGCAAGAACGGCAAGGCGAGAAACAGCACAATATCCTTCAAGGCCTCCCCCGAAGGATGCTGACAGTATACTACGGTGCGTTGTTTATCTCGGTCGATATGCGCGTCGCCTTTCCAAGCGGCGCGCACTGGCTCGACAGGCCGGATGGTCGGCTGCCCAACCACCTTCTTTGAGGAGCCCCTGGATTGTAGAAGTGGTCTGCCCAGACTTCGGGGCAAGGTGGCCGCCATGGCCAAAGCCGATTGGCCTGCTCCGCCACGTGGACCGGCTCCATCATCGGCACAGGTGATGGCTGAAAAGCCGATCATGCATTAAGGCTGAAACCGGACCATCTCATAGGGACAGACCACTTTTCGGACTGGATCATGGGGTGGCCTGTCGGTTGGACAGATCCGATGCGGCCGGCAACGGAGTGGCCAGTCTGGCTGCTGCGCATGCGTGGCGAACTCTCAAAACTGCCCACCTCAATTCACGGCGGTGACCAAGTCGCTTGACGAAAGCGGCGAAGGCGCTGTGAAGCACCTTCGAACATCCGGCAGGGTTGAACGCTCGACGCGCCGCGTGCACTGTGACGCCATTGCAAGCGGCGTGCTGTTCAGCCGAGGATTGAGAGCACAACGAATTGCCGAACCTGGACCACATCCGTCCTAGCCAGCCTGCTGATCACATGGCCCGCATCGGCAATGCCCGATGCCACGACGATGAAGCGACTGGAGACGGCCGCTTTCTATCTGGGAGCAGCCGACCATTGCCGGATCGAGATCGAGACGCAACGGCTCGAAGCCTATTCTCACCGGAACAGCGCGTTGGCCCCGGTGACGTGTGGCGCGATTAAACGTGTTGTCTCACAGGGGCGATGTTTCGCCATCAACCCGGCAGCTCGCATTGCGTTCTGACCGAGCGCATCATGCGCGAAGAAGGGATCATCGATTGAGGGGCGGGTTGTGAGAACATTCTTTCGATGGTTCGGGCTAGTTGTCCTGGTACTGCTCACCCTCGCCTGGTTGGGACTGGCGCTTCATTTTCTTTTTCTGTCGGCAGGTCCTGGCGCATCGTCTCCGCTTGGGGAGACCATCGGAGGTTGGCTGCGGTTGCCATGCTTCAAGCCCGCAGAACCGGCTGCCATGTACGTGATTGGATGCCTGGAAGCGAATGAAGCCGGCGACTATCTCGCAGGGTTCTTCGCGCCACTCGCGTTCTTGTGGCTCGCGGCGGCGGTGTTCATCCAGTCGAGCGAACTCAGAGAGCAGCGCCGCGAACTGGCCCTGACGCGTAACGAGTTTGCCTTGAATAGACAAGTTGCGACCGAGCAGGCCGAAGCGGCGAAAGCTCAAGCCGATGCTGCGCGAAAAGCTGCCGAAATGGCTGCTGAGCAGACCAGCATATTGCGGGATGAGTATGAAAGTCGCTTGCAGTATCGCGCGCTTGAGATGTTTCAGATCAAGTTAAAGGCAGCGGAAAACGCGCTGCGAGCTGCACGGTTCCCTCTAAAAGGGCAGTCCGCCAATGTTCCTGCCACTTTTGATCTCGACAACCTCAAGCCATGGTTGAACGAAGCAAAAAACGAGATCGACAAGAATGGGGTGCTCGTCGCTCCAACGCGCTGGCCTGAGCCTGCACCGATTGAGAAGGCGATGAGGGCGATTAGGGCGCTACTTGACGAAGCAATCCGGCATTTCAAGAGCGTCTCTGAGGTCGAACAGGCGCGGCATAACGCAGATCTTCAGAAACTTCAGGAACGTGTCGAGAGAGCAGAAGCTGGCATAGGCGAACTAGCCCGACTGGGGTGGTCGGCCGACCGCGAGGCCGGCTCCGCGGAGGCCTAAACTGATCCCGGGAGTTTGATTATTCTGTTGCCATTTGATTTTGCGCGCAGTGCCATTTGATTTGGCGCGCTACACCATGACGTGCCCATGTGTATGCGTCTTTGTAGGCGCAGCATGTATGCAAGCGACTGAAAAGCAAGGATGAATAACGATTTCAAGGGGATGGATGGTGCTGCCGGAGAGATTTGAACTCTCGACCTCTCCCTTACCAAGGGAGTGCTCTACCCCTGAGCTACGGCAGCGATGAGCGCGGGTTTATGCGCAAATTCCGGCATGGTCAAGGGGTCTTCACGGCATTTGCCGCCGCAATCCACGCGACAATCGCGACCCATGACAAAACCTGTGCCTTGTCATCGCCGCCGCTTTTCCGGCATATCGGCACAAGCGGCCGGAACGCCTGCTGCGTGCCCGGACGATCAACAGCAAAGACCTTGGATACGCGCATGCCAGATCGCCCGCAAAAGCCCGACAACAATCCCTCCGGCAACCGGGACCAGAACGGACAGGCGGCCGCGCGTGAGGCACGGCTGGCAGCCGCCTTGCGCGCCAACCTTCGCCGCCGCAAGACGGCAGGCCGGCAGGCCGGCGCGGACGACAACGCCGGAAACACCGCTGCACCGGAAACACCCGCCTCCCCGCAAGAGAGTGGCAGCGACAACAGCTGATACCGCCCGAGGCACCGGTCGCGGGTCGGCACCCGCCGAACCGCCCTCCCCTCTCGGCACCAAGGAGAAGCGCTTCGTTCCTCAATCCACATAGACGATGTAGTAGCTCGATGCAGCGATCGTCATGTCGAGAAAGACAAGGCGGCGCAACGCGGCCATCATCTCCGCGCGTCGCCCGGCACACCCGACCTCGGCAATCAGCACCTGCTCGAAAGCGTTCAAAAACCAGCCATACGAGGCGATGTAATCCGTCATGGTCACGCCGTGCCGGTGATGCTCCACGGCAATCGAGCGTACCTGTGTGCGGTAGACCTCGTCGATCACTCCGGTGAACAGCTTCCCCCAATACGAAAGCTGCTTGCCTTTCAGCTGCCCGATGTCGATTCCCTTCAGCTTCCAGCGTTCCTCGGACATGATCCTGTTGCTGTAGAAGTCGTCGAGAACCATCTGCATATGGGGAGCCAAGATCCCCCAAGCCTCCGCAGTATTGACCATGTCCTGCCGCGACACCTCGATAAAATCGACGAGATCGTGAACCTTGGCCCAATATTCCGCCTGCATGCCACCAGCCAGTCATTTTTTTGTTTCAATTTTTCATATCTATAAACAACGCACCCCCTCCGGCAAGTTGTTTTTGCATTCCTGCCACAAAATTTTTCGCTCATAAAACACATACTCAATATATATGATTACTTAAAAATTGCACTTCGGCAAATACCAGAATATTGTTTCGATTTAAACGGCTTGCAGAAAAAGGCCTGTCTGAATGAAGCTGACGAACAGAACCGATATCGCATTGAGAACACTAATATACTTAGCCATAAACGATGAAAGAATAGTTCCAATTGACGAAATAGTAGAGAAGAGCGCAAGTCATCGGTCTCAAGTCGTCTCGGCAGTGCAGACCATGCGCAAAAATGGCTATCTCAGATCGGTCGTGGGGCGTAGTGGCGGCATCGCCCTGGCCCGCACCCCGTCCGACATTTCGGTTTCGGAGATCGTAAAGCTTATCGAGCCCGATTTTTACCTTACGGAGTGTCATCTCAGAGGATGCCGCGTGCGCTGCACCTTCTATATGGCGTGCCGGCTCAAGGAGGAGTTCGATACCGCGCTCGCGCGCTTCTTCGACCATCTGGAAGGTGTCACCCTGGCCGACCTGGCCGGCAACCGTGAAGCCCTGCTCGCCGAGGTGGCGAAATCCCCCGCAGCCCGAGGCGAACCTTGCATGAACCCGGCGGTTGCAGGACCTGCCGATCAGGCGGCCTGGCCGTCCTCGTTGCCGTCCATGCTCTGCCAGATCTTCTGACGATTGCGGATCTCTCGCGGCGCCGGGCCGAAATAGCTCGGGGTCTTGACGAAATCGCGCGGCTGCATGATCACGCTGTTGACCCGCTGGTACAGCGCCTTGGCCGAAATCGGCTTGGAAAGCAACTCGTGCACGCCGAGGCGCCGCGCCTCGATGATGCGGCTGCGCTCGGTATGCCCCGTGACCATGATAATCGGAATATAGGCGAAGGGATTGTGCGGGTTACGGATCATCCGCACCATGTCGGCGCCATCGAGAATCGGCATCACCCAGTCCAGGATGAGAATATCCGGATTGGCGCGCTCCATGGCTTCCAGCCCGGATGCGCCGTCTTCGGCCTCGACGATACGCCTGGCGCCGAAACCCTGCAGCATCGTGCGCAGGATCGTACGCATATAGGCGCTGTCCTCGACAAGGAGAAATGTCAGGGATGCCAGATCAAGCGACACGTTGGACCTCCAGTGATCCTCCTTATGGCACGCGAAATCTGAAATAACGGTTAGCCGCCGCGATCATTCCCGTCTTTCTCGTCGGGCAGGTCGTCATCTTCCAGTATCCGGTACTTCGCTCCTTCCAGGTCGTCGTACTGACCTGCCTTGAGCGACCAGAGGAACCCCGCCAGCCCCATGAGGCCGAGCGCCAGCGCGACGGGAATAAGATAGATCAGCACATCCATCAGTTCCCCTCCCCAGGAAGGGCCCGGCTTCGCGCGCCATCAAGGCGCAACCGCAAGGCGTTGAGGGTAACAACGACGGATGACGAGGACATGGCCAGCGCCGCGAAAAGCGGTGTGACCAGACCGGCAACGGCAAAAGGCACTGCAACCAGATTGTACGCCGTCGAGAACCACAGGTTCTGGACCATGGCGGCGCGGGCACGCCGGGCATGACAAAGGGCATCGGCGACCGGCATCAGCCTGTCGCCGAGGAAAACCGCATCGGCGGCGGCCTGGGCGACATGCACCGCCGTCACCGGCGACATGGACACATGGGCGGCGGCGAGAGACGGGGCATCGTTGAGCCCGTCACCGACCATCAGAACCCGGGCGCCGTCCGCCGCGAGTTCGCCAATCCGCGCGATCTTGTCGGCCGGCTTCATGCCGGCCCGCCAATCGGCAATGCCAAGCCGTTCGGCAATGTCGGCCACGGGCGCGGCGCGGTCCCCAGACAGGATCTCCAGCCGGTATCCAAGCCCCCGCAGGCGGGCGACGGTCTCGATAGCGTCAGGCCGCAGTTTCTGGGCGATCGCGAAGGGCACGGGTGCCGCATCACCATCCCGGAAGAGGATCAGCGAGGCACCGGGATGGCTTGCAAGCGCAGCGCGCGCCGCCGTTTCGGGCAGGCCGCAGAAGCCGGCGCTGCCGAGCCGTAACTCCCGTCCGCCCAACTCGGCCACGACCCCCTCGCCCGGGCACTCGCGCGCACCCTCCACCGGCACGCTGGCGCTCGTGGCACGGGCAAGCGCCCCCGCCAGCGGGTGACGGCTCGCCAGTGCCAGCCGTCCGGCAAGCTCGCGCACAGCAACGGGCACCTCTGCGGCGTTGACAAGATCGGGTATCGCCAGTGTCAAGGTGCCGGTCTTGTCGAAGACGATCGTGTCGGCTTCAGCCAGCCGCTCCACCGCGTCGCCCGCATGGAGCAGCACCCCGGCGCGGAACAACAGGCCCGAGGTCACCACCTGGACGGCCGGCACGGCCAGTCCCAGCGCGCAGGGGCAGGTAATGATCAACACCGAGATCGCCACCACCAGCGCCTGCTGCCAGTCGCCGCCAAGGACAAACCAGCCGATGAAAGTCATGAGCGCGGCCAGATGCACAAGCGGGGAGTAGAGCGATGCCGCCCGGTCGGCGAGTTGCACATGGCGCGACTTCGCCTGGGAGGCCGCCTCCAGAAGACGGGTCACCTCATCCAGCAGTGTCGCGCCGGAAGCCGTCGTCACACGCACCGTCAGGTTGGCCGCGGCATTCAACGTTCCCGCATAGACGACATCGCCCGGCCCGGCGGCGGCAAGCGCGGTTTCGCCCGTCACCAGGCTCTGGTCGATTTCCGAGAGTCCCGTCTCGACCCTGCCATCCAGCGGCACGCGCTCACCGGCGCGTACATGGATCAGATCGCCCGGCGCCACCTTCGACAGCGGCACCTCCCGCAAGGAACCGTCCGGGCGCAGGAGAGCCGCCGTCTCGGCTTTCAGCGCCGCGATATTCTCCGCGAAGGCCCGCGTGCGACGGCGCATCATGTGGTCGAGATAGCGGCCGATCAGCAGGAAGAACAAGAGCATCACGGCGGATTCGAAATAGGCGTGATGCGCCGACTGAAGCGTCTGCATGACGGACAGGAACAACGCCAGGGACACGCCGATGACGATCGGCACGTCCATGTTGAGGCGCCGGGCGGAGATGGCCGAAAGGGCCGAGCGCAGGAAGGGGCGGCCGGCATAGACGGCGGCGGGAAGAGCGATCAGTGCCGAAAGCCAGTGAAAGAAGTCGCGGGTCTCGGTGTCGATACCCGACGCGTTGCCCGACCAGACGGACACCGACAAAAGCATGATGTTCATCATGGCGAAACCGGCGACCGCCAACGAGCGCAGCAATTCGCGCCCCGTCGCGTCGGCACGTTCGCGCATCTGCGCCGGATCGAAAGGGTGAGCGCGATAGCCGAGCCGAGACAATGTCGACACGACCTGCTCGGCGGATGTCTCGCCATCCCGCCAGTCCACCGCAAGACGGTGGCTGGTGAGGTTGAGGCGGGCTTTCTCGATGCCGGGCTGAGCGCCGAGGCCACGCTCGATCTCGACCATGCAGGCGGCGCAGGTGACGCCCTCCACCGCGAGATCCATGTGGGCGTGCCCCTCGGGCGTCAACGTGACAAAGGCATCCCAGTCGCGCTCATGCGCCGTCATTGCCGCGAAAACCCTCTTGCGCGCGCCGGCCGAGAACGGACGGCGCCTGCCTCACTGGTCGAGAAAGATGCGGTTGCGGGAAAGAAACTGCTCTCCCTCCCCGCCGGACTGCGCATCGAGATCGAGGATCCATCTGCCGGCTGCCACCGCATCGACCCGGCCAGAATAGCTGCCGGTCTCGCCTTCCTGAAGAGACACGCTACGGGCCGGCTCCGGGCTGGCCGGTCGCAGAAGCATGGCCGTCACCGCCAACCCCGTCAGTGGAGCACCGGCCGCGTCGCGCGCTGTCACCGATATCCGGGCCATGCCGTCGGCATCGCGCCAGACCTTGCCGGAGACATCCCAGTTAAGCTTGACCTGGGCACGCGAGGCAGCGATGCGGCCATTATAGGCCAACCCGTCCTCATACGCCTGCTCCGTCACCACGCCGGGGAAGGACGACAGGGCGAAGTAGACGAAAAACGCGTTGGCGACCAGCATCGCCGAGAAGAACCCGGCAAGCCAGAAGAACACCGTACGGCCGGTCACCGGCCTGATGTCGTCGCTGCGAAAGGTATGCTCTGTAAGATGTGCCATGTCTCGATCCTAGCGAACTCGGCGAAGCCGCAACAGCCGCAAGCCTCCGATCGGGATTACTACTCAGGCGTGTCATGACCGGCCCGCACGGGCCGGTCCCGGTTCAAGATTCAAGTCTCAGGGAGCCTTGAAGAAATCCTCGGCCCGGGCGACCGCGCCCATCACCGTCTCGGTGATGCGGAATGTCACCGGCGTCGATTTCTGCAGTTCCGCGGCGGCCGGCGAGAATACCAGGACACGCACTTCCCGGGTCGTATCCGGGCCGACGCCGACGACGGGCTTGCCCAGCACGTTTTCGGTGATGCCCACCGCCTCGATCCGGGTGCCCGCGGGCATGCCCTCGACCGACAGGATGAACTCGCGCGCCATCTGCCGCTTGTTGAGAAGACGGATCGTGTAACCGTTGCGGACCGAACCGTCGGACAGTTCCACATAGATAGGATTGCGGTCATGCAGGACACTTATGCCCTCGAAGGAGCGGGTGGCCAGCGCATAGGCCATGATCGCACCGACCAGGGCGATGATAACGGCGTAGGTGACCGTACGCGGCCGCACGATGTGCACGACGGCTTCCTTGCCCTCGCTGCGCCGCTTGATGTTTTCATCGGTGTCGTAGGCGATCAGTCCGCGCGGCTTGCCCACCTTGTCCATCACCGTGTCGCAGGCGTCGATGCACAGCCCGCACTGGATGCAGCCGAGCTGGGTGCCGTTGCGGATGTCGACACCGGTCGGACAGGCATGGAAGCACTGGTTGCAGTCGACGCAGTCTCCTGCCGGCTGGCCTTCCTCCTCCAGCTTGCGGTTGTGTTTCAGCGATCCGCGCGGCTCGCCCCGATCGTAGCGATAGGTGACATTGAGGGCTTCTTCGTCTGTCAGGGCCGCCTGGATGCGCGGCCACGGACACAGGAAGATGCAGACCTGCTCGCGCATATGCCCGGCGAGCGCATAGGTGGAGAAGGTCAGGATGCCGATCCAAAGATAGGCGGAGAACGGCGCGCTGCCGGTCGCCAGATCCTTCATAAGGGTTGGCGCATCCGAGAAATAGAGCACCCAGGCGCCGCCGGTCCACCAGGCGATCATCAGCCACAGCGTATGCTTGGCAAGCTTTTGCGTCACCTTCTGAACCGACCAGGGCTGGTCGGCCAGTTTCATGCGCTCGCGGCGGTCTCCCTCGGTGTAGCGCTCGACCCACAGGAACAGGTCCGTCCACACGGTTTGCGGGCAAAGATAGCCACACCAGACGCGCCCGGCGACGGCATTCATCAGGAACAGTGCCATCGCCGCCAGGATCAGCAGGCCGGTCAGGTAGTAGACCTCCTGCGGCCAGATCTCGATGAAGAAGAAATAGGCGCGCCGGCCGGCCAGATCGATGAGCACGGCCTGATCGGGCGCGTCCGGTCCCCGGTCCCAGCGGATGAAGGGCAGGAAATAGTAGATGCCGAGCGTAATGAAGAGCACGGTCCACTTGATGTTGCGGAACCGGCCATGCACCGCCATCGGATAGATCTTCTTCGCCGAGGCGAACCAGTCGTCCGGGTGGGATCCGCCGCCGGCGGGATCGGTTTCTGCACGCATTGTTCCGTCCATTTGTTCGGCCCTTTGTCCCGCCCCACGAGACACTTGCGAAACAGGTTCGCGAAGGACAGTCGCAGGTGAGTGCCAACGGTTTGCCGGTTCGTCAGCCCGGCCAATCTATCGCGGCACGCAGGCCCGCAGATTGCGACACGTCAACACCGCGACAATCCGTCACCGCGCCCCGGATCATTGCCGAGGCCGCCCCTCTTCCGGACGAGTAGCAGCTTTGCTCCGGACCGGCCTTGATCCGCGTCAAGCCGCGCCGCTCGTCAGCGCATCCGGCGGCCGGCAACAGCCTGCCGCTCCCAGCATGCGCCATCCCGGACGGAAATGCACATGCTCGCCTTTGCGGACCGAACACTCGACCGCCGCAAACGTAAAACGCCCGGGGTCTGCGGCCCCGGGCGACTGTAACGACCGTTGTCGGCAATGCGTCAGCGAGTGACGCCGGGCGTCTTGCTGGCAAAGCCCGAAGCGAAAGCATCGTAAAGGAGATCGGGCCCATGCGCATGGCTACCGGACGCTTCCACGCTGGCGGATGCGTGACGCAGGAAGTTGCCGAGCGCGTCGCTTCCATCCGGTCCCGGACGCATCTGCAGGCTACCCTGTTTCCCGCCGTCCTTGCGGGTATAGATGGTCTGCCCCCGCTTGATCGTCTCCTGGACCTTGAGCGTCTCGATCGTCTCCGGGTCGATGGCTGTCGGATCGGCGCTCAGCACGATCAGATCGGCGACCTTGCCGACCTCGATGGATCCCTTATCGGCTTCCTCGAAGTGCTGATAGGCCGGCCAGATGGTCATCGCCTTCAGCGCGGTCATCACATCCACGCGCTGGTGGGGCCCAAGAATGTCGCCGGACCGCGTCCGTCTCGTCACCGTGGCGTCGAGGATTCGCATGCTGTCGGGAAAGGCCACAGGCGCATCATGGTGGGAGGAAAACATCATGCCGCGCTCGCGCACCCAGCCCGTCGGGGAAATATTGTCGGCGTTCACCGGGCCGACGGTGCGATCACGGTGCCAGTCACCCCAGTAGAACGTATGCATCGGAAAGAGCGAGGGAAACACCTCGAGCTCATCGATCGCGGCAACCTGGTCCTTGCGCATGAACTGCCCATGGATCAGAACCGGCCGGCGATCGGCAACGCCGTGCTTTTCCCTCGCCGTTCCGACAGCCGCAATCAGCATGTCCGAAGCGCCTTCGCCATTGGCATGGGTGATGATCTGGATGTCATTCTCGAACGCCCAGTCAATGGCGCCGAACACCTGATCGGCGCTGGCGGCCGCATAACCGGCATAATCCCGGCGATACTGAGCCGGCGGATTGTAGTAGGGCCGGTCGCGCAGTGCCGTGAACCCCTGGGGCGAACCGTCGATGGTCAGCTTGGCGCCGGCGACGCGGAGGCCGTTCTTGTAGGTCCGGGAAACGGTCTGGGCGATATAGTCGCGGTCGACCAGCACGTCGGGATAGGTCACCACGTCAATCTTGATCCGGCCGGCATCGGCCGCAGCCCGCATCAGCTTGACGACATTCGTTGTCGAACGTCCTTCCTGGCCGGTGGTATAGCCGTAGCTCGCCAACAGCTCGGTTCCCGCAACGAAGAGTTCCTGACCGCCTTCCTGGTCGAGACCGGACAACAGCTTCATCAAGGCAGGAAAGAAGGCCGCTTCCTCAAGCACTCCGTTCGGTTCGCTGCCGCCCTCTTCCCGGCGGATCACGCCGCCGTCCGGGTCCTTGGTCCCGGCCGAGATGCCGGCCACTTCAAGCGCCTTCGAATTGAAGACGCCGATGTGACCGGACTGGTGAATGATCACCACCGGCACGTCCGCAGAGACCGCGTCAAGATCAGCGCGCGTGGGATGACGCTGTTCCTTCAGCTGCGCATCGTCATAACCGAAGCCGAGCACGGTTCCGAGCCGTTCGATCCGCTCCGGATAGGCCTTCCGCCACTCGCCAAGCGTCTGCTGCAAAGCGGGAATGTCGTTCACCTTGCCATCGGGCGCAGGCTGGGTGTTGGCCGATACCGCCTGCACGCCAATCATGAAGGCGTGGCCATGTGCATCAACGAAGCCGGGCAGCATCGCGCGCCCCTTCAGGTCGACGAGTTCGGTGCCCTCTCCCTTGTGCTTCATCACCTCGTCCGCAGGGCCAACCGCGATGATCTTGCCGTCCTTTTCCGCAACTGCCTCTGCGCGCGGCTCAAGGTCGTTCATGGTCAGGATCGGACCGCCGGACCAGATCCGATCGGCGACCCTTTCGGCGGCGAAAGCTGGCAACGTGCTGAACCCGGCGAGCAACATCGCCAGGAGAGACTTGGACATACTCTTCACAATCATCTCCAATTGCCCCCTCGCCCGGTTCGTCCGGGAAGCGCACCATGACGGGGTCAGAAGCCAAGGGTGCTCAGACACGGTGACGCCCAGATCGTTTCGGAAATGTGAAAAAATACGGCCGTTCGCCCGCCGCCGAGGGGCAATCCATTCGTGACCCGCAGCGGACGTCGCGCACCCGTAGCGTCAAGAGAATGCCAGGCAATTTCGCCGAACGACACTTTTCGGGTGCCCGCGGAGGAGACACGTTCTGGCCGGAAATGCACAACCTGACCGCGCCGACGCGCCTATCCTGCCGGACGCGGAAAAGACCGGCCAAACGATCCGGCGCCGCACACCAGACGGGTTCATATCGAGGAGGGGCAATCCCCATGACATCTCACCACTCGAGGTGCGCGGTCCGCGCGCCGCTGCTCGCCGGCACGCTGCTGGCAGCCGCTCTGTCGGCGCTGCCGGCGTCCGCCCACCCGCTCGACGCGCTCACGGAGGCGGAGATCAGCGAGGCGGTGGCGCTTCTGGCCGATGGCGACCACACCGGAGCCGGCACGCTCTATCCATATATCTCCTTGAAGGAGCCGGAAAAATCCGTGGTCCTGGCGTGGCAGGAAGGCAATCCGGAACCTCGCACGGTCGAGGTCCACTTCAAGAACGACAAGGGAGCCTTCGTCGCGGAAGTCGACCTTGCCGGCGACCGGGTGGTGACAGTGGAGCCGGCGGGCGGCGAGACGATGATCCTGCTGGCCGAGTTCATGACGGCGATGGAGCTTGCCACCGGCGACCCGGCTTTCGTCGCCGGTCTTGAAAAGCGCGGCCTCAAGCCCGATCAGGTCTTCTGCCTGCCGCTGACGGCCGGACGCTTCGGCCTCGCCGAGGAAGACGGTCGGCGCCTGATGAAGGTTCCCTGCTACGTGCTGCCGGAAGGCACGAATTTCTACGCCAAGCCGGTCGAAGGGCTTTACGCGGTGGTCGACCTGAACGCTCGCGATGTCGTCGAGGTCTTCGATACCGGCGCGCGCGCCGTGCCTGAAGACGGCTGGGGCTACAGCGAGGCCGAGGTCAAGGCGCGCACCGGCGCCCTGCGCCCGCAGGCCAGTCCCGCCGCGCTGTCGCAACCAGGCGGTTCCAATGTCACCATCGAGAATGGCCTGATCTCCTGGGACATCTGGCGTTTCCGGGCACGGGTCGACAAGCGGCCTGGCGTGGTTCTCTCCAACATCGACGTGCGCGAAGGCGAACGCTGGCGCAGCGTCCTCTACCAGGTCCATCTGTCGGAAGTCTTCGTGCCCTACATGGACCCGGACGATGGCTGGTACTGGCGCACCTACATGGACAGCGGCGAATACGGCTTCGGCATCTTCCTGACGCCACTCCGGCCCGGCGTCGATTGTCCGGCCTACGCCACCTTCCTGCCTGCCACGGTCCATACCGACGAGGGTGCGCCGCTCGCGATTCCCGACGCGATCTGCATCTTCGAGCGCAACATCGGCGATCCCGCCTGGCGGCATTTCGAGATCTTCGCCCAGTCGGAGACCGAACAGGTTCCGGCCGAGGGACGCCCGGCGACGCAACTTGTCGTGCGCTCGGCCTCGGAGGTGGGCAATTACGACTATCTCGTCGACTACGTCTTCCACCAGGACGGGCGCATCGACGTGATGGTCGGTTCGACCGGCCTCGATGCGGTCAAGGGCGCGGCGGTGAAGTCGATGAGCGACGCGGGAGCGGCGGAGGAAACCCGCTACGGGACGTTGATCGCGCCAAACCTCGTCGCGCCCAATCACGACCACTACTTCAACTTCAAGCTCGACTTCGACGTCGATGGCCAGGCGAACAGCTTCATGCGCACCGCGCTGGTCGCCGGAACGCCGGAAGACGGCGCCCCGCGCCGCTCGTTCTGGGTGACGGAAACGACGATGGCAAAGACGGAAACGGCCGGGCGCTACAAGGTCAATCCGAACACGCCCGCCATGTACCATGTGATGAACATGGGCGCGGACGGGCCGCTCGGCCACAAGCCCGGCTACATGATAGTGCCCGGAAACTCGGTCGCCTACGGCCCCTTCGACTTTGCCGGCGACGCTCCGTTCAAGCGCAATGCCTATATCGAGTACACGCTGTGGAACACGCCCTACAATGTGAATGAGCGCTATGCGGGTGGGCGCTTCGCCTTCCAAAGCGACGGTTCCGACACGTTGGCCGCCTGGACCGAACGCGACCGGCCGATCGCCAACACCGACATCGTCACCTGGTACACGATGGGTTTCCACCATGTACCGCACACGGAGGACTGGCCGGTGATGTCGACGATGTGGAAGGGCTTCACACTGCGTCCCTTCAACTTCTTCGCCCACAACCCGGCACTGACCATCCCGTTGCCCACCGAGAACTGACCACACAGCCCAGGCGGGCCGGACAGGTTCCGCCCCGCCACTCTCCGCACCCGTTCCCGCCGATTGACAGCGTCGCCGCCCGCGCCCACGATCAGGGCAGCGATCGGATCCGGCCATGCCTGCCCTGCCCCTTCCTCCTGCGACGATTTCCACCTCGGCATTGCCGCTGATTGCGGAGGCGATGCAGGCCAGCGGCGTCGATGCCACCCGCGCGTTCGCCGAAAGCGGGCTCGCACGACCGGATCGCATCAGGCGAGGTGCTGCAACCGCTGCCGTCGACCTGCCGCTTGCCCAGTTCACCGACCTGATGCAGGCCGGCGGCTCGCAGGCACCCGACGAGGGCCGCATGTGGCGCTGCGGACAGGCGATCGCCGCCCCGGCACTGGCCGAGCTGTTCCCGGCAGGCCTTGCGGCACGCCGGCTCGACGGCCTTCTCGACGGACTGCTCGCCGATCTCCAGTCGCTGCAGCACGGTACTGCGTTCAAGCGCAGCGTCGCGGACGACACCTGCATTCTCACCTATCGCATCATCGACCCGGCAATCTGGCCCCGCTCACGCGATGCGGAATTCACCCTCGCCTTCCTGGATGCCGTGGTGCGCCGTTTCGCCGGAGATACGGGCAATGACGCCTTCCCAGTGGCCCTTTCCTTCGAGCATGAGCGCGACACCGGGGCTCCGCTCGCACGCCTTGCAGGTTCCGCACCGCTCTATGGTCAGCCCAGCAACATGCTTGCCTTCCCGGCGCGGCTTCTCGAAACACCCGTGCACCCGACACCGGCCGATCCGGGCCTGCGGCGCGCAAGCGATCGGCGGCCTCCGGCCGCCCCTTTGGCCATCACGGAGCCGTGCTGCACGCAGATCATCGAGGCAATCTATTGGCGGCTCGGCCAGGGGCAGCTGAACCAGAGTAGGATCGCGGAAGATTGCGGCCTGTCGGAACGCAGCCTGCGCCGCCAGCTCGACCGCAGGGGCCAGTCGTTCCGCTCGCTGGTCGACGATGCCCGCACCGCCTATGCCCTGTGGGCACTTCGGGAGACGCACCTGCCGGTCGGCGAGATTGCCTGGCGGCTTGGCTATGACGACCAGGGCGCCTTCGCCCGGGCCTTCCGCCGCGCCGCCGGCACCTCCCCTTCCCGTTTCCGCCAGCAGAGTGGGCGCGATTGACGGCAGATCGGGCGGTCACTCAGTCCCAGTCTTCCGTTATCTCGGCGACACGGCGGCTATAGCCGCTGATGGTCAGGCTGCCGAGTACCGGATTGACAACGCCGTCGTGATCGATCGTCTCGCCTTCGGCGATGGCATGCATCGTCAGTATCTCGCCGGTCTTACCGGCAACATTTCCGGCAAGCAGGCGAATGCGCCATTCTGTCGTTTTCCAGTCCTGCGGGTTTGCCCCGGCAAGGCGGGCATTCTGCAGGCGCAGCACGCCGGAGCCGGAGATTTCGCCGTTTTGCGAAACGCGCAGGTCCAAGTCCCCCGATCCGGTGCCATTGCCGGTTTCGGTGTTTGTGAGCGTCACCTTGCCAACACCGCCGGTGAAGACGGCCTTGCCCTCGAAGGAGACATAAGGCGTCTCGCTGGCGGAACGTGGCGTGTTGTACTTGCGCTTGTCATGCGCGCGCAGGTCATTGCCGCTTATGTGAATCTTGAACTCGCCGTTTTCCGTCAGTCCCTGTCCGCCATACTGCTTGAAAAGCGTGCCATGGAGATGGGCCCTGGCGTTGCCGAAGCGGCGGCTGTAGCGCGCGACCGGCCATCCGCCGGGCGAGCTGTATCCGAAATTGACCCAGCCCGTTGCGAACGGCCCCTCATCGTCGTAGCGGCCCACGTTGGCCGTGGCGCGCTCGTAGGATTTCTCCCCCGTCTCGATCACCTCGTAGAATTCCGTGCTCCCCTCGCGCCTGACGAGTTGCAGCTTGTCTTCCCATTCCGATCCGCTCAGCTTTCCGGTTTCCCGGTTGAAGCAGACATCGGTCATTTCCAGAACGCGGCGCGTCCCCTGTCCGGTGAAATTGTACCAGGCGATCGCGCGGCCGGTTTCCCCCTCGCAGCCGGTCAGCCGATGATAGAGATAGGGTTCGCCCTCCCCGGCCGTTACCACGGTGGCCTCTTGCGCCGGCACTGCAGACGCCGGCGGCGTTTCCACACTGGGAGTACTGGCAACGGGAGCGCTGACAATGGGAGCGCTGGCAACGGGAGCGGGTGACGTTGGCGCACTGACGGCTCCCGCCTTGGCAAGAGCCTCCAGAACCGCGAAATGGGATGCTGGCAGTTCCGCGTTCACGACGAGGCCATGGCGTACCTGGAAGCGGTTGATCGCTGCGCGGGTGTTCGCATCGCTGACCCCGTCGACCGTTCCCGGGTCGAAGCCGAGGGCCACCAGGTAACGCTCCGCCAGCAGCGCCTTGCTGGGGCGCGCCTGCACCGCTTCAACCGCAGCAGGCGTGCTTGGGGCGGAAGCCCCAAGGCTCGCTGCCGGGGGGCATACGGAAAGCGCCCGAGAGGACCCTGCGAGCGACAACCGGGCATGGCTGCCATCGACCGCCGACAGCACCACCACGCCGCCCTTCGCGAGTTGGTCCATCAGATTGCGCACCAATCCCGCCTGCGCCCCGTTCCGCGGCTCAAAGCGTCCGTTCGTGAAAACGAAGCCGAACGGCCTGCCACCATCGATCGTGACCGACGCGGGGCCGGTCGGAGCGATACCGGCAATGGTGATCTCCAGGGAGGGAAACGCGCGACCGCAGGAAACCAACAGTCCGTTGCCACCGGCATCGACGCCGACAAGCGTATCTCCAGCAAGGCGCTCGGTGAACCAGCCTTGCGCCGCCGCGGAACCGCAGAGCCCCCAAAGAACGGCGGGCAACAAGGCAAGACATGACAGAAGGCGCATGCGGAACGGTCCTTCGATAAGTTCAGGATCGGCGAACAGGTAGATGTCAGCCAGCGAGGTCCGCCAACCAGTTGCCATGCACCCAGCCCTTCCTGCCGCGATAGGGCAGAAGCCGCTTCTTGACTGGTGAGGTGCAACCCGGTTCCGAACCGCCGAAGACGACGCCGAACCATTTGCCGCTCTTGTCGAAAGTGAAGACCTTGTCGCCATTCTTCAGCCGGCCGATCTCGCGGTACTGCGAGCCCGGACCGGAGCGCACCGCCAGAAAGCCGTCCCCGCCCGCCTTCAGGCCCGACACGACGCTCGTCGCGCAGGTCGGCAGGTCATCGCCGCCATATTCGTGGATCGGCACGTCGAGATCGTCGGCATGGACGGAGTATGCAGCGAGCACAGGCCCGAGCAACAGGCCAAGCGCAACGGCGGCAATGCCGCTGCGTAAACGAGAGGAAACGTGTGTCGAGATTTTCACTGTCGTGTCACTTTCTCAAGATCGTTCGTTCGCCAAGCAACTGGATGCCCCAGTCGAAGAGCCGGACCCGGATCGTCAGGTCCTGTTCGGGGAAAGCCCCATGAACGCCGAGTTGATGGTGGGATCCGTCATCAAGCGGCACCGACCCGCCCGTCGCCGTCAGCCCCTGTTCGCGCAACCAGGCAAGCACCTTGGGAAACAGCACGGCCGCGTCGAATGCTCCGTACTCCTCGCGGTACACGGCGCAACTCCGCAGTTCCCTGTCCGGAAGCGTATCGATGTAGATCGACAGATAGTCCGGTGTGGAGCCGGCGGATATCGCCATCGCCGTGCCGTCCGCGCTGATTTTCCGGCGCATGGGACGACGATCAAAGTCGTCCGAAAGGTGATCGTCGTTTCCGGAGAAAACCCTGCTGCACTGGGCGACATAGGTGCGCCACTGCTCCTGGAAGACCGCGAACTGGTCCGCTGCCTGCGACTGCCCCGCCAGGGCAGGCACCACCATTGCCGCAAGTCCGGCACACCAATACCGCATCAGTTCCCCACCCCGCTGTCCCGCCTGACGGAAATTGTGGTAGCGGGACACCTGCCATGTTGGGCGAAGATGCAAGCCGGGTGCAACCCTGCAGGCGCGAAAAAGATCAAGCGCGCGCACGAATGAAAAAGGCGCCCCGGAGGGCGCCTTCTGTCTCTTGGTCTGGAGAGAATGGTGAGGGCCTATTCGCCGCCGCCCAGCGCATGGACATAAACGGCAAGCGATTTGACCGTTGCCGGGTCGAGGCGCGGCGCCCAGGCCGGCATGACACCGTTGCGGGCGTTGGTGACCTGTGCCTTGATCGCCTCAACGGATTTTCCATAAAGGTAATTGTTCGACATCAGGCTCGGCGCGCCGACTTCCTTCATTCCCTTCAGGTCGTCGCCATGACAGGCGGCGCAGTTCTCGACATAGACCTGCTCGCCGGCGGCAAGGTCGGCACCGTCGTCAGGCGTCGCCCCGGCACGGCTTGCCACGAAGTTCGCCACCTGGGCGATCTGCTCCTTGTCGAGCATCTCGTCGCGGCCGAATGCGGGCATCTCGCCGAAACGGGCTTCGTCATGCCCGGAGCGGATGCCGTATTGCAGCGTCAGGTGGATATCCTCGAGCGTGCCGCCCCAGATCCAGTTGTCATCCTGCAGGTTGGGATAGCCCTCGGCACCCGTGGCGCCGCTGCCATGGCAGCCTGCGCAATTGTCGCCGAAGGCGGCGCGGCCGTTGGCCATCGCAAATTCCATCAGGGACTGGGTCGACTGGATTTCCTCGAGCGAGGCATTGATCAGCTGCTCGCCGATCTGCGCACGCTCCGCCATGCCCGCCTCGTAGGCGGCCAGCGCATTGGCACGCTGGCTGTCGCCGAGAACACCGGAGGTGTAGCCGGAAACCAGCGGCCAGGCGGGATAAACAACCCAGTAGCCGATGGCCCACACGATCGTGGCATAGAAGATGTAGAGCCACCACTTCGGCAGCGGGTTGTTCAGTTCCTTGAGGCCGTCCCATTCATGACCGGTCGTCTCGACGCCGGAAATATGGTCGACTTCCCTTGTTTTCATGTCAGCCATGTTCTCAATCCTCCCGCAAGGGGATTTGCGCGGCGTCGTCGAAGCGCTTGGCGTTTTTCGGCCACAGCGCATAGGCAAGGACGCCGGCAAACAGAACCACGAAGTAGACCAGGCCCCAGGTCTGGGCGAAGCCGGCGACGGTTTCGTATGTCTCGTTCATCACACGCTCCTTGCCGTCAGCGCAGGTTGGCCTTGTTGTCGTAGATCGAGAAGTCGACCAGCGTTCCGAGCATCTGCAGATAGGCCACCAGGGCATCCATCTCGCTCACCCGCTTCGGGTCGCCGTCGAAATCCCGGACGATGGCGTTGGGATAACGTTCCAGGAACGCGTCGACATTGTCGCTGTCGGGGTTGGCCTGGGCGACAAGGTCGCGGGCCGCCTCCCCGATCTGCTCCTCGCTATAAGGCACGCCGACCACGGCGTTGGCCTTCAGGTGATCGGCGATGTCCCGCGTCTCGACCTTGGCGTTGAGGAGGAAGGGATAGCCGGGCATGATCGATTCCGGCACCACCGAACGCGGGTTCGCGAGATGGTCGCGATGCCATTCGTCGGAGTACTTTCCGCCCACGCGGGCAAGATCGGGACCCGTGCGCTTCGATCCCCACTGGAAGGGGTGGTCGTACATGCTCTCCGCCGCGAGGCTGAAATGGCCGTAGCGCTCCAGTTCGTCGCGCATCGGACGGATCATCTGCGAATGGCACAGATAACAGCCCTCGCGGATATAGACGTTGCGTCCGGCCAGCTCGAGCGGGGTGTAGGGTCGCATACCCTCCACCTTCTCGATGGTGCTCTTCAGGTAGAAGAGCGGGGCAATCTCGACCAGGCCGCCGATCGCGACGACGACGAGAATGCCGATGACCAGCACAATCGAGTGCTTTTCGAAGACTTCGTGCTTGTTCCAAAGGGACATGATTGCCTCTCCCCTTATTCAGCAGGGGCCATGGAACCGGCCGGAACGGTGTCGGCTTCCTCAGCCTCGCCATGCCGGACGGTCATCCAGAGATTGTAGGCCATGATCAGCGAGCCGATGACGAACAGGGCACCGCCGAGTGCACGGATCACGTAGAAGGGATGCATCGCCTCGACGGTCTCGATGAACGAGTATTCGAGGAAGCCGAGCTGATCATAGGCCCGCCACATCAGACCCTGCATGATGCCCGAGACCCACATCGCGCAGATGTAGAGCACGATGCCGATGGTCGAGATCCAGAAGTGCCAGTTCACCAGCTTCAGCGAGTAGACCTGCTTCTTGTTCCACAACCAGGGGATCAGGCAGTAGAGCGCGCCGAAGGAGATGTAGCCGACCCAGCCGAGCGCACCGGAATGCACGTGACCGATGGTCCAGTCGGTGTAGTGCGACAGCGAGTTGACCGAACGCAGGCTCATCAAGGGGCCCTCGAAGGTCGACATGCCGTAGAAGGCGATCGAGACCACCATCATCCGCAACACCGGATCGGTGCGCAGCTTGTCCCAGGCCCCCGACAGGGTCATCAGGCCGTTGATCATGCCGCCCCACGAGGGCATCCAGAGGATGATCGAGAAGGTTGCACCCAGCGTCGAGGCCCATTGCGGCAGGGCCGTGTAATGCAGGTGGTGAGGACCGGCCCAGATGTAGAGGAAGATCAGCGCCCAGAAGTGCACGATGGACAGGCGGTAGGAATAGACCGGCCGCTCGGCCCGCTTGGGCACGAAGTAATACATGATGGCGAGGAAGCCGGCGGTCAGGAAGAAGCCGACCGCGTTATGGCCGTACCACCACTGCACCATGGCATCCTGCACGCCTGCCCAGACGATGTAGGACTTGGTTCCGAACACGGAGACCGGGATCGTCAGGTTGTTGGTGATGTGCAGCAGCGCGATCGTGACGATGAAGGCGAGGTAAAACCAGTTCGCCACGTAGATATGCGGCTCCTTGCGCTTCCACAGCGTGCCGAGGAAGACGAGCAGATAGGCGACCCAGACGATGGTCAGCCACAGATCTGCGTACCATTCCGGCTCGGCATATTCCTTCGACTGCGTGGCGCCGAGCAGATAGCCCGTGCCGGCAATGACGATGAAGATGTTGTAGCCAAGGATCACGAACCAGGGGGCAATGGTGCCAGGCATCCGCGCGCGGCTGGTGCGCTGGACCACGTAGAAGGAGGTCGCGAGCAGCACGTTGCCGCCGAAGGCGAAGATCACCGCGGACGTGTGCAGCGGCCGCAACCGGCCGAAGCTCGTCCAGGGCAGGTCCAGGTTCAGCACCGGGTAGGCGAGCTGCAGGGCGATGATCAGGCCGACAGTGAAGCCTGCAACGCCCCAGAACACCGCCGCCCAGGCACCGAACTTGATCGGGCCGAGGCTATAGTTTGGCTTGCCGTCGACTTCCTGTGGAGCCGGTGCACGACCGTCGAAATAGTGCTTAAAGATGACGAACGCGCCGGCTGCCGCCGCCAGCGAACCGATCGACATGTGAAACGCCATGACCTGATCGTAGGTCTTGCCCGCAATGATCAGGCAGGCGAAGGCAATCGCGACGAGGAACGCGGCAAAGAAGCCCTCCTCCATCGTGATGTATTTGGCTTGTGCTTGAGCCATTTTGCGCCCCGAGTATCTTGATGATCCAACCCCAGCGGGTCGAGACGGACGGTATGACCTGCACACCGGTTTCCGCCTTGATCCAGGTCAACCGACCTTGAGACAAACGCCCGGCAATTACATCAGCAAAAGCCCGGGTGCGACGAATTGTTTCTGAAATTCTTTCATTCCGAACAACGAACTAGGTACTATCACCTAAGATATTCGGCGGGTCTGCCCGACAGCAACACGCCAGGCGGCCCCGTCCCTTGACGGAGCATCATGCGGCGACCACATCGCGGTCGAACCACCTGCCGGGCAAAGGCCCGGCGTTCCCCGCCCTTTCCGGCATGCCCCAACAGATCGGAACACCCGTCCATGGTACCAGACGTCTCCATGCTGACATGCAGCACGGCTCGCCTTGTCCTGCGCCCCTTCAGGCTCGAGGACTTCGACGCCTACAGCTTTTACCATCAGCGCGAGGACGTCTATCGCTTTCTGTACAGCACGCCCCCCGCAGTAGAGGCGTTGCGGGCCAATTTCGAGGCCGCGATGCAGCCCGGGCTTGCTCGTGCCGGCGACGCGCTGCACCTGGCCGTCGAGCGCATGGAGGACGCGGCCGTCATCGGCGAGGTCTTGCTGAAACTGGCCGACGGCGCGGCGATGCAGGCCGAGATCGGCTACATCTTCAATCCGCGCTACGGCGGGTCAGGCTATGCGACCGAGGCCGTCGAGGCGATGATCGGCATCGGCTTTCGCGTATTCGGTTTCCACCGGATATTCGCCCGGATCGACACGCTGAACCATGGCTCGGTCGGGATCGTCGAGCGGCTGGGTCTCAGGCGCGAGGCGCATTTCATCGAGAACGACCGCTTCGATGGCGTCTGGGGCGATGAATTCGTCTATGCCACGCTTGCAAGGGAATGGCAGGCATCGCGCGCCTGACGAACCGGGAAAGCAGGACAGGAATGTCCCGCCCTTTCTCAGTTCGGTTTTTCCGGCGGCCCGAGCAACCGCCGCGTGATCAGTGGCAGCAGCAGCACCATGCCGACATAGCGTGCGAGCTGATGAGCGGCAACGAAGGCCGGGTCCAGATTGAGCAGGAAGGCGAGCAGCGTCATCGCCTCCAGCCCGCCCGGTGCAAAGGCGAGCAGGAGCTGGCCGAACGGCAGGCCGAAGAATGCCCAGATCAGGCCCGAGATCGCGGTCGCGATGCTCATGCCGACGATGAACGCGCCGAGCGACACCCCGATCATGCGCGCGAACTCGCGCGGCGAAAGATTGGTGAAGCGACAGCCGATGACGCAGCCAAGGCCGACAAGCGCCGGCAGACTGAGCCATTGCGGCATCTCCACCTGCATCCAGCCGGCGGCGTTGACAATCGCACTCAGAAAGAACGGACCGGTCAACCAGCCGGCGGGCACACCCGCGCGGTTGAAGACATAACCCGCGGCAAGACCGGCAGCGGCAAGCAGCGCCAGCATTTCGGGTGACAGCGGGTCGACCTGTGGCGGCAGACCCAATCCGTGCGTATCGCTGCCGACAATGACGGCAGGCAGCACCGCGACCAGCACGAAGACGCGAAAGCTCTGCGCCATCACCACCCGCATGGCATCAGCCTTCGGGTAGGAAAGCGTCAGGATCATCACATAGGACAGAGCGCCGGGGATCGCGGCGAAATAAGCGGTCGGCTTGTCCCAACCGGCAACCCTGCGCTGAAAGAGATATGTTGCCCCGAGGATCGCAACGACGGACACGACCAGCAGCGCCATGGTCACGGGCCACTCGCCGATGCGTGCAACCGTTTCCGGCTTCACGCCGGAGCCCATCGTCAGCCCCAGAACGACAAAGAGCGTATCGCGCAGGCCATTCGGCATGGCGCAGGGAACTCCGGACAGCACGGCCACGGCAACCAGCACCATGGCTCCGGAAAGCCAGGCCGCCGGAAGGCCGAGAACATGGAACATGGCGCCACCCAGCGCGCCGAGCGCGAGCGTCGTGGCAGTCTTCAGGACGAGGGAGGCTTGCGGTGAAATGATCGTGATCCGGAAAGCTGACGTGAATCGAAGGCATTTCATATTACGAATATCCGCTCGCCAGCGCATGCCTGAATTCCGCAACCAACCCCTGCGCCACGCGCAAGGCGGATCCGCAGGCCGGCTTGAGCCAGATCAAGGCAACGCGACCACGACGGGGCAATTGTCGGCCCATGACAGATCTCGACCACCGCTACGCGACCCGCTCGGTTCCCCGCTACACCAGCTATCCGACCGCGCCGCATTTTCATGCCGGAGTGACCGGCGCGACCTATGGCGACTGGCTCGCGGCGCTTGCGCCATCGAACGCGTTGTCGCTCTACCTTCACGTTCCCTTCTGCCGCAACATCTGCACCTATTGCGGCTGCCATACGAAGGCTGCGCGCAAGGACGGACCGCTGCACGACTACGCTGAGACACTGCTGTCGGAAATCGACCTCGTCGCGGCGCGGCTCGGCAGCGGGCGTCCAGTTACCCACATTCACTGGGGCGGCGGCACACCGAGCCTGATGCCGCGCGAGCCCTTCCTAGCCATCACCGCAGCGCTTCGCCGGCATTTCGACATCGGGGACGCCTGTGAACATGCCATCGAGCTGGATCCCAGGACGGTAACGCCAGAACTCGCCGAAACCCTGCGCGAGGCCGGCATCACCCGGGCCAGCCTCGGCGTACAGGATTTCGACCTGACGGTGCAAAAGGCGATCGGCCGGGTGCAACCCTTCTCGCAGGTGGCGCGTGCCGTCGACCGGCTGCGCGCGGTCGGTATCACGCAGATCAACTTCGACCTGATGTACGGCCTGCCGCACCAGGACGTCGACACGATCGCCGAGACCGTGCGATTGACCCGTGAGCTTGCTCCCGGCCGCATCGCCCTGTTCGGCTATGCCCATGTGCCCTGGATGAAGAAGCACCAGCGGCTGATCGACGAGACGGCCCTGCCCGACACCCGGGCACGGCTGGCCATGGCCGACTTCGCCCGCCGGGAGCTGGTCGACGCCGGTTACGAGGCGATCGGGCTCGATCATTTCGCCCTGCCCACCGACAGCATGGCCCTTGCTCTGCGCGCCGGCACGCTGCGCCGCAACTTCCAGGGCTACACCACAGATACCGCCGATACGCTGATCGGCTTCGGCTGTTCCTCCATCGGCCGACTGCCGCAGGGCCATGTCCAGAACATGTCGGACACGGGCGGCTGGTCGCGGGCGGTGCGTGACGGTCTTCTGCCGGTGGCGCGGGGATTCGCGCTGTCAAACGAGGACCGCGCGCGCGCCGCGATCATCGAGCGACTGATGACCGGCCATATGGCTGACCTGGCAGAGATCGCCCGCGCTCACGGCTTTGCCGAAGAGCATTTCGCCGGGGACCTCGTCTCGCTTGAGGAGATGATCGACGACGGTCTGGTCGAGGTCAGCGGCTCCCGGGTTACGATAACCGAACCGGGCCAGCAATATGCCCGCGTCGCGGCCGCCGCCTTCGACGCCTATCTGGAGCGGGGCACCGCGCGCCATTCGCTCGCCGTTTGAGGCCCGAACGCGTATCGAGACGCCGACAAAAAGAAACCCGGATACGAAGGTATCCGGGTCAGCCCGCGTGGAGGGAGCGGGCAAAGTCGAGTGCAGATCGTGTTTCAGTGAATGCCGGTGAGCTGGCAAAGACCGCAGACGCGATTGACGTGAATACGGTCCTGACGCTCGAGACGGATCACACCGCGCCGCTTCAACTCGGAGATCACCCGGCTGACCGTCTCGATTGTCAGGCCGAGATAGTCGGCAATTTCCTGCCGCGTCATGCTCAGCGCCAGGTCGTGGCCGTCGCATTCCGCGTCTCGCGGACCGATGCAATCCTCCCCGCCGCGGTTCGGCACCATGCGCAGCAGGTAACTGGCGACGCGTTCCAAGGCGGACTTGCGGCCAAGTAGCATGGCGTGTTCGTGCATCTTCTCCATCTGCGAGATCAGGCATTTGGAGACGTGACGCTGCAGCGTGTTGCAGCCATCGATCTCTTTCCGGTCGAAAGCGGAGACCCGGGCGGGCGTCAGCGTTTCCGCCGAGCAATCGTAGCGCGTGCCGGCGGCGATGCCGAAGATCATGCCCGGATTGAGAATCTCGACAACCTGCCGGCGCCCGTCCGGAAGCAGCTTGTAGAGCATGACGATGCCATCATCGAGTTCAAAGACCCGGTCAGCCTGATCCCCCTCGTAGAAGATAATGGAATGCTGCGCATGGCGCTGGGAGCGTGACTGGAGGCCTCGGCCGGCGTCGCCATCGGACCTGCGATCAACACCGGGCGGCACGACGGAGATCTGCGGGATACCGTCGCCGGTGCGTTCCAGATAAGCCATCGTCGTCCTCCTGAGACTGTTTGCACGGCTGCCGGAAAACCTACCAAGAGCGGCCCGTCCGCCTGCTCCGTGCTGTGCCTGTGTCCCGTCCGACACAGACGCTCCGTCAACCTGTCGTTATTCTAGGAGGAAGTCGTGATGACTGTAATTCGGTCGTTTTCGTACGACGTATTACCTAGAGCGACATTTGGGCGCAGTTTGGGAATACGTCTGAAACGCAAACTTTCATCAAAGATGGGCAACGAGCGCTTCTTCGGTCAGGGGCTTGCGCAACAGGATCGCCGGGATGTTCGTACCGAACAAATCGGCGATTGCACGGCTCGATTGCCCGGTGATCGCGATCACCTTGGGCGGACGCTTCATGGAATCTAGCCAGCGGATAAGCTGCATACCGCTGACACCGGGCAGGCCGAGATCCACAATCACCGTGTCCTCCTGGCGCGGGGGCTTGCTTTCGAAGAAGCTTTCGGCGTCGGGATAGATGATGGACTTGTGCCCGATCTGGTCGAGCAGGAGGCCGAGGGAGTCCCCCACTCCAGGGTCGTCCTCGACAATATGGATGATCACCGACCCTTGTCCCTGCCAGCTGGCGGCAAGCGGCAAAAAGCCCCGCCGACCGCACAATGCAATGGACCGGAGGTAGTGTACTCATCCGGTCACCAGACAGGGAATATAGTCCCTTCCTCTCCCCTCAAAAATCAGGAGGAACACGCAAGGCGGGGACTTCGCAACAACGGTCACGATAGGGCGTTCACTCGCGGGAAAGAACGATCCGAACCAGATCGGCAGCGTTGCGCGCGCCCAGCTTTTCCATGATCCGGGCACGATGAACCTCGATCGTGCGGGGGCTGATGCCAAGCGTGCGGCCCGCCTCCTTGTTGGATGCGCCGGCTGTAATTTCCTCAAGCACCTCGCGCTCGCGCGGCGTTAGCGTGTCGGCCCCGGGGAACGTGCGTTCCGGCAGCGTCTCGCCCGCCGCCTTCTGTGTCGCTGCGATGGCATCGCGCACGCGCGTCACCACCGTCTCCGCGTCGAAGGGCTTCTCGATGAAGTCGTGAGCGCCCTGCTTGATCGCCTCCACCGCCATCGGGATATCGCCCTGGCCGGAGATGACGAACACCGGTGTCCGGAAGCCGTCCTGCTGCAGCTTGCGCAGAATCTCGATGCCGGATTGCCCCGGCATGTGGACGTCGAGAATGACGCAGTCGCCGGGCGCTCCCCCGGTTCCCACAAAATCGAGAAAGGCCTCTCCGGTTTCGAACGAGGCCACGTCATAGCCTTCAAGATCGAGCACCAGCGTCAGGGCATCGCGGATCGCGGGGTCATCATCGACAATATGAATTGTCTGCGCGCTCTCGCTCATGCGGTAGGTCCTTTCATGGTTGGGACGGTGTCGGCGGACGCGCCGTTCTGTGCCGGCCTGCCGAGCGGCAGCCGCAGCACGAACGCGGCCCCTCCCTCGCCCCCGTTTGGCTCAACGGCGAGATCGCCGCCATGATTTTGTGCAATCGAGCGCGAAATCGTCAGGCCGAGGCCGAGCCCGCCCTTCTTGACGCTGGAAAATGCACTGAAAAGCGTCGGAACCACCTCGGCCGGCACACCGCCACCCGAATCGGTAATGCGGATGAACATGTCGTCACCCAGGACCGCGGCCGACATCCCAACGCGTTTGACAGGTGTGTTGCGCACGGCTTCGAGTGCGTTCCTGACCAGGTTGATCAGGATCTGCTGAACCTGGACCGGGTCGACACTGATAGGCGGCAACCCGTCCGCGACGGAATTCGTGATGTCGATGCCGCTGCAATCCGTGCCCAGCGTCACCAGTTCAAGGCATTCATGCACGAGCTGGGCGATGTCGACCTGCCGGCGCTCGGGGTCGCGCTTCTCGACGAAACGGCGCATGCGCTGGATGATGTTGCTCGCCCGCTCGGCCTCGCGCACGCCCTTGTCGACGATCTCGACGAGCTTCCCGTCGGGATGGTCGTCGCTGACCTTCCGCTTGGCGGCCTGCAGGTAAAGCATGATCGCGGTGAGCGGCTGGTTGAGTTCGTGCGCGATCGCGGCACCCAACTCGTCGAGCGCGCTGATCCGGGTCATGCTGACGAGCTGTCCCTGCACCTCGGCAAGGCGCCGTTCGACGACCTTGCGCTGGCGAAGATCTCGCAAGATGCCGATGAACTGACGCCCTTCCGGCGTTGCCGCCTCACCGACCGACAGCTCGAGGGGGAATTCCGTTCCGTCACGATGGCGGCCGCGAACCTCGCGTCCGATACCGATGATACGCTTCTCTCCGGTATCGAGGTAGTGCCGCACATACCCGTCATGCGCCTGGGCATAATCCGAAGGCATGAGGAGCTTGACGTTCTGGCCCCGCACCTCTTCGGCTGAAAAACCGAACAGTGTTTCACAGGCCTTGTTGAAGAGGATGATCCGGGCACGGTCATCCATCACGACAATTCCGTCGACGGCTGTTTCAAGCACGCTCTCGAGACGCGCCTCTGAGACACTCGGAGGAACAGGCGAACCCTGACTGTTGTCTTCGCGCATGACTGGCCCAATCCAACCCGGTTCCGTTACCCGACCGCCAGGGGCCCGCTTCCGGAAATGTCTTCAACAGTCCGAAATTTTTTCACGTGTACGCAAAAATCCGTAACGCAATTACGTGTGCGTCGTCAACGCGCCAGCCAAGCGGAAAGCCGCTGCGATGCCCGCTCCAGATCGTGCCGCGAACGGGCGAAGCACAGGCGCAGGAACCCCTCGCCGCCCTCGCCGAACGCGCTTCCCGGAGCAAGGCCAACGCCCGTCTCCGCCACGATGCGCTTTGCGGTCTCGCGGCAGTCGGCATGGCCATCTATGCCGAAAAAGACGTAGAAGGCGCCTTGCGGCTGCGCGAACCGTACCCGATTGCTCCCTCCGAGCGCTTCGCGGATGACCGCAAGGCCCTCGTCGGCACGACGAACCTGCTCGGTGACGAAGTCTTCGCCCTCGCCCAGCGCGGCCACCGCCGCGCGCTGCATGAACTCGGCAACGCCGGATGTCGAATACTGGATGAGGTTCTCGACCACCTGCCCCATGGCCGGCGGCGCCGCCAGCCAGCCGACGCGCCAGCCGGTCATCGCCCAGTTCTTGGAAAACGTGTTCACGTAGAGAATCAGGTCGTCCGGCTCCGAAACATCGAGGAACGAGGGTGCGCGCGCCTTCCCTCCTGGAACAAAGCGGCTGTAGACCTCGTCCGAGATGATCCACAGGCCCCGGCGGCGCGCCTCATTCAGAATAGCCGCCAGGGTCTCGCGGTCGGCCATCCAGCCGGTCGGATTCGAAGGCGAATTGAGATAGATGGCGCGGGTGCGCGGCGTCACCGCGTCGAACAGGCGCTGCACGTCGAGCGTCCAGCCCTCCGGCGAGAATCCCAGCGGAACGGCGACGGCCCGCGCGCCCATCACACCGATCGCGGCGGGGAAATTCGGCCATGCGGGCGATGGATAGACGACCTCGTCGCCGGCGCCGGCAACCGCCTGGACGGCGATCTGGATCGCCTGCATGCCGGACCCGGTGACGAAAAAGCGCTCGCTGCCCCAGTCCCGGCCGAAATGACGCAAGTGATAACCGGCAAGCGCCTCGCGCAGCGCCGGGATGCCCCGCTGGTAGGTGTAGAAGGTCTCGCCGCGAGCCAGCGATTCCTCCGCAGCCCGGCGAATGAAACCCGGCGTGGGAATGTCGCCCTCGCCAACCCAGAGCGGGATCAGGTCTTCGCGCTCGCGCGCGAAATTCACCACTTCGACAATACCGCTTTCGGGCGCGGAACGCGCCTCCGGCCTCAGGGCCGCAATCACATCAGGCATGGGTCAGGCTCTTGGCGGGAGTGGCGGAGCACCCGGCGCTCGGAACGCGGTCCCGCGTTGCCGCCGCCGGGCGCGAGCCGCAATCAGCGGGATTTCAACAAGTCGCGGATCTCGGCGAGGAGTTCCTGGTCCTTGGTCGGTGCGGGCGGTGCGGAGGGCGCCGCCTTTTCCTTTTCGCGCAGTCGGTTGACCCCCTTGACCACGACGAACAGGGCGAAGGCGACGATCAGGAACTTGATGATGGCATTGATGAACAGGCCGATGTTCCACGTCACCGCGCCGGCATCCTTCGCCGCCTCGATGGTGAGGTAGGGACCAGGCGTCGCGCCTTCGCTCAGGATCACGAAAAGCTGGGAAAAATCGATACCGCCGATGATCAGGCCGATCGGCGGCATGATCACGTCGTCGACCAGCGACGAGACGATGGCGCCGAACGCCGCGCCGATGATGATGCCCACGGCCATGTCGACCATGTTGCCCTTGACGGCAAACGCCTTGAATTCCTTCAGCATGATGGTTCCGTCCGTTGCTGTTCGAGGTCGTGACCGGCGCCGTGTGCGCGCGCCCGGTCCTGCCAGTCGTCATTTAGCATGGCACCGGCGATCCTGAAATTGGAGAGTTTTCGGGGGCACCCGCGATCCCTACCGCGTCGATTTCCCGGGCAAACCGCGCGTGGATGCCGGCGAGCACCAGTCGCAAAAGGTTGCGCAGAACCTCTTCTTCGCCTTGCCGGCGATCCGGGTCGTTGATCGGATCGAGCGGCAGCAATGCGTGAAACCGGGCAGCCCCCGGCCGCGAGATCATCGCGCGCAGGTCCGCAGGCGGCCGCTCCGCGAGCCGCTCGATCGCCGCACGGACGTCCTCCTCCGCCTCGCCCTCTGTTGTCGTCAGCCGGTCGAGCGCGGCCAGCGCCTCGTGCCGCAGGATCACATCGAAACGTGCGGCCAGGTCCCGTCGTGCCGCGAGAGCAGCGCCCGGCGTGTCGTGGGCCGCCAGCAGGTCATGGGCGGCAAGGCGCGCCGCCCGCGTCACCCAGACAAGGCAAAGCGGCGCCGCGCGGTGCCGCGCCGCATCGAGCCTGTCCTGAAATCCAGGGGAAGAGAAGAGCGCCGGCCAGCCGCGTCCGGTCCGCATCCTCGCATAGTCCTGCATGACCCGGTTGCCAAGGTAGCCCGCCTCCAGGGCAAGCGCGCCGGCGAGATCGCCACGCTCGGCAAGCGCGACCGCGCGATCCCCGCGCAGCCAGCGCCGAAATCGTTCCAGCACCTGCATCTCCTATCGCCGTCCGGCCAATGGACAGCACCGGGCAACTGTGCTCCGATCGGCGAAAGCTGGCAAGGAGGGGCCGGCAGGCAGCGCGGGAGGAACGGCACGGATGCTGGAGGGATGGGTCGTCGTCGTCGCGGCGCTCGGCTACGTGCTGCTGTTGTTCGCCATCGCCAGCTATGGCGACAGGACGGCACGCTGGACAACGTCCGGGCACGGCCGCCCGCTCATCTATGCCCTCTCCATTTCCGTCTACTGCACCTCCTGGACCTTCTTCGGCTCGGTCGGCACGGCGACGCGCAGCGGCCTTGAGTTCCTGACAATCTATATCGGCCCGATCCTGGTCTTCGCGCTCGGCTATCCCTTGTTGCGCCGGATCATCCGCCTTGCCAAGAGCGAGCGGATCACCTCGGTGGCCGACTTCATCGGCGCGCGCTACGGCAAGAGCCAGCCGGTCGCGGCTGTCGTGGCGATCATCGCCGTCGTCGGCATCGTCCCCTACATCGCACTGCAATTGAAGGCTGTGTCGCTGTCCGTGACCACGATGATCGGCCGCGTCGACCTGTCCGGAGGCTCTCCGGGCCTGCCTTACCTTGACGATGTCACCTTGATGATCGCCATCGGCATGGTCGTCTTCGCCTGGCTCTTCGGCACTCGCCACATCGATGCGACCGAGCACCAGGAAGGGCTGATGCTGGCGATCGCCGCCGAAGCGGTGGTCAAGCTCTTCGCCTTTCTCGCGATCGGCATCTGGGTCACCTATTTTCTCTATGACGGGCCGGGCGACCTCTTTTCGGCGATGGCCGCCGACACCCGCGTGGTCGATGCGATGGCGGGCGAGTTGTCCGGCGGCAACTGGGTGGTAATGACGCTCCTGTCGGGCATCGCGGTCATCCTGCTGCCGCGTCAGTTCCATGTCACGGTGACGGAGAACAATTCAGGCGCGGAACTGCGCCGCGCCACCTGGTTGTTTCCGCTCTATCTCGTTGCCATCAATCTCTTCGTCGTACCGATCGCGGCGGCCGGAATGATCATCCTCGGCCCCTCCACCAACCCGGACACCTATGTGCTGGCGCTGCCGATCGCCGCCGACAATCCGTGGCTGGCGCTGATCGCCTTCGTCGGCGGTCTTTCGGCCGCGACCGCCATGGTGATCGTTGCCAGCGTCGCACTGGCCATCATGATCTCCAATGACCTGGTCATGCCGCTGGTGCTCCGCCGCTCCAGCGAGGACGCCATCATCTCCTCCAAGGGCGAGGACATGAGCCGTCTCCTGCTGCTGACGCGGCGGGCGGCCATCTTCGTCACGCTGCTGCTGGCCTATGCCTATTACCGCGCCGCCGGCGACACCGCCGCGCTGACATCCATCGGCCTGTTGTCCTTCGCCGCCATCGCACAGTTCGCGCCCGCCTTCTTCGGCGGCCTGGTCTGGCGGCGGGGCACGGCGCGCGGCGCCATCGCAGGCATGCTGTCGGGCTTTGCAATCTGGGTCTACACGCTGTTGCTTCCGACCTTCGCCCAGTCGGGCCTGATGTCCGACGGTTTCATGGAGAACGGTCCGTTCGGCATCTGGCTGCTGCGGCCACAGGCACTGTTCACGCTGGCCTTCGACCCGCTCACGCATGGCGTCTTCTGGAGCCTGGCAATCAATGTCGGCGCCTATGTGCTGGTCTCGCTGTCGCGTGCGCCGGAGCCGATCGAGCGCCTGCAGGCCAATATCTTCGTGCCGGCGGAACTGTCGCCCGCGCCAGGGCTGCGGCTGTGGCGGACATCGGTCACCGTCGGCGACCTGCAGGCGACCATCGCCCGCTATCTCGGCGAGGAACGCACCGAGCGCTCCTTCCAGCGCTTCACCCGCGAGCGGGGGCGCGATTCCGATCCGGCCGCGCTCGCCGACGCCCAGATATTGCGGTTTTCCGAGCAACTGCTCGCCAGCGCCATCGGCGCCGCCTCCTCGCGGCTGGTGCTGTCGCTTCTGGTCAAGCGGCGCGATGCCTCCAGCAAGGGCGCGCTGAAACTACTCGACGATGCGACCGTTGCCATCCAGTACAATCGCGACCTCCTGCAAACCGCGCTCGATCAGGTGCGGCAGGGCATTTCCGTGTTCGACCGCGATCTGCGACTGATCTGCTGGAACCGCCAGTTCCGCGAATTGCTCGGGTTGCCGGCGGAATACGGCCAGGTCGGAACACCGCTCGACGCTATCCTGCGCTACAACGCCAAGCGGGGCGAATTCGGCAATGATTCCGTCGAGGCGACTGTCGGCGACCGTATCGACAAGCTCGCCGTGCGCCACGAGACGTTCCAGGAACACATGATCAACGGCGGCCTCGTTCTTGAGGTGCGCACCAGCCCGATGCCCGATGGCGGCATCGTCACCACCTACACCGACATCACCGAGCGCGTGCTCGGCGAGGAGGCGCTTGCGCGCGCCAACGAAACGCTGGAACGACGGGTGCGCGAGCGGACGCTGGAGCTGACGCGCGTCAACGAGGAACTGACGGAAGCCACGGCGCTCGCCGACGAGGCCAATCTCGGCAAGACCCGCTTCCTCGCAGCCGCGGGCCACGACATCCTGCAGCCGCTCAACGCCGCGCGCCTGTATGCCTCCAGCCTGATCGAGCGCTTCTCCGAAGGCGAACTGAAGCATCTGGTGCAGAATGTCGGCGCCTCGCTGGAATCGGTGGAGGAGATCATCGGCGCCGTTCTCGATATCTCGCGGCTCGACACCGGCGCGTTGAAGCCGGAGGTCACGGTGTTCCGCCTGGAGGAGATTCTCAATCCGTTGCGCACAGAGTTCGAGCCGGTCGCGCGCGAAAAGGCGCTCGACCTGCGCATCCTGCCGACCAGCATCAGTGTACGGTCCGACCGGCGGCTGCTGCGCCGCCTGCTTCAGAACCTGGTCTCCAACGCCATCAAGTATACCCGCTCGGGCCGGGTCCTGGTGGGGGTGCGCCGGCGGCGCGGCAAGGTCGTCGTCGAGGTGTTCGACACGGGCATCGGCATTCCCGAATCGAAGCAGAAGCTGATTTTCCTGGAGTTCCACCGCCTTGATGACGGCGCACGCGAGGCGCGCGGCCTCGGCCTTGGCCTGTCCATCGTCGAGCGCATCGCCCGCGTCCTGGATCATCCGGTCGAACTCGTCTCGCGCGCGGGCCACGGCTCGCGCTTTTCCATCGAACTGCCGGCCGCCGCCTCGGTACCGGTGGTCCTGGAGCCCCCTGCCCCGCTGGCCAACGCTTCCGCGCTGCGCGGCCTGCACGTGCTCGTCATCGACAACGAACCCCAGATACTCGACGGCATGCGGGTGCTGCTCAGCGGCTGGGGATGCCGTGTGACAACCGCGCTGGATCCTCGTGAAGCGGCGCGCAAGGCCAGCGAGAACAGCGACCGACCGGATGTCCTGGTGGTCGACTACCATCTCGACGAAGGCACCGGAGTGGAAGCCGTTGTCCAGCTTCGCTGGCGTTTCGGCGTCGAGATTCCGGCGATACTGGTCACCGCCGACCGAAGCCAGGCGGTCCGGGCCGAGGCCGCGGCGAAAGGCATGGATATGCTCAACAAGCCGCTCAAGCCCGCCGCCCTTCGCGCCTATCTTTCCCGGCTTCGCGGCGCGGCGACCGCCGCGGAGTGACGCAGGTCACAATTTCCTTCAAACGACCGTGTAAAGGCTTGCATTGTCCGTGACCGGCGAACCACGGAACGTGTTGACGCGCGGCCTCATTTCGCGATGCCTGCGTCTCTGGATCGCTGCGGGGAACACCACATGAAACGACGTCTGCAACTGGTTCTGGCCGGCCTGGCGCTTGCCCTGTCCGCCCACGCCGCACAAGCGGCCTGCGAAGCCGGCAAGGCGGGCTACGAGCTGACACCGGCGGAAGCGACTGCCGTCTATGACTGCCTCAAGGCCGACCTTCTTGATGGCTACCTGCAGGGGGACAAGCGCTGGATTCCCGCGGACTACGTCGCCTCCTACCGCTCCTGGACGCCCGCCAGCGCCTTTCCGGCCGCACCCGGTTTCCACGGCGAGCGGCTCCTGATGACTTATGTCAACGAGATCGGCGCCGACACCTATCTTGAATACAAGGACGAGGGCGTCATCGTTCCCGCCGGCACGGTGATCGCCAAGGAAAGTTTCGCGGTCGACGAGCAAGGCAAGGTGCAGCCCGGTCCACTGTTCATCATGGAGAAGGTGGAGGCCGGCCGATCCCCGCAGACCGACGACTGGTTCTACATGGCGGTCGCGCCGAACGGATCGCCGATGGCAATGGACGTGATCTCCGCCTGCAGCGAATGCCACCAGCAGAATTTCGGCGCCCAGGGTGGTCTCGGCTATCCGGTTCCCGGCGCGCGGATCGCACGCTGATCCCGCCGCCGGCGGGCGAAGGAGCGGCTCAGCGGGCGACTGCTGCCTGCCACTGGCCCAGTTCGATCCTGGAGGCCGCGATCACGGCCTGCGTCCGGCTTTCGACGCCGAGCTTCTGCAGGATCGCCGAGACATGCGCCTTGACGGTCGCCTCCGAGACGCTGAGTTCATAGGCGATCTGCTTGTTCAGCAGTCCCTCCGACAGCATCATCAGCACCCGCACCTGCTGCGGCGTCAGCGTCGCAAGACGGTGAACCATGTCGAGAAGCTCGTCGTCATCCTCGCTGAGATCCACGTCCGGCGGCGTCCAGACCCCGCCCGCCATGACGTTGAGGACAGCATCGCGAATCACCTCGATCCCAAGCGATTTGGGAATGAAGCCGGACGAACCGAGCTCCATGCAGCGGCGGATCGTCGAGACGTCCTCGGTCGCCGAGACGATGACGACCGGTACGCTCTGGTATTGGGCACGCAGATACATCAGCCCGGAAAACCCCCGCATGCCCGGCATCGACAGGTCGAGCAGAAGCAGGTCCACCTCTTCATGCTTCTCAAGTCGCGTCGCCGCATCCTCAAGTGTTCCCACCTCGGATATCCCGGCTTGCGGATAGAGCGTCTCGAGCGCCTGTCGCAACGCGCCGCGAAACAGCGGATGATCGTCGGCAATCACGAAATGATAGCTTGCGTTGTCCGACACGCCGGCTTCCTCCATCGACGTCGGCCGAGACACGCCGCGCGCGAGTTGTCGCGCCGCCCCCTCGTACCTTTCCTTGACCGGCGCGCCCGCAGGCAGGCCCGCAAAGGCCAGCGCCGGTCTCCCCCCAGAACCGACCCTTCCGGCTCCCCCCCGTCTGGATCAGTTTCGTTTTGCATTATCGTCACTGGCCGCGGCGGCTTCAAGCGGTAGCAGGCCGCCAGCATGGCCGGATCGGTATAGCCAGTCTGTCACGGCCATGTCCTTGCACAATTTTCCACGGTGGCACAGTCGTATATGTGTCGAATGCCGGGCCATACTGGTTGCGATGCGAATCACGCATCGCAAGGGCAACATGGTTCCCGTCGGGAGATTCTGGCGAATGACGCAGCTTTCGGAACAGCCGCCCGCGAACGCGCGGCGATGGTGGCAGCAGACGATGCGGCTCGCCTTGCTGACCCTGGCTGCCCTGGCCGTCTTCGCATTCGCGGTCCATGCCTTCGTCGGCGCGCTCGACACGCTGGTCTTCTTCGGCTTCCCGCTCGGCTACTACATGGCGGCACAAGGATCGGTCATAGCCTTCGTCGTCCTTGTGTTCTGGTTCGTCGCCTGGCAGGAGCGCATCGACCGGAAGGCCGGCGTGGCGGAGCCCTCCCCCCGCGATCCGGAGGGCAGCCTGTGAACCCGCCTGGCGCACCGGATCCGTTCCTCGACAATCTCGGCCGCATCTACGGAACGTTCATCGGCGGTCTCCTCGCCATTGTCGGCACGCTGGCGATCCTTGAGCAGCTTGGCCTTCCGGACCAGATCATCGGCTATGTCTTTGTCTTCGTGACGCTTGCCATCTATGCCGGCATCGGCATCGCGGCCCGCACCATGCGCGTCTCTCAATACTATGTCGCGGGACGCCAGGTGCCGGCGGTCTACAACGGCATGGCGACCGCAGCCGACTGGATGTCGGGCGCCTCCTTCGTCGGAATGGCCGGAACGCTCTACGTGCTCGGTTATGACGGGCTGGCCTATGTGATCGGCTGGACCGGCGGGTTCGTCCTCGTCGCCGTGCTGATCGCGCCGTTCCTGCGCAAATTCGGCGCCTTCACCGTGCCGGACTTCCTTGGCGCCCGCTTTGGCGGGAACCTGGCGCGGATGATCGGCATTCTCGTCCTTTTCGCCTGTTCCTTCACCTATGTGGTGGCGCAGATCTACGCCACCGGCCTGATCGCTTCCCGCTTCCTCGGCTTCGCTTTCGAAACCGCGGTCTATGTCGGGCTCGGCGGCATCCTGCTGTGCTCGATGCTCGGCGGCATGCGCGCCGTCACCTGGACACAGGTTGCGCAATATCTTGTGCTGATACTTGCCTATCTGCTGCCGGTCGCCATCCTGTCCGCACAGGAATTCGGCTTCCCCCTGGCCCAGGCGACGTATGGCGGCGTCCTCCAGCGGATTGCCGAGCTCGAGCAGCAGATGCTCGCCTCCGGCCTTGCCGACCCGGCGACGCTGGTGCCGCATCTGCAACCTTTCACAACGCTCGATCCGCTCAATTTCTTCGCGCTGATCGGCTGCCTGATGATCGGCACCGCCTCCCTTCCGCATATCCTGATGCGCTACTTCACGGCGGCAAGCGTGCGCGACGCCCGGCGTTCGGTTGCCTGGACCCTGCTCTTCGTCGCCATCCTCTATGTCACAGCGCCGGCCTATGCCGCCTTTGCCAAGCTGGAGGTCTATCAGAACGTCATCGGCGCCGGGCTCGATGCATTGCCGCAGTGGATCTACACCTATGGCAAGCTCGGGCTTGTCGACATCTGCGGGCAGAGCGCGGCCTCGGCCGACGCGGTGCGCGAGGCCTGCTCGGCGCAACCCGGCAACACCGGCGTTCTGCGCCTCCCCGATCTCGCCATAGACCGCGACGTGATCGTTATCGCGATGCCCGAGATTGCCGGACTGCCCTATGTGATCGCCGGGCTCGTGGCCGCGGGCGGTCTCGCCGCATCCCTGTCCACTGCCGACGGGCTGCTGCTTGCAATCGCCAACGCGCTCAGCCACGACGTTTATTACCGCATGGTCGACACCCGCGCGCCGGCAAGCCGGCGGCTGTTCATCGCCCGCCTGCTGCTGCTGGGCGCGGCGATCCTTGCCGCCTATGTCGCTTCCCTGCGCCCTTCCGATATCCTGTCGATGGTCGCCTGGGCCTTTTCGCTTGCGGCAGCCGGCCTGTTCCCTGCGCTGGTGCTCGGCATCTGGTGGCGGCGCTGCACCGCAGCTGGCGCCATTTGCGGCATGATCGCCGGCTTCGGCATCACCTTCTACTATCTCGCGATGACCCAGTTCGGCGGCATGGAAGAGTGGTACGGGGTGAAGAATGTCTCGGCGGGCCTGTTCGGCGTTCCGCTCGGCTTCGCTGTCGCGATACTTGTCAGCCTGGTCACCCCGGCGCCGTCGCGCCACGTGCAGGCACTGGTTCTGGAAATCCGCAAACCCTCGGGCGAGCCCGTCCTGCGCGACGGCGCTTCATGACGACACCTGGAAACGAGGGCTGAGGCCGGATGAGCCTGTCGGTCTTCATGATCGTGAATTTCCTGCTGGCGACGCTCATGTATCTGCTGCTCGGGCGGCTGGTGCTGCGCCTGCTGCTCGGATCGCAGGAAGACGGCATCGTCCAGCGCGCTTTCGCGCGCGGCACCGATCCCCTCGCCGCCGCCGTCCGCCTGGTCACGCCCCGGCGCGTACCCGACACGTTGCTGCTTCTGTTTGCCGCCGTCTGGCTCATTGTCCTGCGCGTCGCGCTGGTTGTCGGGTTTTCCGCGGCCGGCCTTCTGGCCGGCGCCGGCACGGGGGGCTAACGGAGTGGCACGCGATCACGGTCTTCTTGCCGCAACCGCTCTGCTTGCGCTTGCCAACGGCTTTTTCAATCCGCTGCTCGCGCCCCAGACGATGGCTGCCGTCATCCTGCTCGCCCCGCAGCCCGTCGCCGCCCTGCCGCAGGCGCTGGCGTTTCTCTCCATCGTCCTCGGCGCCCTGCTGACGCTCGTTGCCGGCGGCGTTCCGGCCGCCCTTTACGAACGCGTCCTCGGCCGGCAGCCCGGCGACCCCGGCACGGCGCTGGTGTGGCTCTGCGCGACCGGGCTGCTCGCCCTGCCTGCAATCGCCATGGCCGGCAGCCTGTTTTTGCGTTAGTTGAATCCCGTCCAGCCGAAGGCCGAAACCGGCCGCCTCAAGGAACGCATCCGATGACCGACGCGCTGTTTCCCCCGCTGCAGCCCTACGCCACAGGCCACCTTCCCGTCAGCGAGTTGCACACGCTCTACTACGAGGAGTGTGGCAACCCGCAGGGCATCCCGGCAGTGCTGCTGCATGGCGGGCCGGGCGGCGGAGCGGGCGAGATCATGCGCCGCTTCCACGACCCCGAGCGCTACCGGATCATCCTCTTCGACCAGCGCGGTTGCGGCCGCTCGACACCCCATTCGGAACTGCGCGAGAACACCACCTGGGACCTGGTTGCCGATATCGAGCGGCTGCGGGAGCACCTTCGCATCGACCGCTGGCAGGTCTTCGGCGGGTCCTGGGGGTCGACACTGGCGCTCGCCTATGCCCAGACCCATCCCGGGCGGGTGTCCTCGCTGGTCCTGCGCGGCATCTTCCTGCTGCGCCGCGCCGAGCTCCTCTGGTTCTACCAGGAAGGCGCGAGCTGGCTCTACCCGGATCTCTTCGCGCCCTACCGGGACTTCATCCCGCAAGCCGAGCGCGGCGACCTGATCGCCGCCTATCATCGCCGGCTGACCGGACCGGACGAGGCGATGCAGGTGGCGGCCGCGCAACGCTGGGCGGTTTGGGAAGGCTCGACGCTTTCGGTCCTGCGCGATCCGGCGCGCGAGGCCGCCTTTGGGGAAGCGCGCTACGCCCATGCCTTCGCCCGCATCGAGGCGCATTACTTCGTCAATGGCGGTTTCTTCACCCATGACGACCAGTTGCTGCGCGGCGTCGATGCGATCCGCGACATTCCCGCCGTGATCGTCCATGGTCGTCATGACGCGGTCACGCCGCTGAAGAATGCCGTGGATCTTGCCCTCGCCTGGCCGGAAGCGGTGTTGCGCATCATCGAGGATGCGGGCCACGCGGCGAGCGAGCCCGGCATCGTCGCGGCACTGGTCGGCGCCACGACCGCCTTCGCCAAGGGCTGACGAAGGGCCGCTTTCAGGTCCCCAGATAGCGCAGCGTCAGGCTGCGCTGATGCGGTTCGCGCCGGTGCTCGATCAGGTAGACCTCCTGCCAGGTGCCCAGATCGAGCCGCCCGGCCACCACGGGCACCTGCAGGCTGACGCCGGTCAGCGCGCTTTTCACGTGGGCCGGCATGTCGTCGGGTCCCTCCGTGGTATGCCGCCAGCCCGCGTCTTCAGGCGCCAGCCGCGACAGGGCGTCGGCCAGATCGGCCTGCACGTCGGGGTCGGCATTTTCCTGGATCGTCAGCGATGCGGAGGTGTGGCGCAGGAAGACCGACAGTTCCCCGTCGCGCGCGCCCTGCTCGGCAAGCCAGGCATCGAGCCCCCGGCCGATCCCGTAGAAACGGGGGCCTTTGGTCGCCACCATCAGCCGGCCCATGCGCTGGCGCAGGTCGAGCCCGTCATCCTCGAAGGTCCAGCACTCATAGGGTTGCGGATAGCGGGTCTGGCGCATGGTTCGGCTTGCCTCCTGGAGGAGGCAGAGTATGCGATTGCGCGCAAGCCAGCGCAAGCCGATGGGCGGCCGGAGGGCAAGGATCGCTCAGTGCCGGGTCAGGCCTGCAACGTCAATCGGTTAACTTGGGTTGCAGGGCTTGGCATCGCCCCCCGCAGCCATTAGCCTGCACCCGCTTATCCCTTATTCGAGCAAGGCAACGGGGCGGTGGCCGCATGGCTGCATACGATTTCACCAACACGTCTTTCGGCCAGGCGACCGAGGAAACGCGCGACTTCAATCGCGACCTGCTGCGACGCCTGACGCTGCTGCCGGACCAGTGGTCCTATCCGCCATCCGTGATCCGCGAACGAAGGGCGGAAGGGCTCGGTCCGTTCCCGCGGCCGCCGCGCTCGCCCGATGCCCGTGAAATCGAGATCGACGGCCCGCACGGCAAGGTGCGCCTGCGCCTTCTTGCACCGAAAAACCGCCCTTCCACCGGCGCCTATCTCCACATCCACGGAGGTGGCTGGACGTTGGGCGCGGCCGATGAACAGGATCCCCGCCTTGCCGAACTTGCCGAGGCGACAGGGCTCACGGTGGTTTCGTGCGACTACCGGCTGGCACCCGAGCATCCCTATCCGCAAGGTCCCGACGACTGCGAGGCGACAGCCCTGTGGCTGCAGCGCGAGGGGGCCGCTCTTTTCGGCGGCACGCGCTTTGCCATCGGCGGCGAGTCTGCTGGCGCCAATCTTGCCGTCGTGACGGTGCTGCGCCTGCGCGACAGGCACGGCATCTCCGGCCTGTTCGGCGCCGCGGTGCTGGTCTGCGGCTGTTACGACCTTCGCCTGACGCCCAGCGCCCGCAACTGGGGCGATGCAAAACTGGTTCTCAACACCCGCGACCTGACCATGTTCGCGCGCCACTATCTTGCCCACGGCCACGATCCGGCGACACCCGACGTCTCGCCCCTGCTGGCCGATCTTGCCGGGCTCATGCCGGCGCATTTCGTTGTCGGCAGCGAGGACCCCCTGCTCGACGACACGCTTTTCATGGAAGCCCGCTGGCGCGCCGCCGGCAACAGCGCGGATCTTGCCGTCCATCCGGGCGGCTGCCACGTGTTCCAGCATTTCGACCTCGAGATTGCCCGTGCCAGCAACCTGGCCATCGACCGGTTCCTGAACGCAACGCTTTCTCCCGCCTGAACTTCACCCTCCAAACCATTCGACACGCTCCCGGGGAGCCGACCATGCCTGCATTCGAAACATTGTTTTCCTTCGTGAATTGCTGGGAGTGCGACGAGAACGATCATCTCAACGTGCAATTCTACCTCGCCCGCTTCGAGGAGGCCGACCGGCAATTCCGACTGATGACCGGCCTCAGCGACGCGGTCGCCGGGGCCCGGCGTGCCCGCCACATCCGCTATCATGCCGAGCTCTATGCCGGCGACACGCTGATGGCGACCAGCCACATCGCCTTCGACGGTCCCTACATGCTGACCGTGGTCCACGAGTTGCGACGCACGGTCGACGGTGTTCTGGCCGCCACCGCCATCGACGGGTATGCGCCCTCCGACGGCATGGCCCGGGAACTGCGCCGCCGGTTCCAGGAAGCCAGCGCCCCGATGCCCGACAAGGCGCAGCCGCGCAGCCTGTCCTCGGCGCCCGAGGCAACCGGCGTCACCGCCCGCCAGGTGGAGGCAGCCGGTGCCAATGTCGTCCACCGGGCCACGGTGCTGCCGCGCAACACCGGTCCGGATGGCCGGGCCGACGATGCTTTCGCGCTCACCTGCTTCACCGAAGGCGCGCCGCATGTGTGGAACCGCACGCCGATGACCGACGGCTGGCTGACCAAGCGTGGCCTGGGCCGTGTCGCTGTGGAAATGAAGCTTGTCTGGGCAAGCCCGCTGAAACAGGGCGAGCCGGTCCTGACCTTGAGCGGACTGACCGGCGCGAGCCGGACGACCTTCACCTTCCGCCACTATCTCTACGAGGCGCGGACCCACCGTCTCGCGGCGATCTGCGACGTGGTCGCGCTTACCATGAATCTTGAAAGCCGCAAGGCGGTGCCGTTGCAGGAGGAGATTCGCTCGGCGATCCTCAAGGGCCTGTTGAAGCGCTGAGCGCTACTTGCCCATCCCTTCGTATTCGTCGCGCAGGGTCTTCATCAATCCGAAGAAGCGGCGCATCGCCTGCTCTGTGAAGTCGAGCGCCTTGTCCAGCTCGGCTTCCTCTTCGGGGCTGAAGCGCGGACGCCCGTCCTCCGTGCTCGGCGGCGTGCCGGGTGCCGTTTCCGGCAAGGTGCGGGGCGACGTTCCGGGACGGTCGCTGTCCGTCCCTCCCGACAGCCTGGCGTTTTCCGCGCGCAACGATGCCACTTCCCCGGCAAGGCGCGCGATCTCCGCCTCGAGAGCAAGCTGCGCGTCGGGAACGGGCACGCATCGCCAGCTATCGTTGCGAAGGCTGCATTCGGCCACCCGGCCGTTCTGCCGGTCGAGCCGGAGGTATCCCTCTCCGGCAGGGGCCAGCACGTAGCGGTCGTCCGCCTGCGGCCGGTCCGCCGTTTGTGCCACGGCAGGCCAGGCAGCCGCGCCGAGCATGGCAACAAGCACCAGGGTCGCAATCCGCATGACGTGTTTTCCTCGTCTGGCCGGCACGACGCGCTGCCGCTCGCCGTCCCGTGATCATGGCGCCTCGCCGTGGCAAAAGCACGACCATGCGTGCGTTCGAATGACGGTTCAGGGTTGCCCGTAAGGGCCACGGCCACTGGAAAGCGCCGCCTCCAGCAGCTCCAGCCGGTCCTGCCCCCAGAAGATCTCGCCGTTCAGCACATAACTCGGCGATCCGAAAACCCCCTCGGCGATCGCCTCGGACTGGTTCTCCATGTAGCGTTCGACAATCTGCTTCTCGCCGGCGTGGGAGATCACGGCGGTCGCATCCAGCCCGAGCTTGCCGAGAATAGATTTGTGCGTGTCTTCCTCGGCGATGTTCTGCTCCGCCACCCAAAGAGCCTCGAACACGGCCTGCGTGTAGGCAGCCACCGGTCCGCCATCGACGGCGATCGCCAGCGCGATGCGGTCGGCAAGATCCGGATTGACCGGGAAATAGGCCGGCTGCAGGGTCAATGGCAGGTTGCGGAACTCGCGCCAGCGCTGCAGTTCGACCAACCGGTAGGCCTGGCGCACCGGATGGCGCTTGGCCAGCGGCAGTCCGCCGGTTTCGGCGAAGACCGTGGTCAGCGACACCGGGCGGAAGCGCACCGCGTAGCCCTGCTTGTCGGCCATGGCGAGAAATGCCGTATGGCCGAGATAGGCCCAGGGTGAGGCATGCGTGTAGAAATAGTCGATGACGCGCTGCATTCAGGCTGTTCCTTGCTCAGCTTTTTCCGCCGGCACCCTGCGACGGGACGCGCCGGCGATCAAGCGCCGTCTGTCGCGCCATCCATGATCAGCGCCAGCAAGGTGTCGATCCGGTCTGCCTCGACCGGCGGCTTGTCCCAGCGCAGGCGCGAAATGCGCGGAAACCGCATCGCCAGGCCCGACTTGTGGCGACCGGATCGGTTCAGCCCTTCGAACGCGACTTCCAGCACCAGTCCGGCCTGCGCCTCGTGCCGCACCTCGCGCACCGGACCGAAGCGGTTGACCGTGTTGTTGCGCACGAAGCGGTCGATCTCCAGCAGTTCCTCGTCGGTGAAGCCGAAATAGGCCTTTCCGACGGGTACGAGTTCCTCGCCGCCGTCCTCGCGCGGTCGCCAGACGCCGAACGTGTAGTCGGAATAATAGGAGGAGCGCTTGCCGTGGCCGCGCTGTGCATACATCAGCACGGCATCGACCCGAAAAGGATTGCGCTTCCACTTGAACCACTGTCCTTTGGGCCGGCCGGGCAGATAAGGCGCCTCCCAGCGCTTCAGCATGAGGCCCTCGATCGCCGCGGCGTCGCCGCCGGCATGAAACGCGGACGGGTCGGAACGTGCCTTTCCGAGCGCCTCCCAACCGTCGGCCGCGACCAGCGGCGAGAGGTCGATGCGCGGATGGTCAAGTGCAACGAGGAACCGTTCCAGCATTCTCCGCCGTTCACGAAAGGGACGCTGGCGCAGATCCTCGCCATCGAGCGCCAGAAGATCGTAGGCCCGGATCGTCGCCGGGTGATCGCGCATCATCTTCGCCGTCACCGTCTTGCGATTGAGGCGCTGCTGCAACGTGTTGAAGCTCTGTGCCAGTCCGTCGATCACGACCAGCAACTCGCCGTCTATGGCGGCCTCGAAGGTGAGCGTTTCGACAAGATCGGGAAAGGCCGCGGAAATGTCCTCGCCGGTTCGCGTGTAGAGCCGGCGACGCAAGGCGCCCGTCCGGTCCCGCCCGGCAGCAGCCTGTACGCGGATGCCGTCCCACTTCCACTCGGCCGCGAAATCGCCCGCATCAAGCGTCCCGGTCTCCCGCACTTCCAGCGGATGGGCGAGCATCGCCGGGCGAAACGGCACCGGATCATCGGTTTCCGGCCGCTCGCCCTTGCCGGTCGCCCAGGCGAAAAGGGCCTCGTAGGGTGGGGCGAGCCCGTGCCAGACTTCCTCGACATCGTCGGGCGAGAGCGGGCCCAGGTTCGCCACGGCGGTCTTGGCGAGCCGCGCGGAGGCGCCGACGCGAAGCCCGCCGGTGACCAGTTTCAGCAGCGCCCAGCGGCCGGTCTCGTCCAGCGTGTCAAGCCAGGCGGCGATCAGCCCGGGCACCTCGCCGCGGCCCGCCCTTTCCAGCCGTTCCACCACCTCGCCGAGCGGCGGCGACCTGCCGGATCCGGCCGCCTCGGAGTGAGGCCAGATCAGCGCGATCGTCTCCGACAGGTCGCCGACGAAGTCGTAGGAGAGCGCGAAGAGATGCGCATCGACACGCTCGGCGGCAAGCGCGCGCAAGGTCGCCGGCTTGGCGTTGCGGAACCTCAGATTGCCGGTCAGCGCGGCAAGCGCGTAACCACGCGCCGGATCGCTCTCGCGCGAGAAGTAGTCCCCAAGCAGCGCCAGCTTCGCCGAGCGGCGCGGCTCGAAGGACAACCTGTCCAGCAGGGTGGCGAAGCGGTGCATCCCGGCGGACCGGTCAGGGTTCGTTGACGATCATCGCGATGCGCCAGGTGTCGCCGTCATAGATCAGGTGATAGTGGCAGGTGAACTCGATCACCGGCTCGCCCTCGGCATCCGATTGCACCCAGGCAAGCGTTGCCATGCCCGCGTCTCCCTCGACATGGGTCGAAAGCACGTCGAAGGCGGAACTCACCACGCCCTCCTTGTCGAGTGCGGCGAACAGCTTCTCGATGTTCTCGAGCAGTTCCTCGTCGTCCTGGAAGACATTGCCCTTGCCGAATTGCCAGATCACCGCCGGGTACGCGAAACAGTCGGCGACGCTTTCCGCGTCGAAATCCTCGAACGCCTCGCGGTAATCGTCGAAGAGGTCGAGCAGACCCTCGTCGAACCCCTCGTCAGGCTCCTGCAGGCCCTCGGGCCCTGAAATCTCGTCACTCATGTGGCACTCCCGGTCCCGGCGGTCGCATCCGCCCGTATCTCGGCCAAAGTCCCGGCCTCTCGCTCGACGGCATCCGTCGTGTCGCCCTCATCGCCATAGCCGATCAGGTTGAGCGGCCGGGCGTCCAGGCCCTGGCTACCGCACCAGTGCACCAGGGCCTCCTCCGCTCCGTGCGTCACCCATATCTCGCGCGCGCCCGTCTCGACAATCGTCTTCCTGAGATCGTCCCAGTCGGCGTGATCCGATATCACCAGCGGCAGTTCCGCACCGCGCTGGCGCGCCCTCGCCCTGACCCGCACCCAGCCGCTAGCGACCGCCGTGACGGGATCGCCGAAGCGCCGCGCCCAGCGGTCGGCAAGCTGGCCCGGCGGGCAGAGCACGATTTCACCCGCCAGGTCCCTCGCCCGCTCGCCCACCGGCTCCAGCGGGCCGAGACCGACCCCCTGCTCGGCATAATAGGCGCAGAGCCGCACCAGTGCACCGTGCAGATAGATCATCCGCCCATAGCCGCGTGCCCTGAGTTCGGCGATCAGCCGCTGCGCCTTGCCGAGCGAATAGGCGCCGACGAGATGTGTCCTCTGGTCAAACAGCCTGTGGCTCGCCAGCAGCTTGTCGATCTCGCCGGCCACCGGCGGATGGCGGAAAACGGGAAGCCCGAAGGTCGCCTCGGTGATGAAGACATCGCACTCGATCAGCTCGAAAGGCGCGCAGGTCGGGTCCGCCTGGCGCTTGTAGTCGCCGGAGATGGCGATGCGTCGACCGCCTGCCTCGATCAGAACCTGCATCGACCCGAGCACATGGCCGGCCGGATGAAAAGAGACCGTGACCTCGCCCAGCCGAATCCGTTCACCAGGCAAGGCCACCTGGGTGCTGCCCGCGAAATCCTCGCCGTAGCGGATCGCCATGATGTCGAGCGTCTGGCGCGAGGCGAGCACCGCACCGTGGCCGGCACGTGCGTGGTCGGCGTGGCCATGGGTGATCAGCGCCCTTGCGACGGGGCGCACCGGATCGACATGAAAGTCGCCGCGCGGGCAGTAGAGCCCGGCCGGCGTCAGCGTCAGAATGTCGCCGCCCGTTGTAACTGTCGGGGTCGGCTTCGTGGTGGCTGGCCGCATCATGACTGCAAATGTAGGCATGCGGCGAGAGATTGGAAATGCATGTGTCGGCCCATGGTTTTCGATCCGCGTCTCGACGCACTCTCCGCAAGAGCCTATCTCTTGGCGACGATGGATGCCGCTGCTTCGCCCCTGCTGCCTGAAAGCTTCCTCCGCTGGTTCGAGAGCCGCGGCTGGCAGCCGCGCGCCCACCAGATCGAGTTGCTGGAGATGGCAAGGCAGCGCGACTCGGTGCTGCTCGTCGCCCCGACCGGCGCCGGCAAGACGCTGGCCGGCTTCCTGCCGAGCCTCGTCGCGCTCGCCGCGCGCGGAAAGCGCAAGCCGGGGTCGGCCGGCCGGCGCGGAGTGCACACGCTCTATATCTCGCCGCTGAAGGCGCTGGCCGTCGACATCGCCCGCAACCTCGAGGCGCCGGTCGCAGGGATCGGGCTCGACATCCGCATCGAGACGCGCACCGGCGATACGCCCTCGCACAAGCGCCAGCGACAGAAGCATGTTCCCCCCGACATCCTGCTGACGACGCCGGAACAGATCGCCCTGCTGCTGTCGGACGCGCAAGGGCGGCAGATGCTGAGCGGGGTCGACACGATCATCCTCGACGAGTTGCACGCACTCGTCACCTCCAAGCGCGGCGACCTTCTGTCGCTCGGCCTCGCCGCGCTGCGCCGCCTGTCGCCGGGCCTGCGCAGCATCGGACTTTCGGCAACGGTTGCCGAACCGGACGACCTGCGCGCCTATCTCGTCGGCCAAACGCCGGATGAGACACCGGATGAGACGCCTGACGAGATACCTGGAACCGAACGCGCGCTGGCGGGACTGGTGACGGTGGCCGGAGGGGCGGAGCCGGATATCACCATCCTCGACACGGCCGAACGGTTGCCCTGGTCCGGCCATTCCGCCCGCCATGCCGTCGGCGAGATCTACCGGATCATCAAGGACCACCGTACCAGCCTCGTCTTCGTCAACACCCGCTCGCAGGCCGAGGCGCTGTTCCAGGCGCTGTGGCATGCCAATGACGAGAACCTGCCGATCGCGCTGCATCACGGCTCGCTCGATGTCGGCCAGCGGCGCAAGGTCGAGGCGGCAATGGCGGCGGGCACCCTGCGCGCCATCGTCTGCACCTCCTCGCTTGATCTTGGCATCGACTGGGGCGACGTCGATCTCGTCGTCAATGTCGGTGCGCCGAAGGGCGCCAGCCGGCTGGCCCAGCGCATCGGCCGCGCCAACCACCGCATGGACGAGCCCTCGCGCGCGATCCTGGTGCCGGCCAACCGGTTCGAAGTGCTGGAGTGCCAGGCCGCGCTCGCCGCCTCGCGCGCCGGACACCAGGACACGCCGCCCTTGCGCACCGGCGGGCTCGACGTCCTTGCCCAGCATGTGCTCGGCTGCGCCTGCGCAGGACCGTTCGACCCGCTTGAGCTCTATCGCGAGATCCGTTCGGCTGAGCCCTATCGCGGCCTTGCCTGGGAGCAGTTCGAGCAGGTCGTCGACTTCGTCGCCACCGGCGGCTACGCGCTGCGCACCTATGAGCGCTATTCGCGCCTGAAGCGCGAGGAGGACGGCCGCTTCCGCCTGTCGCACCCGAAGATCGCGCAGCAATACCGGCTCAATGTCGGGACGATCGTCGAGGCGCCGATGCTGAAGGTCCGCCTGGTACGCTCGAAGGCGGACGGCCGGCGCACGCCTGTCGGCCGGGGCGGCCGCTGGCTCGGCGAAATAGAGGAATGGTTCGTCGAACAGCTCTCGCTGGGCGACACGTTTCTCTTCGCCGGCGAGATCCTGCGCTTCGAAGGCCTGCGGGAGAACGAGGCCTACGTCTCGCGCGGACGGGCGGAGGCGCCGAAAATCCCCTCCTACCAGGGCGGCAAGTTTCCGCTGTCCACCTATCTGGCGGCGAGCGTGCGGGCGATGGTCGCCGATCCGCGAAGCTGGACAGCCCTGCCCGACCAGGTGCGCGAATGGCTGGAGATCCAGCAATTGCGCTCCGCCCTGCCTGCTCCCGACGGCTTGCTGGTGGAGACGTTCCCCAGGGCCAACAAGCACTATCTCGTCTGCTACCCGTTCGACGGCCGCCTCGCCCACCAGACACTCGGCATGCTGCTTACCCGCCGGCTGGAGCGACTGGGTGCGCGGCCGATGGGTTTCGTCGCCAACGACTATGCGCTAGCCGTTTGGTGCCTGGCCGATCTCGGCGAAATGATCGGCTGCGGCCGGTTGTCGCTGGCCGAGCTGTTCGACGAGGACATGCTGGGCGACGATCTCGACGCGTGGCTGGCGGAATCCAGCCTGATGAAGCGCACTTTCCGGAACTGCGCGGTGATTGCCGGCCTGATCGAGCGCCGCCACCCGGGACAGGAAAAAAGTGGCCGGCAGGTGACAATTTCCTCCGACCTGATCTATGACGTGCTGCATCGGCACGAGCCGGACCACATCCTTCTCCAGGCGACATGGCAGGATGCGGCCACAGGACTTCTGGATATCTCCAGATTGGGCGAACTTCTCCGCCGAATTCGCGAGCGAATCACGCATACTCCGCTCGCACGGGTGTCGCCGCTTGCCGTTCCGGTGATGCTGGAGATCGGCAAGGAGCCTGTGTACGGAGAAGCGCAGGAAGCGCTCCTCGCGGATGCCGCCGACGATCTGGTCAGGGAGGCCATGGGGTGAGGCCGTTCACAGCCCGTATCGAAACGCGCCGATATGCGCCTGTCTGCCACGACATCTCCATTGCCGGAGAACTTGTCGGCCTGCATGACAGCGGCGCGCTCTGGTGGCCGGACCAGAACACGCTCGTCGTCGCCGACCTGCATTTCGAGAAAGGCTCATCCTTCGCCCGCAAGGGCGTGATGCTGCCGCCCTACGACACCGCCGCGACACTGGAAAAGCTTGCCGAGGCGATCGACGCCTTCCAGCCCACGCGCGTTGTCGCGCTCGGGGACAGCTTCCACGACGGGGAAGGATCGGACCGGCTGCCGGCCGCCTACCGGGCAATGCTCACCACCCTGCAGCTCGGCCGCGAATGGATCTGGGTCACCGGCAATCACGACCCGGTCGCCCCGGTCGGCCTGTGCGGCGAGACCGTCGACGAGGTCGCGCTCGGCCGCCTCGTCTTCCGGCACGAGCCCCTCGCCGGCGCCGATCCCGGGGAAATCGCAGGGCACCTGCATCCGGCGGCACGCATCCGCCGCTACGGCCGGAGCGTGCGTCGTCCCTGCTTCGCCACCGACGGCCACAGGCTGGTGATGCCGGCCTTCGGCGTGCTGACGGGTGGGCTCAACGTGCTCGACCAGGCCTGGAAGCCGTTTTTCACGCCCCGCGCCTTTTCGGTCTTCCTTCTGGGCGACGGCCGTCTTTATCCGTTCACGGCAAGCCGCCTCGTCGGCGACTGAACCCCAATCAAATTCCGGAAGCCCATCGCAGGCGGACGTCCCGTCCTCGCGTCGCGCTCTAGTCGCGGCGGAAGATCACGCCGGCCAGCCAGCCCGTGAAGATTGCCAGCAGGATCGCGATCAGCCCGTAGGCGGCCGAATACTGGTGCGCCAGCCAGAAGGTGAACTGTTCGAAGCCGGTTTTGGCGATACGCAGTTCCTGCTCGTCCTGGGCAAGCAGCGTCCCGCCGCGCAGCAGGTATGTCGATACGGTGTAGTCGCCGACCGGAACATTGGCGGGCAGCGGCACGGTCGTGCGGAACAAGGACTCGCTGAGGAAGGTCACCGCCCCGCTGCGCTCGGCGAACAGGCCGCTGGCCACCCTCAGGCGCAGCAGCGCCGCACGGAAATTGGCGCGATCGGTGATCGGCACGTCCGATGCATGAGCAATCGGCAGGTTCAGGAAATGCAGGCCGATGCGATGGCGTTCCAGCACCGAGCGGGGGGCCATTTCATGCGGCGGGCGCGAGGTATGAACGGCCAGAAAGCTCGGCACGTCGGAGAAGGTCTCGGCGTCGCGGTTGACCCAGATACCGAGGAACCGGCCCTTGCGCCTGGTGGTGACGTCGACTTCCGGTCCGGTGACCACGACGGCAATGTCATAAGGGTCCGGCCGCCCGACCGTCAGCGCGTCCCGGGCAATCTCACCGAAGACGACAATGCGGGTGCCGGTGAAATTCGACTCGATCCTGACCTCGTCCGCGGAGATATCGGCGACGAGGCTTTCCGCCCGCGCGGCGCCGGACGCCAGCAGAGCGGCAAGGCCGCCAGCCAGCGTGGCGACGACGACATGGCGGCAACGGGAAGAACGGCGAGACGTGTTCATCGTGTCGCCTCCACCAGCGGCGACACGGCGACGGAAAAGAGCTCGTCGGGCTGTACCAGCAGATTCACTGCGAACCGTACGCCCACGGAGAGCACCAGCAGCGCCAGCAGCAGGCGCAACTGGTCGCCGCGCAGCTTCTGGCCCATGCGCGCCCCGAACTGGGCGCCGATCACGCCGCCGATCATCAGCGTCAACGCCAGCACGACATCGACCGACTGGGTCGAGACCGCATGCAGGAAGGTCGCCGCCGCCATCGTGAACAGGATCTGCAGCAGCGACGTGCCGATGACGATGTTGGTCGGCACCCGCAACAGGTAGATCAGCGCCGGCACCATCATGAAGCCGCCGCCAATGCCCAGGATCGTGCCGAGAAAACCGATGATAGCGCCAAGGCCGACGATCGGTATCACGCTCACATAGAGACGCGAGCGGTAGAAGCGCATCTTCAGCGGCAGGCCGTGCACCCAGTTGTGCTTGCCGGGCTGGCGGGAGGGCACCCGCGCGCCGGCCCGCCGGCGGGCCATGGCACGCAGCGATTCGAACAGCATCAGGCCGCCGATGGCACTGAGGAACGTAACGTAGGAAAGCGAGATGACGAGGTCGAGCTGACCGAGCTTTTGCAGCAGGCCGAACAGCCACACGCCGACAGCCGAGCCGATCACGCCGCCGACCAGCAACACCCAGGCCAGCTTGAAGTCGATCATCTTGCGTCGCCAGTAGGCGACAACGCCGGAAGCGGACGAGGCAACGACCTGCGTCGTCACGGTCGCTACCGACACGGCCGGGGGAATGCCGGAGAAAATCAGGAGCGGGGTCAGCAGAAACCCGCCGCCAATGCCGAAAAGGCCCGAGAGAAAGCCCACGGCGCCGCCCATCCCGAACACCATGAACATGTTGACGGGCAACTCGGCGATGGGCAGGTAGATTTGCACGGCACACCGGCGGATTGGCCGCTTGCGCTCGTCAAGCGGGGTGATTGTTGATCAGGCGGCGCGCATTCGCCGGTTCCACGGCTTGCACCGCTTCACGGCGGTCCCCGGAAGCCCGCGCGTTTCCCCGATAAAGCGCGGGGAACGCTGTCATGTCAACGCACGAGCTGCGGCTTTTTCCGCTCTGCAGGCGACGTCCGGCCTGTCGTCCCGATTGCCTGTCAGATCGACTGGCCGATAAGCACCTTGACCAGGTCCTTCGAGATCGCGCCGGTGACGGGGAGACCGTTGGCTTCCTGGAAGGCACGCACGGCCTCCCGGGTGCGCGGACCGACCTGGCCGTCAGGCGTGCCGGGATCGAAACCGCGCTTGGCGAGCAGGCGCTGCACGCTCATCACGATCTCCTGCGGCTCGACCGAGACATTCGCGCGCGGAGCCGTTTCCGGCTGCACGGTCCAGGCCGGGCTCAGCTCGACCTCGTTCGCCGAGACCAGGCGCGGCGCTTCCTTCCAGGTCTCGACCGCAATCCGGGCTTCGGCCAGTTCTTCCTTCGACAGCATGTTGGCCAGTTCGTCGCGCTTGTTGCCCGCATCGCGGTCACCCTGACGGGCGGCAAGCGCGAACCACTTGTAGCTCTCGACCATGTTCTTCTCCAGGCCCAGGCCACGGGCGTAGAGGATACCGAGATTGTACTGGCTGTCGGCAAGGCCGAAATTCGCGGCCTTCTTGAACCAGTAGGCGGCATCGGGAAACTCGGGGCTGCCGGAAAAGCCCTCGGCATAGAGGACGGCCAGATTGTGCGAGGCCTTGGCGTTGCCCTGCTCGGCGGCGCGCCGGTACCAGTCACGCGCCGTCTCGAGGTTCTTCTCAACCCCGCGCCCCTTCTCGAAGAGGCTCCCGAGACGGTACTGGGCAGGTGCAAGACCGGCTTCCGCCGCCTTGGCGTAGTATTTTGCGGCCTCGGCGAGATCCGGCGTTGAGCCGACCCCTTCCGTATAGTTGACGGCAATGGCGAAATAGGCCGCCGGATCGCCGGTGGCCGCGGCCTGACGCAGTGCGATCGGGCCAGCCGCCTGGGGAATGCCGCCGATCGACATGTCCGGCGCGAGCGATGCCTCGGCGGTCGACGAGACGCCCTGCTGCGGCAGATCGAAGCCGGGAGCGCTTGTCGGCGTGCTGGCTGCGGTGTCGCTGGGTGCCTGGAACTGGCTGCCGGGGATGCCGGCCGGGTTCGAGGAGAACCCGCCATCGAACGGCGTCTGCGGGCCGAAGGCGACATCGGGACCAGGTTCCGCGGCGGCATCGCCGGTTGGCGAGATACCGGCAGGCGCCATTGCCGCCGGATCGCCGGAAGTGACAGGACCTGTCCCCTGCCCCTCACCCGGTGCGTGACCGGCCGATGCCATGGCGGCCGGCGCTTCGGACATGCTCTGCGGCTGGTGCTCGCGCGCTCCACCGGCGGAGCGCGCGACATCGCTTGAAGCCCCCGTCGATGCCCGGGTCCCGTTCATGTCGGCGGCGACAGGCGCACCGCCACCAACGCTGGTTTCGACGGCCGGAGGCGTCTGGAGCGATGCCATGTCGGTCTGCGACGGCGACACCTGCTTGAAGATCTGCAAGGCGCCCACGGCGATCACGACGGCGGCGGCGGCGAGCATCACGGCCCGGCGGCCTCCGGTCGAGAACAGCCTGCGGCCGCCCTTTTCGCCGGCCTCGGCCAGTTCGTCGCCACCTTCCGCAACCGGGCGCGTGTCGGCGCGCAGTTCGGCGGTCGCCGCCTCGGCCCGCTTGCGGGCGCTATCTGCCCGCGGGCCGTCCCGGCGGTCGCCGGCAAGCGGCATGTCGACCGGCGTATCGAGCGTCACGTCCGCTACGTCTGCCTGCTCGTCCTTACGCTTGCGGCCAAGCCGGGAGCGCAGCCACCCTTTCGCGGAGGCGGCCTTTTCCTCGACCTGGGCAGTGCCCATGAAGCCGAGCGGCGATTTCTGCTGGCCGGCCTCCTCGGCGGCGGCCTGGGCGGCGCGGCGCGCCGCCGCGATGAAGTCGGCCTTGCGGTCGCGGCCGTCCTGCGGCTGTCCGCCGGCGCGGCTTGCGGCGGGGTTGTGGCCCTGGGGCTGGGCCGGCCTTTGAGGGGCAGCGGCGGGACGCGCGGAGGCCGGCCGTGCGGGCGCCTGCGGAGCCGTATCGTCCGCGCGGGCGTTGCCATGAAGCTGCTGCTGCGAGGCATGGGCCGCCTGGCGGACACGCGGCTTGCCGGACCCCGGCTCCAGCGGCCGGTCGTCTTCAAGGCTGGGCATCGGCATGCCGGCCGCGCGGGCTTCCTGCTCCAGCGACATCAGCCGGGAATTGATCGAGGCGAGCACGTCCTGGACGCTGTCCATGGAATCGCGTGCACGCCGTTCGGAGCTGGTGGCGGCCTCCATCAGGCGATGCAGGTCGCCGCGCAGGGCCTGGGCGACGTCGCTGCCATCGTTTGAGGCACCCGACTGCAGCGCCGACTGGATTTCGCCGAGCCGGGCAAACCCGGTTTCGGCCGCGTCGAGCTTGCTTGCCAGCGCCGCGATCTTGTCCTCGACCTGCGCCAGGACGGCATTGTCCTCGCTTGACGCTCCCCGGTTCACTGCTTCGGCGAGATCGCGCAGCTGCGCTTCGAGTTCGGCCGTGACCACCGGGCGGGAGACGCTTTCGCGCAAGCCGGCGATCTCGCGGTGCAATGCATCGAGATCCCCGGTTTCCGTGGTTCCGCGTCCGGCCTCGAACCGCTCGTTGAGACGGGAAATGCCGTTTTCCAGGCGGGCGATCAGGTCGGCCTCGATGGTACCCTGCTGGCCCTCGGCCATCAGGGTCACGCCTTCGGGCCGGTCGAGCGCGTTGATCTTGCCGTCGATCGCGGCGAGACGCTTCTCCAGCAGCGTGAAGGCCGCATCGTAGCTCGGCGGCATCTGCCGCGCGTTCTCGATCCGCTTCAGCCGACCGGCGATCTCGCCCAGTTTCTCGTCGATCTGGGGATCGCGGCGCTCCGCCCGGTCATCCGCCAGCATGCCGGCGATCTGCTCCAGCCGGTCGTTCAGGCGATCGACGGCGCCGGCCTGGGGAAGGCGGTGCTCGATGGCGCCGACCCGGCCGGCAAGCTCGCGCTGGCCCTCGATCAGACGGTCGATCGCATCGAAACGGACCGACAGCGACGAAAGGCGCTCGTCGATACCGGCCAGAAGGTCGTTGACGTCGATCCGCTCGACAAGATCGCGCACGGCGCGGATCTCGCCGCGCAGCAGGGCCATGTCCTCGCCGCCGTTGCGGCGCACGAGTTCCTCGACCCGGTGGCCGATATCGGCGACCCGGTCGTCCAGGGCGACCAGTTGGTCGGCGCGGGGCACGATCCGGAACGCGTCCTCGATGTCGGACAGGCGCTGTCCGAGCTCGCTGACGAGGCGCGGCTCGAGCCGGTCCCGCGCCATCTCGTCGAGGCGCTGGACCAGATGCGCATAACCGCTTTCGAGCGACTGCAGCATGCCGTCGACGTTCGACTGGCCGATCATCGCGCGCAGGTCGGAAATCTCGGCGCGCACCTCGTGCACGAAACGGTTGTCCGAACGGTCGGCCCGCAGGCGCTCGACCGCTTCCGACAGGCGCCGCATCTCGCCGGTGTCCCGGCCGACAGGCCGCGTGCGCTCGGCGCGCAGGGATTCCATCAGCACCGCGCGCAACTCGCCGATCTCCCGGCGCATCACGTCAAGACGCTCATCGCGTGTGCCGTGGGCGCGCTCGACACGCTGCGCCAAGTCGTGGATCAGCGGACGCAGATCATCGTCGGAGCGCAGGGCGGGACGGGTCGCAGGGCGCGGATCCTCGCGCAGCGGTCGGTGCGACGGCGCGTAGTCGTCTGCATAGGCTTCGTAAGCCTCGGGGACATCATAACCGCCGGCGTAGCTGTCCCCGGCCTGCGAATAGCCGTCATAATCATGGCGGACGACGTCCTGCTCTTCCGGCTCGTAGGCGCGCGCCTCCATGGCCGGCCGTGCGCGGCGAGCGCCACGCGAGGCGTCGGGGACCTGCGACAGGTCCTCGACCCGGCGGTCAAGCCGGTCGAGAGCGCCCAGAACCGCCTCGATGCGGCTGGTGCGGGCGTCGACGGGCTGGGCGGGACGATCGGAGCGCGCGCGTGCGGCGGCGGCCCGGCGGGCATGGCGATTGGGTTCGGCCTGCGCCGGGGCCTGGGTCATTGCCTGGCGCGGTACGGCGCCGGCGGCGGGCGCATCCATCAACCGGCCGAGCGCGTCGGCGACATCGTTGAGCTGCTCGCGGGCCCGCGCCCTTTCGGGAGCGCGCGTCTGGGAACCGCGCGGATCGGCCGGCAGCGGCGCCGCACGCTCGCCGCTCCAGGCGGGCGCGCGCCGACGCGGCTCGTACCAGCTCTCCGCATCGCCGGCCGGGTCACGGCCATACCCCGCCTCGGGGTCCGTGCCGCCTTGAGTGCGATGTCGCGCGTTCCAGGACATATGAATGGCCTCTTCAACCCAGTTGGGCGCGCCGCTCGGCGCAAGACTTGTTCTTCTTCCGGACCAAAGACGGCTACACAGGATCCGGACGACCTTCGGCTAAACTGTCGCTGCTTATGGTAAACAGGCGGTTAAGCGGCGCGTTTACATGGTTAACCAAACATGAACGCGAGGTGCGGAACGCAACGACGAGCCTGTCAGGTTTGCCAAGGCGCTTGACGCTTACGTACACGGAATGTATTCCGAAGACAGGTGACGTTATGTCAGGTGCCGGGCGCGGATGCAGGTCCGCGCATTCGCGATGCCGGTCACGGCCCGCCCCGATCCGGATGGCGACCGCTCCCGGCACGTCAATACAGACAAGGAACAAGCCATGAGCGAAGCGCTCTCGGTCAACAACGACATCGTCGAGGCGGTTGCCGCCAAGGACGAATCCACGAAGAAGACGCTTTTCACGATCGGCGATCTCGCCAAGGAATTCGGCGTAACCTTGAGGACACTTCGTTTTTACGAGGACAAGGGGCTGATCAACCCGCGCCGTGACGGCATGAACCGTGTCTACACGCGCCGGGACAGGGCCCGCCTGAAGCTGGTCCTGATGGGCAAGCGGGTCGGCTTCTCACTGGCCGAGATCCTCGACATGCTCGATCTCTACGACCTGCGAGACGGCCAGGTGACGCAGTTGCGGGTCGCGCTGTCGCGCTTCCAGAGCCAGATCGACGTGCTGGTCGAGCAACGCCGCGACATCGACCAGGCGGTCGAGGAGCTCGGCCGCACCGTCGAGATCGTCTCCGGCATGCTGAAGGAAAAGGAGACCGAGGCGGCGGAGTAATCCCCGCCTCGTGAGAAACGGCGGGTGAGTCGCACGCGGCCGCCCGGACCGGCCTATCCCCGCCCCGCGCCCCGCCGCAACCTCCAGCGCGGGCATGCCAGGAAGCGGAAAACCGGCGCGCATTTCGTGCAAACGCGACAAATTTCGACAGAAATTTGCGCAAAATTGTCCAGATTTTTATCGAAATTGATTCAAACGCGATCAAATCGGAGCGCTTCCGCAAGGATATGTCTTGCCGGGGCCGGGGCGCCGCCATATAACGTGCTCAAGGTGACGTTTACGGAAACGTCAAGTTCACCCGGCTAGAGTGATCCTGCCGGGGCGAGACTTGAAACGAGACCGGCCCAGATCCGGGGAGGACAATTTCATGCCGAGCTACAAAGCGCCTGTGCAGGACGTGATGTTCCTGCTGAACGATGTCCTTGGCTATGAGCGCCACGGCAACCTGCCGGGATTCGCGGAAGCCACGCCCGACCTGGTCGAGGCGATCCTGAGCGAGGGTGCAAGGTTCTGCGAGGAGGTGCTGGCGCCGCTCAACCCGGTCGGCGACCGCGAGGGCTGCACCCGCGACGGCGAGGGCAAGGTCAGCACGCCGAAGGGCTTCAAGGAGGCCTACGAGACCTATCGCGAGAACGGCTGGATCGCGCTTTCGATGCCGGAGGAATTCGGCGGCCAGGGCCTGCCGACCACCCTCAACTCGATCATCCAGGAGTTCATGTCAGCGGCAAACCTGGCCTGGGGCATGTATCCGGGCCTGTCGCAGGGCGCCGCCGCCGCGCTCGCCGTGCACGGCTCGAAGGAGCAGAAGGCGCTCTACCTGAGCAAGCTCGCCTCCGGCGCCTGGTCGGGCACGATGAACCTGACCGAGCCGCATTGCGGCACCGATCTCGGCCTGATCAAGTCGAAGGCCGTGCCGCAGGGCGATGGCAGCTACAAGATCTCGGGCCAGAAGATCTTCATCTCGGCCGGCGAACACGACCTGACCGAAAACATCGTCCATCTGGTGCTGGCCCGGATCGAGGGCGCGCCGGAAGGCACCAAGGGCATCTCGCTCTTCATCGTGCCGAAGTTCCTGCCCGACGGCGACGGCAACCCGGGTGCGCGCAACCCGGTCTCCTGCGGTTCGCTGGAGGAGAAGATGGGCATTCACGGCAACGCCACCTGCGTCATGAACTACGATGAGGCGACCGGCTGGCTGATCGGCGAGGAAAACCGCGGCCTCAACGCCATGTTCGTGATGATGAACGAGGCGCGGCTCGCCGTCGGCATCCAGGGCCTCGGCCAGTCCGAGGTCGCCTACCAGAACGCCCTGGCCTATGCGCGCGACCGGCTGCAGGGACGCTCCCTCACCGGCCCGAAAAACCCGGACGGCAAGGCCGACCCGATCATCGTCCATCCGGACGTGCGCCGCACGCTGCTGTCGATCCGCGCCTTCAACGAGGCGGCCCGCGCGCTGGTGCTGTGGACCGCGCTCCAGTCCGACATCTCGCACCGTTCCGACGACAAGGCCGCGGCCCAGGCGGCGGACGACCACATGGGCCTGATGACGCCGGTGATCAAGGGCGTGCTCACCGACAAGGGCTTCGACAACGCGGTCGCGGCCCAGCAGATGCTCGGCGGCCATGGCTATATCGAGGAATGGGGCATGTCGCAGTTCGTGCGCGATGCCCGCATCACCATGATCTACGAGGGCGCCAACGGCATCCAGGCGCTGGATCTCGTCGGCCGCAAACTGCCGCGCGACGGCGGCCGCGCGGTGATGGCCTTCTTCAACGAGGTCGGCGCCTTCCTCAAGGACAACGCCTCCGAGGAGGCCGTCGCTCCCCTGCTCGCGCCGCTGAAAGCCGGTCTCGACGACCTGCAGAAGGCAACCATGTGGTTCATGAACAACGCCATGGCCGAGCCCGACAATGCGGGCGCCGGCTCGACCGACTACATGCATCTCTTCGGCACGGTGGCGCTCGGCTACATGTGGGCGCGGATGGCGAAGGCCTCGGCGGCCGCACTCGCCTCCGGCTCAAGCGGCGATGACCGCTTCCACGAGACCAAGCTGACGCTCGCCCGCTACTTCATGGAACGGCACATGCCGGAGACCGGCCTGCGCCTTGCCCGCATCTCGGCCGGCGCCGAAACGATGATGGGCCTCGACGCGGACGCGTTCTGACCCCACGATCGACCGGCGGCCGGCAACCGGCCGCCGCCACGGCTGCCTGGACCGGCCACGAGCGAAGATCGAGGAGCCGCAACCGAACAGCGACACGCCGTTGAAGAGAGGTCGCCGCCCGGCGATCCCCGGCGCCACGGGAGGGAAACCGGATTGACTGCAAGCATCGCCGCCACACCGTCATGGATGTCCGAGGAACTGGGACTGCTCGACGACGCCTTCGCGCGTTTCCTGGAGCGCGAGATCGCCCCGGACTACGAGGACTGGGTGGAAGCCGGCCGTGTCACCCGCGAGGCCTGGAAAAAGACCGGAGCCGGCGGTTTCCTGTGCGCCGGCATGCCGGAGGAATACGGCGCGGCAGGCGGAAGCTTCGCCCATGAGGCCGTGATCATCCGAAGGCTCGGCGTCGCCGGCTTCGACCATTTCGGCATCGCCCTGCATTCGGCGATCGTCGCGCCCTACATTCTCCACTACGGGTCGCAGGAACAGCGGCAGCGCTGGCTGCCGGGTCTCACGTCGGGCGAGCTGATCGGCGCCATCGCCATGACCGAGCCGGGCGCCGGCTCGGACCTGCAGGCGATCCGCACGACGGCGGTGCGCGACGGCAACCACTACCGGATTTCCGGCGCCAAGACCTTCATCACCAACGGCCAGCTGGCCAACCTGATCATCGTCGTCGCCAAGACCGATCCCTCGGCCGGCTCGAAGGGTACCTCGCTGTTCGTCGTGGAGACGGACAAGGTCGAGGGCTTCCGGCGCGGCCGCAATCTCGACAAGCTCGGCTTCAAGGGCAACGACACGTCGGAGCTGTTCTTCGACGATGTCCGGGTGCCCGCCGACGCGCTGATCGGCGCCGAGGAAGGCCGCGGCTTCTACCAGCTGATGGAACAACTGCCGCAGGAGCGCCTGCTCGTCGCCGTGCAGGCGATGGCCGCGATCGAGCGGGGCCTTGCCCTGACGCTCGACTATGTCAAGGAACGCAAGGCCTTCGGCAAGTCGGTCATCGATTTCCAGAACACCCAGTTCAAGCTGGCCGAGCTGAAGACCGAGGCAACCATCGGCCAGGTCTTCGTCAACGAATGCATCGCCCGCCACGTTGCCGGCGAACTCGACAGCACCACCGCCTCGATGGCGAAATACTGGACCACCGACCTGCAGTCCAAGGTGATGGACGAGTGCCTGCAGTTCTTCGGCGGCTACGGCTACATGAACGAGTATCCGATCTCCCGTCTTTACGCGGACGCCCGCGTGCAGCGGATCTATGCCGGTACGAACGAAATCATGAAGGTCCTGATCGCCCGCAGCCTGTGAGGCGCGCCATGCGGCGTGTCTGGCGGCCTGCCGCCGGCGAACGGCAACGAGACGACAAGCCAAGGAGGCTCCAATGGCCGACGCATTGATATTCGACCATGTGCGCACCCCGCGCGGACGCGGCAAGAAGGACGGCGCGCTCTACGAGGTGCCGGCGGTGCGGCTGGCGGCAGAACCGCTGAAGGCGCTGAAGGAGCGCAACGACCTCGACACCAGCCAGGTCGACGACGTGCTGCTCGGCTGTGTCGACCCGGTCGGCGAGGCGGGCGGCGACATCGCCCGCGCCGCCGTCTTCGCCGCAGGCTACGACAATTCGGTGCCGGGCGTGCAGCTCAACCGGTTCTGTGCCTCGGGCCTCGACGCCGTGAACTTCGCCGCCGCCCAGGTGATGAGCGGCCAGCATGGCCTGGTGATTGCCGGTGGTGCGGAATCCATGAGCCGCATCGGCATCGGCGCCTCGGGCGGAGCCTGGCCGGTCGACCCGCAGGTGGCCCTGCCCTCCTATTTCATGCCGCAGGGCGTCTCCGCCGACCTGATCGCCAGCAAGTACGGCTTCAGCCGCGACGATGTCGACGCCTATGCGGTGGAGAGCCAGAAACGCGCCGCCAACGCCTGGAAGAAGGGCTATTTCGGCAAGTCCGTGGTGCCGGTGCGCGATGTCAACGGGCTGACCATTCTCGATCGCGACGAGCACATGCGGCCCGAGACGGACATGCAGTCGCTCGCCGCGCTCAACGCCTCCTTCGAGATGATGGGGCAGATGGGCGGCTTCGACGCGGTGGCGATCCAGGCGCATCCGGAGCTGGAGACGATCCGCCACGTGCATCATGCCGGCAATTCGTCCGGCATCGTCGACGGCGCGGCGGCCGTGTTGATCGGCAGCCGCAAGGCCGGACGCAGCGCCGGGCTGACGCCGCGCGCCAAGATCCGCGCCTTCGCCAATATCGGCTCCGAGCCGGCCCTGATGCTGACCGGACCGGTCGACGTCACCGAGAAGCTGCTGGCCAGCGCGAAGATGTCGCTGAAGGACATCGACCTGTTCGAGATCAACGAGGCTTTCGCCTCGGTGGTGTTGCGCTACCGGCAGGCCTTCGACCTCGACCCGGACGTGGTCAATGTCAATGGCGGGGCGATCGCCATGGGCCATCCGCTGGGCGCGACCGGCGCGATGATCCTGGGCACCGTGCTCGACGAACTGGAACGGCGCGACCTGAACATCGCGCTCGTGACGCTGTGCATCGGCGCCGGCATGGGCACCGCGACCATCATCGAGCGCGTCTAGGCGCGGACCCGGAACCGGAAGGACACGGGATGCCGAAGATCGACATTGCCGCCATCGCGCCGCGCACAAGCAGCATCTACCCGGACGCCTTTGCGGATCTCGTGCGGGGCCGCTCCAAGCAGGCGCTCGGGAACGCTGCCGGACTGACCCAGTTCGGCGTCAACCTGACGCGGCTGGCGCCGGGCGCCATCTCGGCGCTGAAGCACTGGCACGAGAACGAGGACGAGTTCGTCTTCATCCTGGAAGGCGAAGCGACGCTCGTCGAGGACCAGACCGAAACGCGGCTTTGCGCCGGCGAGGCGGCCGGCTTCAAGGCGGGCGAGCGCATCGCCCACCAGCTCGCCAACCGCACGGACGCGGACGTCGTCTATCTGGAGATCGGGACGCGGGCGCCGCGCGAGCAGGCGCATTATCCCGACGACGATCTCAGCTACCGGCGGGACGAGGCCGGCAACCACTTCCACCGCAAGGACGGCACGCCCTACTGACCTCAGGAGGCCGACATGGCTTACACGAATTTCTCCCTGACCATCGATGCCGGTATTGCCCACATCGTCTGGGACATGCCGGGCAAGAGCATGAATGTCATCGACATTTCGGTGATGGACGAACTCGACGAGCTGATCGACAAGGTTGCCGGCGACGCAACGCTGAAGGGCGCGGTGATCACCTCCGGCAAGCCGGCGTTTTCCGGCGGCGCGGACCTCACCATGCTGGAGGGCCTGCTGCGCGACTTCCACGCCAAGCGCGCGAAGGACCCGGAAGGCGCGGCGCAGCTGCTGTTCGACGGATCGAGGCGGCTGTCGCAGATCTTCCGCAAGCTGGAAACCTGCGGCAAGCCTTTCGTCGCCGCGCTGAACGGCACTTGCATGGGCGGGGCGACCGAACTGGCGCTGGCCTGCCACGCCCGCATCGCGGCGGAGGAGGACGTCTTCAAGATGGCGCTTCCCGAGGTCAAGGTCGGCCTCTTCCCGGGCGCCGGCGGCACCCAGCGGGTGATGCGCATGGCCGACGGACAGCAGGGCATGCAGTTCCTGCTGCAAGGCAAGACGCTAAACGCCAAGCAGGCGCTGGCGATGAAGCTCGTCGACGAGACCGCTCCGGCGAAAAAGCTGGTGGCGGCGGCCGTCAAGCTGCTCAAGGCCGGCGTCGATCCGGTCAAGCCCTGGGACAAGAAGGGCTTCAAGCTTCCCAACGGCCCGGTCTATTCGCCCGCCGGCTTCCAGTTCTGGCCGGCGGCCAACGCCATCTACCGGCGCGAGACGCATGACAACTATCCGGGCGCGCGCGGCATCATGCAGTCGGTCTACGAGGGCCTCTTGATGCCGATGGACCAGGCGCTGACGGTGGAAAGCCGGCACTTCGCCCATGTGCTGCAGACGCCGGAGGCGGCGAGCATGATCCGCTCGCTCTTCGTCTCCATGCAGGAGCTCAACAAGGGTGCGCGGCGGCCGGCGGACGTGAAGGCGAACCGCATCCGCAAGGTCGGCATTCTCGGCGCCGGCTTCATGGGCGCCGGCATTGCCTATGTCACGGCCAGGGCCGGCATCGACGTGGTGCTGATCGACCGCGACCAGGAAGCGGCCGACAAGGGCAAGGCGCATTCCGACGCGCTGGTCTCCAAGGCGATGAAGCGCGGCAGGGCCACCGAGGCCGACCGCGAGGCGCTGCTTTCGCGGATCACCGCGACGCCGGATTACGAGGCGCTCGCCGATTGCGACCTGGTCATCGAAGCCGTGTTCGAGGACCGCGAGATCAAGCGCGCCGTCACCGAGAAGGCGGAGGCGGTGCTGAAATCGCGGGCGATCTACGCCTCCAACACCTCGACCCTGCCGATCACCTCGCTGGCCGAAGCCTCGAAGCGGCCGAAGAACTTCATCGGCATCCACTTCTTCTCGCCCGTCGACAAGATGATGCTGGTCGAGGTGATCCTGGGCAAGAAGACCGGCGACAAGGCGCTCGCCATGGCGCTCGACTACATCAAGGCGATCAAGAAGACGCCGATCGTGGTCAACGATTCACGCGGCTTCTACACCTCGCGCGTGGTCATGACCTATATCCGCGAGGGGCTGATGATGCTCGCCGACGGGGTGCCGGCGGCGATGATCGAGAATTGCGGGCGCATGGCCGGCATGCCGGTCGGGCCGCTGTCGCTGGGCGACGAGGTGGCGCTCGACCTTGCCTGGAAAATCGTCTCGGCGACGCGCAAGGACCTCGGCGTGAAATATGTCGAGGGACCGCTCGACAACATCCTCGAGGAGATGGTGGTCAAGCGCGAGCGCTTCGGGCGCAAGAACGGCAAGGGCTTCTACGACTACGAGGGGCGCGAGAAGAAGCTGTGGCCGGGCATTCCGGACGTCGTCGGCAAGCCGAAGCCGGCGGAGGCCTTCAATGTCGAGGAGCTGAAGCAGCGTTTCCTTGTCATGCAGGCGCTGGAAACGGCCCGGATCTTCGAGGAGAAATGCCTGACGGATGTGCGCGAGGCGGATGTCGGCTCGATCCTCGGCTTCGGCTTCGCGCCGTTCACCGGCGGCACGATTTCCTATATCGACGGCATGGGAACGGCGGCCTTCGCGGACCTGTGCCGCAAGTTCACCAGGAAATGGGGACCGCGCTTCAAGGCCAACCGGCTGCTGAAGGAGATGGCCAAGACCGACCAGCGCTTCTACGAACGCTTCGCGCCGGACAAGGGCGAGGAGCGGGAAGCGGCCTGAGGCGCGAGGGCAGCGAAGTCCGAACACGAAGGGCGGCCGGTGGCCGCCCTTTTCATCCGCGCAGGTCCGGGCCGCAAGCGGCGTCCGGCTCGCCTACTTGCCGACGAGCAGCACCACGGCGGCGCCGGAGCGATCGCGCAGCAGGACGCGGTCGGGCATGCCGTCGACCCTGACGGCGGCCGGGAAGAAATGCATGAAGCGGCGTTCCAGGTCGCCGGCCGGCCCCTGGCAGGCCATCTTGGTCGCCATCACCTCTTCGGAGACGGCGAGATCCTGGCCGTCCTGCTCCAGCGTGCCGCGCAGGCGGTTGCAGCCGGCCGAGGCGAGCCACAATCCGTGCCGGTCGACGGTCACCTCCGTGCGGCCGGCAAGCGTGCCGTCGAGATCGACCAGCGCACCGCCCGGGGCCGCCAGCGCCGCGATGCGCCAGGTACCGGTGATCGAGGGCTCCTGCTGCGCGCCGGCGCTGCCGGTCGCGGCGGACAACGCGAGGGCAATGGCGGCGGCCAGGCATGCGAGGGGTTTGCGGGCAATCGTGGTCATGGCTGAACTGTCCTTGGCTTTGGCCCGCAGCAACCGTCTGTCGCGGTCGTTGGCGGGCCGGCTCGGTTCCGGCTTTCCTGCGCAAGGTGGTCACCTGGCAGGCGCTTGCGCGACACGATCCGCCGCCTCCCGGACCGCTGCCCGTCGCCAGGCAGGAACGCCCCCCTGCCGTCATCCGGACGCAGGCGAGGTTTCCCGTTCCATTGTGGCATCATCTTGACGTTTTTCCCAAGGATCCATGTCAATGCACCGAAACCGGGACGACGCCGGCCCGCGCCTGCATTTTCGGTTTGATCGCAAGGGGCCGCCCGCCTACATCTTCCGGATGACCGACCGGGCGGACAGCCGGGAACCGAGCCCGGGATTAGGGCCCAAGGACATTTCAGGAACCGCCAATGACCAACCGACCGCTCAGCCGCTTTCTCGGGGATTCGCCTGGCCGCGTGATCCTCAAGCTCGTGGTGCTCTCCTTCGTCGTCGGCGTGCTTCTTTCGGCGCTCGACCTGCATCCGCTCGACGTCTTTGACGGCGTCGTCAGCTTCATCCGCAGGCTTTGGAACCTGGGCTTCGAGGCTCTCGGCCAGCTCGGCGGCTATTTCGTGCTCGGCGCCCTCGTCGTGGTGCCGGTGTGGATCGTCATCCGCCTGATGAACCTGGGGCGCGGGGGCTGAGACCGTTGCTGCCTCGTCCCTTGCAGCCTCAGGCGAATTCCGCCGCCACCCGATGCAGGATCGCGTGGCGGCGCGCCAGCCGGTCGATATCCTCCAGATAGCCGCCGCCGATTACGCCCGCGAGCGGAATGCCTGCGCCTCGCACCGCCGCGATGACGAAGCGCTCGCGCGCCTCCAGTCCTTCGTCCGAAAGCGCGAGACGACCGAGCCGGTCCTCCTCGTGCGGGTCGACGCCGGCATTGTAGAAGACGATATCCGGTCGGAAGGATTGCAGGGCCTGCGGCAGGGCCCGGCGCAGTTCGTCCAGATAGGGAGCATCGCCAAGCCCGTCCTCCAGCGCGATGTCGAGGGTCGAGGCCACCTTGCGCACCGGATAGTTGCGCCTGGCATGCATGGAGAGCGTGAAGACCGAGGGTGCGTCGGCGAGGATCTCCGCCGTGCCGTCGCCCTGGTGCACGTCGAGATCGACCACCATCGCCCGGCGGATCGCGCCGTCGGCCATCAGGACGCGGATCGCAACGGCGACATCGTTGAAGACACAGAAACCCGCGCCATGGGCGCGGCGCGCATGGTGGCTGCCGCCCGCCGTGTTGCAGGCAATGCCGTGTTCCAGCGCCAGCGTCGCCGTCAACACCGTGCCGGCCGTGGCGCAGCGGGCCCTGAAGCCGACCGCCTCGCTCATCGGCAGGCCGATCTCGCGGGTGATCTTCGGCGGCACCGCGGCGGCGAAGACCTGGTCGACATAGGCGCGTTCATGAGCAAGCGCCACCCATTCGGCGGGCGCGGGAACCGGCTGGCGATACCCGCCCGGCGCAACAATCCCCTCCTCGGCCAGCACCTCGGCGAGGCGGCGGAACTTGTTCATCGGAAAGCGGTGACCCGCCGGGATCTCTGCGCAATAGGCGGGATGGTGAACGACGGCAAGGGGCATGAAGGATCCGGTGGGCGAACTGGTGGCAGGTGTCCTGGCAAGATTTATACGCGGGCAGCAGGGACAAGGACCAGCCCGGCTTGACCCGGCAGGGTCGGCCCGTTTTGATGACGCGAAGACAGTGACCCTCCTCGCATTCATTGCCGAAAGATCCCGATGCCAGAGTTTCGCGCACGACGCCGGTTCGCACGAGCCACGTTCCTCCCCTGTTTTTCGTTGCTATCCACTCTCGTGCTGCTTGCCGGCCTTGCCACCCCCTCCACTGCCGCGAGCGGATGGACGACGTTCAACCACAACGGCGCATTCGCCGGCGCTTCAGGTTGCGGGGCGGGCGACTGCCTGGCCCTTGCCTGCGTGCCAACGGCAGGCGGGACGACCTCCTGGCAACTGACCGTCGCCGACCCGGGCTATTCGGCGGAAACCGCCTCTGTCCGGTTCGAGATCAACGGCCGTGGCTACGGGCTCGAGATGCAAAAGGCCGGGCCGTCGGAAAACGGCCAGCAGACCTATGAGGCGAAATTCGATGCGCAGGCGCACGCCCCGTTCCTGGCGTTGCTGAAGGCTGGAAACCGGGTGAGTTTCCGTGCCGCCGAGTTCGGCGGCGGCAGGATTTCGCTGGCCGGCTCGTCTGCTGCACTGGACGCTGCCCTTCGCCTGTGCGCCGGCGCCTTGCCGGGAACGGAGAACGCGGACACGCCCGTGCGGGAGGAAACCGCCTTCAACGGACCGGCAGCCTCCGCCATCGCCCTGCTTCGCCGTCAGAACTGCGTGGCGAGCGAAAGCGAGATCTTTCAGGCGATCACCGGTGACGGGCATGGCGTATGGGACGCCAATCAGTTGATCGTCAGTTGGGCGGACAGCGGTTTTCTGACAGTCATCAGCCGTTCGCCCCATACCTATCGCCTCGACGATCCGTCCGCCTGCAAGCCGACGGCGACGCAGGACAGCAGCGGCAACGGATAGCCCCCGCGCTTTTTCCAAGGAAGCGCGGGGGATCGATCCAGGCTCGGCCCCTAGGATTGCGCCACGGCAAAGGGCCGTGCGCGGCTTGCCGGCGGACCGGCAAGGCCGCGATGGAGCTCGGCCAGCTGGCTCTCGCTGATCGTGGTGGCCGGCAGGCCCGCGACCACGTCGGCGACGATGGCATCGGCATCGGACACCAGGATCTCGCCGGCCCCGGTCAGGCAGGCCAGGCTCTGACGGGCATCGCGCTCACCCTTCTCGGTGGTGACATAGCCGATCTTCTCCAGCGGCTTCAGTGCGCGGGTCACGGCCGAGGGCGTCAGGCCGACAGCCTGGGCAAGCTCCACCCGCATTGCGCGCCCTTGCGGAAACTCCGAAAGGCTCTTCAGCAGGCGATACTCGCGGAAGCTGACGCCGCGCGCGCCGGCCAGCGGCCGGTCGAGACGCTTCTCGATCAGTGCGGCGATATCGAGCAGCGAGAACACGAGGGCATTCATGGTCGCATCCTTTCCTGATACGTGACTGTTGCAGTCTATATACGTGACTACTCACGTAATTCAAGAAGTGGAGTGCAAGGCCTCATCCGACAGGAAAATGCGGACGACCCGGGGGAGCGGCTCCCACCCCACCCGCAAGGTCGTCACCCCCGCCGGAGCGAAGCGAAGAGCGGGGGCCTATTCGTTCCCGGAGCGGCGGCGAGGGGGGCAAGGCGGTGGCGTGCCGGTCCGGCGCGCAAGCGACAGCCGCGTCCCCCACTGATCGCGCGGCTCTCCGCGCCTGCCGCCACAGGCGGTGCCGGCAACATCCGCCGGGGTTGCCAATGGGTCCCCGGTCAAGCCGGGGATGACGGCCGAGAGGGAGGAAAGGCCGGCGAGACATCGGCGGCGGGGATGGCGGTCGGGCGGATAGCAAGGGTGGCACCAGCACCATCTGACGGAGGGATTGGCCAGTGCAGCCCCCCCTCTGTCCTCTGTCGGGGACATCTCCCCCTCAAGGGGGAGAGGGGTGCGTGAGGCGATGCCCGCATTCCCGCATCACGCGGTGCAGTCGGCACTCTGCCGCCGCCCCGCCCTCAAGCCGTCACCCCCGCCGGAGCGAAGCGAAGAGCGGGGGCCCATTCGTTCCCAGAGCGGGCGTGGAGGAGGTCGCGGCGGCGTGCCGGTCCGGCGCGCAAGCGACAGCCGCTTCCCCCACTGATCGCGCGGCTCTCCACGCCTGCCGCAACCGGCGGTGCCGGCAACATCCGCCGGGGTTGCCAATGGATCCCCGGTCAAGCCGGGGATGACGGCCGAGAGGGAGGAAAGGCCGACGTGACATCGGCGGCACGGAGGGATGACGGCGGAGGGAAAGGCAAGAGTGGCGCCAGCACCATGCGACGACGGAATTGGTCGGTGCTGCCCCCCCTCTGTCCCCTGTCGGGAACATCTCCCCCTCAAGGGGGGAGAGGGGTGCAAGTGGCGATGCCCGCATTTCTGTCGTTCCGGACGGGTTGCGGCGCGACCGAGACTCGATCACCGCCCTGTCCTCGGAGCGCCAGTTCGCTCCTACCGACGGCACTCAACCGCCACCCCATCCCCGGCCGTCACCCCCGCCGGAGCGCAGCGCAGAGCGGGGGCCCATTCGTTCCCAGAGCGATAGCGACGGGGGCAAGGCGGTGCCGTTCCGGTCCGGTGCGCAAGCGACAGCCGCGTCCCCCACTGATCGCGCGGCTCTCCGCGCCTGCCGCCACAGGCGGTGCCGGCAACATCCGCCGGGGTTGCCAATGGGTCCCCGGTCAAGCCGGGGATGACAGCCGAGAGTTGGGCAAGGAAAGAGCAGCGCACCTTGCGCGCGCCGGTCAGCCCTCTTCCGTGACGACCGGACAACGGACGAGGTGCCAGTCCCTCGACAGGCATCGCTGATCGAGGGCGCGCTTCAACCGGTCGCTGATGAAGAAGTGGATGTAGATCGACTTGTCCCACCAGATGTCGGGCCCCTCGAGGACGCTTTCCGAGAAGAGCAGCCGCGGCGCCCGGGCGCGGACGACACGCACAAGCCATCGCCCCTGCGACATCGCATCGAGACCCTTGTCATCGGACCGCTCCCTCAGAAAGGCGTCCTTCTTGTTGCCCTGGCTGAGATAGAAGAACTCGCCCGGCATGGGCGTCTTGCCGTCCGGATGCCAGAGGCGCGCGGGATAGAGCGCACCCTCACCCATGTCGAAGCTTCGCACCACCTTGGCGCTTTCGCCCGCCAGGAAGATGAATCCGTTGGAAAAGATCTGCGGTGCCGGCTGTTCGTGCGCCGGGGGATAGTGGTTCGGGCGCGGATAGTTGTCTGTGGGGAACCGCTCTTGTGGCAGGAACCAGCCGACCGCGGTCTGCCTCATCGACTTCAGAACCGACTCGGGCTCAATGTCACCATTCTCGAAACTCTCGGCAGACCTCCACGCCCGACCATTTTCACTAAGATCATGACCTTGGACGAGCCAGATACAGGGCTCCGTTCCGATTGCCGCCTGCCCGCTCATCTCCCCGTCCTTTCGGCAATGGCAGTGCCGGCGGCCCAGCCGGACGACCACGCCCACTGGAAATTGTAGCCGCCGAGCCAGCCGGTGACGTCGACGACCTCGCCGATGAAATAGAGGCCGGGCACCGACTTCGCCTCCATCGTCCTTGAATCGAGGCCGGCCGTGTCGACGCCGCCCAGCGTCACCTCGGCCGTGCGGTAGCCTTCCGTGCCGATGGGGAAGAGGTCCCAGCCCTGCAGGGCGGCGGCAATGGCGGAAAGACGCCGGTCGCTGGCCTCGCCCATGGTTCCCGACCAGCCGTGAAGCGCTGAGAGATGGGCGGCGAGCCGCTTCGGCAGGATCTCGCCCAGCGCGTTGACGATGGTGCGGCGGCCGTTTTCCCGTTTCGAGGCCTTCAACTCGGCAAGCAGGTCGCAGTCCGGGAGGAAGGCGACGCGCACCGGCTGGCGTTCGCGCCAATAGGAGGAGATCTGCAGGATCGCCGGCCCCGACAGGCCGCGATGGGTGAAGAGCAGCGCCTCGTCGAAAGAGGTCTTGCCGCAGGAAACGCGCGCGTCGGCGGCGACGCCGGCAATCTCGCGGAAGCCGGCCAGAACGTCCTCGCCGAAGGTGAGCGGCACGAGGCCGGCGCGGGTCTCGGTCACCGCGAGGCCGAACTGTTCGGCGATCCGGTAGCCGAGGCCGGTGGCGCCCATCTTGGGGATCGACTTGCCGCCGCAGGCGACGACGAACCGGCGGCAGGCGACGGTTGCCGCCCCCTCGCCGCCAAGCGTTGCTGCAAAGCCGTCTTCCTTGCGCGCAATGCTTTCCAGCACCGTGCCGAGGCGCAGTTCGGCGCCGGCCTTGCGCATCTCACCGACCAGCATGGCGATGATGTCCTTGGCGGAATTGTCGCAGAAGAGCTGGCCGAGGGTCTTCTCGTGCCAGGGGATCCCATGCCGGTCGACCATGGCGATGAAGTCGCGCGGCGTGTAGCGGCCGAGCGCCGACTTGGCGAAATGCGGGTTTGCAGAGAGGAAGTTGCGCGCCGTCGCACCGGTGTTTGTGAAATTGCAGCGCCCGCCGCCGGAAATGCGGATCTTCTCGCCCGGCGCCCTGGCATGGTCGACGACAAGCACGCGGTCGCCGCGCGCGGCGGCATGGATCGCGCACATCATGCCGGCCGCCCCCGCGCCGAGGATCAGCGTGTCGACCGGCTCGTTGCGCACTGTCTCGCTACGCATGGCGGGGCTCCGGCATCGGGCGGTCCTTCAGAATTCCAGCAGGTCGAGCCGGTCGCCGAGCTCGCGCCGGGCGATGTCGACGACGCTCGCATGATGGGTGAAGAGGATCGGCTGGATCACCTGCGACTGGCCGGCGAGCGTGCGCAGGCCGGCGGCGGTGCGGGCGTCGTCGAAGCTCTGGAAGAGATCGTCGCCGATGAAGGGCGCGGCCTCGGCCCGCGCCGAATAGTCGGCGAGGAAGGCAAGGCGCAGGGCGAGATAGAGCTGGTCGCGGGTGCCCTCGCTGAGGCCGTCGAGGCCGACAAGCTCGCCACTGGCGCGACGGGCGAGTAGACGCGGCCGGTCGTCGTCGCCGAACTCGCGCCGCAGCCCCTCGAAGGCGCCCTGCGTCAGCGAGGCGAGCAACTGCCCCGCACTCTCCAGCAGCGGGTCGCCCTGGCGGGCGCGGTGATGCTCAAACGCGCCGGACAGCAGCAGCGAGGCAAGGCGGGTGACGAACCACTGTCGGCCGAGCTCGACCAGCTCGGCCTCCGCCGACAGACGCTCGAAGGCGGCGGTCTCCGCCCCTTGCCCGGTCTCCGCCGCTTGGCGGTCGGCAAGCGCCTGCTGGGCGCGGCCGTGCGCCTCCTTCAGCGCGCCGGTGCGGCGCTCGCTCTCGCTGTCGAGAAGGGCAAGCTCGGCGCGGGCCGCCTCCGGATCGAAGCCCTCCAGCTCGGCGGCAACATCCGCCCGCGCCTCGCCTTCCGCCGTCTCGTCGAAGAGCGCGAGGTTATCGGCAAGGGCGCGGCCAAGCTTGTCGCGCTCCGCGAGACGTCCGGCAAGGGCGGAAGGGTCGGCGCTCAGGGTCTCGGGCAGGCCGGAGAGCGCCCCGGCACAGGCGTTGTCGGCGGCGGTCAGCGCAGCCTGTGCCCGCGCCAGGACCTCGCCCGCACGCTGCAACGCCTCGTCGGCTGCTTCGGCACGCGTGAGCGAGACGCGTTCGCCCTCCAGCCGTTTCTGCAACTCGGCGACGAGCATGTCGGGCGCGGCGTCGGCAAGGCCTTGCCCGACGGGATCAGGGGTAAGGTCCGGGGCAAGGCGGGCGGCCAGCGCGCGCGCCTCGGCCGCAAAGGTCTCGTTGTCGCGCAGCATGCCGCGCACCCGGCCGGCGCGGTTGTCCCGCTCACGCAGGGTCGCGGGCAGTTCCCGCCAGACATCGAGCAGCGCCTGGGCGGCGTCCACCTCCATGCCGGCGGTACCGCCGACGGCGACAAGCGCCGCGTCGAACCCCTCGCGCCACCGGCCGAGCGCGGCATCAAGCACCGTCGCCCGCTCCTGCGCTTCCGCAAGGCGGGCACGCGCATCGCCGATCCGGCCGGCAAGGCTGCGCCCTTCATGGAATGCGGTGCCGCGTGCCTCCAACTCCCCGGCGACGCGGCGATAGAGGAGGGCGACATCCTCACCCTCGCCCGTCTCCAGGCCGAGCTCGCCGGCAAGGGCGGTGAGCGGCGGGCGGACACGGGAGGCGGTGGCCTCGAGCGTGGCGATCCGGGCGGCGACCACCCCGGCCTCCTCGCGCTCCTCGAGCAGCCGGTCGACGGCGCGGCGCCACTCGATCATCGCGGCGACGCCGGAAGGCTCGATGCCGAGTGGCGCGAAAAGCGCCTTCCAGGCGGCGATCGCCTGCGCCCGTTCACCGGCAAGACGGTCCGCCTCGCCCTGCGTCACGGCCTGCTGACGCAGGAGCGCCGCGCGGCGGGCAGTGTCGGCGGCATGGCGGGAAACGCGGTCGGCCTCGGCGATTGCCTGGTCGGCGAGGCTGTCGGCGGCGCGCAGCAGGGCCTCGACCTCGCCGCGCAGCGCGTCCCGGGCGGCGGCATCCGCCTCGACGTAGCGGGCAAGGGCCGCATCGCGCGCGGCACGGGCGGCACGGATCCTCTCGGGCGAAGGCATCTCCTCTCCGCGCCCGGTCTCGGCGATGGCGATGTCGAGGCGGGCGATCTCCTCGTCCTCGGCAAGGCGACGCTCGGCATTGCGGCGCAGATCCTCGGCGAGGTCCTCGAAGCGGGCGCGGTGTTCGCCCATCTCATCGACGCCCGGCAGGCGGGCGGCGGCGAGCGCGTCGGCATCGGCGACCGGGGCGGCGAGCGGCGGGGCCAGCCGGGCGGCCTGCTCGGCAACGCGGCGGCGCAACCGCTGGTGCTCGCCCGACAGGCGGTCACGCTCCTCCAGCTCGCGGATGTCGGGGGCAAGAGCCGCAAGCCGTGCCCGCAAGGGGGCCGGATCCCGCGCCGGCGCGCTGCCGGCCTGCCGCTCGAGTTCCTCGAGGGCTTTCGCCTCGCGGGCAAGCACGGCCGCCAGATCGGTTCGCTCGCGGCGCAGGTCGCGGCCCTCGGCAAGGCGCGCGGCAAGATCGGCAAGGACGGCATCGCCCGGCTGCAAGGCGCGCAGGGCCTCGCTCTCGGGCACCGAGGAACCGCCCTGGCCGAGGCGGTCGAGAAGCGCCAGCAGAGCCCGCTCGAACTCCTCCGCCTCCCCCTCGATACGGGGCAGCTGCTCGCGGCGCTGGCGATAAGCCTCAAGCCTTGCATGCAGGGTGGTGATCTCGCCGCCGGCGGCCAGCAGCGTCTCGTCTACCGTGATGGCGCCGCGCCGGGCGCGTGCCTCGTCGCGGGTCCGCGTCGCCTCCTCGAGGGCCTGCCGCGCGCCTTCGCAGGCGGCCATCGCGGCGCGAAGCTTCTCCGACAGGCCGGCCGGCAGTTCGGCCAGATCGGCGAAGGCGGCAAGCTCTGCCTCGGCGCGGCCGATGCGGCTGAGGAGCGGCAACAGGGCGAGCAGCTTGCGCAGCCTCGTGGCGCGCCGGCCGGTCTCGGTGAGCGCGGCTTCCGCCTCGGCGACGGCGGCCTCGGCGGCGTCGACCTCGGCATTGAGGCGCTTCCACTCCGCCGCGCGCAGGGCACGGTCGCGCTCGGCGCGGCGGGCGACATCGTGGCGGTCGAGAACCTGGTAGACCTTGCGGTCACGCGAGGCACGCGGGGCAAAGAGCCCGTCGGCCTCGGCCTCGAGCGCGTCGCGCAGGGCGTTGAGCCCGTGCAGGCCGGAGGCCGCCGCGAAGACCCGGCCGCCCTCCTCGCCCTCGCCGTCGATGAGGGCATCGCCGCCCTGCTTCAGCCGCGCGGAATCGAGGCCGAAGGAGAGCTCGAAGACCTCGCGCGAGAGCCCGCCGAGAAACGGCGCCAGCGCATCGTCGCGCAAGGGGCTTTCCGCCTCGTCATCGGCAAGCAGCGTGTTCTTGCGTCCCTTGCGGCGGCGGAAGGCGAGCTCGCGCCCGTCGGATGCAAGCAATGTTGCGGCGACGCGCAGGTCCTTCGCCTCATGCAGGAAATCGTAGCGCGGCGCGTCGCGCTTTTCGGAAAAGCCGAAGAGCAGATCGGAAATGGCGGCGAGCGCCGAGCTCTTGCCGGCCTCGTTGGGCCCGTAGAGAAGATGCAGGCCGGCGCCGGGGCGAAAGCGGAACTCCCGGTCGGTCAGGGCGCCGTAGCGGATGAGGTGAAGGCGCTCGAACCTCACGCCCGGCCCCCTTCCGCGATGCGTTCGGCAAGCAGCAGGCGCGCCTCGGCGAGAAGCGCGTCGAGATCCTCGCCGAAGGGCGCGGCCGGATCGACGAGCCCGCCGGGAAGCTTACCGGCCAGGAGGGCGAGCTGGCGCTGCGCCTCGGCGCGCAACTCCCCGTCCGAGGCGGCTTCCTCGATCAGGGCACCGAGGTCGAGCGCCGCGTCCCCGGCGACGAGCGGGGCGGCCTCCGCCTCCGCATGAAGGTCGAGCTGGAGCTTTTCCAGCCAGGCCTCGGCGGCGAGATGGCCGCAGAGATTGCCGATCTCGTCGGTGAGCGTTGCGCGGTTGGCAAGGGCCCAACCACGCAGGGAAGAGCGACCCGAAAGCCGGACGCGCAGGGCGAGCGGACGCCCCTCGCCCGCCTGCAACACCTCGCCAATGGCGGTTTCGGCTGCGCGCAGGAGCGCTGCGAGGTCATCGGCGCCAGTTGCATCCACCTCGACCCGGGCAAATCGCGCCTCGTCGACGATCAGCCGCTCGACCGTAGCGATTGCCCCGTCCTCGACATTGACAAGCACGGCGCCCTTGGCCCCCGTCTCGCGGATGCTGCGGCCCTGGATGTTGCCGGGAAAGACCACCGGCGGGTCGGGATGGACGATCTCGTGGGCATGGACATGGCCGAGCGCCCAGTAGTCGTAGCCCTTGGACAGCAGGTCGTTGAGAGAACAGGGCGCGTAGTCGGCATGCGGCGGGCGGCCGGTCAGCGAGGTGTGCAACACGCCGATATTGAGATGGCCGGCAAGGGCGGGCGGATAGGAAAGCGCAAGGTTTTCGGTCACCTGCCGGTCGGCGAAGCCCTGGCCGTGCAGGGCGACGCGAAGGTCCCCGATGACGTGGGTCTGCGGCTTGCGGGTGTCGAAGGTGGCGACATTGTCCGGCAGGGTGACGGATTTCGTCACCACGCTCTCCGCGTCATGATTGCCGCGCAGGACGAAGACGGGAATGCCGGCGCGGCCGAGACGGGCCATCTCGCGGTTGAAGAAGAGGCCGACGGAATTGTCCGGCCAGGGCCCGTCATAAACATCGCCGGCGATCACCAGGAACCGCGCGTCCAGCTCGATGGTGCGGGTGACAAGCGCGGAAACCGCCTGGCGGGTGGCATCGCCGAAGCGCGCGGCCATCGCCGGGTCGCGCGCGGCAAGACCGGCTAGCGGGCTGCCAAGGTGAAGATCGGCCGCGTGAACGAAGGAAAAGGACGCCAAGTGCCTGCCTGCCGGTTCGTCATGATCGCTGCCGCCGGCGAGGCCGGGGCGAAACGGGAATCGCCGCGTTCCGGCGGCCTCTCGTCTCCTGTCTATCGCGCGGGCGGGCAATCCTCAAACCCGCTGTTGCGCCTCGCCCTTGCCTCACCTGCGTCCCGGGGCACGGCGCGGCCGGCGGGCAAGGCCGTGCTCGGTCTTGCTCCAGTTGTGCGGCCGGCGGACGAGGTCGACCACCGCCGCGTAGAAGGCAAGGCTCTGGGCCAGCCAGTAGACCGGGATGAGCAGCAGGTCGTGCAGGGCCGGCAGGCGGTTGCGGGCCGCCGATCCGCCGATCGCAAGCAGCGTCATGCTGGCATAGCACAGCACCACGCTGACGCCGGCGAGCGTGAAGGTCACCCCGGTGAGCGCATCGGCATAGAACTGCAGATCGGCGAGACCCGAGCCGTAGAGCAGCAGGATGGCGACGAAGACCGGATGCGCGGCGAGCGTCACCACCATGCCGAGGAGATAGACCAGGAGCACGGCAAGACGGGTGCGGCGCATCTCGCCGGCAAGTGCGAAGGGATCGCGCAAGGTGACGAGAAGCGTCTGCAGCCAGCCCTTGAGCCAGCGGGTGCGCTGGCCGTGCCAGGCACGCCAGGTGAGCGGCGCCTCCTCGAACGTGGTGGAGGCGAGCATCTCGAGGCGGTGGCCGGCGCGGCAGAGGCGAATGGCGAGGTCGGCATCCTCCGTCACGTTGTAGGGGTCCCAGCCGCCGACCGCGACAAGGGCGGCCCGGCGAAAGTGATTGGACGTTCCGCCAAGCGGAAAGGGCCAGCCCCGCGCCGCCATCCAGGGCAGAAGGCAGTCGAAAAGACCGGAATATTCCAGCAGGAACTGACGGGGAAAGAACCGCACGCTGCGATGATCGATGGCCAGGTGCGCCTGCAACGCCGCGACGCCGACGGGCAGTTCCGCAAACAGCGAGGCGGCGAGACGGAGCTGGTCCGGCTCGGGCCTGTCCTCCCCGTCATAGACCGCGACGATCTCGCCGCGCGCCTGCTCGAGCCCGTGGGTCAGGGCGCGCGGCTTGGTGCGCGGACCGGCGCCGCGCACGGTGAGGATGCGCATATGCGGGAGGAGTTCGGGCGCCAGCGCGGCGGCCGTTTCCGCATCGTCCTCCTCAAGCAGGAAAAGAACCTCCAGTCGGCCCTGCGGATAGTCGAATGCCGCCAGATGGGTGACGAGGCTGCGTGCGACACGGGCCTCGCGGTAGAGCGGCACGAGCACCGTATAGGCAGGCAGCTCGACACCGGAAAGCAGCCTGGCGGGAGAGCGGGCCCTGGGGCGCGACACGCCAGCGAGCGCGCGCACCGCGCCGGGCAGCATGCCGAGCACCGTGACCGCAACGGAGAGGGCGACCCCCATCATCTTCAGCGACAGGAAGTGACCGGCCGCTAGCGCGGCAAGAAGCGCCGCACCGACGGCGACCTGCTGCGGCGTGAGCCGGTGACGGGCGCTCAGCCCGGGCTTGTCGAAGGCAAGACGCAAGGCCGGATCGGCCGTGCGGGCGGCACTGGCGATCGCGGCGGGAGTGGCGATGCGAAGACGGCGGGCAAGATCCGGCGCCCGCCGCAGCAGCGCGCGGATCGCCGGCACCGTCTCGGGAAGCGGGGCCAGCACCACGACGCGCTCGCCAAGGGCGTTGCGGCCGCAGAAGACGGGTCCGGCAACTCCCGGCGGCAACGGAAAGCGGGCCGAGAAATCGGCACGGAACGCGCCTTCGGGCAGAAACGGCAGGCCGAGGCTCTCGGCAAGCGCGCAATAATAGGCCTCGGCCGAGACCAGCCCGCGCTCGACGGCTAGCCGGGCAAGGCGCACGGGCGAGCCCCCGCCACGCCCCGCCAGCCCGTGCAACAGGGCCACCGGTGCGCCTCGCCGACCCAGCAGCACGATTTCCGGCGGCAGCATCATGCCATGCCGCGTGGCCCCCCGGACAGGTTGTGCGGGCGTTCCGCGCCGTGCGGTGACGGTTCGGCTGGACGAGCTCGCATGGGCATGTGATAGAATCGACCCGATATCCGGAACGGCTGCAGGTTCGGGACCGGGGCGCAGCGTCTCGACCATCAACCGGGCCGCCGGACCCGATGCGACGGACACCGCAGCCGGTGACGCGGCTGCAAGCAGGCACGCCTTGGCAGGACCTGCAGTGACAAAGGATGCCCCGGAAGACCGGACAGCAAAACAACCGGCGCCAGCGCCCCCATGCAGCCTGCCCCCCGACAAACGGCCAATATGCTGATGCGATTTGATAGCAGAACCCTCGCCTTTGCAACCCTTGCTTTCATTTCGGTTGCATTCAGCCCGCTTTCCGCCATCCGCCCGGCGGCGGCGCAGGATCTCGGGCCGCTCGCCCCGCAGGCCGATGCGATGCCGGTAACGGTGCCCAACTTCTGGGACCCGCGCGGTATCGGCGACCGCCCGCTGATCGAGCCGGAAACGATCCGCTTCCTGGCGAGCGATGATTTCCCCCCCTTCTCGTTTCGCGACGGAACGGGCCGGCTGACCGGCTTCAACATCGATCTGGCACGGGCGATCTGCGAGGAGCTGAACGCGGCCTGCTCGCTGCGCATCAAATCCTTCGACGCGCTGGTGCCCGCGCTGGTGCGCGAGGAGGGCGACGCGATCATTGCCGGGCTTGCCCTGACCGAGGCGAACGTGAAGACGCTGCGCTTCTCCGACCGCTATCTTGGCCTGCCGGCGCGCTTTGCAGTGCTGAAGGGCAAGGAGGTGGACCCAACACCGGAAGGGCTTGCCGGCAAGCGGATCTCGGTGGTCGGGGGAACCGTCCACGAGGCGTTCCTGAAGGCGTATTTCGCCGATGCGGAGATCGTCACCTACGAGGGGGCGACGGAGGCGCGCGCCGCACTCGGCACCGAAGAGGCGGCCGCCCATTTCGGCGACGGGCTGTCGCTGTCCTTCTGGCTCAACGGAACGACCTCGGGCAACTGCTGCACATTTGTCGGAGGGCCGTGGATCGAGCCGGGCTATTTCGACAAGGGCATGGCCATCGCCTTCCGCGCCGACGACAGCGTGCGCCAGGCGGCCGTCGACCACGCGCTCTACCGGCTGCAGATCGACGGCGTCTATTCCGAGCTTTATCTACGCTACTTTCCCGTCGGGTTTTACTGAGGCCGGAGCCTCCGGAGGCGGCGCGTCCGTCGTGGCTTCCGGCCGGCGGAACGGCAGTGCCAGCGACCAGAGGATGCCGTTCGGCCCCTCGTGCTGATACTCCGCCAGGCCGATCACCATGCCCTCGTGCCCTTCGCGGGGCTGGTCGGTATAGGTGCCGAAGATCCGGTCCCAGACGGCGAGGTTGAAGCCGTAGTTGCTGTCCGTCTCCGAACGGATGACGGAATGGTGCACCCGGTGCATGTCCGGCGTGACAAGGAAGAGCCGCAGCCGGCGGTCGAGGGCAAGCGGCAGACGGAAATTGGCGTGGTTGAACATGGCCGCGCCGTTGAGCACCACCTCGAAGACGAGAACGGCGACAGCCGGAATGCCGAAGGCGAGCACGATGACCGCCTTCCAGAGCATGGAGATGACGATCTCCAGCGGATGAAAGCGCAGCGCCGTGGTCAGGTCGATGTCGCGGTCGGCATGGTGCATCTTGTGAATGCGCCAGAGCAGCGGGATCTTGTGCGAGGCCCAATGCTCGGCCCAGACGGCGAAATCGAGCAGCACGAAACCGAGCAATCCGGCAAGCCAGAGTGGAAGGCCGGCGAGCGCGAAGAGGCCGTAGCCGCCCGCTTGCGCCCACAGGGCGACGCCGACGGCTGCCATCGGGAAGACGATCCTGAGAACGGCCGTGTCGGCGGCGACGATGGCCAGGTTGGTGGTCCAACGGCGGGCGCGCGAGAAGATCAACTCGCGGCGCGGCAGGACAAGCTCGAACAGCGCCATCGCCGCGAAGATGCCGAGAAACAGCAGGAGCCTGACCGTCGCTTCGCTCATTCCTTGCTCCCGCCTTCGTTGCCCACGGACCCTGCCCGCCCGACAACGCGTGTCCTTGCGCCGGCTGTCAGGGGCGGATTTTCACCCCGTGGGAAAGAGCCGTGCTTGCACCTTACCCCATCCCGTGAGATAGGCGGTCGCAACGAATTTCAACAGATCGCGACCAAAGGCCACGGACAGGTTCGCCTGCGCATCGGCCAGCTCTATTGTTTTAGATCGCGAGACATTCGGCACAGGGCGCCGGCGACGCATTCCCTCGTCTTCTCCGAGAAGACCGGAGATTGCAACGGGTCGCCGGCGGGGATCGGGACTCCTTCCGCGAGAAGCCATTTGACGCTGAGCGCGGCCGTAAGACCGGCCGGAAACCGGGGGATCCGCTTGACTATTTTGTAGGATCCGTCGCTGATAACCTTCACCCTACCTTCCCGCGAAAGCTGCAGAAGGCCAGCAAGACTCGGCAGTACCTCATATGCCGCAACCTCCACCGGCGAGACGACTGCCCTGGGATCGATCTGGCGCAGGCCACCGGGATAGAACCGCTTGAACTGTGTTTCGGTGAGATTGCCAGACGGACTACCTGCATTAGCGCGCCGCCCCGCTTCGTGACGCCCGGAGGGCACGTGGACGGTTACCAGTTGCCGGACACCGATGAATATCGGCACCTGCCCCTTGAAGCGAGTCGAGAGGGCCTCCTGAAACGGCGCCCTCAATGTGTTCTCGGGAAGCCAGTGGTCGCCAGACAGATGTGGGCAATTCCGCCAGGACACCTTGTCTGCGGGCAAGCCGGTAAGTCCTGCGTGTCCATCAGGGGCGATGCCGACAAAACGGCTGATGCGCCCGACACTGCCCTCAATGGTCCAGATCATCCCGGCCGCCGAAGCAGCAACCACATAGAGCGACGCCGCTCCATCCTCGACAATGAGGCGCCCTGCCCCCGTAATCCGATCCTGTCCGACAACTGTGACAGTTGACAGGGCTTCGGCGTAGCGCGTTCCAACGAAGACGACCTGCGCTCCTTCGGGAACCTCCGGAAGGCTACAGGAATGGAGGGGGTTGTAAGTTCCTATGCGCCGGGAACCGCTGACTTCAGACGACTCCGACGTGACGCTGCGCCGCGGGCCCACCTGCTCTCCCGTTGCCTCACCCGGCGCAGAGCGAACCGGAACGGGGAGGAGCGCTGCAAACAGCAATGCAAGAAGAAGCTCTCTCACAATCGCTCCATTCAACGGTGAACCTGACGCACGAACAAACGGGCGAAATACGGCGTCGGAAGGGCCGCGTGTGTCGTCTGGGGAGACATTGCAACCTGATACCGCTCCTGTCGCGATTGTCCTGGATCCAGCCTGCACATCGTGGGGCACTGAAGTCCGATACGGTCGAGGAACCGGGCGCTCAGTCCATGCATGCGTGCTTGCACCTTACCCCATCCCGTGAGATAGGCGGTCGCAACGAATTTCAACAGATCGCGACCAAAGGCCACGCATGACCGAGCTTCTCTGGACCCGCCCCGAAGGCGACACGCCGGCCGCGGCGACACTGCTGCTCGCCCATGGCGCCGGGGCGGCGATGGATTCCGGCTTCATGAACCGTTTCGCCGGCCACGCGGCGGCGGCGGGGCTGGCGGTCGCCCGGTTCGAGTTCGCCTACATGGCCGGGCGGCGCAATGGCGGGCCGAAAAAGCCCCCGCCCAAGGCGGAACTGCTCGTCAGCGAATACCAGGCGGCGCTGCAGGCGGTGCTGGCGCAGACGAGCGGGCCGGTGCTGATCGGCGGCAAGTCGATGGGCGGACGGGTCGCCGCAATCCTGACGGCCGGCGGATCGCTGCCCAAGCGCGTCGCGGGCGTTGTCTGCCTCGGCTATCCGTTCCACCCGCAGGGCAAGCCCGACGACTGGCGCATGGCCCCGCTGGAAGGCGCCCGGCGGCCTGTGCTGATCGCCCAGGGCGACCGCGACGGGTTCGGCAGCGCCGCCGACCTGGCGGACAAGACCCTGCCGGAGCATGTACGGATCGACTGGCTGGAAGACGGCAATCACGACCTTGCCCCGCGCGGAGCGTCGCCGGCAACCTGGGACGGGAACCTCGCCCGGGCGGCGTCCATGGCGGCGGAGTTCGCCAGGCAATTGTCAGCCGCGTAGTCGCCGGCAACGCAGGCTTTCCGCCGCATTTTCACGACGCGCGGCGCTGCGCGCCCGCTGGAAAATGGCTTTCCTGACGCATTTTCACGACGCGTGACGCTGCGCGCCCGCTGGAAAATGCGAGGCCGGCGACCTGGGACGGGAACCTCGCCCGGGCGGCGACCATGGCGGCGGAGTTCGCAAGGCAATTGTCGGCCGCGTAGTCGCCGGCAACGCAGGCTTTCCTGACGCATTTTCACGACGCGTGACGCTGCGCGCCCGCTGGAAAATGCGAACCCTACTCCGCCGGAACGCCGCCGCTGCCGGACATGCGGGCGGGCGGGCCGGAGACGCCGTCGCCGGGGCCCGGACGCGGCGCGCGCGAAGTCGACAGGAGCCGGGCGATATCGTCGCCGATCCCCATCAGGGCGGGCACGAGGACGAGCACCAGCACGGTCGCCGTAGACAGTCCGAAGACGATGGTGATCGTCATCGGCATCAGGAACTTCGCCTGCAGGCTGGTCTCGAACAGCAGCGGCGCGAGACCGCCAATGGTGGTCAGCGAGGTGAGCAGCACCGCGCGCAGGCGGTCCTGCGCCGAGGACACCGCCGCATCGGCGACCGACTGGCCCTCCTTGATGCGGTCCTCGAAGCGGTCGACCAGAATGATCGAGTTGTTGACCAGGATGCCGGAGAGGCCAAGCAGGCCGATGAAGCTGAGGATGGTCAGGTCGTAGCCCATCATGTAGTGGCCGAAGACCGCGCCGACGGCCCCGAACGGAATGATCGACATCACCGCCAGGGGCTTGAAGTAGCTGGCGAAGATCGCCGCCAGGATGATGTAGATCATCGCCATTGCCGCGACCGTGCCGAGCTGCAGGTCCGAGAAGGCGGCGCGCCGCTCCTCCTCGCGTCCCGAATAACGGTAGTCGGCGCCGTACTTGCCGGCGATCTCCTGCATCTTGCCGGTCTCCAGGTCCTGGACGATCTGGATATTGGACGTGACGTCGGCGTCGACATCGGCCGAGACGGAGATGGTGATGCGGCCGTCGCGGCGCTGGATGACCGAGAAGCCCTGCCGGTCGGAGAGGGTGATCACCTCGGTCAGGGGCACGAAGGTGCCGCCCGGCGCCTTCAGCGCAAGATCGCGCAGCGCGCCACCGCCGCCAAGCTCCAGCTCCTGCTGGACGCGGATGGTGATCTCTTCCTCGCCGCGGGCGAAGCGGCGCGGGATGGTGCCTTCCAGCGCCGAGCGGATCTGGCGCGCGGCGCTTTCCACGGTGAAGCCGAGAGCCCGGCCGCGCGGGCTGAGCTCGATCACCAGTTCCGGCTTGCCATAGGGCAGGTCGTCGGCGACGCCGTCGACACCGGGATAGGCGGTCAGAAGTTCCTGCAGCTCGAGCGAGGCCTGCTTCAGGGCGTTGATGTCATCGCCCATCAGGCGGATGTCGAGATCGCGTCCGGGAGGGCCGCCGCGCCGCTCGAACACGGCGACGCGCTTGGTACCGGGAATATCCGGCAGCGCCCGGCGCCAGGCCTGGACGACTTCCGGCGTACGGATGGTGCGCTCTTCCGAGGCGGTGAGCTGGACGTCGATGCTGGCGACATTGTTGCCGCGATTGTAGCCGGACTGGCCGAGCGTCGCATAGGAGGCGACGACGAGCTTCTCGCCGTTTTCCGCCGTCAGCCGCTCCTCCGCCTGGCGCAGGGCCGCATCGACCCGAAGCAGGGCGGCCTCGGCATCCTCGATGGAGATGCCGGCGACGAAATCGACCGAGGCGCGGATGTTCTCCGCCTCCGGCGAAGGGAAGAAGCGGAAGCCCACATGATTGCCGCGCATCAACCCGGCGGTGAGCAGCAGGGTGGCGACCGCGATGGCGACGGTGACATAACGCCAGTCGTAGGCAATGCGCACAAGGCCGCGGAAGGGAACGTCCCGCGTCCAGCCGAAACCGGCGTCGAAACCGCGCCGGAACCAGCCGGGGCGCTCGTCATAGGGGCTGCGGGCGCGCAGGCGGCGCAGGACGAGGAGCAGGAACTCCAGTGCCGCGGCGAGGAGGAAGAAGAGACCGAGCACGACGGTGTCGAAGGCGATCTCGCCAAGGCCTTCGCGGGCGGAGCGGGCGGGCACAGCCAGCCAGTCGAGCCAGGGCGGCACGGCGATGTCCGGGCGTCCGGCAAGGCCGATGACGAACAGCGCCGGCGCTCCGGCCAGAAGCACCACCCGCCACCAGCTCCACGACGGTACGCGCGACAGCGAGTGGGCAAGGTGCCCCGGCAGCACGAAGAAGCACTCGACGATGCTGGCTATGACGACGGCGATGACGACCAGCGGCAAGGCGCCCATGATCTGGCCGATCGTGTCGCCCATCAGCATGATCGGCAGGAAGGCGGCGATGGTCGTTGTCGAGGCGGCGACGATGGGCCACAGCATGCGGCCCGCTCCCTCCTCCGCCGCCGCGTAGGGACTGTCGCCCATGGCGACGCGCGTCGCGGTGTGCTCGCCGACGACGATGGCGTCGTCGACGATGATGCCGAGCGTCATGATCAGCGCGAAAAGCGAGATCATGTTGATGGTCTGGCCCGAGATCCACATGATGCCGATGGTCGCCAGGATGGCGACGGGAATGCCGGCCGCCACCCACAGCGCGATGCGCGCGTTGAGGAAGGCAAAGAGCACGATGACGACGAGGAAGAGACCGGAAATGCCGTTCTCGACCAGGATCATGATGCGCTGGCTAAGACCTTCCGCGCGCACCTCGTACTTGACCAGTTCCAGCGACTGCGGCAGGCGCGGCCCGATCTCGGCGAGATAGCGGTCGAGAATGGCGTTGACCTTGAGCTGGTCCGCCTGGGCGGAGCGCTCGACCGTCAGCTCGACGGCGCGCATGCCGTCGGAATAGCCGATCACCTGGTCCTTGTCGTAGGACCGCGAGACCTCGGCGACATCGCGCAGCTCCACCTTCTCGCCACTGGGGAACGACTTCACGACGATGCGGCTGATCGCCTCCGGCGAGGTGGTGTCGGCGACCGCCCTCACCTGCCGCTCCACGCCGCCCTGGAGATTGCCGGAGGGCAGGTCGCGGGTGTTGGCCGCGACGCGTTCGGAAATGTCTGCCAGCGTCATGTCGAGGCGGCGCAGCTCGCGCTCGGGAACCTTGACGACGAACTCGGTGTCGCGGAAGCCGTTGAAGGTGACCTTGTCGATGCCGCGCGCGATCAGGTCGTCGCGGATCTGGCGGGCATAGCTCTTCAGCGCGTCCTCGCTGAAGGGACCGCGCAGGGCAACACGCGCCACCCGGTCGAACCAGTTGGCGAGCGAGATGCGCGGGGTCTCCGCGTCCTCCGGCAGCGTCGTCACCCCGGCGATCGCCTGCTCCACGTCCGAGAGCGCCTTCTGCATGTCGGCGCCTTCGAGGAACTCCAGCCGCACCGAGGCCGAACCCTCCCGGGCGTAGGAGATCATCTCGTCGACATTGTCGATGAAACGCAGCTCCGGCTCGATCGCCTGGAGGATGTTCTTCTCCACGTCCTCCGCGCTGGCACCGGGCCAGGAAACGGAGACCGAAATGCGATCGATGACGATCTGCGGGAAGAATTCCGCATTGAGCCGGGCCAGGCCGAAGGCGCCGAACAGGATCATCAGCACCATGACCAGGTTGGCCGCGTTGTGGTGCCGCAGGAAATGGCCGATGACGCTCTTGGGAACGTAGCCGGTGTCGCGCATTGTCACTGGTTCCCGCCGGACCGGGTCCCGCCGTCAGGCGCCGGCTTGCCGCCACCCGGCGCACGGTTCGACGGCTCGGCGATGAGGATGCCCTCGCCGGCCTGGTCGAGACGGGTGGCGACCAGCTGGTCGCCGCCCCGAAGGTCGCCGCGAACGATCAGCTCGGTTCCGTCGAAGGCAACGACCTCCACGTCACGCCGCACGGTGCGGCCGTCGACGGCGACGAAAACGTGGTCGGTCCCGTAGAGGGCGCCTTCGGGAATGCGCGCGGTGCCGGGATAGGTGCGGTCATCAAGGCGGACCTCGACGAAGGCGCCGGGGCGCAGCACGGTCTGGCCCTCCGCCACAGTGACGTGGGCGTAGACATCGATACCGCCGCGCTGGAGCGCCACATCGGCGCCGATGCGCCGGATCTCGCCGGAATAGGTGACGGGCGTGCCACCGATATACCACAACACCTCGACCGGGCGGCCGACGACGGTGCCGCTGTCGGCCAGGATGCGGCCATACTGGTTGTCGGACAGCGTCAGGCGCACCTCGAGCGCATCGCGGTCATAGAGGGTCGCCACGACGTCGTTGACGCCGACGAGCCGGCCAATGGCGGCATTCTCGGATCGCACCACGGCGGAGAACGGCGCTTTCAGGACCGTGTCCGAAAGGTTCTTCTCGGCCTCTTCAAGGCGCCACTCGAGCCGCTCGATCGCCGCTTCCTGCTGGGTGACCCGGGCGGTTTCGACGGTCAGCGCATTGCGCCGCTGCTCGAGCGCCTGGGCACGCTGGGAGACGAGCAGCCGGCGCTCGTCGAGGGTGCGTTCGGTGACTGAGCCGCTGTCGCGCAACTGGGCAGCCCGCTCCAGGTCGCGTTCGGCAAAGGCAAGCTGCTCGCGAGCGCGCTCGACATTGCCTTCCTCCGTGGCGACCCGGCCCCGCGCCTCGACAAGCACGGCGCGGGCCTCGGCCAGGTTGGCACGCGCCTCGGTGACCGCGCCCTCGTACTGGAAGCGGTCGATGGCGACGAGCTCCTCGCCGGCGGTGATCACCGAACCGGTCTCGAGCAGCGGATTGACACGGATGATCTCGCCGGCAACGAGAGTGCGCAGCTCCGCCGTGCGCGCCGCCAGAACTTCACCATAGAGAGACAGGAGCGGTGCGTGATCGCGGATCTCGACCGGCTGCAGCTCGACGATATAGGTGGTCTCGCGCGCCTGGCGGACGGGGACGGGGTCCTTGGCGAGGATCAGCCGGGACATGCCCTGATAGGCGAGACCAAGGACGGCAAGCGCGATCAGCGCCTGAAGCAGGGCCTTCATTGCCAGGACGCCGATGCGCCTGCGGGAGCGCGCACGGGGCTGCGGCCGCTCGAAGGCGACATCGCCCTTCGACGACTGCGAGACATCCTCGACGGATTTCAGCATGACACTCTTTTCCACTCGCCCTTGTCCACTCGCCGGCTTTCTGCACGCGCCCGGCCCTTTATAGGGAGACGGTCACGGACTGGATTGCTACGCGCATGCACACTGCGCCGTTCGAGACTATCGAAGCGGCCATCACGGCTTGCAAGTTCAAGAGTGTATCAAAATGTGGCCACGCGGTACGCTGACGCTTTCCGCGACAAACTTCCCGGCGCCCGTGGCGGCAAAGCCGTCACAGGCCGGGCTCAGAACTCGCCGGCCTCGTAGTCGTAACGGGTGTTGCAGAAGCGGCAAGTCACCTCGATGCGACCGTCGACCGTCATGTCGGTGCGCTCCTCCTCGGTGAAGCCCTTCAGCATGGCGCGGATGCGCTCGTCGGAACAGCGGCAACGGTCGGCGAGTGGTTGCGGAGCGAAAACACGAACGCCGCGTTCGTGGAACAGCCGGAACAGCAGGCTCTCGGCGCTCATCTCCGGATCGCCGAGTTCGGAATCCCGCAGTGTTTCGACAAGGGCGCGGGCCTCGCGCCAGGCGTCGTCTTCCTCGACAAAGTGCTCCCCGGCACCTTCCGGCGCATCGCCCGGCGGCAGATCGGCCTGACGCATGCGCTCCGGTGCGTCGGGCAGGAACTGCGCGAGCACACCGCCAGCAAGCCAGGAGTGGCGCGGCGCGGCGCCCGGCTGCCGGTCGAGCACCTCGCCGACGGCAATGCGCACCACGGTCGGGATCTGCTCCGACTGGGCGAAATACTGGTGCGCCACCTCTTCCATGGTGGTGCCATCCAGCGCCACGATACCCTGGTAGCGGTTCATCGCCGCGCCCTGGTCGACCGTCATCGCAAGATGGCCGCGACCGAGCAGCGCCGGGGTGTCCGTGACGCCGCGCGCTTCCGCCTCGGCAACGGCCTCGGCGTCGAACTGGGCGCAGGCGCGCAAGCCGTCCGGGGTCTGGAAATCGACCACCAGCATGGAAACGGGCCCGTCCGTCGTCGTCTGCAGGGTGAAGCGCCCCTCGAACTTGAGCGAGGTGCCAAGCAGGGCGACGAGCGTCGTCGCCTCTGCCAGAAGCCGCGAGACAGACGCGGGATAGGCGTGCCGGTCGAGGATGCGATCGAGGATCGGGCCAAGCATGACCGCACGGCCGCGCACGTCGAGCGGCTCGACGGCAAAAGGCAGCACGGCATCGCGCCCGGCCGGAGCGACGCCGAGCCGTTCAAGTTCGTCCTGCATACTCATTTCATGCGCCCTGCAATGCTCCGAAGCACCAGGCAAGAATGCCCTTTTGCGCGTGCATCCGGTTCTCCGCCTCATCGAAGACGACCGACTGGGGCCCGTCCATCACCTCGGAGGTCACCTCCTCGCCGCGATGCGCGGGCAGGCAATGCATGAAGATCGCGTCGCGGTCCGCCTCGCCCATCAGGCGCGAGTTGACCTGATAGGGCTTCAGCAGATTGTGGCGGTCGCCGTCGTCGTCGCCCATCGACACCCAGCAATCGGTGACGACGCAGTCAACGCCCTTCACGGCCTCGAACGGATCGTCGGTGACGCGGATCTCGGCGCCCGCGCGGCGCGCGGAGGCGATCAGTTCCTCGGGCGGCGCCAGCTCGCCTGGCGTCGCGATGCGCAGCTCGAAATCGAACTTGGCGGCCGCATGGACCCAGGAGGCGAGCACGTTGTTGCTGTCGCCGGTCCAGGCAACCGAGCGGCCGGCAATGCCGCCCTTCTTCTCCTCGAAGGTGAGCACGTCGGCCATGATCTGGCACGGATGGGTGCGCTTGGTCAGGCCGTTGATCACCGGCACGGTGGCGTGTTCGGCCAGTTCGCGCAGGGCGTCATGGTCGAGGATGCGGATCATGATGGCATCGACATAGCGCGACAGCACGCGGGCCGTGTCGGCGATGGTCTCGCCGCGGCCGAGCTGCATTTCGGCGCCGGTGAGCATCAGGGTCTCGCCGCCGAGTTCGCGCATGCCGACATCGAAAGAGATGCGGGTTCGTGTCGAGGGCTGCTCGAAGACCATGGCGAGCACGCGGCCGGCCAGAGGACCGTCGCCGGAAACGCGCACGGGACCACGCGCCTGCTTGATGCGGCGGCTGCCGTCGAGAATGAAACGAAGGTCCTCGTCCGCGACATCCGTGAGGTCGAGGAAATGGCGTGGCTGAATGGTCATTACTCGGCAGCTCCCCGCTCAAGTCCGCTTTCCATGGCGGTGGCCGCCTGTTCGATCCGCGACACGGCCTCCTCGATCTCCGCCTCGGTGATCGTCAGCGGCGGCATGATGCGCAGCACGTTGTCGCCGGCGCCCACGGCCAGCACGCCCGCCTCGCGGAAGCGGGCGAGAAGATCGGTGTTGGTGACCCGGCATTTCAGACCGAGCATCAGCCCCTTGCCGCGAAGGTCCTCGAAAACGGCCGGATGACCGTCGACGACGCCGGCCAGCTTCTGCTTGAGCAGCAGCCCCTTTTTCTGGACCTCCTCGAGGAAGCCGTCGGCAAGAACCACGTCGAGCACCGCATTGCCAACCGCCATGGCCAGCGGATTGCCGCCATAGGTCGTGCCGTGAGTGCCAGGCTTCATGCCCGATGCCGCGTCCTCGGTGGCAAGGCAGGCCCCGAGCGGGAAGCCGCCGCCAATGCCCTTGGCGACCGCCATGATGTCCGGTGTGATGCCGGCCCATTCGTGGGCGAAGAGCTTGCCGGTGCGGCCGACGCCGGTCTGCACCTCGTCGAGAAGGAGCAGGATGCCGTTGTCATCGCACAGCTTGCGCAGTTCGCGCAGATATTCCGTCGCCACCGGCCGGATGCCACCCTCGCCCTGGATCGGCTCGATCAGGATGCCTGCGGTGGTGTCGCCAATGGCGGCAAGCAGCGCCTCGTGATCGCCGAAGGGCACCTGGACGAAGCCGGGCGCCTTGGGGCCGAAGCCCTCGAGATACTTCTCCTGCCCGCCGGCCGCGATGGTCGCCAGCGTACGGCCGTGGAAGGCACCCTCAAAGGTGATGATGTCGATCCGCTCCGGCTCGCCCTTGGCATAGAAGTAGCGCCGTGCGGTCTTGATCGCGCATTCCAGCGCCTCCGCGCCCGAATTGGTGCAGAAGACGCGGTCGGCGAAGGTCGCCTGGGTCAGCTTGCGGGCGAACTCCTCCTGGCCGTCGATGCCGTAGACATTGGAGACATGCCAGAGCTTGCCCGCCTGCGCCTCGAGCGCGGCGACCAGCGCAGGATGGCAGTGGCCGAGGGAATTCACCGCGATGCCGGCGGCGCAATCGAGAAAGCGTCGGCCATCAGCGGTCTCCAGCCACACACCCTCGCCACGCGCAAACGACAGGTTCGCACGGCTGTAGGTCTGATAGAGAGATGACGCTTCCATGTCCGTCCAGCTCCTCGTTGCGGGCCTTTCGCCCGGATCCGCGCCGGAACCCCCGGTCCGCGGTCGATACATACATGCCGGCAATGCCCGACCGGGCACGCCTCCCCTGCTGCCATGGCCAGCCTTGAAAGGACGGCCTGAAAGCAATATGCCGCCCACGAGAGGCGGCACGACCAGGAAGCCCCGTTATACACCGCGCAGGCGCGAGGAAGTCAATGGAATTGGCGCGCCCCACGGATGCCCGAACAGGCCGGGGCCGGCTTCTTTCCTGGGGAAAAGCGGATCAATCCCCAGGTGAATCGGCTCCGCGCCTTGCACTCAAAACGCGGCATATTGTAGTTTTCAGATTAAGAAATACGACATCTCGTGTAACTGACTCACAATAGCCTCAAAATCTGGCGATGAGCGGGGCACCCCTACGGTGTGCCGATAACCTTTTATTAACCAGATGTCGGAGCCCGATCCAACACGGAGTCATGCGCATGTCCTGGACAAGCGAACGCGTCGACCTTCTCGCCAAGCTCTGGAGCGATGGCCTGAGCGCCAGCCAGATCGCAGCCGAGCTCGGCGGCGTGACCCGCAATGCGGTGATCGGCAAGGTGCACCGGCTGGGACTTTCGGGCCGCGCCAAGTCCCCCTCCAACAACCAGAAGGCCCGCAGCAAGCCGGTGAAGACCACGGGCGGCCAGGCCGAGGCGACGCAGAGCGAGACGCAACCGCAGGCCGGACCGCAGACGATCGGCGCAACGGCGCTGAAGATGGAGACCGCTCCGCAGGCCGCTCCCGCACCGCAGGCAAAGCCGGTCGCCGAGCTGGTTCCGATCGCCAAGCGGGCTACGATCCTGACGCTGACCGAGCGGACCTGCAAATGGCCGATCGGCGACCCGACCAAGGACGACTTCTACTTCTGCGGCCACCAGTCGACCCCGGGCGTGCCCTATTGCGCGTATCACTGCCGCATCGCCTACCAGCCGGCAAGCGACCGCCGCCGCGACCGCAGCGCCCCGACCGCCGCAATCGGCTGACCGCCACCCCGGAGCGATCCGGGACGGTCCAGGCCAAGCACCTGAAAAAGCCCGCCAGCGGTCAACGCGGCGGGCTTTTTCGTATGCGGGATGCGGACGGACGATCCAGGGACAGGACCAAGACGGCCGTGCTACGACGCCCCTCAGGAGGCGGCGGCAAACTGGTCGTTGAAGGCGTAGCCGGCACCACGGACGGTGCGGATCGGGTCCGGCGACTTGCCACGGTTGATCGCCTTGCGCAGCCGGCCGACATGGACGTCGACGGTGCGCTCGTCGACATAGACATCATGTCCCCAGACACCGTCGAGAAGCTGTTCGCGGGAGAAGACCCGCCCCGGCGAGGTCATCAGGAACTCCAGCAGGCGGAATTCGGTCGGGCCGAGATGGATCTCGCGGCCCGCGCGGCGCACCCGGTGGGTCTCGCGATCAAGTTCAAGATCGCCGGCGCGAAGCTGCGAGGAGACGACCTCGGGCTTGGCCCGGCGCAGCATGGCCCGCACCCGGGCCATCAACTCGGGGATCGAGAACGGCTTGACCACGTAATCGTCGGCGCCGGTGGCGAGCCCGCGGATGCGCTCGGACTCCTCCCCGCGTGCGGTCAGCATGATCACCGGCAGGCGTTCGGTCTCGGCGCGCGAGCGCAACCGGCGGCAGAGCTCGATCCCGGACAGGCCCGGCAGCATCCAGTCGAGGAGCAGGAGATCCGGCTGGCTTTCGCGCAAGCGGATGTCGGCCTCGTCGCCGCGCATGCAGGTCTCGACCGTGTATCCCTCGGCCTCGAGATTGTAGCGCAGCATCATGATCAGAGGTTCTTCGTCCTCGACAATCAGAACCTTCGGCATTCCCTGTAACCTCGTCCACTCGACCTGCCCGGTTGGCCGACGACACGCGCCGAGACCTCCGGACATTGTTTTCACGCCATGCACCGGCACCGGAAGGCTCGACCGCCGGTGCCGCTTGCCTGCATCAGGAGGCGGCGTCCGCCTCGACGCCGGTCTCGTCGACCTTCTGGCGCTCGTCGGTCGGCAGCACGCCGGTCGACATGTAGATGACGTTTTCCGCGATGTTGGTCGCGTGGTCGCCGATGCGTTCGATGTTCTTGGCGCAGAACAGGAGGTGGGCGCAGATCGAGATCTGGCGCGGATCCTCCATCATGTAGGTGAGCAGCTCGCGGAAGATCGAGGTGTAAAGCGCGTCGACCTCGTCGTCGCGATCACGCACCGAGGCGGCGGCGACCGCATCGCGGCTGCCATAGGCGTCCAGCACGTCCTTGAGCTGAACCTGGGTGAGCTCGACCATGTGCTCGACGCCCAGCGCGAACTTCTTGGAATCGAAGCTGCCCTCGATGGCGATGACGCGCTTGGCGATGTTCTTGGCGAGATCGCCGACGCGCTCCAGGTCGTTGGAGATGCGCATGGCGGAAATCACGTCGCGCAGGTCGCTGGCGACCGGCTGGCGGCGGGCGATGATCAGGATCGCCTGTTCCTCGACCTCGAACTGGAGCGCGTCGACGCGCTTGTCCTGGGCGATGACGCGGCGGGCCTGCTCCTTGTCCATGCGCACCAGCGCGGAAATCGCATCGTTCAGCATCACCTCGGCAAGCCCGCCCATTTCCGACACGCGGCCGGCGATCTCCTTCAGTTCCTCGTCAAAGGAGGACACGGTATGTTCGCTCATGTCTCTTCTCCATCGGGCGTTCCCGCCCTGTCTGCGCCGGGGGGCGCACAGCCTGCGCCACGCCCCGCCTGGAAAATCGCGACCTTTCGGATCCTATCCGAAGCGGCCGGTGATGTAGTCCTGGGTGCGCTTGTCCCGGGGGTTGGTGAAGATGTCCTTGGTGTCACCCTCCTCGACAAGGTTGCCGAGGTGGAAGAAGGCGGTGCGCTGCGACACGCGGGCGGCCTGCTGCATCGAGTGGGTGACGATGACGATGGTGAAGTTCTCACGCAATTCATCGATCAGTTCCTCCACCTTGGCGGTGGCGATGGGATCGAGCGCCGAGCAGGGTTCGTCCATCAGGATCACTTCCGGATTGACCGCGATGGCGCGGGCAATGCAGAGGCGCTGCTGCTGGCCGCCCGAAAGCCCGGTACCGGACTCGTCCAGCCGGTCCTTGACCTCCTCCCACAGGCCTGCCTTCTGCAGGCTCGAGGCGACGATCTCGTCCAGTGCCGCCTTGCCGCGGGCGAGCCCGTGGATGCGCGGTCCGTAGGAGACGTTGTCATAGATCGACTTGGGAAACGGGTTCGGCTTCTGGAACACCATGCCGACCTTCGCGCGCAACTGCACCGGATCGACCTTGGGGTCGTAGATGTCCTCGCCGTCGATGAGGATGTCGCCCTTCACCCGGCACACGTCGATCGTGTCGTTCATGCGGTTGAGGCAGCGCAGGAAGGTCGACTTGCCGCAGCCGGACGGACCGATGAAGGCGGTCACGGTCTGCTCGGCTATCTCAAGGTCGACGTCCTTGATGGCATGGGTTTCGCCATAAAAGACCTGGACCTTCTTGGCGGAAATCTTGGCGTCGGTCATGGTGACGACCTTCTCGGCATCGGGTTCGGTTTTGGGCATTTGGTTCATGGTTCCAGGTCTCCCTACCAGCGACGCTCGAACCGGCGACGAAGGATGATCGCGACGATATTCATCGTCATCAGGAACAGGAGCAGGACAATGATGCCGCCCCACGCCCTTTCGTAAAACGCCGGATCGGCACGCTTGGCCCATTCGTAGATCTGAGCAGGCATGGCCGAATTCGGATCGAGGAAGCCGGAGGCGAGGCCACCGGGGTAGTTGGAGGCGATGAAGCCGACCATGCCGATAAGCAGCAGCGGCGCGGTTTCGCCAAGCGCCTGCGCAAGGCCGATGATCGTGCCCGTCAGGATGCCGGGCATGGCCAGCGGCAGCACATGATGGAACACCGACTGCATCTTGGAGGCGCCGACGCCCAGGGCCGCATCGCGGATCGACGGCGGCACCGCCTTCAGCGACGCCCGCGTCGAGATGATGATCGTCGGCAGGGTCATCAGCGTCAGCACCAAGCCGCCGACGATGGGTGCCGATTGCGGCAGATGCGCGAACTGAATGAACGCGGCCAGACCAAGGATACCGAAGACGATCGACGGCACCGCCGCCAGGTTGGAGATGTTCACCTCGATCATGTCGGTGAAGCGGTTCTGCGGCGCGAATTCCTCCAGATAGATGGAGGCCGCCACGCCGATGGGCAGCGACAGCAGCAGCACCACCAGCATCATGTAGAACGAACCGATCATCGATACGCCGATGCCTGCCTGCTCGGGACGAGAATCCGAGGCATCCGCGCCAGTGATGAAGGCCAGGTTGAAGCGCTTCACGGCGATGCCGGCATCTCCCATCGCGTCGATGAGATCGAGATGGCCCGCATCGAGGTTCTTGTCGTTGACCAGTGCCGCACGGGTGACGCGCCCTTTCAGGTAGCCGTCAACCCGCGAGGAGGCGAGCAGGTCGAAGGTCACCGTCTCGCCGACACGTCCCGGATTTTCCAGAACGAACTCGCGAACCTGGGAAGCGGCGCCGGACGACAGCATCTTGCGAAGGTCCGTCGGCTTCATCTGCGTCGCGATGCCGGCCTCCGCCAAACGGGCCGCCAGCGCCTTGTCGATCATCGCATTGTATTTCGACGTCTTGACCAAAGAGGCTTCCGCATCCTCCACGGCGGCCCGATCGAGCGTGACCGGCACGCTCACAAAGGTCTGGTTGAAGGCGGTCAGGCCGTTCGAGAGGATCGCGTAGAGGAGCGCTGCGAGGAAGAACAGGCCGATCAGGATCGCGACGATGCCGTAGATCTTGAAGCGGGTCTCCGCCGCGTTGCGCTTGCGGGTCAGGGCATCGACCTCAAGCAGGGACGTCTTGCGGCGCACGGGATCGGACGCGGTGTCCGGACGGTAGCTCACGGCCGTATCGGTCATTCGTACTGCTCCCGGTATTTGCGCACGATGTAGAGGGCGAAGATGTTGAGGGCGAGCGTCACGACGAAGAGGGTCATGCCGAGGGAAAAGGCGACAAGCGCTTCCGGCGAGGCAAAGTCGGCATCGCCGGTCAGCTGGCTGACAATCTTGGCGGTGACCGTGGTCATCGCCTCGAACGGGTTGAGGCTGAGCTTGGCGGCCGCACCCGCGCCGAGAACCACGATCATGGTCTCGCCGATCGCCCGGGAGGCCGCCAGCAGGATGGCACCGACAATACCCGGCAGGGCCGCCGGCATGATCACCTGCTTGACCGTCTCCGAGTGGGTGGCGCCAAGCCCCAGCGATCCGTCGCGCATCGCCTGCGGAACCGCGTTGATGATGTCGTCGGAGAGCGAGGAGACGAAGGGGATCAGCATGATCCCCATGACGAGGCCCGCCGTCATCACCGCCGTGCCGCCCGACATCCAGTTGACGCCGAGTAACCCGTCATTGCCGAAGACATCGACCAGCATCGGACCCACGGTCAGCAGCGCGAAGAGGCCGTAGACGATGGTCGGGATGCCGGCCAGCACCTCCAGCATCGGCTTGGCCACGGCACGCACCGTCGGCGTGGCATATTCCGACAGGTAGATTGCGGCGAACAGGCCGACGGGAACCGCGACGGCAAGCGCTATGAGCGAGATGTAGAGCGTCGCCCAGATCAGCGGCAGGATGCCGAGTTCGGACCCTCCGCCGAAGCTCGGGCTCCAGGTCAGGCCGAAATAGAAGTCCGCAGCCGGATAGAGCCGGAAGAACTCCACCGTGTTGAAGATCAGCGACAACACGATGCCGAGCGTTGTCAGAACGGCGATCGAGGCGGCCGTGATCAGGATCCAGCGCACCACGGCCTCGACGGCGTTGCGGGCACGAAAGTCCTTGCCTGAACGACGCCACGCGAAAACCAGCCCGACAAGGGCGAGCCCGATCACGGCGGCGGCGCGCATCAGGCTGCCGGTCCATGACAGTTCACGGTAGCGCTGGGCGGCGCGCAACGTCTCGGAAGTCACGTCGGACCCGAGCGCAACTCCGACTTCGCCAAGGCGATCGCGGACATCGGTGAATTCGGTGCGGATCGACCCTGCCTGCTCGGCGGTCAGACCGCCGGCGGCGACAGCGGCGTCAAGACCATCGGCGACGCGGCGCACATCGCTCATCACCAAGTCGAGCGAACTTTCGTCGACCGATGCCTGCGAGATCATCGAGGAGACCTGGCCGTGGATGACGAAAGGCTGGACCGCCAGCCATGCCAGCAGCAGGAAAAAGGCCGGAAGCATAACGGCAAGCGCGACGTTCCAGCCGTAATAGCCTGGCAGCGAATGGAGAAGCCGGGGATCGCCGTTGGCGCTGGCGAGCGCCTTGCTGCGTCCCAGCAGGAAGCCGACCGCCGCAAGGGCGAGGACGACAAGCACAATCATGGGCAATGACATGGGGGCGCAATCCGGAATTCGGGATGGGAAGAAGGGGCGGCGACGTACGCCGCCCCTTCGCTATTCCGATTGGCTCAGTGCGTCAGCGTGGTTTCGGAAGCAACCGCTTCCTGCACCTTGGCCAGCTCCGGATCGGAGACGAGGCCGTACTGGGCAAGCGGACCGTCCGGGCCGGCCAGCTCGTCGGAAACGAAGAACTGGGCGAATTCCTTGAGGCCCGGAACCACGCCGATATGCGCCTTCTTGACGTAGAAGAAGAGCGGACGCGACACCGGGTACTCGCCCGAGGCGATCGTCTCGGTGGACGGCGTCACGCCGGCCATCGTCGCAACCTGGAGCTTGTCGGTGTTGTTCTCGTAGAAGGCGAGACCAAACACGCCGATGCCGTTCTTGTTGGCATCGAGACGGGCGAGCGTCTCGGTGTAGTCGCCGTCGATGTCAACCGAACGGCCGTCGGTGCGAAGCGACATGCACTTCTTCTCGGCGTCCTTCTCGGAGGCGCCGGCGTCGACCATGGCCTTCAGCGCGCCGCTGTCTTCGCAGCCCTGAAGGATGACCTTCTCCTCGAACACTTCGCGGGTGCCGTGCTTGGTGCCGGGAATGAAAGCCTGGATTTCCTGGTCCGGCAGGGCCTCGTTGACCTGCTTCCAGGAGGTCGCCTCGTTGGCGACGAGCTTGCCGTCGACGACGACCTCGGCGGCCAGCGCCTTGTACCAGTCGGTCGGCGTGAAGGTGAAGCCGTTGCCGTTGATGTCGGAGGCGAAGACGATGCCGTCATAGCCGATGCGGACTTCGATGATGTCCGTAACGCCGGCTTCCGCACAGGCCTTGATTTCCTTCTCGCGGATCGCGCGCGAGGCGTTGGCGATGTCGATCGTGTTCTCGCCCACGCCCGTGCAGAACTTCTTCAGGCCGGCGGAGGAACCACCCGACTCGACCACCGGGGTCGGGAACTCGGTGTTCTCGCCAAAGGCCTCGGCAACGATGGAGGCGTAGGGAAGGACCGTCGAGGAGCCGGCGATCTGGATCTGGTCGCGGGCAACGGCGGCGCCGGCGAAGGCGACCGAGGCGACTGCGGTCGCGCTGAGAAGAGCTTTGATGTTCACCTGATCTCTCCCTGGATTTCAGGATTAATAATTCGACCCCCCGCAGACTTATTCCTGCAAGGTCACGGGCACCCTAGTCCCGCCCCGTGATGCTTATATGAACGTTGAGTATCAGTTTTGTGACAGGCCAATAGACTGATCTGAAATGTTTTTTTCGCCGTCGACCGGCTCCTTGGCGAGAGCCGCCGCCGGGATTTTGACACTGAAGCAAGCCCCTTCGCCCGGTGTGCTCTCGATCTCCAGCCGCGCCTTGTGACGGGTCAGGATGTGCTTGACGATGGCAAGGCCGAGGCCCGTCCCCTTCATCTCGCGGCTGGTGGAGACATCCACGCGGTAGAAGCGCTCGGTCAGGCGCGGCAGGTGCTGCGGCGCAATACCGGGACCGAAATCGCGAACGGCCAGGACCCAGACGCCCGGCGCGTCGGCGCGCGTGGTCTCGCCGGCGGACAGCTCGATCTCCACCCGCTTGCCGGAGGCGCCGTACTTGATGCTGTTCTCGACGAGATTCTCGATCACCTCGATCAGTTCGTCGCGATCACCACGCACCATGCAGGGCGCTTGCGGCGTCGTCACCTCGACGGCGACCCCGGCCTCGTCGGCGACCGGTTTCAGGGCGTCGCAGGTGTGGCGCAGGAGCGGCGCAAGGTCGAGCACCGTCTCCGGCTGCACATGGGCCTTCAGCTCGATGCGCGACAGGGACAACAGGTCGTCAATGAGCCGGCGCATGCGGTCGCCCTGCTGCAGCATGATCGCGAGGAAGCGCTCGCGCGCCACCGGGTCGTCGCGGGCCGGCCCCTGCAGCGTCTCGACAAAGCCGGTCAGCGAGGCGAGCGGGGTGCGCAACTCGTGGCTGGCATTGGCGACGAAATCCGCGCGCATGCGCTCAAGCCGGCGCTGCTCGGTCAGGTCCTGGACTGTGACGAGAATGAAGCGAAGGGGCGCGGCGCTTGCCTCGGCCCCCTCCCCGCCCTGCGCCAGCGGGGCGACGAAAGCCTCCAGCCAGCTTTCCATCGGCACCCGCTCGCTCCATTCGATACGCTGCGCCGGACCGCCGGCGCCGACCTTGTCGAGCGCCTCCAGCAGGGCGGGAATGCGCAGCCGCATGGACAGCGGATCGCCGGGATGGGGATCGCCGAAACGGATGCGGGCGGCGCGGTTGACATAGCGGGTGATGCCGCGCCGGTCGACAATGAAACAGGGATTGGGGAGCGCATCGGAAAGATGCTTCATGCCGGTGTCCGGCCAGGGGGAGGTCTGGAGGGCCTGGCGCTGGCGGCGGGCAACGAGAAGCCGGCGGCGGGGCGCGAAGAGCGCGGCAAGAGCCATGAGAGCAATGCCGGCAAGCGCGGCCTGCAGCGTCACCGCAGCCTGCCACCAGGCCGCCGCGCCCAGAACGACGGCGACGCCAAGCACCCAGCGCTGCGCCACGAGGCGTGCGCGCAATTCGCCGACAAGGTTTCCGGCGGCCGGTGCCGGGCGGTCCGTGCTCTGATCGTTCATCTCAGCCTGTCGCCGCACATCGCTGCCGGGCTCCGCGTGTCGTTGTGGCCCACCCCCCTTGCATCACACTGGCGGCGGCGGTGCGCGACACGGATGCGGCAAAGGGGCGGAAACGGGCGCCCTGAATAGCACGGCGCGCATGACAGTCCCAAGACGGAAACGTTTCCGCGCGGGGTCTGCCCGCGCGGCGCCTTCCCCGGCCGGCCCGGCGATGCTATCGGGTGAGAAGGGCGAACGATCGGCGCCACGGCCCGTGATGGAGGTATTTTCCCGATGAAGGCAGTCACCGGATGACGCCCGCACAGGCTGCCGAAACGCTGCCGCGCGCGCTTGCCGCGCAGGACTGGCCAGGCGCGCGAAAGGCCCTTTCCCGGCTGCTGCGCGCCGATCCGGGAAACGCGTCCCTGCACTACAACCTGGGCCTCGTGCTACGCCGGCTGGAGCGCCCCGAGGAAGCGCTTGTCGCGTTCGACACGGCGCTGAAGCATGCGTCCGGCCACCTCAACGCGCTGTTCGAGAAGGCATCGATCCAGATGGAACTCGGACATATCAAGGAGGCGGAGGCGGGTTTTTCCGCCTATGCGGCGCAGGTCACCGACGATGCGGACGCCTGGCTCAACCTTGGCCGCCTGCGCCTGCGGATGGACCTGGCCGAGGCCGCGGCGGAGGCCTTCACCCGGGCGCGGACCTTGCGCAAGGACGACATGGAGGCTCGGATCGGGCTGGCGGAGGCCGGCCTCCGACTTGGGCAGGAGAGCGGTCTTGCCGACTTGCGCACGCTCCATGCCGAACAGCAGAGCCTGCGGCCGCGCCTGCTGAAGGCGATGAGCCAGGGCCCCAGAGGCCGCATTCCCCTGTCGAGCCGCCGGCTCACGGGCGCAGCGCCCTCCGGCGAAGCCTGCTGACCGCCCTCACTTTTCGCGCGGGGCGCGGAAGCTCTTGCGATATAGACCCGGATCGTCCTGCAATCCGTCCTGCACCTTGCCGTGGCGGGCAAGCTCGCCCGCATTCATCGCGCCGATGTCCAGTTCCAGCGCCTCGCGGCGGACCGGAAAACCCTGCGCCACCGGCGTGCCGGCGGGAAGCCGGCCGGAAAACCCCATATCGCGCCAGATTGCCGGAAAATGGACGAAGCCGTCGCGGTAGCGGTCGCAATCAACGAGACCGGCCAGCGTGCGGAACGGCAGGTCCTCGCGGTTGAGCGGATGGGTGAAGAGCAGCGAGATGCCCTCGGGCGCCGCCACCGTCCAGAAATTGGTGAACTTGATCACGAACTGCCCTTCCGGCAGCCCGAAGGGAACGCCGGTCGCCTGCTCGGGCACATGCAGGCCGATCGGCGAGCGGGTCTGGCGGGCGTGAGGCGCGGGCGGCGGCGACCAGTCCCAGGACAGTTCGCCATTGTCCACCATGACATCGGCGGCAAGGCGGAACATCACCCCTTGCGCCAGCGCGTCGATCAGCGGCGGGCAGTGCTTCAGCGTCCTCACTTCGGCGCCGCCCAGGGTCTCGCTGGCGACGAGCGAGGGAACCGCCTTGAGCCAGTCGGGCAGACTGGCGCGCGCGGCAACGGGCTCGGGTACATGGCCCAGCAGTTCCGGCAGGCAACGGAAGGAGAGCTTCATCGCGGCAAGGGTTTGCGCGCAGCCGCGGCGGCCAGCGCGTCAAGGCAGAAGGGCCAGCCCTGAGGCGAGGCCATCGCCGCGCGGTAGCCTTCCCCCGCCTCGCCATGGCGCAGGAAATCGCCGTGGGTCAGTTCCACCAGCGTACCGTCGGCCATGGCGCGGAACTCGACCATCACGCGGCTGGCGGCGGAAGGGTCGGCGATCAGCTGCCTGTCTGGCGAGATCTGCCAGGCAAGGCGCAGGAACAGCGGCGGCTCGATCGAAAGCACCGTCCCCCAGACGAGGCGGGCACCGCCCGGCACCTGCTCGGAACAGGCCCCGCCCAGGAAAGGCTCGATGGAAAGGTCGGCGGCGGGGTCGCGCGAGAAAGTGTAGTCGCGCGGCCACCATTCGCCGATCCGCTCGACGAAAAGATCGAAAGCGGCCTCGCGCGAAAGCGGCAGCGACCGGGTTACAACGATTGGGGTGTCCGCGTCGGACATGACAGCTCCCGGTGGACAGGTTGCAGGCGGCGGCCGGTGCGCGGCATGCCACCTGAAAAGGCAGCGAAAGGGTCGCAGGCATTGCCGTGCGGCGTCAACCGCCGCACGGAGGCAAGATCATGCGGGACGGGCCCGGCGCTTGGCCAGAACCCAGCTCGTCGCGGCGACGATGGTGATCAGCACGAAGATGACACCGATCACGTTGATCACCGGCGACAGGCCGAACCGCATGCGCGCGCCGATCTCGGTGACCAGCGTCCATTGCGGGCCGATTGCGAAAAAGGTCGTGTTGTAGTTCTCGATCGACTGCAGGAAGGCAATGACCGAGGCGGTGAGGACGGTGGGCATCAGGAAAGGCAGCGTGATGCGGCGAAAGACGAGGATCGAGGAGGCGCCGAGATCCAGCGCCGCCTCCTCCAGCGCCCGGTCCTGCCGTTGCAACCGGGCCATGAACATCAGCATGCAATAGGAGGCGATGAAGGCGGCCTGGGCGATCGTCGCGGTGAGCAGGCCCGCCTCGATGCCGAAGGCATCGCGCCAGAAGATCATGGTCGTCGCGCCGAGCACGATGCCCGGCGTCAGGATCGGCGAGACAAGCACCGTGTAAAGCAGGGTCGAGGCTCCGGAACTCAGCCGCGTCAGCACCAGCGCCCCGGCAAGGCCGAGCGGAATGGCGATGACGATGACCCCGGCGGCGATCTGCAGTGAATAGAGCAGGCCGGTGACGAAACGGGTGTCTCCCGGGAGCCCGGCGAACCATTTCAGCGTGAAGCCCTGCCAGTCGGTGACCGACGGCGTCGGGTTGGCGTTGAAGGCGGCCGCCACCATGAACAGCAGCGGCAGGAACATGTAGGCGAAGAAGACGAGCAGATAGAGCGACAGGATCGCGTCCGACCAGTCCCGTGCCTTGCGACGCGGGCCGGCGGTTGCATGCGGAGGGCTCTCGAGGGTCGCGACACTCATTTGGCGATATCCCTGATGCCGACCTTGAAGACGGCCATGTTGACGAGGACGAAGGCGATGCAGGCGACCAGCAGCGCCAGCGAATAGGCGGCGCCCTCGTTCCAGGAATCGGCCTCGAAGAAGCGACGGTAGATGACCTGCGCGAACCAGTCGGGATGCAGGCCGCGGCCGACGATCTCCGGCACGGCGATGGAGCCGGCGGACAGCATGAAGGTCATGATCGCCCCGACCGCGATGCCCGGCTTGGCATGCGGCAGGACGATGCGCCAGTGGATGCGCCAGGTGGCGCTGCCTAGATCGCGCGCCGCCTCGATCTGGTTGCGGTCGAGCGTCTCGATCGTGTTGTAGATCGGGAACACCATGAACAGCACATAGGCATAGACCATCACGGTGAAGACGGCGCCGTTGGAGGCGACAAAGCGAATGCCCTCCCCGGCCTGCATGTCGATGATCCCGAGGAAATCTAGCACGCCGTTGAGGATGCCGTTCTTCTCCAGGATCATCACCCAGGAGAAGATGCGCAGCAATTCGTTGATCGCATAGGGGATGACGAGGCCGAGCATCAGCAACGCAAGCTTGTTGGCGCTTCTCGCCGTCGCCGCGGCATAGGCGACCGGATAACACACGACGAAGGCCAGAACCGTCACGCAGAGCGCATAGAACAGGGTCGAGACGAAGATCCGGAAATGGATGTCGCTCATGTTGGTGAAGTTCTGGAGCGAGTAGGACTCGTTGATGCCGACGGCCGAATTGTTCGAGGATTCCTGCTCCTCAAGCCCGGCGAGGCGCGTCTGCAGATCGGCCTTCTCGGCCTCCAGCTCGGCGATGCGCGCCTCGATCTGCGCCGGCGGCAGGGTCGGGCTTGCGGACGGCGCGAACGGACTGGGCGCAACGCCCGGCGTCGGTGTCGGGGACGGACTCGGCGCAAGTGACGGGCTCGGGGTCAGCGACGGCGCAGCGGGAAGCGAGGGCGATGGCAGCGACGGCGTCAGCGACGGAGACGGCACGAGCCCGCCCGCCGCCCCGCCGGCGGGCGCGGAGGCGCCTTCCAGATCGCGACGCAGGTCGCGCAGGTCGGTGTCGATCTCGAAGACGCGCGTATAGGCACGGTCGATCTCCAACGACAGGGTCGCCGCCTCGCCGGCACGGTCGGTATATGTGAAGGCACGCTCGATCAGGCGCGCCTGCGGCAGCACGATGAGCAGCGCGATCCATGCCGCGGTGAGCAGCAGGAAAACGGCGGTCAGGCCCTTGCCATAGCTCCTGATCAGCGAGGCCATGGCGTCAGGCCCGCTCGGCAAGGGCGGACAAGGGCCGCATCACCAGCGTGTCCTCGGTGGAAAAGAGCAAGGTCTGCTCCTCGTCGGAACCAAGCCCGGCATCGCCGGTGTTGTGCAGGTTGACCTGGATCGCCTGGCCGGCGGCATCGAGATGCAGGTTGATGAGCGGGCCTTCCAGGTCGCGCCGCTGCAGGCGGGCGACAAGGCGGTTGTGGGCTCCGCCGCCAGCGGGCGCAACACCGTCCGCGCGGTTGCCGAGCCAGACCCGCTCGGGGCGCACCATGGCAAGCGCCTCCTCGCCGACCGCCAGCCCGTGCCGGTCGAGCCCCCGGAACGTGCCCAGCGCCGTTTCCACCTCGACCTGGCCGTCGGAGGTCGCGGTGACGCGCCCGGGAAAGACGTTCTGCTCGCCGACGAAACTGGCAACGAAAGGGGTCGCGGGACGGTTGTAGATGTCGTCCGAGGAGGCGACCTGCTCCACCACGCCGCGATTCATCACGGCGACCCGGTCGGACATGGTCAGCGCCTCGCCCTGGTCGTGGGTGATGTAGATGAAGGTGACGCCGGTCTTGCGCTGCAGGTCCTTGAGCTCGCTGCGCATGTGCTGGCGCAGCTTCAGGTCGAGCGCCGAGAGCGGCTCGTCGAGCAGCAGAACGGACGGTTCCACGGCAAGGGCGCGAGCGATCGCGACGCGCTGGCGCTGTCCGCCGGACAATTCGGTCGGCCTCTTCTCGCCCTGGCCGGTCAGCGCGACCATGGCAAGCAGTTCCTCGGCGCGCTGGCGCCGGTCCTTCTTCGACACACCGCGGGCCTCGAGGCCGAAAGCGACATTTTCCCACACGCTCATCAAGGGAAAAAGCGCCAGGTTCTGGAAGATCAGTGCGGTCGGGCGCGCATTGGGGCGGATGCCGGTCATGCTCTTGCCGCCGATGCGCACGTCGCCGGCGCTGGGGTCGAGAAAGCCGGAGACCATGCGCAGGATGGTCGTCTTGCCGCAGCCGGAGGGACCGAGAATGGAGAAGAACTCCCCGGCATTGACAGTCAGGTCGGTCGGCTGGACGGCGGTAAAGTCACCGAACCGCATCGACACGCCATCGAGAACGACGTCTTGTCCGTGCATAAGCCCCTCATTTTGCACGCGGGCGGGAGCGGCGCTCCCGCAACAGGATGCGGATCGCAGCTGGGTGCCGCGATCCGCCGGATCAGGTCACGCCTCAGGCGTTGGTGATCTTGTCGACATATTCCTGACGCAGCGTGGCGAACCACGGCGTGTCGGCCTGCCACCACCAGAGATTGGCGAGGTTGTCGGCATTGTAGACGTCGGCGAACTGGGCCTTGTAGTTGTCGCCGGCATATTCGGCAGCCCCGGCAACGGCCGAGTTGTAGCCGGTGTTCATGGCCAGCAGGCCCGCCATCGCCGGGTCGAGCATGGCGTTCAGGAACGCGTAGCCCTGGTCGACATTCTCGGCGCCGGACGGCACGCCCATGGAGTCCATCCAGGTGATGCCGCCTTCCTTGGGCATGCGGTACTTCCACTTGGCGTCTTCCCGGTTCAGCAGGAGACCCGTGGTGTCCCAGGTCTGGCCGATCGTGGCGCCGGCCTGCTTGAAGGCGTTGGTCGCCTCGGTGGCGTTGTTCCAGAACGCGGCGATGTTGGCCTTGCGCTCGATGACGAACTTGGCGCAGGCATCCCACACGCGGCGGGCATCATCCTCGGTCTTGTAGACGTCGAGCATGCGGTTCGACTTCACCTCGCCGATGGCGTCGAGGTAAAGGCCGACGCCCATGATCACCGACTTCTGGCGGAACGCGGCCTTGCCGGCGGCCTCCGGCGACCACATCGTGCCGTAGGAGACGTCATCGGCATTGAAGGCCGTGCTGTCGAGCGTGATTGCCTCGGTGCCCCAGTTGAACGGCAGCAGCATGCGCTTGCCGCGATAGGTGCCGCCAAGCTGGACACTGTCGCGCAGCATGGAGGGGATCAGCGCGTCGAGCTTCAGCTTGCTCTCGTCGAGCGGCGCCAGCAGGCCTTCGGGATAGTAGTTGTTGCCGTTGGTGATCGAGGGGAAGATCACGTCGAAGCCCTTGCCGCCGGCGGCCTTGAGCTTCTGCTCGGCCTCGTCGTTGGAGCCGTAGGTCGACAGGTTCACCTTGACGCCGGTGTCGCCTTCGAACTTGTCGATCATGTTCTGCTGGATGTAGTCGCCCCAGGCGAAAACATTGACCTGACCCGAGGACGCGAGCGCGTCGCCGGCCTTGAGGATGGCGGGTGCGGCAAGCAGTGTCGAAGCGGCTGCGGAGCCCTTGAGCACCGAACGGCGGGAAATGGACATGTCGGACCTCTCCGTTTCATTGGTTCTGTGAGCGGCAACGGTGTGGCGGTTCTCCTCCCGCGTCGCTCGCTCGGCCTTAGGTCAAATTGACAACGATAGTATGACATGGAGGGCACGCCGCCGACCGACAGGCCACGACGACGTGGAAAGGCGTGTCGCCCGGCCGCCACGTCGGCCTGCGCATGGCCGCCCCTTCATGCAGTCCCGACGTTATTTCCGCAGAAAAAAGGATGCAACCCAAAGATTAGCCGGCTGTGGAGCATTTTCCTGCCAGTCTGCGCGCTTGCCGGGAGCGCCCTTTTTCGTATAGGCAAAAGCGAAAATCAGACACGGATCGTCGAACGCCATGGTTTCCCTGCGACATGACCGCGATTTCGCCCCCCGATACGGCACTGCGGTGGAGATTTCGCAAGCGGTGCGCCGCCTGACCGCGCACAATCCGGGTCCGTTCACATGGCACGGCACCAACAGCTACCTGATCGGCCGCGACGAGGTGGCAGTACTCGATCCGGGTCCGGCCGACGCGGCGCACATGGAGCGGCTGGTGACGGCGGCCGGCGAGGGCCGCATCGCCGCGATCCTCGTGTCGCACACCCATATGGATCATTCCCCCGGCGCGCGGATGCTGAAGCAGATGACCGGCGCGCCGATCGTCGGCTGCGGCGCGCATCGGGCGGCACGGCCGCTGAACGCAGGCGAACGCAATCCGCTCGATGCCAGCGCCGACGGCGAGCACCGGCCCGACCGCGAGTTGGCGGAGGGCGACACGCTCGGCATCGACGGGCTGTCGCTGACCGCCGTCGAAACGCCGGGGCATACCGCGAACCATCTCGCCTTCGCGCTCGACGAGGGCGACATCCTCTTCTCCGCAGACCATGTGATGGCCTGGTCGACCTCGATCGTCGCGCCGCCGGACGGTTCCATGAGCGCCTACATGGCCTCGCTCGCCAAGCTGGCCGAGCGCGGCGACACGCGCTACCTGCCCGGCCATGGCGGCCCGGTCGAGGATCCCGCCACCTATCTCGCGGGGCTCGCGGCCCATCGAAAGGCACGCGAACAGGCAATCCTCGATCGCCTGACCATCGGCGCTCAGACGATCCCCGAGATGGTCACCACGATCTATGCCGATGTCGATCCCGCCTTGCACGGCGCTGCCGCGCTGTCCGTGCTGGCGCAGGTCGAATGGCTGATCGAACGCGGTCTCGTGCGCGCGGACGGGGAACATCCCGACACGCCAGTGTCACTGGCGAGCCTGCTTGTCACCTGCTGACGCCTTGCGGCTTTGACGAAAGGCCGGGAACGTGGCATTCCAATTTTTTGCTGCAGTTTCCCGAATGTCCGTGCCCGGCCGCAACCGGCGGGCGGACACAGCCTGACCTCCCTTCCGACGGACCGACCCCCATGCGCATCAAGGCCGTACTCTTCGACCGCGACGGCACGCTGACCGACTTCGACCGCACCTGGGGACCGGCGATCTCGCACGTGCTGCGCGATCTCGCCGGCGGCGACCCGGAAATCCTGCGCGTGCTGCAGGATCTCGCGATGTTCGACGTTGAACGCGCCTGTTTCACCGGCCCGTCCGTCCTCAAGGTGCAGTCGCCGGCCGACTATTCCGCCGGATGGGCGCAGGTGATCGGCGAGAGCGATCCGAAGGCGATGCTGGAGCGGATCGAAACGACGCTGCTGGAACATTGCGCCCGCACCGTCACCCCCTTTGACGGCGTTGTCGACACGCTCAAGGCGATCCATGCCGACGGCCTGCCGATGGGTATCGCCACCAACGGAACAGAAGCCTCGGCCCGCAAGCAGATGCACGCGCTCGGCCTTGGCGAGGCCTTCGGTTTCCTCGCCGGTTACGACAGCGGCCACGGCTCCAAGCCGGAACCCGGCCAGTTGCTCGCCTTCGCCCGCCACACCGGGCTGGCGCCGCAGGAAATCGCCATGATCGGCGACAGCCTGCACGACATGCATGCGGCCAAGGCCGCCGGCATGTTTCGCATCGCCGTCACCACGGGCGCCATCGAGCGGCCGGTGCTGGAAGCGGAGGCGGATGTCGTCATCGACACGATGGCGGAGCTGCTGCCGCTGGCGCTCGGACGGGCGGCATGACGATGGCGGCGATAGAAGCGGTTCTCTTCGACAAGGACGGCACGCTGATCGACTTCCAGGGCACCTGGGGGCCGACCTTCCACGTCTTGATGAGCGAATTGTCGGGCGGCGACATGGCGATCGCCGAGCGGCTGGCGGAGGCCGCGGGTTTCGACCTGCCGGCCCGGCGCTTTGCCCCCGATTCGGTGCTCGTCGCGGGCTCCAATGACGATATCGTCGACGCCTTCGCCGAGATCCTCGGGTTGCCAGACCCCCGGGCGCTTGCCGATGACATCAACGCCCGCATCGGCGACATGAGCCTGCCCTACCTGTCGCCTTTCGACGACCTGATACCGATGCTCGACCGGCTTGCCGTGCACGGGCTGGTGCTTGGCGTGGCGACCAACGATTCGGAAGCCTCGGCCCGCGCCCAGCTCGCGGCAATGGGCGTCAGCGACCGCTTTTCGGCGATCATCGGCTTCGACAGCGGCCACGGCGCCAAGCCCGGACCCGGCATGGTCACCGGCTTTTGCGAGGCGCTCGCCCTCGACCCCGCCTCGGTCGTCATGGTCGGCGACAGCGTGCATGACATGCATGCCGGGCGGGCCGCGGGCGCGCGCACGCTGGCGGTCACGACCGGAACCGTCGGCGCCGAGGTGCTGGCCCCGCACGCGGACCATGTGGCGACGTCGCTGAGCGAAGCGCTCGCCTGGATCGAAGCCCAGCGCGCCGGATAGGCCCTGGTCCCTTCCCCTGAGCCCCGAGCCCCGCGCATGACGCGCGCGCTGGACAGTGCCCCGGTTGCCGGTGCTATGCTCCTCCTCACAAGAAAAGCCTCGCCACAAGAGGCACTTGCCGGAGGAACACATGCAACAGCCCGTCATGCCAGGCCTGATGCAGGACTGGTCGCTGACCTGCACCCGGATTCTGGACCACGCCGCGCGCAACCACCCGGGCCGGGAAATCGTCTCGCGTTCCGTCGAGGGACCGATCCACCGCACCACCTATGCCGAGATGCATGCGCGCGCACTGCAACTGGCGAAACGGCTGCAGGCCGACGGTATCCGCGAGGGCGACCGGGTGGCGACGCTGGCCTGGAACACCTGGCGGCACATGGAGGTCTGGTACGGCTTGCTCGGCATCGGCGCCGTCTATCACACCGTCAATCCGCGCCTCTTCCCCGACCAGATCGCCTGGATCATCAATCACGCCGAGGACCGCTTCCTTTTCATCGACCTCACCTTCCTCCCGATCGTCGAAAAGATCCGGCCGCAACTTGCGAGCATCGAGAAGATCATCGTCCTGAGCGATGCGGCGCATCTGCCGGAGAGTTCCCTCGATCTCGTGCCCTATGAGGAATGGCTTGCCGAGAGCGACGGCGACTTCGCGTGGGTGGAGCTCGACGAGAACGCCGCCGCCGGCATGTGCTACACGTCCGGCACCACCGGAAACCCGAAGGGTGTCGTCTATTCGCACCGCTCCAACGTGCTGCACGCGATGGCCGCGTCGGTACCGGACATGCTCGGGCTCTCGGCACGCGACCGGGTGATGCCGGTGGTGCCCTTCTTCCACGCCAACGGATGGTCGCTCGCCTTCTCCTCGCCGCTGAGCGGCTCCGCGATGGTGATGCCGGGGCCGCGCATGGACGGCGAGGCGATCTGGGAACTGCTCGACAGCGAACGCGTGTCGCTGACCGCCGCGGTGCCGACCGTCTGGCTGATGTTGCTGCAATACCTGGAAAAGAGCGGCAAGGCGCTGCCCCATCTGGACCGCGTGGTGATCGGCGGATCGGCCTGTCCGCGTGCCATCACCAAGGCCTTCGAGGAGGTCTATGACGTTCGCGTCAAGCATGCCTGGGGCATGACCGAGATGAGCCCGCTCGGCACCGTCTGCGCGATCAAGGAGGAGGTCGCGGAGCTTGCCGGCGAGGCGATGCTCGACCTGCAGGAAAAACAGGGCATCGCGCCCTTCACCGTCGAGATGAAGGTGACCGGCGACGACGATGACGAACGCCCCTGGGACGGGCGCACCTTCGGACGACTGAAGGTGCGCGGACCGGCGGTCTCGCGCGCCTATTTCAAGGAGGAGGATGCCGCTGTCCTCGACGGCGAGGGGTTCTTCGAGACCGGCGACGTCGCCCATATCGATGCCCAGGGTTACATGCAGATCACCGACCGGGCCAAGGACGTCATCAAGTCCGGCGGCGAGTGGATCTCGACCATCGACCTGGAAAACCTGGCCCTCCTGCATCCGGACGTCGCCGAGGCGGCGGTGATCGGCATCGCCCATCCGCAGTGGGACGAGCGCCCCCTTCTGGTGATCGTTCCCAAGGATGGAACGCAGCCGGACAAGGCCTCGATCATGGCAGTGTTCGAGGGACGGGTCGCCAAGTGGTGGATGCCGAACGACGTGGAATTCGTCGACGAGATCCCGCATACCGCGACCGGAAAGATCAAGAAGACGGCGCTGCGCGAGCAGTTCTCGGGCTACGCCTTCGACGCGTAGCCAGGCGAACCGCCCCGCACAAGGCGGTTCGCAATTCCGTTCGCTCATGGTAAGCGGTTGGAGGCAAACGCGTTCGCCCGCACGTTGTGCGAAAGTTTGCATCCGTGTCCGTCGCCACAGGGATCTCCGCCCGCCGCATGCGCAAGGTTCTGCCCATCTTCCGGTCGCGGCTCGCGGCGGCAAGCGCCAAGAGCGGACGACTGGCGGTGCCGGTCCTGGTGATCGCAGCACTGGCGCATCGCGCCCAGTTCGTCACCACGCCGCAATTCCTCGTCCTGCTCGCCCTTGGCGTCCTGCTTGCCGCCTTTGCCTGCACCGCCGCGACGCTGGCAGCGCTCGCCCTGTGGCGGAAGGGCGGCACCGGCTGGGCGCAGGCGATCCGGGGTTTCGTCTACGGCGCACTGGCGCTCGCGCCCGTCGCCTTCTCGCTGCACGCCTTCGCCACCCATCCCCGGCTTGCAGACGTCAGCACCGACACGGCCAACCCGCCGGCACTGGCCGGCGGACGCGCGTTTTCCGGCGCCGCGCTGCAGGAGCGGGCCTATCCGGATCTCGTCACCCGCCGCTTCCGCATCGCGCCCGGCGACCTGCACCGGGCAGCGCTCCAGGTGGCCGACAGCAGCGGTTGGACCGTCACGGCCGAACTGCCGCCCGGCATGCCGGACGAGCCGACCCGGTTCCAGGCCGTGGCAACCTCGCTGATCTTCGCCTTTCGCGACGACATTTCGGTGAGGATCATGCCCGACCCGGTCGGCGCCCGCTTCGACATCCGTTCTGCCTCCCGCTTCGGCGAACACGATCTTGGCGCCAATGCCACCCGCATTCGCCATTTCCTGGAGGATCTCGACGCGGTCCTGATCGCCGCCTATGGCGCGATCGAGCCCGTCGAGGACGACACCGAATTGCCGGACCTGCCGCTGGCCGATCCGGACGCGCCGCCGCGCGAGGACGGTCCGCCGCCGCTTCCAGGCGCCAAACCGGAGGCGCAGAGCGCACCGGAAGAGGAGGACGGGGAGCAGACCGGGCTGCCGCAACTGGAGGAACTGCCGCCGGAGCTTTCGGAAATCTACGAGGGAGATCCGCTTCCGGCTCCCGCCACCGATGCCAGGCAATAGTGTTGTACACCGGCAACGCCACCCGTTGCAGCCGTGACACGCTCTCGATAACCCTTTGAAAACAAAAACTCGATGTCATTTTCTCGCGATTTCGCGGATAGGGGAAAACCCGCAAGCCGGCGTCCGGAAATCGCGAAAGGTTACAAGGCGATAAGAAGAGTTACTGGCGCCAACATGTTTCCTTGCGTCATCCTTAGTTTTGTCCAAATCGGAATGGATTTGTGCGCAATGCCAAAGGGAATGATCCCCGGCGCCACGAGTACCTGGACCCAGTGATGACCGCTAAAGTGACCCAAGCCGCCCCGACCGCCCCGCGCCCGAGCCTCGACGCGCTCTACAAGCCGGTGGGCATCAATGCCGTGACGGCGGCCAATATCTGCAAGACGGGCAAGGTCAAGGCGTCCGCGCCCAAGGCCAAGTAAGCACCGTCACACCTTTGACCGGACGGGCGGGGTCTCCGCCCGACACGGCTTTTTGCGGTAAATCCGACATGAATTCAGGCTAGATTTCCGGAACAGCCAACGCGACGTTCCGGGAGCTTTTCCTCATGATCACCGCCTATACGCTCGACGCCGGCAAGATTGTCGAGGTGCGCTGCTCGACCGCGGCACGCATTCCCGAACACGCCTTGTGGGTCGACCTTGCGACACCCACGCCCGACGAGCGGGCGCTGGCGGAGACGTGGATCGGCACCGAAATTCCCACTCGCGAGGAAATGGCGGCGATCGAGACCTCGGAGCGCCTCTACGAGGCGGACGGAGCGTTGATCATGACGGCGGTGATGCCGCTGATCGCCCGCAATCCCGACCCGAAGACCGCCTCGATGACGCTGGTCGCCACCAAGGGACTGCTGGTCTCGCTGCGCCACGGGGAGCCGGTGTCGGTCTCCGTCGCCGTACGCCGCATCCAGAGCGAATCGATCCCCATTCGCGGCGCGACGGATATTCTCTTCGTGCTCCTTGACGCCATCGCCGACCGGGCCGCGGACGTGGTCGAGGACTGCTCCAGCGCCTTCGATGCCACCGCCAGCGACGTGTTCGAGCGCGGGATCGACAGCCGCAAGAGTGCGCAATACAAGGCAACCATCCAGAAGATCGGCCTGATCGGCCTGAAGATCGCGCGGATGCATGATTCCTGCGCCAGCCTGGAACGGCTGTTCCTGTTCCTGTCGGTGCACGCCAAGACCATCGGCCTCACCGGCCAGCAGAAGACCGCGGCAAAGGCGCTGGGACGGGATATCCGCTCGATCCGCGAACATGCCTCCGGGCTCGACACGCGGCTCAACTTCCTGCTCGACGCAACGGTCGGCCTGGTCAACCTGGAGCAGAACCAGATCATCAAGATCTTCTCGGTGCTGGCCGTGGTGTTCCTGCCGCCGACCCTGATCGCCTCGATCTACGGCATGAATTTCGGCGATATGCCGGAACTCAAATGGGCCTGGGGCTACCCGTTCTCGATCGGCATCATGCTGGTCTCCGTGGCCCTCACCTTCCTTTACTTCCGCTGGAAGAAGCTGCTTTGACGCCGGTGGGCAATCCATTCACGCGGCTGCTGCGCCGGCTGCGCGACGCCAACATCCTGCCGCTGATCCACAAGCGCCGTCCCAGCCGGGGTCCGTGGTCGCGCACGGCGGTGAGGGAGAGGGGCGAGCGCCTGCCCTTGCGCGACAGGTTCGCGCCCGAATTCGTCCCTGGCTGCTACCGCGCCTTTTATCCCGCTCTCGCCTTGCGCAGCGATGCTGCGCTTGCCCGGCACTATGAGCGGCGCGGCCGGGCACAAGGGCGCGTCGGCGCGCCGCAGGCCCTGCGCCTCCAGTTCATCGACGCGTTGCAGACCCATGAGCCGGCGCTGGAGATCGGCGCTTTCCACCGGCCGATGCTGAAGGGAGCCAATACAAAACATTTCGACATCCGCACGCATGACCAGCTCGTCGCCTATGCAGCACAGATCGGCGAGGATCCCTCCGGCGTTCCACAGATCGACTTCGTCTCCCCGCTCGGCGACCTCTCGATCGTCGGCGAGCGCTTCGCCCTTGTCGCCTCCTCGCATGTGATCGAACACCAACCGGACCTCGTCGCGCATCTGGCACAAGTCGAGCGACTGCTGGAGCCCGGCGGCCTCTACGCGCTGATCGTCCCCGACTGCCGCTACTGTTTCGATCATTTCATCGCGCCCTCGACAATCGCCGATGCGGTCGCCGCCTGCATGGAAGGCCGACGGGTGCACGGGCTCGGCAAGATCATCGAGATGCGCGCGCTCACCACCCACAACGACGCTGTGCGGCACTGGCATGGCGACCACGGCGCGCCGGACAATGTGGCCGCCATGACCCGCGCGGCGATCGACGAGTGGGAGGCAAGCGCCGGCGGCTATGTGGACGTGCATGGCTGGCGTTTCACGCCGGAAAGCTTCCGCACCATCGTCACCGGGTTGAGCGATCTTGCCCTGACCGGACTTTCGGTTCACCGGGTCTACCCGACGCCCTACCGCGCCGGCGAGTTCTGCGCCGTGCTGGAAAAGCGCGGCGGCTGACTTCACGTGTCGGACGCCGCCCTCAAGCGCCTTCGATAGAGCGTGACCGGCGCGCCGCGATAGGTGGCCTCGGCATAGGAACGGAACCCGGCCCGCCGGGCGACCGCGATCGAAGGGGCGTTGTCGGGCGCGATCATGCAAGTCGCCAGTTCGCGGGGGATGTTGGCCGCCCCCCATGCGAGCATCGCGGCAACGGCCTCCCCGGCATACCCGAGCCCCTGACGCTCGGCGATCACCATCCAGCCGGCCTCCGCCGTGCCGTCAAGCGAGGGTTGCACGTCGCGCCGGAAGTCGATGAACCCCGCCTCCCCGACGAAACGGCCGCTGGCGCGCTCCGTCAGCGCCCAGTAGCCGAAGCCGAGAACGGCCCAGTGACCACGGGCCCGCAGCAGCCGGGACCAGGCCTCCTCACGGGTTTCAACGACACCGCCGACGGCAAGCCGCGGGTCGCTGCGCATGGCGAAGAAGACGTCGAAATCCTCCACCCGCAAGGCGCGCAGGCAGAGGCGTTCGGTCATGACTTCCGGAGCGCGGTCGAATGCTTGCATGGATATGCGCGGCCTTCCGATTCGTTTCGACCGGCCGGGCGCTTTGCCACCGGTGCGTGCAAGCTGCTGCCATAGCAGCCAAAACGGAAACGCTGAATCACTCCAGTTACAGTTTGTTAATCGGTTTCTCCGATCCTGTTGCAATGGCGCAACATCCTCACTCGCGAGGCAGTGCGCGGAAAGCCCCCAGGAGCCATCGCCATGACATCCCGGCACGGCATTGCGACATCCTTCGGACGACACGAGGCCAAGGTCGGCCTTCGCCGATGCGGCACCGCGCTTGCCCTTGGCCTGACGCTGTTCGCCGGAGCATGCGGCAGCGTGTCGATGCCGATGGGCAGCGCCGACCCGGAAACCCCGCTCGACCTGACAGGCTCCATCGACGGGCAGCAAAATCCCGCCGACCTGGATATCAGCGCGCAGGACCGCGCCATCATCGCCAAGGCGATCGCGACGGCGCGCGAGGACGGCATCGCCGAGCCGCCGTTCTCTTGGAACAATCCGATCAGCGGCAACTCGGGCACGATCATCGCCCTGGTCGACGACACGCCGACCAACGGCACCGGCTGCGCCCGCTTCGAAACGACCGCCAACACGATCGGCGGCGTGCGCGCCTACAATGGCGTCGCCTGCCAGGACCTGATGCGCGACTGGGCAGTGATCGGCCTAACCGTCAAGGACGGCAGCGACGACAGCGCAGGCTGAGGTCAGGACGGCGGCCTGCAAGGGCAGCCGGCAGGGCACTGGATTTTATTCCTATCAATTACCATATGGTTCCCGAGCATCGCGCGGGTGTATACCCGTGTCCACCATTCATCAGTGCGGTCTGAACCATGCGTGACCCCTATAGCGTCCTCGGCGTCGGAAAGTCTGCGAGCGAGGCGGAGATCAAGAAGGCGTTCCGGAAGCTCGCCAAGACGTGCCATCCGGACCAGAACGCCGACAATCCCCAGGCCAAGGAACGCTTCGCGGAGGCGAACCAGGCCTATGAGATCCTCGGCGACAAGGACAAGCGCGCGCGCTTCGACCGGGGCGAGATCGACGCCGAAGGCAAGCCGAAATTCCATGCCCACGGCTTCGAGGGTTTCGGCGACAACGACATCTTCCGTCAGGCGCGCGGCGCGCGCGGCGGCTTCGGCCAGGGCGGGGCGGCCGGCGGCGGCGCCTTCGACGACATCCTGAGCGACATTCTCGGCGGTTTCGGCGGCCGGGCACGTACCGGTGCAGGGGCCGGCGCGGGAGGCCCGGGCATGGGAGCGGGGATGGGCGGCGGACGCGCACCGACGCCCCGGCGCGGCGCCGACGCGCAGGTGACGGCACGTGTCACGCTCGAGCAGCTGGTGCATGACCACAAGGCCCGCGTGACGCTGCCCTCCGGCAAGGCACTGGACGTCAAGCTGCCGGAAGGAACGACCGACGGCGAGAAGATCCGGCTCCGGGGACAGGGCCATCCCGGAGAGAACGGCGGCAGCGCGGGCGACGCCATCGTCGAGATCCGGCTTGCCCGGCACCCGCTTTTCGTGCCTGCCGACGACGACCTGAAGCTCGACCTGCCGATCAGCCTCTACGAGGCAGTGCTCGGCGGCAAGGTGCGGGTGCCGACGCTCGACGGAGCCGTCAATCTGACGGTCGCCGCGAACGCGCGTGCCGGCAAGACCATGCGGCTGAAAGGCAAGGGCCTGCCCAACAAGAACGGCGGCCGGGGAGACCTTCTGGTGACGCTGCGCATCGTCCTGCCCGAGGAAGAGGACGAGGAGCTGGCGACGCTGATGCGGGCCTGGAAGGAACTGCGTCCCTACCGGCCGCGCGGTCCGGAATTCGACTGACCGGACCGGCCGATGGCGGATCGCAACGACACGTCACGCAAGACCCGCAAGGATCTGCATCCGGTGTGGCGCCTGCTTGCCTTTGCCGTTGCGGCCGGCGCCTTCCTCGGCGCGCTCTTTTGGAAGGCCATGGGCTGGTAGGCCGCCACCCGCCTTCCGCGCACTCGTCAGCGCGGCCGAAGCTTCACCCCCTGGAAGGCCCCAGTGCCGCTGGCGCCTCGCTTTCGTCGGGCACGAAGAAATCCGGCATCAAGGGCATCGACGGATCGACCCGGTAGCGGTCGAAATCGGTGACGCCGCGCGAGGCGAGGAAGCTGTCGTCGATCAGGAAATTGCCGGTGAACTCGCGCGAGGGACTGGTGAAAATCTCCCAGGCAGCATCGGCCAGGATTTCCGGTGTGCGGCTCTTCGAAACCATGTCGTCGCCGCCGATGAGGTTGCGCACAGCGGCGGTGGCAATGGTGGTGCGCGGCCACAGGGCGTTGACGGCGATGCCCTTGCCGCGCAGTTCTCCGGCAAGGCCCAGCACCGCGAGGCTCATGCCGTATTTGGCGATGGCATAGGGGGTAAACGGGGCGAACCACTTCTCCTGCATGTCCAGCGGCGGCGACAGCATCAGGATATGCGGATTGTCGGCGCGCGCCAGATGCGGCAGTGCGTGTTTCGAGCAGACCAGCGTGCCGCGCGTATTGATCTGGTGCATCAGGTCGAAACGCTTCATGTCGGTCTGGGCGAGCGGCGTCAGCTGGATGGCGCTGGCGTTGTTGACGAGAATGTCGATCCCGCCGAAGGCCTCCACCGTGCGCGCCATCGCCTCCGCCACCGTCTCCTCATCGCGCACGTCGACGATCAGCGGCAGGGCGCGGCCGCCGGCCGCCTCGATCTCCGCGGCGGCGGTGTAGATCGTACCCTCCAGTTTCGCATGCGGCTCGGCGGTCTTCGCCGCGATGGCCACATTGGCCCCGTCACCGGCGGCGCGCAGGGCAATCGCCTTGCCGATGCCGCGCGAGGCGCCGGTGATGAAGAGCGTCTTTCCCTTGAGCGACATCTGGTCGATCCTCCCGATGGCGGCACCCGGCTCAGCCGGCCGGCCGCGCCCTGTCCATGAATGCGGTGAAGGCGGCCCGGGCTTCGTCGGAGGCAAGCCGCTCGGAAAAGAGCCGGATCTCCTCCTCCATGCGGGCGCGCAGTTCCGTGCGGTCACCGACCAGCAGGGCGCGTGACAGGCGCATGGCCTCTGCCGGCTTGGCGGCGATCGCCTGCGCAGCGGCCAGCGCACGCGGCTCGAGCTCCTCCTCCGAGACGATGTGATTGACGAAGCCGGCGGCCTTCGCCTGCACCGAATCGAAAGGCTCTCCGAGGCAGAGCAGCTCGAAGGCGCGGGCATGGCCCATGGCACGCGGAGCCAGCAGGCTGGCGCCGGCCTCCGGCACAAGTCCAAGGTCCAGGAACGGCGTGCGGAACACGGCGCGCGGGCTGGCGAAGACCATGTCGCAATGGAAGAGCAGCGTCGTGCCGACGCCGATGGCGAGCCCGTCGACACCGGCAACCATCGGCTTGTCGCACTGCGCAAGCGCGCGAAGGAAGCGCACCACCGGCGCATCCTGCATGCCCCCGCCGGACATGGCGAAGCCGAGAAAATCGCCAATGTCGTTGCCCGAGGTGAAGGCTCCAGGCACACCCAGGAGGAGATGGGCGCGGATCCCCTCGTCCGTGTTGCCGGCCTCCAGCGCGCCGGCCAGCGCCTCGTACATCTCGCCGGTCAGGGCGTTTTTCTTCGAGGGCCGGTTCAGGCGAACCACCTGCACCGCGCCGTCGCGTTGGACCTCGATCATCCCGGCTCCTTTCAGCTCAGGCCTCAGGCGGCCGGATCATAGGCAAGCACCGCGTCGGCCGCGGCGACCACCTGTTCCTTCAGTGCCCCCGTCTCGGCGAGATGGGCGGCGGCGAAGTAGCGGGCCAGAAGCAGACGACGAGCAGCGGCGGGCGACTGCTCTCCCCGGCAGGCGAGCGCGCCCTTGACCAGCATGGCGCCGCCATAGGCGATGCCCATCAACCGCAGGAAGGGCGTCGCGCCGGCCAGCGCCTCGCTCTGGCGCCCCTCGCCCAGCGCCTCCAGCATCCACTCGGCGGCCTCCGACAGGCACGCCAAGGCCCGCTCCAGCCGGCTGCCCGCATCGGCAAGCTCCGACCCGGCGCCGCGCGCCTCCCGTGCAATCGCCGAAAGCTCGGCGATCAGGCCGCGAATATGGTCCCCGCCGGAGAGCGGCAGCTTGCGGGTGACCAGATCGATCGCCTGAATGCCGTTGGTGCCCTCGTAGATCGGCGCGATGCGCGCGTCACGCAGGTGCTGGGCGGCGCCCGTTTCCTCCACATAACCCATGCCGCCGTGGACCTGGACGCCGAGCGAAGCGACCTCGACACCGATATCGGTGGACAGCGCCTTGGCGATCGGGGTCAGGGTCGCGGCCCGCTCGCTCCAGTGGGTGCGGGCATCGGCATCGCCGGCGAGCCGCGCCATGTCGATCGCATGCGCGTTGGTGAAGCAGGCGGCGCGGGCGATCTGCGTCCAGGCCTGCATGGCAAGCAGCGTGCGGCGAATGTCGGGATGGCCGGCAATCGGGCTCATCCCCTCGCCGGTGTCGCCGGCAACGCGCCCCTGGCGGCGCTCGTTCGCATAGGCAAGCGCCTGCTGGGTAGCGCGCTCGGCCACGCCCAGGCCCTGGATGCCAACCGACAGGCGGGCGTTGTTCATCATCGTGAACATGCAGGCGAGGCCGCGGTTCTCCTCGCCGATCAGCCAGCCGACGGCACCGCCCTCATCGCCATAAACCATGGTGCAGGTGGGCGAGGCATGGATGCCAAGCTTGTGCTCGATGCCGGCGCAGCGCACGTCGTTGCGCGCACCCAGCGATCCGTCGGCGTTGACGAAGAACTTCGGAACGAGAAAGAGCGAGATGCCGCGCGTGCCGGCGGGTGCATCCGGCAGGCGGGCGAGCACCAGATGGACGATGTTGTCGGTGAAGTCCTGCTCGCCGAAGGTGATGAAAATCTTCTGGCCGAAGATGCGATAGGTGCCGTCGCCGACCGGCTCGGCGCGGGCGCGCAGCGCGTTGAGGTCGGAGCCCGCCTGCGGTTCGGTCAGGTTCATCGTGCCCATCCACTCGCCGGAGACGAGCTTTGGCAGATAGGTCTCCTGCAATTCGCGGCTGGCGTGCTTTTCAAGCGCCTCGACCGCGCCCATGGTCAGGGTCGGGCCGATGGCGAAGGCCATGGAGCCGGAATTCCACATCTCCAGCGCCGCCGCATGCAGCATCATCGGCAGGCCTTGGCCGCCGAATTCCGTCGAGCCGGTGAGCGAGTTCCAGCCGCCGTCGGTCCAGGCGCGATAGGCATCCCGCCAGCCCGGCGGCATGGTGACCTCGCCGTTTTCCAGTTTCGCGCCGACACGATCGCCAGGTGCGTTGAGCGGCGCGATCTCCTCGGCCGCAAAGCGCCCCGCCTCCTCCAGGATCGCGTCGACCAGATCGTCGGTCACCTCCGCGTGGCCCTCGTGGGCAAGCACGTCGGCAAGGCCCGCCACATGCTTCAACGTAAAGGCGATCTCCGAAACGGGGGCACGGTACATGTTTCACTCCCTGGCAGGCGCTGGCCGGCGGCTTGACGAAATGCGGCACAGGCCGCAGAACCGCCGGGCATTTTTGATTGGGCGCGAGGATGGTCTGTGTTGACGTAAACGTCAATCGGTGACGTTGCGGCATACGCTTCCCCGCTTTGGACCCCGGCCCCTGCCGGGCCGGTCCGCGCGCCATCGGAACGACAACGGTACGGAGTGAACGAGGCAATGCGCCGCTGGCAGATCGATCCACAAAGCGAGACCTGGCGCGGCACGGCGGCCTTCGAGGCGGCGGTGGCGGATCTCGTCGACGGGCGCCTGCTCGCCGTTCCGACTGAGACCGTCTACGGGCTCGCCGCCGACGCGACCAATGCGCTTGCCTGCGCCGACATCTATGCGGCGAAGGGGCGACCGAGCTTCAACCCGCTGATCGCGCATGTGGAATCGACAAAGGCGGCAGAGCGGCACGCATTGTTCGATGCCCGCGCCCGGGCATTGGCCGAGGCATTCTGGCCGGGGCCGCTGACGATGGTGCTGCCGAAGCGGGTCGACAGCCCGATCTGCGACCTTGCCACGGCCGGCTTGCCGAGCGTGGCGCTGCGGGTGCCGGCAGCGGCGATCATGCGCGACCTGGCGCAGGCCAGCGGCCGACCGATTGCCGCGCCCAGCGCCAATCGGTCGGGGCGTATCAGCGGCACCACGGCCGAGGCCGTGGCCGGCGATCTGGGCGACCGGCTGGCCCTGCTCATCGATGCCGGGCCGACCCCGGTGGGGGTGGAGTCCACCATCGTCGCCCTGACCGACGAGCGCCCGCGCCTGCTGCGCCCCGGCGGCATCGAGCGGCAGGCCATCGAGGCCGTGCTCGGCGAAACGCTTGCCCCTGCCCTCGTGCGGCCCGACGATGCGCCGGACGCGCCGGGCATGCTCTCCTCCCACTACGCGCCGCGCGCGGCCTTGCGGCTCGAGGCCACCCATGTGGAACCGGACGAGGCGCTGCTCGCCTTCGGTCCCGACCTGCCGCCGGGCGCGGAACATGCCCGAGCGGTCGTGCAGTTGAGCGCAAGGGGCGAGTTGCGCGAAGCGGCAGCGCGGCTCTTCACCGCGATGCGCGAACTCGACGCAAGCGGCGCAGAGCGCATTGCGGCAATGCCCGTACCGGAGGCCGGCCTTGGCGAGGCGATCAACGACCGGCTGCGGCGGGCGGCGGCGCCGCGCCGCTGACATCCAGCGTTCTGACACCCGCGTTCGGCATCCGGTGTCCGATCTGCATCGGCAGACAGGTCAACGTGCTGAATACTGATATTTTTTACAATGAAAACTGTCTGCCGCTGCGTAAGACAGAACGCAACCCCAAGATGAAAATTCACCTTTTTTGCATTCCGCCTTCTGAAAAGCCGGCGAATCAATTAGTATTATAATTGCCTTCACAGGCGATGCAGCGGACCTCCCCTACGGGCCTTGTCATGCCCGCACCTTCCACCGGGGCCGGCAGTCGGATGCCGCCCCGGCTTTCTTTTGTCCGCCAGCCCGCACGCCGCCTGTTCCAGCTTTCCCGCATCCGTTCCCCAAGGCCTGCACATCCTGCCCGCCGTTTGAGCTCGCTCATTGACAGCCGCCTGACCGGCCGGTCAGATGGGCGCGAAACGCCAGCATCGACAATGGCCCGCGCAAGGAAACGCTCTTGGGAACGCTCTATCTGCATCATTCCGCCTATCTCGACCATCTGACGCCGGTCGGTCATCCCGAGCGGCCGGACCGTATTCGCGCGATTGACCGCATCCTCGAGCATGAGCGCTTCCAGACCCTGCAGCGGGACATGGCTCCGATGGGCCGGATTGCCGACATCGCCCGCGTCCACCCCTCCTCCTATATCGACATGCTGCACAACGCGGCGCCGACGGACGGGCTGGTGCGCATCGACGCGGACACGACCATGTCGCCGGGCAGCTGGGAGGCGGCGATGCGCGGCGTCGGCTCCGCCTGCCGGGCCGTCGACGAGGTGATGGAAGGCAAGGTCGCCAACGCGTTCTGCGCCTCGCGTCCGCCCGGGCATCACGCCGAAACGGCCCGTGCGATGGGCTTCTGCTTCTTCAACAACGCGGCCATCGCCGCCCGGCACGCGCAGGAAACATACGGCGCGGAGCGGGTCGCGATCATCGATTTCGACGTGCATCACGGCAACGGCACCCAGGACATCTTCTGGAACGACCCGAGCGTAATGTACTGCTCGACCCACCAGATGCCGCTGTATCCGGGATCGGGCGCGGCGAGCGAGCGCGGCGAAGCGGACACGATCGTCAACGCGCCGCTTGCCGCCGGCGACGGCGGCGAGGAGTTCCGCGAGGCGATGGAGGTTGCGATCCTGCCCCGGCTGGAGACATTCCAGCCGGACCTGGTGATCATTTCCGCGGGGTTCGACGCCCATCAGCGCGACCCGCTGGGCGGGCTCAACCTGGTCGAGGCGGACTTCGCCTGGGCGACGCTGCGACTGATGGACATTGCCGACCGGCACTGCGGCGGCAAGGTCGTCTCCCTGCTGGAAGGGGGCTACGACCTGGAGGGGCTCGCGCGCTCGGCCGCCGCCCACATCATGACGCTGATGAAGGCCTGACGCGGCCCTTGCCGGTGCCGCCCCCGCCCCCTGTCCACAACCGGTGCGGACGGGACCGGCAGCGCTCCTTGCCCGCCGCGCCCCCGAGCTCTAGGATTGCCGTTCGACCGATGAAACCCGCCACCGACCCGGGAGCCCCTGCGTGAGCCGAGACGAGATCGATCCGGAGATCACGGCGCTTGCCTTCGAAGCGGCGCTGAAAGAGCTGGAGACCATTGTCGGCCGGCTGGAGCGCGGCGACGTTCCGCTGGAGGAAAGCATCCAGCTCTATTCGCGCGGCGATGCATTGCGCCGCCATTGCGACAAGCTGTTGAAGTCGGCCGAGGCCAAGGTGGAGCGCATCCAGCTCGCCGAGGATGGCAGCGCGTCCGGAACCGCTCCGCTCGACGTCGACTGACAGCCGCACGCTTCGCGCCCTTACGCCTTTTCGTAGAGCGCGACGCGCGACAGGAACGCCGTCGCCAGTTCCCGGCGGCGCAAACCACCCACCGAGAACAGAGCGTCGAGATCCTCCACCAGGTAGCTGCGGTAATAGGGCTCGTGGAAGAGGTCGGGGAAGAGCTCCAGCAGCCCGTCGTTCTCCGGCAGGTCCCCGCTCTGCAGGCTGTCGACAAAGATCAACCGCCCGCCCGGCTTCAGCACCCGCCCCAATTCGCCGGCAACGAGGGCGCGCACCTTTGGCGGCAGTTCGTGAAAGAGGTAGACGCAAGAGACCGCGTCGAGGCTTTCATCCGCGAAGGGAAGGTTTTCAGCGGCGGCGTTGAGGAAGGCGGCACGGCCGCGGCGGCCGGTGGGCAGCGCCTCGCGGGCATGCGCCAGATAGGGTTCGGACAGGTCGACGCCGACGCCGCGCAGGCGCGGGAAGGCCGCAAGCGCGGGGGCGAGCAACCCGCCCGTGCCGCAGGCGATGTCGGCATAGGCGACATGACGCTGGTCGGTCCCGCGCAGAAGCTTTGACAGATGCACGAGCCCCTGCCGGCGCATCGCCGCCGTCGCGCCCTTGAACAGGACTTCGACCTGAAAATCGTAGATGCGGGCGCTGTCGCGCGACAGCCAGCCATCGGTCTGGAAGTGGAAGTTCTGCCGGTAGTAGCGCGGCAGGCCGGCGCCCGTCTCGCGCGTCGCATCGAACACCTCCTGATGGTCCTTGCTCACACGCCGCCTGGCGACCTTCGGCACGTCGGCGAGAAAGCTGCGACTGAGGTCGAGAAAGGAGCGCGGAGGGCCGAACTCGCCCTCAGGGACGGGATAGTGGCCTGCCTCGATATTCGCCAGGTCCCGGGCAAAAAGCGCCGCGATCTGGGAGAAAAGGCGCTTGAGGTCGGGGCGCGCGGCCGTCTTTCGCGGGGGGCTGGCGGAGCGCGAGGATGCCTCTGCCTCGCCGCGCTCGCGCCGGGCCTCGCGCACCACCCGGCGCGAGATCGCCTGGGCCACTTCTCCGTGCGCGGCAAACCAGACGACACGGGAGCCCTGGCGCGCGGCATAGCGCGCCCTGCGCACCCAATTGAAGGCAAGACCGGCCAAGCTTGCTTGCTGCGCCATGGGCTTTCCCCGACATCCGTTGCCGGGCGGCTTTTTCAGCCGCGCGACAGAACCACCACAACCTCAATATGGGGCGAATGACGAAACTGATCCACCGGAAGGATGGAGCGCGGCCGGTAACCGCCATCGACAAGGATGCGCAGGTCACGCGCCAGCGTCGCCGGGTTGCAGGACACCGCGACGACGACCGGAACCTTCGAGCGGGCGATTTCGCGGGCTTGTGCCTCGGCGCCGGCGCGCGGCGGATCGAAGACAACCGCCTCCATGCCCCTGCCGAAATCGTCGAGTTCGCCGGCAGTGAGCGGATTACGCATCAGGTCGCGCCGTTCGGTGTGGATCTGTCGCAAGGCGCCAGCGCCGCCACGCATCGCCCGATCGAGAGCCGCCAGGGCGGGCTTCTCGCCTTCCACCGCGCGAATGGTCGCCTTGCGGGCAAGCCGGAGCGCGAAGGTGCCCGATCCGCAGAAGAGGTCCGCGACCTTGCGCGCCTTGCCGACACCGGCAGCGACGCGCTCGACCAGCGCCTGTTCGCCGGCGGCCGTCGCCTGGACGAAGCCGCCGGGCGGCGGCACCAAGGCCACACCGTCCATCCGGAGCTCCGGCGAGCGGGCCTCGACCAGCACCTCGCCATTGAGCGACAGGCGGGCGATGCCGGCGGCCATCGCCTCCTCGATCAGGCCGGCCACCGCCTTCGGTTCGGTGCGCGCGGGCGAGACAAGCGCCAGGTCGGCGCCGTTCGGCGTGGCAAGCACCGTCAGCGTCACCTCGCCCTTGCGCGGCATGACGCGCGCGGCGAGCGACTTCAGCACAGGAAACAGGCGGGACAGCTCCGGCACGAGCACCGGACAGGTATCGATATCGACAAGACGATGGCTCGCCCGCTCATGAAATCCGAGAAGAATGCGGGATCCGGCGCGAGCGGCGGCAAGGACCGCCCGGCGGCGGCCCGTCCCGCCCGCATCGACCGTCGGCTCGACCAGGGACGCCCAGTCCTCCAGCCCCCTGGAGGCAAGGGCGGCGATGACCTGCCCGCGTTTCCACTCCAGTTGCGCGGGAAGCGCCATGTGCTGGAGGGCACACCCCCCGCAGGTGCCGAAATGCGGACAGGCGGGCTCGACCCGGTCAGGGGACGGCGTCACCACCTCCACCAACCCGGCGCGGGCACCGTCGCGGACAACGCGCACCGTCTCGCCAGGCAGCGCGAAAGGGACATGGACGGGACCGTCGGGCGTTTCCGCCCTGCCTTCGCCCTTGTGGGCAAGGGCGGTGATCTCAAGAAGGGTGTCTTTGCTCATCGGGCCCGATTAGGCCTTTGAACCGGCAAGCGCAAGCGCGTTGAGCGTGGCTCAGCCGGCCTTCGTCCCGGCGAGCAGCCATTCGGCGTTGCCGTCGCCGCCGGCAATCGGCGACGGCACGAGACCGACAGCGGACCAACCGGGCTGTTCACCGAGCCAGTCGGAGAGATCGCGGGCGACCGCCTCGCCCACGTGCGGATCCACCAGCCCGCCCTTGCCGATCGCCTGCCGGCCGGCCTCGAATTGCGGTTTGACCAGAAAAAGGCCCTGCGCCCCGGGAGCGGCAAGGTCCAGCGCCGGTGGCAGGGCCAGGCGCAGGGAGATGAAACTCATGTCGGAGACAACGATCTCCGGTGCCTCGCCATCGAGATCGGCCGGGGTGAGCGCGCGCGCGTTGAGCCCGTCGCGGCGACGGACCTGCGGCAGTGCCGCGATCCGTTCGTGAAGCTGGTCGTGGCCGACATCGATGGCATGAACGCGAAGGGCACCGGCCTCGACCAGAACCTGGGTGAAACCGCCGGTCGAGGCGCCAAGGTCAAGCGCGACCTTTCCCCTCACATCGATGGCGAAGCGCTCCAGCCCGGCCTTCAGCTTGAGCGCCGAACGCGAGACATAGTCGGCCGCCGGATCGTCGATGGAAAGCTCGGCATCGACGGCGACCTTCTGACCGGGTTTTTCAACGACGACACCGGCGATGCGCACGTGGCCGCGCAAAATGGCGTCCCGGGCCCGCGCGCGGGTTTCAACGAGGCCGCGCGTCACCAGCAGCTGGTCGAGCCGATCCCTGTCCGCCATTGAGGCCGCCGTTCAGAAACAGTTGGCAATGCCGGTGAGCAGCCGGTCGACATAGATGCGCTCCCCGTAGACCCACCACAGCAGCCCGCTCGCCGCGAAGGCGGCGGCGAAGAAGATACCGGCGGGGAGCATCAGGTCGGAGCGCATCGTCTGTCCCGGTCAGGTGCGAGGGTCAGCCTGCATTATCGATCAGGCGGCGTAGTTTGGCCATCGCGTTTTCCGGCGCCTCCTCATAGGCGATCGTTCCAACGAAACGGTTATCGGAATCCATCAGGAAAACCGCAGCCGAGTGGTCCATCGTGTAGTCGCCGTCGTCCAGGGGAACGCGCCGGGCGTAGACCCGGTAGGCCTTGAGCATTGCCTCGACCTGTTCCGGAGAGCCGGTCAGCGGCCGGATGCGGTCGTCGAACGCGGCCACATAGTCGCGCATCACCTCGGGCGTGTCGCGCTCCGGATCGACGGAGACGAAGGCAAAATTGACCTTGTCGGCGTCAGGTCCGAGCTTCTCGATCCACATCTGCGTCTCCGCAAGCGTCGTCGGGCAGACATCCGGGCAGAAGGTGAAACCGAAGAAATAGGCCGTCGGCTTGCCCTTGAAATCCGCCTCGGTAACCGTTCGGCCGGCGGCCGCGTCGACCATCGTGAACGGGCCTCCGATGGAGGCGACCGGTGACAACAGCCCTCCGTCCTTGGGGCCGAGATAGTGCTGGGCGGTGACAAACCCGATGGCGCCGAGCAGGACGGCTACCGCCGCCCATGCCACATAGCGCAGGACCTTCAATCCTGACATTCTCGCCTCAATCCTTCGACTTGTCGTGGTTCATGTGGCCGGCATCACTGCCATGATCCATCTTGCCGTGGTCCATGTCGCCGTGCTGCATCTGGTCGCCGCCGTGTTCGCCATGCTCAGGCCCCTTGGCGCCGATACGCTCGACCTTGAAATCGAGCGTAACCTCGCCCGCCTTCTCGAAGGTCAGCGTCACCGGAACGTTCTCGCCTTCCTTCAACGGACCGTTGAGATCGAAGAACATGACGTGATAGCTGCCCGGCTTGAGCTCGAGCGTGCCGCCGGCTGGAACCGGAATGCCGTCAGCCATTTCACGCATCTTCATGACGCCGTCGGTGACGGTCATCTCGTGAAGCTCCGTGCGCTTCGAGACGCTGGCAGAAGCGGAAACCAGACGGTCCTCGCCGCCCGCATTGACGATGGTGGCGAACCCGCCTCCGGCCTTGGCGCGGGGCGGCGTTGCCCGGGTCCAGGGGGAGGAGACGGTGATGTCCCCGACGGTCTTGGTGTCATGGGCAAGCGCCGGAACGGCGAGGAGAGCAGACAGGGCAAGGGCCGCGCTGATCGCGGTGGTCTTGAAAAAGGTCATGATGATTTTCCGGATTTCGATTGCAGTTCCGCCGCGCAACAGGCGCGGCTCACAAGGGCAACGAAACCGGGACGGGCGGCGCACGAATGCCCCCGGACGCCAGGAGCGCGCGCGCGCCGGGCGGTGTATCGCGCATGACGAAGCGCTGAGGCGGAACGGCAAGCAGCGGGCGCACCGAAGCGGCGGCTGGCGCGCAGCCGCCGGTCAGGCACGCCGTGCCATGCGGGCAGACGGGACCGCAGGGACAAATCCCCTTGCCGTGGCCGGGGGCCGGTTGCGCATCTCCGTCGGTCGCCTGACCGCCAACGCACAGAACCTTGAGACCGCTGTCGCCGCTGGTCGCGGCCGCCGCCACGGTGCCGGCAACGAGCTGGAAGACGAGCGCAAGCGCACAGAGCACCGCCAGGGGCAGCGCCTCGCGTCTGAACAGCCCAAGGAGCATGGTGTCTCTCGTCATCGGCGCGACAATGCCCCAGCACCCGGCCAAGGTCGAGGGATGTTTTGCCGCAGGCCCCGCCTGCCGCTTGCCGCTCAGCGGGAGGGCATGACCGCGTCTCGGTCATCGGGCCCGGGTTCCGATGCACCGTCGTCCTCGCCGCTTTCGGGGCCAAGGGAGAAGTGTTCCTCCATGACCGCGCCGTCATCCTGACCGGTCTCGGCATCCCGTTCATAGTCATAGGCCGGGAATTCCTCCGGCGAGATGACATAGGGATCCTCCAGGTCGAGCGGTTCCGGCGACAGCACGGTGCCGACCTGGGCGGAGGCGGCATAGTCGAAATCGGTCTTGTCTTCCACCGACAGCGCGGCGCGCTGGAACAGACGGGTGAAGATGTAAACACACATGACAGCCTGGATGATGGCGACCTGCAAGAACAATCCCCAGGGACCAACCGACTGCATCAGGTAGGAGGCCGTCAGCGGCCCCACGGACGAGCCGATGCCGAAGGCCAGGTTCATGCCCGAGGAGGTCTCGACATAGTCGTCCCGGTCGGCATGGTCGAAGGCATGCGAGGCGGCGATTGCATAGGCGGGCTGCGTCGCGACGCCGACGAGCAGGGCGAGCATGAGCGCCACGCCGACACCGCCGATGGGAACCGTCATGAAGACGATGCTGACGAACACCGCACTCACCGCAAGGCCGAGCAGGATGAGACGGCGGTCGAACCGGTCGGACAGGCGGCCGATGGGCCATTGCGAGATCGCTCCCGCGCCGACGACCGCCGCGGCGAAATAGGCCGCGTTGTTGGTGGAAAGGCCGATCTGGATCGCATAAAGCGGTGCCAGCATCCACAGCCCACCCTGCGTCACGCCGATCAGCAGCACCGCGACAAGCGCCGTCGGCGAATTGCGATAGAGCTTGACCGGACGGAAGCGCACCACCGTGATCGGCGCCGGCTGGTTGGCGGTGGTCAGCGACACAGGGATGACCGCCAGGCTAACGGCCACGGAAGCGATGGCGAAGGGTACGAATGTGGAGATGTCGGTCGCCGTCAGCGATATCTGGCCGGCGGTCATCGCGGCATAGACCAGCACGATGTAGATCGACATGATCGTGCCGCGGTTCTCGTTGGAAGCCTGTTCGTTGAGCCAGCTTTCGACGATCATGTAAAAACCGGCGAGGCAGAAGCCGGAGACGATGCGAATCAGGCTCCAGGCGAGCGGGTCGACCATCAGGGGATGGAAGATCGCGGCAGCCGACATCAGCGACACCAGCGCGGCAAAGGCGCGGATGTGACCGGCACGCATGATCACATAGGGCGCGCCAAGGCAGCCCAGCACCAGTCCGAAGAAATAGCTCGATGACACCAGGCCGACCGCAAGATCGGAAAAGCCCGCCTGCGAGCCGGCCAGCGGCAGCAGGGTGCTTTGCAGGCCGTGCCCGGTGACGAGCAGGGCGATGGCGATGAGAAGGGCCGATACCGGGGCCAGCGTCTGCGCCATGGTCGCGCTCTTTCCTGATCTGGCTCGCAGGTGCGCACGGTCGATCCCGTGCAATGACAAGCAGCGACGGCGACTGAAAGCCGTCGCCCGGTGCATCAGGGCGACCGTTTCAACATTCGCGAGAGACTGTCAATGACGATGCTACGCATGGCGTCCCGACCCATGCGCATAGCTCTCGCGACGCCTCCTCAGGCGAGGCGTGCTGCGGCGGCCGCGTCCTTGCCGAGAGCGGAAAACACCGTCGCCATGATGCCCTTCACGTCCAGCCCGGCCTCGGCATGCATGCGCTCCGGCTTGTCGTGATCGAGATAGCGGTCCGGCAGGCAAACGGGCCGCACCTTCAGTCCCGCGTCGAGCAGACCGCGTTCGGCCAGCCGGTGCAGGACGTGGGAGGCAAAGCCGCCGGCCGAGCCTTCCTCCACGATCACCAGAACCTCGTGCTCGCGGGCAAGCCGAACGAGCAGGTCCTCGTCGAGCGGCTTGGCGAAGCGGGCATCGGCGACGGTGGTCGAAAGACCCGCCGCATCGAGCTCGTCGGCCGCGAGCAGGCATTGCGCCAGTCGGCCGCCGAAGGAGAGCAGCGCCACCTTGCTGCCCTCGCGCAGCACACGGCCGCGGCCGATCTCCAGCATCTGGCCGCGCTGCGGCAGCTCGATGCCGACACCCTCGCCGCGCGGATAGCGGAAGGAAATCGGTCCCTCGTCATAGGCCGCAGCCGTTGCCACCATGTGCCTCAGCTCCGCCTCGTCGCCGGCCGCCATCACCACGAAGCCGGGCAGGCAGGCGAGATAGGCCGTGTCGAAGCTGCCGGCATGGGTGGGGCCATCGGCGCCGACAAGGCCGGCGCGGTCGATGGGAAAACGCACCGGCAGGCCCTGGATCGCGACGTCGTGCACCACCTGGTCATAGGCGCGCTGCAGGAAGGTCGAGTAGATGGCGCAGAACGGCTTGTAGCCCTCGCTCGCCATGCCGGCGGCGAAGGTGACGGCGTGCTGCTCGGCAATGCCGACATCGAAGGTACGGGCGGGATAGGCCTCGCCGAAGAGATCAAGTCCGGTGCCGTCGGGCATCGCCGCCGTGATGCCGACAATGCGTTCGTCGTGGCGGGCCTCCTCGATCAGGCTCTCGGCAAAGACGCGGGTATAGCTCGGCGCGTTCGCCTTGGGCTTCGACTGCTTGCCGGTGACGACATCGAACTTGGCGACGCCGTGATACTTGTCAGCGGAATTTTCCGCCGGTTCGTAGCCCTTGCCCTTGCGGGTGACGACATGGATCAGCACCGGTCCCTGGTGGGTGTCGCGGACATTCTTCAGCACCGGCAGGAGATGATCGAGATTGTGGCCATCGACCGGTCCGACATAATAGAAGCCGAGTTCCTCGAACAGCGTGCCCCCGGTCCAGAAGCCGCGGGCGTATTCCTCCGCCCGCGCAGCCTTTTCCTTGAGCTGGCGCGGCAGCGCCTTGGCGAGCTGCTTGGCCGCATCGCGCAGGGTCATGTAGGCACGGCCGGAGACAAGGCGCGCAAGGTAGGCGCTCATCGCCCCCACCGGCGGGGCAATCGACATGTCGTTGTCGTTGAGGATGACGATCAACCGGGAATGAAGCGCGCCGGCATTGTTCATCGCCTCGTAGGCCATGCCGGCGGACATGGCTCCGTCGCCGATGACGGCGATGATGTTGTTCTTGCGCCCCTCAAGGTCGCGCGCCACGGCCATGCCGAGGCCGGCGGAAATCGAGGTCGAGGAATGGGCCGCGCCGAAGGGGTCGTATTCGCTCTCCGAGCGCTTGGTGAAGCCGGACAGCCCGCCGCCCTGGCGCAGGGTGCGGATGCGGTCGCGCCGGCCGGTCAGGATCTTGTGCGGGTAACACTGATGGCCGACGTCCCAGATCAGCCGGTCGTCCGGCGTGTCGAAGACATAATGGAGCGCCGTGGTCAGCTCGACGACGCCAAGGCCCGCCCCCAGATGGCCACCGGTCACCGAGACGGCGTCGATCACCTCCGCCCGCAGTTCATCGGCGAACTGGCGCAGGTCGCGCTCCGGCAGCCGCCGCAAGTCGTGCGGGGTTACCACGGTGTCCAGAAGCGGGGTGTCGGGGCGTTTGTACACGAGGGCGGTCCCAGAGGTTCGTCGCTTGGTTTCGGCACCGCTTGCGCGGATCTCGCCAAGGCGCTCAATACCACCATGACCATATAGTGCGCAAATACGCTGCTTGCAGGTGCCGGTCGTGCGACCGCAACGGTCGGCGGCGCCCGCTCGGGAATCGGCATCATCACGGCTGCACGCGATAGCCTTGCCGTTATCGTCATGCAACCTTAAGTAATTCAAGCCCTGTCGAAAGTGATGATATTCCGGGAAAATCTCCGTCAACCTCACCCCTGAGGGTGATGGACACAAGAGCAAAACCTACTAAACAGAGGTTGTGGTCGATGGGGCCACGTGCACAGTGATCGACTTGAGGCCGTGCCTGCGCACGGCCTCTTTTTTTGCCGGCTCACTCGCCGGCCCGAATGTGTCCGGCCCACAAGGCCGGACAGCGGCGGCAGACGCGGGATTATCCCTCCCGGATCTCCGTGCCCTCGATGACGATGCCAAAGCCTTCCAGGCCGACATAGTGACGCTGGCGCGAGGCCAGGAGCGTGATCGAATTGACGCCGAGATCCTTGAGGATCTGCGCGCCGAGCCCGACCTCGCGCCATTGCTCCTCGCGGGCCTGCGCCGACTGGTGCTCCTCGTCCTCGGCCGCCATCAGGTCGGTGCGCGCGCGCCGCGCCTGGCGCGCCACGCCGACGGAGCCTTCCCGGAGATAAACGACCACCCCGCGGCCGCGCGCGGCGAAATCGCGCATGACATCGTCCATCACCCGCGTGTCGCCGAAAACGTCATCGAGCACCGATTCCAGCTGCAGGCGAACCGGCACGTTGCGACCGTCGAGAATGTCGCCATAGACGACGGCGACATGATGCATCGGGTCATAGGGCGTCGAATAGGTAACCGCGTATGCGGGACCGGCAATGGTGTCGACAGGCTGCTCGGCCACCCGCTCCACCAGCCGCTCCATGCGCTGCCGCCACGAGATGAGGTCGGCGACGGACACCACCTTCAGCCCGTGCTCGGCCGCGAACGCCACCACCTGGTCGCCGCGCTTGACGGTGCCGTCATCGTTGACGAGCTCGGAAATCACACCGACTTCCGGCTGGCCCGCAAGACGGCAGAGATCGACCGCCGCCTCGGTATGGCCGGAGCGCATCAGCACCCCGCCCTCGCGGGCGACAAGCGGGAAGATGTGACCCGGGCGGGCGAAATCGGCCGCACCGGCATTCGGATTGGCAAGCCCGCGCACGGTGGAGCAACGCTCCTCGGCGGAAATACCCGTGGTCAGGCCGTGGCGATAGTCGACGGAAATGGTGAAGGCCGTGGAGAGCGGCGCGTCATTGTCGGCGACCATCGGGTCGAGCCGCAGCCGCCGCGCCGCATCGCGCGTCATCGGCGCGCAGACGATGCCGGAGGTGTGGCGGACCATGAACGCCATCTGTTCGGGCGTGATCAGCGAAGCGGCGACAACCAGATCGCCCTCGTTCTCACGATCGTCATCATCGGTAACGACGAGCATCTCGCCGCGTTCGAATGCGCGGATCGCCTCCGCGACACGGGTCTGGGACATGTCCAATTCCTTGGATCCTTTCAAGCCGAGAAGGTCATTCGGGGTCACGGCGCCGCCAGTGGCCGCCGCGATCCGTTCCGCGCTGTCGCGCGACACCCAGACGCCAGGATCGTTGCACAAGGCAGTCACCGCCGCCGGCGACAGGCCGGCGCGCCGGGCAAAGGCCGAGCGGGTTTCCTTGTTGATCGAGAGCCAAGCATCCAGACGCATGCCGGCATTCTAGCCAACAGAAAATTCAGTGACAACGAAAAATATTTCAAAATTCAGTAATACTGAAAATCACCCGACCTGGCCGCGATGGCGCAGATAGTGATCCGCGAGGATGCAGGCGACCATGGCCTCGCCAACCGGCACCGCGCGAATGCCGACGCAAGGATCGTGGCGGCCCTTGGTGCGCACATCGACCTCCTCGCCCGAGCGGGTCACCGACTTGCGCGGGGTGAGGATGGAGGATGTCGGCTTGACCGCGAAGCGCGCGACCACCGGTTCGCCGGAAGAGATGCCGCCGAGCACGCCGCCGGCATTGTTGGTCAGGAACAGTGGCCTGCCGTCCGCACCGATGCGCATCTCGTCGGCATTTTCCTCGCCGGTCAATGTCGCCGCCTCGAACCCGTTGCCGATCTCAACGCCCTTGACCGCGTTGATCGACATCAGGCCGCTCGCGATGTCCTGGTCAAGCTTGCCGTAGATCGGCGCGCCGAGACCGGCAGGAACTCCCTCGGCGACGATCTCGACGACGGCGCCAACCGACGACCCGTCCTTGCGGATCTGGTCCAGATAATCGGACCAGCGCGCCGCAGTGGTCGCGTCCGGGCAGAAGAAGGGGTTGTTGCCGATCTCGCTCCAGTCCCAGCGCGACCGGTCAACCTTGTGCGGGCCGATCTGGACCAGCGCGCCACGCAGGACGAGGCCTGGGAGCACCTTGCGGGCGATGGCGCCGGCGGCGACACGCGCGGCCGTCTCGCGGGCCGACGAACGCCCGCCGCCGCGATAGTCGCGAATGCCGTATTTGGCGTCATAGGTGAAATCCGCGTGGCCGGGCCGGTAGCTCTCGCGGATCTCGCCATAGTCCTTGGAGCGCTGGTCGGTATTCTCGATCATCAGCGAGATCGGGGTCCCGGTGGTGCGCAGCACGCCCTCGTCATCGCTCATGACGCCGGACAGGATCCGCACCGTATCGGCCTCGCGGCGCTGGGTGGTGAACCGCGACTGGCCCGGCTTGCGCTTGTCGAGGAACGCCTGGATCTCGGCTTCGGAGATCTCGATCAGCGGCGGGCAGCCATCGATGACGCAGCCAAGCCCGGGGCCGTGGCTCTCGCCCCAGGTCGTGACGCGAAAAAGGTGACCAAAGGTGTTGTGCGACATCGGCTTTGTCCGGGCGGGGGTTCGCGAATGCAGTCTTGCACAGGTCTTCTAGTTCGGCCTGCGCCGCAGGGAAACCGTAAAAAGAGCCCCGAAGGTCTTCAGTCCGCCACCGCCGGCGGCTCCATCGCCGCAAGACGCGCCTTGAAGTCGACCGCAGCGCGCGCGAAGCCTCCCCCTGCCCCGTCGATGAAGTGAATGTGCCGGCTCTGCTCGATGCTGAAGACGAGGCACGTCATCAACGCGGAATGAGAGACATGCATGCCGTAGACAAGCCGCCCCTCCGCCTCGCCACGGGCAAGATAGTCGGAGAGCGCTGTCGTCTCGCGAGCGTCAAGATCGAGAACCAGGCGCAACGTGTCATCGAACTTGCGGAAATCGGTGTTCAAGGAGACCTCGCGCAGATACTTGCGCGGTTCGAACGGACCGAGCCGCCGCCCCGTGAGAACTCCGAAAACGAAGGCGAGCGAGGCGAGGAACCCGCCCAGGTAAGCTCGCCAGGTACCGCTTCGCCAGCCCAGCATGCGGGCCTCCAGTGCCAGGCCCGAAGGAGGAAACCGGAACTTCAGCGAGCTTCGGCGAACCGGCGCGCTGGCGGGATCGGAGGCGGCAAGGTCGATACCGAGCAGCGAGCGCAGGTCGAAAAGCAGTTGCTTCAGATCCTCCACGCGGCCGCTCGCCGGACGCAGGATCAAGGTCACCATGCGGCCGCGCTCGGCCGGCAGCGCCTCCCAGCGGCAGGAGAGCCCGTCGAGCGGCGCCGGACCGGCGGCGCTGCTCTCCGTGAGGCGATAGGGGGCGACGCGGGTTTCGTCCTTGAGGATCGTGTCGGCCAGTTCGATGCCGCCGCCGGAGAACATGGCGAGGTTGTTGCCGAGGCTCAGTTCGAACTTCGCGACACGCAGGTCGGCACCCAGCCGCCTGAGATCGCGCACAGGGATCGCGGCAACGCGCAGGTCGAGCCCGGTAGTCTCCCGCGCCATGACCCGAACGCGGACGAGGGCCTCCGACGACGCCCGGGAAAGCGATGGCGGCACGGCGGCCATCGCCCCGTCGCCGCCGAAGACGAAGGGAAGATCGGCGCGTCCTGCCGCGTTCAGCACCGCCGTGACGACAGCCGCTGCGACCATGTTGACGGTCTTGTACTGTCCTGCCGCGACCGCGTCGCGCGAGCGCACGATGTCCGCGACCAGCAGCGTCCAGTCGTCCGGCAACGGCGCGAAGGCATCCGCCTCACTGACCCGTCCGAAATCGCTGAAGACCGGCAGGCCTTCGTAAAAGCCCTCGGTTCCCTCGGTCACTTCCGCCATCGAAACGCCATCCTTGACCCGTACCAACGTCCCCCGTTCGACCTTGACGATCCACGCGCCGGCCGCAGCCCTCAAGAGCCTATACGGCCTTAACGTGGGGATGGTTGCGCAAAGTCGTGTCGAACACACGTTAGTGACAGCATATCCTGCCCGCGCCATGACGCCTCAACCTCTTGACGCCGACGCGCAGGTTTTGTTCGATCCTGCCCGATCGCCAAGCGGGCGGGTCCACGGAGACGAGAATGAAGCGCATCCTTTCAAAGACGCTGGCAACCCTGGCGCTGTGCATGATGACGGCAGGCGTCGCCTGGGCCGGCGAAGTCGAGGCAACGATCGTCGAGATCCAGCCGGACACCGGCAAGCTCGTCCTGTCGGACGGCACCAGCTACGAGATTCCGGTCGACTTTTTCGTCGACGACCTGAAGTCAGGCATGCGCGTGCTGGTCTTCTTCGACGAGGGCGGCAGCGCCAAGACGCTCACCGACGTCCAGATCCTCAACTGAACGAAGCTCTCCCGGCCGGCGCAGCGGCGGCAATGCCGTCCGCTTGCGATCCCGGTCGCGGCCTCAAACCCAGTCGACCTCGCTGCCGGTCCATACCAGCATGCGGTCCTGCGGGATGTCCAAGCCGGGGATATCCTGGTTCGGAAGCGATCGCAGGCGCCCCTGCAGGACACGCATGACGCCGCCATGCGAGATGACCACGGACGGGCGCGTCAGGGTTGCGAGCCACGCATCGATGCGGCTCGACAGCATCCGGTAGCTCTCCCCTTCGGGTGGCACGAAACCCCATTTGTCGGCCTTGCGCGCCGCAGCCAGTTCCGGCGTGCGCTCGGCAAGCTCGGGGATCGTGTAACCTTCCCAGGCTCCGAACGTGATCTCCAGCAACCGTTCGTCACGCTGGCAGAGATCCGCTTCGACGCCGAGCTCATCGCAAATCAGTTCCATCGTCTCGACCGCCCGCGACAGGGGGGAGACGAAATAGGAAAGCTCGTTCTTGTCGATGCCCTTGTCGGCGAAGTAGTCGCGCAGGGCCGCGCCGTTGCGGCGTGCCTGGATGCGACCGGTATCGTTGAGCGGGATATCCCGCCGCCCCTGCATGCGTCCTTCCGCGTTCCAGTCGGTCTGGCCGTGACGGATGAAGACCATGAACGGGGGGACAAGACGCGCAATGCCCGTATCGGCGCTGCTCATCGAACCTCCATCAAACAGACGATCCAAGGCCCGCGCGGAAGCACTCCACCCGGGCCACAGGATTCGAGAACTGGAAAAGTCGCGGTCGGATCAGTCCTTGACCACGGTGGTGATGTCCGGCGCGTCGACGGCCTTCATGCCGACGATATGGTAGCCGCTGTCGACATGCTGAATCTCGCCGGTGATGCCGCGTCCGAGGTCGGACAGCAGGAACATGGCGGCGTCGCCCACTTCCTCGATGGTTACGGTACGGCGCAGGGGCGCATTGTACTCGTTCCACTTGAGGATATAGCGGAAATCGCCGATGCCGGATGCCGCAAGCGTCTTGATCGGCCCGGCGGAGATCGCGTTGACCCGGATGCGCTTCTTGCCGAGATCAGCGGCGAGGTAGCGCACGCTTGCCTCGAGCGCCGCCTTGGCCACGCCCATCACATTGTAATGCGGCATCACCTTCTCGGCGCCGTAGTAGGTGAGCGTCAGCATAGAGCCGCCATCGGTCATCAGCTTTTCGGCGCGCTGCGCGACGGAAGTGAACGAATAGCAGGAGATCTGCATCGTGTTGCGGAAGTTCTCCGGGGACGTGTCGACATAGCGCCCGGTCAGTTCGTCCTTGTCGGAAAACGCCACCGCATGGACGAGAAAGTCGATCTTGCCCCAGGTCCTGGCGAGATTGTCGAACACCGCGTCGATGGAGGCTTCGTCCATCACGTCGCAATGACCGGCGACCGTGGCACCAAGGTCCGCCGCCAGGGGCTCGACCCGCTTGCGCAAGGCATCTCCCTGATAAGTCAGTGCGATTTCCGCACCCGCGTCGGCGAGCGCCTTGGCGATCCCCCAAGCGATGGACCGATTGTTCGCGACGCCCAAGATAAGCCCGCGCTTTCCAGCCATCAGTCCCTGTGTCATCGCCATGCTATGTCTCCTGCACGCCAAAAATCGCGGATGATTTCGGCCGAACCCGACCCGCGTATCCGCGCCCGAACCATAACCGCCGGCCGGGACGGGTTCGTATGGCACAGCCCCCTAGCCGCTTCAAGCCACTGACAGGTCTCCCGCACGGATCGACCGACGGGGAAAATGTGATATGCGTGACCGTCGAATTTTCCTCCCTCACATGCCAGACGCCGGTCCCGCCGCCATGCCCGACACCGCACTCCTCGCCCCCCTCGTCGACATCGTCGGCGCCCGCAACGCGCTTGTCGCAGCTTCAGACACCGCGCCCTACCTGCGCGAGTGGCGCGACCTTTATGTCGGCAAGACCCCGGTCGTGCTGCGGCCCGGCAGCCGGGACGAGGTCGCCGCGATCCTCTCCCATGCCGACGCGAGCGGCCTGAAGATCGTTCCGCAAGGGGGCAATACGGGTCTCGTTGGTGGGCAGATACCCGATGATTCCGCTACGGAAATCGTCCTCAGCCTGGGCCGTTTGAACCGCATCCGCGAGATCGATGCGGAGGGCTTTTCGATGACCGTCGAAGCCGGCTGCACGTTGCAGGCAATCCATGACGCAGCCGCGGAAGCCGACCGCTTCTTCCCCCTCACGCTTGGCTCCCAGGGCTCCTGCCAGATCGGCGGCAACATCGCCACCAATGCCGGAGGCACTGCCGTGCTCGCCTATGGCAACACCCGCGACCTGGTTCTCGGACTGGAAGTGGTGCTGCCGGACGGACGCATCGTGGAGGGGCTGAGAGGGCTGCGGAAAGACAATACCGGTTACGATCTGAAACAATTATTTATCGGTTCGGAAGGCACGCTCGGCATCGTCACGGCCGCTGTCCTCAAGCTTTTCCCCCGACCGCGTGCCCAGGACGTCGCCTTTGCGGGAATCGCTTCGCCGCGGGACGCGCTGGCGCTGTTTTCCCGGGCGCGGGCCCGCGCCGGCGCGATGCTCACGGGCTTCGAGCTGATGCCGCGTGTCGGGCTTGAATTCTCGGTCCGTCACCTGGCCGGCGCGCGCGATCCGCTGCAGGCCCCCTCCCCCTGGTATGTCCTGATGGAACTGTCCTCGGGCACGGAAGAGGACGGCAGCGAGACCCCGACGCGGACACTGATGGAAACCATCCTCGGCGAGGCCTACGAGGCGGGCCTGGTGGAAGATGCAGCGCTTGCCGAATCGGTGGCGCAGTCGGCCGCTTTCTGGCACCTGCGCCACGGCATGTCGGAAGTGCAGCGCGAGGAAGGCGGATCGATCAAGCACGACGTTTCCGTGCCTGTCGCAAGCGTTCCAGCCTTTCTCGAGGAGGCGATCGCCGCCGTCGAGGCGCTGGTGCCCGGCTGCAGGCCAGTGCCCTTCGGCCACATGGGCGACGGCAACATCCATTTCAATGTCAGCCAGCCGATAGGCGCCGACAAGGCTGCCTTCCTGGCCGGCTGGGACGAGATGAACGCGCTCGTCCACGGGATCGTGCTGAAATTCGGAGGCTCCATCTCGGCCGAACACGGCATCGGCCGGCTGAAGCGCGAACTGCTCGCCGAGGTCAAGAGCCCGGTGGAGCTTGAGTTGATGCGCCGTATCAAGGCTGCCTTCGACCCGAACAACACGCTCAATCCGGGACGCGTGCTCTAGGGTCAGGGCCCATTAAATTGGCGGATATGGTCGGAGCGAATTTGTGCGGAGGCAAGGAGCAAGCCCGAAGGAAGGCTGAGGCCTTTCAAGGGCTTGCGACGCTGACACCCGTGCAAATTCGCCCGATCCGAAGGACGTTCGATCTGCCGGCGATCTGCCGCGTCAAAGCTCTCGACCGGGGCACCGACCCCGCTCTTCGAGCTTTTCCTAGCATCTCTTGTCATATCAAACGCCATCTTCGTCAATTTAACGGGTCCTGACCCTAGCTGCCAGGTTTAGAAAAGATCGAGCTGGCCCGTGTCTGGCCTGGCGCTGCCGGTGGCCCGGCGTGTTGCCCGGCTCGTCCTGTCCGCCGGGGCCTGCGTGTCCGTCTCGGCGGGCGCGCATGGTACCGTTGCGGCCACCGGCGTCGTCAGTGCCGGGTCGTCCTCACGCGCCGAGTTGACCCGTCCGGAAACCGGCACCGCCTCGAACAGGTCACCGGCGGCAGGGCGCAGCAGCGCCAGCGCCTCCTTCAGCGGAGTACCTCCGACATCGAGCCAGGTATCGAAGTCCTCGGGCGCGACAACGACCGGCATGCGGTGGTGGATCGGTGCGAGCGCAGCGTTTGCCGGGACGGTGAGAAGGGCCCCGGTCTCGATCTCGCCGCCATCGGGATCGCACCATTCCTCCCAGAGACCGGCGAAGGCGACGATGCCGCCGTCGCGCGGGCGAATGTAATAGGGCGTCTTCTCGCCCGTTTCCGGGCGGTGCCACTCATAATAGCCGGAGGCCGGCACGAGGCAGCGACGATGGCGCACGGCCGCACGGAAGGACGGTTTGTCCGCCGCCGTCTCCGCACGCGCATTGATCAGCAGCGAGAAGGCTGCCGGATCCTTGACCCATCCGGGAACGAGCCCCCAGCGCACGAGCGCAAAGCGACGCTCGCCATGGGAAAGGCGCACGGTCGCAATCGGCTGTGTCGGCGCGATGTTGTAGCGTGGCGGAAAATCCGCACCTGGCGCATCGCCGCGATATCCGAACAGCGCGCTGACCTCGGCCGGACTCTGCTTGAGCGCGAAACGTCCGCACATGGCCGCTCTCCTTGTGTCCCCGGGATTGCTCCTGCCCGTTGGTATCGCATTCCATGAATTAGGCAAATTGAAACCCGATGACGATAGATTCGCCATGAACTGTCCGGAAAGGCGGCACATGAGCTTGGCGGAAATGATCTTGGGCGAGGGAGATTTGTCGGCTGACAGGCTTGTCGCCGCCAATATCAATCCGCACACCGGTCTCGCCACCGATTATCTGAACCATTTCAATGAAGTGGTCATGATGCTCGAGATGCTTCCGGCCATGCCCGAATGCGCCGAGGAGGTGCTGGAGTGGCAGCCGCTGAGCTACGAGCAGCATTTCGAGGCTTCCAATTTCGCCGAGAAGAACCTCGCGATCGAGGCGTTCCATGCCGCTCCCGCCGCCGTTCGGCGCGCGTTGCGCGACGTGGTCGCGACGCTCAACACGGCGGTCTGCGAGAAACAGGGCCGGCTGCGCGACGCAGCGGATATCGCTCCGCTCGCCGATGCGATCGCGCGCGAGACGGCGGACGAGATCAAACCCCTGATCGCCACGGCAAGCGGCATCATCCACGGCCACCTTGACCCTGCGGAAACCGTCGAAACCGATTCGCAGGCCGAGATCGACGCGCTCTTCGCCTGACCGGCCTGCTCCCGCCAGGGTCGCGACAAGCCGCTTGCCCCGCTCACCCGGCGTGGCATTCTCGCCGACCATGAACGACGCATCCGCCCTCCCTCATCCGCGCCTTGGCGTCAGCGTGCTGATCCTCGACAAGGATCGCGTTCTGCTGGTCCGGCGCGGCAAGCAGCCCTTTCGCGGCCACTGGAGCCTGCCGGGCGGATCCGTCGAGTTTGGCGAGAGCCTGCACGAGGCGGCCCGGCGCGAACTGGCCGAGGAAACCGGCCTTGCCGCACAGATCGAGTCCCGGCCGGTGGAACTGGTCGAGGCGATCGGCCCGCCCGAGGCGGAGAACGGCGGCCACCACTTCGTCATCGCCGTGTTCAGGGGAACAGCGGGCGGCGGCCTCCCTGTTGCGGGCGATGACGCGGAGGCCGCCGCCTTTGTCGGGCTTGCCGAACTGGACGGACTGACGATGACGCCGGGAACCGCGGCGCGGATCCTGCGTCTCGCGGCGGTCCGGGAAAGATGACGCGCGACCAATCACTGCCGGCAGCACGTCCGGCGCTCGCCACAATGGCTTGCGCAACCTGTCGCGCCGACGCATCTTGCCGGGCATGACGCCGCGCTTCCGAGCCCCCTTCCCCGCTTCTTTCCGCCTCGCGCCTCTCCTGTGTTGCGCGGCGCTTGCCGTTGCCTTGCTGATGTCGGGGCAATCGCCGGCCCAGGACGCCGCACGGGTGGAAGACCCTCCCTATGAGACGAACCTGATGCGGCTCTCCGAGATCCTCGGCGCCCTGCACTACCTGCGTCCCTTGTGCGGGTCGTCCGACGGCAGCCTGTGGCGCGACCAGATGCAGTCCCTGCTCGATGCGGAAGTGCAGGACGACGAACGCGAGCGGCGGTTCATCGAACGTTTCAACCAGGGATATCGAGGTTTTTCATCGGTTTACCGGCGATGCACACCGGCGGCGCAAGAAGCGCTGGCCCGCTATATCGACGAGGGCGGCGCTTTGATCCGCAACGTCACCACCCGCTACAATCGTTGAGCGGATACTTTCGCCGCGTTAACCATAACTGCGGGAATTTAGCGAAGATTTTAAGCTTTTCTTTACGGTTCGCGCCCGACTCACGCACAGTAGCCGTCAAAGCACATACCGGAATCCAGCTTCCGGCAGGCACAGGCGGGTCAACCATGCAAGACACAGAGAACACCGATCTCGAGTTCGACGAAGGTCCGGTCACCGACCAGGATATCCGCCGGATGGCGCTCGGCTATATCGATGATGCCTTCGCGGAAGCCGTCGCCGACGGCATCGATTCGGCCGCCGTTGCCCATGCGGCCCTGTTCACCGCGTTTGCCGATCTCGTTGCCTCGTTTGGCGAGGAGGCCGTTGCCCAGCTCGCCGAAGGGCTGCCGGAGCGGGTGCGGCGCGGCGATTACACGATCTTCAAGCCGATGCACTGAACCAGCCGGGGCGGTGCGGCCGAATGGCTTCATTGCCGAGCAAGGGAACCTGCCGGACCCTCGACGCCCTCAGGGCACTGCCCGTCGAAAAGACGGATGACGGTTGCGGGCAGCTCTATCCGAGCACGTATTGGTGCAGGAATATGGCGACGCCGAAGGCGATCAGTGCGGCCCCCGCGCCCCGGTTGATCCACAACAGCCAGGTGTCGTTCATCCGCAGGCGCAGCCGCGAGACCAGCGCCGAAAGCATCACCCACCAGGAGAGCGCGCCGGTCAGGACGCCGGCGACGAGCATCGCCGCCCCTACATAATCACCCGGGTCCGGCGCCCATTTTCCCAGACTTCCGAAGATTGCCAGGAAGCCCAGCACGACACCGGGATTCGTCACTGTCATGACGAATCCCGTGGCGATCCCCGACACCAGACTCGGCGACGGTTCCTCGTCATTTTCCAAGTGCGGCCGGCTCAACAGGATGCGGATCCCGAAGACGATGACCAGCAACCCGCCGACCGTCTGGATGATGGCACTGTTCTCGTCGACGAAATCCGACACGGCGGTCACGCCAAAGGCGGCGAAGCTCGCGTAGAGGCCGTCTGCGAGCACCGCGCCGAGGCCGGCGCAGAACCCGGCAAGAAAGCCCGACCGCAAGGCCCGCTGTATGGCGGCAATGTTGATCGGCCCGACCGGCGCGCTGGTCGCCAGCCCGACCCCCAGACCTACCAGGAAGAAGAACGGTTCCTGCAAAGACGTTCGTCCCCGTCGTCTGTTCCCGCGCCTCCACGCGGGCGCTCCCTGCCGCCCATCCCTAGCGACCGCCTTGCGCAAGCTCAACCGTACAAGCTGATTTTTTGCCCGTTCCGACCGGGAGCGCGTCTCGCGATCCTGTGATTTCAACGCGCCGCGGCGTGGTATAGGGTCCACGCATCAGCCTGAACCGGGACCCGAAAGGATTGCCATGCTACCGGTCCGCTCCCTTGCCGTCGCCCTCGGCCTGCTTGCCGCCACCTGCGCCCTGCCTGCCGGCGCCGCGAGCGTTCAGACCGAACGGATCCAGGTCCAGCCGACCGAGGAGGCCGTCGAAACGCAGAAAATCCCGGCCGAAGACCTGGCGCCCCAAGAGCCTTTTGCCGAACCGGGCACGGCGGCCTCCGGCGCCTATGGCGCGCAGCCTGTCCACTTGCCCGAAGTGTTCTACGGGGACGCGGACCTGCCCAAGGCGGTCGCCCGCACCCGTGCCCAGTTGCTCGAAGCCGCCCATGCCGGCGACCTGGAGCGGCTGCGCATGGTGCTTGAGGGCAACGAGATGATGCCGACCCTGACCTTCGGCGAGATGACCGACCCGATCGAGTATCTGAAATCGGCTTCCGGCGACCCGGAAGGGCTGGAAATCCTCGCGATCCTGACGGAGCTGCTGGAAACCGGCTATGTTCATGCCGACAAGGGCACCGCGCAGGAAATGTACATCTGGCCCTATTTCGCGCGCATGCCGCTCGCACGGCTGAGCAACGAGCAGAAGGTGGAGATGTATCGCATCGTCACCTCAGGCGATCTTGCCGAAATGGAGACGACCGGTGCCTGGACGTTCTACCGGGTTGGCATAGGTCCGGACGGAACGCTGCACTACTTCGTCGCAGGCGACTGATCGGGAGACGATATCATGGCCAATCCGGCCCCGGGCTTCGCACGTCATCCGGACCACAAGATCACTCTGCACCGGTCCGATGAACGCATCCGCGTCAGCATCAACGGCATCCCCCTGGCGGAGAGCCGCAACAGCGTGATCGTGCGCGAGAGCGGCTATCCGCCGGTCCACTACCTGCCCAAGGCTGACATCCGCACGGACTGGCTGGTACGCTCCGCCCACTCGACACGCTGCCCGTTCAAGGGCGAGGCGACCTACTGGAATGTCGATGCCCCCGACAGCGAGGTGGAGAACGCCGGGTGGAGCTACGAGACACCCTATGATGAGGTCGCCGAGATCGCCGGGCATGTCGCCTTCTATGCCGACCGCGTCGACGTCACGGTCGGCGAGGACAGTTAGGGTCAGAACCGGAGAGACGAGCCGGCCCCTCGCCCCCTACTGGCGGGTCATCACCACGAAATCGGTGCCCAGTCCCGAATGCAGGCGGAACGGACGGTCGGTGACCATCAGCGAGGAACCGAGCGCAAGGTTTGCCTCGACGAAGGCACGGGCATCGTCGCTCCATTCGAAGCGGTCGAGCACGCTGGCCGGGGTGACGCTTTCGGCCGCATCCGCGACAACGCCCATCCAGCGCGCCGTCTCGCCCTGCCCGACACCGCCGATAACGGTGAAGAGATGGGTGCCGAGCGGCGCATCCGGATCCTTCAGCACCACATTGGCGGAGAACACTTCCCTGAACTTGCGCCGAACGTAAAGCCGGCCGGTCGCCGGGCCCGCTTCGCCGGCCTCGGCATAGAGAGCCTTGAGAACGACGTCCGTCGGCTCGCCGGTGACGGGAAGCTCGGCCCCCTCCTGGAACAGGCGGATCGCGGCTCGCGTCTTGCGGCCGATCACGCCGTCCACCGGGCCGGGTTCGTAGCCGAGCCGGTCGAGCACGCGCTGCAGGTCGCGCAAGCGCTCCTGCGGGCTTGTCCGGGTGACGAGGATGCGCAGCGGCTCGCGCGGCAATTCCAGTGTCGCCTCGGGCATGCCGATCGCCCCGACCGTGTCGGACGCGCTGTCCTCGACGGGCCCGGGAAGCGCGGGGCGCAGGCCGACGTCGAGGCTCGCCACCGTCGTTTCGGGCAGGCGCAGGGCCGGCAGGGAGGCGTGAACGATTTCGCTCGGGCGGGTCTTCTCGCGCGTGACGATGACGTGACCGCCCCGTCCCGTCATGGCGAAGAGTTCCTTGGCGAAGCCGCGCGGCAGGCGGACACAGCCATGCGAGGCCGGATAGTTCGGCACGCGCCCCTCATGCAGGGCGATACCGGACCATGTCAGCCGCTGCATATAGGGCATCGGCGCGTTGTCGTAGATGTTGGAAAAATGTCGCCGGCGCTTTTCCAGAATGCTGAAGACGCCCGTGGGCGTGCCGTAGCCGGCCTTGCCCGACGAGATCCTCGTGGTTTCCACGAGACGCGTGCCGCGATAAACCTCCAACTGCTGGTCGGACAGCGAAACGAGGATCTGCAGCGGCGCTTCGGACAGGGCATCCTGACCGCCGATGCCCGCAACGCCACCGGCGACAGGCGTCATCGCCTTGCCGTCCCGCGCGCTCGCCGGCAGCGTGCCCAGCGCCAGCAGGGCCGCGACGGCAACAGCCGTCACCTGTCCGGCAAAAACGCCCTTCGACATGCCACCCATGGTCTTCAAAGTCTCGATCATCCGCCCAACCTTCACCCTTGGATTTCTACGGCGCGACTGCATCTAACCGCAAAACCGTGAATCCGACGTTAGTTTCGACAAGATTTGGGCGTGTTTGACTCAAATTGCCGTGATGGCGATCACAAAGGGTGCGGTTGGAGACTGCAACCGATTCGCCATTGTCCACACAAAACCTCTTGCGAATGCAAAATATCCTTGCTTCGCGCGGTCATTTCCCGATTGCGACTCAGATCACGATTCGGAATCTTTTAACCAAGACGGCTTTCCCGGCCGAAAACCCAAAAGACAAGACGACCAGAAACGTCGCCCGGACAACGGGCCGGCGAAGGAGATTGCCGTGTTCAAACCGCAGAATGGCGTGGAGCGCAAGAGCCCGAACCTCTTCACCGACATCACCGAGATCCGCATGTCGGATTGTCCTGTCGAGGCCGACGCCCTGCCGGTGGTGAACCGCCTGCTCCAGCACCATCCCTGCTTCCGCAACATCAGCGAGACCTTCGAGGCCGGACTTTTCGACATCGTCGAAATGAACTTCATCGAATGCAACCCGGCGCAGGAGCGTGCGTTGCGCGAGCTGGTGCATCTGCTGTCGCGCCGGATTCTCGACATCTTCGAGGCTTCGCTCCTGATGAAGCAACTGTCGCTGGAAGACGGCTCCGCGAAACTGACCAGCACGCAGCTGGCCGCCTTCATCGAGACAGCCCGCGAGGAGGCACAGATCCAGTGCCTCGACATCAACGAGTTGCGGCCGGCGTCCGAGGACCTTGCCTATGCGGCGGTGCTGAGAAGCATCTTCGACGAGTTGAGGGCTTATCTCGGCCTGCCGACGCTCGACCTGGAATTCCTCATCGGCGACATCAAGGCCTGCATGGACCTGGTCATCCAGCGCCACGTCTGGCGGCGGATCCGCATCGAGACCGAAACCCATCGCCGCGTCGGCGAGCAGATCGAGTCGCTGATGGCGCTGGCGAACGATGCCGGCCAGAGCCGTATTCCCCGCCTGTTCACGATCCGGCCGATCCCGGCAAGCGCCCGCATCGCCAGCATCTCCGCGGCCCTTGGCGGCTCACGCGGTTCGCTGCCAAGCCCTGCCTGACGCAGGCGCAACCGCGCCAGCAGACACGGTCGGCCCACATCCTTCCCCGCACACATGCAAGGCCCTGCATCGCCGGATGCGGGGCCTTCCGCGTTTCCCGTCAACGTTCGCTCAGTCGCCCGGCCCAGCCACCGGCTCCAGTCCGCACCATTCGGCGATGAACAGCGCGACGGCGCCGGTCACCCGCCGGATCGAGGCAAGGCTGACGCGCTCGTCGAAACCATGCACGCTCTCCGAGAGAGGCCCGTAGACGAGGCAGGGCATGCCGGCATAGATGACGAAGACCCGCGCATCGAGATAGGCCGGCGAAACGAAGCTCGAAAGCGCGCTGCCGGCGGCGAGCCCGTGCGCTCGGGCAAGGGCCGCCTCCGCCTCGCTTCCCTCTTCCAGCACATAGCCGCGGGCGAAGAAGCCGTTCCAGGTGACTTTCGGCGGCCGGTTGCCGAGAAAGGCGTCATCGGCCAGAACGTTCGCCAGATGCGCCTCGATCTCGCGCGCCCGAGCGGCGGGATCGTCGCCCGGATAGATGGCAATGCGGCAGGACAGCCGGCACCAGGCCGGCACGGACGAGGCCCAGTCGCCGCCCTCGATCTTGCCGACGTTGAAGTTGATCGGATGATGGACACCGGCAAACTGCGGATGAGCGTCCTTCTCCGCGTTCCAGGCCTCGGCCAGATCCTTCAGTGCAGCGATGACCCGATAGCCCGCCTCGATGGCATTGGCGCCGGAACCGGCCTCGCGCACGTGCACGGGATGGCCGGCGACATCGACGTCGAACCAGAGCACGCCGACATTGGCGCGCACCAGGCGTTCGTCGACGGGCTCTGGGATGATCGCGGCATCGGCCGTGTAACCCTCGACGAGGCAGGCGAGCGCGCCGTTGCCGGTGCATTCCTCCTCGACGACACTCTGGAAATGCACACGGGCCGCCGGCTGGTAGCCAAGACGGCGCAGCGCGTCGAGGGCAAAGAGATTTGCGGCAATGCCGGCCTTCATGTCGCCGCCGCCGCGCCCGTATAGCCAGTCGCCGACACGCCTGGGCACGAAGGGCGGCGAGATTTCCCACATCTCGTGTGGCCCTTCCGGCACCACGTCCATGTGTCCGTTGAGGATCAGCGAGCGCCCGGTTTCGCGGCGCGGACGGTGCGTTGCGACCACATTGACGGCCTGCGCGTAGTCGACGCCAACCACTGGCGAGAAGCCCGGATGGTCGTGGATCCTGTCGATGTCGATGGTGAAGCTGTCGACCGCATAGCCGCGCCGTTCCAGCTCGCCGGCGATGAAATCCTGTGCCGGCTTTTCCGCCCCGCGCAGCGAGGGAAAGCGGATCAGGGCCTCGGTGAAGGCGATCTGGTCCTCGAAGCCTTCATCGACCGCGCCCAGAATGTCGCGGGCAAGGGTGGCGTCCAGCATCATGACCTCGCTTCAGGGCAGCTCGTTGCGGAAGTTTCCCGCTCAGGACGACATCGAACGCACCGGGCGTTCCAGGTCCCCCGCGCCGTGGGACGGATTGATCGCATGAACGGCAACGCCGTCATTGCCCAGTTCGTACAGGATATCCGGCTCCACGACACGCCAGCGCGCGCAAGGGCCTTCCAGCGGCTCGGAAGCGAAGGCCCGGCCGCCGTGATCGAGGCAATCCGACAGGTATAGCGAGGGCGCGCGGCCGTCATCGGCGAAACGGAAGGCGAAGATGCGCTCGCCATCGCTGAAGGCGCAGGTCAGGCGGATCGGTTCGCCGCGCGTGCCGCGCCGTCCGGCGATCTCGAGCAGCCGGGCGAGTGTCGCGTCGAGCGCCGCCTTGGGATCCGTCTCGAGACCGTTGCTCAGCAGCAGCAGGAAGAAGAGCTCCGAATCGGTCGTACCCCGCCGCGTGGCATAGAACTCGTCGGCAATGCAGGCTTCCATGTCGCGGCGCAGGGCGGCAAAATTGCCGATGCAGCCATTATGCATGAAGGCCCAGCGCCCGTGGGCGAACGGGTGGCAATTGTCGCGAGAGGCAGCGCCTGTCGTCGCCGCCCGCACATGGGCAAGGAAGAGCCGGGAGCGCACCAGACGGCACACACTCGGAAGGTTGGTGTCGGCCCAGGCCGGCAGCACGTCCTTGAACAGGCCCGGCTCGGGCAGGTGGCCATACCAGGCGATGCCGAAGCCGTCGCCATTGACGCGCAGTTTCGCCTCCTGCGCATCCTGGCTCTGCACGAGCAGGGAGTGGCGCGGGCGGGCGATGATGTTTTCCAGCGGAATTTCGGCACCGAGATAGGCAGCCAGACGGCACATGGCGGAACGACCTGAAAGCGCTGGGCCGGAGCGACCGGCGGAGCGGATCGAAGACATCACATGCTAATGTGCAACTCGTAACAAAGCGTGTCGAATTTTCGGCTCATCATCATTTCCGCAAAGGACCGTTCCCCTCATTCGTCCGGGCTGCCGATCGCCGTCCCCGCGAGCCGTGGCGGCGCCGGCATGGAACCGGCCGACAGGGCCATCACCTTCGGTCAGGGCCTTGCCGGAACCTTGTTGACCCGTAAGATCCGGCCTATGTCGCCATGAGCGGGGCGGAACGATGGCGAGTCGCGCCGCGCACGCGCCGCCACTTGTCTCGAGGACAGAAATGAACATGACCGGCATCAGCGAGAATTCCGCGGCCACGCAGGGCGCGACACGGGCCGCCGCGAGGCTCGACTGGCGCGGCCTTGTCCGTGTCGGCGGGCCGGATGCGCATGACTTCCTGCAGAACCTCCTGACCTGCGACCTCGACAAGGTCGATGCCAAGACCGGCGGCTATGGCGCGCTGTTGACGCCACAGGGCAAGATCCTGTTCGATTTCCTGATCGTCGGCCACGGGGACGGCTACCTGATCGAAGCCAACCGGGATCAGATCGCCGACCTTGCAAAACGGCTCGGTTTCTACCGGCTGCGCGCCAAGGTGGAGATCGAGGACGTCTCGGGCGAACGGACCGTGCTTGCCGCATGGGGCGGCAAGCCGGAGGCGGTGAACAGTATTGCCATGGCCGATCCGCGCCTTGCAGGCTTCGGCTGGCGCGTCTACGTCCCCGCCGCCGGGCAGGGCACCTGCCAAACCATCGAACCGGCCGGCGGGCTCGACGGTTTTCCCGAAGCTTCCGCCTCCGCCTATCACGCGCGGCGTGTGGCATTCGGCCTGCCGGAAGCCCCGTTCGACTTCACCCCCGGTGACAGTTTCCCGCACGACGCGGACATGGACGACCTCAACGGCGTTGCCTTCGACAAGGGGTGCTTCGTCGGCCAGGAGGTCGTCAGCCGGATGCAGCATCGCGGCACCGCCCGGCGCCGTATCGTCAAGGCAAGCGCCGAGACCTCCTTGCCCCGAAGCGGGACGGATATCCTTGCCGATGGCAAGCCAGCCGGAACGCTGGGCAGCGTCGCCGGCAACCAGGGCCTTGCGATGGTACGGCTGGACCGCGTTGCCGGCGCGCTCGCGCGGGGCGCCGACGTCACCGCGGACGGCATTGCCCTGGCCTTCGTCCTGCCGGAGTTCGCGCGCTTCACCTGGCCGCAGCAAACGGGCAGCGGCGAGGACGACGCGTGAGGGCGCCGCTCCCATGAGCCGCGCGCCGAAAAGAACGGCGGGCGAACCGCGCGCCTGGCAGCGCATGCTGTCGGGCCGGCGCCTCGACCTGCTCGATCCCTCCCCGCTCGATGTCGAGATCGAGGACATCGCCCACGGACTGGCCCGGGTGGCGCGCTGGAACGGCCAGACCGTCGGCGACCACGCCTTTTCCGTCGCCGAGCACTCGCTGCTGGTGGAAAAGCTGGCGCGGCGGCTGCAACCGGGCCTGTCTGCCGACGAGCGCCTTTGCGTGCTGCTGCATGATGCGCCGGAATATGTGATCGGCGACATGATCTCACCGTTCAAGGCGGTGATGGGCGGCAACTACAAGGAGATCGAGGCGCGCCTCCAGGCAGCGATCCATCTCCGCTTCGCCCTGCCCGCGATCATTCCCGAAAAGACCCGCGTGCTGACCAAGAAGGCGGACACCGTCGCGGCCTATTTCGAGGCGGTGGAACTGGCCGGTTTCGACGACGAGGAAGCCGCGCGGATCTTCGGCCAGCCCAGCGGTTTCATCCCCGCCAGCGGACAGTCCCCAAGGCTCGGGTTGACCGCACTGCCGGCGGCGAAGGCACAACTGCTTTTCCTGAAGCGTTTCGAGGAAATCGAAGCGGCGCGGCGCGCCTGCTCACCAGCGCGGTGACAGGCGCTGCCTGCTGCCCTAGATAAGGACAAGGACGAGTCGCGCCCCGGAACGGATCCGGAAGCTGCGGCACCGGTCAAATCGCAGGAGGGGCAATGATTACCGTGTGTTCGCTGGCGCGTCTGTCGGAAACCGTCGAGCGCACCGGCGCCCGTCGCCTTGTGACCCTGATCAGCGCGGGAACCGAGGTGCGCCGCCCCCAGAGCATTGCCGCCGACGATCATCTTTTTCTCGCCTTCAACGACATCACCGCACCGGCCGAGGGCCTGACCCCGCCGGGCGAGATACATGTGCGCCAGCTTCTCGACTTCGTCGGCAGCTGGGACCGGGCGCAACCAATGGTGATCCATTGCTTCGCCGGCATCAGCCGGTCCACGGCCGCCGCCTATATCAGCGCCTGCGCGCTCTCCCCGCATGCCAGCGAGGTCACGCTGGCAAAGGCCCTGCGCACGGCCTCGCCATCGGCGACGCCGAATGCCCGCCTGGTGGCCTTGGCCGACACGCTGCTCGGGCGCGAGGGTCGCATGACGGCGGCGGTGAAGGCGATCGGCCGGGGGGCCGACGCCTTCGAGGGAACGCCCTTCACGCTCGATATCGCCGCCGCCACGGATCGCCCATGATCGAGATCGGCCTCAACGCCGTCATCGTCTCCGTTGCGGATCCCCAGCCGCAGGTCCTGACCATTGCCGCGAAGCCGGAGAACCCGGCCCAGTCGCTGCCCTTCGGCCCGTTCGACCCGACACGCCACCGCACGTTCGAGATCGGCCTGCGCGAATGGGTGGAGGAGCAGACCGCGCTGAAGCTCGGTTATGTCGAGCAGCTCTACACATTCGGCGATCGCGGCCGTCACCACATTCATTCGGACGCGGGCCCGCACGTGGTCTCCGTCGGCTATCTGGCCCTTGCACGGCAGACATTGCGCTCGGACGAGGCCCTGACGCTGCAGAACGCCCAATGGCGATCATGGTACAGTTTCTTTCCCTGGGAAGACTGGCGGTCCGGCATGCCGGCCGTGGTGCAGCAGGAAATCCTGCCGGCGCTGGAAGCCTGGACCTCCGCGCCGATACCGCGCGACAGCCCGCCCCGGGCACGCTCGCGCGGCGAGCAGGTGCATCAGGCGTTCAACATCCAGGACGGGATGTGGAACGAGGAGCGGGTCCTTGACCGTTACGAGCTTCTCTACGAGGCCGGCCTTCTGGAGGAAGCGCGCCGCGACGGCCGCCCGGCCGCCCTGAAGCGCGGCGACCTGCCCGGCCTCGGCCAGCCGATGCTCTACGACCACCGGCGCATCCTGGCCACCGCCATCTCGCGGTTGCGCACGAAGCTGAAATACCGGCCGCTCGTCTTCGAGCTGATGCCGCATATTTTCACGCTGACCGACCTGCAGCGCTGCGTCGAGGCGATCTCCGGCCGGCATCTGCACAAGCAGAACTTTCGCCGCCTGGTTGAAAAGGGCGACCTGGTCGAACCGACCGGCGAAACCTCCACCCAGACCGGTGGCCGACCGGCTGCGCTGTTCCGCTTCCGCCACGAGGTGCTGAAGGAACGCCCGGCCCTCGGCCTCAGAGTCGGCGGGCGGTAGTTTCGCTTGCGGCCGCGGCCTCCCCGTCGGCTCCGCCCCCGGCATCCCCCTGCAACGCCGCGACCTTGGCCTGGCGCACCCCGCGAGCCTTGTCCGGATCGTATTGCGTCGTCGCCGCCTCGGCCTCCGACAGCAGTTCCCAGAGCAGCGCCACCCGTTCGGGCCCCATGGCATGGCGCATGGTGCCCTCCGCCCGGCGCCAGCCTGCGACACCTTGCGCAAGTCGCTCGCGGCCAGAACCGGTCAGCGCGACGCGGCGCTCGCGGCGATCTTCGGCCGGGCCGGTCTCGACAAGCCCGGCCGCCTGAAGCCGGTCGATCGCCCGGGTCAGCGTGCTGCGCTCCGCCCCGACCCGCTCGGTCAGTTCCGACGCGGTTCGCGCCCCGTCATAGGCAAGGCTCGCCAGCACGGCGAATTGCTGCGGCGTCAGGCCGCTGTCCGCGAGCGCGTGTTCATAAAGCCGAGTGACGGCGCGGCCGGCGCGACGCAGGCGGTGACAGGAGCAGAAGAGGCTGGCGTTCATGCCGCAAGGTAACACGGACAAAGTTGCGTGCATAGGCACGCACTTACCGGACAACGGCCTCGAAATCTTCCTCCCTGAGCATGCCCCGAGACAGGAACGCGGCTTTCGGACGCCTTGCACGGCAGCCGCGTCCATGTATATGTGCATATGCACATAAAACGAGGAACGATGCGATGGATTTCGGTGACCGCACCTTCGGCCTTGCCGATCCCGCCGAGGCGGCCTCCTTAAGCGGGCTGGAGCAACTGCGCGGCATGATCGCGGGTCGCCTGCCCGCCCCGCCGATCTGCCGGACGATGAACTTCGTCCTGACGCAGGTCGATGCCGATTTCGCCCGCTTCGAAGGAGAGCCGTCCTTCGACCACTACAATCCTCTCGGCACCGTGCATGGCGGCTGGATCGCGACGATCCTCGATTCGGCCCTCGGCTGCGCGGTGCACACGACGCTCGCCCCCGGCGAGGGCTACACGACGGTCGAGTTCAAGGTGAACAACGTACGCCCCGTGTTCGAGACGAGCGGGCGGCTGGTCTGCGACGGCAGGGTGCTGCATCGCGGCCGCCGCATGGCGACCTCGGAGGCCCGCCTGGTCGACGGCAACGGCAAGCTCGTCGCCCATGGGGTCGAGACCTGCATGATCTTTCCCGCAGGCGAGGCGCGCTGAAAGGCAGGGTCCCGTCCGCCCGCGTCACCGATGGCCCTTTGCACGGCGCGCGCCGGCCGTTATGTGGGGGCATGCAGGAACAAACGCCCCCAGGCTTGCCGCTTCCCGACCGCGTCTACGCGCCGCCGCGCGAGCCGCTGCTGGTCGTTCTGCATCACGACCCTGACCTGCTCGTCGTCGACAAGCCCAGCGGGCTTTTGAGCGTGCCTGGCAAGCACCCGTGGCTTGCCGACTGCGTCGCGGCGCGGGCCGCGCTTCTTTATCCCGAAGCGCGCATCGTCCACCGGCTCGACATGGATACGTCGGGCGTGATGGTGCTGGCGCTGAACGCTGCGGCCCACCGACATCTCGGCCTGCAGTTCGAACGCCGCCATGTCAGCAAGGCCTATGTCGCGCGGGTCGCAGGCCATATCGCGCAGGATAGCGGCACGGTCGACCTGCCGCTTTGCACGGATTGGCCGAACCGGCCGCGGCAGATGGTCGATCGCGAGGCCGGCAGGGCGGCACTCACGAACTGGCGGGTGCTGACACGCGAGGAGCACGCGACACGGGTGCTGCTCGAGCCCCTGACCGGCCGGTCGCACCAGTTGCGCGTCCACATGCGCGAGCTTGGCCATCCGATCCTCGGGGACCCGCTCTACGGCACGCCCGAGTCGCAGAACGGCGCATCCCGGCTTCAGCTTCATGCCGAGCGCCTGACGATCCGTCATCCGAACGGCGGCGCTCCCACGACGTTCGCCAGCATCTGCCCCTTCTAAGAAAAACGCTTTTCCAAGAGCAATTTGGCCTGTTTCGGGCCCGCCGCATTAACCATGCCGGGCTCAGTACAGGGCCCCGAAATCATGGAATCCGGCGGCATTTCGCCCGTATTAACTCTCTTTCAAGGTTAAACCGCGAGGATCAACTTTAGACATCGCGTCGCGGCCCCTTCGCCGGACGTTCCCGACCTCTTGCCGCATGGACCGGAGTTGCCGCGTATGACTGGCACGGTGCAAACGCTTGGCCACCGCCTCGCCCCCCGTCGAAGAGCCGACGGTCCGACCCGCACGGGGCGGAACACGCTTGGCACGAAGAGGCCCGTTGCCTGGCGCCTCGCCGCGCTTGCTCCGGTGGTCTATCTCGCCTGGTCCGGTTCCATCGGCCAACAGGACATCACCGCATTGATCGAGGCAACGCGCGGCAACGCCCCGCGCTGGATGTCGGCGATCGAGGCGGCTCCCCATGCAAGCAGCGTCGCGCCTTCCCTCGTCCTTGCCGATGCCTCGCAGGACCGCAAGGGCGACACTCCCGACTACGCGATCACCAACGCGGCGCCGGGTACGGACCCGGCCGTGGTGCGCGGACTGGAGACCTTCGTCAAGGAAAGCGCTCCCAAGCAGCCGCCGGCACGCACACCCGTGAACCGCTCCGCCAAGGGCGACCGCTACGTATCGCTCGCTCCCGACCGTGAGATGGTCGGCGTCGCCGCCGGCTCGGTCTACACGATGACCAGCATGATCGGCGGACGGACCTCCGCCGACCTGCCACGTGTCGCCTTCGTGCGCACCAACATGCCTGCAGGCGTTGATGGCACGGTGCTCGCCAGCGCCGGAACGACCGGCAAGGGTTCGCCGCTCGACCTGGCAAGGCTCGCCATGGCGCGCAACGTGGCGGCGACCAGCGTGTCCTATGCCTCCGCCTACGCTCCACAGGGAATGGATAATGTCCGCGCCCCCTTCGAGGCGCTGCTTGGCGGGAATCCGCTCGCGCCGGGCACAGGCGACGAGGCGGCACTGGAAACCAACAAGGACAGCGATCCGTTCTGGTGGGCCAACCGCGCCCTTCCCGCCAGCGTGATCACTGCCAAGGAACAGCGCTGTCTTGCCGAAGCTGTCTATTTCGAGGCCCGCGGCGAACCGGTCGACGGTCAGGCGGCCGTTGCCCAGGTCGTGCTCAACCGGGTTCGCAACCCGGCCTACCCGGAAACCATCTGCAAGGTCGTCTACCAGAACCGACACCTGCGCAACCGTTGCCAGTTCTCCTTCGCGTGCGACGGGGTCCGCGACCGGATCAGCGAAAAGCCGGAATGGGAGGTGGCTCAGAAGGTTGCTCGCGAGACCGTCTCGGGACAGCGCTATCTGGAAAAGGTCGGCGCCTCCACCCATTATCACGCGACCTATGTAAGCCCGCGCTGGGCGCGCTACATGAAGCGCCTCGACAAGATCGGCCAGCACATCTTCTACAAGACCAAACGCGGCGGCTGGAGCTGATCCGGACGCCTCGCCGGAGCGGTCCGGCGACGTCGCGGCGGACCGCTCCAAGATCCGTGCAAGGTTCCCTTTACGATTAGAATATATGACTTTTTTCGCCTGCAGCCCGGCTGCGGGAATATTCACGACGTTCCGAATTAGATCATTCATTGCGGCGAAAAGGCCATCCCATGGATTTCGTGCGAAGCTCCGCGCGGCTCCCTGCATTCATACCGTCACCATTCGGCTGCAAGACTGGTGCCCGCCAGTCGCGATTCGGCCCGAGACCGGTACCGACTGCGCAGACGACCGGATGCAACGGCGCCGGCGAACGAAGGAGCCAGATGTGAGCGACAACGCCGGCGGCATTGCCGAGGCCCTGCGCGCCACCCGTAACCTGCCGCTCTTCATGACGCAGGCCGAGGCAGCGCTGGACTATGCGTTCCAGCCGATCGTCGACATCCATTCCGGCGCGGTGTTCGGCTACGAGGCGCTCTTGCGGGAATTCGGAAGGCTGGGGTTCGGTTCACCGCGCGAGGTTCTCGACTATGCCGCGGACAACGGCCGCATCGCCGAGTTGGAGAGCCTGCTGAGACGCAAGGCGATCGCCAAGTTCGCCCGTATGGACGTTTCCGAAAAAACCAAGCTGTTCCTGAACATCGACGCCCGCAACCTGTCGGCAATGCAGGAGCAGCTCGAGGCGACGCAGGCGGCCACCCGCGCCCATGGGCTGTCACCCTGGCACATATGCCTCGAGATCCCGGAAATCCACGAGCGCTTCGCCCAGAACGACCTGCACAGCTTCGTCACCAGCGCACGCGACCACGGCTTCGGCATCGCCCTCGACGATTTCGGGCAAGGCTACTCGCAGCTCCGCCTGCTCTACCAGTATGAACCCGGCATCCTGAAGATCGACCGGTTCTTCATCACCTCCTTGCAGAACGACGCCCGCAAGCGGCTGTTCGTGTCCAGTGTTGTCGATCTGGCCCATGTTCTCGGCATCCGCGTCGTTGCCGAAGGCGTCGAAACCCCGTCCGAGTTGCGCGCATGCCGCGATGTCGGCTGCGATCTCGTTCAAGGGTACCTGATCGCGCGTCCCTTCACCGACATCACCCAGGCCCGCCCTGCCTATGCCGTTCAGGGCGACAGGCCGGACCGCCCGGACATGCGCAAGCATGCCGATCTCGATTTCCTCGAAAAGGAAATGGCGCGCATCCCTTCAATCAGCGAAAGCGGCTCCATCGCCCAGGCGCTGGACATCTTCCAGGCAAACCCGCAGCAGACCATCCTTCCCGTGGTCAACGCGGCCAACGAGCCGAGGGGATTGATCCGCGAGGCTGACCTGAAGAGCTTCCTCTACCTGTCCTTCGGACGAGACCTGCTGCTCAATCCGACCATCGACAATCACCTGAGGCGTTTCATCCGCCCATGTGCGATCGCCGACATCAACGCGCCGCTCGCCCGGCTGGTCGATGTCAGTTCGGAAGAGCTGGCGGATGGCATCGTCATCACCCGCAGCGGCCGCTATGCCGGCTGCCTGCTTGCCCACTCGCTCCTGAAGATCTCGAACGAGGCCCGCCTGCAGATCGCCCAGGACCAGAATCCGCTGACAAAGCTGCCCGGCAATTCGGCTATCTCCGACCACGTTGTGCGAACCGGGGCGGGAGCGGACCGGGACCGGTCCCTGTGCTATATCGACTTCGACAACTTCAAGCCCTTCAACGACGCCTACGGGTTTCGCATCGGCGACCGGGCGCTGATCCTGTTCTCCGAACTGCTCAAGCGGAAACTGGACATGGGCCGCGCCTTTGTCGGTCATGTCGGAGGCGACGACTTCTTTGTCGGACTGGAAGACTGGCCGCGGGACAAGGTCGCCCGGCACATGCGCGACCTGCGCGCCGACTTCGCCCATCAGGTGGAAAGCCTCTACAGTCCCGAACACCGCCGGCAGGGTTTCATTCTCGCCGAGGACCGCACGGGACGGATGCAGACCTATCCGCTGCTGACCTGCTCGATCGCTGTCCTGCACATTCCCAAGGGCGTGGCGATCGACAATCTGGACATGCTGAGCAATCACATCGCCCGGCTGAAGCAGCACGCCAAGGCACAGGCCGACGGCCTCGCCATCGCCAGTATCGGCACACCTTTGGAAAGTCAGGGAGCAGGGGCGGGTCGCCCGTCCGACCCGGCGCTACGCTCGACAGCCTGAGAGCGCGCGTCAGCCGACCCGGGCGGCGGCGAACCAGTCGAGTCCGGCTTCCGTCGACGCCGCGGGCCGGTACTCGGCACTGACGAAGCCGTCATATCCGATCCGGTCGAGATGGCCGAAAAGAAAGGGATAATTCAGTTCGCCCGTTCCCGGCTCGTGGCGGCCGGGCGTGTCGGCGATCTGGATGTGCCCAATACGCGGCAGCAGCCGTTCCAGCCGGTTGGCGATGTCCCCCTCCATCACCTGCATATGATAGATGTCATATTGCAGGAACAGATTGTCTGCACCGACCTCGTCCATCACCGCGATCGCCTGGTCCGAATGGTGCAGGAAGAAACCCGGCATGTCGCGGATGTTGATCGCCTCGACAAGCAGGCGCAGCCCGGCCTTCTCCAGCCGCGCAGCCGCGTATTTCAGGTTGTCGATCAGGGTCTCGCGCAGCAAGGCAGGGTCGACGCCCGCCGGCGCCAGGCCGGCAAGGCAGTTCAGCTGCGGGCAGCCGAGTTCGGTCGCATAGGCCACCGCCCAGTCGACCCCCGAGCGAAACTCCGCGACCCGGTCCGGCAGGATGGCGATGCCGCGCTCGCCCGCCTCCCAGTTGCCCGGCGGGAAGTTGTGCAGGACAAGCTGCAGATCGGCGGCGGTCAGGCGGGCCGCGATCTCGTCCGGCTGAAATTCGTAGGGAAACAGGAACTCCACCGCCGTGAACCCCGCGTCGGCAGCGGCCTGGAACCGGTCGAGGAAGTCGTGCTCGGTGAAGAGCATCGAGAGATTTGCAGCGAACTTCGGCATGGCGTCCCTTTGCGGCAGAGACTTTCGCCAATGCCGCCCGACTTGTCGAGCCCCAACCGCGACCAGAGGCTTCAGCCGAGACCGATGTCGAGACCGAGGTCCAGAACGGGAGCGGAATGGGTGATCCAGCCGACGGAGATCAGGTCGACCCCCGTTTCCGCCACGCCCGCGACCGTGTCGAGCGTGATGCCGCCGGAAGCCTCGAGCAGCACCGCGCCGCTGGCGATGGAGACCGCCTCCCGCAGCATTGCCGGCACCATGTTGTCCAGCATGACCACGTCCGGGCGCGCGGCAAGCGCCTCGCGCAGTTGGTCGAGCGTGTCGACCTCCACCTCGATCTTGACGAGATGACCGGCAAAGGCGCGCGCCGCATCGATGGCCGCGCGCACGCCGCCGGCAACCGCGATGTGGTTGTCCTTGATCAGGATCGCGTCATCGAGGCCGAAGCGGTGATTGGCGCCGCCGCCGCAGCGCACCGCGTATTTCTCGAAAGCGCGCAGACCCGGCGTCGTCTTGCGGGTGCACACGATGCGAGCATTCGTATGCGCGACCCGGTCGGCGAACAGGCCGGTTGCCGTCGCAACCCCCGACAGGTGACCGAGGAAATTCAGGGCAACACGCTCGGCCGACAGAACCGCGCGCGCCGGCCCGTCAATGCGCATCACCACGTCGCCGGGAGCAAGTCGCGCACCGTCACCGACCAGCGGCTCGACGCGGATCGCCGGATCGCTCAACCGAAACGCCGTCTCGGCCAGGGCAAGACCGGCGAGACGACCGGGCTGGCGGGCGGCGATGACGGCGCTTGCGCGAAGCTCCGGGGACAGCGTTGCCTGAGCGGTGATGTCGCCGGCCCGGCCCCAGTCCTCCAACAGGGCAGCGCGGACCGCATCCTCGACCAGTAGGCCGGGCAGAACCGGAAGATTGCCGGCAGCGCTCATGTCTCGTCTCCGCCATCACGTGCAAGCCGGGCAACGGCGGCCCGCCCGACCTCGCTGTCGCGGGCGGCGGCAACCGCCGCCTCGACATCCTTGAGGGTGACGAAGGACCGCCGGGCCAGTGCCGGATCGGTTTGAGGGAAATCGGATCGCCAGTGCCCGCCGCGGCTTTCCCGGCGCATCAGCGCGGAGGCGGTCACGGCCTTGCCGGCGGTCATCATGTTGCGAATCGAGCGGCGCTTGCAGCGTGCTTCAAGCGCATCGATGACGGCAAGCGTTCCGGTGAGCCCATCCGCGTCGCGGATCACCCCGACGCCTGTGGCCATTGCCCGCCGCAACATGCCGATGGCCTCGCGCTCGACCTCGTTGCGCCGGGTCGGCTCCTGGATATGGTCGTCGATGCCCGGCCAGTGCGCGGTACGCGGATTGGGCATCTGGTTCTGGATATCCTCGGCGATGCGGGCGGCGAAGACCACCGTTTCCAGCAGCGAGTTGGAGGCGAGCCGGTTGGCGCCATGGGCGCCGGTGGAGGCAACCTCGCCGGCCGCCCAGAGATTGTCGAGCGAGGTGCGGCCGTTGGCATCGGTCAGCACGCCGCCCATGTGGTAGTGCTCGGCGGGCGCCACCGGGATCGGCTCGCGAACCGGATCGATACCCGCCTTCAGGCAGGCGGCATGCACCGTCGGGAACCGGTCCGGAAACGCTGCGCCGATCGCCTCCCGGCAGTCGAGGAAAGCGCCTCGCCCGGACAGCGTTTCGGCAAAGACCGCCCGCGCAACGACGTCGCGCGGAGCGAGCTCCTTCAGCGGATCGATCTCCTCCATGAACCGCCGACCGGCGGAATCGATCAGGATCGCGCCTTCGCCGCGCAGAGCCTCGGAGGCAAGCGGTGCCGGATCCTGGCCGACATTCAGCGCGGTCGGGTGAAACTGGACGAACTCCGCATCGGCAATCACCGCGCCGGCATTGAGCGCCATGGCAATGCCTTGGCCGTTTGCCTCCGGCGGGTTGGTGGTCACCGCAAAGAGATGGCCGATGCCACCGGAGGCAAGCACCACCGCATGGGCGGGAAAGGCAAGCCGCTCGCGGTCACCCCGGCGGCGAGCGAGCACACCGGTGACGAGACGCCCTTCATGCAGCAGTTCCTCGCCCAGATATCCCTCGACGACCCGTATCGACGGGGTCTTGCGAACCGCGGCCACAAGCGCGTCCATGATCGCCCGCCCGGCCATGTCGCCACGCACGCGCACGATCCGGTTGACCGAATGCGCCGCCTCGCGGGAGAGCTGCAGCCGGCCTTCCAGGTCCATGTCGAACGGCACGCCATAACCGAGCAGGTCGCGGACACGCTCGCCCGCCTCCTCGGTCATCAGCCGCACGACCTTCTCGTCGCACAGTCCGCCGCCGACGGCCATCGTATCGGCAGCGTGGGCGGCGGCGCTGTCCTCGTCGGAGACGGCGGCGGCGATGCCGCCCTGCGCCCAGGCCGAGGAGGCACCCTCGCCGATCGGCGAGGCGGACAGGATGGTGACCGGGCGCGGCGCCAGCTTCAGCGCGCAGAACAGGCCCGTGAGGCCTCCGCCGAGGATGACGACATCGTCGATATGCGAGGTGGCAGGGCGGGCTGACGTCATGTTTTCACGTCCGGGGAAGGGCCATGGAGGCCAAGGGCAGGGACAAGGCCGGCTGGCGGCCACGGGTAAAGGCAGAGGCAGATGCGCCGAGAAAGCCGGGAGCCGAATGGCCCGGCCGTTTCCGCCTTTCGCGCAAAGCCGGCCAGAGCGACCCGGCCCGGAGGCCGCCGTCGGTCTGCAATCTTACCCCGGCATCACGGCTTGCCAAACGAATTGCGCCCGAAGCGGTACGCTCCGGGCGCGACCAAATGTCAGCTCTTGAGATTGATCATCCGCTCGACCGACTGGCGGGCTCGGGCCGAGATGACCGGATCGACAGTCACCTCGTCGCGCATCTCGACCAATGCATCGAGGATCTTCGACAAGGTGATGCGCTTCATGTGCGGGCACAGGTTGCAGGGCCGCACATAATCGACGCCCGGCGTTTCCGAGGCGATGTTGTCGGCCATCGAGCATTCGGTGACGAGCATCACCTTGCCCGGGCGGTTCTGCTTGACCCAGTCGATCATGCCGGCGGTCGAGCCGGTGAAATCGGCCTCGTCAACCACCTCCGGCGGGCATTCCGGATGGGCGATGATCTTCACCTCCGGCTCGATCTCGCGATACTCACGCAACTCGGCTGCGGTGAAGCGCTCGTGCACCTCGCAGGCACCCGCCCAGGTCAGGATCTCGACATCGGTCTGGCGCGCCACGTTGGCGGCCAGGTACTGGTCGGGGATGAGCAGCACCTTCGGCGCGCCCAGGCTCTCCACCACCTGCACGGCGTTGGCCGAGGTGCAGCAGATGTCGCATTCCGCCTTCACGTCGGCCGAGGTGTTCACATAGGTGACGATCGGCACGCCGGGGTGCTTCTCGCGCAGGGCGCGCACATCGGCTGCCGTGATCGATTCGGCGAGCGAGCAGCCGGCCTTCATGTCCGGGATCAGCACCGTCTTGTCGGGATTGAGGATCTTCGCCGTCTCGGCCATGAAGTGCACGCCGCACTGAACGATCACATCCGCGTCGGTCTTGGCCGCTTCCTTGGCCAGCGCCAGGCTGTCGCCGACGATATCCGCCACGCCGTGGAAGATTTCCGGCGTCATGTAGTTATGCGCCAGGATGACGGCGTTGCGCTCCTTCTTGAGCTTGTTGATCGCATGGATCACCGGCGCCAGCACCGGCCACTCGATCTGCGGGATGAAGTCCTTGACCTTCTCGTAGACCGGCGCGGTCGCCTCGGCGACTTCCGGCGTGTAGGCAAGCTCGGGCCGCTCCAGGGGCGCGAAGCCCGAGGCACGCGCCGATGCGGCGCTGGCGGCGGGACGGTGACCGATATCGAGTGCAATGGTGGCCATGATGACCTCCCTGGCTTTCCGGACCGCCCGCGAGGCACGATCCGTCTACATGGAGCAATGCGTCGATCCGGGCAGTACGCCTTCGTGTGGCAACTCCGGATCTTCTTTTGCTCAATTTGAGCATAAACCGTCGTTTAAAAAACGCGGCAATAGCCGTCGGTTATGCTCGTACGGGGTATATATAGGCACGCGCCCGCTCCTTGCCAATGTCTTTCTTGTCGCAGCACCGATATTTTGTAGGATGAATAGATATTTCTATTCTGTTTCAAAGACTTGTTCCGCCGCCCGGCGCACCGCCTCAAGCGCAGGCGCCAAAGCCGGCAAATGGCCGGCGGTCATCATCCAGACCGCGAGACGGGGAGTGAAGTCGGGGACTTCGATGATCTGAAGCCTGTCGCTCTCCATGCTGGCACGCACCATGCGGCGAGGAACGAGGCCGATACCCACCCCGTCGACGATCAACTGCAGCTGTTGCGGAATGCCCCAGACGGAGGCGGCGACGGTGAGCGACTTGCCGCAACGCAGGAAACGATGCTCCAGGCCCGTTCGAAATCCGCAGCCGTCGGGATTGATCACGAAAGGATGGTCCGCAAGGTCCTCCAGTTCCATGCGTTCCGGCAGGCCGGCGGAACGCGCGGCAACCACGGAGACTTCTTCCATGCCGACGCGAATCGCCGTCTCGCGCGGATCGGGGCCTTTCTCCTCACGCAGGAAGACGATCGCCGCGTCGAGTTCGCCTCCGCGCAGGGCCGCACGCAGATCGATGCTCGGTCCGGTGCGCAGATCGAGCCGACCATCCGGCACATCACGGGCGAGCCCGTCGAAGACCGGCCGCAGCACCGCATCCATGACACCGGGCGTCACACCCAGACGGAGCACCTGACCGGCGGACGGGCGCCCCACCGCGCGGCGCAGGTCCTCGGTGGCGCGCAGGATATCGACGCAGGCACGATAGGCGGAGCGCCCCTGTTCCGTCGGGCGAGCCGGCTTCTGGTCGCGATCAAGCAGGGTGACGCCGAGGCTTTCCTCCAGCCGCTGGAGGCGGCGGGTGATGGCAGGCTGGGTCAGGTGCAGGCGCGCCGCCGCTTGGGCAAGCGTACCGCCCTCAACCACCGCGACCAGGGCGCGCATATCATCGATATTCATGCCGTCTCCCGTTTCGACCCGTTTTCGTCACTGCCTGAAGGTCTCGTTACATGCAAGATGCGAATGTCTTGGATAAATATGTTTCATTATTTTTATGTCATCAAATCACGCATAGTCGCGGCAACTGAGACTGCCGGCGATCGCGCCGGCCCTTCGCCGGGAACTTCAGACAATGACAACCGCCTCCCCCTCCCCGCTGCCGCGCGTCGCGGTCAGCCTGCCGCTGATCATCGCGTGCGGCTGCCTCGTCGCATTGATCAGCTTCGGCCCGCGCTCGGCGCTTGGCCTGTTCCTCGCCCCGATGACCGAGGCGCGCGGATGGTCGCGCGAGATCTTCGCGCTGGCGCTCGCCATCCAGAACCTCGTGTGGGGCGCGGCGCAGCCGGTGGCCGGCATGATCGCCGACCGCTTCGGCACCGCCCGTACCCTCGCCTTTGGCGGCGTCCTCTACATGGCCGGCCTGATCATCATGGCGCAGGCGGAAAGCCCACTCGTGCTGCATCTGTCGGGCGGCGTGCTCATCGGCCTCGGTGTCGCCTTCTCGTCCTTCTCGCTGGTGCTCGCCTCCTTCGGCCGCGCCGTTACACCGGAGAAGCGTTCCCTCGCCTTCGGCATCGGCACCGCCGCCGGTTCCTTTGGCCAGTTCCTGTTCGCCCCGCTCAGCCAGGGTCTGCTCGACGCCTTCGGCTGGCAGGAGACGCTCTATATTCTCGGCGGGCTGATGTTGCTCGTCCCCTTCCTCGCCATCGCGCTGAGGGGCAAGCCGGCGGCCCATGTCGCCGGATCAGGCATCGCCGACCAGAACCTGAAGCAGGCCATCGCCGAGGCCTTCGGCACCCGCGGCTTCATCCTGCTGACCTTCGGCTTCTTCGTCTGTGGCTTCCACGTCGCCTTCATCACCGTGCACCTACCGCCCTATATCGCGGATCTCGGCCTCGATCCGAAATGGGGCGCCATCGCCATCGCGCTGATCGGCTTCTGCAACGTGTTCGGCGCGCTCGCCTCCGGCTATATCGGCGGCCGCTTCTCCAAGCCCTATTTCCTGTCGCTGATCTATATCGGCCGCGCGGTGGCGATCACGCTGTTCCTGATGGCACCGGCGACGCCGCTGACGGTGCTGGTCTTTGCCGGCACGATGGGCTTCCTGTGGCTGTCCACCGTGCCGCCGACATCCGGGCTCGTGGCGGTAATGTTCGGTCCGCGCTACATGGCGACACTGTTCGGCTTCGTCTTCTTCTCCCACCAGATCGGCTCGTTCCTCGGCGTCTGGCTGGGCGGCCGGCTCTACGACCAGACCGGCTCCTATGACGTGATCTGGTATCTCGGCATCGCGCTCGGGCTCTTTGCCGCCGTTGTCCACTGGCCGATCAAGGAAGAGCCGGTGGCCCGGCTGGCCGGCACGCCGGCGGAGTGATCCGCCGGCAAACTTGTTGACGTAACGTCACCACTGTTGCTTGAATTCATCCGCACCCTCAACCGGAGATCACGCGGATGAAATGCGGAAGCCTTGAAAACCAGGCCGTCAAGGCCGGCGGCCTGGGCCGCACGCCGTTGAAGGCCGTGCAGCACGCCTTCGCCAATGTCATGGAGGCAGGCAACGGCGGCTGCGGCTTTGCCGGCGAGTGCGAGGCCGGCAAGAGCTGCGGCTTCGTCATCACGCAGATCGTCGAGATCTCCGTCACCATGCAGGCCGACTACTACGAGGCGTCGGTGTCGACCAACGGGCGATGCCAGTGCATCGACCCGGTGCCGTAGCGGTCTTCCGTCCTTCGCCTCAGCCGGCAATCCTGGAGAAGTCGGCGATCTCAAGCGTCGCCTCGCGGATTTCGGCGAGCAGGCGCAAACGGTTGAGCCTGAGATCCGCGTCATCCGCATTGACGAGAATGTCGTCGAAAAAGCGGTCGACAGGCGCGCGCAGGCCGGCCAGCGCCGTCATTGCACGGGCAAAGTCCTCGTCCTTGAGCGCCTCGCGAATATCGGCGCGGGCGGTATCGATGGCGGCGGCAAGATCGATCTCGGCCTTTTCGGCCAGATGGTCGGCATGCGGCCGGCCGGAAATCTCCTCCCCGTCCTTCTTCTCTTCCGCGCGCAGGATGTTCGCCGCCCGCTTGACGCCGGCAAGCAGGTTGGCTCCGTCCTCGGTCGCCAGAAACGCCCCCAGCGCCTCGACGCGGCGGACCACCATCAACAGGTCGTCCTGCCCTTCCAGCGCGAAGACCGCATCGATGAGGTCGTGACGAGCGCCCTGCTCGCGCAGATGTACCTTGAGACGATCGGCGAAGAAGGCGAGGAGGTCGGCGGCAAGCGGGCTCGCCTTTGCCGTTGCCGGATTGGCGTGCGCCAACAGCGATTCCAACGCGAGCCGCAGCCCGTTCTCCAGCACGATCCGGATCACGCCGAGCGCGGCGCGGCGCAGGGCGAAGGGATCCTTGGAGCCGGTCGGCTTCTCGTCGATGGCCCAGAAACCGGCCAGCAGGTCGAGCTTGTCGGCAAGCGCAACCGCAATCGCGACCGGATCGGCCGGCACGGCGTCTGACGGGCCTTGCGGCTTGTAGTGATCCTCGATGGCAAGGGCGATCGAAGGCTCTTCGCCCTGCATCTGCGCATAGGTGCGGCCCATCTGGCCCTGCAGTTCGGGAAACTCGTAGACCATCTGCGTCGGCAGGTCGGCCTTGGCAAGGCGGGCGGCGCGGCCCGCCTTCTCCGCGTCCGCGCCGACCAGCGGCGCGATCTCGCGGGCCAGGGCCTCGAGACGGTTCACCCGCGCGCCCTGCGTGCCGAGCTTCTCGTGGAAGACGACGCTGTCGAGCTTGGGCAGCCGGCTTTCGAGCGGCGCCTTGAGGTCCGTCTCCCAGAAGAAGCGGGCATCCGACAGACGGGCGCGTATCACCTTCTCGTTGCCGGCGATGATCGTCGCGCCGCCATCGGCGGCCTCGATGTTGGAGACCGCGACGAAGCGGTTGGAGAGCCGGCCGGTTGCGGGATTGCGCAGCACGAAGCATTTCTGGTTGGCGCGAATGGTCAGGCGGATGACCTCGTCGGGGAGTTCCAGGAACGCTTCCTCGAAGGAACCCACCAGCACCACCGGCCATTCAACCAGGCCGGCGACTTCCTCCAGAAGGCCCTCGTCCTCGACCAGCTCCAGGCCCAGAGCCATGGCACGATTGCGCGCGTCATTGGCGATGATGTCCTTGCGCCGGTCGGCGTCGAGCACGACCTTCGCCTTTTCCAGCTTGTCGGCATAGTCCTCCAGCCGCCGCACCTCGAAGGCATCGGGCGCCAGAAAGCGGTGGCCGCGCGTGATGTTCGACGAAGCGACGCCGTCGACCTCGAAGGGAATCACCTCCGGCTCCTCGGTCTCCGGGCCGAAGGTCGCGACAATGGAATGGAGCGGGCGCACCCAGCGCAAGGAGCCAGACCCCCAGCGCATCGATTTCGGCCAGGGGAAGCCCCGGATGATGCCCGGCATGATCTCGGCGAAGATCTCGGGCGTCGCGCGTCCGGGCTTCTCGATCACCGCAACGTAGAAGTCGCCCTTCTTCGGGTCGGAGGCGACCTGCGCCTCGTCGATGGAGGCAAGCCCGGCACCGCGCAGGAACCCCTCGAGCGCCTTTTCCGGCGCGCCGACGCGCGGGCCCTTCCGCTCTTCCCGGGTCGGCTTCGAGCCCGCCGTCAGACCGGCGATGTGCAGTGCCAGGCGGCGCGGCGTCGCGAAGGCCTTCGCGCCCTCATAGGTCACGCCCTGGTCGACCAGCGCATCGGTCACCAGCTGCTTCAGGTTTTCCGCCGCGCGGCGCTGCATGCGGGCGGGAATTTCCTCGCTGAAGAGCTCCAGGAGAAGGTCGGGCATTGCGGGATCTCGAAGTTTGGGGCCGGGATGAGCACACCATTGGCGCGCCATCCGATTTTCATCCCGCGTCCGTTAGCAAGTGCAGGGGAAAAAGTCACCCCCGCGCGCACGCGGGCGGCAGCGAAACTACCAGCCGCCGCCGCCGCCACCGCCGCCGCCGCCGCCGGAGAACCCTCCGCCTCCGCCGCCCGAACTTGAGGATTTCGGCGCGGGAAGCGAGGACGTGAAGGTGCCCGACATGGCACCTACCGTGTCTCCCAGGGTTCCCGCGACATCATGGCTGTCGAAGGCCCGGCCCGAATACCAGGTCGGCGCATAGGCGGTCGCAGCGGCCGCGCCGGCCGCCGTCAGAAGCCATGTCTCGAAGGCCTTCGACCACGGCTTTTCGACGTCGAGCGCCACCGCATAGGGAAGCAGCGTCTCGAAGCGGGAAGGGCTCATTTCAGGCGCCCCTTCCATGTTCATCCGGTCCTTTTCGGCGACCTCGAGATACATCTTCAGGCCTTCGATCTCGTCCGTGACCGCCCGGCCGAGCGCCGTCGGAGCGCCGATCAGGAAAAAGAAGAGGATGTTGACGGCAAGCAACGCGACGGCGATGAGCGCCAGCGGCGGAATGGCTCCTTGCGCCTGCAGCAGCGCGGCCGCACCGACGAGGTGGCCCATGGTGATGAAGCCGAAGATGACGAGGGTGAAAACGATCCGCAACGCGATGCCGCGCGAACGGCGGAACGCCTTGCCGATCTGCACCGTGAACATGACCACGACAAAGGTGATCATGAAAATCGGAATCATGAAGGCGATCTGGTTGTCGCTGAGATTGCCGAAGGCGAGCAGCGCGAAGATCGTCACCACGGAAATCGCCACTCCGGGAACAAGATAAAGCGTGTTCGACTTGAAAAAGCGGTTGCGGTTCTCGCCCTCGATGGCCCCGCGGAACGTGTTACCGAACGACTTGACCGCCGTCCCGTTCGCCTTGGACACGGTGAAACTGCCATCGCGCCCGTCGAGCCACCGCGCGATCGCCTTTTCGCCGCGCGCCAACCCGCTGTAGTCACCTTGCGTCCCTTCCGGACGCGTCAGCTTCAGGTCGCCGGCAAGGTCCTCGAGCACCAACCGCCCCTTCACGGCAAGGCTGATGCAAGCTGCGGAGAGCGCCCGCCAGCCGCCATCGCCAAACCCCTTGCCCACAACGTAGTTCGACAGCGCGGGAGAAATCCCTTCAGGTCCCTCGAAACGGGGAAAGATCACGCCCTTGCGCGGATCGCGGCCGACCAGCCACCAGACCCAGAGATAATAAACGAGCGCAAGCACGAGGCCGATGCCGCCAAGGATTTCGCCAAAATGATCGGACAGGAAATAGCCCAGTTCCTGTTCGGCGGTCGGTTCCGCGACCACGCCCTTTGCCATCTCGACATTGACCGTCAGCCCCTCGCCGGGGGCCAGGACGCGCGTGGAGGTGAAGAGCACGCTGCGGCCACCATCCTCGATGCGGGCGGTAAAGTCCCGGCCGGCGGCACCATAGGCGCCCGTATAGGCGGAGTAGTCCTTGGCGGTGCTGCCTTCGGGCAGCACGACCCGTGCGACCGCCTTGTCGATCGGGAAGTTCCACTCGTTGCCGGTCGCGTTCCAGTAAACTTCGTCATGGCTGCCGAAGAAGCGGACCTGGCGGTCGGTGCGGTAGACGATCGTGTAGTTATAGGTGCCGGGCCGCAGGAACACGTCCTCGCGGCCGATATAGACGCGCACGCCGCTGCCGCCGCGATTGACGGAATAGCCGTCCTCCGCACCATCGCGCCGGACCGAGACGAGATCGAAGCCGGCCATCGCCCTGCTCCCGTCCGCCGTTTCGAAGGCAAGCGGGATATCACGGTAGATGCCACGACGGATCTGGTTGCCTTCCGCGCGCACCCGGATCGTCTCGGTGACGGTGAATTCGCCGTCGGAGGCAACCTCGACCGTCGAGTTGAACGCCAGAATGCGCTCTTCGGCCTGCGCGGCGACTGGCGCCATGCACAGGAGCAGCGCGACAAGCCAGCCGGCGACACGGACCGGGAGATCGTGCAGACGCATGACCCGCCCCTTCAGAACGCGACCTTGGGCACGGCCCGGTCGGCCGGATCCTCGATCTCGAAGTAATCTTCCTGGGTGAAGCCAAAGCGACCGGCAACCAGGTTCGAGGGGAAGCTCTCCACCAGAACGTTCAGCGCGCGCACCGCGCCGTTGTAGTAGCGCCGGGCCATCTGCAGGGCGTCCTCGGTCTTTTCGATGGAAGCCTGCAGGTCACGGAAGTTCTCGTTTGCCTTCAGATCGGGATAGGCTTCGGCAACGGCGAAGAGGCGGCCCAGCGCCTGGGACAGCATGCCTTCCGCCTGGGCCCGTCCGGCAACGTCGTCGCGCGGCATGCCGGCCGCCCTCGCCCGCATCTCGGTCACGGCTTCCAGCGCCTCGCGCTCATGCGTCGCGTAGCCCTTCACCGTCTCGACCAGATTGGGAATGAGATCGGAGCGGCGCTTCAGCTGCACGTCGATGCCGCTCCAGCCCTCGCGCACCATCTGCCGTTTCCGGACGAGATCATTGTAGAGATAGACGAGATAGAGGCCGATCAGAACGATCAGCCCGAGCACGATCCAGGTAGCCATGTGGCAAAGGTCCCCTTGCGTCCGCGATTGGCGCTTACGCTACTGCAAGCACGGGACACTTGAAACCGTCGTCGCGGCGCGGACTGTGACACAGGTCACCGACCGGGCGAAATCGGCTGAGACCGTCTCTCATCGATAGAGAAAGAGAAGTTCCTGCTGCGGGTTGCGGCGCCAGACCTTCGGGTCGGAAGTGGCGCCGAAGTAGTCGGTGAAATAGCGCTTGTGGATCCAGCCGCAGGATTTCCACTTCGGCGCGCGAACACACATGTAGCCGGAAAAGCCGCCGGCATCGTCGACGTGAACCGTGCCGCCCGGCAGCGGACGGCAGTTCACGTCGACCGACTGGCCCTTCTTCGTGCCCGCAAGGGCGCTGCGGGCAGCCGCGTTCTTGTCCTGCCGGTTCGGGTTGCTCTTGTCGATGCGCCCCAGGAACTCCGTGTGGTAGGCGTGGGCGCGGGTCTGGAGCGTTCTGTTGAGCTTGTCCCACTCGCCCTTGCTGGAGCAGACGGACAGTGGCGTGATCCCCGCCTTGGTCCTCGCCAGGGCGGGCGAGGCGGAAGCTGCGACACCTGCCGCAAAAATCGCGGAAAAGACCAAAACGACGAAACGCTGCATCGCAATGCCTCCCAGTGGAAACATCGCGGTAACTAGGGTCAGGACCCGTTAAATTGACGAAGATGGCGTTTGATATGACAAGAGATGCTAGGAAAGGCTCGAAGAGCGGGGTCGGGCCCCGGTCGAGAGTTTTGACGCGGCAGATCGCCGTCAGATCGAACGTCCTTCGGATCGGGCGAATTTGCACGGGCGTCAGTGTCGCAAACCCTTGAAAGGCTTCAGCCTTCCTTCGGCCTTGCTCCTTGCCTCCGCACAAATTCGCTCCGACCATATCCGCCAATTTAATGGGTCCTGACCCTAGCATGCCAGGCGTGTACCGGCGAGCGAAAACCTACCCGGAGTAGCCGACGCCGCCGGCTTCGGTCTCCAGGAAGGCCGCGCCGCAGGCCTTGGCCAGTTCCCGCACGCGCAGGATGTAGCTCTGGCGCTCGGTCACCGAGATGACGCCGCGCGCATCGAGCAGGTTGAAGGCATGACTTGCCTTGATGCACTGGTCGTAGGCCGGCAGCACCACCTGGTGGACGGCGGCACCGGCCGCATCGCGCGCCTTCGCCCCGGCATCAAGCAGGCGGCGGCATTCCTCTTCCGCATCCTTGAAATGGCGGAACAGCATGTCCGTGTCGGCGTGCTCGAAATTGTGCCGCGAGTATTCCTGCTCGGCCTGCAGGAAGACATCGCCATAGGTGACCTTTTCCGCACCCTCGCGGCCGTTGTAGTTGAGGTCGTAGACGTTATCGACGCCCTGGATATACATGGCCAGGCGCTCCAGCCCGTAGGTGAGTTCGCCGGAGACCGGCGAGCACTCGAACCCGGCCACCTGCTGAAAATACGTGAACTGCGACACTTCCATCCCGTCGCACCAGCACTCCCAGCCGAGTCCCCAGGCGCCGAGCGTCGGGCTCTCCCAGTCGTCCTCGACGAAGCGGATGTCGTGCAGGGCCGGATCGAGGCCGATCGCGTAGAGGCTCTGCAGGTAGAGCTCCTGCAGGTTTTCCGGCGACGGCTTGAGGATCGCCTGAAACTGGTAATAGTGCTGCAGCCGGTTCGGGTTCTCGCCATAGCGCCCGTCAGTCGGGCGGCGCGAGGGCTGCACATAGGCCGCCTTCCACGGACGCGGCCCGAGCGAGCGCAGCGTCGTCGCCGGGTGAAACGTGCCGGCACCGACCTCCATGTCGTAGGGCTGCAGGACGACGCAACCCTGGTCCGCCCAGAAGCGCTGCAGCGTCAGGATCAACCCCTGGAAGGAGTTCTCGGGCCGCATATGCGCAGGCACGGCTTCGCTCGTCATGTCTCTCGTCCTTGAATTCGGCGGGAACGCAGCCACGGACGTGCCCCGGCTGGCGCCGGGCGAGAGGTGCCATCAACGCCCGCCTGCGTCAAGGCGGAGCCGGCGCCGGGGCGAACCGAACCGCCTTCGCCGCGACTGTGCTGCACATCACAGCGTTAAATCTTCCGCTACGGCATCATGAAAATGCGATGACGATACAGGAGGAGAAAAGCCCCGCGCCATCCAGAGCCGGACCAGCGGAATGGCTCCGCGGCCGGAGACATGGAGGACGAAGACATGTTTGAACTCAAGACCCTGACCCTGGCGGGCGTGACCGCCCTTTCCATGGCGCTTGCAAGCACCGGTGCCCTGGCACAGGCCAGCACCAACGGCAATGGCGGTGGTGCGACCACCAGCGCGACCGACAGTTCCCCGCCAACAGGCGGCGGCGGCAGCAAGGTCTGGGGTCACCGCGGGCCGGCCAGCGGCGTCATTCTTTGCGCCTCGCGCGAATGCATGGGCTCGGAGACCGCGGCCGCGGTGGTGACCCACTCGCCGAACTACCCCCGCAGGCGCTATGGCCGCGAGCGCATCGTGCAGAGCCCGCCGGCGGACAATTGCAGCAAGGTCCGGTATGTCTATCCGAACGGCACGGTGATCGTGCAGTCGACCTGCCCGCGCGCCGTCCGCGGATACACCGCCACCTACCGCTGAGGGCTCGCCCTCCCGGGGACGGGCCCAAGGCCTCTACCCGGAACCCAGGCCGGGAGCTGCGACAGCGCAGCCCCGGTCCGGCGGCATGTCCGGCCCGGCCGAACTGCCCTCCCACCGTCATGTATGCGCCCCTCTTTCCCGCTCATGTCCCTGTTGTCACCTTGCCGACGCGGCCGGACATCCCTAATTTCTCTAGAGACTAGAGATTTGAGAGGGTGATCAGCGATGTACTCGATCGGCGAACTGTCCCGGCAATGCGGCGTGAAGGTGCCGACAATCCGCTATTACGAGCAGCAGGGACTGATCGATGAGCCGGTTCGCTCGGCCGGCAACCAGCGGCGCTATTCGCAGGCAGCCCGCGACCGGCTGACCTTCATCCGCCATGCCCGCGATCTCGGACTGTCGCTGGAGGCGATCCGAGAATTGCTGCATCTCAGCGAGAACCCGCAAATGCCCTGCACGGAGGCCCATCTGATCGCGGCCGGCCACCTTGCCGGAATTCGCGAGAAGATCGCACGGTTGCGGAGACTTGAAGGGGAATTGTCGCGGGTGCTGGCGAGTTGCCACGGAGAGACCGTCGGCGAGTGCAACGTGATCCACACGCTTGCCGATCACGCCCTGTGCGAAACCGAGCACTGACCAGCGCAGTGCCGGGCACCATCGGCGCCCGGGAACACGAGCTCAGTCCTTCGGCCGGTAGCGGCCCGTCTCGGGATCCCGTTCGAGCGTCTTGATCGGCTGTCCGTCGGGCGTCTTGCGGGCGACCCTGGAGACTTTCTTCTCGACCCGGCCCATTTCCCGGCGAACGGCACGGACAAGCAGGTAGCCGCCGATCGCCAGTCCCGCTGCTGCAAATACATTGACCATTCCATCCTCCCGGACTGAGGGTCGCTTCAGCCTAAAGTCCGTAGCGTGCCCATAATGCGCGCTGCTCCAGCGTCGCGACAGCGTCCTCGGCCCAGCCTTCGCTCAAGGACCCGCCTGAAAGCAGGCTTGCCCCGGAGACGCCGACGCCCTGCTTGCGCGAGAAGATCGACCGCTGGCCGCCCACGAGCCGCATCCTCACCTTGTCCCCGAACCTTGCGCGCAGGACCGAGCGGATATTGCCGATGCCATCGACAAGCCCCAGGTCGCGGGACGTGCTGCCCGTCCAGAACAGGCCGGAGAAAAGGTCCGGCGCCTCGGACAGGACATCTCCCCGCCGCGCCTTGACCAAGGCGATAAAGCTCTCGTGCATCTCCTGCTGAATCGTCTTCAAGTGGCGCACATCCTCGTCCCGCTCGGGACGGAAGGGGTCGAGGATCGCCTTGCTTTCGCCGGCCGTGTGCACCCGCCGCTCGATGCCAAGCCTCGCGATCGCCTCGGTGAAGCCGAAGCCGGCGGAGACCACGCCGATGGAGCCGACGATCGAGCTGGCATCGGCGAAGATCTCGTCGCCGGCGACCGCGAGCATGTAGCCGCCCGAGGCCGCGACGTCCTCGACGAAGACGAGCACCTCGCGCTTCTTTTCCCCTGCAAGCTCCCGTATCCGGTCATGGATCAGGCGCGACTGCACCGGCGACCCGCCGGGCGAGTTGATGACCAGCGCCACTGCGGGAGCCTCAAAACCGAAGGCCTTGTCGAGCACGGGAGCGAGCGTGGCGAGCGACAGGCCGGGGCGAAGCGGCGAGGCCATGCCGATGGCGCCCTGCAGGCGGACGACCGGAACTGTCGTCGGCACATTGCCCCATTTGCCCGGAAGCCGTCGGCGGATACTGTCGAACAAGAGAAATCCCTTCAATCAAACAGGCGGAAACACGCGAGCCGCAAGACCGGCCTCTGCCCATATAGGTGGCGGCGGCGAGAAGAAAAAGATGGTGCACGCCATCGACGCGGCGATCAGCCGGCCTGCGGGGACCCAAGCGCCTCGCGCACGGCCAGGAAATCGCGCCAGGCGAGCCGCTTCTGCACCGGGTTGCGCAGCAAGTAGGCCGGGTGCAGCGTCGCCACCGCCTTGATCGCACCGTCGTCGCCGAGCGGCATTTGCGTCCAGCGTCCGCGCAGGCGCAGGATTCCCTCCTGGGCGCCGGTCAGCGCCTTGGCGGACGCACCTCCCAGGAAGACCAGCACGCGCGGGCGCACAAGCTCGATCTGGCGCAACACGAACGGCTTGCAGATCTCCGTTTCCTGCGGGCTCGGGGTCCGGTTGCCCGGAGGGCGCCAGGGCACGACATTGGTGATGTAGACGTCGCCGCGCGTCAGGCCGATCGCCTCGATCATCCGGTCGAGCAACTGCCCGGAGCGGCCCACGAACGGCACCCCGCGCAGGTCCTCGTCGCGGCCCGGCGCCTCGCCGACAAACATCAGCGGCGCGTTGGCCGGCCCGTCGGCAAAGACAAGCGACTTGGCCGTCAGGCGCAGGTTGCATCCCTCGAAACGGGCGAGCGTCTCACGCAGTTCCTCCAGCGTTGCCGCCGTGCGGGCCGCATCGCGCGCGGCGACAACGGCCTCGTCACCCGGCAGGACCGCGCCCGAGGCTGTGGTCAGGGCGGCTGGCGGCTGGGCCACCGGACGGGCGTGCTCCTGCGCAGGCCCGCCCCCCGGCCCTGTCTGCGCGGCGCGCAAGGACGCGGGCACCGCATCGTGCCGGGCGGCATGGTTCTGTGCGCCCTGGTCCTGCGCACCCTGATTCTGCCCGCTCTGGGGATGGCGCGCGACCGGTGGCCGCGCCGTGAGCGCGAAGGCATCGACCGGCCCGCTCTCCAGCCAGGCATCGGCACCCGCGGAGACATAGAAATCGAGCAGCGCCTCAAGACCGGCGGCAACCGACATCTCACGCGACGGGCCGGCAAGCTGCGCGTCCCCGGCGGGATGGTCGTCGATCGGTTCTCCTGGTTCCATGTCCCTGTTGTGCCGCATCGACCGGCGAAGCGCAATTGCCTGGGCTTGACCGCACAGGCACCAATGCATATGCCCTTTACGTAAACGTAATATCCCTGTCATTGGCTTATCGACATTGCAGCGACTTTCGCGCTGCACTAAACAGAAAGCGCGAAAAGGCGAGGCACAGGGCACATGAGAGGGAGAGTGCTATGAGCGAAACGGAGACGCTGGGCGAACGCGAGAGCATGGATTTCGACGTCGTGATTGTCGGCGCCGGTCCGGCCGGCCTGTCCGCCGCGATCCGGCTCAAGCAGATCGCCGCGGAAAAGGGCGAGGAGCTCTCCGTCGTCGTGCTGGAAAAAGGCTCGGAAGTCGGCGCCCACATCCTTTCCGGCGCCGTGGTCGACCCGGTCGGTGTCGACAAGCTGCTGCCGGGCTGGCGCGAGGAAGCCGACACCCCGTTCAAGACGGAGGTGACGGCCGATCATTTCCTCGTGCTCGGGCCGGCGGGCTCCATGCGCCTGCCGAACCTGATGATGCCGCCGCTGATGAACAATCACGGCAACTACATCGTTTCCCTTGGCAATGTCTGCCGCTGGCTAGCCGAAAAGGCGGAAGGGCTTGGCGTCGAGATCTATCCCGGCTTCGCCGCCGCCGAGGTGCTCTACGACGACGAGGGCCGTGTCGTGGGCGTCGCCACCGGCGACATGGGCGTCGGCCGCGACGGCAAGCCGAACGCCGGTTTCACCCGCGGCATGGAGCTGCGCGGCAAATACGTGCTGATCGCGGAAGGCGTGCGCGGCTCGCTGGCCAAGGAGCTGATCGCCCGCTTCGACCTCGACAAGGACAGCGATTTCCCGAAATTCGGCATCGGCATCAAGGAGCTGTGGCAGGTCGCGCCGGAGCAGCACCGTCCGGGCCTCGTCCAGCATTCCTTCGGCTGGCCGCTCGACAACAGGACCGGTGGCGGCTCGTTCCTCTATCACCTTGAGGACAATCAGGTCGCCGTCGGCTTCGTCGTCCACCTCAACTACAAGAACCCGTATCTGTCGCCCTTCGACGAGTTCCAGCGGTTCAAGACCCACCCGGCCATCCGCGACACGTTCGAGGGCGGCAAGCGCATCTCCTACGGCGCGCGCGCCATCACCGAGGGTGGCTACCAGTCGGTTCCGAAACTCTCCTTCCCCGGCGGGTTGCTCATCGGCTGTTCGGCCGGCTTCGTCAACGTGCCACGCATCAAGGGTTCGCACAATGCCATGCTGTCGGGCATGCTGGCGGCCGAGGAAGTCGCGGCGGCGATCGCGCGCGGCGAGGCGAACAGCGAGCTCGGTCACTACGACACTGCCTGGCGCGAGAGCGAGATCGGCCGCGACCTGAAGAAGGTGCGCAACGTCAAGCCGCTGCTGTCGCGTTTCGGCACGCTGCTGGGCACCATGCTCGGCGGCCTCGACATGTGGACCAACGAGCTTTTCGGTGTCTCCTTCTTCGGTACGCTCTCGCACGGCAAGCGCGATTCCGAAGGCCTTGAGCCGGCTTCCAGGCACAGCCCCATCGCCTATCCGAAGCCGGACGGCGAGGTCTCCTTCGACAAGCTCTCCTCCGTGTTCCTGTCGAACACAAATCACGAGGAAGACCAGCCGATCCATCTGAAGGTGAAGGACGAGGCACTGCAGAAGGCGTCGGAACATGACGTCTTCGCCGGCCCCTCGAACCGCTACTGCCCGGCCGGCGTCTATGAATGGATCGAGGAAGGCGAGGACGCCCCGCGCTTCCAGATCAACGCGCAGAACTGCGTCCACTGCAAGACCTGCGACATCAAGGATCCGAACGGCAATATCACCTGGACCGTGCCGGAAGGGGCCGGGGGACCGAACTACCCGAACATGTGAGACACCGCCCCTTTTCGGGCGGTTTCATCCTCGAGCAAGTCAAGTCAGGAGGCCGCGCATCGCGCGGCCTCACGCGTATTCGCGTCCCGCTGTCCTCGCCCGTTCCATGAAGGTCTGCAGGAAAACATCGAGGGCGGCCCAGTCCGTGAACTCCATGTCGCCGGACGGATCCATCGAAACGCCCTTCTCGCGCAGGATCCGGTGGATGACCCAGCGCTTGAGAAAGCTCATGCGCCGGTCGTGCACGGCCCCGGCGGCGAGATGCACGCTCGTTGCCTCCCAGTCGAGTTCGTCGAACATGTCCTCCACCGCGGCCCGGGCCCCGGCAAGATCCTCCTCCAGCCTGGAGGTCGCCGACAGGCTGACCGAGATGAAGGCGGTGGGCACACGGTCGAGCCGGGCGCGCTGCTTGCGAATGAAATCGACCATCTCGGCCTGGTGACGCCCGACATGAAGCGAGGCGGCCAGGATCGCCGCATCGAAGGTGCCGAGCTCAAGCGCCGCGGCGGCGCGGGCATCGACCAGCGTCGCCTGGTCGCCGGCGGCCCGCAGCCAGTCGGCGACGCGGCCCGCGATCTTTTGCGTCTGGCCTTCCGTCGTCGCGTAGACCACCAGAACATGTGCCATCGTTTCCACCCTGCAGCGCCTCTCCGGCCCAGTCAGGATGCATCAGCCGGACGACGCTTTCATGACGCGAGTCAACACGATCATGACAAAGCCGGCAAATGAATTCTGGTCAGGCGCGGCTGCGGGTCTGAGCTTCCACGGCAGCGAAGGCCGACATGTTCACCACGCCGCGCGAGGTTACCGACGGGGTGAGAATGTGCATGGGCTTGGCCGTGCCGAGCAGGATCGGGCCGACATGCAGGCTGTCGGTCATCACCTTGACGAGGTTGAGAGCGATGTTGGCCGCATCGAGCGAGGGGAAGACCAGCAGGTTCGCCTCGCCGGTCAGGCGTGAGTCCGGCATCACCCGTCCGCGCATCGCCACCGACAGCGCGCTGTCGCCGTGCATTTCGCCATCGACCTCCAGATCGGGGGCAAGTTCCTGCAACATGGCGAGGGCCTCGCGCATCCTTTCCGCCGACTCCATGTCCCGTGAACCGAAGTTGGAGGCCGAAAGGAGAGCCGCGCGCGGGGTGATGCCGAAGCGGCGGATTTCCTCGGCGGCGAGCATCGTCGTTTCGGCAATCTCGCGGGCGCAAGGGTCGATGGTGACATAGGTGTCGGTGAAGAAGGTCGCACCGCCCGAATTGATCAGCAGCGACAGGGCGGAGAAATCCTGAACGCCGGGCGCCGTGCCGATAATGCCCCGCACGTCGGCCAGATGCTTGGAGTAGCGGCCCTCGAGCCCGCAGATCAGCGCATCCGCCTCGCCGCGATGCAAGGCCAGCGCGCCGATCACCGTGGTGTTGGAGCGCACCATGGTGCGCGCCGCCTCGGGCGTCACGCCGCGCCGGCCGATCAGCGACAGCAGGCTGTCGACATAGTCGCGGTAGCGCGGATCGTCCTCCGGATTGATGCATTCGAATTCGCGGCCCGGCCTGACCCTGAGGCCGAAACGCTCGCAGCGTGCCTCGATCACCGACGGACGTCCGATCAGGATCGGTCGTGCCAGCCGGTCCTCGATCAGCACCTGTGCTGCACGCAGCACACGCTCGTCCTCGCCGTTGGAGTAGATGATGCGCGTGTCGCTGTCACGGGCGGCCGCGATGATCGGCTTCATGATCAGGCCGGAGCGGAAAACGAACCGGTTGAGCCTGTCGTGATAGGCGTCGAAATCCTCGATCGGCCGGGCGGCGACACCGGTCTCCATCGCTGCGCGCGCCACCGCCGGCGCGATGCGCAGGATGAGACGCTGGTCGAAGGGCGAGGGGATCAGGTATTTTGGCCCGAAGGTCTCGCTGACGCCGCCATAGGCCCGCGCCGCAATCTCGGACGGCTCCTCCCGGGCCAGTTCGGCAATCGCCGCGACGGCCGCGAGCTTCATCTCCTCATTGATCGAGGTCGCGCCGACATCGAGCGCACCGCGGAAGATGTAGGGGAAGCAGAGGACGTTGTTGACCTGGTTGGGATAGTCCGAGCGGCCCGTGCACATCATCACGTCGTCGCGCACGGCGAGCGCCGCCTCCGGCATGATCTCCGGCCGCGGGTTGGCGAGCGCCAGGATCAGCGGCTTTTCCGCCATGCTCGCGACCATCTCCGGCTTCAGCACGCCGGCGGCGGACAGGCCCAGAAAGACGTCCGCTCCCGGGATGACGTCGGCCAGGGTGCGGGCATCCGTCTCCTGGGCGAAGACCGATTTCCACTCGTCCATCAGGGTCTCGCGGCCCTTGTAGACCACACCCTCGATGTCGGTGACGAAGATGTTCTCGTGGCGCGCGCCCAGCGACACCAGCAGGTTGAGGCAGGCGAGTGCCGCGGCCCCGGCGCCCGAGGCGACGATTTTCACCTCGGAGATGTCCTTGCCGGCCAGCTCCAGCGCGTTCTTGACGGCGGCCGCAACAATGATCGCCGTGCCGTGCTGATCGTCGTGGAAGACGGGAATGTTCATCCGCTCGCGCAATGCGCGCTCGATCATGAAGCACTCGGGGGCCTTGATGTCTTCCAGGTTGATGCCGCCGAAGGTCGGCTCCAGCACCGCCACCGCGTCGACGAAGCGGTCGACATCGAGCTCGTCGACCTCGATGTCGAAGACGTCGATGCCGGCGAACTTCTTGAACAGGACCGCCTTGCCTTCCATGACCGGCTTGGAAGCAAGCGGCCCGATGGCGCCGAGGCCGAGAACGGCGGTCCCGTTGGAGATGACCGCAACGAGGTTGCCGCGCGCGGTATAGTCCGCCGCGAGCGAGGGATCGCGGGCGATCTCCATGCAAGGCGCGGCGACGCCAGGTGAATAGGCAAGGGCAAGGTCGCGCTGGTTGCCGAGCGGCTTGGTCGCCTGGATCTCCAGTTTCCCCGGATGCGGGTAGCGGTGGTAGAAGAGAGCTGCCTCGTCGAGATCGTTGGCGGGCGTTTCCGGTGTCTTCTTGTCGGTCATGACGATCCACTTGAGGCTGGCTGACGAAACTTGCGACGGCTTACCATCGACCCGCTCCCCTCCCCTTCGAACTCGCCCCCAACCGGTGCCTCGTCTCTCACGAGCGCAGGCTCGTCCGGATGAGGGTGCGAATCAACAGGTACAGGACCACGGCATTCAGGCAATGCCATACGAAATGCGTTCCCAAAGGGAAAGACGGGCAAAATGGGATATCGGCCGTCCTGAAGGCAAGGGAAATCATGAAGATCGCCCCGACGAGCGCAAGCGGGCCTGCCGCCGCGCGGTTGAGCCGGCGGGCCACCGCGGCCACAGCCAGGATGGCGACAGCCGCCGGCACGTAGCTGGCGGAGGAGCCGATCGCCCCGGAAAGCAGCGGCGCCACCCCGTAGCCTGCGAACAGGAAGACAAGGGTCAGCGCCACCGAGAGGACAAGTCCAAGACAAAGAATGCGCCGCATCGCCAGGAAGAAATAGAAATGGATGAAGACGGCAATCGGCACCACATCGGCTAGCGCCGACCAGCGCGTGGCGATGGTGTGAAACAGAAACGATCCGATGCCGATCACGAAAAGGATGAATATGAGCGCGGGCACTGCCCAGTCGCCGGCAGGCGTGCGTGGCACATCGCGCTGCTGTTCCGCGCGCCAGAAAATCCAGACAGCAACGGCGGCAACGAGAAAGCCAGCATTGGTCAACGCATTGACCGGCTCGGCCCAGAACCCGGGATCGAGCCGTTCGCAATAGGCATCGATGGACCTCGTCCAATCCATCCCCTCGCCTCCCTGCCTGCTGGCGCGGCACAACCGCCGCGCCTTGCGCCTGCGACCGCTCGCCGTCTGGCGCGCGGGTGCCGACCGCCCTATCCTGCACCGCAATCGCGTGCTTGTCTTGCCCGCCCGCAGTCCCTCAGAGGATCACCACGCTCATGCATCGCATTGATGACAGCCGTCCCTTCGTCCCTCTCAACATCGCGGTACTGACCGTGTCTGACACTCGGTCGCTGGAGGAGGACCGCTCGGGCACGACGCTCGCCACCCGGATCACCGAGGCGGGTCACGTTCTCGCCGGCCGGGACATCGTCACCGACGATGTGGAGAAGATCCGCACCGTCGTGAAGGGCTGGACCCAGTCGGACGGCGTCGACGTGGTGATCACCACCGGCGGCACCGGCTTCACCGGCCGCGACGTGACGCCGGAGGCGATCGAGCCGCTGTTCGACAAGCGCATGGACGGCTTCTCCGAAGTCTTCCATCGCATCTCCTACGACAAGATCGGCACCTCGACGATCCAGTCCCGCGCGACCGGCGGCGTCATCGACGCGACCTATGTGTTCGTGCTGCCAGGCTCGCCCGGCGCCTGCAAGGATGCCTGGGACGGAATTCTGAAGTGGCAGCTCGACTACCGCCACATGCCCTGCAACTTCGTCGAAATAATGCCGAGACTGGACGAGCACCTGAAGCGCGGCAAGCTGCGCGAGGCCTAGGACAGGGACGTCACCTCGGCCGGATTGACCCCAAAGGTGGCGCGGAAGGCCCGGGCGAAATGCGCCCTTGACGCATAACCGACGGCCAGCCCGGCCGCTCCGCTTGCCGCGCCTTGCGCGATCAGCCGGCGTGCAACACCCATTCTCTCGCGTCGCAGGATCACCGACAGCGCCTGCCCTTCGCCCGCGAGGCGGCGCCGCAGCGTCGATTCCGACAAGGCCAGACGCGTGGCGATGTCGGCTGCCGTCCATCTCCTGTCCAGTTCGGCGCGCACGAGACGGGCGACACGCTCGGCGAGCGTCACGTCGAAGAGCGGCCTTGCGGCCGGTGCGTCGTGCAGCAGGGCAAGCAGTTCGTGAAGCCGCGCCGTGCGCAGGACGGCCTCCGCCGGTCCTGCATCAATGGCGTCGGCCGCATGCAGCAGGGCCTGGACCCGCCCGGGTGTCAGGGGAACGACAAAGGTGTCTTGCGACGGCACCCTTGCCGTTTCGCCCGGGCCGACCTGGGGCAGCATGTCCGGCTCGACCGGCAGGATCAGCGACTGGTAAAGATGCGTCCGTCCATCGGGCTCGTTGACGATCTCCAGGTCGACCGCCGCAGGCAGGACGAACGCCGTTCCGGCGGAAAACCGTTCCGACACGTCTCCGAGCCACACCTCCTTCGCCCCGGACAGCACGATGCCGATCAGCGGCTGGTCAAGCCGTACACAGGCCAGCCTCTCCCGTTCGAGCGCGCAGTAGGAGAACAGTCCGGGCGCGTGCTCCGACATTCCGGTCACGCCCTCGAGGCGGAAGCGCGACAATCCCTCGCGCAGCCGGCTTGCCAGTTCGTTTCTCAAAAAACCGTTGTCCATCATGGCGCGAGACTAGGCCATCGGCTGACGCCCGGCAAAGCCGGTGTGACCGGATCGGGTTCAAACCTGGTCGGAACGGAACCGCAAGTGACATTCCGGGCCTCTAGTCTGCGCTCATCTGATCACCGGAGAGAACCGATGCGTTGCACACTTGCTCCCATTTTTGCCGGCATCCTTGTCGCCCTCGCCTGCTCGGGCGTTCGGGCAGACACACCTGCCAAGACCCTCGAAGGCTTCAGCAACCCCGAAAGCGTGCTGATCGACGGACCGCGCAGGTTCGTCTCCAATCTCGGCGCGAAACTCGATCCGACCGGGCATGACGGCGACGGCTTCATCAGCGAATTGGACGCGGGAGGACGTGTCGTCGCCCTGCGCGCCTTCCCGGCGGACGGCGAGACGCTCGACGCGCCCAAGGGCATGGCGCTTGCGGACGGCCGTCTCTATGTCGCCGACATCGACCGCATTGTCGGCTTCGATATTTCCTCCCGCCGGAAGGTCTTCGAGGCACGCGTTCCGGCGGGCGGTCCCAGCCTGCTCAATGACCTGGCGAGCGTGCCGGAAGGGCTTGCCGTCACCGACACCCTGCGCGGCGCCGTCTACCGGGTCGATCTCGGGACAGGCGCCTTTACGAGCGTCGCCTCCGGCATTCCCGGCGCCAACGGCATTGCCTGGGACGCACGCGGGAACAGGCTCCTCGTCGTCGGTCTCGGCGCCCGGTTCGAAGGCGGTGACCTGTTCGAGGTGACGGTGGATGGCCAAGTGCGCAAGCTCGACAGAGGGCCGCATGGCATTCTCGACGGTCTCGTGCTGCTGCGGGACGAAAGGATGCTGCTCTCCGACTGGCGGTCGTTCGACCCGCCGGCGCCGGGCGTCCTCTCGCTGCACGCCGGAGACGGAACAGAACTGGCAAGGCTGTCGCTGCCGCGCGATGTCCACGGGCCGGCCGACTTTGCCGTGGACGCCGCCGCCGGAGCGGTCTGGGTGCCGGTGATGCGGGAGGGGACGGTGCTGGTGGCTCCCCTTGTGCAATGAAACGGAGGGAGGCCGTTCACGGATGCGTGATCACGGCTTCCCCAGCGTCTTCCAGGGCCTAAGTTCGGCTTCGACCGTTACAGGCATCCCGACGGGAGGATATGGGACATGAGTGTAGTGAACCTGAACCGCCGCGCATTGATCGCCGGCGCCGCGACCGCTGCCATCGCCGCGCCTGCCATCATCTCCGCAAGCGGACGCGCGAGCGCCGCCGCTCCGATGCTCGGCGTCGCCACCCCCACCTTCAACCGCGTCAAGGTGGGCGACTTCGAAGTCACCATGATGCTTGATGCGGCCCGCACCATGGACGGTCCGCATCCGATCTTCGGCGAGAACCAGGATGCGGCAGCCGTATCGGAGCTGCTGGCAGCAAACCACCTGCCTTCCGACAAGATGGTCAACGGCTTCACACCGGTGATCGTGAATACAGGCTCCGAACTGGTGCTGTTCGATACAGGCCTTGGCGGCGACAACGGATCTTTGACGGCGCAACTCGCCTCCGCCGGATATTCCCCGGAGCAGGTCGATATCGTCGTCCTCACCCACATGCATCCCGACCACATCGGCGGACTGATGACCAATGGCGTGCCGACCTATCCGAACGCGCGCTACGTGACAGGTCAGACCGAGTTCGACTTCTGGACCCATGAGGACCGTCTCAGCGGTCCCACCGAGCGGGTCGCGCGGCTGGTGCAGACAAACGTCAAGCCGCTCGCCGAAAAGATGACCTTCGTCGGCGGCCACAAGGAAGTCGTGCCCGGCATCCTGGGCCTCGACACCCCGGGACATACACCGGGGCACATGTCCTTCCACCTTTCGAGTGGCGGCAAGCAGCTCCTGATCTGGGGCGATATCGCCAACCATTTCGTCGTGTCGATCCAACGCCCGGACTGGCACGTGCGCTACGACATGGACAAGGAAAAGGCGGCTGCGACGCGCAAGACGATGTTCGACCTGATCATCGCGGAGAAGATTCCCGTGACCGGCTATCACATGCCGTTCCCCGCGCTCGGCTATCTGGAAACCGCCGGGGAAAGCTACCGCTGGGTACCCGCCGCTTATCAGTTCGCCCTCTGAGCGAACCCGGCTGCGCCCGGAGATCGACGGGGCCGGAGCAATCCGGCCCCGTTTTCGTATCCCCCACCCATCAACTGACGGAGTAGGCCGGGGCGCTTTCGAGAAAACGGCCATAGGCTTCCGCATCCGGCGGCAGGAAGGTCTCGGCAAGCGGGTTCCGCCGGCGCTGGCTGGCGCCGATATCGGAGAGAAGTTCGTCGAGGTGACGGAAGTGGTAAGGCGCCGAACACAGGCCGCCATAGATCCGGGCGGCCGGGCGTACCGACTGGCGCCACGCCATGTGTTCCTCGATCCAGCGGGTCATTTCCCTCTCATCCGGCTGGTTCTCGAGCTTCCCGTCGGCGTAGCGCACCAGCCACTGGGCGGCGATGTCGCTGGTCAGCACGGTGGCAAAGCTCGAGTTGAACCCGACGAAGCCGAGATCCGGCACATCCGGATTGACGATCAACCGGTAGAGCCGGTACTGGCCGTCGGGCGCAACGAGCGCCTCCCGCGTTGCCTCGTCGAGATAGGGCACGCCGAGTTTCCAGCCGACCGCCTGAATCGCCAGATCGAGGGGGATTCGCTCGCCGCCGGAGAGCACGACCTCGCCGTTCTCGTAGCGCTCGAACGTGCCCTGGACGGCACGGATCCTGCCCTTGCGCACCAGGTCGAAGAACCCTTCGGTGGCGATCGGCAGTCCGCAGGCGATGGTGCTTTCGATCGGCTGGCCGGGGCGCAAGCCGAGCCGCTTCAGTCCGAACTGGGCCGTCAAGAGTGTCTCAAGGCCCCGCCAGTTGGCCCAGACAAGCGGCTTGGTCAGCGCCCGGACCGTGCGGGCCACCCGTCCCTCGCTCCAGGGCGGGAACATGCACTCGGAGGCGCGGCAGTAGAGGATATGCTTGAAATTCACCAGGCCACCGAACCGATAAGGCACGCGCCAGACCGGTTCCAGATAGACGATGCTAACCTCCTCGGCACCTTCCTTCACCGCGTTGACGGCAACATCCGTCGCCGACTTGGAAAAGCCGAGGACGACGACCTTCCTGCCCCTGACCAGCGCCGGATCGGTGTATTCGCTGGAATGGAGGATGCGCCCGCCGCCGTCGAGAAACGCCTCCTCGCCCGGATGATGCAGGCGGTTGGGGTCGGTGAAGGTGCCGCTCGCGACCACGACGAAGTCGAAGCCCTCGCGAGCGCGGGTGCCGTCCCGGCTCTCGACCTCCAGGTCCCAGCCACCGCCGTCGCGTCGCTGCATGGCCGTGACGCTTTCGCCGAAGCGGATCAGCGGCAGCAGGTCGAAGCGTTCGGCGAACGCCGTGAGATAGGCATGCACCTGAGCCCCGCTCGGCCATTCCGGATAATCCTTCGGCATGGAAAGACCGGTATAGCGGTAGAGGTCCTTCGGGCTCTGGGTGCGGATGCCCGGATAGGAGCGCGACGGGGCCCACACCCCGCCAAGCTCCTGGCTGCGTTCGAGCACGGTAACCTCGTGCCCCTTGTCCCGAAAGGCGCGTGCGGACGCAAGTCCGCTGACGCCGGCGCCGATGACGCAAACGCGCTTGCGATTGACCATGGTTCCTGTCCCTGCTTGCCTGGAAACGGCGCCCGCCCTGGCGGGCACACCGCGAGACGCCCGGCTCAGACCTTCAGTTCGAGCGGATCGAAGACCATGTCCTCGGGCTTGAGGAAGAAGACTTCGCGCAGGGCCGACTGACGCACGACTTCCGCCGGATCGCCAAGATTGTGCAGGTTGTCGAAGAGCTCGCGCAGGCGGCGCGCGGGACTGACCCAGAAGATCGCCCGGGCCGGCTTGTCGGTGAGATTGTAGTAGCCGTGGGGAATGCCCATCGGCATGCGCACGACATCGCCCGGATGCGCCTGATGGTGCTGTCCGTCGAGATAGAGGTCGAAGCGACCCTCAAGCACATAGATGAACTCGTCCTGGGTCGGATGGACGTGCGGCGGCACGAACGTGCCCGGCGGGTCGAGCGTCTCGAAGGAGAAGCAGGCCTCGCCTTCCGTCTTCATCCAGTAGGTGTGGCCAAGAATGCTCCACTCCACCCCGTCATGGCCGGTTCCGGCCCGGGTGATGCCCGGATCGGTGTTGACCTTCACCATGTTGGCGATTGCCTTGCTCATTCGAAGTCTCCCCTCTGGCGCGCATCGCGCGCATCCGTCCTCTGGTGCGGGCCGTGCATGCACATCTGATCGCGGTGCCGGCTCTTGTTCGCATCTCCAATGAAAGCGCGTGTCCGCGCACGGCGTCTATCCGCAAAACGCTGCCCCTGTCCGTTAAGCGCAGCTTGCCACGCATTTTGCCGGCTCGCCGACGCGGATGACGGGCCCCGGTCCCCGTGCTAGGCTTTTTGACAACAAGGACCGAAAACGGTCCGGCCTCCAGAGGACGGATTTGCCATGACGGGTGCGCCATGACGGCGGCGCGCGTGCCGCTTGCCGACTACGGGAAGGTGGCCACGCGGGACGTCCACCAGGCGGCCGAACAGGTCGGCCGCATTTTCTGCGCGCACCGGCTTGCGCCCCTCGACCGCGCTCCGGGTTTCAACGCGCTCCATAACCACTGCCGTTTTCCCGGCGGATCCATCAACTACGTCGCCTATGGCGGGGATGTCGAGATTGATCCCGGTTGCCTGGAACGCTTCTTTCTCCTGCAGATCCCGCTGAAGGGGGCGGCCGAGATCCGTTGCGGCGGCAGGACGACCGAGACGAGCCCCGGGCAGGCGGCCTCGCTCCTGTCCCCGACGCAGCCGTCCGTCATGCGCTGGCGCGCCTCCTGCGGCCAGTTGATCCTCATGCTCGACCGGGCGCCGATCGAGGCCGCGGTCTCGGAACTCCTGCAGGAGGATGTCGGCGAACTGGTGTTCTCCCCCCGGGTACGGCTCGATAGCGACTTCGGCCGCACGCTCTTCGCCCAGGTCTCCCGACTGGCCGCACGGGCGGAAGCGGGCGGCCTCGAAAACCGGCGCGTGCTGGAGAGGATCAGCGACACGATTGCCCAGGCCCTGATCTGGAACCAGGACAGCAACCGCCGCCTGCTGCTGCTGAAGAGCGAAGATCGCACGCCCCTGCCCCCGGCGCGCATCGCCCGGGCGCTCGACTATCTCGACGCCCATCTGGAGGATCCGCTCGACGTGGCGGATCTTGCCCGTCATTGCGGCTGTTCCATCCGGGCCTTGCAGGCCGCCTTCCGCCGGCATTGCGGGGAAACCATCACCGCAACCCTGGAGACGCGCCGTCTTGCCCTGCTTCGCGAACGCCTGCTTTCCTGCGACAGGGATTACAGCGTGACCGAGCTCATCCACGCCTGCGGCTTTTCACATCTGGGACGTGCAGCGCTCGCCTATCGTCAGGCCTATGGCGAACGCCCGAGCGACACGCTGCGCGCATCAAAAGCCTACATGTGAACGGCTCTCCGCAGGGAAACGACAAGGAATCCGCGTATTATTTTGAATCATTGAAAACAACACCTGATAATAATTACAATAAATCATGAATATCCCCCTATATTCAACTTGATACCATCTGTCGAATAATTCAGAATATTGAAAATAAAACCCTATTTCTCCTCAACTACCCGAGAATGGACATTTTATTTTCTCCAATTCTCCTTTTCACGATCATGTTTTAGACCGACTTAGATTTCACCTTTCTTCCCGTGAACGGCCCACGCCGCTCACAGGTTGGCCGGCTCAGGGCCGTGCCACGCCAGAACCGGAAGGACTCTGACCATGAAGAGACTGCTCATCGCCCTCGCCGCCGTTACCTTTTCCGGCGCGGCCGTCGCTCAGGGAGCCAGCTTCGCGGACATCGATGCCGACCAGAGCGGTGACCTGACCTATGCCGAGGTGACCGCGGTCGCCCCCGAAGTCACGATGGAGGCTTTCTCCGCAGCCGACGCCGACCGCAACGGGTCGCTCTCGGAGGCCGAGTTTGCCGTTCTTGCCGGCAGTGGCGGGTAACCCCCTCCCAGATCGCCACTGCTGATGCCGCCGCCCCGCCTGACCAATGCCAGGCGGGGCGGTCGCGCTTTCCGGCAAGAGAACCCGGGGCATCTGCTCGCGAAAGGCGGGAACGATGCCGAATCCGGTTCTCAGTCGCCTTTGTTCCTGATATGTTCCTGATCAACCCATTCGGGACGACAGTGGAGCAGGCGACAGGCATGCGTGCCAAAAAGGTGAAGCCCGACCTTTCCCCAAGCAGCGAGGTCAAGAGCGATATCGCCGATATCGATGCGCATCGCGGGCGTGGTCGCGGGGCCGGTCTCAACATGGCCGGCCGCTACGAGCGCGAGAGCATCGAGGCCTTCGATGACGGCTGGGGGACACTTGAAACGCTGCCGCCGTTCAAGACCCATCTCCAGGAAGAGCGCGCCCGGACGATCATCACACGCAACGAATCGCCCGACATTTCCTTCGACCGCTCCATCAATCCCTATCGCGGGTGCGAGCATGGCTGCGTCTACTGCTTCGCCCGGCCCAGCCATGCCTATATCGGCCTGTCGCCGGGCCTGGATTTCGAGACCCGCCTGACGGTCAAGCCGAATGCCGCCGAACTTCTGGAGCGCGAGCTGTCGCGTCCCGGATACACACCGCGCACGATCGCGATCGGCACCAACACCGATCCCTACCAGCCGGTCGAGCGGGAGCAGAAGCTGATGCGCGACATCCTGTCCGTTCTCGACAAGTGCAATCACCCGGTCGGGATCGTGACGAAATCGGCGCTTGTGCTGCGCGATGCCGACATCCTTGCATCGATGGCAGAGCGCGGTCTGGCGCGCGTCGCCATCTCGATCACCACGCTCGACCGCAAACTGGCGCGGACGATGGAACCGCGCGCGGCAACGCCCCAGAAACGCCTGGACGCTGTTCGCGGCCTCTCCGAGGCGGGCATACCGACCTCGGTGATGGTGGCGCCGGTCATCCCGGCCCTGACCGATTCGGAGATGGAGCGGATACTGGAGGCGGCCTCGCAAAACGGCGCGGCGGGCGCCGGATACATCCTGCTTCGGTTGCCGATCGAGGTCAGCCCCCTGTTTCGCGACTGGTTGCTGCGCCACCGGCCCGACAGCTACCGCCATGTCATGAACCTGATCCGCTCGATGCGCGGCGGCAAGGACTATGACGCGGAATGGGGCAAGCGCATGCGCGGCGAAGGCCCTTATGCGAAACAGCTCGCCAACCGCTTCGCACTTGCCTGCAAGCGGCTCGGGCTGAACCGGACGCGCAAACCGCTTGCAACAGACGCCTTCATCCGGCCCACCGCCGGCGGCGTCCAGCTGCAGCTCTTCTGAGCGCGCGCTGTCAAACCGGCCAAGCCAGGTCGCGTCGACGGCAAGTTCCCGTGGATGACAGGGCAAGGCGGCTTGCGGCACGCCGGTCCGCCGCCGACGATGCGACATGGACTTTTCACTCCAGACCGCCCTGCATCTCGATCTCCCCTCCCGTCTCTCGCCGAGAAAGGAGGCCCGCCTGGCTGCGGGTTTCGAGGGTCGCCTTGCCGGGATCGACGAAGCCGGTCGAGGCCCGTGGGCGGGCCCGGTCAGCGTTGCCGCCGTCATTCTCGACCACAAGGCACTGCCCCGGGGGCTGGACGATTCAAAGGCGCTTGCCGAGCGCGACCGCGAGCGGCTCTACGACGAGATCCTCGCCAGCGCGACCGTCGCCATTGCCTTTGCCTCGCCGAAGCGGATCGATGCGCTGAACATTCGCGCAGCGACACTGGAGGCCATGACACGGGCGGTACGGGGGTTTTCGACGCGCCCCGCCGCCTGTCTGATCGACGGGCGCGACGTACCGCCGGGCCTGCCTTGTCCCGGTCAGGCTGTCGTGAAGGGCGATGCGCGTATCCTGTGCATCGCCGCCGCCTCGATTGTCGCCAAGGTTGCCCGCGACCGGCTGATGCGGCGGATGGAGGCGGTTCATCCCGGCTATGGTTTCGCCGCCCACAAGGGCTACGGCACAGCCGCTCATGCAGACGCACTGGACCGGCTCGGCCCCTGCCCGCTGCATCGCCGGAGCTTCCGCCCGGTGCGCGCCTGGATCGAGGCGGCGACCGGGGACAGCACCTGAGTCGAGAATGCCGGCCTCAAACGAAAACGGCCCCTTGCGGGGCCGTCTCAATCCAACGAGAGAGAACAAGACGCGTCAGTTGAGGCGCGACTTCACTTCCTCAATGCTCTTGGCCAGAAGATCGTCACCGACGGCGCCCGAAACCTTCTTGGAAAGGATCGTCTCTGCGGCGGCAATCGCGATGTCTGCCGCGCGGCCACGCACCTCGGCAATCGCCTGGCTCTCGGCCTGGGCGATCTTGCGCTCGGCCGCGCTCGTGCGGCGCGAGATCATTTCCTCAAGGGCGGTGTTCGCCTCGAGCGTCAGGCGATCCGCCTCGCGCTTGGCTTCCGCGACAATCCCTTCCGCCTCGGAAACGGCTTCCTGGCGGCGGCGCTGGTAGTCAGCAAGCAGGGCCTGGGCTTCCTCGCGCAGACGGCGGGCATCCTCAAGCTCCTTGCGGATGGTGTCCGCACGCTTGTCGAGCGACGCACCGATTGTCGCCGGGATCTTGAAATAGGCAATCAGGCCGAGAAAGATGACGAGGCCGACCAGAGCCCATGCTGAAGCGTCCATCAGGCTGTCCTCACTTCATCGCCGTTTCGACGGCCTTGGTAAGTTCGGTCTTGGTCGGCGCCTTGCCGATCAGGGCCTCGACCAGTTCCGACGTCGTGCCGGTGGCGATCTCGCCGACATTCTCAAGCGCGGCGCGCTTGACGTCCCCTATCCGGGCCTCGGCTTCCGCCAGCTTCGCGGCAAGCTCGCCCTCGGTCGCGGCGCGGCGGGCCTCGACGTCGCTCTTCAGCTTGTCGCGGGTTTCCTGGGCGATCTTGTGGGCGTTGGCACGCGCCTCCGCCAGGGCCTGCTCATAGGCGGCTATCGCGGCGTTGCTCTCTTCGTTCAGGCGGTTCGCTTCCGCGATGTCGCCCGCGATGCGGTCGCGGCGATCCTCGAGGATGCCACTGATACGCGGGAGGGCAACCTTGCTCATGATCCAGTAGAGCAGCCCGAAGGTAATCGCCAGCCACAGGATCTGCGACGCGTAGGTGGTTCCGTCGAACGGCGGAAACGTTCCGGGGGAATGCGCGTCGGCGGGCACCTGGGTGCCGGACGTGGTATCGGCGCTAGTCGTGGCCATCTGTCTCTCCAATGCCGCAGCTTACGCTGCATCGCGGCGGCCGCGATGCGATGACCGGGCACGACAGGCGCGCCCGGTCAAAAAGCTCGCGTCGCTGACGCAATTCGACGTCCTAGATCAGACGGCGAAGAGCAGGAGAAGAGCGACGAGAAGCGAGAAGATGCCGAGCGCCTCGGTCACGGCAAAGCCGAAGATGAGGCGGCCGAACTGGCCATCGGCGGCAGACGGGTTGCGCAGGGCGCCCGACAGATAGCTGCCGAAGATGTTGCCGAGGCCGAGAGCGGTACCGGCCATGCCGAGACAGGCGAGACCCGCACCGATGTACTTTGCTGCTTCAGCTTCCATGACACTTGCTCCTTGAGATGAGTTTGCAGCGACGAAACGACGGCTCCGCCTTATTGCGGAGCCGAACCATACTGACTTCTAGTGGCTCGGATGCAGCGCATCGTTGAGGTACATGCAAGTCAGAACCGTGAACACGTAGGCCTGAAGGAAGGCCACGAGGAACTCCAGGCCGGTCAGCGCGACCGTCATCGCCAGCGGCAGGATCGACACCATCGGGCCGAAGATGCCCAGGCCTTCCGCCGCGATCAGCGAGGTGACGAAGCCGGCGAACACCTTCAGGGTGATGTGTCCCGCCAGCATGTTGGCGAAGAGACGAACCGAGAGGCTGACCGGGCGCGACAGGAACGAGATGATCTCGATCGGCGTCACCAGGAAGAACAGTGCCGGGGGCACGCCATCCGGGGTGAACAGCTTGAGGAACTTCAGACCGTGCTTGGCGAAGCCGTAGATCATCACGGTGCCGATGACCAGCATGGCCAGCGCGAAGGTGACGATCAGGTGGCTGGTGACGGTGAAGAAATAGGGGAACATGCCGATCAGGTTGGCGATCAGCACGAACATGAACAGCGAAAACACCAGCGGGAAGAACCGCATACCCTCGTTGCCGGCCGAACTTCGCAAAGTGTTGGCGACGAACTCGTAGGACATTTCCGCCAGGGACTGCCAGCGCCCCGGGACGAGGCCGCGACCACCGGTCGACAGCATCAGGAACGTCGCGACGACGGCCGTGGTGGCGACCATGAACAGGGCGGAATTGGTGAAGGACAGATCGAGGCCACCAACCTCAATCGGGACGAGATTGATGATCTTGAACTGGGAGATCGGATCGTTCGCCACCGGGTCGGCCCCTCTTTAGCGGTCGCATTTCGCGCGCACGCGCCGTGTTCTGTTCGCGCAAAAGCGCCATGATTCTGGTTTCAAACTATCCGTCGTTCATCCTGTCCTTCTGCTCCGCCATCAAACCGGCGGAACGCAGGACATTCAGAACGCCCGCGACGAAGCCCAACAGCAGGAAGACGATCAAGCCCCAGGGGCTTGTACCGAACCCTTTGTCGATCATCCAGCCGATGGCCGCCCCGACCAGAATGCCGGCGACAAACTCCGTCGACAGCTTCATGGCCTGCGCGTAACCGTGACCCGCACCGGAGGAACCTTCCTTGTCCGCCGCGGCGGATTTGGTGGTTCTTTCCTCAAGCGAGCGCACCAGCCGGTTCTTTCGCTCGGACAGTTCAGCTTCCGTCGGCCGTTGAGCGTCGCCTGGTCCGTTCTCGTCCGGAGACATCACCTACCGTCCCCTTTCCTCGATACGCACCGGCCAGCGCCGCCTGCCCCTGGAAGCCGGGCGCACCATAGTCGGCACCCCTGCACCTGTCAAGAACGCTTGCATGACGCGTAACATGTTGAATTCAATACCTAATCACTGTCCAAACATAGCGTGATCGGGCTTTTCCGGCAGAGGGCGCGCGGCGATGCCGCAGTGCGACGCAAGAGCCGCGCATCGCGTCCTGGCGCGAGAAACCGCAGGATGAGGACCCGGCGGGCCGGCAAGCGCCGAAACCGGAGCCCGCGCAAGCCTCATATCCCAGGGCTTTCCTCGCCTTCCACGGTTTCACGGGCGTGCCGCATCCCGGAGCCCCCCCTTGCACGGGTCGGTCGGAATACCGCGAATCGAACCGCTTCCGCCGCCGCCTTTGGCAAGTCCTGCCGGTGCCCCTAGCCGGCTTCGCGAAAGCGCTCCGCGGTTTCCAGGTCGACGGAGACGAGCTGCGAAACCCCGCGTTCGGCCATGGTGACGCCGAACAGGCGGTTCATCCGCGCCATGGTGATCGGGTTGTGGGTGATGACGACGAAGCGGGTCGCTGTCGAGCGGGTCATCTCGTCGAGCAGGTCGCAGTACCGCTCGACATTGGCATCGTCCAGCGGCGCATCGACCTCGTCGAGCACGCATATCGGCGCCGGATTGGTCAGGAACACGGCGAAGATCAGCGCCATGGCGGTCAGCGCCTGCTCGCCGCCCGACAGCAAGGTCATTGTCTGCGGCTTCTTGCCCGGCGGTCGGGCAATGATCTCGAGGCCCGCATCCAGCGGGTCCTCCGCGTCGACGAGCTGCAACTCGGCCGTGCCTCCGCCGAACAGGTGGGTGAACAGGCGCTGGAACTGCGCGTTGACCGTCTCGAAGGCCGCGAGCAGGCGTTCGCGCGCTTCCCGGTTGATGTTGGAAATCGCGCCGCGCAGCCGCTTGATCGCCTCGATCAGGTCATCCCGTTCGCCGACCAGGGTGCCGCGCTGCGTCTCGATCTCGGAAAGTTCGTCCTCGGCGCGCAGGTTGACGCCGCCAAGCCGTTCGCGCTCGGCCTTCAGTCTCTCGACGCGCCGCTCGATGCCGTCCGGCTCGGGCAGCGGCGCCCCGTCCTTCAGGCCGGCCAGCCGGGGCAGTTCCGAAACCGCCGCTTCCAGCGCCTCGTCGATCCGTGCCTCGACTTCCGCCTTGCGCCCGCGCGCCGCCGTCAGCCGTTCTTCCGCGCGAATGCGGCGCTCGCGCGCCTCTCCCAATTGCGAAAGCGCGGTCTGCGCCTCCGTGTCGGCGGCACGCTGCGCAGCCTCGGCGCCGAGCAGAAGATCGTCCGCGGCCCGGCGAGCTTCCTCGGCAGCCGAGATCTCGGACAGCAGGGCCCGGCGTTTCAACTCGATATCCTCTGGCGCCTCGATGAGCGCGGCGCGCTCCTCTTCCGCCGTCTCGATGCGCTCGCCCAGCACCTCGATCTGCTGGCGCGCGCCGGAGGCACGTTGCACCCAACTCGCCCGCTCGCGGCCGATCGCTTCCATCCGTCGGCGGCGCATGTCCGCCTCCCGGGCAAGGCCGTCGGCAGCGGCGCGCTCGCGCGACAGGGTGGCGCGCGCCTCGGCCGCCTCCGCCCGGGCCGTATCGATCACCCGCGACAGGTCACCATCGCCCGTCATATCTGCAAGTGCCGCCTCGGCGCTCGTCACCGCCTCGCGTGCCTCGCCAAGATCGGCCTCCAGCCGCGCAACGCTCTCGCGCAGGCCCGCCAGCCTGGCCTCCGCCTCCGCATGGGCCCGCTCCAGGCGCAGCACGTCCTGGCGCGCGGCATCCGCCGCCCCGCGCGCGGCCTTGACCTCCTGGCGTGCGGCCTCCTCGGCCTCGCCGGCGCGGGCGAGCCTTGCCCCGGCATCCTCGAACGCCGCGCGCAATGCCGTCAAACGCTCGGCGCCTGTGGCAATCTCCGTCTCCAGCGCGACCAGACGGTTCTTGCGCGCCAGGCGCTGTGCGGCCGCGGTCGGTGCATCGGCCGCGACGGTGAACCCGTCCCAGCGCCAGACCGCCCCGTCCCGGTTGACCAGCCTCTGTCCGGGTTGCAGGAGGGACATAAGGCGAGCTCCCTCCTCGCCTTCGACGACACCGATCTGGGCCAGCCGTCGCGCCAGCGCCTGCGGCGCCTCGACAAAGCGGGCCAGTGCCTCGGCGCCCTCGGGCAGCGCCGGATCGGAAACTCGACCTGCCTCGCCCCGGTCCGTCCAGCGCATCGGCGCGTCGCCGCCAAGAGGCGCATCCAGATCCTCGCCAAGCGCGGCTCCGAGCGCCGTCTCGTACCCGGGCACCGCCGACATCGCATCGACGACCGGCGGCCAGTCGCCAACCTGTCCGGCAGCGAGCACATCGGCCAGCGTGCGCGCCTCGGTCTCCAGCCGGGAGAGCCCTGCTTCCGCCTCGGCGAGCGGCATGCGCGCCGCTTCCAGCTCGGTGCGCCCGGCCCTTGTGCGTTCCTCGGCGGTCAGCGCCAGCTCCTCCGCGGCATCCAGCCGTTCTTCGGCGACGATCAGCGCCTCCCGGCCAAGTTCGAGGTCCGGAGCGCCTTCCAGTTCGCTCTGCAGGCCGGAAAGCTGCGCCGCCGCCTCGCCATGCTGTCGGGCCAGCCGGTCGGACCTCTGGCACGCTGCCTGATGTGCCTCGGCCAGTTGCTGGCGCCTTGCATGAAGCGCGGCCTGTTCCCCCGTCAGCGTGGAAAGGCGCTCCTCCGCCGCCTGCACGGCCTCGCCGGCGGCCTCGACGAGAAGCGCTGCCTCGGCCGCGCTTTCCTCCTCGGCGAGGGCCTCGCCGCGCAGGTCCTCCTCTTCCTCGGCAAGCCGGGCGAGATGCTCGTCATTCTCGGAGATCAGCGCCTGCTCGCGGGCGATGTCCTGGTGGAGCTGCTGCAGGCGCCCGGCAAGATCGGAAAGCCGTTCGCGCACCCGGCGCTCTTCCCCGTCAAGCTCGTTGCGCGCCAGGACAAGACGCTGCACGGCAGCTCCGGCGCGGGCGGCGGCGTCACGCGCCTCCGGCACCTTGTAGGAGGCGATCGCCTGGGCCTTTGCCGCCTCGGCCTGACGGGCCGCCACGTCGCGCACGCCGTTCTCCGCCTCGGCGAATTCCGCATCCGCTGCAGCCAGCCTGTCCCGGCAATCAATCCAGCGCAGGTAATAGAGCGCAGCCTCGGCCGAACGGATTTCGGCGGACAGGTTGCGGAACCGGCTTGCCTGGCGCGCCTGCCGGCGCAGGCTGTCGAGCTGGCCGTCGATCTGGACGAGCACATCCTCCAGCCGATCGAGATTCTGTTCCGCCGCGCGCAGGCGCAGCTCCGCCTCGTGCCGGCGCGAATGCAGGCCGGAAATGCCGGCCGCCTCCTCCAGGATCTGCCGCCGGGACGTCGGCTTGGCGGCGATCAGCTCGCCAATCTGTCCTTGCCGGACGAGGGCCGGAGAGCGTGCGCCCGTCGAGGCATCGGCAAACAGAAGCTGCACATCGCGGGCACGCACGTCACGAGCGTTGATCTTGTAGTTGGAGCCGGATTCGCGTTCGATGCGCCGCGTCACTTCCAGCATGTCGGCATCGTTGAAGCCGCTCGGCGCCGTGCGGTCGGCATTCTCGAGGAAGAGCGTGACTTCCGCCGTGTTGCGGGCCGGGCGGTTGAGGCTGCCGGAAAAGATCACGTCGTCCATGCCGGACGCGCGCATGTTCTTGTAGGAATTCTCGCCCATGACCCAGCGAAGGGCCTCGACAAGGTTGGACTTGCCGCAGCCGTTGGGACCGACGACGCCCGTCAGGCCGTCGCCGATGATGAACTCCATGGGCTCTACGAAGGACTTGAAGCCCAGGACGCGCAGCTTGTTGAACTTCATGGATGCGGCGTCGCTGGGATCTGGCGGGAAGCGCACGCGAAACGGCGCAGGCCCGCGCCTGTCGCGTTTCGCGCCGAAAGCCCCCTAGAGGTACTTCGCGGCTTCCTTGTCGAGTTGCTCAACACTGATCGCACCGCTTACCTTGTTTCCGTTGAAGAAGAAGGTCGGCGTGGAGTTGACGCCGAAGTCCGATGAGGCACGGTCGCGCGTCGCGTTGATCCCGTCAAGCAGAGCCTGATCCGTCAGGGTCTTTTCGAAGCTTTCCTGTGTAAACCCGATCTGCTTGGCGAAATTCAGCAGCGAATTGTAGGGATCGTTGCTGAAGGCCCAATTGCGCTGCTCGGCGAACATGACGTCGATCACGTCGAAATATTTTTCTTCCGGAACCGACCTGGCGAGCATGAAGGCGGCCGCTGCCACCGGGTCGAGCGGAAACTCGCGGAAGATGAAGCGCGCCTTTCCGGTCTCGATATATTCCTTCTTGAGGTGCGGATAGGTGGCCTTGTGGAAATTGGCGCAATGCCCGCAGGTCATCGAGGCATATTCGACGATGGTCAGCGGCGCGCCTTCCTCGCCAAGAACCTTCTCGGGCAACGTGCCAGGCTCCAGCAACTTGTCCATGTCCACCGACTGGGCCAGTGCCGGAAGCGCTGAAAGCGCGGTGCCCGCAGCCAGAAGTCCGGCGGAGGAACGGAGGATCAACTGTCGGCGGTTCAAGGTCACGAGCGCTATCCCATCTCAGTGCGTTTGTCGCGAATATGCACAAATCCTTGCGCGAAACGGCGCATGGCCGCAGCAGGCTGTTTATCGCCTTTCACGCATGCGTCAACCGACACGCAGAATATGGCGTCTTTGGGAGTGCCGGAAGAGCGATCGCCATCCGTCGATCACAACCTCGAGAGCAGAAGAAAGAGACGCCCTCAGCGGGACTTGGCAAGGACGGCGCGGCCGAGCTTTTCAAGGGCGGCTCCCAACGCGGTGCCCTCGACCGGACGCAGCACATCGGACAGTTCCGCCTCCTCCGCACTCGTCAGTGCCCTGAGCCTTGGCGGAACCTTGCGGCGCGGCGGGGTCAGCGGCCGCTGCAGGATGCGGATCCGCCCGACCGCGGCCCAGCCGAAGAAGCCGTTGATCCGCTCGATCACCTGCGGCATGTCGTGGGTCAGCATCAGCGCCGTGGCGCCGTCGGTCTGGACGGTGAGTGTCGCCGGACGCGCCTGCCCGTCCGCATCGTCCCTGTCGCCGCGCTCGCGCGGCCAGTCGAGCCGCGTCGGCTGGACCCGTCCGGCATAGCGCTCGCCGACAATGTCGGGCCAGTCGGCAACAAGATCGGAGGCGGCAAAGCCGCGTCGCCGGCACGCCTTGTCGAGGCTGGACCCGATCAGATCGGCCAGCGGACGCGCACGTGTCACCCGCCGCATGTAGGCGCGGGTCTGCGTACCCTGCCCCCGCGCGGCCGGACGTCCGGCCCCTTTTGCCTGCGAATCGCTCATCAATCGAGTGTCGCCCGTCAATTGCGACCCTTTTGCGACAAAACCGGTCAAACTTCCCGTTGTTTCGGCCGGCTGCCCCTTTGCGCAAGCCCCAATCCACAGGCCCGCATGCCCGGGATGCGAAAGACACTTGAAATCGCGGCCCGCCACCCGATCCTGTGTGCCGATGACCATGCCGGACCATGCTCCCTCCCCCGACCTCGCGGCCGACCTGCTTGCCTGGTACGACGCCCACGCCCGCGCCCTGCCCTGGCGGGTGCCGCCAGGGTCGCGGCAGGCCGGCGCGCGCGCCGACCCCTATCGGGTATGGCTGTCGGAAATCATGTTGCAACAGACGACCGTGCAGGCGGTCAAACCCTACTTCCTCGACTTCACCGCACGCTGGCCGACGGTCGACGATCTTGCCCGCGCCGACGAAGCCGATGTGATGAAGGCATGGGCGGGGCTTGGTTATTACTCCCGGGCCCGCAACCTGAAGGCCTGTGCCGAAACCGTGGCGCGCGAACATGGCAGCCGGTTCCCGGACACGGAGGAGGCGTTGCGCGCGCTGCCGGGCATTGGCCCCTATACGGCCGCTGCGATCGCAGCGATTGCCTTCGACCTGCCGGCGACCGTGGTCGACGGCAATGTCGAGCGGGTGATGTCGCGGCTCAGGGCGATCGAAACGCCGCTTCCCGCCGCCAAGGCCGACATTCGCGCCTTTACCGCCGAACTCGTGCCACGAGAGCGGCCGGGCGATTTCGCCCAGGCGATGATGGATCTCGGCGCCAGCCTGTGCAGCCCGCGCCGGCCCGCCTGTGCGCTGTGTCCCTGGTCGGCCCCTTGCGCGGGGCGCGCGGCCGGCATCGCCGAGACGCTGCCGCGCAAGGCGCCCAAAGCACCCAAGCCGACGCGGCGCGGGATGGCGTTTGTGGTGACCCGCGCCGACGGGGCCGTACTGCTGCGCAGACGCCCCCCGAAAGGCCTCCTTGGCGGCATGAGCGAGCCGCCCGTCAGCGCCTGGAGCGAGGACGCGGGCACTGATGACCTTGCCCTCGTGCCTGCGGAACTTGGCGGGATGAAACTGCGCTGGACGCGTATTGCCGGCGACGTGCGTCACACCTTCACCCACTTCCATCTCGAACTCGGGATATGGCGGGCGGAGGCTCCGGCATCGCCGGCCATACCGCCCGGGCACTGGTGGTCGAGCCCCTTGGACCTTGCCGGTGAAGCGCTGCCCACGGTGATGCGCAAGGCCGTGGAGGCGGGCCTGAGGCGCTGAGGACGGCGCGGCTTTCACCGTCCGCCAGCGGCCACATGCAAGGGCCTGCGGACCCGTTCGCGCAACCGGCGCCATCCGACCGCATCAAAGCCGTTGCGCTTTGCCGCAAACTGCCGCATAGACGCGCGCCCCGGGTCGCAAGATTTCAAAGGCATGCCCTCAAGCCGTTGCGGAGACTTCGGCCATGTTCACGCATTCCATTCCAGCTCTTTTCTCGACCCGCGAGGCGGCGGAGATCATTCGTCTGGCCGAGGACGCCCAGTCGACCGCAGGCGGCCTTGTCGGCGGGTTGCATCACCACAACATCCGCCGCGCCGAGATCACCTGGCTCGACGACACGGGAAGCGCCGCCTGGGTGATGGAGCGCGTCGTCGAGGCGGTGGCAAAGGCCAATCGCGAGCATTTCGACTTCGCCATCACCGACTTCAGCGAAAGGCTGCAGGTCGCCTCCTATGACGAGAGCATCGCCGGTCACTATGACTGGCACTCCGACATCGGCGACGGCCCGATCGCGCAAAGGCGCAAGCTGACGATCGTCGCGCAGTTGAGTGATCCGGGCGGCTATGCCGGGGGCGAGTTGCAGATCAACCTGGGGGGCGCGGTGCAGACGGCAGAGCGCGGCAAGGGCGATGCCACGCTGTTTGCCTCCTTCATGCTGCACCGCGTCGCGCCGGTCACGCACGGACGGCGCCATTCCCTGACCTGCTGGTGCCACGGTCCGGCCTTCCGCTGAAGCCGGCGTGCGACCGTGCCTACTGGAACGCGGTCTCGGCGAAGGAGCGAAGCTTGCGCGAATGGAGCCTCTCGCGCGGCATCGCCCGCAGCTTCTCCATGCTGAGGATGCCGATCTTCAGGTGCTGGGAGACCTGGCGCTTGTAGAAATCCGTCGCCATGCCGGGCAGCTTCAGTTCGCCATGCAGCGGCTTGTCGGAAACGCAGAGCAGGGTTCCGTAAGGCACGCGGAAGCGAAATCCGTTGGCGGCAATGGTCGCGGATTCCATGTCGAGCGCGATTGCCCGCGACTGCGAGAAGCGCTGCACCGGCTCGCGGTGGTCGCGCAGTTCCCAGTTGCGGTTGTCGATGGAGGCGACAGTGCCGGTGCGCATCACCCGTTTCAGCTCGTAGCCGGCATAGCCGGTCACTTCCTCCACCGCCTTTTCCAACGCCACCTGGACCTCGGCGAGCGGCGGTATCGGCACCCAGGCGGGAAGGTCCGCGTCGAGCACATGGTCCTCGCGCACATAGCCGTGGGCAAGCACGTAGTCGCCAAGTTTCTGACTGTTGCGAAGGCCGGCGCAGTGCCCCAGCATCAGCCAGGCATGCGGGCGAAGCACCGCCACATGATCGGTGATCGTCTTGGCGTTGGAAGGGCCCACGCCAATGTTGATCATGGAGATCCCCGACTGGCCCGCGCGGGCCAGATGGTAGGCCGGCATCTGCGGGAGGCGCATCAAACGGTCGCCATCGGCGGGTTCGGGTTCTCCCGCCCGCGTCACCACATTGCCCGGCTCGACGAAATGGGTGTAGCCGCTCTGCGGATCGGCGAGCAGTTCCTTCGCCAGACGGCAGAACTCGTCCATGTAGAACTGATAGTTGGTCAGGATCACGTAGTTCTGGAAATGCTCGGCCGCCGTCGCGGTGTAGTGCTGCAGGCGGTGCAGCGAATAGTCGACGCGCGGCGCGGTGAAAGGCGCCAGCGGGCGCGGCTGCCCCGGCGCGGCTTCGAACGTGCCGTTGACGATGGCATCGTCGAGAACCGAAAGATCCGGCAGATCGAAGACGTCGGCAAGCGGTCGCTGCAGCACGTCGGCCGCGCCCTCCACATGCGTCCCGTCATAGAAGGCGAAATGCAGCGGGATCGGCCGGTCGCTCGTGCCGATCTCGACCGGCACATCGTGATTGCGGATGAGCAGCTCGATCTGTTCCTTCAGATAGTCCGTGAACAGATCGGGCCGGGTCACGGACGTCGAATGCACACCCGGCCCAGAAACGAAGCCATAGGCGAGCCTGCTGTCGACGCGTGAATGGGTCGCGGTGACGATGCGGATCTCAGGATAGCAGGCGCGCACCCGCCCCTCCGGTATGTCCCCGGCAAGGAAGGCCTGGAACGCGTCGCGCAGAAAAGCCGCGTTGTCCTCGAATATCTCCTGAAGGCGGGCAACGGCGGCTTTGGCGTCGGTAAAGGGTTCGAACGGCGCCCGGGGCGGTTGGTGCAACACCCCTTCGGCCCCCGTCGCCTCCGATCCCGTGCCTTCCGGTCCCGTGCCGGTCTGAGCGGATTCGATACCCATTCAATTGCCTTTCTTTTCTCGTTCTTGTTCTGGCGACCCAGTATGAAATTTTTTTCGTTCTCCGAAAAGTTTTTTCCCTCCGCCTGTCGTCAGGGCATCACCATGCCCGGAAATTAACACTCTCAAGTGACGAAAGATGGCATTTTGCAAGGCGCGGCCCGCGTGCCCAGGAATTCGGCAACGCCGTCAGGCCGTTAGGCAAAATCTGCCGGCAACCCTCCTGCGCCCCCTTGTTAACGAAGCGAAGCAGGCATCGGCGGACGCTCCGAAATGGTAAACATAGTATTGATTCAAATAAGCTTTTTTGTTTCGTCCCTTAACCGCTGATTTACCAAGCCCGGTAACCATGATGCTCGTAATTGCGTGAGGTTCTGCGTCGCAATGAGTGTACAGCGTATCGGGGTGCCCGCCGTGGCACCCCACCCTTCCCGAGCCCTTCCTGCCACGCCCGGCACCGCCCCGAGCGCCGCCTGGCTTGACACCATCCTCAAGGGGGATTGTGTCGCCGCGCTGGAGAGGTTGCCCAAGGACTCCGTGGACCTTGTCTTCGCGGATCCCCCCTACAATCTCCAGCTTGGCGGCGACCTGCACCGGCCCGACCAGTCGAAGGTCGATGCCTGCGACGACCACTGGGACCAGTTCGCCAGCTTCGAGGCCTATGACGCCTTTACCCGTGCCTGGCTGATGGCCGTGCGCCGGGTGTTGAAGCCGAATGGCGGGTTGTGGGTGATCGGCTCCTATCACAACATCTTCCGCGTCGGCAGCATTCTCCAGGATCTCGGCTTCTGGATCCTGAACGACGTCGTCTGGCTGAAGTCCAACCCGATGCCGAACTTTCGCGGCAAGCGTTTCACCAATGCGCATGAAACGATGATCTGGGCCTCTCCGTCGAAGGACGCAAAATACACGTTCAACTACGAAGCCCTGAAGACCTTCAACGACGACCTCCAGATGCGCTCGGACTGGCACCTGCCGATCTGCACCGGCGCGGAGCGGCTGAAGGACGGCGAGGGACAGAAGGTTCACCCGACGCAGAAGCCGGAAAGCCTGCTCTACCGGGTGCTTCTCGCCTCGTCCAATCCCGGCGACGTGGTTCTGGACCCCTTCTTCGGCACCGGCACGACGGGTGCCGTCGCCAAGCGCCTTGGCCGCCATTTCGTCGGCGTCGAACGCGAGCAGGACTATATCGATGCCGCGCGTGCGCGTATCGACGCGGTGGTCCCGACGGAAGAGGCGGCCCTAGGGGTCAGCCAGAGCAAGCGCTCGGCGCCGCGCGTGCCCTTCGGCAACCTGCTGGAGGTCGGCCTGCTCGACCCCGGCGCGCGGCTCACCTGCCCGAAGGGCCGGCATGTGGCCACAGTCCGGGCCGACGGGTCGCTTGCCTGTGGCCCGCACAACGGCTCCATTCACAAGGTCGGTGCCCTGGTCCAGGGGCTCGACGCCTGCAACGGCTGGACGTTCTGGCATGTCGAGGCGAACGGAAACCGGCGCCCGATCGACACGCTGCGAGACGCCTTCCGCAAGGCCCAGGCTGCGGCCTAAGCCGTTTACCGACTTTCCAGAGCGCTTCCCCGCGCAAGATTGCCGCCCCCGCCCGGACAGACCGGCCGGGGGCGGTTTCGTTTCGGCCGCTGCGCGCGAACCGGTCAGCCGACCCCGAGTTCCGCCTCGCCGCGCTCCAGAACGAGCGGCACGATCAGGTCCTCCTCATCCTCCAGGTGTCGCATGAGGCCGGAAATCAGCCGGTCACTGTCCGCAGCGTAGTGATCCGCCGCCCGTCGAATGCGATCCCGGTCGCCGTCGCCAAGCAGGCCGAGCAACTCGTTGGCCCGCGTGACAACCGTCCCGATACGTTCGTGGATCAGTTCGTGATCACCTTCCAGGATCTCGAAACCGCGCACGAGCCGCGTTTCCGCCGCCATGAAGACCGGGAAATAGTGGCGATCCTCGATCATGTGATGGTGATGCAACTCGCCCAGGAAATGCTGCAAGCGCGGCGCCAGGAAGCCGCCGAAGCGCTCCGCCGCGATCTCGCCCTCGCGGAAGCTCTCGAGCGCCTGTGAGAGCGTTTCCCCAAGCGTTCGAAACCCGTCGTGGCGCGACAGCCAGAACTGCATCAGGCCGCCAAGATTGTCGTGGGTTTCCCAGGTATCGCGGGGATGCTGCTCAAGGAGGAAACGCAATTCGCCGGGCAGGCCGGCACGGCTGTCGAGATCGGCACTGTCCGTCATCGGTATCCGCTGCTTTCAAGGGACATGTTTCGCCCAAGATGGGGCATCCGGCGCTCCATGCAAGGCGCAAACCGCACTTCGCGCGCGGCAAGCACCGCCTTCTCACGCAGCCAGCGTCGAGGGTCCGCGGTCAGCGATCCGGCCTCGTCGATCTCGACAGCATAGCCGCGATTGCGCGCTCCATGAGCGGTCTGGGCAACACAGTGGGCAAGGTCGAGCCCGGCGAGGCGGAGCCGCCCGACGCCCGCCTCGTCCAGCAGCCACTCCAGCTCCCGGTTCGAAAAGCCGTCGCCGACATGCTTGACAAGCACATGGGCACCCTGGGTGTCGAGTGCCCGATCGATGCGCTGGCCCGCACGCCCCGGATTGCCGGCGCCGCCAAGCAGCAGACTGGCGACGAGCCGCACCGGCCAATCGCGGAACTGCTGCCGCAGGAAGATCACCGGCGAGCCTTCCTCGTGCGCGGCATGGATCAGATCGTTCACACGGGAAAGCGCGTCATCACGCGCGCCCGTGTCGAAGGCGCGCTTTCCCAGCGCTCGGGTGAAGTCTTCCTGCATGTCGATGACAAGAAGAGCCCGACCCGGCCGCGCCGCGATATCGATCAAAGACCCGGTCGTGGGCCGCGCCAACCGCCGCGCCGTGGCGCTGAAGATCAGAAAAAGCCCGATGAGAACGGCGACAAGCAGTCCGGCCAAGGCAAACCACATGAACCTTCTCCTTCGTCAACCGAAAGGCCCGGGCCGATCGGGATCGTCCTCGTATGCTGCGAAATGGGCGAGACAGGCGGAGAGCACCCGTGCGGCCGCCTCGACATCGCCGGCGTCAATATCCAAGGCCAACGGCGCGAGGAATGCCTGCTCGCGCGCCCGGATCCGTTCGAAGAACGCCGTGCCCTTGTCCGTCAGAGCAGCGACGGGCGAGCGGCGATGGGCCGGATTGGGGTGCTTGGCGACAAGGCCGGCAGCCAGCAATTCGTCCATCCATTTCTGCACGTTCTGGCGCGGCAGGAAGAGCGCGCGACCCGCTTGAGGAACGGTGGCCGGCCCGCCTTCGGCCAGACAGGCCAGAACCGCACGCGCGCCAACGCCGATCCCCGCCCCCTCCAGATGCGATGCAACCGACCGCGCCACGCGCCGATGCAGCGGCCGGATTGTCTGGAGCAGATCATAGAGCGCGATGTCGGAGGCTGGCATGGCTGTTCCGGAACGACATTTCACATGTCGAAATGACATATAGAATGTCATTGCATCCGGCAAGTCCCGGAATCGGGCATCCACAACGCAAAACGCCCGGCACGGGGCCGGGCGTTCGCATCTTCTGTACGTGCTGGCACGTCGGCTATTCGGCCGCCTGCGGCTGCACGTCGCGCGATGTCGGACGCTCCCACTTGAGCACCGGGCTGCGCGCCGCGCGGGTCTCGTCGAGGCGGCCACGCGGGGCATGGAACGGCGCGCCCTTGAAGCGGCCCGTCTCGCCCTTCTGCGCGCTCATCACGAGGTCACGCATGGTGGCGATGAACAGGTCGAGCGAAGAACGGCTTTCCGATTCCGTCGGCTCGATCAGCATCGCGCCATGGACGACCAGCGGGAAATACATGGTCATCGGGTGATAGCCCTCGTCGATCATCGCCTTGGCAAAGTCGAGCGTGGTGACGCCGGTGTCCTTGAGGAAGCTGTCGTCGAACAGCACCTCGTGCATGCACCAGCGCTGGCCGAAGGGCAGGCTCATCAGGTCCTGCAGGCCGACGCGCACGTAGTTGGCGTTGAGCACCGCGTCTTCCGACGCCTGCTTCAGCCCGTCGGCGCCGTGGCTCTTCATGTAGGCGAGCGCGCGCACATACATGCCCATCTGGCCGTGGAAGGCGGTCATCCGGCCGAACGGCCGCTCACCGTCCTTCAACTCGCTCTCGCTTTCCACCCAGGTGATCCCATCGCCTTCCTTGCGCAGGAAGGGCAAGGGCGCGAAGGGAGCAAGACGTTCGGAGAGCACCACGGGACCGGCACCCGGGCCGCCACCGCCATGCGGTGTGGAGAAGGTCTTGTGCAGGTTGATATGCATGGCGTCGACGCCGAGATCGCCCGGACGGGCCTTGCCGACGATGGCGTTGAAGTTCGCCCCGTCGCAGTAGAAATAGCCGTCGGCGGCGTGGATCGCCTCGGCCATCGCGATGATGTCGCGTTCGAACAACCCGCAGGTGTTGGGGTTGGTCAGCATGATGCCGGCAATGTCGCCTTCATGCTCGGCGATCCGCGCCTTCACCGCCGCCGGATCGACCGTGCCGTCCTCGCGCGCCGCGATGGCGACGACCTTGTAACCGAGGAGCGCCGCCGTTGCCGGATTGGTGCCATGGGCCGATTCCGGGACCAGCACGATCTTCGGGTCACGGCCGGCGGCCGTATGCGCCGCCTTGATCGCCATCATGCCGCAAAGCTCGCCATGGGCGCCGGCCTTCGGGCTCATCGCAACCGCCGACATGCCGGTCATGGTGACCAGCCAATGGGCGAGTTCGGCGATCAGCTCGACCGCGCCGGGCACGGTGGACAGCGGCTGCATCGGATGGATGTCGCCGAAGCCCGGCAGCCGCGCCATCTTCTCGTTGAGGCGCGGGTTGTGCTTCATCGTGCAGGAGCCGAGCGGATAGAGGCCCGCATCGATGGCGTAATTCTTCGACGACAGGCGCACATAATGGCGCATCGCCTCCGGCTCGGTCAGCGCCGGCAGGTCCGGCACCGCCTTGCGGGCATGATTGCCCAGCGCGGGCGCGAAATCCTCCGGCTCGTCGAGATCGACGCCGCACACGTCCATGCGGCCGGTCTCGAACAGCAACGGCTCTTCCATGGCCAGCGCCTTGTTGCCGGTGAAGGTCGGATGCTCGGCCACGCCGCCGGTGTCGACCGGGGCGGAGGGGCGGCCCTGATTGTTCATGCTCATGCCAGCACCTCCTTCAGTGCCGTGACGAAGGCCGCGCGGTCCTCGTGCGAATTGACCTCGCTTGCGGCAACGAGGAGCAGGTTCTCAAGCGCACTCTTGCCCGGCTCGAGACGAGAAACCGGCACGCCGCCCAGAACGCCCTTGTCGGCCAGCGCCTCGACGACGCCATGCGCCGGCTTCGGCAGCTTCACGGTGAACTCGTTGAAGAACGTGTCGTTGACGACGGAGACGCCCGGCACGATCTCGAGCATTCCCTTCAGCTTCACCGCGTTGGCGTGATTGATGCGGGCGAGCTTGGCCAGACCGTTGCCGCCCAGCAGCGTCATGTGGATGGTGAAGGCGAGACAGCAGAGGCCTGAATTGGTGCAGATGTTCGAGGTCGCCTTGTCGCGGCGGATGTGCTGCTCGCGGGTCGACAGCGTCAGCACGAAGCCGCGCTTGCCGTTGGAATCGACCGTCTCGCCGCAAAGCCTGCCCGGCATCTGGCGGATGAACTTCTGCCGGGTGGCGAAGAGACCGACGTAAGGCCCGCCGAAATTGAGGCCGTTGCCGATCGACTGGCCCTCGCCGACGACAATGTCCGCCCCTTGCGCGCCTGGCGATTCGACCAGGCCGAGCGAAACCACCTCGGTGAAGACGGCGATGAGCAGCGCACCGTGGGCATGCGCCTTCTCGGCGATCGGCTTGAGGTCGATCAGGTGGCCGTAGACCGAAGGCGACTGGACGACGACGCAGGAGGTCTCCTCGTCGATGGCCGCGAGAATGTCCTCGGTGCCGGACGGATCGGCGCCAAGCGCCTCGACCCGGTCGCCGGCCATGGAGCTCAGCCCCTCGACCACCTGCCGGTAGTGCGGATGCAGGCCGCCGGAGAGCACCGCCTTGTTGCGGCGGGTCACCCGGTGCGCCATCAGCACTGCCTCGGCCGTGCCGGTGGAGCCGTCATACATGGAGGCGTTGGCGACCTCCATGCCGGTCAGCGCCGCGACCTGGGTCTGGAACTCGAAGAGATACTGCAGAGTGCCCTGCGTCACCTCCGGCTGATAGGGCGTGTAGGAGGTGAGGAACTCCGAGCGCTGGATCAGGTGGTCGACGCTTGCCGGCACATGATGCTTGTAGGCGCCCGCGCCGACGAAGAACGGCACCGAGGAGGCAGCAACGTTCTTGCCGGCCATGCGGCTCATGTCGCGTTCTACGGCGAATTCGCCCTGGCGGCGCGGCAGGTCGAGCAACCCGTCGATGCGGGCGGATTTCGGGATGTCGACGAAGATCTCGTCGATGTCGGAGATCCCGACCCGCGCCAGCATGTCGGTGCGGTCGGTCTCGGACAGCGGCAGATAGCGCATGTCACGCTCCTTGGGAGTTGTCGGCAAGAGTGGCGGGAGAGGCCTCGACCACGATCTCGCTCTTGACGGAATTGGCGATGAAACAGGCCTCGTGCGCCTTTTCGTGCAAGGCGTCGAGCCGGCCGGCATCCGGGAGGCTTGCGCCGGCGAGCACGATCTGCGGGCGCAGCACGACGCGGGTCACGGCCATCTTGCCGGGGGCGACCCGCTCCATGACGCCTTCGGCCTGGTCGCGGTAGCTGTCCACGACCAGGCCGTCGCGGCGGGCCAGATCGAGGAACCACAGCATGTGGCAGGAGGAGATGGCAGCGACGAAAGCCTCTTCCGGGTCGACGGCCGCCTCGACGGAGTGCGGCAACGGGACGACGCTCGGCGAGGCCGAAGCCGGCACGGTGAGCCCGCCGTCGAAGGACCAGTCATGGCCGCGGCTGTACGCATTGGCGGCGAAATCGCCGTCACATCGCCAGATCACGTCGGCCCGGTAGAGATGCTTCGCCATGGCGTTCAAAGCCCTTCGAGATGAGCCTTGTAGGCGGCTTCGTCCATCAGGCCCTCGAGCTGTCCGGCATCGGCGAGGCGGATCTTGACGAACCAGGCTGCCCCTTCCGGGTCCTCATTGACCTTGCCCGGCGCATCGGCCAGCGCGTCATTGGCCTCGACGATCTCGCCATCGAGCGGCGCATAGACTTCCGATGCCGCCTTGACGCTCTCCACGACCGCCGCCTCGTCTCCCTTGGAAACCTTGCGGCCGACCTCGGGCAGTTCCACGAAAACGACGTCGCCAAGCTGTTCCTGGGCATAGGTGGTGATGCCGACGGTGGCGATATCGCCGTCGACGGTGATCCACTCGTGATCTTCGGTGTAACGGGTGCTCATGTCTTTCTGGTCCTCCGGAAGGGCCCTTGTTCTGGCCGGTTCAGGTCAATGCAAATCTTGAAGGCCGCTGTCAGGCGGCCGGTTTGCGGTAATAGCGCTGCTGGACAAAGGGCATGGCCGCCACTTCGGCGTCGAGTTCGCGGCCGCGCACGACAAGCTTCACCTGCGTGCCGGTGGCCGCATGGGCGGCATCGACATAGCCCATTGCAATCGGCGCCCCGAGCGTGGGGGCAAAACCGCCGGATGTGAGCACGCCGATCACCGGGCCATCGGTCGAGCGGATTTCAGCGCCCTCGCGCGCCGGAGCGCGCCCGGCAAGCGTCAGGCCGACGCGCACGCGCCTGGCCCCCTTGGCGAGTTCGGAGAGAATGCGCGTTGCTCCGGGGAAGTCGCCGGCTTCCTTGCGCCGCTTCTGCAGCACGAAGGTGATGCCGCCCTCGACCGGCGAGGTCGTCTCGTCGAGATCGTGACCGTAAAGGCAAAGCCCGGCCTCGAGACGGAGCGAATCGCGGGCGCCCAGACCGACCGGGCCGACGCGCTCATCGGCGAGCAGTGCCCGGGCGAGCGGCTCGGCCGCGCCCGCGGGTACCGAAATCTCGTAGCCGTCCTCGCCCGTATAGCCGGAGCGCGAGACATGCACCTTGATGCCGTCGAATTCCATCTCGGCCGCGCCCATGAAGGCAAGATCTGCTGCGGCCGGCGCGTGCGAGGCCATCACCTCGGCGGCCATCGGCCCCTGCAGCGCCACCAGCGCGCGGTCCTCGATCGGCTCCAGGCGGACATTGCCCGGCAGGCCGGCGGCGATCATGGCGTAGTCGACATCCTTGCGCGAGGCATTGACGACCAGGTAGAGGCGGCCGTCGTTTTCCGCACCCAGCGGGCGGGTCACCATCAGATCGTCGACAATTCCCCCATCGGCATTGAGGAGCACCGTGTAGCGCTGGCGGCCCGGCTTGAGGCCCGCCACGTCGGAAGGAACCATCGTCTCCAGTGCCCGTGCCGTCGTCTCGTGATCCGGACCGACGAGAAAGGCCTGGCCCATGTGCGAGACGTCGAACAGGCCCGCCTTCTCGCGGGTCTGGGCGTGCTCCGCGATGATGCCGGCAGGATATTGCACCGGCATCTCGTAGCCGGCGAACGGCACGAGGCGGGCGCCCAACTCGCGATGCAGGTCTGTCAGCGGTGTTGAAAGAAGCGTCTCGGCATCGGCCATTGCGGTCGTCCTGGCTCTAGAGGGTCTGGTGACGCGAACACGTTTCGTATCCACGCACCCCCTCTGTCCTGACGACCTGAGAGATTTCCCGCCCGGCGCACGGCCCGTGGCCGGCGCCCCCAAAAGAAAGGCGGTTACTCCTTCGGTGAGGACGCGCGCATCTTGCGATGCGTCATCCTGCTTTCCAGAGCGTTGCTCGACCTGCGGTCCTTTTGCCTGAGAGTTTCCGGGGCGGTTGCTCCTTCGGCGCCGACGCCCGTGGCATCGACCTCTCCCGCAGTTCGTCTGGACAGGGCGGGAACGACAATCTGTCGATCCGACCCTGCCGGAGGCGCACAACGTCTACGCCACCAGAAATTCTAACCTTGCGTCGCATTGTCGACAGGCCATGCCGGACTGTCAACACACCTCCCTATTGCCGCCGTTTCGCGCTCGCGTCCAGCGCAATCTGAACCTTGATCGAACGCCCCTGGGGAACAACGAAGTTTTCCTCCACCAGGGCCCACTGTTCGGCGGGCGCTCCGGCCCCGAGCGTGACGGGCACGGTGAGGACGCGCGTCTCGGGCTTGGCCCTGGCGTTGTCCGCGTCGAGATTCTGGTAGGTGACGCGGATCGGCAGAAAAATCTCGCCACCCTGGAAGGCGGGTCCCGGCGTGACGCGCCCAGAAACACCGAGCGTCATCTTCACCTCTCCGCCCTCGCGACGGCACTTGCGTGCCCATTTCTCAAGACTTGCCTGATAAAGAAGCGCGCGCGGATCGTCATCCTTGCCGCGCTGGTAATGCATGACGAAATAGCGGCCGGCCTCGACCTCGAGCGGCGGACAGGGAACGTCCTTGGCGAAGATCGACGGATCGATGTCATCGACAACGGACTTGTCCGCCATATTGCCGGAGATCACCGTCTTGGCGATGCCGTTGCCGACATCCGAAACGTCGCCGCCGCCGCAGCCTGCAAGGGCCAGTCCGAGCGCCAGAGTGGCGACCTTGCCGGAGAGGCGGATCCATTCGGCCTGCTGCATGCCAGTCTTTCCCAGTTCTGATTGTCTCGATGCGCATATCCAGCGCCCGTCTATATCAGGGCCATCGCAGCTTGGCGAGACAAAGGCCGGAAAGCGGACAGCACTACCCGCGCGAAGGTACCCTGCCGCCCTTCCCGCGCCCCTTGACACGCCCTGCCCCCATACCTCTATTGCCGGTAAGGGGCACGATCCCGCTTGCCGGCAATCACTTCACCGGCGCAACGCGGACAGGCAAGGAGGCCCGGGCTTGGCTTCGACATCCCAGGCGAACACCAGATCCCAGGCGAACACCGGCAAGGCGACGCACGCGCGGCCGCCGCTCATCGTGATGCTGTGCGCGCCGCGCGGTTTTTGCGCCGGCGTCGACCGGGCCGTGCAGATCGTCGAGCTGTCGCTCGAGCGCTTCGGCGCACCGGTCTATGTGCGGCACGAGATCGTCCACAACAAGTTCGTGGTGGAAAGCCTGAAGGCCAAGGGCGCCATCTTCGTCGAGGAGCTCGACGAGATCCCCTCGGATCATGTCGACCGGCCGGTGGTGTTTTCCGCGCACGGGGTGCCGAAATCCGTGCCGGCGGACGCGCAGGCGCGCAACATGTTCTACCTCGACGCCACCTGCCCGCTGGTCTCCAAGGTCCACAAGGAAGCGGAGATCCATCACCGGCGCGACAGGGAGATCGTCCTGATCGGCCACGCCGGCCACCCGGAAGTGATCGGCACGATGGGGCAACTGCCGGAAGGCTCGGTCCAGCTGGTGGAGACAGTGGAGGATGCACGCCGTTTTCAGCCGGCCGGCAACCGCGCGCTTGCCTGGATCACCCAGACGACGCTGTCCGTAGACGACACGGCCGAGATCGTCGCCGTGCTGACGGAGCGCTTCCCCGACATCGTGGCGCCGCACAAGGACGACATCTGCTACGCCACCACCAACCGCCAGGAAGCGGTCAAGGCGGTGGCTCCGCAGGTCGACGCGCTGATTGTCGTCGGGGCGCCCAACTCGTCCAACTCGCAGCGCCTGCGCGAGGTGGCGGAGCGCGCCGGCTGCCCCAGGGCAGTTCTCGTCCAGCGGGCGACGGACATCCCCTGGACGGAGCTGGGCCCGCTGGCGCGCCTCGGCATCACCGCCGGCGCCTCCGCACCGGAAGTGCTCGTGGAGGAAATCATCGAGGCCTTCGCCACGCGCTATGACGTGCGCGTCGAAAGCGTCCGCACGGCCGAGGAAACCATCTCCTTCAACCTGCCGCGCGCGCTGCGCGAGGCTGCGGCCGAGTAGGCCGGCGGAAAGGATCACAGGATGGAATGGCTGGGCGTTCTGGGCGCGGTGTTCGCGATCTTCATTCCCGCGCTGATCTTGCCGGGCCCCGATTTCATCGCCGTGGTGCGCTCGTCCATGGCCCATGGCACGCGGCACGGATTGCTGACCACGCTCGGGGTTTCGGCAGGTCTGGGTCTTTATGCAAGCCTGTCACTGCTCGGGCTTTCCGCGGTCCTCATCGAATACCAGTGGCTGGCCTTCGCCCTGCGCGTTCTCGGCGGCCTCTATCTCGCCTATCTCGGGGTCCGTCTCCTGTTCACCCGGCCGGCGCCCATCGAGATCGGCACGGTGGACGGCGCCCAGGGCAAGGCACCTCTCCTCTTCGGGTTTCTCGTGACGCTGACCAATCCCAAGGCCATCGTGCTGTTCACCAGCGTTTTCGCGACGTCGGTCACCGGCGACATGCCCTACTGGGTCATGGGCGCGATGGTCGCGCTTGTGGTGCTGTCGGCAGGCACCTGGTACACGCTCGTCAGCCTGTTCATGTCATCGGCACCCGTCATCCGCCGCTTTTCCCGTGCGAAGCACTGGATAGAGCGGGCCGCGGGCGTCTGCTTCATCGGCATTGGCGGCCGCATCCTCGCCGACAGCCGCACGCCTCTCGCCCCCTGAGGTCCCTCCCGCCCCAGGGCAGTTCGACGTTTCAAGGACACTGACGCAGACATGGCTGTTTACACCGATGTATCCGACGAGGATCTCGCCGAGTTTGTCGCCGGATACGAGATCGGCGGCGTGCTCGCACTGAAGGGCATCGCCGAAGGCGTCGAGAACTCCAACTACCTGCTGCACACCCAGTCGGGCTACTACATCCTGACGCTCTACGAGAAACGGGTGGAACGGGACGACCTGCCGTTCTTCCTCGAGCTGATGCGCCATCTGGCGGCGCGCGGCATCTCCTGCCCGCAGCCGGTCGAGGACCGCTCCGGCTCCATGCTTGGCGAACTCGCCGGCCGGCCGGCCGCGATCATCTCGTTCCTGGACGGCATGTGGGTGCGCCGGCCCAAGCGCGAGCACTGCACCGCCCTTGGCGAGGCGCTCGCCCGCTTTCACCTGGCCGGCGCCGATTTCCCGATGGCGCGGCCGAACACGCTTTCGGTCGAGAACTGGCGGCCGCTGCTCGAAGGCTCTCTCGACCAGGCCGACACGATCGTCGAGGGGTTGGGAACGGAGCTGTCCGCCGAGCTGGACCATCTGGAAAACCGCTGGCCGGAAGGCCTGCCCTCCGGCGTCATCCATGCCGATCTGTTTCCCGACAACGTGTTCTTCCTTGGCGAGGACCTGTCGGGCCTGATCGACTTCTACTTCGCCTGCAACGATGCCTTCGCCTACGACGTTGCGATCTGCCTCAACGCCTGGTGCTTCGAGCCGGACCTTTCCTTCAACGTCACCAAGGCCCGGGCGCTGCTCAACGGCTACCGCTCCGTGCGCGGCTTCACCGACGAGGAGTTCGCCTCGCTGCCGCTGCTGGCGCGCGGCGCGGCCCTGCGCTTCCTGCTGACCCGGCTGCATGACTGGCTGCGCGTGCCGGAAGGCGCGCTGGTGACGCCAAAGGATCCGCGCGAATACCTGAGAAAGCTGCGGTTCCACCAGGGCGTGACAACGGCTTCCGACTACGGGTTGGTCTCGTGACCGCAGAGAAGTCGCAGCGCATTTCCATCCATACCGACGGTGCCTGTTCAGGCAATCCGGGCCCTGGCGGCTGGGGCGCGCTGCTGCGCTTCGGCGCGCATGAACGGGAGCTTTGCGGTGGAGCGGCGGACACGACCAACAACCGGATGGAACTGACCGCCGCGATCGAGGCACTGAACGCCTTGAAGCGCTCCTGCGTGGTCGATCTGCATACCGACAGCACCTATGTGCGCGACGGCATCACCAAGTGGCTTTTCAACTGGAAGCGCAACGACTGGCGCACCGCCGACAAGAAGCCGGTGAAGAACGCCGATCTGTGGCAGGCGCTCGACACGGCGCGCAAGCGGCACGAGGTTGTCTGGCACTGGGTCAAGGGCCATGCCGGCCATGACGACAACGAACGCGCCGACGAACTGGCGCGCAAGGGCATGGCACCTTTCAAGAAGAAATAGGCCCGGCAAGGCACACGGTTCCGCCCTCCGCCAGACAACCGCGTCAGACGGCCAACGGAGTGGAGTTTCCTGCAGGTTATGCCCGCAGGGCGTCCATTTCCGCCTGCAGCAGCCTCGTCGCCTGCACCGCTTCCATCGGTTGGCCGAAAAGGAAGCCCTGCGCGTATTCGCAGCCGAGTTGGTGCAGTTCCAGCGAATCGGACTCCGTCTCCGCCCCTTCCGCCACCACCTGCATGCCCAGGTCATGCCCGAGCGCGACGATGGAACGCAGGATGACCGGCCGCGCGCTGCGCCCGTTCGAACGCACGAAGGACTGGTCGACCTTGATCGTGTCGAAGCGGAAGCGCTGCAGGTAGCTGAGGCTTGAATAGCCGGTGCCGAAATCGTCCAGCGACAGGCCGGCGCCAAGCGCCCTGAGCCGCTCCAGCATGCGGGCGGAATACTCCGGATTGGCCATGACGACCGATTCCGTCAGCTCCAGCTTCAGCGTGCCCGGGGCCAGCGACGAGCGCGACAGCACCGACTTGACGTCGTTGATCAGGTCGTGGCGCAGCAGTTGCAGGGACGAGATATTGACGCTGGCGAAGAGCGGCACCGGCAGACGGAACGATTGCTGCCACTCGGACAGCTGCCGCGCGCCGCGATCGAGCACGAACAGGCCCAGCTCGTTGATCAGGCCGGACTGCTCGGCCACGGGAATGAATTCCACCGGCGAGATCGCGCCCCGGCGCGGATGGTTCCAGCGCGCCAGCACCTCGAAACCGGCGATCGAGCGATCCGCCAGCCGCACGATCGGCTGGTAATAGACCGTGATGCCGTCGCTCTTCAGCGCCTTGCGCAGGTCCGCTTCCAGCTCGATGCGGTTGACGCCGCTGGTCTGCAGGGTCGGGCGGAACACCTCGACCCGGTCGCCGCCCAGGCGCTTGGCGTGGTTCATGGCCATGTCGGCTTCCCGCACCAGGTCCGCAGCGCCCGTGTTGTCGGCTTCGTAGATGGCAATGCCGACTGAAGCGGTCAGGAAAACCTCGCGTTCGCCGAAGGTGATCGGCGAGCGAACTGCCCGGCGTACCGCATCGGCAAAAGCCGCGACGCGGTCCGCCGACTGTTCGGACAGGAGCAGGAGGCCATAGGTGTCGCCGTTCAGCCGGGCCAGGGAATCCTGCGGCTTGAGCTGGCGCGATACACGCCTGGCAATGGTCAGGAGAATGCTGTCGCCGGCGGACAGGCCGATGGAATCGTTGACCTGCTTGAACCTGTCGAGATCGATGATCAGCACCGACGGGCGGCCGAGCCCCTCCGCCCGCGCCCGGGCGATGGCAGCATGCATCCGGTCCATGAACAGTTCGCGGTTCGGCAGGCCGGTCAGGTTGTCATGCACCGCATCGTGCAGGAGCCGTTCCTCGGTCACCTTCTGGTCGGTGATGTCGAGCAGCGTTCCCACGCAGCGGATCACCTCGCCGTCGGAGCCGACGATGGGCCGGGCGCGCAGGCGGAACCAGCGGAAATGGCCGTCGTCGGCGCGCAGGCGGAACGCCTGCGATATGCGGCCCCGGCGCTGGTCGATGACCGCGTCGAGCGTGCCGCGAAACGTGTCGCGGTCCTGCGGGTGGAGGATGTCCAGCCAGTCGCGCGCGGGCCCTTCCAGCAGGCCCTGCTTGAGACCGAGAAGATCCTCCACCTCGTTGCCGGTGGAGATCCGGTCGCGGTCGATGTCCCAGTCCCAGATGATGTCGCCGGAACCGGTGAGCGCGAGGGCGCGGCGCTCTACGTCGGAGATCAATCCTTGCGCGATGGCGCCGCCGGCAAAGGCGTGCTGCATCACCGTGAAGCCAATCAGCAGCACCACCAGGACCAGCCCGCCGGCAAGCGCCGGCTGGACGATGTCGTTGGCAAGCGAGCCGGTCACGGTCATGCCCGCGCCGATCAGCCAGGACAGCAGCAGCACCCAGGTCGGCACCAGCATGATCGCCCGGTCGTAGCCCTGCCAGGCGAGCGTCGCGATGACGGCAAAGCCGAGCACGCCGATGATGCCGAGCGAAATGCGCGCGATGCCGGCGGCGACCGAGGGGTCCCAGACCGCGACCCCGAGCAGGCCGAGCACCAGGATCAGCGTCGCCAGGGCCAGGTGGCTGTAGCGGATGTGCCAGCGGTTCAGGTTCAGATAGGCATAGAGAAAGATGATCAGGCTCGCCGCCAACGCCACTTCCGCACAGGCCCGGTACAGCTGCTCCTCGCCCGGCGTGATCTGCAGAACCTTGTTCCAGAAACCGAAATCGATGGTCAGATAGGCCAGCACCGACCATGCCAGAACGGCGGTGGCGGGAAACATGATCGTTCCCTTGACCACGAACAGGATGGTCAGGAACAGGGCCAGAAGACCGGAAATACCCAGGATGATGCCGCGGTAGAGCGTGTAGGCGTTGACCGTGTCCTTGTAGACGTCGGGCTCCCACAGCCGCAATTGTGGCAGGCCGGGCGTGCGCATCTCGACCACATAGGTGACGACGGCGCCGGGATCGAGCGTGATCAGGAAGACGTCCGCCTCCTGGCTCGACTGGCGCTCGGGGGCGATGCCCTGGCTCGGCGTGATCGAGGCGATCCGCGAGGCGCCGAGATCCGGCCAGATCAGCTGCGATCCGACAAGCTGGAAAAAGGGCGCCACGATCAGCCGGTCGATCTGTTCATCGCCAGGGTTTGACAGCGCGAAGACGGCCCAGCTCGTGTTGGCATCGTCGCGCGAGTTCACCTCGATGCGCCGGACGATCCCGTCGGCCCCCGGTGCGGTCGAGACCTGTAGGCTCGGCCCCTCGAAGGGATACAGATCGACCGCGCCGGTCAGGTCCATGGCGTCGCTGCGCACCGGCACCTCGACGGCTTCGATGGCGCCCGCCGGAGCAAGCGCGTAAAGCCACGCCGTCAGCGCGAGCACTAGGATGTTGAGAAAACGCAACCGGTTTACCCGCTCAGATTCGGCTTTCACGAGGTGTCGGACACATATCGGCATCCGCCCCATCTCACAAGATTTCTTTCTCGCCGGCCAGCACACCAGCCTGTACCCGCCAGACCGGAGAGTGTCGTGGCTGAATATCGGCGAGGGTATCGCCTGTGGCCACATCGCTGGAAAGCCTGGCGAAAAGAAGATGATCTTGCCACTTGCCGGCGATCCGCAGGTAGTGGCGGGCGTAGCCTTCGCGGGAGAAACCGGCTTTTTCAAGGAGACGCTGCGATGCGGCATTGTGCGGCAGGCACGCCGCCTCGACGCGGTGCAGCGCGAGCTCGCCAAAGGCGAAGGCAAGCAGAACCCGCACCGCCTCGCTCATATAGCCCTTGCCGGCATGGGCGGCCCCCATCCAGTAGCCGAGCGAACAGGCCTGTGCGACGCCACGGCGGATGTTGGACAGTGTCGCCCCGCCCACCAGCGCCCCGTCCTCCTCGCGAAACAGGAAAAACGGATAGGCGCGGCCGTCGCGGATCTCGCGGGCATAACGGCGCAGGCGACGGCGATAGGCGGAGCGCGTCAATTCGTCCTCGGCCCATTGCGGCTCCCAGGGCTGCAGGAAGGCGCGGCTTTCCTCGCGCAGCGCCGCCCAGTCGACAAAGTCATGCTGCTGCGGGGCCCGCAGGTGCACGGCGCTCGCCCCCTCGCCGCCGCGCAGGACCCTGGCCGTTTCCGTCGTGGCGAAAGCCCTGAGCAACGACATCGCCACCTCCTTGCGCGATCAGGCGCCGACCGCGCGCGCGGGCTGGGTGCCGAGCCTGGCGCCGACCGCGTCCGCGTCGAGGGCAAGCGGCAGCTCGCCTCCCTTCGGACCGACGACCGAAAGCGTCGGCGCGCCGGCGAATGTCTCGGCCGCGACCCTTCGCACCGTCGCCAGCGTCACCGCGTCGACGCGCGTCTGGATCTCTTCCGGCGAGAGCACCTCACCGTGGATCATCAGCTGCCGGGCGATCTGGCCGGCACGCGCCGCCGGGCTTTCCAGCGACATCATCAGGCCGGCGCGGATCTGCGCCTTGGCGCGGTCGATGTCGGGCTGGGTGATATCCTGCGCGGCCCGGCCGATCTCGTCGACCAGAACCGGAAAGAGTTCCGCAATGTCCTCCTCGCCGGTCGCGGCGTGAATGCCGAACAGGCCGGTGTCCTGAAACGCCCAGTGAAACGCATAGATCGCGTAGCAAAGGCCACGCCGCTCGCGGATTTCCTGGAAGAGCCGCGACGACATGCCCCCACCCATCACCGAGGCAAGCACCTGGATCGAATAGTAGTCCGGCGCACGGTAGGGCTTGCCCTCGAAGCCCAGCACCAACTGGACCTCCATCAGGTCTCGTTCGATCGTGGCGCTGCCACCGACATAGCTGGACGGATGCGGGATCGCCGCCGATTTTCCCGACAGTCCGCCGAGATGGTTCCGCGCCAGCTCGACGACGGCGTCGTGGTCGACGGCACCGGCCGCCGAAAGCACCATGTTCTCGGCCCGGTAATGTTCGGCCAGATAGGCCCGCAGGTCGTCCGGAGTGAACGACATCACCGTCTCGCGCGTTCCAAGGATCGGCCGTCCGATCGGCTGCCGCGGCCATGCCGTTTCCTGGAACTGGTCGAAGACCTTGTCGTCCGGCGTGTCGTGGGCGGCGCCGATCTCCTGCAGGATGACGTGTTTCTCGCGCACCAGCTCGGCCGGGTCGAAGCTCGAGTTCTGCAGGATGTCGGCGATCAGCTCCACCGCCAGCGGCACATCCTCGGCCAGCACCCGGGCGTAGTAGTTGGTGTGCTCGACGCTGGTCGAGGCGTTGAGCTCGCCGCCGACCGCCTCGATCTCCTCGGCGATCTGCTGGGCGCTGCGGGTCGCGGTGCCCTTGAACGCCATATGCTCGAGCAGATGACTGATGCCGTTCTGTTCCGGTGTCTCGGAACGCGAGCCGGCGCTGATCCACACGCCGAGCGCGGCGGTCCGCAAATGCGGCATGGTGTCCGTCACCACGGTCAGTCCGTTTTCAAGCCTCGTCACCCTTACCTGCATCAGGACACCTCCAGGCCAACGGCGCGCGCTTGACGCAGGACGTGGTCTTCAACGGACTGACGGTCGCCGGCCACACGCTCGAAGCGCTCGGGCGCCGTCATCATGGATTGCAGTTCAGGCGGCAGGGCGGGGCGCGCCCCGCAGGCAGCCTCGACCGCATCGGGAAACTTCGCCGGATGGGCGGTCGCCAGCACCACCATCGGCGTGCTGCTGTCCCCCTGCCGGGCCGCCACCTCGACACCGATCGCCGTATGTGGATCGAGCAGGTAGCCGGTTTCCTCCAGCGTGCGGGCGATGGTTGCGGACGTCGCCGCCTCGTCGCAGCGCCCGGCATCGAAGCCGGCCCGGATTGCCTTGAGCGGAGCGGCCGCGAGCTCGAAGCGGCCCGACTGGGCAAGCCGCGCCATCAGCGACCGGATTTCACCGGCGTCGCGGTCATGCACCTCGAACAGGAGCCTCTCGAAATTCGAGGAGATCTGGATGTCCATCGACGGCGAGATGGTCGGCACCACGCCGCGCGTCTCGTAGGCACCGCTTTCCAGTGTGCGCGCCAGGATGTCGTTGGAATTGGTGGCGATCACCAGCCGCTCGATCGGCAGGCCCATGCGGGCGGCCACATGGCCGGCGAAGATATCGCCGAAATTGCCGGTCGGCACCGTGAAGGAGACCGGGCGGTGCGGCGCCCCGAGCGCTGCTCCGGCAACGAAATAATAGACCACCTGGGCAACGATCCGGGCCCAGTTGATGGAATTCACCCCGGCCAGTTGCACCCGGTCGCGAAAGGCCGCGTGGGTGAACATGCCCTTCACGATCGCCTGGCAATCGTCAAAGGTGCCGGCGAGTGCCAGCGCATGGACGTTGGTTTCCGCCGGGGTGGTCATCTGCCGGCGCTGCACGTCGGAGACGCGCCCGTCCGGGAAGAGGATGAAGACATCGGTGCGCTCGCGACCCCGGAACGCGTCGATGGCCGCCCCGCCCGTGTCGCCGGAGGTGGCGCCGACGATGGTGGCCCGCTGGCCGCGCTGTTCAAGCACATGATCCATCAGCCGCCCGAGCAGCTGCATGGCGACGTCCTTGAAGGCAAGCGTGGGGCCGTGAAACAGTTCCAGCACGAAACGGCCGGGCGCGATCTGGACAAGAGGCGTGACCGCCGGATGGCGAAACCCGGCATAGGCCTCGCCGATCATCCGCGAGAGGTCGTCGGCCGCGATGTCGTCGCCGACGAAAGGCTCGATCACCGCCTGCGCGACCTCGGCATAGGGCCGGCCGGCAAAACCCGCGATCGTCTCGGGCGAAAGCTGCGGCCAGGTCTGCGGGACATAGAGCCCGCCATCGGCGGCAAGGCCGGTCAGAAGCACGTCGGCAAAACCGAGGACCGGCGCCTCGCCCCTTGTACTCACATATTTCACGACGGCGACATCCTCCAGGGGTCGTTGGCCGGATGGCCGGCCTTGATCTTCTTCTGTCCGGCTTCGGCCGGCCCCGGCAAGGGCGAACTGCCAGAACGAGTGAACCGGAGACAGATGCGCGGGTCGCCCGGTGCGGAAAGACCGCCCGTGGCGGCGCTGTCCCGCAGTCCAGAACCACCTGCTGCATCCATGCGCACCCTAGCCCCGCGCTCAGGCACGGGCAAGACGCGATGCTAAGCCACCAGACGGCGTGGCAACAGGCGCGGAACGGACCTCACGCGTGGCCGGCCTCGCTCGACAGCATTCCCGGATTGATCCCGATCTTGGCGAAGGCACGGTCCCACCTGCTGTCGAGCGGCGCATCGAAAATGATCGCCGCGTCGGCCGGTCCCGTGATCCACCCGTTTTCCTGAATTTCCGTCTCGAGCTGCCCCGCTCCCCAACCGGCATAGCCAAGGGCCAGCATCGCCTGGTTCGGACCGCGCCCTTCCGCGATGGCCCGCAGGATGTCGAGCGTCGCGGTGAGGCAGATGCCGTCCTGGATCGGCATGGTCGAATTGGCGATGACGAAGTCGCCGGAATGCAGGACGAAGCCCCGTCCGGTCTCGACCGGCCCGCCGCGATGCACCTGCATCCGGTTCGCAGGGTCGGGCAGGCGGATGTCGCTCTCCTCGGCGATGATGTCGAGCTGGCGCAACAGGTCGGGAAAGGTGAGGCTCGGCGCCCGCTGGTTGAGCACGATGCCCATGGCCCCTTCCGCGGAATGGGCGCAAAGATAGATCACCGAATGGGCAAAGCGCTCGTCCGCCATCTGCGGCATGGCAATGAGAAGCTGGCCGGCCAGCGAAACATCGAACGCGTCATCATCCTGCATGCCAGTCGTCTCCATGAAACGTCCCGAAAACGAAACGTGTCGATGCCGCCCCCCGGCTCTCCGCCCCTCCCAATCGCTCCCCGCACGGTCGCATCGGCTTGCGGCAACGCGTGAATTCGTTCAGCCAGTCTACGACGGCGGCGACCTCATGTTAACTGCTGCCGGTGTTTCGATCACGCAGTTGTGCCGCGCCGGCTGTGGACCGGCGCGTTTCTTTGCGTCATCACTGGCAACCGCCGATCAACCCGACGAGGATCACATGGTGCTGCATTCAAGGTCCAGGCGCGCGCCGTTGGCGTCCGCCCGGCGCCCTGCCCTGCCTGCCGTTCTCATCGCCTTTCTCCTCTGCCCGACCGTTGCCCCGGCGGCCGAGACGGAATGGCAGACTGTCGCGGGAGCGCATGTGCGGGTGATCGCGTCCGGCTCGCAGGACACCTCCCCGGTCGGCGATGCGGCCATCCAGATACGCCTGGATCCGGGCTGGCACACCTATTGGCGCTTCCCCGGCGAGGCCGGCATCCCGACGACGGCGGATTTTGCCGGCTCGACCGGGATCGACGGCGCGCGCCTGCGCTTTCCCCCGCCGCAAACCTATTCCGATCCCTATTCGACCTCGATCGTCTACCGGGACGAGGTCGTGCTGCCGATCGACCTGGAGGCCGGAAAGACAGACGGGAGCGCAACCCTGCGGGTACATCTCGTTTTCGGGGTCTGCCGCGAGATCTGCGTGCCGGGCGAGGCCCGGTTCGAGCTTCCGCTGAATGCGACCGGGTCGGATTTCGCGGCGCGCATGGCGATTTCCTCGGCACGGCTGACCCTGCCCCGACCCCAGGGAGAGGCGCCGCCGCGCATCGCCTCGATCGGCCTGTCAGCCAACGAACGGGCTGCCGGAACCACCGACGGAACCACCAACGGAACCGGCGGCAAGCTCGCGATCTCCGTCGAGCTGCCGGCCGGGGCCGGCGATCTCGCCCTTTACGCAGAGGGGGCGACGGGCTCCTATAACGGTGTACCCAAGCTCGTCTCCCGAAAGGGCGACGTTGCCGTCTTCTCGCTGCCGATGCAGGGCCTGCAGAAGGCACAGGACGGCAGCCAACCGCTTTCGCTCGTGCTCGTCGTCGACGGCAATGCGGTCGAGCACCAGGTCGATCTCGCCGACCTGCCGCCTGGCTAGGCTCGGCTGGCACCGGCGACGGCAAGTCCGCCTTTCGCAAGATTGCCGCTCGACGCGCGCCGCATGAGACCCTATGTCAGTCGCGCGGGCTTTCGTGTCCGCGCACCTTGCGGTTCTCGCAATATCCTGATTTCAAAAGACCCATATCCGGGAGACCTTCCACGATGACCATCCAGGTGGGCGACAAGCTGCCCGACACCAAGTTCAAGACGATGACCGCAGACGGCCCGGCGGAACGCTCCAGCGCCGACCTGTTCGGCGGACGGACGGTGGTTCTCTTCGCCGTTCCCGGTGCCTTCACGCCGACCTGCCACAACAATCACCTGCCCGGCTTCGTCGAGCACGCCGACACGATCCTCGGCAAGGGTGTCGACGAGATCGCCGTCGTCTCCGTCAACGACGTCTTCGTCATGGATGCCTGGGCCAAGGCCAGCGGCGCGGGTGGCAAGGTCACGTTTCTCGCCGACGGCAGCGCCGAGTTCACCAAGGCGATCGGCATGGAGCTCGACGCCTCCGGCTTCGGCATGGGAATCCGATCGAAGCGCTACGCGATGATCGTGAAGGACGGCAAGGTCGCGGCGCTGAATGTCGAGGACATGCCCGGCAAGGCCGAGGTCTCCGGCGCGGCGGCGATCCTGTCGGCGCTCTGAAGCCAGCCGGCTGACAGCTTGCGAATGCGGCCGCCCGGCAACGGCGCGGCCGCTTCCGCATCCAGGGTCTGGATCAGCTTCGGCCCTTGCGTCTTTCGCCGCGCGCAAAGACGATGAACACAGCGATCAGCGCCGCCCCGAGCCCGTACCAGGTCACCACGTATTGCAGGTGGTTGTTGGTGAAGGTCATGATCGTCTCGCCCGCCTGCGGCAATCCTCCGGGCGGCGTGTGGCGAGCGACGAGGTCGATGGTGAACGGGGCGACCGCGACACCCGTGACGCCGAGCGAGGCCGCCATCTCCGGAGCCTCGCGGACGAACCAGATGTTTTTCGCCCTGTCCGGCTCGACGGTGAGCATGTTGCCGCGCTCGTCACGGCGCCACAGGCCCGTCAACGTGACCTCACCTTGCGGCACGGCGCTTTGCGGACGGCTTTCCGGCTGTCGCATGGGCTCGGGCACGAAACCCCGATTGACCATGACGACGCCCTCGCCTTCAATCTCGAACGGCGCATAGACGAAGTATCCCGGTCCCGCGTGCAGGCCATTCGGCTTGCCGAGCGAGAGATAGTAATAGGCCTCGGCGGGCAGGAAACGACCCGTCACCGTCACCGGCCGGTAGTCCCATTCCGCCTCCCGCATCAGCGGCCATTCACCGGCCGGCGGCAGGTCGACCGGCGCCAGGCCCGGACGCTGCTCGACACGCTCGATCAGTTCCAGCTTCCATTTCAGCCGCTCCACCTGCCAGGTACCGAGCGCCATCAGGATGGCAAAGGCGATAGCCGTCGCGATCGCCGGCCAGAGCAGCCTGCGCCCCCCGCCTTGTGCCGTTTCACTCTTCAACACGTCCCTCCCGGGCGCTGTGGCGGTACTGCTGGGCGATCATCAGCCCTTTCAGGGGGCGGAGCATGCCGAGACCGAGGATCACCGTGAGCGGCAGCCAGAGCAGCATATGAAGCCAGATCGGCGGGCGAAAAGTCATTTCGACGGCCAGCACGAGGCCAACGACGATGAAGCCGACGATCATGATGATGAACACGGCAGGACCGTCGCCGCTGTCGGCGAAATCGAATGAAAGACCGCAGTTGGAGCAGGCCGGACGCGTCGCCAGGAACCCCTTGAAGAGCCGTCCCTGGCCGCAGCGCGGACAGCGGCCGGCAAGACCCGTGCGCATGGCGTCCTGCGGCGGATAGTGGGCCCGGTCGGCATGCGGCCGGTCACTGCCGGAACCGGTGTGACTGGTGGTATCGGCGGGATCGGTCATCGGCAAGCGCTCCCGGCGCCAGGTTCACGCTCCGGCCCGATGCCGGAGCAGCGGAGCTTCAGGGAAGGATGTCGATCGGCGTGCCGTTCGGCACCAGCCGCCAGATCTCCTCGATCTCTTTATTGGTGACGGCGATGCAGCCATCCGTCCAGTCGACATATTGATGCAGGGTGCCGAGCCAGCCAAATCCGTTGCGCATGCCATGGATCATGATCATGCCCCCGGGATCCTCCCCGCGCGCGGCGGCCTCGGCGCGGTCCCGCTCATCCGGGTAGGAAACATGCAGCGACAGATGGTAGGCGCTGTCCGGATTCCGCCAGTCGACGACATAGCGCCCCTCCGGCGTGCGGCTGTCGCCCTCCCGGCGCTTGTCTCCCTGCGGGTCGCCGCCAAGCGCCACCGTGTAGCGCCGAAGTTCCGCGCCGTCCTGGTCGAGCAACAGCAGCAGGCGGGCGGCTTTCCGGACCTCGACGCGCCCGGCCCGGGACGCTTCGCCCTCAACGAAACTGTCCGCGGCGGTTGCGACCGCCGCGGACAGGAAGAGCATAAGGGTTGCCGCGAACCGGCACCATGTTGCCGTGCGGATCAATGCGCGGGACCGGCCGCCCAGATGTAGATCGACACGAACAGGAACAGCCAGACCACGTCGACGAAGTGCCAGTACCAGGCCGCCGCCTCGAAGCCGAAATGCTTCTGCGGGGTGAACTGGCCGATGGAGGCGCGGATCAGGCAGATCAGCAGGAAGATCGTGCCGACGATGACATGGAAGCCGTGGAAACCGGTCGCCATGAAGAAGGTCGCGCCGTAGATCGAGCCGGAGAAGCCGAAGGCCGCATGGCTGTACTCGTAGGCCTGGACGAAGGAGAACAGCACGCCGAGCAGGACGGTCAGCGTCAGGCCCCACTTCAGGCCTTCGCGGTCGTCATGCAGCAGAGCGTGATGCGCCCAGGTCACCGTCGTGCCGGAGGTCAGCAGGATCAGCGTGTTGAGCAGAGGCAGGTGCCAGGGATCGAAGGTCTCGATGCCGGCCGGCGGCCAGACACCGCCGGTCGCCTCGACGCGGGCGAACTGGGCGGCGTCATTGGGGAACAGCGAGGCGTCGAAGAAGGCCCAGAACCAGGCGGCGAAGAACATCACTTCCGAGGCGATGAACAGCAGCATTCCGTAACGCAGGTGCAGCTGCACGACCGGAGTGTGGTCGCCCGCGATGGATTCGCGGATGGTGTCGCGCCACCAGCCGAACATCACGTAAAGGACGACCAGCGTGCCGACGGCGAAGATGCCCCAGCCGGCGAGGTCGACGCCGAACAGGAGGAACTCGCCGCCTTGCGTGTAGCGGAACAGGCCGACGGCGCCGAGCGCCATGATGAAGGCGCCGATGCCGCCGAGGAACGGCCACGGGCTCGGATCGACAAGATGGTAGTCGTGGTTCTTGGCGTGCGCCATGGGTACTCTCCCCCGGTTCTCTCTCATGCCGCCCGCGGGCGGAAGTCAGGCATCTAGAAATCAGGCGTCTACATGCGGTCGTTGGCGTCCGGCGTGGCGGGTGCGGCCGCGACCGGCGTTTCGGATCCCTTCACAGGGAAGAAGGTGTAGGAGAGTGTTATCTCCTTGATGTGCTTCAGTTGCTCGTCCTCGTCCATGGCCGGATCGACGAAGAACACCACCGGCATCTCGACGGATTCGCCCGCCTTCAACGGCTGCTCGGTGAAACAGAAACACTCGATCTTGTTGAAGTAGGACCCCGCCTCGAAGGGCGTGACGTTGAACACCGACGTTCCGATGGTACCGTCGCCGCCGCGGTTTGTCGCGACATAGGCAACCTGCGTGCTCTCGCCCATGCGCAGGGTGACCGTGCGCTGCTGCGGCCTGAAGTCCCAGGGCAGATCGGAATTGACGTTCCCGTCGAAACGCACGGTGATCTTGCGGTCGATGATCGTGCCGGTCGGCGCATCGGCGCGCTGCGTCGTGCCGCCGTAGCCCGTCACCTGGCAAAACAGCTCGTAAAGCGGCACAGCCGCATAGGCGGCGCCGATCATCAGCATCACGCCGCCGAGCACGGACACCGCCACGCGGCGATTGGAACGCGACAGCCGCGCAGCGCCTGCTGCGCTCCTCCCATTTCGGGAGTCGGCATCACGGTCTTCGGCATTCTGAGGTTCGGTCTCACGCGTCATGCGATGTCCCTGCCTTTCCTCAAAGCGACCGGTCGAACACGCCGGGTCCCATCTTGACCAGCGTGATCACGTAAAAGAGCAGCACCAGTCCGGCCAGCGCCAGGCCGATGGCGACCGACCGGCCGCGCTGGCGGCGCTTCTGTTCCTCGGTTGGGCGAATTCCGTCGTCGCTCACAGCCAGCCTCCCGCGACAAGGCGGCCGAAGAGGCTGTCACCGAGGAGGAGCGCAAAGACCAGGAAGAGGTAGACCAGCGAGAAGGTGAAGAGACGTACGGCCGCCTTGCGCGCCGGCTCCCCCTCCCGCACCGTGTAGACACGCAGTGCGTACCAGACGAATGCAGCGCCCAGAACAGCGGCGGCAACGCCGTAGCCGGCGGAGGCGAAGCCGAGCAGCGCCGGCGCGACGCCGATCGGGGCAAGCAGCACGGAGTAGACGAGGATCTGGGTGCGCGTTGCATCCTCGCCGGCGACGACCGGCAGCATCGGGATGCGGGCGGCCTCGTAGTCGCCGCGCTTGAACAGGGCCAACGCCCAGAAATGCGGCGGCGTCCACATGAAGATGATCAGGAACAGGACGGTGCTTTCCAACGTCACCGTCCCGGTGACCGCGGCCCAGCCGATCATCGGGGGAAAGGCGCCGGCGGCTCCGCCGATGACGATGTTCTGCGGCGTCGAGCGCTTCAGCCACATCGTGTAGACGACCGCGTAGAAGAAGATCGTGAAGGCGAGCAGCCCGGCCGCCAGCCAGTTGACGGCGAGCCCCAGCACGACGACGGAAAAGGCCGAGAGCGTCAGGCCGAAGGCGAGCGCCTCCTCGCGGGTCACCTTGCCGGCCGGGATGGGTCGCTTCACCGTGCGCGACATGACCGCGTCGATATCCGCGTCGTACCACATGTTGAGGGCGCCGGACGCGCCCGCGCCAACCGCGATGCACAGGATCGCGACCGCGCCCAGGACCGGATGGATCGAGCCGGGCGCGATCAGCAGGCCGACCAGTGCGGTGAAGATCACCAGCGACATGACGCGCGGCTTGAGCAGCGCCAGGTAATCGCCGACATCGCCCTGCCCGCCGAAGGCGGTGGCGTCGTCAAGGCTGCGGTCCTGGATATCTGCGAGCGACATTTCTGGTCCTTGCGGCGACCCGCTTGGGGTCCGATCGGTTCAAATTCCGTGACGCCACGCCAGAGAACCGGCGTGGCGTCCTGTTCGGGCCGCGCGCCTACTTGATGCGCGGCAGGGTCTCGAACTGGTGGTAGGGCGGCGGCGAGGACAGGGTCCACTCCAGCGTCGTTGCACCCTCGCCCCACGGATTGTCGGCAGCCTGGCGCTTCTTGGCGAAGGCCTCGACAATGCCCGCCAGGAACACCAGCACGGCGAAGGCCGAGATGTAGGAGCCCCAGGACGAAACCGAGTTCCAGCCGGCCAGCGCGTCCGGATAGTCGACATAGCGACGCGGCATGCCGGCCATCCCGAGGAAGTGCTGCGGGAAGAAGATCAGGTTCACGCCGATGAAGGTGATCCAGAAATGGGCCTTGCCGATCGTCTCGTTGTACATGTAGCCGAACATTTTCGGGAACCAGTAGTACCAGGCACCGAAGATGCCGAACACCGCACCCAGCGACAGCACGTAGTGGAAATGCGCGACCACGTAGTAGGTGTCGTGCATCGACCGGTCGAGGCCGGCATTGGCGAGCTGCACGCCCGTCACGCCGCCGACGGTGAACAGGAAGATGAACCCGACCGCCCACAGCATCGGCGTGCGGAAGGAGATCGATCCCTGCCACATGGTGGCGATCCAGGAGAAGATCTTCACGCCCGTCGGCACCGCGATCACCATCGTTGCGGCGACGAAATAGGCCTGCGTGTCGACGTCGAGGCCGACGGTGTACATGTGGTGGGCCCAGACGATGAAGCCGACCACGCCGATCGCGACCATGGCATAGGCCATGCCCAGATAGCCGAAGATCGGCTTGCGGGCGAAGGTCGAGATGATGTGGCTGACGATGCCGAAGGCGGGCAGGATCAGGATGTACACTTCCGGGTGACCGAAGAACCAGAACAGGTGCTGGAACAGGATCGGGTCACCGCCGCCGGCCGGATCGAAGAACGTCGTGCCGAAGTTGCGGTCGGTCAACAGCATGGTGATGCCGCCGGCGAGAACCGGGAGCGACAGGACCAGCAGGAACGCCGTCACCAGCACGGACCAGGCAAAGAGCGGCATCTTGTGCAGCGTCATGCCCGGAGCGCGCATGTTGAAGATCGTGGTGATGAAGTTGATCGCGCCCAGGATCGACGAGGCGCCGGCCACGTGAAGCGACAGGATCGCCAGATCCATCGCCGGACCGGGCTGGCCGGACGTCGACAGCGGCGGGTAGATCGTCCAGCCGCCGCCGACGCCGTTGGCGCCCGGAGGGCCCTCGACGAAGAGCGAGAGCAGCAGCAGCAGGAAGGCCGGCGGCAGCAGCCAGAAGGAGATGTTGTTCATGCGCGGGAACGCCATGTCCGGCGCGCCGATCATGATCGGCACGAAGAAGTTGGCGAAGCCGCCGATCAGCGCCGGCATCACCATGAAGAAGATCATGATCAGGCCGTGCGAGGTCGTGAACACGTTGAACGTGTGCGGATCGGAGAAATACTGCATGCCCGGCTCGTGAAGCTCCAGGCGGATGCCGACGCTGAGCGCGCCGCCGATGATGCCGGCGATGATCGCGAAGATCAGGTAGAGAACGCCGATATCCTTGTGGTTGGTCGAATAGACCCAGCGCGTCCATCCGGTAGGATGGTCATGGTCGCCTTGCGCGTGCGCAGCATAGGCCATCTTCCAGCTCCCTCGTTTGAGATTTTCGAACGGGTCCGGGATCGCGGCCATCGGCCCTCTCCCGCCCGGGTCGCGCGGGCATCACCGCCCGCGCCTTCCTTGATTTCGTCAGCGGGCGGCGACGTCGAGCGCGCCGGGTGCCGCATCGGCGGTGCTCGCCGGCTTGCCGAGCGCCGCCATCAACTGGTCGTTGGCCGCATCGACATCGGTCTTCGCCGCTTCCGCCCAGGCGTCATAGAGTTCCTGCTCGACCACCCGGATGGCGATCGGCATGAAGGCATGATCCTTGCCGCACAGCTCCGAGCACTGGCCGTAATAGATGCCGGTCTTCTCGGCCCGGAACCAGGTCTCGTTGAGACGGCCGGGAACGGCGTCCATCTTCAGGCCGAAGGCCGGCATGGCGAAGGAGTGCAGCACGTCGGCGGCGGTGACCTGGACGCGGACTGTCTTGTTGACCGGGACGACCATCTCGTAGTCGACGGCGAGCAGGCGGGGATATTCCTCGGCCGGACGGCCGTAACGGTCGGCCTTCTCGGCGCGGCCTTCGTTGTCGAGCATGTAGGAGGACAGCGAAACGCCCTCCATGCCTTCGTCCGTGTAGTCGTAGGTCCATGCCCACTGAAGGCCGGTCGCCTTGACCGTCATGTCGTATTCAGGAAGTTCGATCTGCTTGTAGAGCAGACGGAAGGAGGGGATCGAGATCGCCACCAGGACGAGGATCGGCACCAGCGTCCACACCACCTCGATGACGGTGTTGTGGGAGGTGCGCGACGGGGTCGGGTTGGCCTTCGAATTGAAGCGGAAGATGCACCACAGGAGCAGGCCGAGGACGAACAGCGTGATCACGGTGATGATCACCAGCGTGAAGTCGCTGAACCAGGTGATGTCTTCCATGACTTCCGTCACAGCCGGCTGAAAGCCCATCTGCCACGGTTCCGGCTGCGCGGCCGATGCCGCGCCTGCAAAGCCCAGCGGGGCCAGTGCCGCCGCCGCGATCGTCGTCAGACGCTTGACCAGTCCTGTCACGTCCGTGCTCCCTTCCTGACCCCCGGAGATCCATGCCGGAGGTCTATTACCCAATTCTTGCGGCGCTGTCGCCGTGCCCGTCTCGCGAAAGCCGTCTCGCGCTGCCAGCCGTTTTCTAGCTTATCGCATGACGACATGACAGAAAGGGGCGTCAAAACGCCGCAAGACCGCTTGATCGACGTCAAAGTCGGGATGAAAAACCATAAGCCGCCACGTAGCGCAATGCACGAGTTGCGGCAATGCCCAAATTCCGGCCCAATCCTGCCATCCCCTCCCGCATGTTCCCGAAAAGGTGGTTCGGCGTCTTCGCCATGCGGGAAAGCGGGCCGTTGCGGTACCTTTCGCCTTGAAATCGGCTTTTCAAGGGTCGACAAAGCTCTGCATGCGCGACGAACCGCGAATCAGGCGACAGTCGCCCGGCTGACGCGGCGAAGTTCCGGCGCCGCGCCACCCGACCGCGGCGGTACTGTCGCCGATCGACCGATTGCCGCGAACCAACGGAGTTCTGACCGTGCCAGTTTTCACCAAGCCGATGAGTTTCCGCATCGCGGCCGTGCTTGCCGTCCTTGCCCAGATCATGGCGGCGCCTTTGGCGCATGCGCAAGGCGCGGTCCGCTCGGTCCATGGCGACTGGCAGATGCGGTGCGACACGCCGGCCGGCGCCCAGGAAGAGCAATGCGCGCTCATCCAGAACGTCACCGCGGACGACCGCGAGAATGTCGGCCTTTCGGTGATCGTGCTGAAGACGGCCGACAAGAACTCGCGTTTGCTCAGGGTTCTAGCACCGCTCGGCGTGCTGTTGCCGATGGGGCTTGGCCTGAGGGTCGACAACGCGGATGTCGGGCGGGCAGGCTTCGTGCGCTGCCTGCCGAACGGATGCATCGTCGAGGTGGTGATGCAGGACGATCTGGTGAACAAGATGCAGACCGGACAGGCTGCCACCTTCGTCATCTTCCAGACGCCCGAGGAAGGCATCGGCATTCCGATCTCGCTGAACGGCTTCTCCGAGGGATTCGCCGCCCTGCCCTGATGCGGGCGCTCCTGCGCAATGAACCCGGCCGCGATGTCGCGGCGATCGCGACTGTCCCGAAGGAAGCGAATCGATGACCGACACGGCAACCGATCTTCTTTCCGGCGCGGGCCTCTCCGAGGACCGGGCGCGCGCCATTGTCGGCGCGGCGCTTGCCGGTGCCGATGACGGCGAGCTCTTCCTCGAGTACCGGCAATCGGAAAGCCTCGTCTTCGACAATGGCCGCCTGAAGGGCGCCAATTACGACACGACGCAAGGGTTCGGCCTGCGTGCCGTCGCCGGCGAGGCCGCCGGTTACGCCCATTCCGGCGAGATCTCGGAAGCGGCCTTGAAGCGCGCCGCCGATGCGGTCTCCGCCGTCACTTCCGGGCATTCGGGAACCTATGCCGCCGCACCCCAGCGCACCAATGCGCGGCTTTACGGCGATGCCAATCCGCTGCAAACCCCCGCCTTCGCCGACAAGGTCGCGCTGCTGCAGGCGATCGATGCCTATGCAAGGGCCCGCGATCCCAAGGTCCGCCAGGTGAGCGTCTCGCTCGCCACCTCCTGGCAGGTGGTCGACATCCTGCGCGCCGACGGCCACCGGGTCCGCGACATCCGTCCCCTGGTCCGCTTCGGCGTCTCCGTCGTCGCTGGCGAGGGCGCGCGACAGGAAAGCGGCTCGCACGGGTTCGGCGGCCGCGACATGGTCGAGGCCTTCGTCACCGAGGAGAGCTGGAAGGGCGCCGTCGACGAGGCACTGCGGCAGGCGCTGGTCAATCTGGAGGCGGTGCCCGCCCCGGCCGGCAGTTTCGACGTGGTGCTCGGGGCCGGCTGGCCCGGCATCCTGCTGCACGAGGCGGTCGGGCACGGGCTGGAAGGCGATTTCAACCGAAAGAAGACCTCGGCCTTTGCCGGGTTGATGGGGCAGCGCGTCGCCTCCAAGGGCGTCACCATCGTTGACGACGGCACCATCGGCGGTCGGCGCGGCTCGCTGACCATCGACGACGAAGGAACGCCGACCGGCCGCACCGTGCTGATCGAGGACGGCATTCTCACCGGTTACATGCAGGACCGTCAGAACGCCCGGCTGATGGGCACCCGGTCCACCGGCAACGGCCGGCGGCAGTCCTTCGCCCATATCCCGATGCCACGCATGACCAACACGATCATGCTGGCCGGCGACCGCGACCCGGGCGAGATCCTGGAAGGCGTCAAGGACGGCATCTATGCCGTTTCCTTCGGCGGTGGCCAGGTCGACATCACGTCCGGCAAGTTCGTGTTTTCCTGCACGGAGGCTTACCGGGTCGAGAACGGCCGCATCGGCGCACCGGTCAAGGGCGCGATGCTGATCGGCAACGGCCCGGACGCGTTGACCCGGATCAGCGCCATCGGCAACGACATGGCGCTCGATCCCGGTATCGGCACCTGCGGCAAGCAGGGTCAGGGCGTTCCGGTCGGCGTCGGCCAGCCGACACTGAGAATCAACGCGATGACGATCGGCGGCACGGCCGTCTGATCCCGGGCACGGCGGTCTCCGCCACCAGCGCCCCTCACGCCCCCGCGCGAATCGCAAAGCCCCAGGCGGTCTCGGCGAGCGGCCGGACTTGGCGTTCCATCACCGCTGCATTCGCATTGGCGGCGGTGCCGTCGCGCACCCGCCCGGCAATGCCCTGCAGGATCGCGGCGATGCGGAAGAAATTGTAGGCGAAGAAAAAGTCGAGATCCGCGGCAACGGAGAAACCCGTCGCCCGCTCATAGGCGGTGATGTAGCCGGCAAGCTCCGGCAGGCCGAGCGCCTCGATGTCATGCCCTTTCAACGTTCCGATGCCGCCGCCGTCCGGACCTTCCGGCATCACCCATTGCATGCAGTGATAGGTGAAGTCGGCGACCGGATCGCCGAGCGTCGACAGTTCCCAGTCGAGCACGGCGGCAACCTCGGCACGGTCGGGCGCGACGATCAGGTTGTCGAGGCGGAAGTCTCCGTGCACGACCCGGACCGGGCCGGCCTGGGGCAACCGCGTCGGCAGCCAGTCGATCAACCGGTCCATCTCGTCGATCCGCTCGATTTCCGAAGCGCGGTATTGTTTCGACCAACGGGCGATCTGGCGGGCGACATAGCCCTCGCCCTTGCCGAAATCGCCGAGCCCCGCCGCCGCCGGCTCGATCCCGTGCAAATGCGCCAGGGTCGCGTTCATGGCACCGTAGACGGAGGCGCGCGTTGCCCGGTCCTCGCCCGGCATGGACGGGTCCCAGAAGATCCGCCCCTCCACCTTGTCCATCACATAGAAGGACGTGCCGATCACCGCCTCGTCCTCGCACAGGCAATGGACGCGCGGCACGGGAAAGCCCGCTTCGCCAAGCGCCTTCATCACCCGGTACTCCCGGTCGATCGCATGGGCGGAGGGAAGCAGCTTGCCCGGCGGCTTGCGGCGCAGCACATAGGCGGCGCCCGGCGTCTCGAGCAGATAGGTCGGGTTGGACTGGCCGCCCTTGAACTGGCTGGCGCTGAGCGGCCCGGCAAAGCCCGGCACGGTAACCGAGAGGAAGTCGGCCAGCCGCTCCGTATCGATGGCCAGCGCGTCCGGCACCTCCCGTGTTCCGGAAAAGGCCTGCTGCCGGTCGAAGCCCCCGGTTTCGCCGGAACTCACGCCAGCGCTTCCTGCAGAAAGAAGGGAAGCATCGCATCGAGCGTTCCGGCCGGGTTCTCCTCCACCAGGAAATGGCCGGCATCGACGCCGGTGCCGCGCACGTCGTCGGCCCAGCGCGACCACGTGCCGAGCGGGGTCGAGGTTTTTTCGGCAATGCCCCGGTTGCCGTAGAGCACCAGCACCGGAGAGCCGATACGCCGGCCCGCCTCGCGGTCGGCCGTGTCGAGCTCCATGTCGATCGTGGCGCCGGCCCGGTAGTCCTCGCAGGCCGCGTGCTGGCGCGCCTCCTGCAGGAAGGAGGCACGATAGGCGGCAAGTGCCCGCGCATCGAAGGCGGACAGGTCCTTGCTTGCCGTCCAGCTCGCCAGCGTGTGCTCGAGATAGAAATCCGCCGCCCCGGCGATCAGCCGCTCGGGCAGTGGCCGGGGCTGGGCCAGGAACAGCCAGTGGTAGATCGCCATCCCGTAGTGCCAGTCCATGTTCCGCCAGTAGTCATAGGTCGGCAGGATGTCGAGCACGGCAAGCCGCGCGACACGGTCGGGATGGTCAAGCGCCATGCGGTAGGCGACGCGTCCGCCCCGGTCGTGGCCGGCGACGGCGAACCGTTCGTGGCCGAGCCCGGCCATCACCGCGATCATGTCGGCCGCCATCGCCCGCTTGGAATACAGATGATGCCGCACGTCGCCCTCCGGCGCGTCCGATGCGCCATAGCCGCGGAGATCGGCAACAACCACGGTGAAATCACCGGCCAGTTCGCCCGCCATCTTGTGCCACATCGCATGGGTCTGGGGATATCCGTGCAGCAGCAGCAGCGGCGGTCCCGAGCCGCCGATCCGGCAGAAGATGTCGACGCCATCGCCGCGCAGCATCTCGCTGCGGAAGCCGGGAAAGAGATCGTCCGCCTGTCCGCTTGTACCGATGCCCATGATCTGCCTCCCGCGTTGCCCCGGCGGCATGCGCCCGGGCCCGTCCTTCCCGCGAGAATGGCGGCTTTTGCGTTCTGCTTCAAGACGATCGCCGGGAGACGGTCAGCTCCGGCCGGCCTCAGCCACGCGTTTCCTCGCGCGCCACCGCGCGCCAGCCGATATCGCGGCGGCAGAAGCCCTCCGGCCAGTCGATGCGCTCGATCGCGGCATAGGCGCGCGCGCGCGCCTCGGCCACCGTCGCCCCGAGCGCCGTGACGTTGAGCACCCGTCCGCCATTGGCCAGCACGGCACCGTCCTCGGCTCGGGTTCCGGCATGGAAGACCTTCAGCGCCGGATCGCCACCCAGTTCGGCAAGACCGCAGATCTCGCTGCCCTTCTCATAGATTCCCGGATAGCCCTTCGCCGCCAGCACAACGGTCAGCGCCACCTCGTCGCGCCAGCGGGCGCCGACCCTGTCGAGCGTGCCGTCGACACAAGCAAGCATCAACGTGACGATGTCATCCTTGAGACGCATCATCATCACCTGGCATTCGGGATCGCCAAAACGGGCATTGTACTCGATCAGCTGCGGCCCCTTGTCGGTGATCATCAGCCCGGCGTAGAGAACGCCGGCAAAAGGCGTTCCTTCCGCCGCGAGCCTTGCCACGGTCGGCTCGACGATCTCGCGCATGGCGCGCGCCGTCATCTCCTCGGTCATCACCGGCGCGGGAGAGTAGGCCCCCATGCCGCCGGTATTGGGACCGGTGTCGCCCTCGCCGACGCGCTTGTGGTCCTGCGCGGTGGCCAGCATCAGGGCGTTGCGCCCGTCCGACAGAACGAAGAGGCTCGCCTCCTCGCCTTCCAGGAACTCCTCGACCACCACCTCGGCACCGGCCGCGCCGAACTCGCCGTCGAAACACGCGTCGATGGCGGCGAGCGCATCGTCCTCGGTCATCGCCACGACGACACCCTTGCCGGCGGCAAGCCCGTCCGCCTTGACCACGATCGGCGCGCCCTGCTCGCGCACATAGGCGCGGGCCGTTTCGGCATCGGTGAACCGGCCGTAGCCGGCGGTCGGGATGCCGGCCCTGGCACACAGGTCCTTGGTGAACCCCTTCGAGCCCTCCAGAGCGGCGGCCGCCTTCTTCGGCCCGAAGGCCTTGATGCCGGCCCCGGCCAGATCGTCGACGAGACCCGCCACCAACGGCCCTTCCGGCCCGACGACGACAAGGCCGATGTCGTGGTCGCGGCAGAAGGTGATGACGGCGGAGGAATCGCTCGTGTCGAGGGCGACGCAGGTCGCCTCCGCGGCGATGCCGGCATTTCCCGGGGCGGCATAGAGCGTGTCCGTCAGCGGCGAATTGGCGATCGCCCAGGCAAGCGCGTGCTCCCGTCCACCGGATCCGATCAGCAGGATATTCATCTGACGCTCACCCCGTTCCTTCGCATCGCCGCGCCTGCCCCCTGCAACGCGCCGCGTTTCACAGGCCGCGTCGTACAGGCAGGCCCGGCAAGAGACAAGCCCTGCCCTTTCATCCCCGCGACAAAGGCTTTATCACCGCTCGGGACACGGGTTGCGACAGGTGAGGCAATGCAGGACGACACGATTACCGGCCGGGTGGCCGACGCGGTTCGCGGGCATTGGGTCGATACCCATGCGCCGGACTGGCTGCGCCCCTATGCAAGGCTTGCCCGCTGGGAGCGCCCGATCGGCTGGTGGCTGCTGCTTTGGCCCTGCTGGTGGTCGGCAGCGCTCGCCGCGATCGCCGGCGGCAAGGCCTTCCCCGATCCCTGGCACCTGGCGCTCTTTCTCATCGGTGCCGTGGCGATGCGCGGCGCCGGCTGCACCTATAACGACCTTGTTGACCAGGACATCGACGACAAGGTGGCGCGCACCCGCTCGCGCCCGCTCCCGTCCGGCCAGGTGTCGCGCCTGCAGGCCAAGGCGTTTCTCGCCGCCCAGGCGCTGACGGGACTTGCCGTGCTGCTGCAGTTCAACGGCTTCGCCGTGATGCTCGGCATCGCCTCGCTGGCGGTGGTCGCCGTCTATCCGTTCATGAAGCGGGTGACAAACTGGCCGCAGCTGTTTCTCGGCCTCGCCTTCTCCTGGGGCGCGCTGATGGGCTGGGCGGCGGCCTTCGGCCGGCTCGACTGGCCGGCGGTGGCGCTTTATGCCGGCGGCATCCTGTGGACCATCGGCTACGACACGATCTATGCCCATCAGGACAAGGAAGACGACGCGCTGGTCGGGGTGCACTCGACAGCAAGGCTTTTCGGGGAATGGACCAAGCCCGCGCTCGCCGCCCTTTATGGCGGGGCGACCGCGCTCTTCGCGCTGGCGCTGTTCGGGGTGGACGCCGGGCCGGCGGCATTCCTGGGGCTGGCGCTTGGCCTCGGCCATCTGGTCTGGCAGATCGTCCGGCTCGACATCGACGATCCGGACCAGTGCCTGAAGCTCTTCCGCTCCAACACCAGCTACGGCTGGATCGTGTTCGCGGGGCTGGTGATCGAGGCGATGGTGCAGGGGCTGCTCTAGCTGTCAGCCCCCGGTCCGGCTCAGGTCCGGGCGATGATCTCGCGCTCCGCCCGGTGCACGCGCGGCGCCCCGTCGGCCTTGCCCGGCTTGCGCCGCAGCAGGAAGCGCGGACGGCGCCCGGTCAGCGCGGCGACGCGGCGGCGCGCCGGCACCAGCGGCGTCCGTGCGGGATGCTCCGGCCCGTCGACGCGGGAGACGGACCCGTCCGGCTCCACCAGCAGCAGCGGCAGGCCGAGCGCCTCGCCCCAGCCGCACCAGTCGTCGGCAAGGCCCTCGAGCCGGTCGTCGACGGCCAGTTCGATCGACATGGCCGGATCGCGGTGCATGAGCCCAATACGGGCTTTCAGCGTGCCCGGCTCCTTGCCGGGAACAACCTGGGCGAAAACGCCGAGGAAGACGTTGACCGGCTGGACCAGTGTCAGCGGCAGGCCGGCGAGCCGACGTTTGACGATGACCTGCTGGCGGTCGATATAGACGTCGAACGTCGTCGGTTCGCAGGCGGTGCCGCGGGTCGCGAAGCGGTGCGGCATCTGCGCGGGATCGAGCCGCGCGGTGCGGCCCGATCCGTTTGCAGTGGCGTCCTGATGTGCTGTTTGACGGCTCAATTCGCTCTCCATCGGGCCATTTTTCTGTTGGCCTCTGATGGGTTCAATCTAGCAGCGAGCCCTCCCGATACGCTTAACAAGCACGGTTAAGTTTTTCTGTTTGCAACCAGGGTTAGCCATTGGTCACCGAAGAGGGCAAACAAATCGTGACCAGGCCGGCGCGGCCGCGCTTGCCGTTGGCGGCGGCGATGACTAGAGCTTTGAGCGCAACTCTTTCAGGGACGACATGATGCAAACACCGATCGACCAGGGCAAGCTGATGGACGAGGCACGCCGGCTGGTCGCCGCTGCCCGGGCCGCCGGCGCCGACGCGGCCGACGTCGTGGCGGCAACCGGTGTCGCCTTCTCCGCCGACCTGCGCGACGGCAGGGTCGAGGAAAGCGAGCGGGCCGAAGGCGACGACGTCACCTTGCGCGTCTTCTGCGGCCGGCGCGTCGCCAGCGTCTCGGCCAACTCCTTCCAGGATGGCGAGCGCCTTGCCGAGCGGGCGGTCGCCATGGCGCGCGTGGCGCCGGAAGACCCGTTTTCCGGGCTGGTTCCCGCCGACGAGATCGCCACCGACTTTCCCGAACTCGACCTTCTCGACCCCGCAACAGTCGATGCGGCGATGCTTGCCGAGCGCGCACGGGCGGCGGAGGCCGCCGCGCTCGCCGTTGCCGGCGTCACCAAGTCGGGCGGGGCCAGCGCCTCCTGGCGCCTGGGCGGACTGGTGCTGGCAACGAGCGAGGGCTTTTGCGGAGGCTATCTGGTGTCCCGCCACGGTGTCTCGGCTACCGCGATCGCCGGCGATGGCACGGCAATGGAGCGCGACTACGACTATGACAGCCGCGGCTTCCTCGCCGACCTGGACGATGCCGCGGATATCGGCCGGCGTGCCGGCGAGCGGGCGGTCGCGCGCGTCAATCCGCGCCGGCTGTCGACACGCACCGCCGACATTGTCTACGAGCCGCGCGCGGCGCGCTCCCTGCTCGGTCACCTTGCCGGCGCCATCAACGGCGCGGCCATCGCCCGCGGCACAAGCTTCCTGAAGGACCGGCTCGGCCAGGCCATCCTGCCCGCCTCCATCTCCGTCATCGACGATCCGACCCGGCCGCGCGGGGCGGCCAGCCGTCCCTTCGACGGCGAAGGGCGCCCGGTTGCCCCGCTGACGCTTGTCGAGAACGGCGTCCTCACCCAGTGGCTCTTGGACACGCCCGCGGCCCGCGAGCTCGGCCTTGCGCCGAATGCCCGCGCCTCGCGCGCCGGTGCCGGCACCAGCCCCTCGGCCACCAACCTGACGCTCTCGCCCGGCACCCGGTCGCAGGCCGAACTGCTGGCAGGCATCGGCACAGGCCTCTTCGTCACCGACCTGATCGGCCACGGCGTCAACGGGGTCACCGGCGACTATTCGCGCGGTGCATCGGGCTTCTGGGTGGAGGACGGCCAGATCGCCTTCCCCGTGTCGGAGATCACCATCGCCGGCAACCTTGTGGACATGTTCGCCTCGCTTGTCGCCGGCAGCGATCTCGACACGCGTTCGGCCTACGCGGTTCCAAGCCTCCTGGTGAAGGACATGACCATTGCCGGTGAGTGACCGCCACGCCAACCTGGCCGACATGGAGCTGATCGCCAGCGCCGCGCGCAGCGGCGGCGAGATCGCGCTGTCCTACTTCCGCAAGGATCCGCGGCGATGGACGAAGGAAAACGATTCGCCCGTCTCCGAGGCCGACCTTGCCGTCGACCGCCATCTCGCCGAGGTGCTGCGCGCCGCCAGACCGGACTACGGCTGGCTTTCGGAAGAGACCGCCGACGACCGCTCGCGGCTGGGAACGACGCGCAGCTTCGTCGTCGATCCGATCGACGGTACCCGTGGCTTTCTCTCCGGCTCCGGCGAATGGACCGTGGCGATCGCGGTCGTCGAGGCCGGCCGGCCGGTCGCCGCGGCACTGTACCGGCCCGTCGGCGACGATCTCTACGTGGCGATCCCGGGACACGGGACCCGGCTCAACGGACAGCCCGTGTCGATTTCCTCGCGGGACCGGCTGAAGGGTTCGAGCGTCGCCGGACCCAAGAGCATCGCGGCACGCGCCGGGCTGACCGCGACCGGCCTTTCCCATGCCGGCTATGTTCCCTCACTCGCCCTGCGCCTGGCGCTGGTCGCGGAAGGGCGCATCGACCTTGCCGTGGTGCGCGAGAACGCCTGCGACTGGGACCTTGCGGCGGCCGACCTTTTGGTGCAGGAAGCGGGCGGTCGGCTCGAGGACCTTGACGGTCGCGCGCTTGCCTACAACCGGGCCAGTGTCCGGCACCCGGCGCTCGTGGCCGGTCCGGCGGCGCTTGTCGATCCGTTGCGACCGATCCTCGCCGAACTGATGTAGCCCTGTCCGTACGGCCGGATGATCCGGCCAGCCCTGCGATACCCGTTCTCGGAGAGACGTCCATGACGACCACGGAATCCGGCAAGCAACTGCTCCACCTCGTATTCGGCGGCGAGCTCGAACAGGTCGACGGCCTTACCTTCCGCGATCTCGAAGACCTCGACCTCGTCGGCATCTACCCGAACTACGCCAGCGCCTACGCGGTCTGGAAGCAGAAGGCGCAACAGTCCGTCGACAACGCCCACATGCGCTACTTCATCGTCCACATGCATCGCCTGCTGGACCCGGAAACCGACGGGAAGTAGGCGCTTGCGGCAGTTCCCTCCCAGGCTGGGCCCGGTGCGGGCGCGGAGCGCATCATGCTGAAGCGTATCGGCCGCAGCCCGGTCGTGCAGCGCCTGCTCGGCACCGCGCTCGCCGCCTATCTGAAGCTGGTCTACAGGACGAGCTCGGTTCGCCTCGATCCGCCCGACCGGTTCGAACGGATCGACGAGGAGATGCCGGCGATCGTCGCCACCTGGCATGGCCAGCATTTCGCCGTGCCGCTGCACCGCCCTCCCGGTCATGCCTTCCGGGTGATGGTCTCGCGCTCCGGCGACGGCGAAATCAACGCGGTTGCCGCGCGCCGCCTCGGCCTCGGCGTGATCCGCGCGTCCGGTGCCCACCATGCCCATCAGGTCGCAAAACGCGGAGGCATGCGCGGCTTCATCGAGGCGCTGCGCTGCCTGCGCGAGGGCGACAGCATCGCGATGACGGCGGACGTGCCCAAGGTGTCGCGGATAGCCGGTCTCGGCGTCGTGCAGCTCGCCCGCCATTCCGGTCGCCCGATCCTGCCGGTCGCCGTCGCCACCAACCGCCATATCGACCTTCCGAGTTGGGACCGGGCGACGATCAACCTGCCTTTCGGCCGACTGGCCGTCGTGGTCGGCGAGCCGATCCGTGTCGCCGCCGATGCTGACGAGGACACACTCGAAGCGGCCCGCCTTGCCGTCGAGGCCGGCGTCAACGCGGCGACCGAGCGCGCCTATGCCCTGGCGAAACGCAGATGAGCGACGCGCCGGTCCGGACATCGCCGGTCTCCCGTCTTGCCGGCACCTTCCTGCTGGGCGCCTATCGGGCGTTCGGGCTGGTGGTGACGCCCTTCCTGCCGATCCTGTTTGCCCGGCGCGCCGCGCGCGGCAAGGAAGACCCGTCGCGGCGGGGGGAGCGTTTCGGCCGCGCCGGGAGAGCTCGCCCGCCCGGACGGCTTGCCTGGCTGCATGCCGCCAGCGTCGGCGAGATGAATGCCGCCCGGCCGCTGATGCAGGCGCTGCGCGCCAGGGATTTCACCGTGCTTTTGACGACCGGCACGGTCACCTCGGCGCGGATCGCGGCCGGCGAGAGCGATCCCGGTGTCATCCATCAGTTCGTGCCCTATGACACCCCGTCCAACTTTGCCCGTTTCCTGCGACACTGGCGACCTGACCTCGCGATCACGCTGGAATCGGAAGTCTGGCCGGCGATGATCGCGGCACTTGCCGCGCGCCGCATCCCGCTGGTCGTGGCCAGCGCCAGCATGTCGGAACGCACCGCGCGCGGCTGGTCGCGCATGCTGCCCCTGGCACGCGCGGTGTTTTCGCGCATCCCGCTCTGCCTTGCGCAGACCGCCGCAGATGCCGAGCGCCTGCATCATCTCGGCGTTCCCCGGGTCGAGATCTGCGGCAACCTGAAATTCGACGGCACGAGGCTGCCCGTCGACGAAGATGCCCTTGCCGCGCTGCGCGCCCGCATCGCGGACCGGCCCGTGTGGCTTGCCGCCAGCACCCATGACGGGGAGGAGTTGCTGGCCGCCCGCGTGCACCAGGCGCTCACCACCGATTTTCCCGCGCTCCTGACCATCATCGTGCCGCGCCATCCCGAACGGGGCGATGCCATCGCGGCGAGCCTTGCGGCGCGCGGGCTGAGGCTTTCGCGCCGCTCGCATGGCGAGCTGCCGTCGCCCGACGGCGACATCTATCTTGGCGACACGATCGGCGAGATGGGCCTGTTCCACAGGGTCGCGCCGGTCGCCTTCATCGGCAAGTCGCTTGTGCCGGAAGGCGGTCAGAACCCGCTCGAGGCGGCCCGGCTGGAAACCGCCATCCTGACCGGACCGCATGTCTTCAACCTGCAGGACATCTACCGTCCGCTGATCGCCGCGCAGGGTGCGGAAGTCGTCGAGGATGCGGACGCGCTTGCCAGGGCTCTTGCGCGCCTGCTCGCCGATCCGGAGCTGAGGCGCGCGCGCGCAGCAACGGCCGCCAGCGTCGTTGCCGCGGGAAGCGGCGCGCTTGCCGCCTCGCTGGACGCGCTGACGCCTCTGCTTGCCGCCCTGCCGGAGACGGGAAGGTGAGCGGTGGCTGGCACAGCCCGGCCTTCTGGTGGCGGGCCCGCCCGAGCCTTGCAGCGCGCCTGCTCTTTCCCCTTGGCCTCGTCTACGGGGCGGTCACGGCGGCACGCATGGACCGCAAGCCTCGTGCCCGCCCGAAAATTCCGGTGATCTGCATCGGCAACCTTGTTGCCGGCGGCAGTGGCAAGACCCCCTTCGCGCTGGCGCTGGCAAGCCTGCTCGCCGATGCGGGCGAGCAGCCGGTGTTTCTCACGCGCGGCTATGGCGGAAGCCTGTCGGGAGCCGCGCCTGTCCAGGTCGATCCGCGCCGTCACACGGCCGGCGAGGTCGGCGACGAGGCGTTGCTGCTGGCTCGCTGCCGGCCCACCGTGATCTGTCCCGACAGGATCGCCGGCGCGCGGCTTTCCGAAACGCTCGGGTCGGTGATCCTCATGGATGACGGATTCCAGAACCCGTCTTTGGAAAAGACCGTCTCGCTGGTGCTCGTCGATGCCGCCAGCGGCATTGGCAACGGGCAGTGTCTTCCCGCCGGTCCGCTGCGCGCGCCGGTCGCCCGCCAGCTCCCGCATGCGCACGCGCTTGTCGTCGTCGGCGAGGGCGCAAGGGTCGCGCCGGTTCTCGGCGCCGCTCAGGCACGGACCCTGCCGGTGTTCCAGGCACGGATTGAACCCTGCAACGGCGCGATGGTCGAAGGACTTACCGTGCTCGCTTTTTCCGGCATCGGACGGCCGGAAAAATTCGTCGAGAGCCTGATCGGTGCCGGGGCAAAGGTCGCCGAGCAGCGGTTTTTCGGCGACCACCATGCTTTCCGCGAGGCCGAGGCGCGGCAGCTTCTGGACACGGCGGATGCGGGCGGGTTGATGCTGGTAACCACGTCCAAGGACCACGTCCGCCTCGGCGGCGCCCAAGGAACCGCGCTGAACGAACTGGCGGCGCGCAGTCTGGTCCTGGAGGTGGAGATGCGCGTCAGCGAGCCGGCCGGCCTCGTTGCGCTGCTTCTTGAGCGGATCGCCGCGTTCAGAGCCTGATTTCAGGCGGTGTCGCCGTTTTCCCTGTAGCGGGCAAGCGCGCTTTGCGCGTCGACATAGGCTTCCTGGCGCGAGACGCTCCAGTATTTCAGCTCGTCCAGCGGTATCGACTGGCCGGTCACCGCACAGCGCACGAAAGTGCCCGGCGACAGGATCTGGAAATCGGCGTCCAGATAGCGGATGCGCGCCTCGCCCGGCACGCGCGGTGTTTCGTATCGGTTCATGCGTCTGCTGCCTCTGGCTGCCGTTCTCCGGCGCCTTTCGGTCCTCAATACAGGGCCGTCATCACCTTGACCACCCCCTGCCATGCCGCCGCCGCCCACAGCCGGGCTCCGGCTCACTCGCCGCGCTCCCCGGCCGCGTCCCCGTCGCCCGCCGGCCGGCGCGGCGTCACCCGATGCAGCGTGTCGCTGCCCGCCATCACGCCCTCGCGCATCTGGATCTCCATGCGTTCGCCATCCCGGCGGCGCACATCCTCCTCGATCTCCGCGATGCGGTCGGCGGCAATGCCGAGCTCGCCCAGCGCCGCACGGGCGAAGGAGATGCTGGATTCGAACGTCTCGCGGATATGATAATCGACCCCGCGCCGGGTCAGTTCCAGCGCGTGCACCCGGTCGGTGGCCCTGCAGAACAGCTTCGCGGCCGGGAAACTGGCCCGGATCAGCTCGATCGCCTGTCCCATGACCTTGTCGTTCTCGATGCACAGCGCGACGAGCACCGCCTTGTCGGCGCCGGCCGCCTTCAGCACGTCCGGCCTTGTCGCGTCGCCCACATAGACCTTGTAGCCAAGCTTGCGGGCATAGGCGACGCGCTCGGCGCGGTTGTCGAGCGCGATGATCTCGACCTCCTCGGAGGTGAGCATCTGCGCCACCATCATGCCGAAGCGGCCGAACCCGATGACCAGCACCGCCGGCCGCGCCTCCTCGAATGTCTCGACCGCGTCGGTGACAACGCCCCGGCGCTGCAGGCGGCGCACCATCATGTCGTGAAAGGAACACCCGACCGGGGTGAGCAGCATGGTCAGCACCACGATGGCGATCAGCAGGGTGAGCATGTCGCGGCCCAGGATGCCGGCCGTCGCCGCGGCGGTGAACAGCACGAAGGCGAACTCGCCGCCCTGGGGCAGCGTGAAGGCAATCTTCAGCGCATCCGCGTTGCTCGATCCGAAGATCCGCGACAGCGCCCAGATCAGCACGCCCTTGACGCCCATCACGGCGATGACGCCGAGCGCCACGACTTGCCAGTTGTCGACGACGAGGCCGAGATCGAGCGACATTCCCACGGAGATGAAGAACAGGCCCATCAGCAGTGAGCGGAACGGCTCGATATCGGCTTCCAGCGTGTGGCGGAAGCTCGATTCGGCCAGCATCACGCCGGCGAGGAAGGCGCCGAGCGCCATCGACAGGCCGGCCGCGTGCATGATGCCGCCGCTGCCAAGCGCCACCAGCAGCGCCGCCGCCAGCATCACCTCTCGGGCGCGCACCCGCGACAGCAGCGTGAACAGCGGCGTCAGCAGGTAGCGCCCCGCGACGATCACGCCGCCGACCGCGACGATGGTGATCGTCATCTGGAGCAGCACGTCGGAGCCGCCACCGCCCTCCTCGCGCGGCGACAGGATCGGGATCAGTGCCAGCAGCGGCACGATCGCCATGTCCTGAAGGAGCAGGATGCCGAACGCGCGCTGGCCGTAAGGCGTCGTCAGCTGGCCGCGTTCCTGAAGGATCTGCAGGGCAAAGGCGGTGGAGGACAGAGCCAGTCCGAGGCCGGCAATCACCGCCAGTTCGCCCGGTTGCCCGGCAAGCAGCAGCAGTCCGACCAGGGCCGCGCCGCAGGCCAGCACCTGCGAGGTGCCGAGCCCGAAAATGTCGCCCTTCATCTTCCAAAGGCGCGCCGGTTCCAGCTCCAGCCCGATGACGAAGAGAAGCAGCACCACGCCGAGTTCGGCAACGCCCCGGACCTCCTCGGCCGAACGGATGAAATCGAGCCCGAAGGGGCCGATCGCAAGACCCGCCCCCAGATAGCCGACGACGGAGCCGAGGCCGACGCGCTTGGCGAACGGCACGGCAACCACCGTCGCCGACAGGAACAGGAGGGATTCGACAAAGAAGGGGGGTGCAGCTTCGCTGGCCATGATGTCTCTTGCTGCCTCGTCCGGGCCGTCCGGACGGCGGAATCGATTGTCTGTCGAGACTAGCGAGTTTCGCTTCACCGCACCATCTTGACTGCAGACGCGCATGCTTGACTGCAGGCGCGCATGACACCCCAAGGACAGGACCGCAAGGCATGGAGTTGAAGCAACTGCTGGCCCGTCATGCCGGCGAAGGCAGGGTCGAGTGGATCGGCGTGCGCCCCGCCCGCCTTGAGCCAGTGCGTGTGGTTGAGAGCGCCGAGATCGGCGACGGCGGCATTGCCGGCGACCACTATACAAGCGGCGGCAAACGCGCCGTCACCCTGATCCAGGCGGAGCATCTGCCGCTGATCGCCGGCTTCGCCGGGCAGGCCGGCATCGACCCCGCGCTGCTGCGGCGAAACATCGTCGTTTCCGGCATCAATCTGGCCGCCTTGCGCCACCGCGACATGCAGATCGGGGCTGCGCGCCTGCGTATCACAGGCCCCTGCGCGCCCTGCAGCCGGATGGAGACCGCCATCGGCTTTGGCGGCTACAACGCGATGCGCGGGCATGGCGGCTTCTATGCCGAGGTGCTCGCAGCCGGCCGGATATCGCTCGGCGACACGGTGCGGCCCCTTGGCGACAGCTGATCGCGCCCGCCCGCCACGTGGCAACCGCGACGGTGACGGCCGCCATATTGCGCCCCCAATCCTGCGTTTCCTGTCAGGCAGCGCGTCATCGACACGGCATTCCGGCACGCAACTTCAAACGGAGGACACATGAGCAGACCCCGGATCGGGCTGGCACTGGGCGGCGGCGGAGCGCGCGGCATGGCGCATGTTCCGGTGATCGAGGCCTTCGGCGATCTCGGCATCGTCCCAGATGCCATCACCGGCACCTCGATAGGCGCGATCTTCGGCGCGGGCTTTGCCGGGGGCCTCGACGGAGAGGCCCTGCGCGAGGTTTCGGAGGCGATCTTCCGCGACCGCAACGCGGTGCTTGCCCGGCTGTGGAAGCTCAGGCCGCGCAAGCTCGGCGACTTCTTCGGCAGTCCCCGCATCATGCAGTTCGACGCCGGCAAGGTGCTTGAGCAGTTCGTCGGTCCCCATATCCCCGCCACCTTCGAGGAACTGCAGGTTCCCCTGTCGGTGATCGCCACGGATTTCTTCCGCTGCCGCGAGGTGCAGCTTTCCTCCGGCCCGCTGCATGCCGCCGTCGCCGCCTCGATGGCGATCCCCGCCCTGTTCAAGCCGGTGACCCTCGATGAGCGGATCCTGGTCGACGGCGGGCTGGTCAATCCCCTGCCCTTCGACGCGCTGCCGGACGACATCGACATTGTCGTCGCCTCCGACGTCGTCGGCTCGCCGATCCCGCGCAAGGGGCGGATGGTGCCCGGCGCCACCGATGCCGTCTTCGGGGCAACCCAGATCCTGATGCAGTCCATCACCCAGGAGAAGCTCAAGAACCGGCAACCGGATATCCTGATCAAGCCCGACATTGCCGGCTTCCGCGTTCTCGACTTCATGAAGACCGACCGCATCCTCGCCGCCGCCGAGCCCATGCGCGAGACAACCAAACAGCGCATCGCGGCGGCGATCGAGGCGTTCGAGAGGCGCGGCGGAGCCTCCTCCTGAGGCGCAACCGGCGCCAAGGGGTTCTTGAAGCCCTTCGTGCCGGCCCTATCCTTCCAAGGCGGAGCGACCCGAAGGAGCCCTGCCATGGCCTTGCCGCCCTCATCGCCTGCCCCTGCCCATGCCCATGCCCATGATCTCTTTGCATCCGGTGTGCATGACACCCGCAGGCGCGGGGCACGCAATCGCCGGCCCGCGCGCCTCGCTCTTTCCTGCCTGCGCGCTGTCATCCTCGCACTTGCCGTGCCGCTTGGCCTGATGCTCGCCTTCGGGGGCAGCGCCCTTGCCTCCTGCCAGTTGCTGGCCGGGGGCGACTGGATCACCGGGGCGGCGCCTGTCCACCTGGCCGCCCTCGAGCGCGACCAGGTCGGCATCACCTATATCGGCCACGCGACTTTCGAGCTCGAGACCCCGACAGGCGTGCGCATCGCCACCGACTACAACAATGTCCACCGTCCCGCCCGGCTGCCGCGGGTCATCACCATGAACGGCGCCCATTCCACCCATTTCACCCTCAATCCGGATCCTGACATCGAGCATGTTCTGTTCGGCTGGAACCCGGATGGCGGGCCGATGGACCACGATCTCACCGTCGGCGACGTGCGCATCCGCAACCTGCAGACCAACATTCGCGGCTGGGACGGGGAAACGCGCCGGCTCGGCAATTCGATCTTCGTCTTCGAGGTGGCGGATCTTTGCATCGCCCATCTCGGTCACCTGCATCACCGCCTGACCCAGGACGACCTTGCCCGCCTCGGCACGATCGACATCGTCTTCGCTCCGGTCGACAACGCTTCCACCCTGCGGCTCGACAGCCTCGTCGAGGTCATCAAGGCGGTGTCGCCGCGCATCGTCATCCCGATGCACGCCTATACCTACGGCTCACGCGAGAGCTTCACCGCGCGCATGGCGAGCGAGGGCTTCCGGATCGAGACCTCGGCGAGCCCGCTCTATGTGGCAAGCCGCGCCGCACTGCCGGCGGAACAGACCGTTCTGGTGCTGCCCGAAAGGTGAGCGGGCGCCGTCGCGGCACCCCCCCGTCTCACCCGTGCAGGGCGACGCTGTCGCTTGGCGCCTCGTCACGCGCGTCCATGCCGTAGTCGCGGATGACGCCGGCGACGCGCAGGCGATAGTTGGCGAAATGCTTGCCGCGACCCGCCGCCTGGGCGATGCGGTGCTCGGCCTCGTGCCGCCAGTTCGACAGCGCCTCCTCGTCGCGCCAGAAAGAAACCGAGAGAAGCTTGCCCGGCTCGCTCAGGCTCTCGAAGCGCTCGACCGAGATGAAACCGTCCTGCTCGGCAAGCAGCGGCTTCAGGCTGGCGGCAATGTCGAGATAGGGTTCCTTGTGGCCGTCCTTCGGCCAGACCTCGAAAATAACGGCGATCATCGTCTCTCCCTCCCCTCGCGAACCGGTCGCGGATGTCACCCCGATATAGCGCCGGGCGGCGGCCGGGGTCGAGCCGGGGAAACGCCTCAGGCCCTGCGGCCGCGGAAAAACGCCTTCAACAACTCGGCCGCGTCGCGCCCGGCAAGGCCCGAATAAACCTCCGGCGCGTGATGGCAGGTGGGCTGGCCATAGAACCGCACGCCGTTTTCCACCGCGCCGCCCTTCTCGTCGGAAGCGCCGAAATAGAGCCGGCGGATGCGGGCGAAGGAGATGGCGGCGGCGCACATCGGGCAGGGCTCCAGCGTCACGTAGAGATCGCAATCCGGCAGCCGCTGGCTGCCGGCCGCCGCGCAGGCCGCGCGCAGCACGAGAACCTCTGCATGGGCCGTCGGATCGGCAAGCTCCAGCGTCCGGTTGCCGGCGGCGGCGATCACCTCGCCGTCGCGCACCAGGACGGCACCGACAGGCACCTCGCCGCGCGCAGCCGCGGCCCGCGCCTCGGCCAGCGCAAGGTCCATGAAACCGCCCCCGGACAGGGGTTGTCCGGGATCTTTCGGAAGGGCTTTCGGGGTGTCGTCCGCACTGCTCATCGCGGCAGACCCTACAGCGGCGACATGGCAAAGAAAATCCCGCAGGCGGGCGCTGCGGGCCGACCGGCGGAAAACGCATGACGCCTCGCCGAAAAAGCCTGCTTCCCCGCATCTTGCGGCTCTGGTATGACGCGCGCCATGACCAAAGACAAACGACCCTCGCGGCCCGAGCGCCGCTCCTCCGCTCCGGCAGGCTCCGGCAGCGGACGATCCGGCAACGGCAAGCCGCGCGACGGCGCTTCCAAGTTCGGCTCCGGCCGGCCCCCGGGCAAGTCCGGCGGCGGGAAGTCCTTCGGCGACCGGCCTTCCGGCGGGCGCGGGGGCAAGCCCGGCGGCGACAGGCCGCACGGCGACCGGCAACAGGGTGACAGGCCCCGGAATGACAGCCCCCGGGGTGACAGGCCTCAGGGCCGGGGAGCCGGCGGAGAGCGATCGTTCGGCGACCGGTCGCAAGCTGGCCAGGGCTCCGGCGAACGTTCATTCGGCGACCGCCCGTTCCGCGACCGTCCGTCGGGCGAGCGCGGCGGCGGCGGCCGTCCGTTCGGCAACCGCCCGGGCGGCGGCAAGTTCGGCGGCGACAGGTCCGGCGGCAGCCGGCCGGCCGGCGGCGGGTTCGGAGCCCGGAAGTCCGGGGATGCACAAGGCGACGGGCGTCCGCGCGGCGAGCGCCCGCAGGGCACCGGATATCGAGGCGACAGGCCGCGCGACGACGGGCCCCAAAGAGACCGGCCCCACCGCGACAGGCCGCAAGGCGGCCGCTCGTTCGGCGACCGTCCCCGTGGCGACCGGCCCTACGGCGAACGGCAGGGCGGCGACGGTCGTCCCCGTCGCGATGCGGCCGGCACCGGCGGCATGGCGCCACGGCGCGGGCCGAAGCCCGGCGCACCGAAGCGCGACAAGACCCCGCCTCCGGGTGCAGCCCCCATCGCGGCGCGTGCCGACGGCGCCGAGCGCGTCGCCAAGGTGATGGCGCGCGCGGGGCTCTGCTCGCGGCGCACGGCGGAAAGCTGGGTGATCGCCGGGCGCGTTGCCATCAACGGCACCGTGCTCATCTCGCCGGCCGTGACGGTCACCGATGCCGACACGGTCACGGTCGACGGCGTGCCGCTGCCCGAGCGGGAGCGCACCCGGCTGTGGCTCTATCACAAGCCGCGCGGGCTGGTGACCACCAACTCCGATCCGGAGGGCCGCCCGACCGTCTTCGACCACCTGCCGAAGGAATTGCCGCGCGTCCTCACCATCGGCCGGCTCGACATCAACACCGAAGGCCTGCTGCTGCTGACCAATGACGGCGGGCTGGGGCGGGTCCTTGAGCTTCCCGCCACCGGCTGGCTGCGCCGCTACCGGGTGCGCGCCTATGGCCGCATCACGCAGGCGGAACTCGACAAGCTTGCCGACGGCATCGCCATCGACGATGTGCTCTACGGCTCGATCGAGGCCGAGATCGACAAGGAACAGGGCGACAATGTCTGGATGACGATCGCGCTGCGGGAAGGCAAGAACCGCGAGATCAAGAAGGTGCTCGAGCATCTGGGTCTTGCGGTGAACCGCCTGATCCGCGTCTCCTTCGGTCCGTTCCAGCTCGCCGACCTGCCCGAGGGCGACGTGCGCGAGATTCGCGGCCGGGTGCTGCGCGACCAGTTGGGCGACCGGCTGGCGGAAGAGGCCGGCGTGGATTTCGAGGCACCGCTCCTCACCAATGTTCCCGGCGGCGAGACCGTTCCCGGCAAAACGGCCGGCAAGGCGCCGGCGAAGGGCGGCGCGGCACCGCGCGGCGCCGTGCGCCAGGAAGGCCGCTATCTCAGCGCCCGCGAGGGCGAGGACGCCAGCGACCGGCGCGCGAAAAAGCGCGGCCAGGACAAGGATGGCGGTGGGCGCGGCAAGGGTGGCGGCCGCGATGCCGGACGGCGTGACGAGGGCGAACGCGCACCCGCAAAGCCGCAGCATGTGTCGCCACGCTCACGCTTCCGTTTCACGCCCGAGACCATGCCGCGCGGCCCCAAGGATGACGCCCAGCGCAAGGGACGCCGCCGGCGTATCTGGGACGAGGACGGCGCGCTCGTCGTCGACACCGCTCCGGTGGACGACGACGCCAAGGGCGGCGCACGCGGCCCGGCTCGTGGCGGCGCCGGCCGGCCGCAAGGCAGGGGCGGCGATGATCGCGGCTTCCGGCCGCGCACCGATGCCCGGCCCGGCGATTTCGGCAATGACAGGGACGGCGGCAAGGGCGGTGAACGTGGCGGAGACCGGGGCGGCGAAAGGTCCTTCGCGCCGCGCGGCGGCCCTTCCCGGGGCGGCCCCTCCCGCGGTGGTCCGTCTCGCGGCGGTCCTGCGAAAGGCGGCGGCGGCCGCGGCGGACCCGGCAAGGGTGGACCTTCGCGTGGCGGACCCGGCAAGGGTGGAGCAGGACGGGGCCGCAAGCCGTGAGGATCGTTGCCGGGCGCTTCCGGGGAACAGCCATCGAGGCGCCGCGCAGCGCCTCGACCCGCCCGACCAGCGACCGGCTTCGGGAAAACGTCTTCAACGTATTGGCGCACACCTATCCCGAAGCGCTTGACGAGACCCGCGTGCTCGACCTGTTCGCCGGCAGCGGCGCGCTCGGCCTGGAAGCGCTCAGCCGGGGCGCGCGCACCTGCCTGTTCGTCGAGGAAGCCAGCCCGGCGCGCGCCGCGATCCGAGCCAATGTCGAGGCGCTAGGCCTGACCGGCGCGACGAAGATCTTCCGACGCGACGCCACCCGTCTCGGTCCGGCCGGCACGATTGCCCCCTTCGATCTCGTCTTCACCGACCCCCCCTATCGCCAGGGGCTGGGCGAGCAGGCGCTCGCCGCCGCCCGCGAGGGCGGCTGGCTGGCGCCCGGCGCTCTCGTCCTTCTCGAGGAGGATGCCCGCACGGATGTCGAGGACATCGAGGGGTTCGAGCTTGTCGACCGGCGCAAGGTCGGAGACAGCCAGGTGCTGTTCTTCCGCGCCGACTGACGGCGTTTCCCGGCCGGCCGGTTTGCGCCTGGGCCGGGTGCGGCGCAGGACGGGCGCAAGGGCGCGGGGCGCGCGCGTTTCCAGCCAGATGAACGTCCCGTCGAGACCGGCCCAGCGGCGGCGACGGCCGCGCAGCCAGCGGTTGGCCTGACGGCTGGTGCCCAGGATCAGGATCATGCCGCCGACCAGCATCGGCACCCCGGTCGGCAACGGCGTCCATACGGTCAGCAGGCCGAGCAGGATCAGGATGGCCGCCGCCGCCCAGGCAAGAACCCTCATCGCGACTCATCCTCTGCGGGACCGACGTGTGATTCCGCAGATGACACGTGGCCTGCGACAGCCGCGTGACGGGCTGTCGCAAAAAGCCGCTACTTGCGGCCGAACAGTCGCTCGATGTCCGAGAGTTTCAGTTCGATCCAGGTCGGCCGGCCGTGGTTGCACTGGCCGGAATTGGGCGTCGCCTCCATCTCCCGAAGCAACGCGTCCATTTCCTCCGGCCGCAGCCTGCGCCCGGCGCGCACCGATCCGTGGCAGGCCATGGTCGCCGCCACATGGTCGAGCCGCTCGCGCAGCCGCGTCGTCTCGTCCCATTCGGCAAGGTCGTCGGCCAGATCGCGCACCAGCCCGCGAATGTCGATCTGGCCGAGCATCGCCGGCGTCTCGCGCACGGCGACGGCGCCCGGACCGAACGGTTCGATGACGAGGCCGACCTCCTGCAGATCGTCGGCGCGCGCGACGAGACGGGCAATGTCCTCCTCCGGCAGTTCGACCACTTCCGGGATCAGCAGGCCCTGGCGGGCGACGGCCTTGCGGCCGAGCGCCTCCTTCAGCCGCTCGTAGACAAGCCGCTCATGCGCGGCATGCTGGTCGACGATCACCAGCCCGTCCTCGGTCTGGGAGATCACATAGGTCGCGTGCAACTGGGCCCGCGCCGCGCCGAGCGGGCGCGCCAGGCGCTCCGCCTCGATCTCTCCGGAATGCGCGCGCGCGTCGGCGGACGGCCGGTCGACGCTGGCAAATCCCGCCTGCGGCGCCTCGCCGAACCCGGTCATCGATCGCGGCATGCCAACGCTGCCGCCATCTGCATCCAGCGGGCGAAACGCGGAAGCGCGCCAGTCGGAGGGCGGCGATGCGTTGCCGCGCCCGTATCCGCCAGGTCCGCCCTGCCCCGTCCCCGTTGCCGCGCCGCCCGTCGCGAAGGCCGCCAACGCCGCCTGCGCATTGTGGGTGGAAGATCGGTAGCCGGCCTCGGCGAACACCTGCCGCAGGGCGCCGACGACAAGGCCGCGCACCAGCTGCGCGTCGCGGAAGCGGACGTCCGCCTTGGCCGGGTGCACATTGACGTCGACAAGGCGCGGATCGAGCTCGATGAACAGCGCCGCGACAGGATGACGGTCGCGGGCGAGCACGTCCGCATAGGCGCCGCGCAGGGCCGACATCAACAGCTTGTCGCGCACCGGCCGGCCGTTGACGAAGAAGAACTGGGCCAGAGAGTTCGCCCTGTGAAAGGTCGGCAGGCCGGCGAGCCCGTGCAGGCGCACGCCCTCGCGCACGGCATCGACGGGACGGGCGTTCTCGACGAATTCCGTGCCCATCACCTGGGCGATGCGGGCGGCAAGGGCGGTCTCGCCGCTGGCCGAGGCAAAGGTCAGCGTCTGCCGGTCGGAGCCGGAAAGCTCGAAGCGGACGGACGGGTTGGCAAGCGCCAGGCGCTTGACCACATCGGTCACCGCCGCCCCTTCCGCCCGGTCGGACTTGAGGAACTTGAGCCGCGCGGGCGTTGCGAAGAAGAGATCGCGCACCTCGACCCGGGTGCCGGGCGGCCGCCCGGCGGGCTCGGGACCGCGCTTGACGCCGCCCTCCACCGTGACCGTCCAGCCATGCGGATCGCCCGCGTGGCGAGAGGTGAGTGAAAGCCTTGCGATGGCACCGATGGAGGGCAGCGCCTCGCCACGAAAGCCCAGGCTGCGGATATCGAACAGGTCGTCCTCGGAGAGTTTCGAGGTGCAGTGCCGCTCGACAGCCAGCGGCAGCTCCGCGCCGGGAATGCCGGACCCGTCGTCATCGACCCGGATCAGCGTCTTGCCGCCGGCCGAGGTGACGACGGAGATGCGGCCCGCGCCCGCGTCGAGCGCGTTCTCGACCAGTTCCTTGACGACGCTGGCCGGGCGCTCGATCACCTCGCCGGCGGCAATCTGATTGATCGCGTGGTCGCTCAATTGCCGGATGGTCATTCCCGGGTTCCGCTCCGAATCGTGCCCCTGTCCGGCGACAGCATCCTCCTTTTGCCTGCGCAAGGCCACCCGTGCGCCAGCATCCTCCCCGCAACAGAAAGGGGCGCCGCAGCGCCCCTTGTTTTCCCTTGTCGCTTGCCGGCTCAGGCCGCTGCCACGCCCTGCAGAAAGCGTTCGATCTCCTGCCGGAAGCGGGCGGTGTGGCGGGAGGCCTCGCCGGTCGCCCCGAGCACGGATTTCGCCGAGCGGTTGGTCTCGTCCACCGCCTCGTCCAGCTCTCCGATGCTGTCGACGACCGAGCGGGTGCGGGTTGCGGCAAGCTGGATGTTGGAACTGATCTCCGTCGTCGCCGCGCCCTGCTGGACCACGGCGGCGGCGATGGCGCTGGTGTGGTCGTTCACCTCGCCCATCGTCTCGGCGATCTCGGCAATCGCGTTGGCCGTGTCCGATGTCGCCGACTGGATCGCGACGATCTGGCCGGAGATCTCGCCGGTTGCCCGCGACGTCTGGTCGGCAAGCTGCTTGACCTCGGCGGCGACGACGGCAAAGCCGCGCCCGGCCTCGCCGGCGCGCGCCGCCTCGATGGTGGCGTTCAGCGCCAGGAGGTTGGTCTGCTCGGCAATCGCCTGGATCAGGGTCACAACCTCGCCGATCTTGGCGGCAGAGGCCGCCAGGCCGCCAACCTTGGCGTTGGTCGCCTGGGTTCCTTCCGCTGCCTTGGCGACCACTGCTGTGGTGCGCTCGACCTGGGCGGAGATCTCGCGGATCGAGGAGGCCAGTTCCTCGGCCGCGCCGGCCACCGACTGGACGTTGCCCGACGCCTCGCGCGAGGCAGACGACGCCTCGTCCGCCTGGGCCGCGCTGGAGGAGGCGACCGCTTCCAGCGTCCGCGCCGTCGCATCAAGGCTGGACGTTGCACCGTCGACAGCTGCAAGCACCTCGCGAGACGTCGCCTGGAAGCCGGAGATCAGGGCATCGACCCGCTTCTGGCGCTCGTCGCGTGCCCTCTGGTCGCCAAGCTGCTGTCCCTCCAGCCGCTCCTGCTCCACCCGGTTGTCGCGGCACACCTCGATGGCGCGGGCGATGTCGCCGATCTCGTCGGACCGCTCGCGCCCGGCCGCCTCGAAACCGGTATGGCCACCGGCCAGCTCCATGATCTGCCCGGTCACGGTGCGCAGCGGGTTGCAGATCGAGCGAACCGCGTAGAGCACGGCGGCGCCGGCAATGGCCAGCAGCAAGAGGCCGACGACGAGGCCGGCAAGCTGCGCCCTCCCGGCGATCGCCACATAGGCCGTGCGGTCGACCGCGATCACTGCCACGGCGACCTGATTGCCCGAATAGTCGCCAATGCTGAGCTGGTCGACATAATAGTCGCCCGATGCCGAAACCATGCCGCCCGAGACCGTCGCCCCGACGAGTGCGACCGGATCCATCTTCTCCGGCAGCCGGTTGCCGATCACCTCGAGCCCGCTCTCACCCTCGCGCAGGACCGCGACCGGATAGCCGGTCTTTTCGGTGAATTCGCCGACGAACATCTCGTGGAACCCCAGGCCGAACTCCACCGAACCCAGGTGCCGGCCCTCGCGCAGCACCGGCACGACACCGCGGATACCAATGCCGGCCACGCCTTTTTCCAGGCCCGAGATGTCGGTCACGCCGGCATTCGTCCCCACCACCGTGGCGCGGAAGGACGACAGGTCGTCGCCGAACTTCTCCGGCTTGTGGACCCGCAGGAAGGACGTTGCAGGCGGCAGGTGGAACTGGAACTGGCGAATGCCGAAACCGTCCTTCAGTGTCTTGAAGACGGGTACGAACTCGCCGGCGAGCGCCTCGCGGTCGCCGGCCTCGAACAGCGCCTGGATGTTGCTCTGCCCGGCAACCAGCTTGGCCATTGCCAGCGCCTGGCGGCTTTCCGCCTCGACCTGCGCCTGAAACTGTCTCTTGGCGCCTTCCACCTCGCGCTGCAGGGCGGTGTCGATCAGGCTTCCGGCGACCCATTGCGAGATCAGGACGGCGGAGACGGCGCCCAGAAGCGCGAGCGCCACCGTCACCAGGATCATTCGGGCACGTATCGTCTTCATCAATGCCTCCGCAGGAAGGGGGAAGGAAGGAAAGGTGGGAGATTTTCTCAGGCGAGGTGACCCGCAAACGAGCGGAATTCATCGTCAGGTTGCAGCCGGCAAGCTGAACAATTTCTTAACCAAACTCGCCTTCCGTAGCGGAAATTTCATCGAAAACAAGGCGTTGACGGCGTTTATCGCGCAGCAGACGCCTCCGCCCCTTCCCTTTCGGCGGCGATCAATTATGGTCCGCCGGCACAGCCGCCGCGTCGTTCCCGCCTGTTCGCGTTCCGCTTTTTCAAACGAGGTCCAGATGACCCAGCCCGCGCCGCTTCTCGTTCCCGGCCTTTCCGCCCTCGCGCCGTCCTATCGTGCCGTCCTGTGCGACGTCTGGGGCGTGCTGCACAACGGCGTCGTCTCCTTTCCCGCCGCCTGCGAGGCGCTTGCCACCTATCGCCGGGACGCCGGCGGCACCGTCGTTCTGATCACCAACTCGCCGCGCCCGGCCGGTCCGGTGGTGGAGCAGCTTGCCGGTTTCGGCGTGCCGCGCGAAGCCTATGACGACGTCGTCACATCCGGAGACGTGACGCGCGGGATGATCGATGCGACCCGGGACAAGCCGATCCTGCATATCGGCCCGGCCAGGGACCATGCCCTGTTCGACGGGCTCGACGTCCGTCTCGTCGGAGAGGCGGAGGCCGAGCAGGTGGTGTGCACCGGCTTCATGGACGACGAGAACGAGACGCCGGACGACTACCGCGAGCAGCTCGCCCGCCTGGTGGCGCGCGGGTTGCCCTTCCTGTGCGCCAATCCGGACATCGTGGTGGAACGCGGCGACCGGCTGGTGTGGTGCGCCGGTGCGCTGGCGCGGCTTTACGAGGATCTCGGCGGCACGGTGACGATCCTCGGCAAGCCGCACGCCCCGATCTACCAGGAGGCGATTGCCCGCGTCGAACGGATCGCCGGCGCGCCGGTGCCGCGCGGCGACATCCTGGCGATCGGCGACGGCCTGCCGACCGACATCCGTGGCGCCGTCGCCAACCAGCTCGACGTGCTGTTCATCACCGGTGGCATCCATGCCGCGGACTTCGGTCCGGTCGCGGAGCCGGACGAGGCCCTTGTGCGCCGCAGGCTTGCGGAGGAAGGCCTGTCGGCGCGCGCCGCCGTTCCGCATCTGGTCTGGTGAGCCAGGAAAGACCGGTTCACTACCCGGGAAGATCGCCCCCTTCCGCCTGCCGAATTCCTGCGGGAAGAGGGTAGCGCTACGTAACCCCAGTTTGTATGCTGCCCTCTGAAATAACGTTTTTGGAGACGCGATCCGTCGTTTCCGCAGTGATTGACACGCAGGGCTGGGGGGCTTCATGCGGGTTCTTGCATTCATGCCGCGGTTTGCGCGGATGGCGATGTTTGCCAGCGCGGTTCTGGCGGCAGCTCTTGCCGCATCCGGCGAGGCCACGGCCAAGAACGATGCCACGCCGCTGCAGACGTTCCAGGGCTATGTCATCAACAACGACCTGCAGGCGGCGCAGTTCTTTCTCCAGAACGGCATCGTCAAGGCCGAGGATGTCGACACCAGCACCCTGTTCCTGAAGGCGCTGTTCGCCAACAACCGCAACAGCGGGGACGCGCGGGCGCTCGACTTCGACAATATCGAGCAGGTCGGCCGGCTCTACGACTACCTGTCGGGGATCGCTCCGCTCGACCTCAACGGCCGTACCCGCTGCTGGCGGCGCGACAGGTGGACGAGCGACCGCTGGTGCGGGCTGGCGACGGTCATGCTGGCGCAGGGCGTCCGGCCGGCGACCATTTCCTTCTTTCTCCAGCGCGGCCTCGACCTGTCGGCACGCCCCGGCGAGGTCGCCTCCCCCGCTCTCGCCCTGATCGCCAATCTCGGCAGCCGCTATTCGCTGGAGGACCTAAACTGGTTCGCGCAGAACGGCCTGGAACTGGGCAAGGAGACCTTCCCCCTGTCGCAGTTCACCCGTCTGCAGGAGTTCTACGAGCTCGATCTGGAAGACGCCTACAAGATCCCCGAAGCGCGGCTGGACAGCCAGCCCTTCAACTTCCTCGACGCCCTGTCGATGACGCTGACGAGCCGCCGCTTCCGCAACCAGGAACGCAGCGCCAACCAGGACTTCCTGTGCCGCTACATCATGTTCGTGGCCGGCCAGATGCCGCCGACCTTCGATCATTTCTCCTTCCTGATGCTCAATGTGGGCGAGTTTCGCGGCGCCAATATCGGCAAGACCGACGAGGCGCGCAGCCGGCAATCCGGGCGTTTCTATTACGAAGTCTTTCCCCAGACCTGCATTTCCATGATCGGCGCGATGGCACTCAGCAGCGCCCGGCTCGACCAGATGATCAGTCATTTCGCGGCCGAGCAGGACATTTCGACGGCCCAATGGCTGGTCAACCTCAAGCAAGGAGCCTTGCAGAGCAATGTTCAGAACAACTAGCCTTCTCGTCGCCGCGGCGAGCCTCACCCTCGTTCCCCTGACCGCGCCCGAGCCGGCCCATGCCGGCGGCGAAGGGGTGGCAGCCGGCATCATCGGTTTCGCCGCCGGCGCCATCGTCGGAAGCCAGATCAACAGGAACCGGCCGCGCCGCGTCTATCGCGAGCGGGTATACCGGCCGCGGCGCACCGCCGAGGAACGCCAGTACTGGAAAAACGTCCAGGCATCGCTCAACGCGCTCGGCTTCGACGCCGGGCCTGTCGACGGTGCGCCCGGCCGCAAGACCCGCGCCGCCGTGACGCAATTCCAGATGAGCATCAATGCCGTTCCCAACGGCAAGCTGACCTCCGAACAGGCAGGCGTCCTGTTCGCGCGGATCAATTCCGGCGGCACGATGGCGACCGCACCGGCTCCCTACATGATGCCGGGCGCCGTCCCCGCCTATCAGGCGCAGGGCCAGCAGCAGGTCTATGGCGCGCCGGGCGCCCAGACCCATCAGGGCCAGACTTATCAGGGTCAGGCGTACCAAGGTCAGGCGTATCAGGGTCAGGCATACCCGGCACCGACCCAGCAGCCCGGCGCCTTTCCCCAGGCCGGCCAGCAAACGACCTTTCCGGCGCTTGCCCCGCAGCAGGGCGGCCAGCCGCAACAGGGCGGACAGCCAGTCTTCCCCGCAGCCGCCCCCTCGTCGGGCCCGGGTACGGCAACCGCCGGCACCGCCGCCTTCCCGCTGGTAGGCGGCGCGGTTGCCGGATCGGCTCCGGCCGCGGCCTCCGCCTTCCCCCCGCTTGCCGGCGCGAATGCGCAACAGCCGGCGCCGGCCATGGAGGCTCCCGCGCAGGCCGTCCCCACCGCACCGGCTCCCGTTCAGGCCGCTCCCGTTCAGGCCGCTCCGGTTCAGACCGTCTCAGCCCCGGCCGCCCCGGCCCAGAGCACGGCGCAGCCGGTGGTCCAGGTCGACGACAACGGCAACCAGTTCGTCGAGGTCAACGGCCAGCGCTTCTATCTCAATGCCGCCCCGGCGGTACCGGCCCCTTCCGCGCCCGGCGGCATGGTGGTCACGGCAGAGACCGAAAGCGTCCCGCAGCAGCAGTGACGCCTGCCGCCGTCACCGGCGGTTCGTGCCGAGATACCCACCTGTTGTCATGAAAAAAGGCCGGATCCTTGCGGATCCGGCCTTGTACGTCAGTTTCCGGCCGCTCGCGGGGGCGGGCCAGGCGGTCGCCGCGTCTCTTGGCGGACGCGGAAAACAGGCGGACATGCGTCCGGCGCGGGCAATCGCCTCGCGCGGCGCCTTTATCCGAAAAGCTTGTCGATGTCGTCCTGCGAGCCGCTGGCCAGCATGTTGTCGACATCGTCCTGCGAAACGCCCTCGCCGGCGTGCTGCGGGCCATGCAGGATCAGGTCGCGGCGGCGGCGGTCCGCCTCGCTCTCCTCGCCCGGCGCGTCGTCGCCTTCGGTGATCCTCAGCCGCTCGACGAAGGAGGTGACCCGCTCGTCGATCATGTTGAGCGTGTTGACCACCTTGGAGATGCGCTGGCCGGTGATGTCCTGGAAGGCACAGGCCTCGAACACCTCGATCATCTTGTCGTTGACCAGGTTCTGGTAATCGCCCGGCGCCATGTCGCCGGCGCCCATGATCGTCTCGGCCGCTTCCATGATCGTGTGCGTGGCGGACTCCGTCGCCTCGACAATGGCATCCAGCTCGCGCCCCGCCTCGGGGATCTGGTTGTCCTTCATGTCGTTCGGGCGCAGGTTCAGGATCTCGACCTTGAGGCGCGCGATCTCGTCGGCGATCGCGGTCAGCTCGGCGGCGATCGTCGGCTGCACGGCGCCGAGAAACTCGCGCATCGAGCCGGTCATGACCCCGGCAAGGTCGATCACGTCGTTGAGCGTGACGTCCCCCTGCCTGTCCCGGTTCTGTTCCAGGAACGAGATCAGGCCCTCGACATCCTTCTTCTTCAATGCGCCCATATCGGTCGTTGTCCTTATTGGCACGGCCGGGTTGCTGGCCGCGCATCGCCGCGTACAAGCGCTGGAGCGCATGCACCTCTCCCGTTGCCGGCAGCAAGGCCGCCGGCTTCCTCGCTCGGGCGTCCGTCCGGCGCCCGGGCCCGGATCAGTCGGAGAAGACCGCCTCGATCTTGCCCTTCAGCGTCTGCGCGTTGAACGGCTTCACGATGTAGTTGTTCACGCCGGCCTTCTTGGCGGCGATCACGTTCTCGGTCTTGGATTCGGCCGTAACCATGATGAACGGCGTCTTGCAGAGACCGGCGTCGGCGCGAACCTGCTTGAGCAGCTCGTATCCGGTCATCGGCTCCATGTTCCAGTCGGAGATGACCAGGCCATAGCGGCGCTGCTTCATCTTCTCGAGCGCTTCCGTGCCGTCCGCCGCATCGTCGATATCCTCGAAGCCAAGCTGCTTCAGGAGGTTACGAATGATACGGATCATGGTCTTGTAGTCGTCGACCACGAGGACCGGCATCTGAACATCAAGGGCCATTGTCTACTCCATACTGTCAATCTGCCCGACCCGCTTGAGCGAGCGTCTGATGCTTTTTAGATCTTCAGGAGGACGACACGTCTTTCGTGTCTCCGCCTCCCCACGCTGGCTGACCTTAGCCCGGCGCACCTGAAAACTCCGTTAATGCGCATCGGCCTATCTGCCTCGAAAGCTCAATTGCCGAGAAACGCAGGACCGGCTAGCTTCCGCCCGGCCTGGTGGACAAGGGACGGGAGGGGACCATGCTGGCGTTGCAGACACTCTATTTCGAAGATCTCGAAACGGGGCAGAGCGAAACCCTGACGAAGATTGTAAGTTCTTCGGATGTCATTGGTTTCGCCGAAGTATCCGGCGACCGCAATCCGATACACCTGTCGGAGCATTTCGCCGCCCGCACCCCGTTCCGCACCCGCATCGCGCATGGCCTTTACACCGCCAGCCTGATCTCGGCCGTGCTGGGCACGCGGCTGCCGGGACCCGGCGCGATTTATCTTTCCCAGACGCTGAATTTTCGCGCGCCGGTGCGAATCGACGACGTCGTCACGGTGACTGTGACCGTCGCGGAGCTGATCGAGCGCGGCAACCGGGCCCGCCTCGACTGCCGCTGCATGGTCGGCGACACGGTCGTCCTGGAGGGCGAGGCGATGGTCAAGGTGCCCTCGCGCCTCGAGGCCGAGGACGGCGACCCGCGCGGCTGAGGCGCGGGCCGCCCGCCGCCCGCAAGAAGGCTCCCGCGCCATCCGCGCTTGACCTTTCCCGGGCGAATGGGCAGGGTCCGCCGGCAACCCCGGCGGTCGTCTCTGCGGTCGGGAAATTCAGCCCCGGCCGCGCGCCGATGACCGAATGCCGATGACCCAGTTCGCTCCCCTTCCCTTCGTCTCGATTGCCGATCTCGACGCCTTTCCGGCAGCGCTGGAACATGGCGTGGTCGCCATCGGAAATTTCGACGGCGTGCATCGGGGCCACCGGGCGGTGCTCGACATTGCGCTTTCCGTCGCGCGCGAGGCCGGCGCGCCCGCCTATGCGCTGACCTTCGAGCCGCATCCGCGCAGCGTCTTCAACCCCGACCGGCCCGTGTTTCGCCTGACGCCGGCGGAGATGAAGGCCCGCGTTCTGGCCGCCACCGGGCTCAACGGCGTGGTCAGCCTGCCCTTCACGCGTGAATTCGCCGGCATCGAGGCCGAGGCCTTCGTCCATGACATCTTGCGCGGACAGCTGAAGATCCGCCACGCGGTCACCGGCTACGACTTCCACTTCGGCCGGGCCCGCCGCGGCACGCCCGGGTTTCTCGAGGAAGCCGGACGGACGGACGGGTTCGGCGTGACCATCGTCTCGCCGGAGAACGACGAGGCCGGCGAGGCCGTCTCCTCGACCCGCATTCGTGCAGCCCTTGCCGAGGGCGACATCGCACTCGCCAACGCGCTGCTCGGCTATCGCTGGTCGGTGGAGGCGGAAGTGCGCCACGGCGACAAGCGGGGTCGCGACCTCGGCTATCCGACCGCCAACCTGGCCCTGCCGCCCGAAACGGGGCTCGCCCACGGCATCTATGCGGTGCGCGCGGAGGTCGACGGCAGATGGATCGACGGGGTCGCCAGCCATGGCCGGCGGCCGACCTTCGACAATGGCGCACCGCTCTTCGAGGTGCATCTCTTCGACTTTTCCGGCGATCTCTACGGCCGGCGGATGCGGGTGATGATTGCCGCCTATCTGCGCCCCGAAGAGCAGTTCGACAGCATCGAGGCGCTGATCGCGCAGATGGACCGGGACAGCGCCGAGGCGCGCGCCGCGCTTGCCAGCCTCGTGCCGCTTGGATCGGTCGACCTTGCCGTCAACGGCGCGGCGGCCGGCGGCGGCGGAGATGGAGACGGCGGGGCATGACAGCGCACATCCCGGCACCGGCCGCATCGGTGATGCGGGGCATCGCCCTGATGTCGGCGGCGATGCTGCTCGTGCCGCTGATGGACGTCACCGCCAAATACCTCACCGCGACCCAGCCGCCGCTGCAGATCACCCTTGGCCGCTTCGCCTTCCAGATGCTGTTTGCGCTGCTCACCGCCGCGATCGGCCCCGGGCTTGCCGTGCTGCACGCACCGCGCCTTTGGCCGCACCTCTTGCGCGGGTTCTTCCTGTCGGGCGCAAGCGTGTGCTTCTTCACGGCTCTGGCGACGATGCCGGTCGCCGACGCCATCGCCATTTTCTTCGTCGAGCCGATGATCCTGACAATCCTGTCGGCGGTACTGCTCAAGGAACCGGTTGGCCCGCGTCGCTGGGCCGCCGTTGCCGTCGGCCTGGTCGGCGCGATGATCATCATCCGACCCGGATTCGCCAATTTCGGACTGACGGCGCTGCTGCCGCTGGCCGCGGCCCTCCTGTTCGCGCTGTATCTCGTGATCACCCGCAAACTGTCCGGCGAGGGCGGCATGCTCTGCGTCCAGTTCACCGCCGGGGTCGGCGGCGTGATGCTGCTCGGCACGCTGTTTCTCATCGCCAATGTCGCCGGCTACGAGCCCGGCCTTGCGGTGATGCCGGACCTGCCCGGCTGGGGGCTCCTGGCCATCGTCGGGGCGCTGTCCTTCTTCGCCCACGGGCTGATCGTCAAGGCCTTCGCGGCCGCGCCCGCGTCCGTGCTGGCTCCGTTCAACTATCTGGAGATCGTCAGCGCGACCCTGTTCGGCTATCTCGTCTTCGGCGATTTCCCCGACGGCCCGACCTGGGTCGGCATTGCCCTCATCGTCGCCAGCGGCATCTACATCGCCCATCGCGAGAACCGGCAGAGCCGCGAGGAACTGGCCGCACGCATCAACCGCACCGGCCCGCCCGACTGATCGCACCGACAGGAGCCCTTGCGCAGGCTCCGGCGCCCGCTCGTCCTGTCCGCCGCCTTGAGGATACCCGATGACCCGCTTCCGTTTCTGGGGACACGCCAGCCTTCCCGTCCTGTGCATCGCCGTTGCCGGCATGCTTGTCGACCAGGCCTTCAAGGCCTGGATGCTCTACGGCTTCGACATCGCGGCGCGCGGCCGGGTCGCGGTGACCCCGTTCCTCGATCTCGTCATGGTCTGGAACTACGGGATATCCTACGGTCTGTTTCAGCAAGAAGCCGATCTCGGCCGCTGGTTGCTGGTCGGCGTCACGCTCGTCGTCGCGGCGCTGTTCTGGGTCTGGGGCAGCCATGCGACCAGAAAGATGCAGGTCGCCGGCTTCGCGTTGGTGATCGCCGGCGCGCTCGGCAACGGCATCGACAGGGTCGTCCATGGCGCGGTCGCCGACTTCTTCCATTTTCACGTCGGCAGCTTCTCGTGGTATGTCTTCAACCTTGCCGACGTGTGGATCGTTGCCGGTGTGGCCGCTCTGCTGTATGACAGTTTCCTTGGCGGCCCCAATGATGCCGCAAAGAGTCCGTCTGAGTAGGCGAGAGATTTTCCGCGCGCTCGACCGGCGTGCCCCGCTTGCAGGATCGGCGACCGCCATGACAGCGAGCAGGGCCATGCAGGCCGTGTCGCGCCAGAACCGTTGAAGGATCGCCGCCGTGTCGCGTCGTAACCAGACCGAAAGCCCTGCAAGCCCGACCCTCCGCCGCGGCCGGCTTGCCCTTGTCGTTGCAGGCGCGCTCGTGCTCGCGGGCTGCCAGCACGGTGCGGACGGCTTCAACGACGGATCGTCCTCCGACGAGGCTCCGGATGTCGCGATGGTCCGCTCCCTGATGGAAGGTCTCGGCGCGGTCGATGCCAAGACCGAGGCGAAGATCGAGTACAAGCCGCGCGCCCCGCTCGCCATGCCCGCGTCGATGGATTCTCTCCCCCAGCCGGAGGAAGAGAAGGTCGTCGCCAACTGGCCCGAGCAGGATGACGCCCAGCTCAAGAAGATTCAGGAAATCTACCGGGACAAGGCCGACATCGACAAGCAGGGCCGCAGCAACATCTACCAGTCGCGCGGCATCAAGGAGCTTGCCAGCGGCGGCGCCAACCGCGACATCCAGGCCGAGATCCGCCAGGAAGAGAAGCTCGACGACGCCAGGATGAAGCCGAACGAGCTCAACCAGCGCGTTGGCGTGGCCAAGGAGCAGACCGGGATCTTCGACGCCAATGGTCAGCCCGTCCGGCGCTACCTGATCGAACCGCCGACGGAATATTCCAAGCCTTCGCCCGACGCGCCGATGGCCGAGCCGACCCGGACCGCGCAGCAGCCGCAGAAGTCCGATATCGAACTGCTGATGGATGGCCGCTCGGCACGCACGCTTCGCTGAGCGCCGCCGTCGTTCGAACGCCAGGCTGACATGCGCCGGGACAGCGATGCCCCGGCGTTTTCATTGGCGGCACCCGGCTTCCGAACCCCGCGGGCCATGCGTCCGGCCGGGCGCCGGACCGGTCGGCACGACAGACCCGGCAACCTTACCAAAAGTTCACGGGCTTTTGCGCCGCCGCTGCCTATATCTCGATACATCGCAGCATTGCCATGATCCCGGAGGTCGTTCCCTTGTCGCAATCCGCTAGAGCCTTGCCGCGCCGCATTCGGCAGACCGCACTGCTTGCCGGCGCCTGCGCGCTGCTGGCGCTCGCGCCCGCCGCCGCGCGTGCCGAAGTTCCGCAGGCGGCGGACGCCGCCGCCTTCGCCGACATCAAGATCGGTGGCGAGATGAGCTCCTTCAGCCTCGACAACGGGCTTCAGGTGGTGGTTATCCCCGACACGCGGGCTCCGGTCGCCACCCACATGATCTGGTACAAGGTCGGCGCCGCCGACGAGCCGGACGGCATGTCGGGCATTGCCCATTTCCTCGAGCACCTGATGTTCAAGGGCACGCCGACCAACCCGAACGGCGCCTTCTCCAAGCGGGTTGCCGAGATCGGCGGACAGGAGAACGCCTTCACCTCCAACGACTACACGGCCTATTACCAGCGCGTCGCCAAGGAGCATCTCGCCGAGATGATGGCACTCGAGGCCGATCGCATGGAAAACCTCGTGCTCTCGGATGAGGTCGTGCTGCCCGAGCGCGATGTCGTTCTGGAGGAGCGCCGTCAGCGGGTGGAGAACGATCCCAGCTCGATGCTCGGCGAAACGCTCGATGCGATGCTCTATGTGAACCACCCCTACGGCACGCCGGTGATCGGCTGGCCGGGCGAGATTTCCGCCCTCGACCGCGAGGACGCCATCTCCTTCTACGACCGCTTCTACACCCCCAACAACGCCATCCTGATCGTTGCCGGCGACGTCACCGCCGACGAGGTGCGCCGCCTTGCGCAAGAGACCTACGGCAAGGTCGCGCGCCGGGCCGAGCCGGGCGAGCGCGATCGTCCGCGGCCGCAGGCCTTGCCGGGCGCGATGGAGGTCAGCTACGCCGATCCGCGCGTCAACCAGCCGAGCCTGCGCAAGGCCTGGATCGTGCCGAGCTATACCAGCGGCGAAACGCGGCAGGCGGCCAGCCTCGACCTGCTCGCCGAGATCCTCGGCGGCGGCAGCACCAGCCGGCTCTATCGCGACCTCGTCATCGACAAGGGCATCGCCACCTCGGCCGGCGGCTGGTACCAGTCGAGCTCGCTCGACGACACCCGCTTCATGATCTACGCGGTGCCCGCCGACGGCACCACGCTGGAAGACGCCGGCGCTGCCGCGCTCGACGTGCTGCGCAACGTTGCCGAGGCCGGCGTCACCGACGAAGAGCTGGAGCGGGCCAAGAAAAGTCTCCTGTCCTCCGCCCTTTATGCCCAGGACAGCCAGACCAGCCTTGCGCGCATCTTCGGTGTGGCGCTGACCACCGGATCGACCATCGACGAGGTGCGCGACTGGCCGGCGGAGATCGCCGCGGTTACCGCCCAGGACGTGCAGGAGGCCGCCCGCACCCATCTCGCAGCGGCTCCGGTGACCGCCTATCTGCGGCCCTCGCCGGCACCCGCACCGGCCACCGCCGATGCGGCCGCGCCGGCCGGTTCCGGAGAGGCCGCCAAGCAATGACACATACGGGCCCCATGCCGCGCCACGGATCCCGTCCGAGCCGCGCGCCCTCAGACGACCGCCATCCAGGGAGCTTCCCGATGACCGCTTTCACCGCAACCGGACGCCGCCTCGCCGCCGCCGGGTTCCTTGTTGCCGGCCTGTTCGCCGCGACACTGCCCGCCGCCGCAATGGACATCCAGGAGATCACCACCCCCGGCGGGCTGACCGCCTGGCTGGTGCAGGACGACACGGTTCCCATCGTCGCCATCAAGTTCGCCTTTGCCGGCGGCGCCTCCCAGGACCCGGACGGCAAGGAGGGTCTTGCCAACCTCCTTTCGGCGACGCTGGACGAGGGCGCCGGGGATCTCGATTCCCAGGCCTTCCAGACGCGGCTCGAGGACCTTTCGGTACGCATCGGCTTCGATACGGGCCGCGACAATTTCTACGGCTCGCTGCGCACGCTGACCCCCAATATCGACGATGCGTTCGAGATGCTGCGACTTGCGGTCAACGAACCGCGCTTCGACACGGACGCGGTCGAGCGGATGAAGCGGCAGATCGTCTCCGGCCTGCGCCGCGAGGCCAACGATCCCGATGCCATCGCCGGCCGGGTCTGGGCCGAGGCCGCCTTTCCGGGCCACCCCTATGGCCGCCCCTCCAGCGGCACGCAGGACAGTGTCACGGCGCTCTCGCCCGAGGATCTCGCCGCGTTGCACGGCCGCCTCTTCGCGCGCAAGGACCTGAAGATCTCGGTCGTCGGCGCCATCGGGCCGGAGCGCCTCGCGGCGCTGCTCGACAGCGTCTTCGGCGCACTGCCGGAGGCCGGCGAACTGGTCGCCGTCGCCGACACGGCGCTGTCGCCGGAAGGCGAGCGCAAGAGCATCGCGCTCGACGTGCCGCAGACATCGATCCGCCTCGGCCTGCCGGCGCTGAAGCGTGACGATCCGGACTTCATCCCGGCCTTCGTCATGAATCACATCCTGGGCGGCGGCTCCTTCTCTTCCTGGCTCTACGAGGAAGTGCGCGAGAAGCGGGGGCTTGCCTATTCGGTCGGGTCGTACCTCATCCCTTATGAGCATGCCGGTCTGTGGATGGCGGCAACCGGCACCCGCTCCGACCGGGCGGAGGAGACGCTGGCGATCATCCAGGCGCAGATCGCCCGGATGGTGAGCGAGGGGCCGAGCGCGGAGGAACTGACCAAGGCCAAGGCCTACATGACCGGTTCCTATGCCCTGCGCTTTGACACGTCCGACAAGATCGCCGACCAGCTTCTCGGCCTCCAGGTGGAAGAGCTCGGGATGGACTATATCGACACGAGAAACAGCCTGATCGAGGCGGTAACGCTTGAGGACGTGCGCCGCGTGGCCGACCGGTTGTTGAAGGATGCAAGGCCGCTCGTGGTCACGGTGGGCTCGGGGGCAAGCTGAACCCGCGACCCGGCGGCGGCTCGGACCCAGACCCGGACCCGGGCCGGCCGCATCGCCTGAAAACGTCAAAGGCGGCGGGCTTTTGCCCTGCCGCCTTTTGCATGTCCGCCTTTTGCATGTCTGCCTGCCATCTGCCTGCGAGGCAGGACGCGCCACCTGAAAGGCGCCCGGTCCCGCCTATTCGGCGGCGCGGCGCACCGGTTTTTGCGCAGGCCTTGCCTGCAGCACTTCAGGGCGCACCGGGCGCGGCGGCGAGAACAGGTAGCCCTGGCCGATGCGCGCGTCGTAGTCGAGGATCTCCAGGACCTGCGCCTCGGTCTCGACATGGTCGACGATCAGCTCCATGGCGAAGCGGCGCAAGAGGTCTCCCAGGTCGGCCGGATGGATATGGCTTGCCGGCATGTGCTCGGTGCCGATCAGGCGGCTGGCATGCAGCTTCACGAAGCGGAAGCCGCGGTCCGAGAGGTTCTTGAAATCCATCTTCAGGTCCGAGACCCGGTCCATGGAGAAGCGGTATCCGAGCTCGGCGAGCGCGGCGAGGCTCTCCAGCTCCAGCGCGCCCATCTCGTTGACGTCGTCCTGGGTGAATTCGAAGGTGAGCTGACCGGCGAAACCGTCATTGGCACGCAGGAAGTCGAGGAAGCCGGGGAAGAAGCGCTCGTCCACCAGCGTCTGCGACGACAGGTTGACGAAGAGCCCCGAGCGCCGGTTGCGGCTGGTCAGGCGGCGCAGCACCTGGACCGCGCGAAACAGCATCAGGTTGTCGATCGCCGGCATCATCCGGGCACGGATCGCCTCGGCGATGAAATCGACCGGCTCCAGGTAATTGTCGTTCGCGTCGCGGATGCGGGTCAGCGCCTCGTAGTCACGCACCTGGCGCTGCGGCAGGCTGACCAGCGGCTGCATGAACAGGTCGACGCGATTGTTGTCGAGCGCATCCTGGATGACGCGGCGCAGTTCCGGGTCCGGGCGCGGCTCCTCGCGGGCGCGCGGCATGCCTGCACGGGGGTCGTGACGCGGCGCGGGGCGTGTGTCCCTGCCGGGATCGCCGCGATGGCCGGCGCCGGCGTCCCTGCGGCCTTCGTCCCTGCGCCCTTCGTCCCTGTGACCATCATCCCTGTGGCCGTCATCCCGGTACCCGGCGTCTCCATGTCCCGAATGCCCGCCCCCGATGCGCTCGGGCGTGACATGATCGAGCCCCGCCCCCTGCCCGCTGCCGGCCGGGCGTGTCTGCCCGGTATAGCCCAGCGCACGCGGCGCCTCTTCGTAGCGGGCGAAGCGCTCCTGCGGCGGCGGCGGAAGCTGGCGGGTTTCCTGTTCGTCGATCCGGTCTTCCATGCCGGCCATGGCCTCGGCCATCTGCTTGATCAGGCTGCCAAGCACCTCGACCTCGGCAAAGAGCGGGTCGATCTCCTCGCGGGTCCGGCGCGGCAGGTTCGTCTCCATGCCGGAAAGACGCCCCTCGAGATTGCCGATGTCCTCGTCGACCTCGAGCACGCGTTCCTCCAGCATCGACACCTTTTCGGAGATGTCGCTGCGTTCGCGTTGACGGGCAAAGACGAGCTGCAGCACCGCCATGGTGCACAAAAGCGCAAGGCCGAGCGAAATCGCCTCGCCCGCGGGACGGGAGAACTGGAAGATCATGATCGCGGCGACAGAGGCGGCGATCACCCCCATGCAGAGGAAAATGAAGATGCTTGTCGCGCGTGCCATACCTGTCCGGCCATGCTCGAGCTTCCGAGGAAGCCGAATCAAACCTACCCCTAATAATGCATGAATACGACGATTCTTCCGAGTCTCCAGCCCCGACTGGCGATGAACGCAGTGCGTGACCCGGTGTTGCCCGCCGCTCCGGGTGCCGGTCGGCTCTTTCCCGGGTCCGCTGCTTCGGGCACGCGACAGGCGCGCGCGCTCCCCGGGACTTTCCGCTAGACGCTTGCGTTTCCAGCCAAACGGCATGCCGTCGATTTCGCCATGAAACCATGGAGCGACGGAAAGTATTAAAGTATGAAATTTCAAACAACATCAAAAATGAAGCACGCTCATGAAAGTGAATTTATTTCACTTTCCGCAATTAACGATTTTTGTTGCGTGAAATATATTGTTAATCAACATTCAGATTAAATATACGCAGGAATACTTAGAAGAATCGTCTCGAACTAAGGAAGAATTGGCGCAGGCGGACTGCGCGAGAAGCGAAATCACCCCTCGTTCCAGAACGGGTGAGACGTCTCAAATTCTTGCCTGGAGGGTGCCCCATCATGAACTTGAGTGTCAGCAAGAAGATCTCCCTGCCGCTGGCGGCCCTGCTGCTGGTCGTCGGAGCTGCCTCGCTTGCGATCCAGAAGGTCAACTTCGACGCGACGGCCGACGCCAGATTGATCAGCGAACGCGACGTTCCCGCGGTCCTCAACAGCCTTCAGATGCTGGACGAGATCGGCCAAATGAACTCCAACGTCCTCGAATACATTTCCGGCGAGATGGACGAACGCGCGGCCTTCGCCGAAAACTACAAGGCGTTTGAGCAGTATCTCGCCCGTTTCAAAGACGCCGTAGGAGCCGATCACTCCGCGGTGGCGCCTCTCGCCGCGCTGGCGGCCGAGTATCGGAAACAGGCGATGACACGCGTCTTCGATACGTTCGATCCAGGCGGAGAGGCTCTCGCCAGGCAGCAGGTCGATGCGCTGCAGGCAACAGGCGGCGAAATCCAGTCCCTGCTGCGGGAGCTGAAGGACAGCGAAGTCGCGGAGGCCGGCAGTTCCAGCGACATGGCCGAGATCATCGGCGACGACATCCCGGGCATGCGCCTCTATTACGAGCTGATCGACAAGGCCACCCACATGGCCTTTGCGCTCAACGCGCACCTGCGGGGTACCGCGGACATGCCGGCGGCCTTCGAGGCCGACGTGAAGGACTTCGCCTCTCTTCTCGCCGCATTGCGGCCGCTCGAGCGCAAGCCTTTGGAGACCGAGGCCCTCGACAAGGTCGAAGCCCTTTTCGGAACCCTTGTCGTGGGTGGCCGGGAGGTGTTCGCGGCCTTCGATCCGGCGGCAAAACAATCCGCTCTCGCGGCCGTCAACGAGATGGAGCACAAACTCTACGCCAAGCTGCAGGCACATATCGACGATGTTTCATCGACCGGCGAAGCGGAGAGCATTGCTTTGCTCGACCGCCTCCAGGAGGAGGTCGAGTTGTCGATGATGGCGGTATGGGGGTTGCTCGCCGCATCGCTGGCGATCGGCGGCGGCATCCTGCTGCTTGTCAACCGCGCAGTTGCCTCGCCACTGCGCTCGCTGACCGGGACGATGACGGAACTCTCTTCCGGCAATCTGGAGACGGAGATCCAGATCGACGACCGGCGCGACGAGATCGGCGACATGGCCCGCGCGCTCTCCGTCTTCAAGGACAGCATGATCGAGGCCCGCGACCTGGCTGCGCGCGAGAAGCGCGACCTGGCCGGGCGGGAGCAGCGCTCCCAGCGTATCGCGGCGGCCACAGCCGAGTTCGAGGAAAGCATCAACGACCTTCTGGGCACGGTTGCCGACGCCTCCCGGGAGATGGAAAAGACGGCCCACTCGATGCGCGAGACTGCCGGAGACACCAGCGAGCGCGCGTCGAACGTGGCAAGTGCGGCGGAGGAAGCCTCGACCAACGTCCAGACCGTTGCCAGCGCGGCGGAGGAGTTGACGGCATCCATCCAGGAGATCGCCCGGCAGGTGGTTCAATCCTCCGAAATCGCCAGCCAGGCAACACAGCAGGCGGAAGCGACCAACCGCCAGATCCAGGGCCTGTCCCAGGCGGCGCAGCGGATCGGCGACGTCGTCGCGCTCATCTCGGCCATCGCCGAGCAGACGAATCTTTTGGCGCTTAACGCCACGATCGAGGCGGCGCGCGCCGGGGAAGCGGGCAAGGGCTTTGCCGTCGTCGCCACCGAGGTCAAGGAACTTGCCAGCCAGACTGCAAAGGCCACCAGCGACATCAGCCAGCAGATCACCGACGTCCAGCAGGAGACGGAGAACGCCGTCGGGGCGATCGAAAGGATCAGCTCCGTGATTGTCGACATCAACCGGATCTCGGCCAGCATCTCGGCCGCGGTGGAGGAGCAAAGCAGTGCCACCGGCGAGATCGCCCGCAATGTCGAGCAGGCATCGATCGGCACGCGGGAAGTTACCAGCAACATAGCCGAGGTGACACGTGCAGTCGGCGAATCCCGAACCGCCTCGGAGCAGGTGACCTCCGTCGCCCTGCAGGTGAGCAATCAGGCCGACCTGCTCAAGATGCATATCGAGGCTTATCTCGAAAAGGTTACGGCAGCCTGAGTGCCGTAAGGGAATGGCCGGTGCTCCACCCCTCCCGTCTTCCACCGGCACCGGCCATTCCTGCCAAGCGCCCGGCCCATTCCCGCCGGTTTCCAAACGCCGCCCGGAATGCGAGGCGACGCGCACGTTGATTTGACCGGAACGCGGACCCCGCCTGGGTAATATCGGCTTCCGGAGCAAGATTGCTTCAGGCAACCGTGCGCGTTCCGGGGGTTTTCGTCAGGTCGGGCAGACCGTGGCGACCACTTGTGGAGTGACCGATGACCACCAAATATCCCTTGCGCAGCCTCCAGGTCTTCGAATCCGTTGCACGCCACCTGTCCTACGGACTGGCCGCGACGGAACTCAACATCTCGCCCAGCGCCATCAGTCATCAGATCAACAACCTGCGGAGCCAGGTCGGCGAGGAGCTGTTCACCCGCGAAAAGGGCGCCATCCTGCTGACGCCCAAGGGTCAGCGGCTGGCGGACTCGCTCAACATCGCCTTCGAGCAGATCAACGAATCCGTGCGCGACTGCATCGGCGGTAGCGAGAAGCGGACGGTCCGCATCGCCGTGTGCAGCTGCTTCGGTTTCGGCTGGATCTCGCGCCGGATCAGCAAGTTCGCCGAGCACTATCCGGATATCGACCTGCAATTGCGCATGTATACGGGCGACCCGCTGAAGACGGACGCGGTGGCCGATATCTTCGTTTCGATCATGCCGTTCGACAGCGGCTTCTATTCGGCACACCTGCTGGACGAGGATCTCGTCTGCGTGGCGCCTTGGCCGATGAACCTTGCCGCGCTGCGCGCGAGCCCGTTGCCGCTGATCACCACAAGCATCGACGAGCAGGTCTTCTGCCGCGACTGGACCGGCTATGTGCGGGCGTGCAATCTCGACCTGCCGCAAATCGGGGCCGGTCACCTGGTGCAGTGCTCCCACTACATCCTGGCGTTGTCCATGGTGCGCGAAGGGGTGGGCATCGGCCTGCTGCCAGGCTTCCTCGCCCAGGACGACCTGCAACGCCACTGCGTGCATGTCGTCGAGGGAACCCGGACGATCCCCTCCGGCAAGACCTATCATATCGGCTACAAGCTGGCGCGGCGGGACGACCGGAACCTCAGGCAGGTTGTCGACTGGATCCGTCGCGAAACCTCCCTCTCGCTCGCCGAGCCGGCGCAACTGGCCCGGGGGGCCTGAACCGGTCGACCAACCGGCATCCGACCGTTGCCATATCCTGGTCTCGCTGAGATCATGCAGGTACCGCAACCGGAGGTCGCCACCGTGCCGCAATCCCTTGCCCATGTCGCCATCGTCGTGAGGGACTATGACGAGGCGATCGGCTTTTATGTAGGCACGCTGGGTTTCGAACTCGTCGAGGACAGCGACCAGCCCGAACAGGACAAGCGCTGGGTCGTCGTCAGACCGAAAGGCGCGGGCAGCACGTCCCTGCTTCTCGCCCGCGCCTCGACGCCCCACCAGGAGCAATACATCGGCGACCAGGCCGGCGGGCGGGTGTTCCTGTTCCTCGCCACCGACGATTTCGACCGTGATCATGCCGCCTATCTTGCCGCCGGGATCACCTTCGTCCGCGAACCGAAGCAGGCCGACTACGGCAAGGTCGCCGTCTTCCGCGATCTCTACGGCAACCTTTGGGATCTGGTGCAGTTCGCCTGACACACCGCGCAGGATGGGGTATGCCCCTTGCCCGGCGCCTGGTGCGCGCCGCCGAAGGAGACCGCCAATGCCGCTGATCGCCGAGGGACAGAACCTTTTCATCGTCGACATCGAGTATGTCGTGCCGCTGGGCGAGGTCGAGCCGCTGATCCCCGACCATGTCGCCTTTCTCGAGCGCAACTATGCGCAAGGCCGCTTTCTCGCCTCCGGGGCCAAGGTGCCCCGAACCGGCGGCGTCATCGTCGCCGTTGCGCAGAGTCGGGAGAGCGTGGAGGAGATCATCGGCGCCGATCCGTTCCATGCCCGTGGCATTGCCCGCTACACGATCACCGAGTTCCGCCCGACGCGAACCGCCCCCGGCCTTGCCGGCTGACAGTCTTTCCGGCCGGCGGAACGGCCGCGCGTTTTGCGCTTGACCTTCCAGTTGCCGGAAGCTCCATCCTCCGCCCGATCAGGCAGCCGTCCCGCCGCCGCCATATCGAGGGCGTCTTCGCGGACCGGCACGAGCAAACGGAAACCACGATGATCGAAATCAGGATCGAAGGCATGACCTGCGGCGGATGCGTCGCCTCGGTGAAAAAGGCGATCCTCGCCGCCGACCAGGCGGCAAGCGCCGAGATCGACCTGGCCAGCGGCAAGGCGGCGATCGAGACCACCCTGCCGCAGGCCCGCATCGTCGAGGCGATCGAGGCGGCCGGCTACGACGTCGTCGCCGGCTGAGCCTCCCTTCCCCCGTTCGTCCTCACGGGTCGGCCAGCATCCCGTCGACCAGGTGCAGGCGTCGGTCCATGCGTGCCGCCATGTCGAGATCGTGGGTGACGGCGATCACCGTCTTGCCGTGGTCGTCGACCAGCGCGCGCAGGATCTCGAACACCTGTTCGGAGGACTTGCTGTCGAGGCTGCCGGTCGGCTCGTCGGCGAGAATCGCCGGCGGCTCGTTGGCCAGCGCCCGGGCCACCGCGACGCGCTGGCGCTGACCGCCGGAGAGCTGGTCGGGCAGCTTGTCGGCGTGGTCGGCCAGGCCAAGCTCGGCAAGCAGGCTTTCGGCACGCGCGCGCATTTCGCCGCGCGACAGGCGGGCGAGCTTTCGCATCGGGATCATCACGTTCTCCGCCACCGTGAATTCCGGCAGGAGAAAGTGGAACTGGAAGACGAAGCCGAGAGACGCGAGGCGCATGCGCGCGCGGCGCGCCTCCGACAGGCGGTGCGTCGCCTCGCCCTCGACCAGCACCTCGCCTTCGCTGGGCACGTCGAGCAGGCCGAGCAGATAAAGCAGCGACGACTTGCCCGAGCCCGACGGACCGGTGATGGCGACGAACTCGCCCGGCTGGATCGCAAGGTCGATGCCGCGCACCAGCGTCACAGGCACGGTGCCGGGCAGCACGCGGGTCAGCCCGCGCGCTTCGATGAGCGGCACCCGGGCGGCATCGGAGCCGGTTGCCGGCGGCGCGCTCACGAGGCCCCCCGGATGATCTCGACCGGATTGAGGGAGGCCGCCTTGCGCGCCGGCACGTAGCCGGCGATGCCGGAGGAAAACAGCGCGAAGCCGCAGGCAATCGCATAGTGCAGCGGGCTGTAGGCGAGCGGCAGCGAGGTCATCTCGATGTTGGTTTTCACCTCGAAGGTCAGCGACCCGAGGCCCACGCACAACCCGTAGCCGAGAGCGGAGCCGAGAACGGAGCCCAGCGCCCCGATCGCCAGTCCCTCGGTCAGGAAGATCCGACGGATATCGCGCTGCTCGAAACCCAGCGACTTGAGAATGGCAATGTCGCGCGCCTTTTCGTGGACGATGGTCGAGACGATTGTGAAGATGCCGAAACCGGCGACCAGCAGGATCGCTCCAACCACCGTGTACATGATGATGTTGCGCACCACGAGCACCTCCATCAGGCTCTCGTTGGCCTCCTGCCAGGAGGTCGCGCGGTAGCCGGTCATGCGCTCGACGCGGGCGGCGACCGCGCGCGCCGCGTTGACGTCGTCGAGGCGGATGGCCAGCCGGTTGATCACGTTCGGCCGGGCGAACAGCACCTGCGCCGTCTTCAGCACCGTGAAGCCGGTGGCCTCGTCCGCCTGGGTCACGCCGGTGTGGAAGGTGCCGACGATCTTCAGCCGCCGGACCGCGCCGGCCGAGGTCGAGACCGCGATCGTGTCGCCGAGCCTGGCACCGAGCTTTTCGGTCACGCCGTCGCCGACGACGATGCCGTTGAGATTGGCGGCAAGCTCCATGAACGAGCCTTCGCGCATGTCCTCGCCGATGGTGGAGACGCGCAGGTAGGTGGCCGGATCGATGCCCGTCAGCGACAGCGCCACGTCGCGCCCGCCGTAGCGCAGCACCGCCTGGCCGGAAAGCGAGGCGGCCATGCGGCCCGGCAGCCAGCTTTCCAGCATCGCCTCCAGCCGGACGGGATTGCGCAGGCCGCGCGTGTCGTCGTCGGGCCTTGCGCCGATGACATTGACGGCGCCGAAGCGTTCCGCCGCAGGCGGCGGGGCGGCCTCGCGGCGGTCGTCGCTCACCTCGACATGCGGGATCGCATCTATCAGGGTGGCGATGAAGTCGTCCTGCGAGCCCTGCATCAGCGAGGCCATGGCGATGGAAAAGCCGACGCCGAGCATCACCCCGAGCACCGAGATGATGCTTTGCCGCAGCCGACCGCCGATATGAGTGAGGGCGATGGACAAGACCAGGGGCATGGTTCAGCCGCCAGTCCTGCCAGCGTCATCACCCGCTTCATCGCCAGCGGCGGGGCGGGCGCGCATCCCCGCTGCCAGCCCTTCCGCCCAGGGGGAGACGACGCGCTCGTCAAGCGTCAGGCCCGACAGCACCTCGACCTCGTCGACGCCGCGAATGCCCACCTCCAACACCCGTTCCTCCAGCATGCCGTCAGCTCCCAGCACCAGCACCTTGTCGCCGTCGAGCGCGGCAAGCGGCACCAGCATGGTCTCGGGCACCTCGCGCACGACGATGTTGACGTCGCTGGTCATGCCGATCATCAGCGGCGTCTCCTGCGGGAAGGCGAGATAGACCCGGTAGGTCTTGAGCACCGGATCGCCTTTCGGCGTGATCCTGTCGACCCTGGCATCGAAGGTCGCCTGCGGAAAGGCGTCGGCACGCACCACTGTCTCCTGGCCGGTGCGCACCAGCGGGATGTCCTCCTCGTTGACGTCGGCGACGATCTGCAACGGCCGGGCCTGGCCGACCCAGAACAGCACGGAGCCGGGCTCGGCCACCTCGCCGACCTCGCCGTCGCGGCGCAGCACCTGGCCGTCCATCGGCGCGCGCAGCTCGTAGTCGCCGAGCCGCGCCCGCTGCGCGGCGACCAGCGCGATGTTGCGGGAATGGTCGTTCTCCGCCTTGTCGAAGGCGCTGCGCGAGGTCACCCGCCGCTCGAGCAGGCCCGCGGCACGCTCGAGCTCCTGTTCCGAAAGCTGGGCGCGGGCTTCCAGTTCGGCGAGCGTGGCGCGGGCGGCGGAGGAATCCAGCCGGCCGATGACCTCGCCCGCCTCCACCGCCTCGCCCTCGCAGCTGCACAGCTCGACGATCCGCTCGCGCAGGACGCTCGTCACCTTGGCCCAGCGCACCGGCTCGACCACGCCGGTGGCGTAGACGACGTCCGCGGCGCTTCCCATGTGCGGGCGCACGATCGTCACCTCGAGCGGACGTGACGACCAGACATGATAGGCCGCGTAGGCACCGCTACCAGCAAGAACCAGCAGGAGCAGGGTCAGGAGGCGTCTCATCTGCAAGAATCCCTGGATGTCTTGAAACCGGATGGTCGAACCGACCGGCGGCGACCCTAGCACCACCGGGCCGGAGCACCTATCCGCAGAACTTCGCAACCCATACGGGCCAATAGCGCGGGCGGAAACACTTTGTTTACCATGTGCGATCAAGAATCTGACGGCAAATCAAATCGATGCCGTTCGTTCGGCTGCAAAGAAGGGGGTCGCCAAAGCATGGAATCCATGCATGGCGCTGCGGGGCAAATCCGACTGGCCATACTCGATGGCGAGGGTGTCACGCGCACGCTCGCCGGTTCCATCGTCGATGCGATGGACCACGCGTGTGCGGCACCGGTCGCCTATCACAGTTTCGAGCCATTCTACGCCGCGAGCACCCAGGTCCGTCCCGACGTGATGATCGTCGACCTGGAGACGCTCGGGCAGGACGGGCACCTTTCGCGGCTTGCCGCCGCCCAGCCGCAAGCCATGCTGATGGCGGTGAGTTCGCGCGGTTCGCTGACCCGCAGCCTGGCCGCGATGGAGGCCGGCGCGCATGACGTCATCTCCGTTCCCGCCGACCCTGTTGCCGTGGCCGAGCGCATCGACCGCTTCCTGATCCAGAACATCCGCGTTCCGCGCGACGAGGCCGGCCGGCGCATTCCCGGACGCGGCCAGGCGGGCGGCGCGCCGGAGGAACCCTACCGGTTCGAAGGCTTCGTCGGCGGATCGGCCCGCATGCGCGAGGTCTATGACCAGATCCGCCGCATCGCGCCGTCTTCCGCCCCGGTCTTCGTCACCGGCGAATCCGGCAGCGGCAAGGAACTTTGCGCCGCCGCCATCCACGCCAGGTCGCCGCGCCGCGAGGCGCCCTTCATCGCCATCAACTGCGCCGCCATTCCAGGCGAGCTGATGGAGAGCGAGATTTTCGGCCACGTTCGCGGCGCCTTCACCGGCGCTTCGGAAAGCCGCCCGGGAGCCGCCGAGCTGGCCGACAAGGGCACGCTGTTCCTCGACGAGATCGGGGAGATGGACATGGCGCTGCAATCGAAGCTCCTGCGCTTCGTGCAGACCGGCACCGTCCAGCGCATCGGCGACACCCGGCCGCGTCCCGTCGACGTGCGCATCCTTTGCGCGACCAACCGGGACCCGCACGCGGAAATCGCCGCCGCCCGGTTCCGCGAGGACCTGTTCTACCGCCTGCATGTGTTGCCGATCCGCCTTCCGGCGCTGCGCGACCGACGCGAGGACATCCTGCCGCTGGCCGGCACTTTCCTCGCCCGTCACGCCGGCGAGGAAGGCCGCGCCTTCACCGGCATCGCGCCTTGCGCGGGCGAAAAGCTGCTCACCTATGACTGGCCGGGCAATGTGCGCCAGCTCGAGAACGCCATCCGCCAGGCGGTCGTCCTCAATGACGGCGATGCCCTGACGGCGGCGATGCTGCCCGCGTTCCTCTCCGGGGAAGGCCTGTCGTACCGCCAGGATGCCGTCCGCCAGGCGGCGGCGATGCAGCAACGCCGGCGCGGCGGCGAGATCGAGCCGCTTTGGGCGCAGGAAAAGCGCATCATCGAGGACGCGCTCGACGCGTTCGACGGCAACATCGCCAAGGCCGCGGCGGCACTGGAAATCAGCCCCTCGACAATCTATCGCAAGCGCCAGTCATGGAGCGGGCGTCCAGAGGGCGAAGGCTTCGCTCCGTTCACCGGTTTTGCCGGATAATCTTGTTGTTTTCCCCGGTCCGTTCTATACGGTGCGCCGCAAAATACGCATTTGCGGGGCTTTACCAGGGCGGGGCAGACATGATCAGGGGTGGATTGACGGACCGCGACAGCGGACCTTTCGGGACACGGGCGCAAGGCAGCGCGGGACGATATGCGTCACGCCTTGCAAGCGCCTGCGCGCTTGCCGCCATGCTCGCCCTTTCGGCAGCCCCGGGGACGGCCTCCGCGCAACAGCCCGTCTCCCCCGCCCTTCCCGAAGCGCTCGCCTCCGCCTATGCGGGTCTTGATGCCGCCTGGGCGCAGGCGCCCCTGTCGCTGGCCACCGCCACCTTCGTCGATGGCGAGGTCGCCGGTTTCGGCCGCTACACGCCGCGCACCGAGGCCGTCTTCATCGAGGGCGAGACGCTCACCGTCTATACCCGACCCGTCGGGTTCGGTTATGTCGAGACGGATCTGGGTTACGGCGTCCGGCTGGTTGCCGATTTCGAACTCCTCAACACCTCGGGACAGGTGCTCGCCGCCCAGACCGGGTTTGCCGAACTCACCGCCGACAGCCGCGAAAAGCTGCGCGAGTTCCACGCCACGCTGCGGTTCGCCTTCGAGGGGCTGCGCGCTGGGGACTACGCCCTGGTGACCAAACTCACCGACACGGCGAGCGGAAAGACCGCGGACGTGACCCTGCCCTTCACGGTGCGCGCCGCCAACTGACCCGGCCGCGCCCTGCGCCCCCACGGGGCGCGCACAGGACGAACAGGCCGAGAATGACACAGACCCCTTCTCCCGCCCCGGAGCCGCCCGGAGGCAGGCTGGTCCTGAGCCCGGCCGGCACCTGGCGCGGCGTGCGCACGCTGCTGCCGGTGGCGATCTTCGTCATCCCCTTCGGCATCGCGTTCGGCGTGGCAGCGTCCGAGCGCGGTCTTTCGGTGATCCAGTCGCTCGGCATGAGCGCCCTGGTCTTTTCCGGCGCCGCCCAGTTTCCCACGCTGGAATTCTGGCAGGACCCGATCGCCTTCGCGTCGCTGGCGCTGGTGGTGCTGGCGGTGAACGCGCGGCATGTCGTCATGGGCGCGGCCCTCTCGCCCTGGATCAACACCCTGCCCGTCCGCCACAGGGTGCTGCTTCTGTCGCTGCTCAGCGATCCCAATTTCGCCAGCGGCCAGATGGCGCTGCGCGCGGGCGAGCGCGACCTTGGCGTGCTTCTCGGCGGCGGGTTGATCCTGTGGGTGAACTGGATCGCCGGGACGGCGATCGGCGCTTTGGCCGGACGCCTGATCGGGGCGCCCGCCACGTTCGGTCTCGATGTGGTGATGACATGCTTTCTCGCCGCCATGGTGGCCGGCCAGATCGAGCGCAAGACGAAGATCCTTCCCGTTATGGTCGCCGCACTGGTGGCGGTCGTCCTGCTCGACCATGTGCCGACCGGCTGGAACGTCATCCTCGGCGCGCTCGCCGGCGGCATCGCGGGGAGCGTGCGTCATGCCAGGTGATCTTGCGGCCTGGGCCGCGATCCTGCTGGTCGCCGCCATCACGCTTGGCAGTCGCCTTGCCGGCGCGTTCCTGATGAGCCGGGTGAGAATGTCGCCGGCGGTCGAGCATTTCCTCGACAACCTGTCGATCTCGGTGATCGCAGCGCTGGTCGCGTCGCTGGTGGCCAGGGGCGGGTTGCGGGAGGCCGTCGCGGTGGCGCTGGCCTCGCTCGTCATGCTGCGTTGGAAAAGCGCGGTCTGGGCGATCACCGCCGGAATGGTGATCGCGGCCGCCTGGTCCTTCGCGCTGAAGTCCTGAGCCTTGGGGCCGCAAAGGCGGAGCGGCGCCCGGCCTACATCTGCAGGCGCAGCTTGGTGATTTCCTCGGCGATCCGCTCGAAGGCCTCCGTCAGGTCGCCATTCGACTTCGCGTCGAAGGCCATGGACGGGGTCGTCGCGCAGTCGCGCATCATGCTGACGGTGCTGCTGTTGTTGATCTGGAACGCCACTGTATAGACCTGAACGCCTGTCTTCTTGGCGTTGCTGCAGGTCAGTTTCAGCCGCTCGTCCATCTTGTTCTGGATTTCCCAGTAGTCGTCGACGCCATTGCCGAGCCGCTGCTCGGTGCCGTAGCCATAAGCGTTGATGCGCGTCTTGTTGAACGTGCTCTGGCTTTGATAGGTGTTCTCGCCGTCGGTCATGACGATGAGGACGCGCACATGCTCCTCGTCCGAGTCCTTTTTCGGCTCGCGGCCCTTGGTGAACGGCTCGGACGGCGACAGCACGCGCCAGCCCCAGACCGCGCCCTGATGGATATTGGTGTGGCCGTCGGCCTTCATCTTCTTGATGGCGGCGAGCACCGTCGACTTGCTCTCGGTCAGGTCGGTGATCGGCTCGGTCTTGCACCAGTAATTGGGACCGTTGTTCCAGGTGTTGCCCAGGGCCTTCGGCTGGTCCTTGTACTTGCACAGACGCTTCTGCGCATATTCCCACTGGTTCATGCCGGAAGATTTGTAGGCCTTCTTGGCCTTTTTCTTGCAGGCGCCGCGATCATCATTGAGATAGTCGTTGTAGTAGTAGTCGCCCCACTTCTTGTTCGCATTGGACGGCTCGTCCGGCGCGAATTCCGGCACGAACAGCGTCGCCGGATTGCTTGTCGAAGGCGGCGTGTCGTCAACGTCATAGGGCATAGGCCGCGCCTCGACGCAGCCCAGCCAGTTGGTGTGCTTCAACTGCTTGAACAGGGTGAAACGGCTCGGCTTGCCGTTGACCAGGTGCTTGTTGTCGAACTCGTCGGGATCCGGGTTTCCGCTGCCGTCCGTCTCGAAATTCTTCCAGTGGATCGGCGAGCGGCCCTCGCGGTCCATCCAGCTTGCCGATTCCTTGTCCGTCCCGACATTGACGAAGGAGGTGAACGGCACCAGACCGATCCTGACCCGGTCTTTCTTGTCGCCGTCCTCGTTGATCTTGAACAGCGTCTTGGTCAGGTCCTCGGCGGCATCCTTCAGCGTGCTCATCTTGCTTCCGGCCATGGAGCCGGAATTGTCGAGCACCATGACGACGTCGAAGGTCGCCTTGCCGACGACGGTCTGCGACATCACGCTGACGTCGATCGTGCTCTTGTTCATGACGCTGCCGAGCATCGTGTGCACGGTCTTTCCCGCCCGTACGGTCACCGTCCCCTTGACCACCGAAACGTCAAGATCGACGGCTTCGTCGTTCCCGCCCTTGTAGATTGCGCGGAAGTAATCCTCGGCATTCGCCTTGACCTTGGCTTCCGACAACCCGTTGCTGTCGTAATTGGCGGCGAGCGCGGTCGCATCCACCGCCGCCTGCAGGTCCACCTTGACGTTGTAGGCGCGGGTGTAGTCGATGCCGGCGCCGACCACGAGCAGGCAGACCCCCGTGCAGACCGCAAGCGGGACGACGATGCTGCCGCGGCGGTCGTTGGCAAGGCGGGCGAGGAGATGCGGTTTCTTCATCATGCAATGAAGACTATTCGACCGTCCTTGCCAAACCGTTTTCAAAAAGCGTTAACGCCAAGGAAATTCCGCAGTTTTTCCAAGTGGCCGACGGCGCTTGCGAACGCCAGCAAGGGAAAATCCGGCAATGTGGCGGGGACGGCAAAAAACCCGTGCGGGGAGTCATTGACAGCCGTCGGAGGCCGTCCTACATCAAGGCCGCTGTTAGCACTCTCATTCACAGAGTGCCAACGTGGTCTGCGGTTTCCCGACGACCCCGAGGCGGGGCATCGCGGGAAGGAGTACCACGCTGGCCAGGAAAGGAAAGAGCACGACATGAAGTTCCGTCCTCTGCATGATCGCGTCGTCGTTCGCCGGGTCGATTCCGAAGCGAAGACCGCTGGTGGAATCATCATCCCCGACACCGCCAAGGAAAAGCCGCAGGAAGGCGAAGTCGTCGCCGTCGGCCCGGGTGGCCGCAAGGACAACGGCGATCTGATCGCCCTCGACGTCAAGGCCGGCGACCGGGTCCTGTTCGGCAAGTGGTCGGGCACCGAGGTCAAGATCGACGGTGAAGACCTGCTGATCATGAAGGAAAGCGACATCATGGGCGTGGTCGGCTAAGCCGCACCGCGCTTTTTGTCCCCGTCGCGGCCGCGCCGGCTGGCGGAGCCTCTCGGCCCGCCCGGGCCCTGGCGCGAAACCCGCGACGTCTGAAACAACCAGGAGACATGAAAATGGCTGCCAAGGAAGTCAAGTTTTCCACCGATGCCCGCGACCGCATGCTGCGCGGCGTCGACATTCTCGCCAATGCCGTCAAGGTGACGCTGGGCCCGAAGGGCCGCAACGTCGTCATCGACAAGGCCTTCGGCGCCCCGCGCATCACCAAGGACGGCGTCTCCGTCGCCAAGGAGATCGAGCTTGAGGACAAGTTCGAGAACATGGGCGCGCAGATGGTCCGCGAAGTCGCTTCGAAGACCAACGACATCGCCGGCGACGGCACCACCACCGCAACGGTTCTCGCCCAGGCGATCGTGCGTGAAGGCGTCAAGTCGGTTGCCGCCGGCATGAACCCGATGGACCTGAAGCGCGGTGTCGACCTTGCCGCCGCTGCCGCGGTGAAGGACCTCGAGGCCCGCTCCAAGAAGATCTCCACCTCCGCCGAAGTCGCGCAGGTCGGCACGATCTCGTCCAACGGCGACACCCAGATCGGCGAAGACATTGCCAGCGCCATGCAGCGCGTCGGCAACGAGGGTGTGATCACCGTCGAGGAAGCCAAGTCGCTCGAGACCGAGCTGGAAGTCGTCGAGGGCATGCAGTTCGACCGCGGCTACCTCTCGCCCTACTTCGTGACCAACGCCGAGAAGATGGTCGCTGATCTCGAGAAGCCCTACATCCTGCTGCACGAGAAGAAGCTCTCGAACCTGCAGGCCATGCTGCCGATCCTCGAGGCTGTCGTTCAGTCCAGCCGTCCGCTGCTGATCATCGCCGAGGACGTCGAGGGCGAGGCGCTTGCCACGCTCGTGGTCAACAAGCTGCGTGGCGGCCTGAAGATCGCCGCCGTCAAGGCTCCGGGCTTCGGCGACCGCCGCAAGGCCATGCTCGAGGATCTCGCCATCCTGACGGGCGGCACGGTGATTTCCGAGGATCTCGGCATCAAGCTCGAGAACGTCACGCTCGACATGCTCGGCACCGCCGAGAAGGTCGCGATCACCAAGGAAAACACCACGATCGTCGACGGTGCCGGCGAGAAGGCCGACATCGAGGGCCGCGTCTCGCAGATCAAGGCGCAGATCGAGGAGACCACCTCCGACTACGACCGCGAGAAGCTGCAGGAGCGTCTTGCCAAGCTCGCCGGCGGTGTCGCCGTGATCCGCGTCGGCGGTGCGACCGAGGTCGAGGTGAAGGAAAAGAAGGACCGCGTCGACGACGCCCTCAACGCGACCCGCGCGGCCGTCGAGGAAGGCATCGTCCCGGGTGGCGGTGTTGCCCTGCTGCGCGCCAAGAAGGCCGTCGAGGCGCTCACCTCCGACAATCCGGACATCATGGCCGGCATCAAGATCGTGCTCCGCGCGCTTGAGGCCCCGATCCGCCAGATCGCCCAGAACGCGGGCGTTGAGGGTTCGATCGTGGTCGGCAAGATCCTCGAGAACGACGACCAGACGTTCGGCTTCAACGCGCAGACCGAGCAGTATGTCAACATGGTGGAAACCGGCATCATCGACCCGACCAAGGTCGTGCGCACGGCTCTCCAGGACGCGGCTTCGATCGCCGGCCTGCTGATCACCACCGAGGCAATGGTCGCCGAGCTGCCGAAGAAGGACGCTCCGGCTCCGGCAATGCCGGGCGGCGGCATGGGCGGCATGGACTTCTAAGAAGTCCGTAAAGCCGCCCATCATCGGGCATGCTGAAACCGCCAACAGGCGGTTTCAGTGGCGGCATGGACTTCTAAGAAGTCCTGTCCTCGAAAAGATACGAATGGGCGGCCCTCGGGCCGCCCATTTGCGTTTGCGAGGTGGGATTTGGCGAGGGGCGGACGGCGTGCGCCCTCGCCTCCCGCTCCGTGTCATCCCAGCCGGAGCGAAGCGGAGGGCAGGGATCCATGGGCAACCCCGGCGGAGGTGATTGGCGCAGCCGGTCGCGGCGGGCATCGAGCACTCCGACATAGGCGGCCCGGACCGGCACGCGGCCGCAGCGACCCCATCGCTTCCGCTCTGGAAACCAATGGGCCCCGGGTCGCGCTGCGCTTGCCCGGGGTGACGGCCTGAGGGTGCGGGAGGCCCGAATGCCGTCGGCAAGTTCGGGGGCGACCTGAGCGCGGGGCAGCGGCCCTCGCCTCCCACTCCGTGTCATCCCAGCCGAAGCGAAGCGCAGAGCGGTGGGCCATTGCCCCCCGGCAGAGGCATTCAATGCCTCCTCGCTTGCCTCCCGCTCCGTGTCATCCCAGCCGGAGCGAAGCGGAGAGCAGGGATCCATGGGCAACCCCGGCGGAGATGATTGGCGCAGCCGGTCGCGGCGGGCATCGAGCCCTCCGACATTGGCGGCCCGGACCGGCACGCGGCCGCAGCGACCCCATCGCTTCCGCTCTGGAAACCAATGGGCCCCGGGTCGCGCTGCGCTTGCCCGGGGTGACGGCCTGAGAGTGCGGGAGGCCCGAATGCCGTCGGCAAGTTCGGGGGCGGCCTGAGCACGGGGCAGCGGCCCTCGCCTCCCACTCCGTGTCATCCCAGCCGAAGCGAAGCGGAGAGCAGGGATCCATGGGCAACCGTCGCGGGCGACGCTTCGCCCCTTCCCGCCCCCTCCTCATGGACAGACGCCACTGCAGGGAGTATGGCGAGGCCCGAACGGACGGGCACGGAACAGGCGGCCCGGAAATCCCGACCTTGAAAAGAGACGAGACGACTTGAGGACGAGTGCAATGGACCGCGATACGATTGCCCGCATCGAGAGGCTGGAGGAGCAGCTGGCCTTCCAGACGCGCACGGTCGAGGAGCTGAACGAGGTGGTCACCGCCCAGGCGGGCCAGCTGGATACGCTCACCCGCCGCCTCGCCGCCCTCGTCGAGCATGTCGAGGAGCTGGAGGACGCCGCCTCGCGCGGCGCTCCGGTGACCAAGCCGCCGCATTACTGAGGCGCGCCAATCGCCCCTCAGCGCGCCTCGGACACCCGTGCGGCGAGCGGCTCGTAGAGCGGGTTCTGCGTGCCGAAGACATAGTCGAGCGTCGTCACGCTGACATGCGGCGCGCCGTGGTCGCGCAAGAGCGTGGCGCAATCGGCGGCGCGGCCGGCCGGGCAATGCAGCAGCAAGGGCTGGCCGACCTGCGTGCCGAAGGGCGCGATCGCGCCGAACTGCTCGGCCGCGGCCCTTGCGGTCAGTTCAGGTGCCTGCACCAGCGCGCGGATCTCGCGGAAGCCGCGGGCGCGTTCCTCGGCCGCGATCCGGTCGAGGATCACCCGCGCGGCGGCAAGCTGCGCGTCCGTCCAGTCGGCCTTCAGCGAGGCGACGAGATGCGCCTGGCTCTTCAGGATGATGCCGTCCTCGAGCACCTTGAGATTGTTGGCCACAAGGGTCGAGCCGGTGGTGGTGATGTCGACGACGAGTTCCGCCGTACCGGCGGCCGGCGCGCCTTCCGTTGCCCCCGCGCTTTCCACGATCCGGTAGTCGGACAGGCCGTGGCTCGCGAAGAAGGCCCGCGTCAGCGCCACATATTTGGTGGCGACGCGCAGCCGTACGCCGCTGCGGGCACGGAAATGCGAGGCGACGTCGACCAGATCGGCCATGGTCGAGACGTCGATCCAGGCATCGGGCGCGGCGACGACCACGTCGGCGAAGCCGAAGCCGAGCGGGGTGACCACATGCACCAGCTCGTCGGGCCGCGAAATCGTCTCGTGCACCAGATCGAGCCCGGTGACACCCAGATGCGCCTGGCCGGCGCTCAGCTCGCGGGCGATCTCGGAGGCCGAGAGGAAGGCGATCTCCACGTCCGAGGCGGCGAAGCGGCCGAGCCGTCCGCGATAGTTGCGCGCGCCCCCCGGACGCCCGACCGGCAGGCCGGCGCGGGCGAAGAAATCGTGCGTGTTCTCCTGCAGCCGGCCCTTGGAGGGCACGGCGATGATCAGCGGCTGGGAACGGGTGTCGGAAGCTTCGGTCATGGCATTTGCGCTTTCAGATCCGGTCGAGCCAGATGGAAAAGCCGGTCGCGGGAATGTGCGTCTCGGCGCCGAGCAGGGCAAGCAGTCGGTCGTAGCGGCCGCCGCCGACGATCTGGCCGGCGGCCTTGCGGGCGGCCGAATGGATCTCGAAGACGAAGCCCGTGTAATAGTCAAGCCGGCGGCCGAAATCGGCGGCGAAGGTGAGCGCGCCCGTGTCGACGCCGGCCGCTTCCAGCGCATCGAGCCGCGCCGAGAAGCGCTCCAGCGCCGCGGAAAGGTCGAGCCCGGTCTCCCCGGCAAAGCGCTGCATCGCCGCCACCGCCTCGCGCGGGGGGCCGGCAATCGCCAGGAAGCGCGTCAGCACCTCGGCGGCGCGGTCCGTGCCGCTGTCATGATTGGCGAGCATCGCCTGTTCCAGCAGGCGCTCGGCGATGTCGGCGGCAGAGCGCCCGGCAACCGGGCGCAGGCCCGTCAGGCTGAGCAGTTCGGCGACGGCGGCCTGCGCCGTTTCCGGATCGACGCCCTCCAGCGCGCGCATCAATGCGGGCGTTGCCGGCGCGCCGTCGCCGGCGCCGCCTTTCATGTTGGAGATCGCAGCGTCCAGCCGGTCGCGCTCGCCGAAGAGTTCGCCGAGCCGTCGCCGCCAGACGGGGGCAAGGTCCAGCCCGTCGAGCACGGCGCGGTAGAGCGCCTCGTCGCCGATATGGATCCTCAGATCATCGACGCCGAGCACGGCAAGCGCCCGCGCGGCCAGCGCCAGGATGTCCGCATCGGCAGCCGTCTCGTCGGCGCGGCCGAAGCACTCGACACCCGCCTGCATGAACTCGCCCGAGCCCTCGCGGCGCTGGCGGAACACCGGCCCACAATAGGAATAGCGCGCCGGCGTGGTCGCGCCCGGCCCGTCGAGATGGGCGCGGCAGACGGGGATCGTGTAGTCGGGGCGCAGGCACAGTTCCTCCCCGCCCGAGGCATCGCTGGCCAGATACATGCGGCCGCGAATGTCCTCGCCGATCAGGTCGAGGAAGAGGCTGGAGGGCTGCAGCACCGCCGGCTCGACGCGCGGAAACCCCTCCTCGGAAAAGAGATCGGTCAGCTCCGCATAGCGGCGCGAGGGCGGCAGGATGCTCATACGCTTTCCCCTTGCGCCGACGCCTTCGCACCTTCGCGCGCCCGGTCCTCGGCCTGCGCGGCCAGCATGCGGCGGACGGTTTCGACAAGATCGGCTTCGGGGCAGCTTTCCTGCGCCGGCCGGCTCTCGCGCCAGGTGACATTGTCCTCGATCTCGCCGGAAAGCCGCTTGCCCTCGATCAGGTCCTTGATCTGGACGATGCCCTCGGCCCGTTCGTCGCCGCCCTGGATGATGGCGAGCGGACAGCCGCGCCGGTCGGCATATTTCAGCTGGTTGCCGAACTTCTTCCAGTTGCCCTGGTACATCTCGGCGCGGATGCCGGCGGCGCGCAGGTCCTGCGTCATCTTCTGGTAACGGGCGAGGTTTCCCGTATCGCCGTCCATCACGGTGACGAGCACGGGGGCCAGCACCTCGTCGCTCTTCAGCTTGCCGAGGTTCTTCAGCGCGCTCATCAGGCGCGAGACGCCGATGGAAAAGCCGGTCGCCGGCACGTCGCGCCCGGTGAAGCGCTTGACGAGGCCATCATAGCGCCCGCCGCCGCCGACGGAGCCGAATTGCACGACCTCGCCCTTCTCGTTGGTGACGGGAAACAGCAGCTCGGCCTCATAGACCGGGCCGGTGTAATATTCGAGACCGCGGACGACGGAGGGGTCGATCCTGATGCGGTCCCTTTCATAATTGGCGGCCGAAAATAGCTGTGCCATTTCCTCAAGCTCTTGAAGACCAGCCGTTCCACTCTCGGTATTCCCAAGTAAATCCAGATAACTTGTCAGAGCGGGTGAACCTACCCCACCCGACTCCAGGCGAACTTCTATGTACTGAATGACGAGGTCGATTGAGTCGCTCTCCAGCCCCGCACCTTTGGTGAAGTCGCCTTTGTCCGGCGCGCCGCCTTCCCAACGCCCCTCGCCCAGGAGCAGCCGCACGCCCTCGACGCCGAACTTGTCGAGCTTGTCGATGGCCCTGAGCACGGTCAGCCGGCGCTCGGCGTTTTCCTCGCCGCCAAGGCCGATCGCCTCCATCACACCGTCGAGCACCTTGCGGTTGTTGACGCGGATGACATAGAGCGGCTTCTTGTTGCCGTTCTCGTCGATCTCGTAGATGCCCAGAGCATCCAGAACATCGGCCATCATCATGCACATCTCGGCATCCGCCTGGACGCCCGGCGCGCCGACGCTGTCGGCGTCGAACTGCATGAACTGGCGGAAACGGCCCGGTCCCGGCTTTTCATTGCGGAACACCCAGCCGGCGCGATAGGTGCGGTAGGGCAGCTGGATCTCGTTGATGTTCTCCGCCACGTGACGGGCGAGCGGCGCGGTGAGATCGTAACGCAGGCTCATCCACTGCTCGTCGTCGTCCTGCACGGAGAAGACGCCGGCATTCGGCCGGTCGGTGTCGGGCAGGAACTTGCCGAGGCAGTCGGTATATTCGAAGGCCGGCGTCTCCACCGGATCGAAGCCGTATCGCTCGTAGACGGCCTTGATTTTCGCCAGCATCGCCTCGGTGGCGCGGATGTCGGCGGCCGAGCGGTCGACGAAGCCGCGCGGCAGGCGGGCCTTCAGCTTGGACGGTTTGTTCTTGGCCATCGGCGTGTCGGAATCCATGGTAGGGGCGCGGGGAGACGTCGCGCGAAAGGGTGCCGGTTTCCTAGACGAAACAGCCCGTCCGGGCAAGGCGCGGGCGCTTGCCTCCTCTCAGTCCGTCATCCCGGCCGGAGTTTGGGGCAGCGCAACGCACCTGCCTCCTCTCAGGCCGTCATCCCCGCCCCCGAGCGGGGACCTACTGGCAACCCCGGCGGTGACAATGGCACGCCGCGATCGCGGCGAACGAAGGACCTTCCGACCTCTGCGGCCCAAACCGATACGCGGCCGCAACAACCTTGTCGCCCCGCTCTGGAAACGAATGGCCCGGATCGCGGCTTCGCCTTGCCCGGGGGGCCGGCATGAGTGCGGGATGAAGGCAGCGAGCCAGCCGCAAGTGCCTCCGGAACGGCCGGGGGGAGCATGTTGTGATCGCTGGAGATTTTGCTAGGCTGCCATCATGCCGTCGCAATGCCGGCCGAGGGATGCGCCAGGGGCGGCCGCATCGTGCGGCGCGTTCGCTGCGGATGGTGCCGGCATCGCCCGTTTCCTCGTTCAGGCCAGTCCTTTCATGACCCAGATCCTTCCCATTGCAGCTCTTCTTGTCGGATCGGCGCTGCTGCTGATCGGCGGCGGGCTGCATGGCCTGCTGCTGCCGCTGCGCGGCTCCTACGAAGGGTTTTCCGACACCTCGCTCGGCCTGCTCGGCACCGGTTGGGCGATCGGCTATATCGCCGGCTGCCTGCTGACCCCGGTGATCGTCAAGCGCGTCGGTCATATCCGCTGCTTCGGCGTGTTCTGTTCGCTCGCCTCCATCGTCGTGCTGCTCAACCTGGTGTTCATGACCCCGGCCGCCTGGATCCCGCTCCGGGCCCTTTCCGGGTTCTGCTTCGCGGGTGCCGCCATGGTGGTGGAAAGCTGGCTGAGCGAGCGCGCCAGCCCGACGACGCGGGGCCGGATCTTCGGCATCTACACGATGATCAATCTCGGCGCGACGATGCTCGGCCAGATGCTGCTGACGCTCGGCGACACGACCGGCTTCCTGTTCTTCGTGTTCGGCGCGATGATCTATTCCATGGCGCTGCTGCCGACCGCGCTATCGACGGCCGCAGCCCCCCAGCCGCTGTCACAGGCGCGCCTCGACCTCAGGGCGCTGTGGCGCAACTCGCCGGTGGCGGTGATCGGCGTCTTCCTGATCGGCATTTCCAACAGCGCCTTCGGCACGCTCGGAGCCGTCTACGGCCGGCAGGTGGGCCTGTCGGTCTCCTCCATCGCGACGATGATGTCGGTGGCGCTTCTGGCCGGCGCACTGATCCAGGTGCCGATCGGCATGCTGTCGGACCGTGTCGACCGGCGCCTCGTGCTGATCGGCATCGCCGGCGCGGGCTGTGTGCTCGGCGCGGCGCTCAGCCTGGGCGGAGCACTGTCGCCGGTGGTGATCATCGCGCTCGTCGCCGCCTTCGGCGGGATGATCTATTCGATGTATCCGGTGATCGTCGCCCATGCCAACGACCACACGCCGCCGGGCGAATTCCTCAAGACCAGCGGCGGACTGCTGCTGCTGTTCGGCGCCGGCTCGGTGGTCGGACCGCTGCTCGCCGCCGTGATGATGACGCTGACGACGCCGCAGGGGCTGTTCGCCGTGACCTCGGCCGCCCATGCCTCCCTCATCGCCTTTGCGTTGTGGCGGATGACGCAGCGCAGCGCGCTGCCGAGCGAGGACAAGGACGACTTCGTCGCCATGGCCTCGGGCGTGCGTTTCTCCACTCCCGAGACGCTGGCGCTCGATCCGCGCGCCGAGGAGGACGAGGCGGAACTGCCGCGCGACGCGGCGTGAGCCGACCGCTTTGGCCTTGCATGGCCCGCCGGATCATGGCATAGCCAAACCGTCATCAAGAGAAGGGCTGGCGCCCTCGCCAACCTGCCCGACCGGGCAAGGTGGTCTCCCTGACACGAAGCGGCCGGTACAACCGGTCCGCGTTTTGGGGATGTGGCCGCGCAAGCGGCAACGAAACGGTCGTCTGATCCGCGCCAGTCCTCCTCGGGAAACCGATGGAGGATTTTTTATGTCGAACGCTTCACCTCTCGCCTCAACCGACGCCGCCGGCACTCCGCCGTCCCGCGGCCGGTGTTTGTCCCTCACGCGGATCTCCTTCGCCGAGATGCGGGTGCTGGCGGTTGGCCTGCGGATGCGCGCCCCGGGTTTTGGTCGCTGCGGGCCGGACAGCGACATCCTCGCCGGGGCGGAACGGGCCGACAGGCTGGCGACCCTGGTGAGGCTGTGGGCCGGAGGGTGCCGCAACGTTGTCGACGAGGTGCTGTTTCGCGACATCGCGGCGCGCTACCCGGAGCTGGCGGGACGGCTCAGGAGCCGCCTGCGTCGCCGCAACGCGGCCGCGCCGCTTGCTCCCTACTCAGGCGGAACCGGGATCGGCCGGCCCTGATCGTCGACGGAGACGAAGGTGAAGGTCGCGTCGGTGACCTTCACGCGCTCGCCGTGCCGGTGGCGCAGCGCCCAGGCCTCGATGCCGATCTTCATCGAGGTGCGCCCGACGCCGATCACGCGGCAATAGACGCAAAGCACGTCGCCCACATGCACCGGGCGGATGAAGGTCATCTGGTCGACGGAGATGGTGACGACGCGCAGCCTTGCCCGCTGGCCGGCCGCGATGCCGCCCGCCAGATCCATCTGCGAAAGAACCCAGCCGCCAAAAATGTCGCCCGCCGCATTGGTGTCGGCCGGCATCGCCATGGTTCTCAGCGTCAGCTCGCCGCTGGGGGTCTCGGTCGCATCGCTCACGGGCGGTCTCCTTGCGCAGGGAATCGGAAAAACGGTCCGGGAGAAAGCCTAGAGCCATTCCGCCGCGCTGGAAATTGCCCGTCGCCCGCGATTTGCCCGGGCGCGCAACGGAAAACCCCGGCGGGGATGCCCGCCGGGGTTTCGCGTGAGGTCATGTGGAGCGCTCGTGGCCGCCTCAGGCAGCGGCAACATCCGTCAGGAAGCGGTCGATCTCCTCGCGCAGGGCGTCGGTGTTGCGGCTCATGGCGCCGGATGCATCGAGCACGTTGCCGGCCGCCGCCGAGGTGCTTTCCACCGTCGAGGCGAGCAGCTCCATGTTGCGGGTGACCGCGCCGGTGCCTTCCGCCGCCTGCTGCACCGAGCGCGAGATGTCGCTCGTCGCCGCGCCCTGCTGCTCGACCGCGGAGGCAATCGAGGCGGTGTAGCCGTTCACTTCCTGCATGATCTGGGCGATCTCGCCGATGGCCGAGACGGCCTCGCCGGTCGAGCCCTGGATCGCGGCGACTTGGGCGCCGATCTCCTCGGTCGCCTTGGAGGTCTGGGTCGCCAGTTCCTTGACTTCGGCGGCAACGACGGCAAAGCCGCGCCCCGCCTCGCCGGCCCGTGCCGCCTCGATGGTGGCGTTCAGCGCCAGAAGGTTGGTCTGCTCTGCAATCGCCTGGATCAACGAGACGACCTCGCCGATCTTGTTGGCGGCGGCGGCAAGACCGGCGACCTTCTCGTTGGTCGAGTGGGTGCCCTGGGTGGCCTGGTCGACGACCTGGGTGGTCTGGCCGACCTGGCGCGAGATCTCGGCGATGGAGGCGGAGAGTTCCTCGGCCGCGCTGGCCACCGTCTGCACGTTGCCGGTCGCCGCCGAACTTGCCTGCGAGGTCTCGCTGGCGCGCTCGGCGCTGTCATGGGCGGAAGCGGAGAGTTCGCGCGCCGTCTCGTCGAGACCCGAAGCGGTCTGGCTGACGCTGCCGATAAGGCCGCGCACGGTGTCGCGGAAGCCGGAGATCAGCGCCTCGGTGCGGGCCTGGCGCGCGGCGCGGGCCTGCGCGTCCTCGCCCTGGGCGGCTTCCAGCCGCTGGCGTTCCAGCGCGTTCTCGCGGAAGGTCTCGACCGCGCGCGCCATGTCGCCGATCTCGTCGCGGCGTCCCTCCATGCCCGCATCGACGGACGTGTCGCCGCCGGCAAGACGGCGCATCACCTCGGTCAGGCGGGCGACGGGACGGGCGAGCGCGCCGGCCCCGAACCAGACGAGGCCGAGCACCACGGCGAGCAGGGCGAGCGCGATGGCAAGCATCGTGTTGCGGGCGCTGGTGGCACCGGCGACCATCGCCGAATAGGGCACGTCGACGGCGACATACCAGCGCTCGGCAACGCCGGGGAAGGCGACCGGCAGGACCGCCAGGTAACGCTCTCCAACATGGGCGCTCGCCGCGCCGGAGGTGGCCTCGCGCATCAGCTTGAGAAGCTCGGCGTCCCCGACCTTCTTGCCGAGCAGGGCGGCATCGGAAGTCGAGACCCACAGGTCGTCGCCGCCAACCAGCTTGACCTCGCCGGCGCCGAAGGGCTTGAGCGCCGACATTTTCTCGACGATGGAGGTCAGTGCCAGATCCGAGGTGGCGATGCCGACGGGCTTGTCGCCCTTGCGCACGACCCAGCTGATGGTGGTCATCAGCACGTCCTTGCCGTCGATCGGATAGGTGTAGGGCGGGGTCACCAGCGAACGGTTCTCGCGCACCGGCATGTCGTACCAGCCCTCGGTGCCCGATTCCTTGGTCATGACAAGCTGCTCGACGGTCACCTTCCTGTCGGCGCCGAAGTAGAAATAGGGGACGAAGCGGCCGTTGGCGTCGGAATACTTGTGCCCCTTGAACTCGGCGTCGCGCCCGTCCAGCCCGTTCGGCTCGAAGGCCAGCGTCATGCCGACAAGCTGGGGATTGGCCTCGACCGTACGGATCATCAGGTCGCCGAGCCGGTCGCGGTCGCTCATGCCTCCGGCAAGCAGCCCCTCGACCGCCGCGGCCGCCGTCTTGGCGACGGTGAGCGATCGCGACACGCCTCCAGACACTTCGCTGGCATAGGCATCGAGCAGCGCGCGCGCCTCGCTCTCGGCCGCCTTTTCGGCCGCCGAGGACATCACCAGCGAGCCGGTCAGGCTGGTGCCGATCATCGAGGCGAAGAACAGCGCGCCGGCGCTGACCAGGAGCTTGTTGCGTATCGACAGGTCGGAAAACCGCATTGCCTAACCTCACTTTGGGGCCCGAACTTTCCCAAAGCGGTAGTGGATTCGCCTTACCGCGGGCTTAACCCTCGGCATTTGTTGCAGGATAAGGAAACAAAAGCGGCGACAGGCCTTGCCGACGCTGCGTCAGCGTCATTGAAAATTCATCAAAGCGCCGAGGCACGGCGCAGCCAGTCGGGGTTTTCCAGGCAGTAATAGCCGGAAATCCGGCTGATCGTGCCGGCCCGTTTCCAGTCATTGAGCACGCGGCTGACATTCTCGCGCGCCGCGCCGGCCATGTTGGCGATGTCGGCCTGGGAGAGCTTGTAGTGGATCAGGATGCGGTCCTTGTCGACCGGCTTTCCGAACGTGTCGGCAAGCTGCAGCAGGGTCTGCGCGACGCGGCCGGGCAGCGGCAGGAAGGAGCGCGCGGCAAGCACGTCGTTGGCCTGGCGCAGCCGCTTGCCGACGATGGAGAGCATGTGCCGGTAAAGCGCCGGGTTCTCGTCGGCGAAGCGCTCGAAGGCATACTTGTCGATGAAGGCGAGGCGCGAGGGCTTCAGCGCGGTGACGGTGGCCGAGCGGGCCCGCCCGTCGAGAAGCGCCAGCTCGCCGACGATCGAGCCCGGCCCGAGCACGGCCAGCAGCTGCTCGTCGCCCTCGACGCTGACGATGGAGACCTTCAGCGAGCCTTCCAGGATGGCATAGCAGCCATTGCCGGGGTCGCCGGCCTCGAACAGGATCGCGCCGGGCTTCACCGACATCGGTCTCGCCAGGGCGGAGAGCCCGGCGGCCAGCTCGGTGTCCAGGCCTTCCATGGAAAAGCTGTTTTCCAGGAATGTCTTGATTTCCAGCATCAGTCCCGCCTCGATCTGTCGTCCTCTTGGAACGCGATTATCGGGACCCGGGCATGAATGCCGCATGAACTGGAAACGGGCCCCGCACGACTGCCCCGTCGTGCCGGGCCGGCAGGCCCCGCCGCCCCATATTAGGGCGGTTTCGCCCCCAGCAAAGCGGATTGTGTGACCGCCATCACTGTAAGCGGGCCGCATCACCCCCATATTACACTCATCAAACGCCGCTTCTTCCTGACCTCGCGGTGTTCCTCCCCCCGAAAAACCGGCCCCCCATCCCCGCGGGGGGCCGGTTTTCGCGTTTCAGGGGGTGGGACGGTCGGTGGTCCGTTTTGTCAATGTTTGTTGACAAGCTCTAAATCGTCAACCAATGTTGACGGATGGACGAACTGAGCGTACTTCCCGCCCCCGATGAACCGGACAAGGCGCTGGCCGCCGTCGTCGCCCTGCGGGATCTGGCGGACAGGCTGGAGCGGCAGGCGGTGGCCTCGGCGCTGCGGCAAGGCTGGTCCTGGGCGAGAATCGCCCAGGCGTTGGGGGTCACGAAGCAGGCGGCGCACAAGCGGCTGTCGGGAACAGTCGCTGGCGATGACCACCGATAGGAGACAGCGATGTTTGGCGGCATCAGGAAGCGACTGGAAAGCATGCGCACGATCAGGACGCTTTGCCAGCAGGCGGAACTGCATGCCCGGCGCGAGGCAAAGCAGGAGCCGGGCGCGGAGCATTTCCTGCTGGCGGCGCTCGACCTGCCGGACGGCACCGCGCGTGTGGCCTTCGCGCAGGTCGGCGCCAATGCCGCGTCCTTCGGGGACGCGATCGCGCGCCAGTATGACGAGGCGCTGCGTCATATCGGCATCGAGCCTCCGACAGTTTCCCGGCGCGGCCCGCGCCAGGATGCCGGCGGCGCGGGGGGCGGCCTCTACCACGCTGCCGCATCCGGCAAGCAGGTGATGCAGGCCCTGGCCGCCAGCCACAAGGATCACGCCCCGCTGCTGGGGGCGCATGTCGTCGCGGTCGTGGCCGATATGGAACACGGTGTCGCCGCGCGGGCGCTCGAGGCGATGGGAGTGGATCGCGGCGCGCTGAAGCGAGCGGCGGAGGATGCGGCGCGCGCCTGAGCCTGGCCGTTCGCGTCCATTCCAACCTGGCCTGCCGCAGCCGGACGTCAGTAGAGAAAAATGTCCTTTTCCATCAGCAGCAGCGGAAAGGTGCTGCCCCTGAGAAAGGCGTACTGGGCGCTGCGCGTGTCGAGCCGGGCGCGCGGCTCGGCGCGCCGCAACCGGTCGTCGACCTCGCCCGGCTGACAGAAGACCACGGTGCGGTCGGACAGCCCGTCGAGCCGGCGGCGCACATGGTGGACATGGTCCGCCTCCTCGACGGTGGCGGGAAAGGCCGGGCCGCGCTGCAGCACGCGCAGGCCGCATTCGCCGGCCAGACGCGCGAAGCGCCGGGCCGCGCGCGGCTCCAGCTGCGGCATGACCACGCGCGGCGGCCAGCGGCGCAGGCCCGCCTGCTTCAGCACCACACGGGCGAGCGCCGGCACGGCAAGCAGGTCGTCCGTGACATGCAGGAAGTCGGCCGGCCGCTGGTAGAACTCCTCGAAACAGGAGAATTGCGCCTCGACCTCGTCGGCGATCATCTCGTCCGGCAGCAGCCGCAGGGCGCCGCGAAAGCGCCACCAGCGGGCTCTGGGGAAGACGTCGCCGAACTGGCCGCGCCCGCGCACGGAAAGCGGCTGGTGCGGCTGGGTGAGCGCCAGCGTCAGCCCGACCAGGGTGCGATGGCGGACGCTGTCGACCGCATCGCGCAGCGGCAGGTATTCGCGCGACCACAGGTCCGACACGACGAGGCAGCCGACGGCGGAGAGCGCGCCGGCACCGATCAGTTCGCGCAGGGCCCGGTCGACGCCGAAGGCGAGGCCGTAATCGGCGGAGGTCAGCAGGATCCGTTTCATCGCCCGATTCTATGCAGCGTGCCGGCCGGCGGCGCCACCCTCTTTTTTGCGCCGGCTCAGGGGAGTGGATAGACGGGATCGAGCGGGCCTGGCCTGCGCGGGTCCGAGACCGCGTAGACGACGAGCGTCTCGAGCGGCACGCCCTTGACCCGCCGGGTCAGCTCGGCAACGCGCGCGACCTTGGCAAAGCGTGTCGAGAGCGCCGCAAGGCCCGGATCGCGCCGCTCCTCGACGACAAAGAGCGCAGGCTGCGAAAGCACGGCCGGGTCGGGATCGGGTCGCATCGCGTAGCGAATGCGCTCGGTAAGCTGCTCGACCGGCCATTCGCGGTCGAGCTGGAAGGCGAGTTGCGCGCTCAGCCCGTAGCCGTAGGTGGCGATCCAGCGGGCATCGTGCGCGCCCGCCAGCGCGGCGACCTCCTCGCGGATCTCGCCCCAGCCCCGCGTCTGGAAGGTCGGGTCCTTGCGCGCGAAAGCGCCGGTGAGGGGCGTCACCGCATGCCAGTAGACCAGAAGCGACACGGCAAGGCCGAGCACGATGGCAGTCCCGGCAAGCGCGCGCCAGACCCGGGCGGCGAAGGCCGGCGGATCGGCGGCGACGATCGCGGCCATCAGGGCCAGCGCCGGAAACAGCGGCGCCGGCCAGTTGCCCTGGACGCGGGAATGGAGCGAATGGGCGAGCAAGTAAACAAAGAAGGGCAGGCTCGTCCACAGCAGCAGGCCGGCGGCCGGTTCGCCGCGAAAGGCGCCGCGCACCACACGTACAAGGCCGATGCCGGCGAGCAGCGCGATCAGCGGATTGAGCAGGCCGATCACGGCGCCCAGAAATTCCGGCAGGTAGCGCGAGGACCAGCCTTCCGGTACGGCGCGGCCGAACTGCTTGACGAATGAGGCCCACTCGTGGTCGGCGTTCCAGGAAACGACCGGCACGACAAGGGCAAGCGCGATCAGCCCGCCGGCCCAGAGCTGCCAGCTCCGCCACCAGCGCCGGGCCTCCGGCACCAGGACCAGAAAGGCGACGATGCCGGCGCCAAGGAAGAGAACGGAATACTTGGCGTTGAGGCCAAGGCCGGCAAAGAGCCCGATGGCGAGCCACCACCACGGATTGCGACCGCTCGCCAGCTCCGCCAGCGCCCAGACGGCCAGCCCCCAGAACAGCACGGAAGGGGCGTCGGGCGTGGCGATAAGGCTGCCGACGCCGACCAGCAGCGTCGCGTTGAGGAAGAGCACCGCATATCCGGCGACACGCATCCCGTAGAGCAGGAAACCGGTGCGCCAAAGCGCGGCCGAACCCAGGATGCCGGAAAGCACGGCGAGAAGCCGCAGGCCGAGCGCGGTGTCGCCGGCGATCCACTGACCCAGATGGACGAACCAGCCGATCATCGGCGGATGGTCGTAGTAACCGGTCGCCGGATAAAGCCCCCAAAGCCGGTAATAGGCCTCGTCCTCGGCAAGGCCCGACTGCGCCGCGACGACAAGGCGCAGGCCTGTCAGCGCGCAAACGAGCAGGACAAGGAAGGAAGGCCGCAGCCACCAGGGCAGCGGCGCGCGGTCGCGCGGCATGCTCACGATCCGCTCCCCGCGTCTTGCCCGCTCAAGCCTTCCGCCATGTCAGCACCGAGCTTGCCGCGTAGTTCCACACCGCGCCCATCACCGCGCCGGCGGCGCCCGCCAGCCCGATCAGGATGCGTCCGGCGTCTTCCTGGTAGACCAGCGAGGCGACGCCGACATTGGCGATGACGCCGAAACCGCAGACCAGATAGAAGGTCAGCAACCCGCGCAGCGCGGCCAGGCCCCTGAGCCGCCGGTCGCGATAGGTCAGGCGGTTGTTGAGCCAGAAATTGGTGGTCATGGCGACGAAGGTCGCCGCCGTCTGCGCCAGCTGGAAGGACATGCCCTCCAGCTCGATCAGCGCGAACAGCGCCGCCATGTGGACGACGACGCCGGAGGCTCCGACCATCATGAACATGAGGAAGCGCACGGAGACGACGTCGCCGACGAATTTTGACAAGAGAAGCCCCAGGAAATCGAGCGCGACCAGCGTGTCGAGCTTGCTCTGCCCGTGCAGCCTTTCGCGGAAGACGAAGGGAAGCTCGACGATGCGCAGGGAGCCACGCGCGGTCGCGACGATGTCGAGCAGGATCTTGAACCCTTGCGAGGACAGGTTCGGCGCGAGCCGCTCCACCTCGGAGCGGCGGATCATGAAAAAGCCGCTCATGGGGTCGGACAGGGTGACGCCGAGGAACAGCTGGGCGAGCCGGTTGGCAAGGCCGGAGCCGGAGGCACGCACGGCGGAAAGACCCGCGCCGACATCGCCGCCTTCCACGTGGCGGCTTGCCACCGCAAGGTCGGCGGCGCCGTTGGACAGGGCGGCAAGCATCTTCGGCAGCAGGGTCTCGTCATGCTGCAGGTCCGCGTCCATCACCGCGACATAGTCGGCGGAGGAGGCGAGCATGCCCTCGATGCAGGCCCCCGACAGCCCGCGCCGGCCGACACGGCGGATGACGCGCACGCGCGGATCGCGCGCGGCGATGGCGCGGGCGGCTTCCGCCGTTCCGTCGGGGGAATTGTCGTCGACGACGATGGCCTCCCAGGCGATGCCGGCAAGCACGGTGTCGAGCCGGTCGATCAGAACGGGCAGGTTGTCGCGCTCGTTGAAGGTCGGCAGCACGACCGAAAGCCGCGCCGTTGCGGGGCGCGTCGCGCCGTCCGGCTCACTCGTCTGCGATACGCCGTCGACCGGCATGGGAACTCCGAACATTGAGGAACCGAAGGCTTTCGTGAAGCCGCGCGGGGCCGTCGGGCCGGCGGCGGCAGGATCGCGCGGGACCATAGTCCGAACGCCCCCGATTGCAAGCCTGCATGCTGACGCGCCGGCACGAGGGTTAAGCTCGGAGGGGAAATAGAGGGGACGGAGGCAGAGCGACGCGGGGAGAAGCGACAGGATCGCGAGCGGGCGCCGGCCGGTTCGGTCCCCTGACGGCGCAGGGCTCCTCGTCCGCCGCAATCGATGGGCACCAACACGCCGGCCGGCGTTGCCAATGGATCCCTGCCCTCCGCTTCGCTTCGGCTGAGATGACGTTTGCGGGGAGGCTAGTGCAGAAGGTCGACGGCGACCTCGGCAGCATGGAGGGATGACCGCCGAGTGGGAGGCACGCGCCGGCGCGCGCAAACCCTGCGATAATGTTCCCACCCCTTCCCTATCGCCGCCAAATACCTGTTGCCGCTTGCATCTTCCGCGCAAGATGCGCCACTCTCCAAGACAGGAACAGGACGGCGCGCCCAGCGCCGGATCGTCCGCCGGGCGGCATCGGGCCGCCCTTGCCACCGGGCACCCCCTGTCCGGTCGGGGCCGGAGCCCCGGACATTTCGAACAGACGGGAGAGAGACGAATGGCGAATGGCGAGATCACCGGCCTTGGCGCGCGGGCCCTGTCACGGGCGATCCACGAGCGCCAGGTGTCGGCGCGCGAGGTGATGGAGGCGACGCTCGCCCGCATCGCCGAGGTCAACCCGAAGATCAACGCCATCGTTTCGCTGCGCGAGGCGGACGCGCTGCTGGCCGAGGCGGATGCGGCCGACGCCGAGCTCGCGGCCGGCCGCTCGCGCGGCGCCTTCCACGGCATTCCGCAGGCGATCAAGGATCTCGCCATGACCGCCGGCCTGCCCACCACGATGGGCTCGCCTGTCTTTGCCCGCCAGGTGCCGGAAGAGGACAGCATCCATGTCGCCCGGGTGCGGGCGGCCGGCGCCATCATCATCGGCAAGACCAATGTGCCGGAATTCGGCCTTGGCTCGCATACCTACAACCCGCTTTTCGGGCCGACGCTCAACCCCTATGACCCGGCGAAGAGCGCCGGCGGATCGAGCGGCGGTGCGGCGGCGGCACTTGCCACCCGCATGCTTTGCGTCGCCGATGGCAGCGACATGATGGGTTCGCTGCGCAACCCCGCCGCCTTCTGCAATGTCATGGGTCTTCGTCCCAGCTATGGCCGGGTTCCCGCTGGTCCCGCGCCGGAGGTCTTCTTCGACACGATGGCGACCGACGGGCCGATGGCGCGCAGCGCCGACGATCTGGCGCTGCTTCTTTCCGTGCAGGCCGGTTACGATCCGCGCGCGCCGCAATCGCTTGCCGGCGACGGATCTGAATTCGCGCCCGAGCTTGCCGACGATGTCGCCGGCACGCGCATCGGCTGGCTCGGCGATCTCGGCGGCCACCTGCCGACCGAACCGGGCATCCTCGACCTCACACGCGCCAGCCTCGACGCCTTCGCCGGGCGCGGCTGCGCGGTCGAGGAGGCGGAGCTTGCCTTTGAACCCGAACGCGTCTTCCAGGCCTGGATCGACCTTCGGAGCTGGCGGGTTGCCGGGAAGCTCGGCCCGCTCTTTGAATCGGCCGCCACCCGCGACAAGCTGAAGCCGGCGGCGATCTGGGAGATCGAGCGCGGGCGGGCCTTGCCGCTTGCCCGCATCGAGGAGGCAAGCGCGGTGCGCAGCGCGTTTTACCGGGCGATGCTGCGCCTATTCGACCGCGTCGATGCGCTGGTCATGCCGAGCGCCCAGATCTTCCCCTTCGACGTCACGCTGGACTGGCCGGCGGAAGTGGCCGGTCGGCCGATGGACACCTATCACCGCTGGATGGAGACCGTCGTCCCCGCAAGTCTGCTTGGCCTGCCCGCCATCGCCCTGCCGGCCGGTTTTTCGCCCAGTGGTCTTCCGGCCGGCTTCCAGGTCATCGGCCGGCCGCGCGACGATCTCGGCGTGCTGCGCCTCGCCAAGACCTATGAGCGGGCGACGGACTGGCTCGCCCGCGCGCCGGAGCTTTGAGGGACAGGTGAACGCCCCCCGCACGTCCTCGGGAGATCCCCTGAAGAGCAAAGGAGACCGCTCCGGGGGAGGAGCGATCTCCTTGACGGGCGGCCGATCGGGGTGGACCTCCCGCAGAACCGGCGGCGGTGTTCGACGGCGGATCGGGAACGGCCGTCGCGCCGCCTGTTCCGTTCGGGTCTACGCGGCACGCCCCTGGTCCGGATCACAGAGGCCGGTCCGGGAGCCTCGGATGCTGCGCAGGACGACAAAAGATTGCGACATTTTCGAAAAATTTCGCGCAGAAATCTGCAAAGAATTGTTCGAACTTGCCAAAGTTGCACAAAGACGGAGAGATCGGCCCGGCAGCGTCCGGACGCGGCCAGGCATTCCCCTGTCCCCGCCCGGCCCCGTGCACAGGCGGGGTGAACATGCGCCAAACCGGATCGCTCAGTCGCGGCGGTCGGCGTAGGTCGCTTCTTCCTCGTAATAGGCATCGAAACCGACCGCCTTGCGCAGATCGGCGAAGTCGAGCAGCGCGGCATCCGGATGGCCGCCCGCCTTCATCACCGCAAGCGCCTCCTGCATGGCGCGGGTCATCGCCGACAGCAGCGTCAGGGGATAGGCGGCAAGGCGGTAGCCGATGCGCTGAAGCTCGGCATGCGGCAGCATCGGCGTCGCGCCGCCCTCGACCAGGTTCGCCATGTGGACGCCCGGCACTTCGCGGCAGATTGTCTCCATCTCTTCAACGCTTTGCGGCGCCTCGACAAAAAGCATGTCGGCACCCGCATCGCGAAACGCGCGCGCCCGCTCCAGCGCTTCGTCGATCCCGTGGCCATGACGGGCATCGGTGCGGGCGAGGATAAGGATGTCGGCCCCCTCCTCGCGCGCGTCGACCGCCGCCTTGATGCGGTTGACGGCCTCGACCCGGTCGACCACCAGCTTGCCCTTGGTGTGGCCGCAACGCTTCGGCGCGACCTGGTCCTCGATCATGACCGCGGCCATGCCGGCCTGCGCGTATCCCTTCACGGTGCGCTTGACGTTGAGCGCGTTGCCGTAGCCGGTGTCGCCGTCGCCGATCACCAGCGCCCGCGTCGCGGCGGCGACGTTGCGGGCCGTGTCGGCCATCTCGCCATAGGAGATGAGACCCGTGTCGGGCTGGCCGATGCGGGTGGCGGAAACCGCGAAACCCGACATGAAGGTCACGTCGAAACCGGCATCGCCGATCAGACGGGCCGAGAGACCGTCGAAACAGCAGGGCATGACGGTGAAAGGGGTGGCGGCGAGATGGGCGCGCAGCCTTGCGGCGGGTGAGGACATTGTTTCCTGCCTTTGTTCTGCCTTGTGGCCGGCCTCGCGAACGCGGCCGGCAAGATCTTGTTTTCAAAGGACCGGGCGCCCCCGGCGATGGGCCGGAGGCTCGCCGGTCGCTACAGCTTGAAGGGGATATAGAGCACCAGGTCGGTCCACCAGAAGATCAGCAGGACACTGGCCAGCATGATGAAGAGGAACGGCCAGACGCCGGTCGAGACCTCGCCCATCGTCGCCTTTCCGACCGCCTGTATGACATAGAGGTTCAATCCCACGGGCGGCGTGATCAGGGCGCACTCGACCATGATGACGAAGAAGACGCCGAACCAGATCGGGTCGATCCCGAGCGCGAACAGGGCACCGGAAAGCACCGGGACCATGATCAGCATCATGGAGAGCGCCTCCAGGAACAGTCCCATCACCAGAAGCACCAGCGCCACGACGAGGATGAACATGCCGGCGGTGGAGATATGCTCGGACAGGAACAGGGAAATGTCCTGCGGGATCCGGTAGAGCGTGATCGCCTTGCCGAACACCTTGGCACCGCACACGATCAGCAGGATCGCCACCGTGGTGGTCATGGACTCGGCCACCGCATCGCGCAGCTTCGGCCAGTCGAGCGTTCTCAGGATGAGGCCGACGACGATCAGCGAACCGAGGAAACCGACGGCGGCGGCCTCGGTCGGCGTGAAGATGCCGGCATAGATGCCGACGATGACAAGCGCGGCGAGCAGGACCGTCGGGAGCGCCCGGATCGCGGTCACCCGGCGCTCGGTCCAGGTTGCCTTGGGGCTTGGCTGATAGTCGGCGGCGAAGCTTGCGTAAAGCACCGACCAGGCGATGAAAAGCGCCATCAGCATGAGGCCCGGGCCGATGCCGGCAAGGAACAGCGCGATGATCGATTCCTCGGTGATGACGCCATAGACGATCATCGGGATCGAGGGAGGGATAAGGATGCCGAGCGTCCCGCCGGCGGCAAGCAGGCCGAGCACGAAGCGGCGGGGATAGCCGCGCGCCGTCATCTCGGGAATCGCTACCGTGCCGATGGTCGCGGCGGTGGCGACGGAGGATCCGGAGATCGCCGCGAAGATGCCGCAGGACAGGATGGTGGCGATGGCAAGTCCGCCCGGCCAGTGACCGACCCAGGCCTGCACGGCGGCGAACAGATCGCGCCCGACACCACCCTTGAGTAGCACGTTGGACATCAGCAGGAACAGCGGCACGGCGATCAGCACGAAACTGTCCGCGGCCGAAAGCAGCCCCTGCGGCACCATCAGCGGCGACAACCCGCCGAAATAGAGCAAGCCAAGACCAAGCCCGGCAAGCGTGAAGGCAACCGGGATGCCGGCCAGGAGCAGGGCGAAAAGCGCCAGCAAAATCAATATGGTGGTCATATCACCTCAATGCTCCAGCGGCGCGCGCGGCGTGTCATCGGGTCCGTTCAGCGCCACCCGCAGCGCCTCGACGAGCGCTTGCAGGGCAAGCAGGGCGAAACAGGCGGGGAGCGAGGCCTGCGCCCACCAGGCCGGCAGGTCGAGCATCGAACCGGTGGTCCGCCCGCGGGTCAGGGAATCGCCCGCGATGCCGCCGCCATAGATGACGATGAAGAGGGCCAACGCCGCCACGAAGAGCAGCGCGAAAACCTCCTGCGCCTGGCGCAGGCGTGGCGGCAGGTGGTCGGTGACAAGGGTGATCACGATGTGCTGGCGCCGATGTACCAGGATCGCGGCGCCGCCGAATGTCGCCCAGACCAGGAACATGCGTGACAGCTCTTCCGCCCAGATCGTGGGAGCGATGAAGACATATCGCATGATGACCTCGTAGCAGAGCATCAAGGCGATCGCGAAATAGGCCCAGCCGGCGACGGTCCCGGTGAAGCGGGACACGCGGTCGATCATACGCAGCATCGGCGTCATCCGTGCATGTTGACTAACAGGAGAAACCGGGGCGACGGCTGCCGCCCCGGTGGAATGCGGAAAGACGCGTGCTCAGTTGCCGAGCGCGCGGGCGGCGGCCAGCACCTTGGCCCCCAGATCGCCGGAATCGGCGAGGAACTGGTCATAGACCGGTTGCGCGGCTTCCATCCATGCGGCCACTTCCGCGTCGCTGAGCTCATAGACGGTCATGCCGTTTTCGCGGGCCGCTTCATAGGCTGCGGTCTCGATACCGGTCATGCGATCACGCACGTCGTTCTCGGCGAAAACGGCGGCTTCCGTGATCCACGCGCGCTTCTGGTCGGACAGGCCCTGCCAGAACTGCTCGTTGACGACGACGATGAACTCGATGTCGGCGTTGTTGGTCACGGTGATCGTGTCCATCACCTCCCACAGGCGGCGGCTTTTGACGCCGGAGACGCCGGTCATGCCGACATCCACGGTGCCACGCTGGTAGGCGATGTACTGCTCGGAGCCGGAGACCAGCGTCGGCGCGCCGCCAGCAGCCTTGATCCATTCGCCGAGCGTCTTGCCGAAGACGCGGACCTTCTTGCCGACGACATCGGCCGGGGTCTTGATCGGACCGCCATTGGACAGCAGCACCGAGCCGCCATAGGCCTGCCACCAGACAACGCGCGCGCCGGTCTCCAGGATCGCGTCGTCAAGCGGCCCGCGCACCGGGCTGCCCGGAGCCACGGCCTTGCGCACCAGCTCCTCGCTGTTCAGCAGGAAGGGCATGTAGAAAACGTCCACCGCCGGCACGTCGCCGACATAGCGGGTGAGCGAGGCAACGCCCATCTCGATGGACCCGGAGCCGACAGCCTGCGGCACCTCGTTGTCCTTGTAGAGCTGTGCCGAATCGTAGATCTCGACGGCGATCTCGCCTTTGGAGATTTCCTCGACCTTCTGCTTGAAGAGCGACAGGTTCTCGCCGAGATGGCTCTTGAGCGGCAGCTGCAGGGTGATGCGCAGCGTCGTCGTCTCGGCCCAGGCCGCCGACACGGTCAATGCGAGGCCGGCGGCGAGGCCGACGGCGAAACGAGCGAGTTTCATAACATTCCTCCCTTCGGGCGCCCAAAATGCGCACCCGGACGCGGCACCTTGTGGCAGCCGCTGTTTTACGTTCAGGCGCGCGGAATCCGGCGCGTGCCGCCCTCCCCGCCCCGTTTCGGTCCCAGGACCCTAGGCCGCATGAGTAACCTCATACCGGTCGCCGATCCTACACGATTTGCCGGGCCCGAGCACAATTTCGAACTGCGTCCACAACAACTGGCGCGCGCCGCGCCTCCAGCCGCGAAAACTCGGCAAATACAACGATAGCTAAGCGCATGCATCGCTTCCGCGCAACTACGGAAATCGACTGAATACAATCGCTGGTTTTATTTTGGGCGGACAAATTCCGAGCGTTGTTGCTCCGCCTGCACACGTATGCAGCACCCCTCGAGGTGATCGTTGACAAGGCCCATCGCCTGCATGAACGCATAAACCGTGGTCGGCCCGACGAAACTCCAGCCGCGTTTCTTCAGATCGCGCGACAAAGCCTTGGAGGCCGGCGTCTGGGCAAGCACCGACAAGGAGGCGTGATCGAAGCGCGCAGGCCGCTCGGAAGGATCCGGCTCGAAGCTCCAGAAATAAGCGGCGAGCGATCCTCGCTCGGCAGCGAGATCACAGGCGCGCCGCGCGTTGTTGATGGTCGAGACGATCTTGCCGCGATGGCGCACGATGCCGGCGTCGCCAAGCAGCCGCTCGATATCGGCATCGCCAAACCTTGCCACGGCCTCGGGATCGAAACCGGCGAAGGCCTTGCGGAAGTTCTCGCGCTTGCGCAGGATCGTCAACCAGGAGAGGCCCGACTGGAAACCCTCGAGGCAGATCTTCTCGAACAGGCGCCGGTCGTCGGCAACGGGCCGGCCCCATTCGGTGTCGTGATAATGCAGGTAGTCGGGCTTGTTGCCGTGCCACCAGCACCGCGTGGCACCGTCCTCGCCGACCATCAGCCCCGCCGCCGGATCCCCGTGTTCCTCGCTCAACATCAGCCTCCATGCTCGCCCCGGCCGGCGGCCAGGCGCATTGTTCACTCTTTGTTCGGAATAGCGAATTCGGTGGCCACTGGCAAGCCGGCCCGCAAGGCGCCCGGCAACCGGACACGCGCCATGCCTTGCGAGCAGCGTTCACGAAGGTCGGACCCGGCCGGCTCCCCGGCACGGATGCGCACAAGGAGGGATCGACGGACCGGGGGGGAAAAGCGCTCAGGCGAAGAGCGCGTCGATGTCGTCCTGGCTGGCGACGCCTTCGTCGATGTCGAGAGCCGGTCCGTTGAGAAGTGCGGCATCGCCCTCGCGCTGCGGCCGGCCTTCCGGCTCGATCGCCTTGAACGTCTCGATGCCGCCCCAGATCTCCATCATCTTGATGATGCGGTCCTCGATGAAGCGCAGCGTTCCGATCACCTTGGTGATGCGCTGGCCGGTCAGGTCCTGGAAGTTGCAGGATTCGAAGATCTGAATGACCTTCTCCTGGATGTCGTTGGCAAGCTCGGCATCCTGGCCGGACAGTCGCGCGCTCAGCGTGTTGGCGGTCTCGTCGATGAATTCCGCCGCCGAGAGAATGCCTTCCGTCGCGCCTTCGGTGCCGCTGACGACCGCGTCAAGCTCGTTGGTCACCCGCGTCATGTCCTGGCTCTCGGAGCCGGCCGTGTTGTGCAGGGTCGCGATCTCGCGCTTGGTCTTGGCGATGGCCTCGTAGATCGAGTCGAGCTCGGTCTTCAGCTTCACCGCCTCGCCCAGCTCCTGCTTGAATTTCTCAAGCACCTGGTCGCCGACCTCCTCGGCCGGGCGGATCAACGCCTTGAGCGAGGCGATCTCCGCCATGAGCTCCTGATGCCGATAGTCGGAACCCGCCGCCGAGGGGGAGGTCTTGACGCCCGACTGCTGCAAAAGGCTTTCGGCTCTAAAGGCTCTTCTCGTCGCCATCATGGTCGGCTTCGTCTCCACATCTGGGACCGGGTGCTGTCTCGGGTGCGGGACAATCTATACAAGTCGAGTTTTAAGGAATTGTTCCTACAGCAACTCCTTGGCCGGGCCACGTGCCCGAAAGGCCACGGGTTCCGCCGAAGTGGCGCGCAGGCGTGATTTTGCTTTCCGCGCGGCTCTCCGGTTTTGTATGGTTGCCGCTGGCGGTCGACGCTCACCGTCCCCAAACAGAGAGCCGGAACCCGTTCGTGCGCCGACCGATACCGACATTTGTCGTCCTGATCTTGTGCGTCCTGCTCACCGGAGCCGGCCTGCAGGGCAGCGCGCGCGCGAATCCCTATACGTTCTCCACCGAGGAACTGGTCGACGGGTTCATGAAGACCGTCTTCGGCCTCGAATACCGGTCGTGGAGCTGGCAGCCCTATCTGGTCAAGAAATATGCCGGCCCGGTGCGCTTCTACGTGCACAACATGGCGCGCAAGAACCGCAAGCCGACCGTCTACCGGTTCATCGACCAGATCGGCGCCAGCATTCGCGGGCTGGCGACCGCGATCGTCGCGAGCCCGGCGGACGCGAATTTTCATGTCTATGTGGTCGATCGCAACCAGTATAGCGACATCGTCCGTCGCCACATCTACAAGGACCCGGGAGCCGATGTCCCCGGCCGTTGCCTCGTGCGGGTGGTCTCCGACAGCCGCGGCATTTCCCAGTCGGCGGCGGTGATCGTCTCCGACGAGGGCGACTTCCTGTTCCGTCGATGCCTGGTGGAAGAGCTGCTGCAGGGACTTGGACCGATGAACGACGATCCCTCGCTGTCTCATTCGGTCTTCAACGACCGATCCAGGCACAGCCGCTTCACCTCCTTCGACCGGCTGATCCTGAACATGCTCTATCACCCGCGCATCAAGCCGGGCATGCGCCCCTCGCAGGTCGAGCCGCTGCTGCCCTCGATCGTCCGCGAAGTGCGGCCGCTGGTAAACTGAGGCTTCCGGCCGTTAACCGGCGGGCACCGGCGATTCAGGACTTGTTGACCACGTCCCTCAACGGTGCGCTAACCACGCCGCGCGATTCCTTTCGCACTTGCGTCAAGGTTTACGATTGACTGCCCGCAACCGGATAATCTTTCGACCCATGTGCCGTTGCCACGGTCCGGAACCATCCGGCGCCGTCGGTTCCGGCACATGGACCCGTGTACCGACGAAGAGGTTGCGAGTACGTCGATGCAACGAACATCAAAGCTTCTTGCCGCGCTGGCGTGGATCGGCGCCTGCGCGCTGTCGCCGGCCCAGGCCGATTATCGCAGCGGCGCCAGCGCGCCGCCGCTTCTGCTCAGCCCGGACCTTACCGAACCCTGGGTGCTGCAGTTGCAGCCACACCGGCGCAGCCTGCGCGCGCAGGTGACCAGCCGCCCGGCGGCGCGCGTGCGCCCGCCGGTGCACACGCAGCCGCAGCGGGTGCGCCACATGGGCGTTGCTCCGGCCGCACCGGCACGTCAGCGCCCGCAGCGCACGGTCGATCCCCGTTTCCTGCCGACCACCGTTGCCTATGACGGCAACCACGCGCCGGGAACGATCGTCATCGATACCAACCAGCGCTATCTCTATCTGGTGGAAAAGGGCGGTTTCGCGCGGCGCTACGGCGTCGGCGTCGGGCGGCCCGGCTTCGAATGGGCAGGCACCCACAAGGTGACCCGCAAGTCCGAATGGCCCGACTGGCGGCCGCCGGCGGAAATGCGCCAGCGCCAGCCCAACCTGCCGACCTTCATGCCCGGCGGACCGAAGAACCCGCTTGGCGCGCGCGCCCTCTACCTGGGCTCGACGCTCTACCGCATCCACGGTTCAAACGAACCCTGGACGATCGGCAAGGCCGTCTCCTCGGGTTGCATCCGGATGCGCAACGAGGACGTGATCGACCTTTACCAGCGCGTGCCGGTCGGGGCCAAGGTCCAGGTGATCTAGCGGTTTCGCAGCAGCGGCACTCACCGCAAACGAAGCAAAAGCCCCGCGGTGGCCTCATCGCGGGGCTTTTCATATGTCGTGACGGCCGGCCGGTCGATCCGTGCAAGGCAGGCGTCACTCGGCCAGCGTCACTCGGCCAGCGTCACTCGGCCAGCGTCACTCGGCCAGCGTCACTCGGCCGCCTCCACGACATCCCCGGCCAATGCGGTCTCGCGCAAGGCGAGCGGCACCGGTCCGCCATAGGCCCAATCAAGAAGCTCCGCCGTATGGACGATCGGCAGGCCGGTGCCGCCGCCGATCTGGGTCATGCAGCCGATATTGCCGGTGGCGACGAGGTCGGGCGCCGTCTTCTCGATATTGGCGACCTTGCGGTCGCGCAGGCGGCGGGCGAGATCCGGCTGCAGGATGTTGTAGGTGCCGGCGGAGCCGCAGCACAGATGGCCCTCGGGCACATCTCGCACGGTGAAACCGGCCGCCTTCAAGAGGTCCTTCGGCTGGCGTGTGATCTTCTGGCCGTGCTGCATCGAGCAGGCGGAGTGGTAGGCAACGACAAGCCCGCCCGGCCGTTCCGGCACGCCGAGCTCCAGGGACGGCAGGAACTCGCTGATATCCTTGGCCAGTTCTGATACGCGCGCGGCCTTTTCGGCATAGGCGGGATCGCCGCGCAGCATGAAGCCGTAATCCTTGATCGTGGTGCCGCAACCGGACGCGGTGATCAGGATGGCGTCGAGCCCCTCGCCCTCGATCTCGCGCCACCACGCGTCGACATTGCGCCGCGCATCAGTGAGCGCCCGCTCCTCCTTGCCCATGTGATGGACGAGCGCGCCGCAGCAGCCCTCCCCTTCCGGCAGCACCACCTCGATGCCGGCGCGGGTGAGCAGGCGGATCGCCGCCTCGTTGATTTGCGGCGCCAGCACCGGCTGGGCGCAGCCGGACAGCATGGCGACACGGCCGCGACGCGCCGTTGTCGCCGGGAAACTCCCCGGCCCTTCCATCGCGGAGCGAAGCGGCGCGCGGGCCGGCGCCAGTTCCAGCATGGCGCCAAGCGGCTTCAAAGGACCGCCGAGCGCCTTCAGCAGTCCGGCGAAGGGCCGGGCGAAGAAAGCGGCAACGAGCGACATGCGGAAACGGCCCGGATTGGGCAGCACGAAGGCGAGCAACTCGCGCGTCAGCCGGTCGGCGAGCGGACGCTTGTAGGTCTGCTCGATATGGGCGCGGGCATGGTCGACCAGGTGCATGTAATGGACGCCCGAGGGGCAGGTCGTCATGCAGGAAAGGCAGGACAGGCAGCGGTCGACATGACGCACGGTGCGCGCATCCGCCGGCCGGTCGTTCTCGAGCATCTCCTTGATCAGGTAGATGCGCCCGCGCGGACTGTCGAGCTCGTCGCCCAGCAGCGTGAAGGTCGGGCAGGTGGCCGTGCAGAAGCCGCAATGCACGCATTTGCGCAGGATCTTTTCCGATTCCGCCATGTGCGGATCGGCAAGCTGGTGGATGGAGAAGCTGGTCTGCATATCAGTGTCCCGCGGTCATGCGGCCCGGATTGAGGATGCCGTGTGGATCGAACTGTTCCTTCAGCCGGGCCGAAAGGGCGGCGAGCGGCGCCGGCTGCGGCTGGAACACGGGGATGGCGGAGCGCAACGGCGCGGGCGCGCGCACCAGGGTCGCATGTCCGCCGCCGACGGCCGCGATGGCGGCGCGGATCTCCTCGGCGCGGGCCTCCTCGCCCGGAACGGCGAGCCAGACGAGACCGCCCGACCAGTCGTAGAAGGCGGTGCAGGCAAAGGCCTCCGCCAGTTGCGCGACCACGGCGGGGCCGGCGGTCGGGGCAACAGAGATGCGCCAGACGAGATCGCCGGTACCGGCGAAGGCTTCCGCATCGCGCACGGCCCGCCACAGGGCGCGCGAGGGCTCGACCTCGATCCGCGTGACGCCGGCGCGCGCGCCAAGCAGGCCGCGCAATTGTTCGAAACGGTAGTCAACGGAGGGGCCGAAGCCTTCCAGCCGCAACAAGGTGGAGGGGCCCGGGAGCGCATGACCACGCGCGGCAAGGCGGTTGGCGGCGTTCTCCGGCAGATGCGCGGCGGCGGAGACCTCGGCCGACGCGCCCATGGCGGCGGTCATCGCCAGCGCGGCGTCGGCATCGGAAAGGCCCGAAAGCAGGAACGTCGCCTCGGTCTCGGCACGCGGCAGCACCTTCAGCGTCAGGCAGGTGGCGACGGCCAGCGTGCCCCAGGACCCGGTGAGCGTGCGCGGCAGGTCGTAGCCGGTGACATTCTTCACCACCCGGCCGCCCGACTTGAAGATCTCGCCGCGTCCGGAGATCGCCTCCATGCCGAGCACATGATCGCGCGCCGCGCCGTGCTTGAGCCGCTTGGAGCCGGCAAGGTTGGCCGCGACGACGCCGCCGAGCGTGCCGAGTCCCGCCGGCTGGCCGAGCAGCGGGCCATAGTCGAGGGGGTCGAAGGCGAGTTCCTGGCCGGCGGCGGCAAGGGCGGCCTCGATCTCGGCGATCGGCGTGCCGGGCAATGCCGTCAGGATCAGTTCCGCCGGCTCGTAGAGTTCGATGCCGGAAAGCTGCGACATGTCGAGCAGATGGCCGGCCTGGACCGGGCGCCCGAGGGCGCGCTTGGAGGCCTGGCCGACGATCTCCAGCGGCTCGTGCTCGGCCGCCGCCCAGCGGACAACGTCGCGGGCCTCCTCGGCCGTGCGCGGCTTGAACGTGTCTGGCATGGTGTCTTCTCGTCCTGGCTAGCGGTTCGGCTCTGTCGGAAACGGGTGGTCAGAAGCGGGGAATGTCGGGGAACGGCAACTGCCCCTTGCTGACATGCATCCGGCCAAGTTCGGCACAGCGATGCAGCACCGGGAACACCTTGCCCGGATTGAGCAACTGCTTGGGATCGAACGCGCATTTCACCCGCTGCTGCTGCTTGAGATCGTCCTCGGAGAACATTTCCGGCATCAGGTCGCGCTTCTCGATGCCGACGCCATGTTCGCCGGTCAGCACGCCGCCGACCTCGACACAGAGCCGCAGGATATCCGCGCCGAAGGCTTCGGCCGTCTCCAGCTCGCCCGGTTTGTTGGCGTCATAGAGAATGAGCGGATGCAGGTTGCCGTCGCCGGCATGGAACACATTGGCGCAGCGCAGTCCGTGCTTCTCGCTGAGCTGGCGCATGCGGGCGAGCACTTGCGGCAAGGCCCTGCGGGGGATCGTGCCATCCATGCACAGATAATCGGGCGAGATCCGCCCCACCGCCGGGAAGGCCGACTTGCGACCGGCCCAGAAGGCGAGCCTTTCCTCCTCGGAACTGGAGACCCGCAGCGAAGTGGCGCCGTTGCGCCGGGCAATGGCCTCCACCTCGGAAAGCAGATAATCGACCTCTGCGTCCGGACCGTCGAGCTCGACGATGAGCAGGGCGCCGGCCTCGCGCGGGTAGCCGACATTGACGAAGTCCTCGGCGAAATTGATGGCAAGTTCGTCCATCATTTCCATGCCGCCGGGGATGATGCCGGCGCCGATGATCTCGGCGACACACTGGCCGCCAGCCTCGCTGGACGGGAAGCCGACCAGGGCGGCGCGCGCCGTCTCCGGCTTTTGCAGGATGCGCACGGTCACCTCGGTGACGACGCCGAGCAGCCCCTCCGAGCCGGTCATCAAGGCGAGCAGGTCGTAGCCCTCCGCATCCAGGTGCTTGCCGCCCAGGCGGATCACCTCGCCGGTGATCAGCACCATCTCCAGGCCGAGCACGTTGTTGGTGGTGAGCCCGTATTTCAGGGAATGCACGCCGCCGGAATTTTCCGCCACGTTGCCGCCGATTGAGCAGGCGATCTGCGAGGAGGGATCGGGCGCGTAATAGAAGCCGAGATGCTCGACCGCACGGGTGATGCCCAGATTGGTGACGCCGGGCTGGGCGACGACGGCGCGATTCGCCTCGTCGACCTCGATCACCTGGTTGAACTTCATCATCGACATGAGAACGCCGTCGCCAACGGGCAGCGCGCCGCCCGACAGCGAGGTGCCGGCGCCGCGCGGCACCACCTTGACCCCGTTCTCGTGGCAATAGCGCAGCACCGCCGCGACCTGCTCGACCGTCTCCGGCAGGACCACGACCATCGGCATCTGCCGATAGGCGTTGAAGCCGTCGGATTCATAGGGCCGCATGCCGATCTCGGCGTCGATCACGCCTTCCCCGGGAACCATCACCTTGAGCGCCTTGACGATTTCCGCTCGCCGGGCGATCACGTCGCTGTCGGGTACGGGCATGGCAATGCCGGTCATGGCGTTGTCCTTCCTTTCGGTTCAAGATGCGGCGTCAACAAATCCACCCGGACGGGGCGCACGTATATATCCCGAAGAGCGAAAATTGGCGACCTCGGGAGGGAACTGGCGCTTGACCCAGTTTACATGTCCTGCGTCTGTCATGAATCTTTGAAAGCAGACAAGAACCAAGTCCGGTGCGTTGAAAATGAGCAGTTTCCCAGACATGGAGATTTTCGCCCGCGTGGTCGGGGCCGGCAGCATGTCGGCGGCGGGCCGGGAAATGGGCCTCTCGCCGGCGGTGGTCTCGAAACGCCTGCGCCGGCTCGAGGATCGCCTTGGCACGCGGCTGCTCCAGCGCACCACCCGGCAGCTGGCGCTGACGGAGGCGGGTCAGGGTTACTACAAGCGTGTCGTCGCCATTCTGGCGTCTGTGGAGGAGGCGGAAGCCTTCGTCACCCGGCGCTCGGCGATCGCGCGCGGCACATTGAAGGTGAGCGCGCCGACGGCCTTCGGCCGCATGCATGTCGCCCCGCACCTGGGAGCCTTTCTTGCCGACAATCCGGACCTGTCGTTCAATCTCGACCTGTCCGACGAACTGATCGACATCGTCGGCGAAGGCTACGACCTTGCCATACGCATCGCGGAACTTGAGGATTCCAGCCTTGTCGCGCGGCGGCTGGCCCCGGTCCACAGGGTGCTGTGCGCCGCCCCCGCCTATCTGGAGCGCTGCGGCGCGCCGGGATCCGTGGAGGATCTGCAGGCCAACCATTCGTGCATCTCGACCACCCAGCAGGACATCTGGCGGCTGGCCGGTCCCGACGGCATCGAAATGGTGCGCACCGGCGGTCCGATCCGCACCAATTCCAGCGAAGTCGTGCGCGAAGCGCTGTTGGCCGGGCTCGGCATCGCGCTCAGGTCGACCTGGGACATCGGCCCGGAACTGCGCGACGGCCGGTTGCGCATCGTCCTGCCGCATTACCGCGCCTCGAAGAATGTCGGCCTGCACGCGGTCTATCCGAGCCGGCGCTTCCTGCCCGCGAAAGTTCGCGTTTTCATCGACTTTCTCGCCAAGCTCTACGGCCCCGCTCCCTATTGGGACCAGGGGCTCGACCAGTGGCTGACGATCCCCGACAGCGCCCCGGCAACTGCGGAAGCCGGCTGACGACGAGCGGCCCGCCAGCGCCAATGCGACATACTGACCCTGCCCTTGCGGGGTGACGCCATCGTGGAGCATGTTAGTCTTCAGGAACCTGTCCGACAGGCCTTCGGGCGACCTGCGCCCGGACGGAGGAACAAGAGAGTTTCGGGAGACATGCTTATGAAACGTCTGATTCTGCTTGCCGGCGCCGCCATTCTGGCTTTTTCGGCGAACGCGCATGCCGAAGGCGACGCAGCCGCCGGCGAGAAGGTTTTCCGCAAGTGCATGGCCTGCCATGCCGTGGGAGAAGGCGCCAAGAACAAGGTCGGCCCCGCACTCAACGGCGTCATCGACGGTCCCTGGGGCCATGCCGACGACTACAAGTATTCCAAGCCGCTGCTTGAGGGCAAGGAAGCCGGCAAGGTCTGGGACGCGGAGACGCTCAGTGCCTATCTCGAGGCACCCAAGAAGGTGATCCCGAAGGGCAAGATGGCTTTCGCCGGTCTCAAGAAGGAAGACGAGCGCGCCGACGTCATCGCCTATCTGGCGCAGTTCAACGCGGACGGCACGACCAAGTGACGCCGGCCGCCGGGCCAGGGTCCGGCGGCTGCCGATCAAGCGCGACAGGAAGGGGCCGGACCATTGTCCGGCCCTTTTCACATCCAAGGTCCCGCCGGACGGCGCTCCGGACGAAGTGGGGGAGATCGTGGTCATTCGCGCCCGTCCGCGTCTCCGTGATGGCGGCGAATGCGCCGAACGACGAGATAGACGGCGGCCAGGACGACAGGCACCGAGGCAGCGGCCATGACCTCCGGCGATGGCAGGAAAGTCGCGAGCGGGCCGCTCTTCATGCCCTTCACCAGATAGGCGATCAGGCCGACCACATAGTAGCTGATGGCGGCAACCGACAGCCCCTCGACCGTCTGCTGCAGGCGCAACTGCAAGCGGGCGCGATGGTTGATCGCTTCAAGCTGCGTGCGGTTCTGCTCCTGCAACTCGACATCGACCCGGGTGCGCAGCAGCGTCGCGGCACGGGCGAGCTTGCGCGACAGGTTCGCCTGGCGCTCGTCGAGGGTCTCGCAGGTGCGCATGGCCGGTGCCAGCCGGCGGTTGAGAAACTGGGTAAAGGTGAAATAGCCGCCACGCGGGTGCTCGCCGAGGACCTCCAGCCGCTGCTTGACGATCTGATAGTAGGCGCGGCTGGCTCCAAGACGGTAGGCGCTCGCTGCCGCGCCGGCTTCCAGGTCGGCGGCAAGTCGCGTCAATTCATCGAGCAGCAGGCGGTTGGCATCAAGGCCGACACTGGCGCGCATCCTCTCGGTGATCGCCAGAAGACCGGCCTCGATCTCCGAAACCCGCGGCGCCTGCCGGTTGGCCTCGGCCAGTCCGAGCATCGCGAAGGTGCGGTAGGTCTCCAGCTCCAGCAGGCGCTGGGTCAACGCCCCCGCCTGCACAGCGTTGAGCGACTGGTCCCCGACCAGAAGCCGGGTGAGGCCGTCGCGGTCCTGCCGGAAATCGGTCGCGATCACCGCCGCGCCGCCGTCGGTTTCCGCCACCGACAGGCTGGCCTGATCGAAACGTTCGAACCGGCGCTCGAAGGCGGCGCTGGCAGCGGGAACGAAATCGCATCGGATCGCGACCATCAACGGCCCCGGTGCCTGGAAGCGCGCGCCGAAGGGATGACCTTCGGGGGGAGCCTCGCCGTTCGCCGCGGCATCGAGCGGCCCGTCCCATGTGTAGGTAATGAACTCGCCATGGCGCTCGCGCCGAAGCACTGTCTCGCCGAGGCGCAGGAGATGATGCCGCTCGGCCGCCGCCGGGCCGGGCATGCCGATCGAGCGGCAATAGCCGGAAAACCATTCCCGGTCGCGCTCGACCGACGCCTCGTCGACGACGAAACCGTAACGCAGGAAGACACGCGGTCCGGCGAGCGGGTGGAACGGACGGGCATGCACCTCGCCCAGGACAAGGTCCCGCGCGGGATGCGCCGCAAAGGCGGGAAGCCGTTCGGGTCCATGGCGATCCCCGCCAGCGGCCCGAACGGCCTGTGGCGCAAGCTCCTCGTCCCTGTCCGCCATGGTCTGGCGCCTCCCGTGCTGCCGGCTGGTTCTCCGTCACGAAAGACGGAGAACCATTAGTTCACAGGCATCACTTGCCAAGCAACAGGTTAGGCAGCCACAGGACCAGGTCCGGGAACAGGATGCACAGTCCAAGGCCGATCAGCTGCAACAGCACGAAGGGGATGATGCCCTTGTAGATGTGCTGGATGGTGACGCCGGGAGGCGCCACACCCTTCATGTAGAACAACGCGAAGCCGAATGGCGGCGTCAGGAAGGATGTCTGCAGGTTGGTCGACACCAGGATCGTGAACCAGATCAGGGCCACCTCGCCAACCCCCTCGTAACCGGCGAGATGGGTGCCGAAGTCAAGCCTGGCGACGATCGGGCCGAAGACAGGCAGGACGATCAGGGTGATCTCGACCCAGTCGAAGAAGAAGCCGAGGAAGAAGATCATCCCCATCAGAACGAAGAGGATGCCCCAGGGACCGACACCGGCCCAGGCGATGAACTCGTCGATCAGCGCCTCGCCGCCAAGCCAGCGGAACACCAGAGAGAAGCAGGTGGCGCCGAGGAAGATGCCGAACAGCATGGCGCCGGTGAGCGCCGAGCGATGGCACACCTCCTTCATCACGTTGGTCGACAGCTTCCTGTTCAGCAGCGCCAGCAGTGTGGCGCCGGCGGCACCCACGCCCGCCGCCTCGGTGGGCGTGGCGAGACCGGCGAAGATCGAGCCGAGGACGATGACGATCAGAAAGACCGGCGGAATGAAGCTCTTGAAGATCATCGCCCAGAACTCGGCCCGGTTGGTCGGCCCGATATCGTCCGGCAGCGGCGGAGCAAGATGCGGCTTCAACCGGCAGAGGACGATGATGTAGATCGCATAAAGCGCGGCAAGCAGAAGTCCCGGAACAATGGCGGCGACGAAGACGGTGCCGACCGGGATCGACATCAGGTCCGACATGATCACCAGCATGATCGATGGCGGAATGAGGATGCCGAGGGTTCCCGACGAGGCGATCGTGCCGGTTGCCAGCGGAATGTTGTAGTTGCGCTCCAGCATCACCGGCAGGGCCAGCAGCGTGATCATCACCACCGAGGCACCGATGATGCCGGTGGTGGCGGCCATGATGGTGCCCATCAGCGTGACCGACAGCGCGAGACCGCCGGGGATGCGCCTTGTCAGCACCTGCAAGCAGTGGAGCAGATCCTTGGCGACGCCGGATTTCTCCAGCATCGTGCCCATGAAGATGAACATGGGAATGGCCACGAGGACGGGATTTTCCATCGTCCCGCCGAAGATGCGGTTCGGGATGATTACGAGCCGGGCGACGTTGAAGGTGCCCAGCTCCTGCGCAAGGAAGGCGAAGCCAAGACCCACGCCGCCAAGGATGAAGGCGACGGGAAAACCGGTGAACAGCAGCAGCGCGAGCGCCAGGAACATGAAGACCGGCAGAAGTTCCACAAATGTCATGATGCGAAATCCCCGATCAGTCCGTTATCGGCCCATTGGTGGCGACATCCTTGGGCAGGTCCGCGTGATGGGTCCCCGCGTAGTCGCCGGAGCGTTCGTTGAGGTAGGTCGGACCGAACAGGTAGACGGCGCATCTGAAGGCTGCCGAAACGCCAGCCGCGAAGAGCAGCGCGAAGCCGACGGGCAGCATTCCCTTGATGACCCAGCGGTGACTGAGCCCGGTCTGGGCCGCCGACACCTCCCCGATCTGGTACGACTTGGAGGCAAACACCCAACCGAATTCGACCGTCAGGTAGCAGTAGGTCAGCAGGAAGAAGATGATGCCGACCAGCTCCATCCACACGCGGGCCCGCTGGCGGAGGCGGTCGCGAACCAGCTCGATGCGCACATGGGCATCGTAGCGGTAGCCGAAGCCGAGGCAGAGCAGGAACAGCGTGGCGTGCAGGTGCCATTCCAGCTCCTGCAGCTTGGTGCTGTCGAAATAGAAGGGTGAATCGATGATCGAATTGTCGAAATCGAGCAGCTTGCGCTGGCTGACGTCGTAGAAGATCACGATCATCATCGGCACGAAGAGCCAGGAGGCCACCTTGCCGACGCCGTTGACCACGCGGTCGATATCGTCGGACGCGCCGAGCATGGTCTCGAACCCCTGCGGCGCGTGACGCCGTGCCATCAGCAGGGTCAGGGCGAGAATCAGAAGGGCGCCGATCAGGCCGGAAAGACCGTCATACTGGCGAAAGAAATTGCGCGGATTGACGTCGAGCGACGTCAGCAGGGCCGTCATGCCATCCAGCGTGATGGCGAAAACGAACGCGCTCAACACCATTCCCGCCATTGCCAGCGACAGCCGGCCGCGGGCAAGACCGCCGATCGCGCTGATGACGAATGCGGCCGGGCAAAGGATGTAGGCGGGAACGCCCAGCCCGAACAGCGCGACCACGGACAGCGCAATGCCGGCAAGGCAAAGCAGAGTTGACATGAAGACCTTACTCCCGACTGGGGTATCGCGACACGACAGGGACACCGGCGGCAGACCCGGGGGACGCGCAGTCCGTCACCCGCGATCCGCGCACGCAGGGTCGCGCGACCCGAAGGCCGCGCGACCGTTTCTTGCCGTCCGGATTACCTCTTCAGGTAACCGATGTCGGACCAGATCTTGTATTCCTCGCGGAACTTGGTCAGCGAGTCCCAGGCCTTGACGAAGTTCGGGTTTGCGGCCTTCTCTTCTTCAACGACTTCGAGCCATGCGGCTTCGAGCGCCTCGAGCGTGGCGTCGTCCCATTCCATGATGTTGACGCCGTTCGACTTCAGCTCGGCAAGAGCCGAAGCCTGGATCGCCTCGCCTTCGGCCATGCCGTAGACGATGTTGGCATCGCAGACCGTCTCGAAGATCGAGCGGGTCTGGTCGTCGAGGCCGTCCCACTCGGCCTTGTTGAGCATCAGCTCGAACATGGTCGACTGCTGGTGCCAGCCCGGGAAGTAGTAGTACTTGGCGACCTGGTAGAAGCCGAGCTTCAGGTCGATCGCCGGCATCGAGAACTCGGTCGCATCAATGGTGCCGAGCTCGAGCGCCGGGAAGATGTCGCCACCGGCGAGCAGCTGCGTCGAGACGCCGAGCTTCTGCATCACCTTGGCGCCAAGACCGAAGAAACGCATCTTCAGGCCCTTGAGGTCGTCGACCGACTTGATCTCCTTGCGGAACCAGCCAGCCGCTTCCGGCGCGATGACGGCGCAGATCAGCGACTTGATGCCGTATGCGGCGTAGATCTCGTCGAGCAGCTCCTGGCCGCCGCCGAACTTGAGCCAGGACACGTATTCCGGCGTGCTCGGACCGAAGGGCACGGCCGCGAAGAGCGCCAGAGAGCTGTCCTTGCCGGTCCAGTAGCCCGGCGTCGACCACGCCGCCTGGACGGCGCCGCTTGCCACGGCGTCAAACGCCTCCAGCGCCGGAACGATCGCACCCGGCTCCTGGAATTTCAGGTTGATCTCGCCACCGGACACGGCGTTGAGACGCTCCGACAGAACCTTTCCGAGGGTGCCGAGCTGCGTCAGCGACCCGGGATAGGTGGACTGCATGTCCCAGTCGAGCTTGTCGAGCGCGACGGCCGGCGAAGCCGCGCCTACCGCAAGAGACGCCGTTACGGCAACTGCTGAAAGAAATGATTTCACGTTGATGTCCTCCCTAGGAACAGACATACGGGCGTTTGCCCGCACGTACGTCAAACCGCCGCGGTCCCAATTCGCAGCGGGTCGGCACAAGGTGACAGCCTTCCGCGCCGGCACATCACGAGACACGCCTCAGACCAGCCCAACCGACGCCGCCCGGTCAGGCGCAGACATGTCCCATTCTCCATCCGGAACGAATGATGCTCCCCCGGCCTCCCAACCGGAGCAATCACCTCGCCCTAACTGGATAACAATATTGACCACTCAACGCAACACAGAATAGATTGCTGGTCCGCGCCGCGAGCGAACGCTACTTGCTGCAATGCAATATTATCTTTTGGCGCCGCAATAAAAACGAACGGGAAAATGGTATTCCGAAAGATCCAACACAACCGGACAGCAGATTCGGTTGTCGACCAGGTTGAGGAGCTCATCCTCCAGGGCGTGCTGCGCCCTGGCGACCGGTTGCCGGCCGAGCGCGATCTGGCCAAAAAAGTTGACGTCTCCCGTCCCATTCTGCGCGACGCCATCAAGACGCTGGAGGAGCGCGGGCTGCTCGTCACCCGTCATGGCGGCGGCACGTTCATCGCCGATGTCATCGGAACCGTGTTCTCCGACGCGATCGTCGAGCTGGTGCGCCGTCACCCGCCGGCCATTGCCGACTACCTGGAATACCGCCGCGAGATCGAGCGGATGACGACGCGCCTCGCCGCCCTTCGCGCGACCGAGGCCGACCGCGAGATCATCAGCCGCATCTTCAACGCGATGGAAGCCGCCCACGACAGCGAGAATTTCGACACCGAGGCGGAGCTGGACGTCGAGTTCCATCAGGCAATCGGCGAAAGCGCGCACAATATCGTGCTGCTGCACACGTTGCGCTCCTGCTACCGGCTGCTGGCCGACGGCGTGTTCTACAGCCGCGTGCAGCTCTACCGCTATCCGGGATCGCGCGAGCGGCTGCTTGCCCAGCACAGGGCGATCTACGAGGCGGTGATGTCCGGCGACGCGGCCGCGGCCACCGAGGCGGCCGGCGCGCATATCGATTATGTCGAACAGATTGCCCACGCGATGGCGCGGACGGGCAGCTGGAACAACGTCTCCGCCCTGCGTCTCGAACAACGCATCGAGAGCGAACAGGACGACAGCAAGAGGCGCCGCCCGCAGCGCCGCTCGACAGAGGAAGCCACCACTCCATGACAGCCAACGCGCAGCACGACGCGCAGCAAAGCCCCAACGGCCGTTCCGAGGCCGGAAAGGCGCCACGTGTCGGCCTCTTCGTGACATGCCTCGTCGATCTGTTCCGGCCCAGCGTCGGTTTCGCCGCGGTCAAGCTCATGGAAGATGCCGGCTGCCGCGTCGACGTGCCGGCCGCGCAGACCTGCTGCGGCCAGCCGGCCTTCAATTCCGGCGACCGCAAGGATGCCCGCGCGATCGCCGAAGGCGTGATCCGCTCCTTCGAGGACTACGACTATGTCGTCGCCCCGTCGGGCTCGTGTGCCGGTATGCTGAAGAAGCATTACGCCGAGCTGTTCGACGACGATGACGAGGCCCGCGCCCGCGCCGAGGCCTTCTCCGCCAAGGTGTTCGAACTGGTCAGCTTCCTCGCCGACGTGCTCGGCATCACCGAGGTGAACGCACAACACGAGGGAACGGTCACTTATCACGACAGCTGCTCGGGCCTGCGCGAACTGGGCATCCGGCAGCAGCCGCGACGGCTGTTGCGCTCCGTCGAGGGGCTGGAACTGAAGGAAATGAAGGATTCCGACGTGTGTTGCGGCTTTGGCGGCACGTTCTGCGTCAAGTATCCGGACATCTCCAACAAGATCGTCGAGGAGAAGACCAGGACCATCCGCGAGGCCGGCGCGTCGCTGCTGCTGGCCGGAGACCTCGGCTGCCTGATGAACATGGCTGGCAAGCTGAAGCGCGAGGGATCGGCCATCGAGGTACGGCATGTCGCCGAGGTGCTCGCCGGCATGACCGACCAACCGGCGATCGGCGAGAAGAGGCGCGGCTGAACCATGACGGCCTCCGCCCCCGCCGCAGATGCCGTGGCCGCGACGCCCTTCACCCTGCGTGCCGCTCGCCCGGCCGATGCGGCCGCGATCGCCGCGATCTACAACCAGGGCATCGACGACCGGGTCGCGACCTTCGAGACCGAGCATCGCGATGCCGACGCCATCGCAGCCTGGTTCAAGGCCGGCCATCCGCTCGTGGTGGTCGAGGATACAAGCGGCAGCATTGTCTCCTATGCCGTCGCCTTCCCCTACCGCACCCGCCCTTGCTACGAAGGGGTCAGGGAGTTTTCCGTCTATGTCCGCCGTGACGCCCGAGGCACGGGGTGCGGCCGGGCGGCGCTCGCCGGCCTGATCGAGGCGGCCCGCATGGGCGGCGCATGGAAGCTGCTGTCGCGGATTTTCCCGGAAAACACTGCCAGCCTGGCGCTGTGCCGCAGTCTCGGCTTTCGCGAGGTCGGAACCTACACCCGTCACGGCAAGCTCGATGGCCGCTGGCGCGACACCGTGATCGTCGAGAAACTGATCGACGAGGAAGGAAAGCCCTGTGGTTGAGATCACCTCCCCGGCGTTCAAGGCCAATGCCCGCGAGGCGCTCGCGGATGCGCCCCTCCAGCGGGCGCTCGGCCATGTGCGATCCGGCTTCATCGCCAAGCGCGCGGTCGCGGCCGAGGCCCTGCCCGAGTTCGACAGGCTCCGCGACAATGCACGCGACATCAAGGACCACGCACTCGCCCATCTCGATCTCTACCTGGAAGCCTATGCGGACAAGGTGGAGGCGGCGGGCGGCCATGTGCACTGGGCCGAGACAGCCGAGGACGCGCGGCGCATCATCCTCGACATCTGTCGCAGCAAGAACGCCCGCACGGTGACCAAGGGCAAGTCGATGATCACCGAGGAGATCGGCCTCAACGCCTTTCTCGAGGAGCATTCGGTGGCGCCCGTCGAGACCGATCTGGGCGAATACATCATCCAGCTGCGCGGCGAGCATCCCAGCCACATCATCGCGCCGGCCGTGCATGTCAACAAGGACCAGGTGGAAGCCGACTTCCGCCGCGTCCATACCCATCTCGACCCGGATCGCAATCTCGATGAGCCGACGACGCTGCTGGGCGAGGCCCGGGCCGTGTTGCGCGAGAAGTATTTCCAGGCCGATATCGGCATCACCGGCGCGAATTTCCTCGTCGCCGAAACAGGCACGTCGGTCATCGTCACCAATGAAGGCAACGGCGACCTGACCCAGTCGCTGCCGAAGACGCATGTGGTGGTCGCCTCGATCGAGAAGATCGTGCCGACGCTGGAGGACGTGTCACAGATCCTGCGCGTGCTCGCCCGCTCCGCAACCGGCCAGGACATGTCCGTCTACACGACCTTTTCCACCGGCCCGCGCCGCGAGGCAGACCCCGACGGGCCGGAGGACTACCACGTCGTGCTGCTCGACAACGGCCGCTCGTCGATGCTCGGCACGGAGTTCCAGGACATGCTCCGCTGCATTCGCTGCGGCGCCTGCATGAACCATTGCCCCGTCTATCACGCGGTCGGCGGCCACGCCTATGGCTGGGTCTATCCAGGCCCGATGGGCGCGGTGCTGACCCCCTCGCTGATCGGCGTCGACCAGTCCGGCCACCTGCCCAATGCATCCACCTTCTGCGGGCGCTGCGAAAGCGTCTGCCCGATGCGGATCCCCCTGCCGAAGATGATGCGGCACTGGCGCGAGCGGGAGTTCTCCCGCAACCTCAATCCGGCGGCGGCCCGCTACGGTCTCGGCCTGTGGGCCTTCTTCGCCAAGCGTCCGGCGCTCTACCAGGCGCTTACCCGGGTCGCCATCGGCACGCTCGGGCTCATGGGCCGCGCACGCGGGCGCTTCCGGGCGATGCCGCTTGCCGGCGGATGGACCCGCTACCGCGACCTGCCCGCTCCCGAAGGAGGAACATTCCAGGCCCAATGGGCGAAACGGCACGGCAACAGCAGGAGAGGCACCCGATGAGCGATGCACGAGCCGCCATCCTGGCCAAGATGCGCGCCGCCATGGGACGGGGAAGAGACGACGACGCACGCCGCGCCGCCGTCACCGACCGGCTGCAGCGCAGCCCCCGCGGCCTGATCCCCGCACGCGGCCAGCTTGACCCCGCCGGCCGGATCGACCTCTTCTGCGAAATGGCGGAGAAGGTGCAGGCGAGCATAGCCCGGCTCCCAAGCAGCGCGGATGTTCCGGCCGCGGTCAGCGACTATCTGAAATCGAAGAACCTGCCGGCGCGCGTGCGCACCGGCGCCGATACCCGCCTTGCCGGCCTGCCCTGGCAGGGCCAGGCACATCTGGAAGTGGCGCACGGTCCAGCACAGGCCGACGACATGGCCAGCGTCTCGCACGCGCTCGGCGGCGTCGCCGAGACCGGAACCCTGATGCTGACCTCCGGGCCGGACAATCCGACGACGCTGAACTTCGTTCCCGAACATCACATCGTGGTGCTTCGGGCCGCCGACATTGCCGGCGACTACGAGACGCTGTGGGACCGTGTCAGGGAGATACACGGCAAAGGCGTCATGCCGCGCACGGTGAACCTTGTGACCGGCCCATCACGGTCGGCGGATATCGAGCAGACCCTGCTGCTCGGCGCGCACGGCCCGCGGGCGCTGCACATTCTTGTCGTTGGCGAGTAAAGCATCGTTCCCTCTACCCTCGCGATTTCGCCGGATGGCAAGGCGCCAAAGACCTGATACATTCCCGACACGGAATATGTCGGGAGGACACATCATGATCACAAGACGGCACTTCGGCCTTGGCGCGCTGGCCGCCGGCACGGCGGCGACCCTGTCCACAGCCCCTGCGCGCCCTGCCCGCGCCGCGACACTTGGCGATGACGGGCTCTACAAGCAGGACTGGTTCGTCGAGAGTTTTCTCGATCTGGGCGAGGACCTCGCCGAGGCGCATGCGGCGGACAAGCATCTGGTGGTCATGTTCGAACAGGGCGGCTGTCCGTTCTGCCGCAAGACCCACGAGATCAACCTCGCGCGCGAGGACTATCTCCCTTATCTCAAGGAGAATTTCGCCTTCATCCAGCTTGACCTGTTCGGCGCCCGCGAGACCACGGATTTCGACGGCGAGGCGATGGAGGAGCGGGCACTGGCGCGGCGCTGGCTGGTCAATTTCACGCCGACAATCGTCTTGTTCCCCAAAAGCATCGAGGCGGTGGAGGGCAAGGACGGGCGCTCGGCGGAACTGGCCCGCATCCAAGGCTACCTTCCGCCTTTCTACTTCTACCATTTCTTCGAATGGGTGCGCAGCGGCGCGCATCAGAGCGAAGGTTTCCAGCGCTACTCCAACGATCGCGTCAACCAGTTGCGGGAAAAGGGCGTGGAGACCGAGGACTGGCGGCTGGGCTGAGCCGGTGGTGCTGCGAAACCGGGTCGCGCCGGACGGCACCCTCCACGCGGTGACGGCGCGCGGCACCCTGATGGGCAATCGCGGCGGCCGGCTGCACGACCCGCTAACGCGAACTCTCGGCCGGGCACGCTGGCGCTCGCGCGCCTGGATCTGCTGCGAGATCGCCTTCAAGGACCGGCATCGCAGCGTGATGGGCTCCGGCTACACGGAGTTCTTCTTCCTTGACGAGGTGACCGCGCTCGCCGCCGGTCATCGTCCCTGTTTCGAGTGCCGGCGCGCCGATGCGCTGCGCTTCCGCGAGGCCTGGGCCAGGGCGGAGGGCACCCGGCCAGAACCAAGAGCCGCCGAAATGGATGTCAGGCTGCACGGCGAGCGAACCGGGGAGCGCCCCTTGACGCGGCTCGGCGCCTTGCCGGACGGGGCAATGGCCCGTATCGGCGACGTGGTCGCCACGCCCTGCAAGGGGCGCCTGCTCGGCTGGAGCTTCGACGGCTACGCACCCGCGCCGGAACCGGATCCCGATGCACTGGCGGAACTCCTCACCCCGCCGGCCATCGTGTCGGTGCTCGCCGCCGGCTACAGGCCGCGCTGGCACGAAAGCGCCGGCAGCATCGCGGGCTGAGACGCGCGTGCCCCGGGCAAGCCGGTCGAGATTGTCGCAGGGACAGGCCGTCGCATGACCGGGCGCGGGGCTCGCGGCTAAGGTGCCGCCTTCGCGCCCGTGGAGGGCAGGCCGCCAGCCGCGGCCCGCCGGGCGCCGCGACAACAGGACGGACAATTCATGACGAACAGGCTCATCCGCCTTCTCGAATACATCCCCGTGTTCGGCGCCTTCCTGCGCAGCGCCAGGCTGGGCGGCTATGCGGAGCGGCTCGCCTTCGTGCTCAACATCCTCGCGCTCTGGCTGCTGGCCGTCATCTGGATCGGCTACCCCCTGCTGATCGTCACGATGCTGTCGATGACGGGGCTCTACCTCTTCGGCCTCGTCTATCTGACATCGGAGGGGATCCGCTCCCGCTGGCGGTCACGCGGAGGCGCCTGAGCCGGTGCAGGATCACAGGGACATGAGACGCGATCCATCAGCAAAAGGCATGGATCGTGTCAATAATCATGACTTGTCCGCATGGACCGGTTGGGCCATCCTGCGGGCCTGATCTCCCAAAGGATTTTCCGGACCACATGACCTCGCTCGCCACCGGCGCGCCGACGCGCGATGCCCCTTCCCTGACCCCGGCCGACCTTGGCCTCTACGGCCTGACCGTCCTCGCCTGGGGGTTTTCCTGGTACGCGCTGAAGCTGCAGCTCGGCACCGTGCCGCCGGAAGTCTCGGTGTTCTGGCGCTTCGTCGTGGCGGCGGCGATCATGATGGGCTGGGCGCTGGCGCGCGGCGCAAGACTGCGCTTCCCGGTCATGACGCACCTGCGTTTCGCCGGTCTCGGACTGTTCATTTTCTCAACCAATTTCACGCTGTTCTACTATGGCGGCCAGTATGTCCCCTCCGGCCTCCTGTCGGTGGTGTTCTCCCTGACCTCGATCTTCAACATGGTTCTCGGCTTCGTCATCTTCCGTCAAAGGATCAGCCGACGCGTGCTGATCGGCGGCGTGCTCGGCTTTGCCGGGATCGCGCTTCTGTTCTGGCCGCAGATCTCGGACCAGGCGGGCGGCGGCTTCGACGGGCAAGCCCTGCTCGGCCTGGCGCTGTGTATCGGAGGAACGCTGTCGTTCTGCTTCGGCAACATGGTCTCGGCAGCGAACCAGCGGGACGGTATCTCCATCGTTTCGGCGAGCGCCTGGGGCATGGTCTACGGCGCGATCTTCCTGGGACTGTTCGCCAGCGCGCGCGGCGCGTCCTTCGCCATCGAGTGGACGCCGACCTATCTCGGCGCGATGGTCTATCTCTCCGTCTTCGCGTCCGTGGTCGCCTTCGCCTGCTACCTGACGCTGCTTGGCCGCATCGGGTCGGCGCGCGCCGGATATTCGACCGTGATGTTCCCGGTCGTGGCGCTGCTGGTTTCGACCGTGCTTGAGAATTTTCACTGGGGCGCGGCGGCGCTGACCGGTCTTGCCTGCGTGCTCGCCGGCAACCTGCTGGTGCTGCGCACCGGCAAGACGCGCGGCTGACGCCGCCCGCCGGACTGCGCGGGCCTACTCGGCGGCCATCAGCTCCGCCGCGACGTTGCCGATCGCCGCGCGAATGTGACAGCAGAGCGCATCATGCACCGGATCGGTCGCCGCGGCGGCCCGGATCATCGTGATGTCGCAGGGCGGCAACATCGGGAAGCCGTCGCTCTCGCTCAGAATGCGCATGCCTGATCGCACCGCGCTTTCCGGCAGGACCGCGACGGCGAGACCCGCCTGGACGGCGCCGATCAGGGCGGCGGCGCTCGACGAGGTATAGGAGATGACGTGCCGGCGATTGATCCGGTCGAGCAGCGAAACGGCCTGGGCGCGCCAGGCACAGCTTGTCGGTCCGAGCGCAAGGCGGACGACATCCTCGGTATGGATGCACATGTTCGCCGGTGCCACCCAGTGCAACGGTTCGCGGCGGATCACCTCGCCCTGGACCTTGACGCAATCGCCGGAGGTGACGATCGCGAGATCCAGGTCGCCGCGCTCTATCATGTCGCCGGTAACGGTCGAGCCCTGGCACTGGACCGCAATCTCGATGGCCGGATTGAGGCGGGCGAAGGCGGCGAGAACCTGTGGCAGCAGCCGTTCGGCGTAATCGTCGGGGAGCCCGAGACGGACCCGGCCAACGATCGAGGGCTCGGCAAAGGCGGTCATCGTCTCGTCGTTGAGACGGATCATGCGCTGCGCGAACTCGATCAGGCGGTGGCCGTCCTCCGTCAGGCGCGACTGCCGCCCGTCCTTGACGAAAATCGGCCTCTCGACCCGGTCCTCCAGGCGTTTCATCTGCATGGAGACGGCGGACTGGGTCTTGTTCACCGCGTCGGCGGCCTTTGTGAAACTGCCAAGCTCGGCAATCGCGAGAAAGGTGCGCAACTGGTCGATATCGAGTGCATGGGCCATGACGGATGATCCTCGCTCGCGCAGCCCTTGCGGGCGCTGCGTCAATTTCCCTGACCTGCAATACATCACAGATGAAGATTGATATCCATCGAAAACATTCGTTTGTTAAATCTATCGCTCCCGCCTAATCTCTATTCATACGAAACGACCAGAGGCGACGGGCAGCCGTCGCCGTTCAAATACCAGGCTCCGGAACCCCGGGCGCCGGAAAGGAGAGTGTTGCCATGACACAGGCATGCGATACCCAGACTGTCAGATCCTACCGTTTCTCCGCGAGCGCCGTTGCCGCTGCCGCCGGGTCCAGCTTCTACCTCGCGCTGGCCAGCGCATGGCGACGCTACCGCAACCGGAAGGCCGTCGCCGGACTGCTCGAACTCGACGAGCACATGCTTGCCGACCTCGGCGTGACCCGCAGCGACGTGGCCGCCTCCCTGTATGGCAGCGACTACATGGACCCGAGCCTGCAGCTCGCCCGCCTGCGCAACGAGCGCCGTTCGTCGACACTGTCCACAAGGCGGCTCCGCCGTCGGTAAGGCGCGCGGCGCGCTGCACCGCCTGCAGCGCGCCGTTCGCATCTTGGGAAGCGCCCCGCCTTCCTGACCTTCTTCGCACCGGGCCGGGTTGACGACCCTCTCCCACCGCCCCGTGCCGAGGCCCTGTCGGCCCCTCGCCGACGCACCTTGCCCGCCTCTCCGGAGGCGGGTTTTTTTTGCCTCCGCCAGCATCTGCACGAAATCTGCAGAACTCCTTCAGGCGAACTCCGCAAGCGCCATGGCACGGGAATGCCAACCGATCCGACCGGACCGGTCCTGCCTCGTCCCTGCCGAAGGAACTCCCGATGACGCTTGCAGCAACACTGGACCGCAGCCTGCCCCGCCCGCTGCAACGGGAGGCATGGTGGCTGGTCACCGCCGCCGCCCCGTCACAGGCGGAAGCACCGGAGACCACGGCCCCGGCCGAGACGGGCACCACGGAACCCGAAGCCGGGGCGGACGACGCATCCGCGCCGCGGGCCGCACCGGCCGAACGACAGGGACCGCCGGACGAGCGCTTCGGCTGGCCGCCGCAGGCAAGCCTTGCCGCGCTCATTGTCTGCATCGTCGCCGCGAACCTGCTGCTCTATCACCGTTGGCCGGGGCTCGCCTTCGTGCCGTTCGCCGTCACCGTCTTCCTCGCCATGGTCGCCACCCTGCCCGGCCGCAGGATCCCGCGCGGGCCGGCGCTGCTGCTCCTGGCGAGCCAGCTGCCGCTGATCGAGTACCAGCAGTTGCTCGCCGTCGCCTTCGCCATCGCCGGCCTCGCCGCCAGCCTCGTATGGGCACGCTCCGCCGCAAGACCTGGAGCGGCGCAGGTCATCGCCCGGGCGATCCTTCTGCTGCTCTCGTCGGTGAAACAGCCCTTCAGGGCGATCCGGTTCGCCTCCCTCGCCCTGCAGGCGGGAAACCGGGGCGAGAGCACCGGGACGACGGTGCTGAAAGCGGCGAGTAGGCTCGCCTTTCCGCTGCTGGGTGCAGCGGCGCTGCTGGTGCTGCTGGCCGTGGCCAATCCCGTCATCGAAGGCTGGCTCGGCCAGTTGCTTGTCCTGGACATCCACCTCGTTCCGTTGCTCTGGCGGCTGGTGTTCCTATCGCTTGTCGCCTCGCTGGTCTGGCCGTTCCTGGCGTGGTCCGGCGTCCTGCCGCCAAAGCGGGAGATGGATGCCGGCGAACCTGTCGGCCGCTGGCTCGGCCTCAATGCCGGCTCGGTGAGCCTGGCGCTCTTCCTGTTCAACGCGATGCTGCTGGTGCAGGTCGGCACGGATGCCCGCTACCTGCTCGCCGGTGGCGAGTTGCCCGAGGGGCTCACCTATTCGGCCTATGCCCGGCGCGGCGCCTTCGCGCTGATGGCAACGGCCGTGCTGGCCGGTGCCTTTGCCGTGCTGGCGCGCCCGTATCTCGGAAAGCGGCCGCAGCTGCGCGGCCTGATGTATCTGTGGCTTGTCCAGAATCTGGTCCTGACGGCAGCGGCCGGCTACCGGCTATGGATCTATATCGAGGCCTACGGGCTGACCACTTTGCGCATCCACGCGGCGATCTGGACGGTACTGGTCGGTCTCGGCCTCGTGCTGATCGCCTGGCAGATCCGGCAGGAGCGCTCGACGGGGTGGCTGCTCGCGCGGGTTGCTGCGCTGGCGCTGGCAACGCTCTATCTCTGCTCCTTCGTCAATTTCGGACATATCGTCGCCAGCCACAATATCGCCCGGCTGAAGGGCCCGGGCGAGCCCATCTGCGAGACCGGCTATCCGGTGGCCCCGAGCTATGCTCCCTCCGAGGCCTGGTGCCGGACCGTACGACCGCGGATCGACACCTGGCGCGATTGGGACTTTCGCACCTGGAGAACCATCGGCTATCTGGAGGCGGAAAAGGTCCGGAGGCGCATGCATGAAAATCCTGGTCGTCGATGACGACCCGCATCTGCGGGACCTGCTGTCGATCACGCTGCAGCGCTCCGGCTTCGACGTGCTGACCGCGGCGGACGGGCAGATCGCCCTCACCCATGCGGCCCGCGAGCGGCCGGACCTGATCGTCCTCGACGTCGGCCTGCCGGAGATCGACGGGTTCGAGGTCTGCCGCAGGCTGCGGACGAAGTCCGAGGTGCCGGTGCTGTTCCTGACCGCGCGGGACGAGGAGATCGACCGGGTGGTCGGTCTGGAGCTGGGCGCGGACGATTATGTCACCAAGCCGTTCAGCCCGCGTGAGCTCGTCGCACGGGTCCGGGCGATCCTCAAGCGCGGAAACGGCGCTGCAAGCTCGCGCGTGATGCGGCATGGGGCGCTCGAGCTCGATCCGCAGGCGCATGACTGCCGGCTGGACGGCACCGCCGTCGCCCTCACGTCGACCGAGATGCGCATCCTTGCCGCCCTGATGCAGGACCCGGGACGCACGGTGTCTCGGGCGCGGATCGTCGACATCGTCTGGGGACCGGCAAGCCAGGTGTCGGACCGCACGCTCGACAGCCATGTTCGGAACCTGCGCCAGAAGCTCGCGGGCGCCGGCGGCGGCGAGGCTCTGGAGACGGTGCACGGCGTCGGCATCCGCATGGGACATTGCGCGCCGTGACCCGCAAGTGGCGCCCCTCGCTTTGGCTGGTGCTGGGCGGCGCGCTGGCAGGGACACTGGCGCTCTCGCTCGCCGGCATCGTGGCACTGCGTTATCTCGGCCCGGAAATCGGCTTCCGCCACGCGGCGGTCCTGCTGGCGGCGATCATCGGCCTTCTGACCGCCATCCTGTGGCTGATGCTGTTGCGCGTGCTGCTGCGGCCGGTGACGGCCCTTGCCGCCTATGCCGCCGCGATGCGCGCGCCGGGCCGCGAGGCGGTCGCCCCTCCGGAGCATTTCGGCACGCGCGAGCTGCACGACATGGGCCTCAGCGTGATTGACATGGCCGCGACGCTGAGCAATCGCGAGACCACCGTGCGCAGCTTCACCAATCATGTAACGCACGAGTTGCGCACACCGATCTCGACACTGCGTGCAGCGACCGAACTGCTGGAGGACAGCGCGGATCTGTCCCCGGCCGACCGGCATCTGGTGGCCCAGGTCCGCGGCGCCGGACAGCAGCTCGACCGGCAGATGGAGGCACTGCGCCAGGTGGCGGCGGCCCGCGAGACGGACTATCGCGGACATACGCGGCTGCCTGAGGTGATCGCAGGGCTGGCGCCGCGCCACCCCGGCCTGCGGATCAGCCAGCACGGCGATGATGTCCTTCTGCCGCTGACGATGGAGGGGGCGGAGATCGTCTTCTCGCATCTTTTCGAGAATGCGACCGTCCACGGCGCGAAGACGGTGAGCGTGGAAACGCGGAGCAAGGCGGGGCTCCTCGTCGTCGTGCGCGACGACGGGCGCGGCGTATCGGCCGGCAACCGCGAGCGGATCTTCGAGCCCTTCTTCACCACCCGGCGGGAAAGCGGCGGCACCGGCATGGGGCTGCATATCGTTGCCAGCCTGCTGCGCGCCCATGGCGGGCGCATCCTGCTGGAGCCGGCAACGGAGGGCAGCGGCGCAGCCTTCCGGATCGAATTTCCGCAAGCCTGAAGCGGTACGCCGGCAGCTCAGTCGGTCTTGTCAGTCTTTCTTCGCCGCCTGCTCGAACAGGGTCTCGAAGCTGCGGATCTGCCGCTCCTGGATATCGCGGCCGAGCGAGAGCCAGCTGTCGACAAGGGCCGATCCGGCATCCGCAGCGGTGTCGTCAGCGGGTTCATCGCCAAGTTCAAGGGCGGGCTCTGAAGCAGGCTCGGGCGAGACTTCCGGCGCGGGTTCCTCTTCTTCTCCCTGCTGCGCGGCAATGCCGGTGGCTGTGGCGGCCCCGACAAGGCCGAGATAGCCATCCCAGAAGGAGCGCATCGCCTCCGTATAGGGCGCCATCATCCGCATCGGATTGGGAACGGGTTTCGGCCGGCCGCGCGCGTAGCCGGCCAGGAACGCGTCGAGCAGCTCCCGTGCCGGGCCTACGGTGAACCCGCGAGCGGCCTGGCCGAGCGCCAGCGTGGCGACGACCGGCATCATCGTCTCGACGCCGGGGAGCTCGAGCCCGGTCTGCTCGGACACGTAGCGGGCAACGGATCGCTGGACCTCGGCCGGACCGAAGATCAGGGCCAGGGGCTCACCGACAAGGCTTTCCGGCCCGGGCATGGCGGTTGCCCGCCCCGGGCCCGGCAGAAAGGCGAGCAGCGCCTCGAAGGCGGACGGGGTGGCCGCGTAGCGGCGCATTCCGGCGAGGGCGGCAGGCATCAACGCCTCGGCAGCCCGCGCGACATCGGCATCGCCCCAGCCGAACTGACGCTGCATGGCTTCGCTGACGGAGGCCGGGTCGAAGGCGCCGAAGGTGGGGAATCGGTCGGTCATGCTGCGCCTCTCCGCTTGGAATGGCGCATCTTCCGACGTCCATGCGGGCGGGTCAAATGGCCCGTCCGCATGGACGGGTTTTCAATAGGCGTAGGCCTGGAACACTTTCGAGAGATCGCCGCCCCATTCACCGTGATAGCGGCGCAGCATGACATCGGCCGGCGTCATGCCGCTTGCCAGCGTCTCCTCGACCGCCGCCAGATGAACCCGCTCGTCCTGACCGCCATCGTTAAGACGGGCGCGGCGTTTCAGGCCCTCGCGGGACAGGGCGACCATGTCCTTGGCGAGATCGCGGACCGTGCGGTTGCGGAACGGCGTCTCCAGCCCGAGGCGCGGCACCTCGTCACGAAGCTGCACACGCTCCTCGGCGGTCCAGTCGCGGATCATCTCCTCCGCCTGGTCGAGCATGCCCTGGTCGTAGAGGAGCCCGACCCAGAGCGCGGGCAGCGCGCAGATCCGCCGCCACGGGCCGCCATCGGCGCCGCGCATTTCCAGATATTTCTTCAACCGGACATCTGGGAAAAGCGTCGACAAGTGGTTGTTCCAGTCGCCCAGAGTGGGGCGGGCGTCCGGGATCACGCCTTCGAGCGCGCCGTTCATGAAGGCTCGGAAGGTGGTGCCGGTGACGTCGTGATAGGTGGTGCCGCGCTTGACGAAATACATCGGCACGTCAATCGCCCACTCGACATAGGTTTCGAAGCCGAACCCGTCCTGGAAGGCGATCGGCAGCGGCCCCGAGCGATCGTTGTCCGTGTCCTTCCAGATCTCGGCGCGGAAGGACTTGAAGCCGTTGACCTTGCCGTCGGTGAAAGGCGAATTGGCGAAGATCGCGGTGGCGACCGGCTGCAGCGCCAGACCGACGCGCATCTTGGCCCGCATGTCGGCTTCCGAGGAGAAGTCGAGATTCACCTGGATGGTCGAGGTGCGGTACATCATGTCGAGGCCGAGCGAACCGACCTTGGGCATGTAGCGCGTCATGATCTGGTAACGCGACTTGGGCATCACCGGCACGTCCTCGCGGGCCCAGGTCGGCGTCATGCCGAGCCCAAGGAACCCGATGCCGAGCGGCTCGGCAACCTGGCGCACCTGGGCAAGATGACAGTTCGTCTCCCGGCAGGTCTGGTGCAGGTTCTCCAGAGGCGCGCCCGACAGCTCGAACTGTCCGCCCGGTTCGATGGAAATGGCTCCCCCGCCGACCGGATCGGCTAGCCCGATAATCAGGCCGTTGTCCTCGATGCGCTCCCAGCCGAGCAACCCCTCCATGCCCTTGAGAACCGCCTCGATGCCGCGCGGTCCCTCATAGGGAATGGGGGAATTGTCGGAGAGATTGAATCCGAATTTCTCGTGTTCGGTGCCAATGCGGAAATCGCTTTCCGGCTTGCACCCCGCCTCAAGTGTAGCGGCAAGTTCAGAAACCCCGGATACTGGGGTCGAATCAATGGTATCGCGGGCCATGAAGATGGGTTCCTTCGCGCTGTTGGCGCGCACCTTACTCAGGCGCCCGGATCAAAACAAACGCGTTTTTTTGTGATGACCTATCAATGTTCTGCGCTTGATCGCGGCAAAAAAGCGCCTATCGCCAGTCGCCGAGGACAGCCTGGAGAACGGCAAGCGCGGCGACGGCCGCGGTGTCGGCGCGAAGCACCCGTGGCCCCAGCGGCATCGGCGTGACGAAAGGACGGGCGCGCAGCAGGGTCCGTTCCTCTTCCGAGAAGCCCCCTTCCGGCCCGATCAGCACGGCGAGCGGCCCGCGCTCCAGCCCCTGAAGCGCATCGAGGGGGTTCTGGCTCGCCTCGCCCTCGTCGCAGAAGACGAGACGGCGCCCCGGCTCCGACGCCTCCCATCCCTGAAGCAGCACCTCCAGCGAGACCGGCTCGCGGATCTCCGGCACGGCGAGAACACCGCATTGCTCGCAGGCCTCGACCGCATTGGCACGCATGCGTTCCAGATTGACCCGCGCCGACTGGGTGTGACGGGTGACGACGGGTCGCAGCATGCCTGCCCCCATCTCCACCGCCTTCTGCGCCATGTAATCGAGGCGCGCATGTTTCAGCGGGGCGAAGAGATAGTGGAGATCGGGAAGCGGCGCCTGCGCGCGGGTGCGCTCGCCGACGACCAGGGACGCCTGCTTGCGTCCCTCCTGGCGGATCGCCGCGCGCCATTCTCCGTCCCGGCCGTTGAACAGAAGCACCTCGTCGCCGTCCTTGAGCCGCAGCACGTTGAGCAGGTAATTCGACTGCGCCCGGTCGAGTGGCAGTGCCGCGCCCGGCCCGAGATCCGGTTCGACGAAAAGACGCTGCATGCGGAATTCGTAGCGGGGCATCGGGGAGCCGGTCCTCAAAGCTTGCGTGGACTTGCGGGCGCGCGGTCTTGACGGCGGCGCCCGGGTACGGTCCCCTCGCGGGAACCAGACAGCGAATGGATACGAACCTTGTCCGACGACAGCAACATTACCGAATACTCGGTGTCAGAGATTTCCGGCGCGATCAAGCGCACGATGGAGGACACGTTCGGCTATGTGCGCGTGCGCGGCGAACTGGGCCGCATCTCGCGCCCGGCGTCCGGCCATATCTATCTGGACCTCAAGGACGCCCAGTCGGTGCTCTCGGGCGTCATCTGGCGCGGCCAGGCATCGCGGCTGAAGATCCAGCCCGAACAGGGACTGGAAGTGATCGCGACCGGAAAGGTCACCACCTTTCCGGGGCAGTCGAAATACCAGATGGTGATCGATTCGATCGAGCCGGCCGGCGTCGGCGCGTTGATGGCGCTGCTCGAGGAACGGCGCAAGAAGCTCGCCGCCGAGGGCCTGTTCGCCGAGGCGCGCAAGCGCCCACTACCCTATCTGCCGCGTGTCATCGGGGTTGTCACCTCGCCGACCGGCGCCGTCATTCGCGACATCCTGCACCGCATCTCCGACCGGTTTCCTCTGCATGTGCTGGTCTGGCCGGTCCGCGTGCAGGGAGAGACCTCGGCGCGAGAGGTGGCGAACGGCATCGAAGGCTTCAACCGCTTGCAGCCGGACGGCGCGATCCCGCGTCCCGACCTCATCATCGTGGCGCGCGGCGGCGGCTCCATCGAGGACCTGTGGGGCTTCAACGAGGAGGTTGTCGTGCGCGCCGCCGCCGCCTCGCAGATCCCGCTGGTCTCCGCGGTCGGCCACGAGACCGACTGGACCCTGATCGACCATGCCGCCGACCTGCGCGCGCCGACACCGACGGGTGCGGCCGAGATTGCCGTGCCGGTGCGCGGCGAACTGATCGCCTCGCTCGACGACCTTGCCCGGCGCACCATTTCCGGACTGCTTCGGCTGATCGCCGGGCGGCGCACCGAACTCCGGGCAGCGTCGGCGGCCCTGCCCTCGCCGCGCGACCTGCTGGCGCTGCCCAGGCAACGGCTGGATACCTACGGCGAACGGCTCGCACCGGCCCTGCGCGCCGGGCTTCGCGACAAGCGCGGGCGCTGCGATGCCGCCTCCGCGCGCCTGTCCCCCCATGCCCTGTCGCGCGGCGTCTCGCTGGGGCGCGAGCGGCTCGCCGGTCTCGAGGCGCGGGCACAGCGGGCGCATTTGCAGCGGCTCGCGACGGAGCGGGCAAGACTGTCCTCAACGGTGAAACTGCTTGAGAGCCTGTCCTACAAGAACGTGCTGGGGCGCGGCTACGCGCTGGTGCGCGGCGGCGACGGCGAGCCGTTGCGCTCGGCCACGGGCGTTTCCGCCGGCGCGGCGCTTTCGATCGAGTTCGGCGACGAGACACGGCTTGCCGCCATTGCGGGCGGGGATGGTGCCGCCGCCCCTTCCACGCCGCCGGCCGCCGGGCGTCCCAGAAAGACCGGCAAGACCGCAAAGGCCGAGAGCAAGGGACAGGGCTCGTTGTTCTGACCGCGCGCTTTGGACGGCACCAACGAAAAGGGGCGCCCGGTGGGCGCCCCTTCGATGTTTGGACTGTTGCCCGCCCTTACATGATCGACGGCAGGAAGGTGACGATCGCCGGGAAGGCGACCAGCCCGCCGATGGTCAGGATGTCGGCAACGAAGAAGGGCGTGCAGCCCCGGAAGACTTCCTGCACCGGAATGTCGTCGCGCACGCCGGCGACGACGAAGCAGTTCAGCCCGATCGGCGGTGTGATCAGGCAGAGCTCGGCCATCTTCACCACCAGGATGCCGAACCAGATCGCGCACATTTCGCCGGACATGCCGAAGGTGCTGTCCGCCGCGGCGACGCTTTCCCCGCCATTCAGCGCCATCACCGCCGGATAGACCACGGGCAAGGTCAGGATCAGCATGCCGATGGCGTCCATGAACATGCCGAGCAGCGCATAGACGCACAGGATCATGATCAGGATCAGCCAGGGTGAGAAATGCAGCGATACGATGAACTGCTCGAACGCTTCGGGAAGGCCGGCAAAGCCGAGGAAGCGAACATAGACGAGCACGCCCCAGATGAGCGTGAAGATCATCACCGTGAGCTTGGCCGTCTCGTGCAGGGCCTGCCACAACTGCTTGCCGCGCATGCCGTTGACGAAGGCCGAGACGAGCACGACGAAGGCACCCAGGGCACCGGCTTCCGTCGGCGTGGCATAACCGTAGTAGAGCGAGCCGAAGATGATCACCACGACGGCGATGATCGGCAGCGTTCCGGGAACCGAGACCAAGCGCTGCTTCCAGGTGAAGCCACCGACAGCCGGGGCATCGCCCTTCCACATCGCCATGCCGATGATGATGAGAATGTAGATCAGGGCCGAGAAGATGCCCGGCAGGAAACCGGCAAGCAGCAGCTTGGCCACCGACTGCTCGACCAGGATCGCGTAGATGACGAGGATGGCCGAGGGCGGGATCAGCGAGGCAAGCGTGCCGCCGGCGGCAACGACGGCCGCCGACAGCCGCTTGGAATAGCCGACTGCAAGCATTTCCGGGATCGCCACACGTGCGAAGACGGCAGCGGTTGCGACCGACGCGCCGGAGACGGCGGCAAAGCCGGCGGTGGCGAAGACCGTGCCGACCGCCATGCCGCCCGGCAGCCAGCCGAGCCAGCGCTTGGCCGCCTCGAAGAGTTGGCGGGTGAAGCCGGCATAGAAGGCCAGAAAGCCGATCAGGATGAAGGTCGGCAGCACCGACAGCGAATAGGTTACCGACTTGGAGTGCGGGATGGTGCCGGCCATCTTCAGCGCGGTTACGACGCCGCGCTCGAAACCCATCCGCATGCTGAAGATGGCGATCAGGCCGAGCGTGCCCACGAGCGCTGCAGCGAAGGCGACGCGCATGCCGAGTACAACCAGAACCAGGAGCAAGCCGGTCATGATGAGACCGATATCGAACGGGGTCATCGGTGCGTTCCTTCCTTGCCGGAGGCCTCGTCCGCATCGTCGCCGAGCGCTTCCTCGATCTCGTGTTTGGCAACCGATTCGACATCGCTGATCACCGGAACGGCGATCGGCTCGGCCGACGGGTCGCGCACCAGCCGCCAGTATCCGTAAAGCTGTAGCGTCAGGCGCAGCAGCAGCAGCGACAGCGCGACGGGAATGACCAGTTTCGACGGCCAGGTGGGCAGGCCGATGTCGATGGTGCTGTCGCCGAACGACCAGGAGCGCTCGAAATGGAACCACGAGCCGTAGATGAGGGCGGCGACGACGATCCAGATACCGATGATGCCGATCATCTCGGCGATCCACATGGCGCGGCCGGAAAGCTTGCCGAGAAACAGCTCCATGCGGATGTGACCGCCGACGCGCTGGCAATAGGCGATGCCCATGAAGGCGAACACGGCCATGGCCTGTTCGGTGATGTCGATGAAGCCGGGAACGGGCCAGTTGAAGGCGTTGCGACCGACGATCTGGACGACGGCCAGCATCATCAGCAACAGGATGCTGGCGGCGGCGACGAGATTGAAAGCGTTTTCCAGACCGCGCAGCCATCCGTCGAAGCGGATATAGGTGCCCGGCCGGCCGCTTGGTGCGGATGGCGATGTCATGGCTAACTCCGGCCGTGCGGCCGCTCGTCAGGCTGGTGCCGAGACGCACCCGCAAACAGCGGTGCGCACGCGGCTCCCCTGCCCGGAAACCGGCATCGCAGGCAGGGCCTGAGGCACTGGTCCCGTTGCGGGCGGTGAAACGGCTTCAAGGGTCTGGGCGGAACTCAGGTCACACGCGGCGCCGGTCGCAAGGCCGGGGCAACCCGTGCGGCGGGCCGCCCGCGGTTCGTGCGGACGGCCCGTTGCATCGGCGTGCGATCAGTTGAGCTTGGACAGGGCCAGGTCGAGAAGCTCCTGACCGGGAATGCCCTGGGCATTCATCTTCTGGACCCAGGCGTCCCAGAGCGGCTTGCCGGCCTTCGCCTTGAAGGCGTCAAGCTCTTCCTTGGTGAACTCGACCTTCTGGATCTTCATCTCGTCCAGGGTCGGGTACCACTTCTCGTAGACCTTGTCGTAGGTGGCAAGGTAGTGATCCAGCGAGGCGTCGACGGAGCTGTCGAGGGCTTCGCGGAAATTGTCCGGCAGGGCGTCATAGGCGGCCGCGCTGACGACGACCGGGCAGCTGACCGTGCCGGGGTTCATGTTGGTGGTCCACCAGTTGCCGGCCTCCACCGTCTTGAACGACAGATGGGCATGGGGCGCGAAGGATGCCGCGCGCACCGTGCCGGAGTCGATCGCCTGGAACGTCTCCGATGCGGTCACCGTGGTGGGAACCGCGCCGATGGTCTGCATGGCCTGGCCAATGCCGCCAAGCGCACGCACGCGCATGCCCTCGAAGTCCGACACCTTGGTGGGGACCTCGCCCTTGCCGACAAAATTGTACTGCGGCATCGGCGAGGACATCAGCAGCTTGGCATCCCAGCGCATCAGGTCCTTTACCACTGCCGGATGCGAGTAGATCGCCTTGTCGAGCTCGATCTGCGTGGGCAGGTCCGGCACGCCGAGGAACGGCAGCTCGATGACGGTCAGGGTCGGGTTCTTGTCCTCGTGATAGGACGCGCAGATCTGCGCCATCTCGAAGGCGCCGATGGAGATGCCGTCGAGGTTCTCACGCGACTTGGACAGGGCCTCGCCATAGGCAATGTTGAGGGTGAACTCGCCATTGGTCTTCTCGCTGACCAGCTCGGCAAGCTTCTCAATGTGCTCGGTGAAGGCACGGCGCTTGCCCCACACGGAGACGTTCCACTCAAGCGCCATGGTCTCGCTGGCAAAGCCAAAACCGAGAATAGTGGCCGTGCCCAGCACGACCAGCTTGCGGGAAATGTTCATATCAGTCCTCCCAAGGATAATTTCCGGCCCGGCGGGTTGGCCCCGTCGCGGCCTGTCTTGCCATTCTCGCCAGCCCTCCCAGGCAGGCGATTGCAATTCCATCAGCAATCACCATGCCAGTTGGCTGCCGGCATGCGCAACCCGCGCCAATCCTCAACGAAAGATTAACGCTCGACCGGAACCGCTGTCCGCCCCCGGCAAGATCCTGCCGATAGTCCCCGTGCAATCGGCAAGATCTTGCCGATACGCTCACGCATCCATTGAAGGGTCGACGTCGCCGCGGGTGAGGCCAAGGCGCGTCATCTTCTCGTTGAGCGTGCGCCGCGGCAGGTCCAGCTCGGCCAGAACCGCGGCGACGCTGCCGCCGTGGCGGCGCAACGCATCCGCGATGACCCGCCGCTCATAGCCCTCCATCAGGTCGCGCAGGCGCCCATGCCGGCGCATGTCCTCCATGTCCCGCGCACCGCCCGCCAATGTCCGCAAGGCGGGAGCGCCCATCGGCGTGTTGAGGACGTAGCGTTCCGCCGCGTTGCGCAACTCGCGCACATTGCCCGGCCAGTCATGGGCCAGCAGGAAGGCGGCATCGTCCGCCGCAAGCGGCGCCGGCTCGATCCCGTAGTCGGAGGCAAAGCGATTGACGAAACTGTCGAACAGGAGGCGCGCGTCGCCGCCGCGTTCGCGCAGGGGCGGAATACGGATCTCGACGGCGTTGAGCCGGTAGAGCAGGTCCTGCCGCAGCAGGTTCTGCGAGACCGCTCGATGGGGGTCCATGTTGGCGGCGCTGACAACCCGGATATCGACGCGTGTCGTGCCACGCCCGCCGATCCTGTCGACCTCCCGTTCCTGCAGGACGCGCAGCAGCTTGGGCTGCAACGCCAGCGGCATCGCCGATATCTCGTCGAGAAAGAGCACGCCCGCCTCGGCCTGCTCGATGCGGCCGGCACGTGCCTGGCCCGCGCCCGTGAAGGCGCCGGCCTCGTGGCCGAAAAGCTCCGCCTCGACCATGGTCTCCGGCAATGCGGCGCAGTTCAGGGCGACGAAGGGGCCGCCGGCGCGGGCCGACAGGTCGTGCAGCGCGCGCGCCACGACTTCCTTGCCGGTTCCCGTTTCACCGACGATCATCACCGAGGCATCGGTCGCCGCGAAATGGGAGATCTGCTCGCGCAGCGCGCGCATCTGTGCGGATTCCCCGATCAACCGTGCCGCAAGGCCGTTCAGATCCTGGAGTCGGCGGGTCAGGGCGCGGTTTTCCAGCACCAGGCGGCGGCGCTCGACCGCCCGGCGGACAACGGCAGCCAGAAGGTCGGGATCAAACGGCTTCTCGATGAAGTCGGCAGCTCCCTGGCGCATGGCCTCGACCGCCATCGGTACGTCGCCATGGCCGGTCATCAGCACCACCGGCAACTCGCTGTCGATCTCCTTCACCCGGCGCAGGAGATCGACGCCGCTGGCACCGGGCAGCAGCACGTCGGACACGATGCATCCGGGAAAGGCGGCATCGATCCGCCCGAGCGCGGCTTCCGCATCGACAGCCTCGACCGGTTCGAACCCGGCGAGCCGCATCCACTGGCGCAGGCCGGCGCGCATCGACGGATCGTCGTCGACGACCAGCACCGGCGTCCGGTCGGCCGCGACCGATGCTGCCCCCGATGTCGTGTCAGTGTCCCTGCTCATTGATCCCAGCCCCGTGACGCGGATCGGCCGCCTGTTTCAATCCCCGACGCTCATTGCCGCGCAAGCGGCAATGACAGGACGAAGCAGGCCCCGCCCGACCGGCCCCCGCGCACGCTCAGGCCGCCGCCGAGGTCTTCGACGATCCTTGCGGAAATCGCAAGCCCCAGTCCGAGACCGGCTGCCGCGGGCTTGGTCGTGAAGAAGGGCTCGAAGATCCGCTCGCGCAGCTCCTCGGGAATGCCGGCCCCATTGTCGGCAACCTCGATCATGGCGCTCCCTCCCTCGCTCCAGGCACGTGCCTCGACACGCGGCTCGGCTTCACCCTGGCAGGCATCGATGGCATTGCGGATCAGGTTGACCAGAACCTGCTCGACCCTGAGTGGCGCGGTGGTCGCCAGAAGGTCGGCGGAGGTCAGGTGCAGGTGCAGCGCCACGCCGGTCTCCTCGACACGCGGGCGCACCAGCTTGGCACTCGTCTTGAGGCAGTCCCGCAGGTCGACCGTCTCGATGCGCGATTCTCCCGGCCGGGCGAAGCGCTTGAGTTCCTGCGTCAGGCTCGCCATGCGCAGGCGCAGGGCGTCGATCTCGTCCAGGTTTTCGAGCACTTCCGCCGCCTCGCCGCGCTGATGATAGAGCCGCGCCCCGGAAACGAACATGCCAAGCGCGGCCAAAGGCTGGTTGAGCTCATGCGCCACCGCCGCCGACATCTGGCCGACCGCCGCAAGCCGGCTTGCCCGCGCCAGATCCGCCTGGGTCTCGCGCAATTCGCGCTCCACGCGGCGGCGTTCGTCGACCTCGTCGACAAGCCGCCGGTTGAGATCACGCAGGCTCGCCGCGTCCTGGCGCAGACCGGCCGTCACCCGGCCAAGCCGCCGGCTGCGCAGGAAGAGCAGCGCGACCGCATAGACCAGGATCAGCGCGAAGGCGGCCGCCCACACCGTCCGGCGCGGGGCACGCACTTCCGCAAGAGGCGTGAAGTAGTGGATCGACCAGTCGAGCAGGCCGACCCTCAGCCGGGCCTGCCGATAGGCCGTTCCGCCGATCTCGAGATCGGTTGCATGCGCCGGTCCCTCCTGAAGGCTTTGCAGCCGTTCGCCGCCATACTGGCGGTCGGAGCGGATGGCGGCGACGACCATGTCATCGAGCGGCGCGATCGAGGCATAGCGCCAGTCGTCGCGGGTGCCGAGGAAGACAACGCCGTGGACGTCGGTGACGATCACCGTCTCGCCTCCCTCGAGCCAGTTGCGCTCGAGCCTGTCCATGTCGACCTTGACCACCACCACGCCGCGCGGCCGCACACCGGAGGGCGTGGAACGCGCGAAGAAGAAGCCGGGCTCGCCGGTCGTCGCGCCGACGGCGAAGAAACGCCCCTCCTCGCCGTCGAGCGCCGCCTGGAAATAGGGCCGGAAGGCATAGTTGCGGCCCATGAACGAATTGGCCGTATCGAAATTGCTGGCGGCAACCGTCAGGCCGTTCCGGTCCATGACGTAAAGGGCGTCCGCCCCCGTGGTCGCGGCAAGGTCCTTGAGGAAGCGATTGGCCGCGTCCGTCTGCGCCGGATCGGATAGCACCCCGACCGCACGCGGATCGCGGGCAACGATGTAGGGCAGGTAGCGGTATTTCTCCAGCTCCCTCAGGATTGTCTCCCGGTAGAGCGTCAACCGCTCGCGGGCACCCGCGTCGCTGCGTTCGCGCGAGCGTTCCTCCGCCCAGTCCGCGGCAAGGACGGCGGCGGCGAGCACCGCCAGCGGCGGCAACACAAGCACCAGCCTGCGCAAGACCCGCCGCGACAGGCGCAGGCCCAGGACCGGCCATGACGCATCCGGCCGGGCGGCGCTCGCACCGGTTGCATCCACCACCGTCCCCTCGGGCGTGGACACGGCCGGAGCCTGCCCGTATGAATTTGCTGTTGTCATGATCAATCGTAGCGGCCGTGGCCCCCGGTTGCCACCATTGCCCTGAAAGGACGCAGATGCAGTTTTCATTGAGCGAGGAAGAGTATCTCATCCAGGATACGGCGCGAAAGCTCGCCGAGGACAGGATCGCGCCACTGGCCGACGAACTGGACAAGGGTGAGGGCCGGGAAGCCTTTCTCGCCAACCTGAAGCTGCTTGCGGAAAACGGCTTCATGGGCCTCAACGTGTCGCCGGACCACGGCGGAACGGGCGCCGGCACGGTCGCCTTCGCGCTTGCCGTGGAGGAGCTCGGACGTGCCTGCGCCTCGACCGGGGTGACTGTGTCGGTCTCCAACATGGTCGCGGAAGTCATCCAGGCCGTGGGAACCGATGAGCAGCGGGCCACCTACCTGCCGAAGCTGACGGACGGCACCTATTCCGCCGGCGCCTTTTGCCTCACGGAGGCCGGCGCCGGTTCGGACCCGTCCTCGATGCGCACGCAGGCCGTGCGCGAGGGGGACGACTACGTCCTCAACGGCGCCAAGCTCTACATCACCTCGGCAGAGTATGCCGGCGTCTTCGTCGTCTGGGCCGTCACGGACAAGAGCGCGCCGAAAGGCAAGGGCATCACCTGTTTCCTGGTCGAGGCGGGCACGCCCGGTCTCGTCATCGGCAAGGCCGAGAAGAAGATGGGCCAGACGGGCTCGGCGACCAACGAAGTGCTGTTCCAGGATTGCCGCGTGCCGGAAAGCGCCATCCTGGGGCGCCCGAACGACGGGTTCAGGATCGCCGTCGGCGAACTTGCCGGCGGGCGGATCGGCATCGCCTCGCTGTCGCTTGGCATCGCCCGCGCCGCGATGGAGCGGGCCAAGGCCTATGTGAAGGAACGCCGACAGTTCGACAAGACGATCGCCGAGATGCAGGGCGTGCAATGGATGATCGCCGACCGCGAGACGGAACTCGAGGCGGCAAAGCTCCTGATCCTGCAGGCGGCCGCACTCAAGGATGCCGGCAAGCCCTTCGCCCGGGAAGCGTCGATGGCCAAGCTGTTCGCCTCGGAGGCGGCGCAGAAGGCGACCTACACCGCGCTGCAGCTGCATGGCGGCGCCGGCTACATCCAGGACTATCCGCTGGAACGCCTGGCCCGCGACGCGCGGATCACGACGATCTACGAAGGTACCTCGGAGATCCAGCGCCTGGTGATCGCCCGCGAAGCGCTCAAGTCCGTCTAGCAGGCGATTGCTTTCGGATTGATCCCGGTCAAAGATCGGCCTTCGTCTTCGTCCTAGATATAGGCAACTTTCATGGAGGCTGCGGCATCGCGCCGAAGCCTCCGTTCAAGGAGGGACGTATCTCATGGCGATCAAGGACATCCTCACGCTGGTCGATCTCGCCGGCAAGCAGCAGGCGGCACAGGTGGCCCTGCAACTGGCCAGCCGCACCGGGGCACATGCGACGGGCCTGACCGTCGCCTTCGAGCCGGTCGTCCCCGGCTTCATCGCCGGCCCGATGCCGGCGGATTATGTCGCCATCGCCCGCGACCAGGCCTTGCGGGCCGCGCATACGGCCGGCGAGGCCTTCTCCGAACTGGCGCGCAAGGCCGGCGTCCCCTCCGAGACACGCACTGCCGAGGTGATTACCGGCGGCTCGGCGGAAGCGGTGCTGGCCCATTGCCGGCTGACCGATCTTGTCGTCGTCGGCCAGGACAATCCGGACGAACCGGAACCCATGCGCGAGATGCTCATCGAGACGGTGCTGTTCGAAGCGGGAGTACCGGTTCTGGTGGTGCCCTATATCGGCGGCGGCCTGCCGATGAACAATGTGATGGTCGCCTGGGACGGCAGCCCGACGGCAAGCCGGGCCGTGCATGCCGCGATGCCGATGCTGCAGATGGCGAAGAAGGTCACCGTGATGATCGTCGAGACCGGACGTCGCCACGAGGGGGAACCGGGCGCCGACATCGCCACATATCTGGCCCGGCACGGCCTGTCGGTCACGATCGACGTGGTCCCGCGCCCGCATTCAGGCGTCGCCGACGCGATCCTGAACTATGTCTCGGACCATGCCGTCGACATGATCGCGATGGGTGGCTACGGCCATTCGCGCATGCGCGAGTTCCTGTTCGGCGGAGCGACCCGCGACATTCTCGCCTCGATGACCGTTCCCGTGCTGATGGCACACTGAACCGGACAAGACCGCGTTTCCCCTCACGCAAGGCCGCTTCCGGCGGCCGGCGTGGCGGGAGGGCGCCGCCATTCGGGGGGATGGCGGCGCCTTTCAGTTGCTCCCTCCGGCCGCCGCATTAGGGTCAGGAGAACCACCCCCGGCACGGCGCGGGGATTTCGACGTCCCTGGCACGCATCGCGCGCCTTGCAGGAGACGGGCCCATGACGATCCGCAATCTCGACGCCCTGTTTCGGCCGCGGTCAATCGTCGTTGCCGGCCCCAATCGCCTTGGCGCGGGGGCATTGGAACTGTTGCTGCGACGGATCGCCGAGGGCGGTTTTTCCGGCACGAAGACCGTGGTTGGATGCGGCAAGGACCTGCCGGAAGGCTTTCGCCCGAAACGGCGCATTGCGGACATGCAGGAAGGGGCGGAGCTTGCCATCCTGCTCGGCGCGCCGAACGAGGCCGCAGCCACCGTCAAGGCGCTCGCGGCATCGGGAACGCGCGCGGCCGTCGCCCTTTCGCCGCATTACGACCGATGGCGCGATGCCGATATCACGGCGGCGCTGCAGGCCGGACGGCCGGCGACGATGCGTCTCCTGGGACCTGGCAGCCTTGGCCTCGCCTCTCCTGTCGCAAAGCTCTCCGCACATCTTGGTGCCTGCGACGCGCGCCCAGGCGACCTGGCCTTCATCGCCCGCTCCGGCACGGTGGCAAACGCCACCCTTTCCTGGGCGGCGGCGAACGGAGTGGGCTTTTCAGGCGTCGCATCGCTCGGGCAGCGCGCCGATATCGACGTCTCGGACCTGCTCGACTGGTTCGCGCTCGACTATCGCACGCGCGCCATCCTGGTTCATCTGGAGACCATCGCCAATCCGCGCAAGTTCCTGTCGGCGGCGCGCGCCGCCGCCCGTTCCAAACCGGTGGTGGTGCTGCGGTCCGGCGCCAGCCGGGAAGTAAGCGGCGAACGCGTCACCCATGCAGGGCGGATCGCGGTGGCCGATGCGGTCTACGACGCTGCCCTTGCACGCGCCGGCGTTCTTCGGGTCGAGGATATCGACGAGATGTTCGAGGCGGTGGAGACGATCAGCCGGGTGAAGCCGGTCAGCGGACGACGGCTAGCCATCGTCGCAACGGGAGGCAGCCTTGCGACGCTGGCCGCCGACCAGCTGCAGCGGCAGGGCGGGGTCCTGGCCGAACCTCACCCCGACACGGCTGGCGCACTCGCGGCCAGCCAGCGCCCCGGACATCCCACATCGAACCCCCTGTGCCTGTGCGAGACCGCCGGCGCGGAGGCGTATGCGCAAGCCGCCGGCGCATTGCTGGCGGACCGCAATGTCGATGCGGTGCTCGCGGTCGTCGCCCCGTCCGCCTTCACATCGCTGGAAGACACCGCCAACGCGCTGGCGCAGGTCGGCTCCACCGGAGGATCGGCGTATGGGCGACGAAAACCGCTGCTGGTGGCCCTGACAGCCGGCGCACCGCTGCCGCGCAAATCGCTCGACCAGGCGCGCATCCCCTGCCATGGCAGCGCGTCGGAGGCGGTGCGCGCCTTCATGCATCTGGTGCGCTATGCCGATGGTCGCGACATGCTGATGGCCGCACCGCCCAGCCTGCCGGCTGACTTCCAGCCCGACCCGGAAACGGCCCGCGACGTGGTGCGCATGGCTCTTTCGCGCGGGCAGCAATGGCTTACCCCGCCGGAAATCCACAGGATGCTGGCAGCCTACGGCATCTCGCAGGTGGAGACCCGACTGGCGCGAAATCCGCAAGAGGCGGCGTCCATTGCCGCGGACCTGATACGAGCCGGCGACAGGGTCGCGGCAAAGCTCGTATCCCCGCAACTGCCCTTCAAGTCGGACGTTGGCGGCGTCCTGCTCGACCTCGACACGCCGGAGGCGGTGGAGAACGCTGCAAGGGACTTGCTCGCCCGCATCGCCGAAACCCATCCCGGCGCCGAGATCACCGGCATCACGCTGCAGCCGATGCTGCACCACGCCCATTCGAGCGAGCTGTTCATCGGCCTCGCCGACGACCCGACGTTCGGCCCGGTCCTGCTCTTCGGCCATGGCGGCACCGGCGTCGAGGTGATGGGAGACATCGCAATCGGACTGCCGCCCCTCGATCTCAACCTTGCAGAGGCAATAGTGCGCGGGACCCGCGTCAGCCACCTGCTCGAAGGTTTCCGGAACCGCCCGGCGGCGGACATGCACGCCATCGCCCTGACGCTGGTCAAGGTGGCCCAGATCGCTGTCGACATTCCCGAAATCCGCGAGCTCGACCTCAACCCGCTGATTGCCGACAGAAGTGGTGTGACGGTGCTCGATGCCCGCATCGCCATCTGCGAGGCGCGCGTGCATCCCGGCCGCAGCCCGACGTCACGGCTGGCGATCGCTCCCTATCCCAAGGAGTGGGAACGGGACCTGGCGCTGAAGGACGGCACGCGCGTCGACATTCACCCGGTCCGGCCGGAGGACGAGGAGCGTTATCGTCGTTTCTTCGAGAAAGTGTCCCCGGAGGACCTGCGCCTGCGCTTCTTCGCGCCGGTCAAGGAATTCAACCACGCCTTCATGGCGCGTCTCGTGCAACTCGACTATTCGCGCGCCATGGCCTTCGCCGCGTCCGACCCGGAGACCGGCGACATTCTCGGCGTGGTGCGACTGCATGCCGACCCCGATCATCGCACCGGCGAATACGCGATCCTGGTTCAGTCCTCGCTGAAGGGACAGGGGCTCGGTTGGGCCTTGATGCAGATGATCATCGACTATGCCGCTGCCGACGGCATCGAGACGATCAAGGGCGAGGTGCTGAAGGAGAACACCACCATGCTCGCCATGTGCACGGCGCTCGGTTTTTCCGTCCGCTCCTCGCCTGACGACGATGCCATCGCCGAGGTGACGCTGCCGGTGTCCCCGGCCGGACGGCCTGCCGATTGAGACGGCACCTCTCAGCCGGCGCGGATCTGGCTGAGCGAGCGAACCGGCGTGATCGCCTCCGGATCGAGCTTCAGATGCAGCAAGGCCGGCTTGCCGGATGCTGCCGCGCGCTCGAAGGCCGGCGCGAATTCAGCCGCCGTTTCCACCATCTCCGCATGGGCGCCATAGGCGCGAGCGAAGGCAGCAAAGTCCGGATTGACCAGCGTTGTCGCCGAGACACGCCCGGGGAAGTCGCGCTCCTGGTGCATGCGGATGGTGCCGTACATGCCGTTGTCGACGACAATGGTGATGATCGCGGCCCCCTCCTGCGCCGCCGTGCCGAACTCCTGCATGGTCATCTGCAAGCAGCCATCGCCGGCAAAACAGACCACCATGCGCTCCGGATATTTCAGCTTGCCGGCAACCGCGGCGGGAAGGCCGTAGCCCATCGAGCCACTGGTCGGCGCAAGTTGTGTGTTGAGGCGGCGAAAGCGGTGAAAGCGGTGCACCCAGGTGGCGTAATTGCCAGCGCCATTGGCCAGGATCGCATCCTCGGGCAAGTGCTGCTCGAGCCAGTCCATCACCTGCGCCATCTGCAGCGCGCCGGGCACCTGCGGCCGCGCCCCGGACCATGCAAGATAATCGTCGTGAGCGGTTGCGGCCGCCCCTTCCCAGGCTATCGCGTTCGGCGGCTGAAGCGCCTCGAGCGCCGCGCAGAACCCGTTCGGCGTCGCATGGATGGCGAGATCCGGCAGATAGACACGGCCGAGTTCCTCGGCCCCGGCATGGACATGCACCAGGGTCTGGCGCGGCTGCGGAATGTCCAGCAGCCCGTAGGACTGGCTGGGCATTTCCGACAGGCGGCCGCCGACGAGCAACAGCAGGTCGGCCTCGCGAACGCGCTCCGCCAGCTTCGGGTTGATGCCGATACCAACGTCGCCGGCATAGTTTCCATGCAGGTTGTCGAACAGCATCTGGCGGCGGAAGGAGCAGGCGGTGGGCAGTTGGAAGCGCTCGGCAAAGCGGGTGAAGGCCGCCCGCGCGCCCTCGCTCCAACGGCTGCCGCCGAGAATGGCGAGCGGGCGCTTCGCCGCCCAAAGGCGCTTCTGCAGATCCGCCATCTGGGCAAGCGAGGGATGCGTTTCAAGCGGAACGAAGGCCGGCAGTTCGGCGACCTCGGCAGTCTGCGCCAGCATGTCCTCCGGCAGCGCCAGAACGACCGGGCCGGGGCGGCCTGACGTGGCCACATGATAGGCCCGCGACAGCATTTCGGGGATACGGGCGGGGTCCTCGATCTCGGCCACCCATTTGGCCATGCCGCCGAAGAACTGGCGGTAATCGACCTCCTGGAAGGCGTCGCGCCCCCGCATGCCGGTCTCGATCTGGCCGACGAAGAGGATCATCGGTGTCGAATCCTGCTGCGCCACATGGACGCCGGCGGCGGCATTCGTCGCGCCGGGACCGCGGGTCACCATGCAGATGCCCGGGCGCGCCGTCATCTTGCCGAAGGCCTCCGCCATCATCGCGGCGCCGCCCTCCTGGCGGCAGACGGTCACCGGGATCGATGCGTCGTGCAACGCGTCGAGAACCGGCAGGTAGCTCTCACCGGGAACGCAGAAGACGCGCTCGGCACCCAACTGCTCGAGTGCCCTGACAAGCAGGACCCCACCGGTGCCGGTGAGCCGGCGCGCCGCACGCTTTTCCATGTCGATTGTCCCCGATCAAGCAGAGTGTTGCCCTGCCGATATACAACGACGGCCCGGATCGGCGCAAAGGCACGAGACTCCGTTTCCAATTCCGAGGCGGAATGAACTTCATCCCTCCTGATTGAAATTCACAGATCCTGCACGGTCACGACCTGGAACGTATGCAACTCGCCGTCCTCGTCCTTGATCGAAACGTACTCCCCGGGGCGGAAGGGATGGGCGCCGAAACGGTATCCCGCCTCGTCGTCCTCATCACCGTCGATGTCGTAATGGAAGGCCCAGGAGCCACCCGGGCGATGGCGGAGATGCCCGATATCCTCTTCCTCGTCGGCCCAGAACCGGCGCACCCGGCACTGGGCCCGGTGCTTCCGCCACTCCCCGGCGTCGATGTGATCGTTCGCATCCAGCGGCGCAATGAACTCGTAGCCATGCCGCGCCGAGCCGTTCGGGAACTCCCGGGTGCGCGCCAGGTTGAGGCGGATCTTCTTGAGGCCTGAATGGGTGGTCATGGGTGTCGGGGCTCCTGCTTTCCGCTCGGCGAATATTAGCAGTTTCAACGGGATCGGGCATCCCGCAATGAGCGAAATCAAATCTGCCGCAATGCCAGTCGCACGGATCTGCCGGACATGAAAAGGTCAGGGCCGGAACACCGGCCCCTTCCGGCTCAAGCCGGACATGAAAAGGTCAGGCCCGGAACACCGGCCCCTTCCGGCTCAAGCCGGACATGAAAAAGGCGGGGCCGGAACACCGGCCCCTTCCGGCTCAAGCCGGACATGAAAAAGGCGGGGCCGGAACACCGGCCCCGCCTGGGGCAAACGCATCTGCCTGGGAGGGAGGAAGCAGGGAGCGTCGTACCCGAACTGTCGGGCCCGAACCTTTGGGCTCAGACCGCGATGGCGCGCAGCGGGAGGGCGACAGGCGCCGAGGCCGTCTTCTCCGCCGGGCGGCGGCGACGCACACCCTGGTATGCGAGCCGGTGATGGAACTCACAGTAGGAGCGGTTGTTTTCCGCATCCTGGCTGCAGAAGTGGAAATCCGCGTCTGCCGGGTCGCCGATCGGCCACTTGCATGTACGGCTGGTCAGCGTCATCAGCGTGATACGGTCTTCCGCGGCGACATCGGAGTGCGCAACATCGAAGCTCTTGTGCGCGGTGTCGAAGTCGAGGCCACGGCGATACTGAACATCGGACGCGGTGTCGCGCGCTGCCGGCTTGCCGCCGACAAAGGCGAGCGAGGGCTTGCCGCGCTGCACGCGGGGCTTGGGACGGTGGCTGGTGGCCGGCGAACGCTTGGGCAGACCCATGCGATGAGCCTTGCCGATCACCGCGTTACGGGTCACGCCCGCCATAACATAGGCAATCTGGCTTGCGCTGAGGCCTTGCAGCCAGAGCTTCCTGAGCAGATCTTCGCGTTCCTGTGTCCAAGCCATGTTCAGCCCCACTTCTTCTTGTCACCTGGCGGAGACGGTTACGCGGGTACACATCTCTCCCGTTCCCTCGAAACCCTTTCCTGGGGTGCCGAAGGCCGCCAACTCGTTTCTGTTGCGATAGCGACCGAGATCGCCCTGATGGGGGCCCTGGCGGATGCCGCCTTAGGGCCACGTGCCGTTCGATGAACTCGCCATCGACTATGCGTAATTTATAGTGAACAAATCCTTAACAGGTCAATCTAAACAAATTTTCACTTTGGTTTTTACTTATTTTTCTCAAGTATTATTGATGTAAGTGATTTTACTACAATGTCTAATACATCATTCTGAAAATTTTTATTTGATTTTTCTTCACTTTGTTCAGGATGAGCAAACTTCATCTCAGGAGATATAGAAAACAAAAGCTTGCTATTAGATTTCCTAACGCAAATCATTCCATCTTCACACATTTTCTCGATTTTTCTGCGTACCGTCGAATACGGTATATCTGTTTCTTCAGATATTATCTCAATATCCGGATCTACTTTGTTTGCATTTGCAATCGAAATTGTCGTCAGTATCATCAATTGACCCAGGTCTTTTACTTCATACTCCTCCATAAACCGGAACATGAGACTGAAGAACATCTCATAGAGGCGGAGTATCCGGTGAGCCTGAGTCGAAAGTTCTTCATCTTGTGATGACATCGGCGCCTCCTTGGTGCCTTACATTCGTCATTTTGACGAATGTTGCCCGCTTTGCGCATGGATTCGCACGCATGCAACAACCGGTTCTCGACTTGGCTTCATATTCCCCAGGGTAATTCGGGCTTAGATTCAGTTTTTCCACAAATTTTAACCAACTCGGCCTTGCGCTGCCTCAATCGTTCGCCACGTCGAAAACCATCGCCATCACCGCCCGAACCATGTCGACGCTCATGTCGGGATCCGCGCGCTCGGCGGATTTTCCGCAAGCCATTTCCGTCGACCACAGATAAACGACCGACTTTCCGCGTCGTTCCTTGGCAATCCGGCCGTCATCCAGATAAGGGCGCAAGCGTCGCTCGACGGTCGAGCGCGACGTGCCGAGCTTTTCCGCCAGCAGTTCGGCATCCATCGGCGCGCCCCGCAGATCCGCGATGGCGACGAGCACCAGCAGCAGCACGTCGGCAACGTCACGCACCTCGAACCGATCGCTGATCTGCAATGTCAGGTCGTAGTAGGTTTCGAGCAGGCGCCGCATGCGGTAGGCGGTCGCAACGCCACCGGCCGCCACCGGGGTTTCCGCTTCACTGTCCATGTCCCCTCCCCGCGTAACATCGGCCCCGCGAACAGGCGGCCTCCAGTGAGAGCTGGCCATCTGCGGTCACGCGACGCTTGCACGCAGGTTCAAGGGTGCCTCAAGAGCGCCCGGCGACGCAAGCCGGGCACAACCCAAGGGCCCGCGCGGACGTCTCGGCAGGAGGTCGCTAAAGGAGGAAAACCGGCAGCGCCGCGCAAGCACCAGCGCAAGGCCCGGTGGGGGCCGGAGGCAACGCGCTCGACAGGACAGGAGAGAAGGGAGAAGGAGGCGAATGGTACAGACGGTTGGAGTTGAACCAACGACCTTCGGAGCCACAATCCGACGCTCTAACCAACTGAGCTACGTCTGCACGTCAATTCGGTGGCGGAACCTAGTTTGAAAAGCGGGGGAATGCAAGAGGCAGTGCCGAGCATTCGCTGCACTCATCCACAGTATGAAAAAGCGCGGGCAAAAGCGGGAGAAACGCATCCCGCGCCCTCTCCGCAGGACCTTGCCCAAATGCCAGATCGCAGACGCGACGCGGCAAGCCGGCCCACAAAAAAGAACCCGGGCCGTGGGCGGCCCGGGTTCCTGTGTGCTTCAGGTCAGGCCCGTGGTCAGGCCGCCTTGAAGTCCTTGGTCGTCTTCTCGACGGCACCCTTGAAGGTCTCCGTCACTTCGCCGGCAAGCTTGGAGGACAGCTCCTGCATGTCCTTGGCCTGGGCGCTGAACGCGTCGAACTGGCTGCGGGCAAAGGAAGTCTGCAGCTCGATCGCCTCGGCCAGCGTCTTCACCTCGAAGAGGTCCTTGACGAACTGGAAGGTCGCGTCGGTGTTCGACTTGGCGGCATCGACGGCCTTGTGGTTGAAGTCGAGGACACCGCGGCGGGTGGTCTCGAAACCGTCTTCCATGAGGTCGGTCGCGTCCTCGGCAACCGTCTTGAGCTTGGAGTAGGCCTCACGGGCCTGCTCGATGCTCTTCTCGGCCATTTCGCGCGTCGCGGCGGGGATTTCCATCTTGGGCATGTTGAAAGCCTCGAAGTTCGGGAATGCGGTCACCGTCGCATCGACGGTCTTGGCGGTCTTTGCACGCGGCGCCTTCGGCGCTGCGGCTGCGGTCTTCGTCTCGGTCATGATCTCAACTCCTTTGGCCGGGGCGCGCTTGAGCTGCGTCCCGCGCCTTGCGGGGAATTTTTTGCGATCTCAACGCCAACGCGCCGATCGCCATCTACAGAACGACATATAGCAACGACCATTGTGCATTGCAACATAAATATTGCGACGCACAAGATCACGCCCCCGAAAACCGGGCCGGAAACGGCCGCACGCGGCGGCCCTGGCCGGGCCGCCGCGTGCGCCAACATACCTGTCTTGTCGGGAAGCCGGTATTGCGACCGGCGGTCGTGGGGTGGCGGCCCGCCGCGATATCCGCAGTGCGCGCCGCGCCTCTTCAGCCCGTCGCCGTCAACCGCCAGTCTTCGCTCGCCTGTCTTCAGCCGCGCGTTTTCTTGGCGGCATCCTGCGCCGTCCTTGCCGCCTTGTCGCCGAGATCGCGGACCTGCTCGCCGAGCGCCTCCATCTGCTTGCGCAGATACTCGCTCTGCAATTGCATCATTTCCTGAACATCGCCGGCCCGCACCATCTTCTGCGCGAGATCGAATGCGGCGGAGACATGCTCCTCCGTGTATTCCAGCGCGGTGCGGCCCATGTCGTCGGCGCCGGCCTTCACGGTCTGCGCCGTATCCTCGGCACTGCCGACCGCCTTGCGTGTCGCGCTCATGTAGTCGTCGAAAGCCTTGCGCGCCTGGCCAACGCTCTGGTCGGCCATCTCACGCATCTGCTCAGGGATCTCAAAGCCGCTCTTGTCGCCTTTCGCCACGATGCTTCTCCTTGCCGTTTTCGTTATCTGCCCAGACGCCAGGGGGTCGCCGCCCACCGGCACCGGCCTTCGATCCTAGAGGAAATAGCGTTAAAGGGGAGCCCCAGATCTCACCGCGCCTTGCTGCCGGGCGCCGCCGCCACGTCAATGCTCGATTCCCGCGATTAACCACACTTGAAGAGAATGACGGCATTCGGGGCGCTTGGCGTGGACGACTCGGATTTGAAACGATATTTACTCTTTGTTTACCGCGTGAGGCGTTAACGGAATGCGGTATGTGCGTGCGGGTTTGCGCCGAGGCCCCTGATCGAGAGGGTTTTCGGCCTTGCTGCCCGCCCCCCGCCCGGGTTCCGGCCGCCTACCGCGAATGACGGGACCACCGGCGAGCACCGCAACGGCGGAGAGAGCGTGCCCATGAACAGCCAGTTGAGCACCTTCATGGCGTTGAGCGGCCTCGCTGCCGCCAACATCTATCTCACCGATCCCCGCCCCGCCTGGATATGGGCGGAGGACGGAAAGAGCATCCTTTGGGCGAATCCCGCGGGCGCGGCGTTTTTCGGCGTCAAGGGGCTGTCCGAGCTTGCCGATCTCACCGGTCTGGCGCGCGCACCGGCACGTCCCCACATCGCCCGTGTCGCCACATCCGGCCCCATCGACCGCGACACGACCGATCGCCTGCGCTTCTATCGCGGACTGCGGGTGATGCTGCTCACCTGTGCTTGCCGCCGCCTCGTGCTTGCAGACGGTAGCAATGGCGCGCTTATCGTGGCGCTTGATGCCCCTGGCGCCACCGGCACGCAGGATGAAAGCGCTTTGCTCGCCCTGATCTCCCATTCCTCGCATGCGGCGTTTCTCTACCGCCGCGACGGCAGCGTGCAGTCCGGCGAAGCCGGGCTCGCCGGTCCCGCTCTCGACATCGTCAAGACGGCGCTGCGCAGCGCCAAGCATGCCCCCTTGCGCCGGAGCTTCGAGATCGAGGGCGCCGATCGGGACGCCAGCGTTCTGATGCTCGACACCGGCTCGATCCTGCTGCTCGCCGACATGACGAACGCCGCCGACACGCACAAGCCCGCACTTGATGCGGCGGCGGCAATGGCCGTCTCGTCCGAAGATCCGGACGGGTTCGAGCCGGAAACCGCCGGGGACACTGCTTCAATGGAAGCCGAGGCGCTGACGGGCGCTCCGATTTCACAGGAAGAAGCCCCGCAGGAAGAGACCCCGCCGCCCCTGCCAGCCGCAACAGATGCCGAAGCGGAGGAAAGCGAACCGGCAGCCCCGCGTCGACGCTGGGCACAGGGTGGTCTGTTTGCCTTCGCCAGCGGAACCCGGTTCCTCTCCGCCTCGCGCGCGACCGACAGGCCTGCGGACGAGACCTCCGGGGACGCCACGCAGTTGCCACCGGCAGGCGCCGAGCCTGCCCATGAGACGCATCCTGGAGACGACGACGCAAGCGGCGACTTTGAGACCGTCCGCCAGCCGGAAGGGCTGTCGCCGGTGCCGGATCGCGCCGACGAGGACACGGAAACCGCTGCCGCCGGCACGGAGCGGGCGGATACCGAGCGCGACCCACAATTCCCGGCGGATGCCGACGACGCTCTCGATCTCGTCGGGGTCGACGACGAGGACGCCAGCCAGAATGCGGGCCAGGATGAAGAGGATGCCGGCACGCGAGCTCATGCAGGGCTTTTCAGCTCTCCTGCCGAGGATGCAGACGAGAGCACGATTGCCGGCAACATCCTGGACGCTGAAGAGCTGACGTTCGACGACCTCGCCGCCACCGGCGAGGAAGCCCACACGGCAGTCTACGGGCAGGCCGATGTCGACGCGGCCGACGAGATGACGGCAGAAGAAGACGAGGCCCCGGTTTCCCCTCACGCGGGACCGGATCATGAGGACGACGCCGTTCCCGCCGTTGACCTGCCGGCGGCGGCCGCTTCCGGCTTCCGGTTCGATGCGCGCGAGCGCCCGGTACGGTTTGCGTGGAAGATGGACATCGACCGGCGCTTCACTTTCCTGTCTCCGGAGTTTGCCGAGACGCTCGGTCCCGAAGCTGCCGATGTCGTCGGGCTGACCTGGGAAGAAGTGGCGGAACGCTTCGATCTCGATCGCGACGGCCGCGTGTCGGCAGCCCTCAGGCGGCGCGACACCTGGAGCGGACGTACCGTCGCGTGGCCGGTCAGCGGCGCGGCCCTGCGCGTGCCGGTCGACATGGCAGCCCTGCCCGCCTTCGACAGGCAGCGTATCTTCGAGGGGTTTCGCGGTTTCGGCGTCTGCCGCACCGGCGAGGCGGTGGAAGACACCGACGCCCTCGGCACGCGCATTGTCATGCGCCCGCCCCTGGACGCCGCCGGAGCAGATCCGGCGGAGACGGATGACGTGATGCTCGTGGAGGAGCCGGTTGCCGGCGAGCTGACGCTTGATCCGCCGGTTCTTGCCGACGCCGAGACGGATCCCTCCGAGGCACCGGAGGACGCGACGGCCGCGGCCGATGCCATTTCAACGGCAGACGCCGGGGAGCCCGCCGCCTCCGACGACGAGGACGACGATGCGGCTGCCGAGCCCGGAGAGCCCGCAGCATCCGGTCTTGCCGCCGATGACGGGGTGGAAGGTTTCGTCGAGGACACCGCCGGGACCGGCGCGTTCCCCGCGCTTGACGACCATGCGTCCGAGCCGGAAGCCGACGACCGGGAAAACACCTTCGCCGGGCTCGCGGACGCGACGTCTGCAGACGACCTGGAAGAAGAACCGGAAATCACTTTCGGCAACGACGACGAGCGTACGACAGGCTCCCTCCCGCAACCCGACGGTGATGCGGACGCGAACGCTCGGGGCAACACGCCCGAAAGCCCGGTTGCCAATGTTTCGCCAGACCCGGTCGACGCGCCGGCAGACTTCGAAACGGCCGAAGACGAAAAGCCATTGCCGTCTGTCCGGTCCGCTTCATCCTACAGGACCGAGGACGCCGACACCTCGCGCTTGTCCAAACCCGAAAGGGAAGCTTTCCGCAAGATCGCCGAGGCACTTGGCGCGCGTTCGGAAACCGGCGAGCCGGAGGTCCTTGCTGCCGCTCCGCAGGACAGCACGCCGAGCGTTGCGACGGATGATGCGAAAGCGGACGCGGATCTCGTGGAGGCTGCCAAGCCGACGGAAGACATCGCCTCTCCTGACGAAGACGATGCCACGGGAATGCCGGCATCGGCCAATGTCGCGAGCCTTGGCATCGTCCCGCGCACATCCGCAACGGCGACGCCACGGGCGGCGCGCACCAACCTGCTCGACAAGCTGCCGGTGGGCGTTGCCATCATCGATGGCGAGGATGTCGACTACGCCAACGCCACGCTGCTCGACCTGCTCGGCTATCCCGACCTTGAAGCACTGCACGCAGTCGGCGGGCTCGATGCCATTTTCGCCGAACCCGAGGACTGGCCCAGTTCCCTGCCCGGCGCGATGACGGAACGGACCATGCGCATCCGCCTTGCCGACGGGGGGGCGAAGCCGGTCAAGTCACGCCTGCACAGCGTCGCGTGGAAGGACGGTACGGCATTGATGATGTCCTTGCTCGACCGCCACGACCCGGCGCAGGAGGCGGCGCTCGACCGGCTCCACGAGACGCAGTCGTCGCTGTCGCTCGCAGAGGAACACCTCGCCGAAATGGACGCGGTGCTCGAGACCGCGACGGACGGCGTGCTGATCCTCGACGAAGGCGGCCGCATCATGAAGGTGAACCGCTCGGCCGAGGCCTTGTTCGACGCGGCGCGAGAAGACATGGTCGGCGCGCCGCTCAGCGACTACCTGGCCCCCGAAAGCCATCGGGATGCCAGCGACTATCTAGACGGCCTTGCCCGAAACGGCGTCGCCAGCGTGCTCAACGACGGGCGCGAGGTGATCGGCCAGCTGCGCTCCGGCGGCCTGATCCCGCTGTTCATGACCATCGGCCGGGTCGGCCACGGGGCGGAAGGACCGCGCTTCTGCACGGTGCTGCGCGACATCACCCAGTGGAAGACGGCGGAAGAGGAACTGACGGATGCAAAGCGGCAGGCGGAGAACGCCAGCTCGCAGAAGTCGGACTTCCTCGCCAAGATCAGCCACGAGATCCGCACCCCGCTCAACGCGATCATCGGCTTTTCGGAAGTGATGATGGAAGAGCGCTTCGGTCCGGTCGGCAACGACCGCTACAAGGGCTACCTGCGCGACATCCACAATTCCGGCTCGCATATCATGAGCCTGATCAACGACCTGCTCGACCTGTCGAAGATCGAGGCTGGCAAGCTCGATCTCACCTTCGAAGCGGTCTCGGCGAACGACATCATTCGCGAGTGCGTCGCCCTCATGCAGCCGCAGGCCAACCGCGAGCGGGTGATCATTCGCGCCAGCCTGCCCACATCGGTGCCGAAGATCGTCGCCGATGGTCGCTCGGTGCGCCAGATCGTGCTGAACCTTCTGTCCAACGCCATCAAGTTCAACCAGCCCGGCGGCCAGGTCATCGTCTCGACCGCGCTGGAGGACAGCGGCGAGGTGATCCTGAGGGTTCGCGACACCGGGATGGGCATGAGCCACCAGGACCTGGCCGCGGCGATGGAGCCTTTCCGCCAGCTGCACACCGCACGCCACGGCGGCGGCACGGGGCTCGGCCTGCCATTGACCAAGGCGCTGGTCGAGGCGAACCGGGCAAGCTTCCGCATCGATTCGGAAGTCAATCACGGCACGCTGATCGAGGTCACCTTCCCCCCGCAACGGGTGCTTGCCGAGTAGTCTGAACGGACCCCGCGACACGCGCCGGCCTGCTGCCGGCGCGGATTGACCCCCGCGCGCTTCCTTGCCAGTGTGGTGCTCCCTCCTTCGGGCGCGCCCCTACGGGCTCGCGCCCTTTTTTCGCGGACACGCCATGCTCACTCTTGCCGCCATCGAGGACGCCGCCGACATCGTCTACCGGTCGATGCGTCCGACCCCGCAATATGCCTGGCCGCTGCTCGCCGAGCACACGGGGAAGCCGGTCTGGGTCAAGCACGAGAACCACACGCCGACCGGTGCGTTCAAGGTGCGCGGCGGCCTCGTCATGCTGCACGAACTGGCCCGGCGGTCGACACGCGGCACCGGCATCGTCTCGGCCACGCGCGGCAATCACGGGCAGAGCCTGGCCTTCGCCGCGAGCCGGCACGGCATCGCCTGCACGATCGTCGTTCCTCGGGGAAACTCCACGGAGAAGAACGCCGCGATGCGGGCCTTCGGGGCAGAACTCGTCGAGGAGGGCGAGGATTTCGATGCGGCCAAGGTGCATGCGAAGGCGTTGGCCGAGGAGCGCGGCCTGTACATGGTGCCGAGCTTCCATGCCGATCTCGTGCGCGGCGTCGCGACCTATGCGATGGAATTCCTGCGGGCGGTGCCGGATCTCGATGTGGTCTATGTGCCGATCGGGCTGGGATCGGGCATTTGCGGACTCATCTCCGCACGCAATGCCCTCGGCCTCACGACCAAAATCATCGGCGTGGTCTCCGACAAGGCGGATGCCTATGCGCGCTCCCTCGAGACGGGCAGGCTGACCGAGATGGCCAGTGCCACCACCTTTGCCGACGGCATGGCGGTGCGTTGCCCGGACGAAGCCGCGCTCGCCGTGATCCGGGCCGGCGCGGAAGACATCGTGCGCGTCAGCGACGACCAGGTGGCCGAGGCCATCCGCGTCTATTACCGCAGCACGCACAATCTTGCCGAGGGCGCGGGAGCCGCTCCCCTCGCGGCGCTGATGGCCGACGGCAAGCGGGGAGAAACACCCGGCGTCATCCTTTGCGGCCAGAATATCGACACCGCCTGGATGGGCGAAGTGCTCGCCGGAGGCACACCATCGCCCTGAAAGAGGCCGGCTCTCCCGCAAGCTCTTATCCGGAAACCGGAAATCGACATTCAGGTTAGTTTTGAACTCTTCTAATCTATTGATATTAAAAGCGATATTTGTTGACAGAAAAACTCCTGTTTCTATGATGCAGGCGCGCGGGACGATACTGCCGTAACGGCAGATGCCCGCGCCAATGCAAACCGACATCAGGGCCTTGTCCCCTGGGTGCTGGGAGAGACACATGATCCAGAAAGTTGCCACCCTGCGCGGCGCGGCTCTGTCCGCCCTGCTGCTCGCTTCCGCCGCGATCGCGACACCCGCAGTCGCCGAAGGCGAGGTCAACATCTATTCCTACCGCCAGCCGTTCCTGATCGAGCCGCTGCTTGAGGCCTTCACCAAGGAAACCGGCATCAAGACCAACGTGATCTTCGCCTCCGACGGCCTTGCCGAGCGTATCGAGGCGGAAGGCGCGAACTCTCCCGCCGACGTGCTGCTGACGGTCGACATCGGCCGCCTCGACGGTGCCAAGCAGCTTGGCATCACCGAGCCGGTCTCCTCGGAGGTCGTCAACGGCAACGTGCCGGCCGCCTATCGCGATCCGGAGGGCCACTGGATCGGCCTCACCACACGCGCGCGCATCGTCTATGCCTCGAAGGAGCGTGTCGAGCAGGACACGATTACCTATGAGGAGCTCGCCGATCCGAAGTGGAAGGGCAAGATCTGCACCCGTTCGGGCCAGCACGTTTACAACGTCGCCCTGTTCGCCTCGATGGTCTCCCACTTGGGCGCAGAGGAAGCGGAAAAGTGGCTTGCCGGCCTGCGTGACAATCTCGCCCGCAAGCCCTCGGGCAACGACCGCGGCCAGGTCCAGGCGATCTTTGCCGGCGAATGCGACATCTCGCTCGGCAACACCTATTACATGGGTGCCATGCTGACCAACGAGAAAGAGCCGGAGCAGAAGGACTGGGCCAACTCGGTCAAGATCCTGTTCCCGAATGCCGGCGATCGCGGCACGCATGTGAACATTTCCGGCGTCGTCATGGCCAAGCATGCCCCGAACCCGGATGCGGCCCTGAAGCTCGTCGAGTTCCTCTCCTCGGAAGAAGCCCAGCACATCTATGCCGAGGCCAACAACGAGTATCCGGTCAAGCCGGGCGTGGAAATCTCGGAAATGGTTGCCTCCTGGGGCGAGTTGAACGCCGACACGCTGCCGCTGGACGAGATCGCCAAGAACCGCAAGACCGCCAGTGAACTGGTCGACAAGGTCGGCTACAACGACGGTCCTGCAAGCTGACGGACCCGCGTCCCGACGCAACCCGCTCCTGCGCGGCGCGCCGTTCGCCGTTTCCAGCCAGCGACCCCTTTGGATGAGAATGCAACCCGTCCGACCGGTTCCGCCAGCAAGCGACCCGACGATTTCATGACCGACACTGCCCGCATGGACACCCTGACGACAGGGGCTCCCGTACCGCGTTCCGCCGCCACGCCGGCCGACAGGATCTGGCTTGTTGCCGGCTTTGCGGTCGCGGCGCTGACGTTGCTGCCCGTCGTGGCCCTCGCCGTCCTCGCGGCGCAGCCCACAGGGGACGTGTGGGGACATCTGGTTGGAACCGTCCTGCCGCGCTCGCTCTGGACAACGCTGCTGCTGATGGCGGGGGTCGGCACGATCACTTTCGTCGTCGGCGTTGGAACCGCATGGCTCGTGACAATGTGCCGGTTTCCCGGCCGCGCCTTCTTCGACTGGGCCCTGCTGGTGCCGCTCGCGGTGCCGACCTACATCATCGCCTATACCTATGTCGAAATCCTGGATTTCACCGGCCCGGTACAGACCGCGATCCGGGAGATCTTCGGCTTCCGCAGCTCGCGGGACTACTGGTTTCCCGAGATCCGCTCGCTTGGCGGCGCTGTCTTCGTCATGGGGTTCGTGCTCTATCCCTATGTCTACCTGACGACGCGCGCGTCCTTCCTGCTGCAATCGGCCTGCACGCTCGACGTCTCGCGAACGCTCGGTGCCGGTCCGATGCGCCTGTTCTTCCGCGTGGCGCTGCCGCTGGCGCGCCCGGCCATCGTCGTCGGTGTGTCACTTGCCCTGATGGAATGCCTCAACGATATCGGCGCGGTCACCTTCTTCGGTGTCCACACGATGAGCTTCTCCGTCTATGACACCTGGATCAACCGCTCGAGCCTGGCCGGTGCCGCGCAGCTTGCCTGCGCGATGCTGGCCCTTGTCTTCGCGCTTCTGTGGATCGAGCGGCACGCCCGCCGCAAGCAGCGCTTCCACGTCACCTCGACGCGCTATCTGGCCCTGCCAAGCTACCGGCTTGCAGGCTGGCGCGCCGGACTGGCGACGGCAGCCTGCGCCGCGCCCGTCGCGATCGGTTTCGTCTTTCCCGCCGCCCTGCTCGTCGACTATGCGAGCCGGCGGCTGGACGAACTGGGCGATCCGGCACTCGCGGCGGCCGTCGTCAACACCTTGTCGCTGTCGGTTGCCGCAGCCCTGCTTACCGTGGCGATCGGCATCGTGCTCACCTATGCCCAGCGCGTTCAGGCCAACCGGGCAACCCAGCTGTTCGGACGGATCGCCTCGATCGGTTATGCCATCCCCGGCACGGTGCTCGCCGTCGGCATCCTCATTCCGCTTGCGACCTTCGACAATTTTATCGACGGGATCGCCCGCTCGAACTTCGGTTTCTCGACCGGCCTGCTTCTGATCGGCTCAGGCACGGCACTGGTCTACGCCTATATGGTGCGCTTTCTGGCGGTCGCCTACGGACAGGTCGAAGGTGGCTTCGGCAAGGTCACGCCGCATCTCGACATGGCGGCGCGCACCCTCGGCAGGAGTTCCGGCCGCATCCTGTTCGAGGTGCATCTGCCGATGATCCGCCCGGTGTTGCTGACCGCCCTGCTGCTCGCCTTTGTCGACTGCATGAAGGAGTTGCCGGCAACGATCCTGCTGCGTCCCTTCAATTTCGAGACCCTGGCAACGACCGTCTACAATGCCGCCTCGCGCGAGGCTTTCGCCGACGGTGCGCTGCCGGCACTGCTCATCGTCATGGTCGGGTTGCTGCCGTCGATCCTGCTGGCACGGACATCGGCCCGCAGCTTTCGCGACAAGTCGACCGAACGCGCCTGAAGTCGGCCCCGTCCCTCAGCCGAGACGGTCACGCAGGGCGAACCAGCTCATGGCCAGGACCAGGATCGGCCAGCGCAAGGTGCGCCCGCCGGGAAAGCGCCCCGGCGCAAGACCTGCAAAGACGTCGAAACGCTCCGCATCGCCGAGCATCGCCCGCGCCGCGACATGGCCGCAGAACCCCGCCATCGCGACGCCGTGGCCGGAAAAGCCCGCCGCGACATAGACGCCCGGCCGCGTGCGACGCAGGCAGGGCATGCGCGAGCGGGTGACGCCGAGCGTTCCACCCCAGACATGCGACACCGGTGCCTCGGCAAGCTGCGGATAGACATTGCGCAGGTGCGAGCGCACGAAGCTGCCCATGTCCGGCGGAAAGCCGCGCCGATAGGTTTCGCCACCCCCGAAGAGCAGTCGCCGGTCTGGCGTCAGGCGCCAGTAATAGACGACAAAGCGGCTGTCCGAGACCGCCTCCCGTCCCGGGATCAGGTGATCGGCGGCCTCTTGCGACAGCGGCTCCGTCGTCAGGATGTAGTTGTTGATCGGCATGACGCGGGCCTCGCTGTCGGGATCGATCCCGGCGAGATAGCCATTGCCGGCAAGCAGCACCGTCTCCGCGTCGATCATCCCTTCCCGCGTCCCGATCTCGACCCTGCCGCCGCGATCCGTGACCGCGGTCGCCGCCGTCCCCTCGTGGATGACGACGCCGCCGGCTTCGGCGGCATCGGCAAGCCCTTGCGCAAGCTTCAGGGGATGGAGATGCCCGGCCCCGGCGTCACGAGAGCCGCCGAAATAGTTCGGCGTACCGATGGCCGTTGCAAGCGCATCGCGTTCGAGCGGCTCTACGCGGTCGTAGCCATAGACCTTGCAGAGATGCTCAGCATAGTCCCATTCCTCGGCGACGAAGCGCTCCTTGTGGGCGGCATGGATGAGGCCCGGCATCCAGTCGCAATCGATGGCATGGCGGATGCGGCGTTCGTGCAGCAGCGCCTTCGCCTCTTCCGCCATGTCCCAGAGCCGGCGTGCGGTTTCGATCCCGCAGGTTCGCTCAAGATGATGCTGATCGCGCCTCTGGCCGCTGTGCAACTGGCCGCCATTGCGCCCCGACGCACCCCAGCCGATGCGGTTCTGCTCGATCAGGACAACCGACCGGCCGGCTTCGGCGAGGGTGATGGCCGCGTTGAGTCCGGTGAAACCGCCGCCGACGATCGCCACGTCGCACCGTACCTGCCCGGCAAGCGCCGGCCGCAAAGCGCGATCGGGCGTTGTCGCGGCATAGTAGGACGGGGCATGGGCACGCGTGGCGTCGGCCATAGGGGTCCCTTCCGGCGCCTCGCCGTCAGGCCGCGAGGCGTCCGTCCTTCTTCAATGCGGCATGGGTCTGGTCGAGCGTGCGGACGATACGCTCAATCATGTCATCCGCCTCTTCATGGCTGAGCACCAGCGGCGGCGAGATGATCATGCTGTCGCGCACCGCCCGCATGACCAGGCCGTTGTCGAAGCACAGGTCGCGGCACAGCGTCCCGGCCTCGCCGAGAGAAGCGAACTTGCGCGACCTGTCGCCCCTGGCCGGCACCAGTTCCAGAGCTCCGACAAGACCGACCATGCGGGCCTCGCCAACCAGCGGATGGTCACCCAAAGCTCGCCATTTCGCCTGCAGGTAGGGGCCGATGTCGTCAGCGACCCGCTCCACCAGCTTCTCACGCTGCATGATCTCCAGATTGGCGAGAGCGGCCGCGCAGCAGGCCGGATGGCCGGAATAGGTATAGCCGTGGAAGAACTCGCCGCCCTTCTCGATGAAAGCATCCGCGACCCGGTCGGCGACCATCACGCCGCCAATCGGCAGGTAGCCGGAAGACAGTCCCTTGGCGATCGGCATCAGGTCCGGCTCGATGCCGTAATGCTGGGATCCGAACCAGCTTCCAAGGCGGCCGAACCCGCAGATCACCTCGTCGGCGACGAGCAGGATCCCGCGCTCGCGGCAGATGCGCGAAACCTCCGGCCAATAGGTGTCGGGCGGGATGATCACGCCGCCTGCCCCCTGGACCGGCTCGGCGATGAAGGCGGCGACCTTGTCCTCGCCGATCCGGTCGATGGCGCGTTCCAGTTCGCCCGCCGCCCAGACGCCGAATTCATCGGGCGACATGTCGCCGCCTTCGCCGAACCAGTAGGGCTGCGCGATGTGGTGGACACCGGGAACCGGCAGGTCGCCCTGACCGTGCATCGCGGCCATGCCGCCCAGGCTCGTACCGGCAAGCGTTGAGCCGTGATAGCCGTTCCAGCGGCCAATGATGGTCTTCTTCTCCGGCTTGCCCATCAGGTCCCAATAGGTGCGGACCATGCGGAAGACCGTGTCATTGGCCTCCGAACCGGAGGAGGTGAAGAACACCCGGTTGAACTGCGGCGGGCTGAGTTCGGCCAGTTTCTCCGACAGAGCGATGACCGGGGGGTGGCTGGTCTTGAAAAACGTATTGTAGTAGTCGAGCTCGCGCATCTGGCGATTGACCGCGTCCGCGATCTCGTCGCGCCCGTGCCCGACCTGGCAACACCACAGGCCCGCCATGCCGTCGAGGTAGCGGTTGCCGTCGCTGTCGGTCAGCCAGACGCCCTCCGCTCCGGTGATGACGCGCACGCCTTCCCGGTTCAGCGCACCCGTGTCGGAGAACGGATGCATGTGGTGGGCGGCATCGCGCGCGCGCAATTCGGCCGTCGGATAGATGTTGGATGCACCGCTCATGGCGTCATCTCTCCCGATTTTCGTTCATGTGTTCCCGTATCCGGCGAGGGGGTGAGAGCGTTCCGGTCAGACGTTGAGGAGCAGGTATTCCCGCTCCCAGGGGCTGATCACCTTCATGAAGGTTTCGAACTCCTCCTGCTTGATCGCCCGGTAGGTTGCGACGAACTTCTCCCCGAAAACATCGATAAGCTCGTCACACTCCCCGAACAGCGCCACCGCCTCGAGCAGCCCGCGCGGCAGCGCATGCATGTCCTCGCTGAAGTTGCCGCTGCGCGGCTCGTCCGGCGTCAGTTTCTGCTTCATGCCGAGATATCCGCAGGCAAGCGATGCGGCGATGGCAAGGTAGGGATTGGCATCCGAGGACGGCACCCGATTTTCCAGCCGCCGCGCCGCCGGCTTGGAATTGGGCACGCGCAGGCCGACGGTGCGGTTGTCATAGCCCCAATAGGCGTTGACCGGCGCCGTCGTTCCCCGGGTGAAGCGCCGGTAGGAGTTCACATAGGGTGCCAGGATGCAGGTCACAGCCGGCAGGAAGGCCTGATGGCCGGCGATGAAGGACAGGAACCGGGGAGACGCCTCGCCGTCTTCCAACGAGAAGACGTTGGCGCCCGTCTCCTTGTCGACCAGCGACTGGTGGATATGCATCGAGGAGCCGGGCTGGTTCGACATCGGCTTGGCCATGAAGGTGGCGTACATCTCGTGGCGCAGCGCCGCCTCGCGGATGGTGCGCTTGAACAGGAACACCTGGTCGGCCAGCTCCAGCGGCCGGCCGTGGCGCAGGTTGATCTCCATCTGCGCCGCGCCTTCCTCGTGGATCAGCGTGTCGATCTCCAGCCCCTGCGCTTCCGACAGGTCGTAGATGTCGTCGATCAGGTCGTCGAACTCGTTCAGCGCGGAGATCGAATAGGACTGCCGGCCCACTTCGGGACGGCCCGAGCGCCCCGTCGGCGGCTCCAGAGGATAGTCCGGATCGGTGTTGGGGCGCACCAGATAGAACTCCATCTCGGGCGCCACAAGCGGCTCCAGCCCCTCGTCCTCGTAGAGCTGCAGCACACGCTTGAGCACATTGCGCGGGGCCGTCTCGACCGGGATGCCCTCGCGGGTATAGGCATCGTGAATGAGCTGCGCGGTCGGATCGCTTTCCCAGGGCACGGCCGTCAGCGTCGAATAGTCGGCGCGGAAGAACAGGTCGCCGTCGGTCGCGTTGTGCTGGAAGCGCTCATCGTCCGGCGGATAGTCGCCGGAAATCGTCTGCGCGAAGATCGAGGCGGGCATGGTCATGACCGGCCCGGAGAAGAACTTCTCCGTCGGCATCATCTTGCCGCGCGCAACCCCTGCAAGATCGGGCACGATACATTCGATGTCCTCGATGCCCCGTTCCGACAGCCAGGTACGCGCATCCTCGAAGGAGCTCACGCCGCGACGGCTGTTGATCCTGGGCTCCTGCTTCTTCTTCTTGCTCACGTCTTCCGCCTTTCGGGCGTGCCGGCCAGCGGCCCCGATGCCCGGACCATGAACCGTCTTTCCCACGCCAATTTGTGATCACATTTATAAACGGCAATTCGCTTTCCGTCACCCCGGCGCCGGAAAGCCCTCGACGAGCAGGTCCATGCCGCAGCGAATATCGGCGGCGACCGCGTCCCGCAGTGCCCGGGCATCAGCCGCACGGATCGCATCGACCGCCTCCTTGTGATGATCCACCAGCGCGGACGTGCCGACCCTTCCGTAGACGGTGCGCATGAAGGGGGCGAACTGCAACCAGAGAGTTTCCACAAGCGGCAACAACACCTGCGATCCGGCCGCACGATAGATCCGGAAGTGGAAGGCATGGTTGAGCCGCATGTAGGTCTCCGCGTCGCCCCCATCGAGGCTTGCATCTATCCTGTCATCGATCTCTGCGAGCCCGGCGGCGTCCGCGCGGTTCAGCCCCGGCGCGGCCAGTCCGGCGAGTTCAGGCTCGAGAAGAAGCCGCGCCTTGAGGATTTCCTCCAGGCGCGGGCGGGTCATTGTCGGCACCTGGATGCGGCCATTGGGGCGGATATCGAGAGCGTTTCCCGCTGACAGCGCACGCACGGCCTCGCGCACGGGCATCGGGCTGACGCCGAGTTCCTGCGCCAGCCCCCGCAAGGTCACCGCGCGCCCCGGAACGAAGCGCCCGGTGAGTAGCGCCTCGCGCACGGCCCGTTCCACGCTGCCGCGAACCGAGCCACGCGGCGGCACTTCATCCCCGGTGACACGCTCGCCGCGCCCATGCGTCGCAGGGACGCCCGCCCGGCCCGACAGTGGCTCCGCCATGTTCCAGAACCCTGATAGCCGACCCCTCGGCCGGCTTGCTTGACAGTCTTGCCGCTACGTGATCACATTTTTACCAATCCGGCAATCGGTCCATCCTGGCCGATCCGCCACCCCAACCGGAGGACTTCATGTTGCAGACCCATCGCTCGGCCTGGCAGCGCCCGGCCGGCGGAGACGACTGGCAGGAGGAGGTCGCCCGCTTCGAGGCCGAGCATCCCGACCTCGACACGCTCGAGGTGATCCTGCCCGACAGCAACGGCGTCCTGCGCGGCAAATGGTTGCCCGGAAGCGCGCTGCGCAAGGTCTTCGAAAGCGGTGTCGCGCTGCCCTTCTCCCTCTTCGGCCTCGACGTGTGGGGCCGCGAGGTCGAGGAAACCGGCATGCATATCGAAACCGGCGACAAGGACGGCGTGTGCTGGCCGGTGCCCGGATCGCTGCGCTCGGTCCCCTGGGCGGAGCGTCCGACGGCGCAGGTGCTACTGTCCATGCATGACCGGCAGGGCGGCGCTTTCATGTGCGACCCGCGTCATGTGCTCTCGCGCATGTCCTCTCGGCTTGGCGAACACGGGTTGAGCGCGACGGCCGCGTTCGAGCTCGAGTTCTATCTGTTCGAGGACCAGGACGACGGCGACTGGAGCGGCGCGCCGACGCCGGTCTTCTCGACCCATCTGGGGCCCGCGCGCCAGAACATGTATGCCTTGTCCGACCTTGAGGCCTTCATGCCGCTGGTCGACGAGATCCGCCGCTCCGCCGACGCGCAGGACATTCCCGCAGATGCCGCCGTCTCCGAGGCGGCGCCCGGGCAGTTCGAGCTCAACCTGCACTACCAGCGCGATCCGTTGCGCGCCGCCGACGATGCCGTGCTGCTGCGCCGGCTCGTTGCCGGCGTCGCCCGCAAGCACAATCTCAAGGCCTCGTTCATGGCCAAGCCCTTCGTCGAATGGCCGGGCAACGGCATGCATGTGCATGTCTCGATGGAAGACGGCTCGGGCAATATCTTCGCCGACCCGGACACGGGCGAGGCACGGCTCGGCTATGCCATCAAGGGCCTGCTCGACACCATGCCCGAGGCGCATCTTCTTTTCGTCTCGACCTTCAACGGTTTCCGCCGCATGCAGCCCGGCTCCTATGCGCCGACCTCGATCTGCTGGGGGTTCGACAACCGCTCCGTGGCGCTGCGGGTTCCCGCCGGAACGCCGGCCTCGGCCCGCATCGAACACCGCATCGCCGGCGCCGACGCCAATCCCTACCTGGTGCTGACGGGCGTGCTGGCAGGCATGCTGCAGGGCGTGGCCGGCGAGACAGCCCCGCCACCGCCAGTGGAGGGCAACGCCTACGAGAAGACCGCGCCTCGCCTGACGCCATGGATGGACGAGGCGATCGACGCCTTCGCCGCCTCGAAACACATGCAGGATGCCGTCGGCGAGGAAATGCACAAGGTGCTGGTCGACATCAAGCGTCACGAGCTCTTCGCATTCGGGCGCGAGATTTCGACCCTGGAGCGCCAGACATATCTGTGAGCCGACAAGTTGGGAAACAAAAGGCCAATTGCCGCGACACCGGAAGAAGCGTCTGGCACTACGGGGAAATTCTCGCAAGAGCAGAACCCGCCTCCCCTTGAGGCGACGGGCCATCGCTTCTAGGCTGGCGACAGATTGCCATGACGCGGACGGCGCGTCCGGAAACACCAGTTCCCGCAGCACACTGTTTTGCTGCAACAAGACAAGACAATCGAAAACACGGCGCGCAAGATGACGCGCCAGGACAGGGCCAGACGGAGGGACACATGAAGAAGTTTCTATTTGCAAGCGTCGCGCTGATCGGTGCGGTCGCCGCAACCGGGCTTGCCGCGCAGGAGCGCACCGTGCGGGTCTTCAACTGGTCGGACTATATCGACGAGTCCGTGCTTGAGGAATTCACCAAGGAAACCGGCATCAAGGTCGTCTACGACGTCTTCGACAGCAACGAGATGCTGGAGACCAAGCTTCTGGCCGGCGGCACCGGCTATGACGTCGTCGTCCCGACCGGCACGTTCCTCGGCCGCCAGATCCAGGCCGGCGTGTTCCAGAAGCTGGACAAGTCGAAGCTGCCGAACCTTGAAAACATGTGGCCGCAGATCATGGGCCGCATCGAGAAATTCGACCCGGGCAACGAGCACGCCATCAACTACATGTGGGGCACCACCGGCTTCGGCTACAATGTCGAGAAGATCAAGGAGCGCATGCCCGACGCGCCACTCGACAGCTGGGACATGATCTTCAAGCCGGAAGTCATCTCGAAATTCGCCGATTGCGGCGTCCATCTGCTCGACACGGCGGACGAAATCTTCCCCGCCGCGCTCAACTATCTCGGTCTCGACCCGGACAGCAGCAATCCGGAAGATTTCGAGAAGGCGTCGGAGCTGCTGCTGTCCATTCGGCCCTATATCCAGAAGTTCCACTCATCCGAATATATCAACGCGCTCGCCAATGGCGACATCTGCCTCGCCGTTGGCTGGTCGGGCGACGTGCTGCAGGCGCGTGACCGTGCCTCCGAGGCCGACAATGGCGTCACCGTCGCCTATGTCATTCCCAAGGAAGGCGCGATGATGTGGTTCGACAACATGGCGATCCCCGCCGATGCGCCGCATGTGGACGAAGCGCACGCCTTCCTCAACTTCATCATGAAGCCGGAGGTCGTCGCCAAGGCCACCAACTACGTCTTCTACGCCAATGGCAACAAGGCGAGCCAAGCCTTCGTCGACAAGGAAGTGCTGGAGGATCCGGCCATCTATCCGACCGAGGAAACGGTCGAGAAGCTGTTCAGCACCACGACCAAGTCGCCCAAGGCGATGCGGTCGCGCACGCGCGAATGGACCAAGGTCAAAACCGGTCAGTAACATGGCCGGCACGGTCCGGCCGCGACACGCGGCCGGACCGGACCCGTCGAACGAGACAGGGGGCAGATCTTGGCAAAAAAACCGATCGGACCGGTGCGCCGCGACTTCGCACCCTGGGATGACCCGCAAGCGCGACCCTACATCGAATTTCGAAACGTTACCAAGACGTTCGGAGATTTCATCGCGGTCGACGACCTTAGCCTGAAAATCTACGAACGCGAGTTCTTCGCCCTGCTCGGCGGATCCGGCTGCGGCAAGACGACGATGATGCGCATGCTTGCCGGCTTCGAGACCCCGAATGCAGGCGAAATCTTCCTGGACGGACAGAACCTTGCCGGCGTGCCGCCCTACAAGCGGCCGGTCAACATGATGTTCCAGTCCTATGCGTTGTTCCCGCATATGAGCGTGGAGGCGAACGTCGCCTTCGGCCTGAAGCAGGAAGGCATGCCGAAGGCGGAGATCGGCGAACGCGTCGAGGAAATGCTGAAGCTGGTCAAGCTGCAGGACTTCGCCAGGCGCAAGCCGCATCAGCTGTCCGGCGGTCAGCGGCAGCGCGTCGCGCTGGCCCGCTCGCTTGCCAAGAAGCCGAAGGTGCTGCTGCTCGATGAACCGCTCGGGGCGCTTGACCGCAAGCTCCGTGAAGAGACCCAGTTCGAGCTGACCGATCTGCAATACGAACTCGGCATGACCTTCCTGATCGTCACCCACGACCAGGAGGAGGCCATGACGATGGCCGACCGGATCGCGGTGATGGACAAGGGCCGCATCGTCCAGATCGCGACACCGGCGGAGATCTACGAGTTGCCGAACTCCCGCTTCGTCGCCGACTTCATCGGCGACATCAACCTGATGGAATGCAAGCTGACGGCGCGCGAGGGCGACGTCTCCAGCCTGCACGCGCCCGTCTTCGGTTGCGACATCAAGATATCGCAGGCGGTCGATGCGAATATCGGCGACACGGTCTGGTTCGCCATCCGCCCGGAAAAGGTGCGCATCTCCTTCGAGGAACCGGAAAGCCGGGTCAACGCCCTGAAGGGCGAGGTCTGGGACATCGCCTATCTCGGCGACGTCTCGATCTATCATACGCATATCGCCAACGAGGAAACCGTCCGCGCGACGGTCGCCAACCGCTCGCGGGTCGTGGAGCGACCGATGAGCTGGGACGACGAGGTGTGGCTTTCATGGGATGCGGACGCGGGTGTCGTGTTGACCCGGTGATGAAACCTGACCGGCGCGGCGGCACGATCCGCGCAAGAGGGAATGAGGGGAGAGCGGGATGAGCGAGACGGCTGCCGCGCCACAGGCAAAGCCCCGACGCAGCGTGGGCGGATGGCTGCTGATCGCCATCCCCTATGCCTGGCTGCTGGTCTTCTTCCTCGCGCCCTTCTTCATCGTCTTCAAGATATCGCTGTCGGAAATCGCGGTGGCGATCCCGCCCTATATTCCGAATTTCGACCCCGCAGCGGGCTGGGAGGGGTTCACCGAAATGCTCGGGGCCTTCTCCTTCGACAATTATGTCTGGCTGACGGAGGACGACCTTTACTGGAAATCCTACCTGTCCAGCGTCTCCATCGCCGCAATCTCCACACTGATCACGCTGATCGTCGGGTTTCCGCTGGCCTACGGCATGGCGCGGGCTCCGAAGGAATGGCGCGCCACGCTGTTGATGCTGGTCATCCTGCCGTTCTGGACCAGCTTCCTGATCCGCGTCTATGCGTGGATCGGCATCCTCAAGAACGAGGGGCTGCTCAACCAGTTGCTGCTTTCCCTGGGACTGATCGATCAGCCGCTGACGATCCTCAACACCAACATCGCCGTCTATATCGGCATCGTCTATTCCTACCTGCCCTTCCTCGTATTGCCGCTCTACGCCAACCTGGAGAAACTCGACACGAGCCTGCTGGAAGCGGCAGCGGATCTTGGCTGTCCTCCGTGGCGCAGTTTCTGGTCGATCACCGTGCCGCTTGCCCTACCGGGAGTTCTGGCCGGCTGCTTTCTCGTCTTCATCCCTGCCGTCGGCGAATTCGTCATTCCCGATCTGCTTGGCGGGTCGGAAACGCTGATGATCGGCAAGACGCTGTGGACCGAGTTCTTCAACAATCGCGACTGGCCGGTTTCCTCCGCCGTCGCGGTGATCCTGCTGCTGATCCTGGTGGTGCCGATCGTGCTCTTCCAGAACCAGCAGCAGAAGGCGGCGGAGAGAGGCCTGTGACGGACATGACGGCCGCAACACCGGGAGGCACGCTCTGATGCGCCAGGGTCCTAGCTGGTTCAACGTGACATCGCTGGTACTGGGCTTTGCGTTCCTCTACCTGCCGATCGTCCTGCTCGTCGTCTATTCCTTCAATGAATCGCGCCTGGTCACGGTCTGGGGCGGGTTCTCGACGCGCTGGTATGCCGGGCTTCTCGACAACCAGCAGCTCCTCGACGCTGCCTGGGTAACGGCGCGCGTCGCCTTTTTCTCCGCCACGATCGCCACGGTGTTCGGCACGCTGGCCGCCATGGTGCTTGCCCGGTCGGGCCGCTTCCTCGGCCGCACGCTTTTTTCCGGCATGGTCTATGCGCCACTGGTCATGCCGGAAGTGATCCTCGGCCTGTCGCTGCTGCTGCTCTTCGTCGCGGTCGACCAGGCGCGCGGCTTCTGGACGATCATCATCGCCCACACGACTTTTGCCATGTGCTACGTCGCCGTCGTCGTGCAGTCGCGGTTGGCGGGTTTCGACCGGTCGCTGGAAGAGGCGGCACAGGACCTCGGCTGCCCGCCGTTCCGTACCTTTTTCGCCGTCACCCTGCCGATCATCCTGCCCGGCGTCGTTGCCGGCTGGATGCTGGCCTTCACCCTGTCGCTCGACGACCTCGTCATCGCCAGTTTCACCACCGGGCCGGAGGCAACCACCCTTCCGATGAAGATCTATTCGCAGGTGCGTCTGGGTGTGACGCCGGAGATCAACGCGGTATGTACCATCCTTGTCGGGCTGGTCACCGTCGTGGTCGTCTTCGCCTCGATCATCACCAGACGCCAGGAGGCGGCCAGGGCCCGCGACATGCGTCAGGCGGAAGCCCAGCTTTGAAACGACGGCCTTGTCGCCATCGAGAGGTTGGTCAGCCGCGCGGCGGGCGGAAGAGGTAGATCACCAGCCAGACCGGCAGCACGATCATCGAACCGAGAATGATGTTGGGAAGCGCCCATCGCCAGGTGCGGACCGCATAGTCGGCAAGCTCCTCCGGCGTCAGCCCCGCACCCGCGAGCAGGTCGGCCGCGGACACATCGAATTCCGCAAGCACGGCACCCGTGATCAGCGAAACCAGACCGATCTTCAGCACTGTCGACAAGAAGCGCAGCAAAGGCCCCCACCTTCTTGAAATCGCTGCCAGCCCGCGGCGGTCGCGGCTCTCCTGTCTTCATATCGCGTTTGCGCAACAAGGCGAAGCCTTTCGCAGCGACGTTCCGCACCTAGCGGCCCGGGGGAAAGATCAACGGCGGGAGGCGTCGTCGTTGCGTATCAGGTCGGGAAGAAGACGTGGCGCAGTGAGGGTGCCCCGCAGTAGCACCGGCGTTCGCGGATCTCCTTCTTCGCGGCCAGGCGTTTGGGAGCCGTCAACCTGCACCGCCTCGCCAGGGTTCTCGACCGGCTGCTTCATCAGGTGGCCGCGCAGTGACAGGGCCATGTCCGGCAACGACACGCGACCGCTGGCCGTCAGCACGTGGTCGGCGGTTTCCGCCGTCACCTGGTCAACACGCATGGCGGCCTCGCCGACCTCTCCCTGGACATCTATCTTCTCGAACACCCCGGAGCCGGACACCGGCGCATCGCCGTTCCCGGTCAGACGCTGGAACACTGAGGTCGGTTCGGCGCCCGCGAAGCGGGCACCGGACAGCGACAGACTTGCCGTGGTGCTGGCCGAAGCCAGCACCTCCTCGACGTTCATGCCCCGGCCCACACGGTCAAGCCGCCCGCCCACCCTGCCGGAAAGAATTTCCGGCAGGGTTTCAGAACGCGGCAGCGCCTCGGCCGACAGATTGGCGGCGATCATCTTCATCGAAAAATCGAGAAAACCGCTCTCCTGGTCCGGCTTGAGCCGGCCGGCCAGCTCGACCGTGCCCCCGGCGACCGCCGTCTCGCTCAGGTCAAGCGAGAGGTCGCCGTCGCGCAGTCGCAACGACAAGCCTCCCGGACCGCCCGAGAGCGGTCCCAAGACCAACTGCGTGGCCGAGAGGCGCAGATCCAGATCGAACTGGCTCAAGACGTCCCGCAGCGGCCACTGGCGCCAGGCGCCGCCCGGCGCACCGGGCGCGGCAATGCCCAGCAACTCTCCGAACTCCCTGGCATAGACGGACATGTCGAAGCGCTCGAAGGCCAGCGTTCCGTCCATGCGCGCCCGCCCGCCGCCCGCATCCAGGCCGAGACGCCCCTCCCCGACATTGCCGTCGAGTTCCAGCCTTGCCGTGTCGAGATTGATCGCCGTGAGCGAAACGGTGCCCGTGCCCGTCAACCGGGCGGCGCCGAACGCTGCATCGCCCGCGAGCTCCCTGCCGAAACGGGCCGCCAGCCCCCGCAGGTCGCTGGCCGAGAACTCGATCGCTCCCTCGATGCGCCCCGACCCGGCAGGACGGACCTCGCCGTCGATACGCAGCGATGCAAGCGGGGCGGCAATCGAAACGGAAACGCGTCCGCTTCCCTCTCCCGCCAGGATCGCCTTGTCGGCGAGGCTCACCCCGAACTCTACTGCCTGGTCCATGGCCGTCAGCGAGCCGCGGATCGTCGCACCGGGATCATTGGGTGCGGCGCGCAGGGCCACCTCCCGCCAGCGCGGGCGTTTCTCCTCGCCGAAGAACACGGTGCCGCCGGACAGGGAGACCGGGTGCTGAAGGAGGCGCCGGAACTCCGCGCCGAGCCGACCGGCATCCGCAAGGCGTGCTGGCGCCGTGGCCGAGGCCACACGGATACGCGCACCCGAAACGGCCATGGCCGACATGCGGACCTCGCCCAGGAGGAGCGCGGAAACATCGACCTGAATGTCGATCCGCTCCGCCTCGACCAACCACGCACCGTCCAGGCTTTGCAGACGCACGTCGCGCAACACGAGCCCTGGTCCGGAGGCGATGGTGGCGCGCGGCGCCTCGCCCACCCGAACCGACACATCGAGCCAGTCCGCCAGTTCGCTTTCCACGCGCAGGCGTGCACGGTCGCTCGATACCAGCGCAAACCCCGCGATACCGGCGGCTGTGACGAGAACGAGCAGTATGATCAGGCTCGCCAGGAGGCGCTTCATGATGCAGTCCGGTTCGGCGCTGGTGGTTTCGGCGATCTGCGCAAGGAGCCGGAGGCAATCGCGAACGGCACATGCAATCGTGCGCCGGACTGCCTCGAACGCCCGTCCCCCTGCTTGCATACCGGGATAGGAGGTCTGGCGCGCGGGTTCAAGGTCCGCACGCGCGAAAAGCCTCGCGTGACGCATCGCGCTTGAGAAGATATCGCAAGGACGCTATCACAGGTCGCCTGACGAACGGTTCATATTGCCAGGCGGGCCTGTGCCCGAAACCCAAGCGGCCGGCGGATGCAACCGATTGCATGGAGACGCTGATGCGAGGAGATGCCCATGAGTAAAATCTACCCCGACGCGGCCGCCGCGCTTGAGGGGCTGACGTTCGACGGAATGGTTGTGATGGCCGGCGGCTTCGGCCTTTGCGGCATTCCCGAGAACCTGATCGCAGCCCTTCGCGACAGCGGCGCCAAGGATATCACCGCAATATCGAACAATGCCGGCGTCGACGATTTCGGTCTCGGCCTTCTCCTCCAGACACGCCAGATCAGCAAGATGATCTCGTCCTATGTCGGCGAGAACGCGACGTTCGAACGGCAGTATCTCAACGGCGAGCTGCAGCTTGAGTTCAACCCGCAAGGGACGCTTGCCGAGCGCATTCGCGCCGGCGGCGCCGGCATCCCCGGCTTCTACACCAAGACGGGCGTCGGCACGCTGATCGCCGAGGGCAAGGAGCACAAGGATTTCAACGGCGAGACCTACATCATGGAAACCGGCCTCGTCGCCGACGTTTCCCTGGTCAAGGCGTGGAAGGCGGACAAGGAAGGCAACCTGATCTACCGGAAGACCGCCCGCAACTTCAATCCGATGATGGCGACGGCCGGCCGCAAGACGCTGGTCGAGGTCGAGGAGATTGTCGAGATCGGCGAGCTCGATCCGGACAACATCCACACGCCCGGCATCTTCGTCGACCGCATCATTCTCGGCCAGCACGAGAAGCGGATCGAGAAGCGCACCACCCGCGCCGCCTGAGGACAAGGAGAACAGACATGGCCTGGACTCGCGACGAGATGGCTCAGCGCGCCGCGCAGGAGCTGGAAGACGGTTTCTACGTCAACCTCGGCATCGGCATTCCGACGCTGGTTTCCAACTACATTCCCCAAGGCGTGCACGTCACGCTCCAATCCGAGAACGGCATGCTCGGCATGGGTCCCTTCCCGACCGACGACGAGGTCGATCCCGACCTCATCAACGCCGGCAAGCAGACGATTACCGAACTGCCTCAGACGAGCTATTTCTCCTCGGCAGACAGTTTCGGCATGATCCGAGGCGGCCATATCGACCTGTCGATCCTCGGCGCGATGGAAGTTTCCGAAAAGGGCGACCTCGCCAACTGGATGATCCCGGGCAAGATGGTCAAAGGCATGGGCGGCGCGATGGACCTGGTCGCCGGCGTCAAGCGCGTCGTGGTGATCATGGACCATACCTCGAAAGGCGGCGACCCGAAGCTGCTCGAGGACTGCACCCTTCCGCTGACCGGCGTGCGCTGCGTCGACCGCATCATCACCAATCTCGGCGTCTTCGACGTGACGGATGACGGCTTGACGCTGGTCGAGCTGGCCAGCGGCGTCACCGCCGAGGAAGTCATGGCAAGCACCAAGGCAAAGCTGACGGTGCCCGCCTGAGACCATTGCTGACAAACCGGCGGGGCGGGCGGTTGCCGCTTGCCCTGCCAGGGTCATGACGAGGGAACCGGATTTCCCGATCGCCCATGATATCTGCCGGACCCGCAATTTCCCGCATGAACCCAACAGCGATTCGGTAAACGCTTCCTTTACCCCTGTTGCGCAAGTCTACCCGTCCCAGGGACGCGATTTGGACTGAAGGCATATGGGACAAGTATTGCTTGTAGAGGACGCCTCGTTCTTCGAGCGCGTCATCCGCCGCCAACTCAGCGAAATTCACGGGCTCGAGGTGGTATCCGCCACCAACCGCGCGGAGGCCGAGGCCCTGCTCGCGCGGCCGGACTTCAATCCGGTCGTTGCATTGGTCGACCTCACCCTTCCGGACGCCCCCGACGGCGAGATCGTCGACGTGACGCTCGCCGCGGACCTGCCTACCATCGTGTTTTCGGGTCGGTTCGACCAGACCCTCCGCCACACCCTGCTCAACAAGGGCATCGTCGACTACATCCTGAAGGACAGTCCGGCGAGCCTCACTTATCTGACGACTCTGGTGCAGCGGGTCTATGCCAACCGCCATATCGACGCGCTTGTCGTCGACGACAGCCGGGTCGACACCGAAGTCATCGCCCGCCGCCTGTCGCTTTACCAGTTGCGCGTGCATACGGCCCCCAACCACGAGACGGCGATCGCGATGCTCGACACGATCGAGAATCTGCGACTGGTGATCCTCGACTATGTCCTGCCGAGCGTCGACGGGTTCGAGATCCTCCGCGCCATCCGGGGACGCCAGGGAATGAACGAACTGGCCGTGATCGGCCTGTCGGGCAAGGCGGGACCGGAAGTCATCGCGCGCTTCCTGAAGTCCGGCGCCAACGACTTCCTGCCGAAATCCTGCACGCCAGAAGAATTCATGCTCAGGATTTCACAGAACCTCGACATGCTCGACCGCATCCAGACGCTCTCGACGATGGCGCACGGCGACGCGTTGAGCGGCCTTTCCAACCGCCGGCACCTGTTTTCGGAAGGCAATGCGCTGTTCGACAAGACACGGCGCGGCGGCGAGGAAATCGCGGTCGCCGCAATCGACATCGACACGTTCAAGTCGGTCAATGACCGCCACGGCCATGAACAGGGCGACGAGTTGATCCGGATGTTCGGCACGATCCTGCGCGGCGCCTGTCCGCAACGCGCCTTTCCCGCGCGTCTTGGCGGCGACGAGTTCTGCGTGTTGCTGCCGGGGCTGCCTGCTCCGGACTGCATGGCCTTCATCGAGAAGGTCCGGGCCGAGCTCTCCGGGCTGACCGGCGCCGGAGGCCAGTTGAAGTCGCTCGGTCCGGTGACGATCAGCGTGGGCGTGTCAAGCGGCACCGAGGCGAACCTCCATGCCGCCCTCAGGATCGCGGACATGCGCCTTTATGAGGCCAAGCACGGCGGCCGCAACCGGACGGTTGCCTCCTGACGTCAGGACACAGGCGCGGGCCACCGCTCAAACGCAGCGGCCGCCGTCCACTTCCAGTGCGACGCCGGTGATGAAGGCCGCTTCGTCGGAGGCAAGCCAAAGCGCCGCCCCGGCCATGTCGTCCGGTCGCGACAACCGACCGAGCGGGATTGATGCCTGGAATTGCGTCCGCTTCTCCGGCGTATCCTCCCCCATGAAGAGATGCAGCATGCCCGTCTCGCCCGCGACAGGGCAGAGCGCGTTGACGCGGATATTGTCCGGCGCCAGTTCCACCGCCATCGACTTGCTGGCGGTGATCGCCCAGCCCTTGGATGCGTTGTACCAGGTGAGGCCGGGACGCGGACGCAGCCCGGCGGTCGATGCCGTGTTGATGATCGAACCACCGCCACGCGCGCGCATCATCGGAACGGCAACGAGGGCCGCGAGGTAGATCGCCTTGGCGTTCACGGCCAGGATACGGTCGAACATCTCCTCGTCGATATCCAGCATCGAGCCATTGCGATGGGTATAGCCGGCATTGTTGACGAGGACATCAAGGCCGCCAAACGCTTGGGCTGCCGCGCACATGTCCTGGACATCTGCCATGACCGTGACATCGGCCCGCACGGCCCGCGCGGCCGGGCCAATATCCGCCGCAACCCGCTCCGCCGCTTCGCCGTTTATGTCCGCGACGACGACGCTGGCGCCTTCCTCGGCAAAGCGACGGGCGATCCCCTCGCCAAACCCGGATCCCGCGCCGGTCACAACCGCGACCTTGCCCTCAAGCCTTCCAGCCATTCCCCGATGCTCCTCTTGCAATCTCCTGCCCGGCAATTCAGCCGTGGCTTACAACAATGGTCTTCAGCGCCGAAAATTCACGCAGCGCCTCAAATCCCTTTTCGCGGCCGTGGCCGGATTTCTTGAACCCGCCGAAGGGAAGTTCCACGCCGCCGCCCGCGCCATATCCGTTGACGAAGACCTGGCCCGAACGCACCGCCCGGGCGACGCGCATGGCGCGCGCGCTGTCGCGCGTCCACACGCCGGCCACCAGCCCGTACTCCGTGCCGTTGGCGATCTGCACCGCTTCCGCTTCGTCCCGGAACGGGATGACCGCGAGGACCGGACCGAAGACCTCCTCGCGCGCAAGACGCGCATCAAGCGGCACGGGGCCGTAGACCCGGGCGGGAACATAGAAGCCGTGCTGCGAACTGTCCGGAGCCACGGTCCCTTCCGCAATCAGCGGCACCCCGGCTTTTGCCGCGTCTTCCGCAAAATCTGCAACACGGCGTGCCTGCGCCGCGTTGATCAGCGGCCCGAGATCGAGATCACGGTCATGCGGTCCGCTGACAAGCGCACGGAAACTCTGGCGCAACCGCTCCATGACCGTATCGAGGTGACTGGCCTCGACGAGAAGCCGGCTGCCGGCGGAGCAGGTCTGGCCGCAATTCTGGATGATGGCATTGAGGACGACCGGCAGCGCGGCCTCGAGATCCGCATCGGCAAAAAGGATCTGCGGCGACTTGCCGCCAAGCTCCAGAGTGCAACCGATATGGTTCTTGGCCGCCGCGGTCTGGATCAGCGTTCCGACCTCGGGCGAGCCCGTGAATGTAAGGAAATCAAGTTCCGGGTGATTGGAAAGCGCCGCTCCCGCCTCCTCGCCAAGGCCCGTGACCACATTCCAGACGCCGGCTGGGAGACCTGCCTCAAGCGCCAGTTCAGCGATCCTGACAACGGAGAGACAGGCATCCTCTGCCGGCTTCATCACCAGGGTGTTCCCCATGGCGAGCGCAGCACCGGCAACGCGGGCCATGATCTGCGCCGGATAGTTCCATGGCACCACCGAGCCGACAACGCCGTGAGGCTCTCGCAGGGTCATGGCCAGAAAACCGGTCTGCACGGGCAGCGTCTCGCCAGTCACCTTGTCAGCCGCTCCCCCGTAGAACTCGAAGTAGCGCGCGGCAGCGACAATGTCCGCCCGGCCCTGCCGCAGCGGCTTGCCGGTGTCCCGGGACTCCAGCGCGGCCAGTTCGTCCTCATTCTCGCGGATCAACGAGGATAGCCGCGACAGGATACGGCCGCGCTCGACAGACGGCGTCGCCGGCCAGCCGTCCTTGTCAAAGGCGCGCCTTGCCGCGACGACAGCCCGGCCGACATCAGCCGCATCGCAACGCGGGACAGTCGCGAAGATCTGGCCGTCGCTCGGACAGACCATCTCGATGCGGCCGCCGGTGACCGAGGCGGCCAACTTGCCATCGATCACAGCCTCGTAGTGGGTGATGTGCGTCTGCAAGGCTTGCGCTCCCATTTGTCATATGAATGCACGTTTGCCGGACCGTAGCCGATGACCCATGACCCGGCAATCAGCTCATATCCCTTTCCACATCCCGAGGATGTGAAGTCGGCGGCGCTTGATCGCAAGCCCGACGGCGCCAAACTCAGGATAGGCACGGCCATCAAGCGGGAGGCGGACATGCAGACCCAGATACATTCAGGACACGGATCAACCGGGAGCCAAAGACGGGTCCACGCACTGTTAGCGCCACTCGTCCTTGCGCTCATGCTTCTGCTTTCAGGAGGAGGTGCGGCGCGCGCAGCAGACGCCGAGACGGCAATTTTCGCAGGTGGCTGCTTCTGGTGCGTCGAGGCCGATTTCGACAAGATCCCCGGCGTCATCGAGACGGTCTCCGGCTACACCGGCGGTCATACACAGAACCCGACCTACAAGCAGGTGACAGGTGGCGACACCGGCCATTACGAGGCGGTGCGCATCCGGTTCGACCCGGACAAAGTCGGCTACGCGGAACTGGTCTCCGCCCTTCTCAGAAGCGTCGACCCGACAGATGACGGCGGCCAGTTCTGCGACCGAGGTGCCTCCTATCGCACCGCGATTTTCACGCTGGACGCTCGCCAGCAGCGGGTGGCCGAGGCACAGAAGGCGGACGCGGCAAACCAGCTCGGCACGAAGATCGTAACCCCGGTCCTGGAGGCGGGAGCCTTCTACCCGGCAGAAGACTATCATCAGGACTTCCATGAGCGCGCGCCGCGCCGCTACACCTATTATCGCTGGTCCTGCGGCCGCGACAAGCAGGTCAAGAAGATCTGGGGCGCCGATGCCTACAAGGGGATTCCCGGCAAGCCGGGCAGTTGATCCCGGCAAACGTCCGCCCTACGGCGGACCAGAAATCTGCTACCTGCCACCCAGCGCCTTGTAGATCCGCTGACCGGGACGACCGGTCTGGGGAAAGCCGAAGCGAGCCTCCGCCTGCCGGATTCCCGCCCGTGTTGCCGCTCCGACCCTGCCGTCGGCCTCACCGATGTCGTATCCGGCGCGCAGCAGCAGTTTCTGCAGCTCAAGCCGCTCGGCCCGCGACAGGCCGGGATCTGCGGTGGGCCAATCGACCTTGAACGGCCCCGCCCCGCGCAGCCTGTCGGCGAGATGCGAAATGGCGAGCGCATAGCTCTCCGCGACATTGTAGGAGTAGATCGCGTCAAAATTCTTGAAAACGAGGAATGCAGGTCCTTCCGCGCCCGCCGGCAGCAACAGCCCCGCATCGGCGGCGCCGGTCAGGTCGCCGCCATCAAGATGACGCACACCGCGTTTGCCCCACGCCGTGACACTTGCCCGCTTCTTTCGTCCCGAAGGGCCGCTGTAGCCTTTCGGCAGTTTCACCTCATAGCCCCAGGGCATGCCGGTAACCCATCCGGATTTCTTGAGGTAGTTGGCGGTGGAGGCAAGCGCGTCCGGCACAGAGTTGACGAGGTCCTTGCGGCCATCGCCATCGAAGTCGACAGCCAGGCGCCGGTAGGTGGACGGCATGAATTGGGTCTGTCCGAAGGCCCCGGCCCAGGACCCCTGGAGATCGGACAGGCGCACATCCCTGCGATCGACGATCTTCAGGATCTCTATCAGTTCCGAACGGAAATACTTTGCACGGCGTCCGGCGCAGGCGACATTGGCAAGCGCATGCGGGACGTGGAAGTCTCCCCGGAACTGGCCGTAATCGCTCTCCACGCCCCAGACGGCGACGACGATATGGCGATCGACGCCATATCGCTTCTCGACATTGGCGAGCGTCGTCGCGTGGCGACGCAGCATCGCGCGTCCGTCTTCGATCCGGGCGTCATCGACAAGGAACGCGAGATAGTCCCAGATCGGGGTCTTGTACTCGGGTTGGCTCGTCGAGAAACGCACCGCCTTCTCGTCATAGGCAACGTCCCGCAAGGCCGCCTCGACGGTCGATCTGCTCACGCCCGCTTTCACGGCCTGCGACCGGATCGCGGCGACACAGCTGTCGAGGGAGGCGAAGGCGGGCTCCGTCAGGCCCATGCAGACGCTGATCACGCCCGCCAGCACGGCGGCGCCAAGTCCGGTATGGCCAAATCCGATAAGACGCATCGTGCTCCCCCGCCTCAATGATAGTCGGCGAACCCGATTTGGCCGCGCCTTCTTGTCAGCACGATGGCGCCCGCCGAGCCAGCGTCAGACCCTGAGGCTGAGCTTGCCGAAATTTCCGCCCGTATAGAGAAGGTTCAGCGTCTCGGGGAACGCATCAATGCCGCCATCGCGCACGTCCTCGCGGAAGCGAAGCTTTTCCTGGACGATCCACTGGGAGAGGTCGGCCAGCGCGATCGGGTTCTCACGCGCGAAATCGAAGACGATGAAGCCCTGCATCTTCAGCCGCATGGTCAGGAGAAAACGCAGGTTTGCCGGCCCGGGCGGCGGGGTCGTCGCCGTATAGGAGGAAATCAGCCCGCAAACGGCGATCCGGCCGAACGGGTTCATCAGGGGCAGCACGGCGTCCAGGATCGGGCCGCCAACATTCTCGAAATCAACGTCAATGCCGTTCGGGCAGGCGGCGGCAAGATCGCCGGCGAGGTTGCCCGCCTTGTAGTCGACCGCCGTGTCGAAGCCGTCTTCCTCGACGAGCGCACGGCACTTCTCCGGGCCGCCGGCTATGCCCACGGCGCGGCACCCTTTGATCCTGGCGATCTGCCCGACAATCGAGCCCACCGCTCCGGAGGCCGCGGAGACGACCACCGTGTCGCCCTCCTTCGCCTCGGCAACCCGCAGGAGCCCGAAATAGGCCGTCAGCCCCGGCATGCCAAGACCGCCAATCCATGTCTGCAGTGGCGCGATCGACGTGTCCGCCCGCTGAACGCCCTTGCCGTCGGAAATCGCGTGGGTTTGCGCCCCGAACAGGCCAACGACCGCATCGCCCTCATGAAAGTCCGGGTGACGGGATGCTTCGACCGTTCCGGCGGAAAAGGCGCGCATGACATCGCCAAGTCCCACCGGCGGCACATAGGAGCGCCCGTCATTGACCCAACCGCGCATCGCCGGGTCGAGCGACACGAATTGCGCGCGGACACGGAACTCGCCCTCGCCGGGCTCGGGCACCGTCTCGTCGCGAATCTCGAAACAGTCCGGGCTCACGAGACCGGGGGCTGGGCGTTTGACGAGACGCACGACACGGTTCATCGGCATGGGCAATTCCTCGAGGTTTGCGGGCGGGACCCGCAGGTTACGAGAAAAGCTCCGGCTGGCGCAACTGCAGCGCCTGGACAAGCAGCATCGTCTTGGCGTCGGCAATCTCGCCGGCGCTTACGAGGGCGGCGAGTTCCGCCAGGGGTCGTTCCAGCACCACAATATCCTCGCCGTCATCCGCAAGGCCGCCGCCGCCGGAGATCCGGTCTCCGGCACCATACGTTCCCAGATAGAGACTCAGTTTCTCGGTCAGCGCACCGGGCGAGGCGAAGACATCGCCCACATGCTCCATCTCGCGAACCGAAATGCCGACCTCTTCCGCGACCTCCCGCCGCGCGGCCGACTGCGCATCCTCGCCAGGATCGATATGCCCCGCCGGAACCTCGGTGAGATATCCGTCATGATCGTCCCGGGCGAATAGCGGAACGCGCAACTGCCGCGCCAGCATCGCAACACGGCGCACCGGATCATAGGGGAGGATTGCAACAACGTCCGTGCGAGTCTGGTACTCGCGCGAGATGGTCTGCTTGCCGCCATCCGCGGTCGAGTGCTCGACCGTCATTTCGCGATAGCTGCCAAAGCCCTCGAAAAGGGTCTTCCGGTCGATCACACGGACCGCATCCGTCTGGCCGCAATCCGCTGCCAGTTCCCCGTCGTCACGTTCGTTCATAGAACCCCTCATGGTATCGCGCGTGTCGACACTCATGTCAGGCACCGGGGGCCAGTGCAAGCGTGCCTCTACGGCATCAGCCGACGAAGGCGCGCTCGATCACGAACTCGGCCGGCCGGTTGTTGGCGCCTTCGGTAAGGCCGGCGGCCTCGAGCAATGCCTTGGTGTCCTTCAGCATGGCCATCGACCCGCAGATCATCGCCCTGTCAACGGCCGGATCGAGCGGCAGCACGCCAAGCTTCCGGAAAAGCTCGCCATTTTCAATCAAGGTAGTGATACGGCCGGTCGTTTCGTAAGGTTCCCGGGTCGTCGACGTAAAGAGACGCAGGCGATCGGCGGCGTATTCCCCGATCAACGGGTCTTCCTTGGCGGCCGCGACCGTTTCCTTGGAATAGGCAAGCTCCGCAACGAAACGACAGGAATGGGTGACAATCACCTCATCGAACTTCTCATAGGTTTCCGGATCGCGAATGAGACTTGCGAATGGCGCGAAGCCCGTGCCGGTCGAGAACATGTAAAGCCGCTTGCCGGTGATCAGCGCGTCGTTGACGAGCGTTCCGGTCGGCTTCTTCTTCATCAGGACCTTGTCGCCGACCTTGATCTTCTGCAGATGCTGGGTAAGCGGTCCGTCGGGCACCTTGATGGAGAAGAACTCGAGCTCCTCGTCCCACGACGGCGAGGCGATGGAATAGGCCCTGAACACCGGTTTTTCGCCGATCGCCAGGCCGATCATCACGAACTCGCCGGAACGGAAGCGGAAGCTCGCCGGCCGCGTCATGCGGAAACGAAACAGATCGTCCGTGTAGTGCTGGACTTCGGTCACCGTCTCGGCGGTGGCGCCGGCAGGAACGGCGTCCGCAAGATCGCCGGCAAGATTGACCACATTCATCCGCTTCATCCTCAAGTCTGTCTGGGAACATCCATGGAGCGTGCCGCGCGCGGCAGAATAACCGCCCGGCCGAGCCCTGGCATCAGGAAAGCTGCGCACCTGACGGGCGCCGCGCCCAGTATCGGGCACCGGCCGGCACCTCGTCTGAGCGTTCCGAAGGTTGAAGGTATAGAGGCACGTCGACATCATGACCAGCCTCGAGCGCCCGGATCGTCGGCTCATTAGAGACCGCGAAACCGTCGAAGCCGACGCGCCGCATCAGCGGAATCTGGTCGAGCAGCACATCGCCGACCGCCCTTACCTCGCCGGTAAAGCCGAGGCGCTGGCGTAGAAGCCGGGCCGTCGAATAGCCCCGCCCGTCCGAGAACTTCTCGAACGCCACGGCCACGAGCGTCAGTCCGGCCAAATGTGGGGCGAGGAGTTGGGGATCCTCGTGAGCCTTTACCAGCACCGCGAAACGCGGCTCGGAACGCCCTGCCCCGGCCAGTTCCAGGAAGCGCGCGAGCGGCAGGATGAGGCGCCCGGTCTCAGGTACCGCATCCTCGTCGCCGAGCAGCAGCCAGTCATCGGCGACAAACCCGCCGGCGCGATAAAGTCTTGCGGCCATGATCAGATCCCGGCTCCCTGTTCGTTTTCGAGCGGCAGCGCGAAATGAATGCCGCATTCCGTCTTTTCCTGCCCCCTCCAGCGACCAGCACGCGGGTCCTCACCTTCAGCAACCGGGCTGGTGCAGGGCATGCAGCCGATTGAGGGATATCCCTTGGCAACCAGAGGATGGGGCGGAAGACCTTGCTCCACGACATAAGCCCGCAGGTCCGAGGGGTCCCAGTCGGCAAGCGGGTTGACCTTCACCCGGCCACCTTCCGCCTCGAAGAGCGGGATGTCCGAGCGGCTGCTGGCCTGAAACCGCTTGCGGCCGGAAATCCAGGCATCGAAACCCTTCAGGCCGCGCGCCAGCGGTCGCACCTTGCGGATGTCACAGCAGGCATCCGTGTTGCCCATCCACAGCATGCCGGCCGGATCCTCGGCGGCAAGGTCGGCGGGGTCCGGCGTCAGCGTGCGCACGTCACTCAGGCCGAAGCGCTCCACCAGCAGATCCCGGTAGCGCAATGTGTCGGGAAACAGCTTCTTCGTGTCGATGAACAACACCGGAATATCCGCATCGACCCGCGAAACGAGATGCAGCAGCACCGCCGCCTCGGCCCCGAAGGAGGAGACCATGGCAAGACCTTCGCCGTAACGCTCGCGCGCGGCGGCGATGACCTCCATGGCGGAGGCTCCCTGGTGGCGCTGCGCCAGGGTAAGCGCCTCGAATGCCGCATCCGGTTCGGGCAGCAGGACTTCAGGCTGAGCCATAGAGAGCCTCCTTGAAGGGCGCATCGCCAACCCGGCGATAGGCGGCGAGAAAGTCTTCCGCCGGATCGCTTCTCAGATCGACATAGGTGTCGACCACCTTCTCGATGGCATCGACGATCTCGTCATAGGAAAAGCCGCGTCCGATGATCTCGCCAACGGACGTGTTCTCGTCGGCCGAGCCGCCAAGGGTGATCTGGTAGTATTCCTCGCCCTTCTTCTCCACGCCCAGAATACCGATATGGCCGACATGGTGGTGACCACAGGCATTGATGCAGCCGGAGATCTTGATCTTCAGGTCGCCGATGTCGCGCTGGCGCTGGAGCGAGGCGAAACGCTCCGAGATACGCTGCGCAACCGGGATCGAGCGCGCGGTGGCAAGCGCGCAATAGTCCATGCCCGGGCAGGCGATGATGTCTGTCACAAGGCCCGCATTGGCATCGCCGAGGCCGGCCCCGACCAGCACCGCGAAGACGGCCGGAATGTCGGACTTGCGCACATGCGGCAGGACGAGGTTCTGCTCGTGACTGACGCGGATCTCGTTGTGGCCGTAACGCTCGGCGAGGTCGGCAACGACTTCCATCTGCTCCGCCGTCGCATCGCCCGGCGCCTTGCCGACCGGCTTCAGCGAGATCGTGATGCTGGCATGGCCGGCACCGTGGTGCGCATGGACATTGCACTCGGCAAAGGCGGCAAGCGCCGGATCGGCGGCCACGGCCCGCTCGAACGCCTCGTCATCCGCGCCGGCGTCAAGCTCCGGCGGCGCGAAGTATCCCACGATGCGGTCGATCTCGGCCTGCGGCAGGTCGAGCACGCCGCCCCGGATCTCCTCGAACTCGCGCTCGATATCGGCCTTGAGCGTTTCCAGACCGGTTTCATGCACGAGAATCTTGATGCGTGCCTTGTACTTGTTGTCGCGGCGACCGTAGCGGTTGTAGACGCGCAGGATCGCCTCGCTGTAGGCAAGCAGGTCCTCCTCGGGGAGGAAATCGCGAACCTTGCGGCCGACCATCGGCGTGCGGCCCAGACCACCGCCGACAAAGACGGTGAAGCCGATATTGCCGTCGGCACCGCGCACCGCCTGCAGACCGATATCGTGAACCTGCACCGCTGCACGGTCGTGCGGAGCACCGGTGACCGCGATCTTGAACTTGCGCGGCAGGAACGAGAACTCCGGATGCAGCGACGACCACTGGCGCAGGATCTCGGCATAGGGGCGCGGGTCGACGATCTCGTCGGCGGCGGCTCCCGAGAAGTGATCCGCCGTGACATTCCGAATGCAGTTGCCCGAGGTCTGGATGGCGTGCATCTCGACTTCGGCAAGCTGCTCGAGGATATCGGGAATGTCCTTCAGCCGCGGCCAGTTGAACTGGATGTTCTGACGCGTGGTGAAATGGCCGTATCCACGGTCATAGGTGCGCGCGATATGGGCGAGACGGCGCATCTGCCGCGCATCCAGCGTGCCGTAAGGAATGGCAATCCGCAGCATGTAGGCATGGAGCTGCAGATAGACGCCGTTCATCAGCCGCAGCGGCTTGAACTGGTCCTCGGTCAGATCGCCGGCGAGCCGGCGCCGCACCTGGTCGCGAAACTGCTCGACCCGTGCCGAAACGAAATGCGCATCGAATTCGTCGTAGCGATACATCGCTGTCTCCTGGATCGGCAGGCGCCGCGCATCCAGCGCCGGCGGCCCGAAGTCTGTCTGGTCTGGGTTGCCGGGTATCCGCTCCGCCTGCTCAGGCGGCCGAAACCTCGCGGCGGGCTTGCTTGCCAAGGTCGAGGCGCGTCGTCGGCCCCTTGGCGCGGATCCGTTCGCGGAACCGGACCGGTACGATCTCGTTATCCTCCCGCCGCAGGTCGATCAGGTACGGCTCGACAATCAGCCGCTGGGCAACGGCCTCGATCCCCAGCGCCTCTGCCTCGGCAATCGCCTCGGCGTTCTCCAGCAAACGGGCGACATCCAGCGTCTCGACCCACTGGCCGGCACGGCCCAGCCAGACAACCTCGCCATCGATCAGACGGTTGGCAGTAAGAGCTTTCATGCAGTCGTTCCTTATGGCGTGCTCAAGCGGCGGCGACGGCTCGGGAGGCGAGCATCGCGCGCAAGGGCTGGCTTTCGGGTAGATCGGCGTGGCCGACCGCCTTGCCGATGACGATGAGTGCGGGCCCTGTCACGTCGTCGCGCCCTTCAAAGGCCGCGAGATCGCAAAGCGTCCCGGCATAGAGGGTTTCGCCCCGCTGCGCGGCGTTCTCCACCACCACGACAGGGGTCTCGGCGGCAAGCCCGGCTTCAGCCAGACGTTCGGCGACGCGCGCGGCAACACTGCGCCCCATGTAGACGGCCACCGTGGCACCGCCCATGGCGAGCCCCGCCCAGCCGGGCAAGGTGTCGCCGGAGCGGTCATGACCGGTCGCAAACACCAGATCGGAGGCAATGCCACGCAACGTCAGCGGAATGCGCGCACTGGCGGCCGCGGCAAGCGCCGCCGTCACGCCGGGAACGATGTCATAGGCGACACCGGCCTCGCGCAGCGCCGCCATTTCCTCGCCGGCACGCCCGAAGACCAGCGGATCACCCGCCTTCAGGCGGACAACGCGGCGCCCGAGCGCGGCTTCGCGCACCAGGATCGCGTTGATCTGCGCCTGAGACACCGAATGCGCGCCCTTGCGCTTGCCGACCGCGATGCGCTCCGCATCGCGCCGACCCATCGCAATCACTTCGCCTGGAACCAGCGCGTCATGGACAATGACATCGGCTTCCTGAAGCACACGCTGCGCGCGCAAGGTGAGAAGGTCCTCGGCGCCCGGCCCCGCGCCCACGAGCCAGACGAAACCGGCATCGTCGCTGCGGCTGTTGAGCAGGCGCTGCGCCTCGGCGCGGGCCACGTCCGGCCGCCCCGCCTGCAGATGCGCAGCCACGGGACTGGAAAAGAAGCGCGCCCAGAAGCGGCGACGCTCCGCGGCGCCGACGATCACCCGGGCGACCGTGTCGCGAAAGCTCTCGGCCAGGCGAGCGAGATCGCCGGTCTCGCGCGGCAACAGCGCCTCGATGCGGGCACGAATGTGACGTGCCAGCACCGGTCCGACACCCGTCGAGGTGATCGCGATGGCAACCGGCGCGCGGTTGACGAGCGCGCCGACATAGAAGTCGCAAAGCTCCGGACGATCGACCGCATTGGCGGGAATACCGAGTTTCCGGGCCGCTTCGACGACAGCCGTATCCTGTCTTTCCTCGCCGCTCGCGGCGAAGACCAACGCAGCGCCCTCGAGGAGCCCGGGCTGGAACCTGGCACGAACCCATACGCCACCTGCGGTGTCGAGAGCCGCGGCCACCGCAGGCTTTATCCGCGGGGCGATAACCTCGATCCGCGCCCGCGTCTCGGCCAGAAGCCGAACCTTGGCAGCAGCCTCCTCTGCGGAGCCGACCACCACAACCCGACGTCCCTCGACCTTGTGAAAGGTCGGGAAGACGGCAAGCTTTCGATTTGCTGCGTCATCCTGGCGGGTCATTCGGCGCGGTCTCCGGCTGAATTCTGAGTGAACCTACAGATAGAGGCTCACGTGCCGATCCGCCGGGCATGGCATTTCAAACGAGACGAGAAGAGGAGAAAAAACATCCCCGGGCGGGCATGTCGACACGGCAAAGGCAATGCCGCGCCCCTGCCGGCCGACGATTTCCCATGCGGAAAATATCCGTGCGAAGGTTCCTCAGGTGAAACGCCGCCCGCCACGGCTTTCCGGTTCTGCCGGCGCTGCCATCCGTTCACGGCGCACCGCACCGATACACGTCTTGCACCTGCGGGCATCGCATCCAGAGAGGTGTCATGTCAGAGACGTGCCTGCCGCCACGGCGCGGACCGTGGGCGGTTCGCGCAATATTACCACCTCTGGTTTCTCTTCGCCTGCACCACCAGCATGTGGTTACAAGTTATTGCAAGACACCAACGCAACCAAACCAAAATCCAGAGACGCACATTCATTTCGTGCAGGCCGATGTTTTTATTTGAATCGAACGCGAATGACTTCAACTCGCAACCATATTTTTCACAACGACAGGAAAATTAGATTCTGCAACGAATCAATTTCAAGGATGCTACTATTGTTTCGAGGCCTAGCACTCTTGGTTGATTCTCGCATCCGGACAACTAATACTACGCTGTCGCGAGACGTTTCAATCAAATCAATATCGAGTGAATCCCGTGGTAAAAGCTATTTTCTTTGATGTATTCGGCACCGTAATCGACTGGCGTAAAGGACTTGCCCATGGTTTCGAGCGGGCCTTTGCCAAGAGCGGTCGTGAGATCAGTTCCCACGCGCTGGCGGACGCCTGGTATCAGGCCTACAGAGCCCGTGTGCGGGATCCGCTTGCTCAGGATGTGCGCGGTGACGAAGTCGCAAGCGCATCCCTGCAGGATGTTCTGGAAACCGGGAAACTTGATCGGGTCCTTGGCGACAAGGACACAGCGCAACTTGCAAGCAGCTGGCAACGGCTGCCGTCCTGGCCCGACAGCGTTCCCGGTTTACGGGCATTGCGCCGCGAATACGTCATTGCCCCTTGCACGGACATCCCGACCTCGACCATGACCTGGCTTGCCAAGCATGCCGGCCTGCCTTGGGACCTGGTTCTGGGAACCGATCTGGTCGGCGAGGGCCGGCGTGGCGGGTTGCTGGCCGGGGCGGTGCAGGCGATCGGCCTCACACCGGGCGAGGTCATGTACGCCTCAGCCCACAATGCCGATCTTGCCGTTGCACGCAGCGCCGGCCTGAAGACGGCCTTCTTTGCCAGGCCGAAAGAATTTGGAGCCGAGCAGACCCACGACCTTGCACCTGAGGATTCATGGGAAGTCGTGGCTTTCGACCTGCTCGACCTCGCCCGGCACATGGAATCGGCGATCTATTGAGCCGGCGCGCGGCAAAGGGAAAAGCAAACGGCGCGGAAGCCGTTGCCCCGCGCCGCGATCATCTGCACATATCATCCGCCCGACCAGGCATGTTCGCTCGCCCAAACCCGGGGTCGGTTCCCGGCGCGCATCCGTGCGATGCCAATGCCGATGACCGAAACGCCCGCGCCCCGACCCGAGGTTGTGCCGTTTCCCGACAGGCCTGGAACGAGCTCCCGATCCAGCTCGTTAGCGCAGCGGTTGCAACACCGACACGTAGTTGGCGACAGCCGCTCCACCCATGTTGAAAATGCCGCCGAGCCCGGCGTTCTTGACCTGGATATCGCCGGCCGTACCGGTCAGCTGCATTGCCGAGAGGACATGCATCGAGACCCCGGTGGCTCCGATCGGATGTCCCTTGGCCTTCAGCCCGCCAGAGGGATTGACCGGCAAACGCCCGTCCGGCTGCGTCCAGCCTTCCAGGATGGCGCGGTGGCCTTCGCCCGGCTTCGTTAACCCCATCGCCTCGTACTCTATCAGCTCCGCGATCGTGAAGCAGTCATGCGTCTCGACAAACGAGAGGTCGTCAAGGCCGACGCCGGCTGCCGACAACGCCCGCCGCCAGGCTTCGCCGCAGCCCTCGAACGCAAGGATGTCGCGCTTCGACATGGGCAGGAAGTCCTGGACATGCGAAAGGCCACGGAATGCAACCGCCTTCTTGCGTCCCAGCGCCGTTTCGACATCGGTGAGCACCAGAGCTGCCGCGCCGTCGGAGACGAGCGAGCAGTCGGTGCGCTTCAGCGGGCCAGCGACGAACGGGTTCTTCTCGCTTTCGGCGCGGCAGAACTCGAAGCCCAGGTCCTTGCGCATCTGTGCATAGGGATTGCTGACACCGTTCTTGTGGTTCTTCGCCGCGATCGCGGCCAGCGCGTCCGAGCGGTCACCGTATTTCTGGAAATAGCCTTGCGCGATCTTGCCGAAGACGCCGGCGAATCCGCCCGGCGTGTCGCCGTCCTCCGGCAGATAGGACGCCTTGAGCAGGTTTTTACCGATCTCCGGGCCAGGTGTCGTGGTCATCTGCTCGACGCCGACGACGAGCACCACGCGCGCCTCGCGGGAATTGATCGCCCGCACCCCCTGATGGACCGCGGCCGAACCAGTTGCACAGGCGTTCTCGACCCGCGTCGCACGCTTGAACCGCAGGGCCGGATCGGCCTGAAGAACCAGGGACGCGGTAAAGTCCTGCGCCGAGAAGCCGGCGTTGAAATGACCGAGCACGATCTCGTCGATATCGCCGGGTTCGAAGCCCGCATCGGCAATCGCATCGCGCGCGACGGTGACGATGAGGCTCTCGACGCTTTCCTCGGAATGCTTGCCGAACGGCGTATGCGCCCAGCCAACGATCGCTGCAGTCATGGCATTGCTCCCTCGCGGTACCGCTTGCCCTGCGAGATGGAGCGCAGCGGGCATTGGCCCGGCGCCTCGGCAGGCAAGCGTCTTGCTGTTCCAGTCGGGAGAGAAGATTCCACCTTGGAGGCGGGGATGCAAGCGGCTTATTTACGAGAACGTCAATATATTCTATTTACTGTAATTAAAACATATGCTTAGAACAAAAAAGAAGCGACCGAATAGACGCCATTACACCGCATGAACCAGGCCGATGGGACGCCTCTCGTCGAGGCAACGCCGTTGCAATGCGCCCAAAAGAAAAGGCCCGGCGGTTTCCCGCCGGGCCCTCAATCCGATCTAGGAGATCAGATTAGAACGTGCGCTGCACGCGGAAGATACCGACGAGATCGTCAGAGTCCGCGCCAACGACGTTGGTGTTGCGGTTGCGGTACTCGAGCTCGGCACCGACATAGAGGCCGGAGACCGGACGCCAGATCAGGTTACCCTGAACGTTCAGGTCGCGGATGTCCGCACCGCCAGCAGCCTGGTCGAGGCTGTTGTAGGACACGGTCAGAGCCGACGAGATGGCCGGGGTCCAGAAGTGGGTGAAGCCACCACCGATGCCCCATGCGCTCGACAGCTTGAGAGCGCCGGCAGCGTTGTAGGAAGCGTCAGAGAAGACGCCGTCCCAAGCCGAGCTCACGTAGCCGATAGCGCCCTGCGAGTACGAAGCCTGGATCGACACGTTGTCGCCCGGAGCAATCATCGGCAGGTTGAACGTGGCGCCAGCGCCGATCGCCCAGCCGAGCTTGCCCTTGCCGTTGGTGCTGATAACAGCGCCCGGGAAGTTGGTGGCGGCAGTGCCGGTACCCATCGTGGCAGCGTTCAGCGAACGGCCGTAGACGTGGTGCAGAGCACCCATCAACTGAGCCGAACCCCAACCCTGGTCGACGCGCAGGTTGGCGACGAAGTCCGGGATCTTGTGACCGCCGTAACCGTCGATCGAAGCAGCCGGGGTACCAGAGAGCGCAACGGTACGGGTACCGATCTGAGCGCCGTTGTAGAAGATCTGGCCACGCTTGTTGGCAACTTCCACCGAGGCCGAAGCCGAGAAGCCGTTGCCGAACTGAGCGGTGTACGCGAACAGGTTGGTCTCGCCGAAGTCAGCGAAGCCCTGGTCGAGCACGGAACCCCAGTTGTTGCCCGTGTAGAACTGGAAGTACGAAGCGGTACGACCAGCGACGAAGCCGCCGAGCTGGATGAAGGCTTCATCCAGGTAGAAGTCCGAGCCACCAGCGTTGTCGGTGGTCGACCAAGCAGCGACGTAGGTGCGCAGCAGGCCGTACTCGGTGTTGGTGCGGCTGTCGAAGTTCAGGTAGCCACGAGCACGGATACCGGTCGAGGTATCGGTGCGGGCGTCCCAAGCGCTGCCGCCGTCCTGGAGCATGTCGAACGCACGGAATTCAACGCGAACGCCGCCGCCGATCTTCAGGCAGGTCTCGGTGCCCGGGATGTAGAAGAAGCCGGTGCCGAAAGCGTCGCAAACGCGGACGTAATCGACCGGCTCCGGAGCCACCGGAAGATCGGCGGCCTGAGCGCCCGTGGCCGCCAGGGCGGCAGCGGAAGCGCCGAGCAGGATGCTCTTAATGTTCATTTTCCTGACCTCGTCGTTGTTCCCTAGTGACCTTGTGGCCAACGGGAGATGAGAGTTGAGCAAGCTTCCCCGCGAGCTCGACCCTGTTCTAAGCCGGGCCGGCCGCGCCTCGCAACCGGCAAATGCCTGTTTGCGGCACTCCACGGACACAGTGTGTCTTTGCGGTGACACCCCGTTAAGCCTCTGTTAGCAAATGAGCCCCGTTTCCCGGCATTTCCGCCGTTTCGCGGCTTTTTGCGCAAACCGGGAGGTGGAGCACGCCGCGCCGCTTGCCGTCCGTCCGGCGCTTGCACCGCGATCCGCCTACATGCTTGATGACGGGAGAATCGCCACTTAAAGAAGGCGCGCGCGGTTTGCAGTTGCATCGCTCCCGCCTTTCCGGACTGACCGGGCGGGCGCGATTCGGCACGATCCCGTCGCAGAACCAGGAAGGCCGTTGCCTCAATGAGCGAAGCCCAGGCGATTTCCGTCTTTATAATAGCGCGGGACGAAGCGGACCGGATCGGACGCGCCATCGACAGCGTCAAACCCTTCGCCGACGAGATCATCGTCGTCGACAGCGGTTCGCGGGACGGCACGAGGGAGGTCGCCGAGCGGCACGGCGCGCGCGTGATCGAGAATGCCTGGTCCGGCTACGGACCGCAGAAGCGCTTCGCGGAAGACCAGTGCCGCAATGACTGGCTGTTCAATCTCGACGCCGACGAGGCCGCGACGCCCGCACTGGCGCTGGAGATCGAAACACTGGCGCGTTCCTCCGCCCTTGTTTCCAACCCGTTCTGGCAGGTGTCGATCCTGGATGTCTTCGCGCACGAGGACGGGCCGGCGCCCTGGGCCTACGGTTATATCCAGATCCGCCTCTACGATCGACGGGCCGGACGCTTTTCCGATTCGCCCGTGCACGACACCGTACGGCCGCCCGAGGATGCGCGACCCGCACGGCTCCGGCAGGCTATGGAGCATCGGTCGATCCGCTCGGTCGCCTTCCATGTCGAGAAGATGAACCGCTATTCCACGATGCAGGCGCTCGACATGGCAAAGCGCGGCCGCAAGGTGGCCCGCTGGCGCCTTCTCACCGAATTCCCGCTTGCCTTCCTCAAGGCCTATGTCCTGCGCCGCTACATGCTTTACGGATGGTGGGGGATCGTGATTTCCGGGAACTTCGCCTATACCCGTTTCCTGCGGATCGCCAAAGCCTACGAAGGCGACCTCGCTGCCCGCCGCGAGGCCGGGCCGCAACCCCGGGTCTGAAGTTCACCCCACTTCCCGGCAGGCTCTGAACGAACTTCCATTTCACCACACCGGGAATCAAGTCATGGGGAACCAAGTCATGGGCATCGCCAAACCCGCCGTTGTCGTTGTCGGCGCCGGCCCGGCCGGCCTCATCGCCGCCGACCATTTGTCGCGGCGCGGCGCGGCGGTGACCGTTCACGAGAGCATGCCCTCTCCCGCCCGCAAGCTTCTGATGGCCGGGCGCGGCGGCCTCAATCTCACCCACAGCGAACCTGTCGAAACCTTCCTCGGACGCTACCGCGAGGCTGAAGACCGGCTGACGCCAGTCATCAGGGCGTTCGATCCGCAGGCGCTGCGGACTTGGTGCGGGGAGCTTGGCATCGAGACCTTTGTCGGCTCGAGCGGGCGCGTGTTCCCGCGGCAGATGAAGGCCTCGCCGCTGGTGCGCGCCCTGCTCGCCCGCCTGGCGGCAAACGGCGTCCGTCTTCAGACCCGCTCAACCTGGACAGGCCTTGGCGAGGATGGTGCATTGCATTTCGAGGGACCGGACGGCTCCTCGCAGGCCCGTGCCGATGCCGCACTTCTGGCGCTTGGCGGAGCAAGCTGGCCACGACTTGGCAGCAATGCGCAGTGGGTGCCGCTGCTTGCCTCGCGCGGCGTCGCGGTATCGGACTTGCAGCCGGCCAACGCGGGCATCTCCGTTTCCTGGTCGCAGCACCTGCGCGAGCGTTTCGCCGGCACTCCGCTGAAGCGGATCGCCATCACCGTGGGCGACCGGCGGATCGCGGGCGAAGCCGTGGTCACGGCTTCCGGCCTCGAAGGCGGCGCCGTCTATGCCCTGACGCCGGAGCTTCGCGCCCGAATTGCGAATAGCGGGCGGGCCGATATCTCCATCGACCTGCGCCCCGATCTCGACCTCGAGAACCTGCGCCAACGCCTGTCGCGGCCGCGCGGAAAGCAATCGCTGTCGAACCACCTGCGCAAGAGCACCGGGCTTCCTCCCGTTGCCGTCGCGCTCCTTTCCGAACCCGGCGCCCGCCCGGCCGACCCGGAGCAACTCGCCGCCAGGATCAAGGCCCTGCCGCTGGTGGCCACCGGCTTTCCCGCCCCGGAACGCGCCATATCCTCGGCCGGCGGTATTATGTGGGATGCAATCGACGACACGTTCATGCTGACAGCCCTGCCCGGCATTCACGTCGCCGGCGAGATGCTGGATTGGGAAGCTCCGACCGGCGGCTATCTTCTTCAAGCCTGTTTCGCGACGGGACTGGCGGCCGCTCACGGGGCCGCCGCCCGGCTCGGACTTTAAAACTCGATTCAAATCGCACCTTTGCCCGCTAGCTGCTGTTTACGACAGCAGGTCTGCGATGGGTACATCCTCTCTTCGAACCTTGAAGCCCTGCGTCCTCTACGGCAGGTTCCGGCATCCTTCGCTTTTTTCGCGATGCACGGCACCCAGGACCGATCAACGGGACCGGCCGGGTCGGGCAGATCAGGTCGGGTCGAGATGCATGGACGGTTGACGTGAACGCACCGAAACCCGCGGGCAAGGTCAGGGCAACCATGGCCCCGGCAAGCAGATTTGAGGCAGGACCAGCCACAGAGTTGCACGCTCCGGCGACCGACGAAGACACCAGGCTCCATGCCGACGTCGCAATGACCCGGATATTGCGGATCGCACGTCGCTTGTGCGAGGTCGATGCCGTCTTCGTCTATCTGCCCGGTGGGCACGGTACGCGCGATCTGCATCGGGAGGGATGCAACGATCCGCTTGCCGCGCTGGCCCACGCGATCGCACGGGCCTGCGTGGCGACCGGGTCGTTCCTCTGGTCGCCCGGCACCGGCTCGTCCCATCGAGGCCTGCCCGACGAGGCCCGGCTTGCCGGCACCAGGATGACACTCCTCGCCGGGTTCCAGATGCGGGACAATGAAGGCCGCATGGTCGGATCGATCTGTCTCGCCGATGGCCGAAGGCACTGTCTCTCCCGACAGGACCTTGACGCGGTCGAGGACGTCGCCCAACTCGTCCTTCGCGAGTTGCAACAGGTGGCGGCCGAGCGCATCGCCACCTCGTTCTGGGAAACGCTCACGGAATCCATCGAGATCCTGCCTGACGGCTTTGCCCTGTTCGACGCCGATGACAGGCTGCTGATCTGCAATGAGCAATACCGGCGGGTCTATCCGGAACTGGCCCACGCCATCCGGCCCGGGCAGCACTTCGAGGAAATCCTGCGCGAGGGCCTGAGATGCGGGCAGTTTCCGCAGGCTCGCGGGCGCGAGAAGGATTGGCTTGTCGAGCGTCTCGCCGCCCACCGCACCTCCGCCGAGGCGATCGAGCAGTTGCTGCCCGACGGGCGCTGGATCCGGGTTCTGGAGAAGAAGCTCCCCAACGGGGGCACGGTCGGTTTCCGCGTCGACATCACCGCCCTGAAGCAGCGACAGGCGGAGCTCTATGACCTGGCTCATCGCGACGAGCTGACCGGCGCCATGTCGCGGCGGGCCATCCTTTCGGCGGCAAGGCACCTTGCCGAGCAGCCCGACATCGTGGCGGCCGGCCTTGGCGTCATTCTCCTTGATCTCGACCACTTCAAGCAGGTGAACGACTGCCACGGCCACCTTGCGGGAGACACTGTCCTGCGGGAGTTTGCCGGGCGCGCGCGCAGACTGTTGCGCGAGGACGATCATTTCGGCCGCCTGGGGGGCGAGGAGTTCCTCGTCGTCATGCCGCATGCCGACGCAGCCGCGGTCATGGCAATGGCGGAACGACTGCGCCTCGCCCTGACAGAGGCACCCGTCCTGTTCGGCGGCACTGCCATCACCGCGACCGTCTCCGGCGGGGTCACGGCGGTCGTGCGGGCAGAAGACATCGACGATACGTTCAACCGCGCCGACCAGCATCTTTACGCAGCCAAGCAAGCCGGCCGAAACCGCATCGCCGGGGACCGGCGCCAGTTGCCCTGATCTGAAGTTCTTGTCGCAGCTTGCCGCAACCAGTCTGACGAATTTCAAGCCCGCCGCGCCGGCGGGGCGAAGCATGCACGGGAAAAAGGCCGGCAAAAGCCAGCCTCTTCCAGGTTCCTGTCGACAGTTCCGCTCAGCGGCAGAACTTCACACGACCCGAATGGGTGCGGAAATAGCCGGTCGCCGGGTCGAACGAACGATACCTCGACGAGCAGTAGCGGTACCATTCGGGAGTCCACGGGGCCGGACGGCCATAGTAGGCCGGAGCCGGGACGTATTGCGGAGCGGGCTCGTAGTAGCGCGGCTGCGTCAAGGCGGAGCCGACAATGGCACCTGCGACGAACCCGCCGGCTGCTGCCCAGCCGTTCTGGTGATGCCAGCGACGCGCCTCGGCATCGGTGGTGGCGGAGGCCATAACCGCACCGGCGGTCAGGGCAACTGCAAGACTTGTGACTGCGATCTTCTTCATCATGACTTCATTCCCTCTGTTTGATGCCGCTCTTTTTCCTGTATGACGCCGCTTTTTCCTGCGTCCATGTTCTGAAGATAGCCGGCATTTCTGCAAATGAATGTGATCGCCATCACGAAGCGACGTAATGCGCAATTTCGCCATCCGGCGGGGTTTCGCTCCACCGATTGACATGAAACATGAATCATGCGTCATATATACGAGGTGCAACGAGGCAGACATGCTCGCGGAGGAACGGGCACGGCTTGCATGCGCCAACAGGGAGTAACGCCATGCACAGACAATTCGCCTTGGTGGCCGCGCTGGCCGCCGGCTTTGCCGCCGCACCGCTGGGTGCCGCCGCATTCGCGCAGGACATCAAAATCGCCCATGTCTACGGCAAGACGGGCGCGCTTGAGGCCTATGCCAAGCAGTCGCATACCGGCTTCATGATGGGGCTGGAATACGCGACCGACGGCACGATGGAGATCGACGGCCGCAAGATTGTCGTGATCGAGAAGGACACCCAGCTGAAGCCTGACATCGCCCGCGCGGCCCTGGCCGAGGCCTATGGCGACGACGAGGTGGACCTCGCAGTTGGGCCGGTCTCCTCGGGCGTGGCGCTTGCCATGCTTCCCGTTGCCGAGGAGTACGGCAAGCTGCTGATCGTCGAGCCGGCCGTGGCCGATAGCATCACAGGCGAGAACTGGAACCGCTACATCTTCCGCACCGGGCGCAACTCCTCTCAGGACGCCATCGCAAATGCGGTGGCGCTCGGCAAGGAGGGCGTCACCATCGCGACCCTCGCCCAGGACTACGCTTTCGGCCGCGACGGCGTCGCCGCATTCCGCGAGGCGCTTGCCGGTACCGGTGCGAAGCTTGCCTTCGAGGAATACGCCCCGACCGACACCCAGGACTTCACGGCCAGCGCCCAGCGCATCTTCGACGCCCTCAAGGATGTCGAGGGCCGCAAGTTCCTGTTCGTCATCTGGGCCGGCGGCAACAATCCGATCGGCAAGATCAAGGCGATGGAGCCGGAGCGCTTCGGCATCGAGATCGCCACCGGCGGCAACATCCTGGCCGCGATGAAGGCCTACAAGGCGCTGCCGGGCATGGAGGGCGCCACCTACTACTATCACGATATCCCGAAGAACCCGGCCAATGACTGGCTCGTCTCCGAGCACGAGAAGCGCCACGGCTCACCGCCGGACTTCTTCACCGCCGGCGGAATGTCCGCTGCCATCGCTGTCGTGGAAGGCATCCGCAAGGCCGGCTCGACCGACACCGAGGAGCTGATCACGGCGATGGAGGGCATGTCCTTCGAGACACCGAAGGGCACCATGACCTTCCGTGCGGAGGACCATCAGGCGCTGCAGTCGATGTACCACTTCAAGATCCGCGTCGATCCGGACGTCGAATGGGGCATTCCCGAACTGGTCCGCGAGTTGAAGATCGAGGACATGGCGATCCCGGTCCGCAACACACGCTGATCCGCTTGGTCCGCCCCCGCCCGCATGCAAGCGGGGGCGGACGGCCACGATTGCCTGCGATATTCCACCCAACTGCCGGAGATCCGCGCCGTGACTCGCGAACCGCCCGTTCTCGAGACAGAGAACCTGACGATCCGCTTCGGCGGCCATGTCGCCGTCGACAACGTTTCCTGCGCTTTCGAGCGCGGCACGCTGACGGCCATCGTCGGGCCGAACGGCGCCGGCAAGACCACCTATTTCAACCTGGTTTCCGGCCAGTTGCGTGCAAGCGCGGGACGCGTCCGCCTCAACGGCGAGGACATCACCCGCAAGGGCGTCGCTGAACGGTGCGACCGTGGCATCGGCCGTGCCTTCCAGCTCACCAACCTGTTTGCGAACCTCAGCGTGCGGGAAAACGTTCGCCTCGTCGTGCAATCCCGTGCCAATCGCGGGTTCGACATCTTCTCGCGCGCTAGCGCCCATGTGGAACTGATCGAGCGGGCCGAGCACGTGCTTGCCGAGGTGCGGCTCATCGACAAGCGCGACATGCCGGTCTCGGCCCTGCCCCATGGCGACCAGCGCAAGCTGGAAGTGGCGCTGATGATCGCCCTCAGCCCTCAGGTGCTGATGTTTGACGAACCCACGGCCGGCATGAGCGTCGACGAGGTTCCCGTCATTCTCGACCTGATCCGCGACCTCAAGAAGGATCGCGACCGCACCATCCTTCTGGTGGAGCACAAGATGGACGTCATTCGCACGCTCGCCGACAGGATCATCGTGCTGCACAACGGCGCGCTGGTCGCCGACGGCGAACCGGGCGAGGTGATGTGCTCGCCGATCGTCCAGGAAGCCTATCTCGGCAAGGCGCCCGAAGCGGCAAGCACGGAGGTGGTCCATGGCTGACATGCTCCTGCGCCTTGCCGGCGTGCACACGCATATCGGTCCCTACCACATCCTGCAGGACGTCACGCTCGACGTGCCGCGCGGCGGCGTTGCCGTGCTGCTTGGTCGCAACGGAGCCGGCAAGTCCACCACGCTGCGCACGATCATGGGGCTGTGGCGGGCGAGCGCCGGTGAGATCCTGTTCGACGGCAAGGCGATCCATTCCCTCGCGACACCCGAGATCGCTCGCTCCGGCATCGCCTATGTGCCAGAGAACATGGGTGTCTTCTCGGACCTGACCGTGGCGGAAAACATGCGGCTTGCCGCCGTCGACGGCCCGTTCGACGCACGCCGGCTCGCCTGGATCAAGGAGCTCTTTCCGCCGATCGCAACGTTCTGGGACAAGACGGCCGGCACGCTGTCGGGCGGACAGAAGCAGATGCTCTCCGTTGCCCGTGCAATCATCGAGCCACGCCGACTGATCCTGATCGACGAGCCCAGCAAGGGGCTTGCCCCGGCGATCATCGCATCCATGACCTCCGCCTTGCGCGAGCTCAAGGAGACCGACACCACCATCCTGCTGGTCGAACAGAACTTCGCCATGGCCTCGGCGCTTGGCGACACCGTCTCGGTGATGGATGACGGGCGCATCGTCCATGCGGGCGACATGCGCGCGCTCGCCGCCGACGCCGGCCTGCAGGAACAGTTGATGGGCCTCAGCCTGGAGGAACACCAATGAGCGAAACCGCGATCCGCCCCAAACTCGTCGGGCCGACGCCGCTGGAGCGGGTCAGGCGGGCGGCACCCTTGCTGCTTGCCCCCGTCATGGCGCTCGCCGGCCTTGCCGCCATCGGCGATCCCTCCGTGTGGCTCACGCTGACCGTTGCCGGCCTTGCCATGGGGCTGATGATCTTCATCATGGCATCCGGGCTGACCGTTGTCTTCGGCCTGATGGACGTTATCAATTTCGGCCATGGCGCCTTCGTTTCCGTCGGCGCCTTCGTCGGCTTCACCGTGCTCGCCTGGCTCGCCGGCTGGACCCAGAGCCCGGCCGTCATCCTCAACCTTGCCGCCGTCTTCCTGGCGATCCTTGCATCCATGGCGATCACCGGCGCTCTCGGACTTGCCTTCGAGCGGGTGATTGTCAAACCGGTCTACGGCCATCATCTGAAGCAGATCCTCGTCACCATGGGCGGGCTGATCGTCGCCCAGCAGCTCATCCACGTGGTCTGGGGGCCTGACGCGATCCATGTCGCCCGGCCGCAGTCGCTGCAGGGCTCCTTCATCTTCGGCGAGGCCGCGATCGAGAAGTACCGCGTCTTCGCCGTCGGCATCGGCCTCGTGCTCTTCCTCGCCATGCGCCACGTGCTGCGCGCCACGCGGCTCGGCCTGCTGGTGCGCGCCGGCGTCGAGAACGGCGAAATGGTGGAAGCGCTTGGCTACCGCATCCGCCGGTTGTTCCTGCTGGTCTTCATGGCAGGGTCCGCGCTTGCCGGCCTCGGCGGCGTCATGTGGGGCCTCTACCAGGAGACGATCACCGCACACATGGGCTCGGAAATCATGGTGCTCGTCTTCGTCGTCGTCATCATCGGCGGCCTCGGCTCAATCGAGGGCTGTTTCATCGGCGCGCTGCTCGTCGGGCTGCTCGCCAACTACATGGCGTTTCTCGCCCCCAAGATCGCGCTTGTCTCGACCATCGCTCTGATGGTCGGCGTGCTGATGTGGCGACCGCAGGGCCTCTATCCCGTGGTCAAGGCGAAATAGGTCCAACATGATCAACACGCTGTTCTCCGGGGACCGTCCGCAAAGCCGCATCCTGGCCGCGATCCTGATCCTGATCGGCCTGGCGCTTGCTTTCGCGCCGTTCCTTTTTCCCGGCACGAAGCCACTCGACACGGCCGCGCGCATCTGCATCTTCATCGTACTGGTGGCGAGCTACGACCTGCTGCTCGGATATACGGGAATCGTGTCCTTCGCCCACACGATGTTCTTCGGCATCGGGGCCTATGGTGTTGCCATCGCGCTTTCAGTCATGGGTCCGGGCTTCAGCGCGATCGGCGTCGGCGTCGTCGCCGGCACGCTCGTCTCAGCCGTTCTGGCTCTCGCCATCGGGCTCTTCTCGCTTAGGGTCAAGGCGATCTTCTTCGCCATGGTGACACTCGCGGTGGCCAGCGCCTTCGCCGTGCTCGTGTCGCAGATGTCCGGTTTTACCGGGGGCGAGGACGGTCTCACCTACCGCATACCGCGCGAACTGACGCCGGCTTTCCGCCTCGCCGATTTCCGTCTGTTCGACGTGCGCCTCGACGGACGGCTACTGGCCTATTACCTCGTCTTCTTCTGCGCGCTGGCGCTCTTCCTTGCCATGCTGCGGATCGTCAATTCGCCCTTCGGCACGACACTCAAGGCGGTGCGCGACAATGCCTTCCGCGCCGAGGCGATCGGCTACCGGGTGATCTGGTACCGAACGACGGCAACCGTCCTGTCGGCCGCCATGGCCAGTCTTGCCGGAGCACTGCTGGCGATCTGGATCCGCTACACGGGCCCGGCGACGACGCTTTCGATGGAGATCATGATCGACATCCTCTTGATGGTTGTCATCGGCGGAATGGGCACGATGTACGGCGCCGTGATCGGCGCAACGCTCTTCATCCTCGCCCAGACCTACCTTCAGAACCTGATGGGCGCGGCCGAGCAGGCAACCGAGGCGTTGCCGCTGGTGTCCGTGCTGCTCGCTCCCGAGCGCTGGCTGCTGTGGCTCGGCGTGCTCTTCATCCTGTCCGTCTATTTCTTCCCCGACGGCGTGGTCGGCCGGCTGCGGAGACGGGGATGACCAGTCTTTTCGTCCGCCGCGCCGGCACGCTGCGGCGCGGGCGGTGCCCCCTTGTCCTGCTGCATGGCTGGTCCTGCCACGGCGGCTTCTTCGAACCACAAATGCAGGCGCTGGGCGAACAGACACTGGTGCTGGCCCCCGACCTTCCCGGTCACGGCCGCAGCGCCGAGCGCCTCGCGCCGACCATCGAGGCGGGCGCCGACGCGCTTCACGACCTGCTTGCGGAAGACGGGATCGAGAATGCCGCCGTTGTCGGCTGGTCGATGGGCGCGCTTGTCGCCTGGTCGATGATCGAACGGCACGGCGCGGGCCGCCTGTCGGCGCTCGTGGTGGAGGACATGTCGCCCAAGGTGGTCAACGCGCCCGACTGGCAATTCGGGTCGCGCAGCGGCCTGGACGGCGACCGCAATGCGGTCTTTCTCAAGGCGATCGAGACGCAATGGCCGCTGCTCGCCGCACCGACCGCGCGGCGCACCTTCGCATCCGGGGCACCCCGGAACCTACTTTCCTTCGCGGAGAGGGAAATGCGCGCCGCCGACCCCAGGTCGCTTGCCGCCATGTGGCGGTCCCTGACCGCGCAGGACTTTCGCGACCTGATCCCGCGCCTCGAACTGCCCGTGGTGCTCGCGCGCGGGGCGCAAAGCCAGCTCTATGACGCCGGTGCCGCCCAGTGGCAATGTTCTCAGCTGGCGCGCGCGCACCTCCACACATTCTCCGCATCCGGCCATGCCCCGCATCTGGAGGAACCCGGTCCGTTCAACGCCATGCTGGGGGAAGTGATCGATCCGCGCCGCTCCCCCAACTGATGGCAGACAGCCGCGTTCCGCATCCCTCGCCTGCACCACGGCGCTTGCTGGCTTCCGTGTTTTCGCATACACTTCGCGCGTCGGGCCTAGGTCCGGCAAAAGCGGGCTTGAAAATTCGAACCCCGGTTAAGAAAGTTTCGGTATGCGGCTCTCTCCCGGTCTCCGTGACCGGTTCTGTCGAACAGAACTGCCTTTCCCGTTTCTGAATGCCACGCTCGCGCAAGCAAGCGCGCTTACTTGCGCTTTAACGTTTTGACTCGGGACAGGAGTTTCCCCCATGCGCCAGACCGGCACCCTCAAGTTCTTCAACCATGATCGTGGCTTCGGTTTCGTGACCCCGGCCGAAGGCGGCAAGGATGTGTTCGTCCACATCACCGCTTTCGAGCGCTCGGGCATCGCCGTCCCGGCGGAAGGCACGACCCTGACTTTCGTGACGGAAGAAGACCGTCGCGGCCGTGGCCTGCAGGCCGCCCAGCTCGAGCTCGCGTAACACGCGCTCCTCGGCCTGAAAGCTGTTTGACGAACGCCGCCGGCTTGCCGGCGGCGTTTTTCGTTGGGGGACGCATGTCCGGCGCTTCAGGCGCCAACATCTTCTACATAGACAAGCGCCCTGCCTTCGCACACGCGCCGACCGTCCGCGCACTCGCAAACCGTCTCCAGGTCGACAAGATGTTTCTCCGGCCGAAGCCGCGTCACCCTCACGCGCGCCGTCAGTTCCTCGTCGAAACCGGCCGGTGCAAGAAAGCGCATCTCCTGCTTGAGATAGTTGGTGCCGAAACCGGGCAATTCGACGCCCAGGAGATAGGAAAAAAGCCCGCCGATCAGCGGCTCCGGCACTGCGTCCGGAACACCGGCAAGACCCGCTAGCGCCGCGAAGGCACCCGCATCACTTGCGGGAAAGACGCGGCGAACTTCCGCCGTCTGACCGAGTTCCAGCGTCATCCGATCTCCTCCATCCGGCACTCACCCGACAGCACCACCTTTCCATCCGCGGTCCGCCGGATCTCGATGACCATCGTCTCGTCCTTCCCTTTCGTCTCGGCAGCCGAGAACCGGAAGGCGAGTTCCTCCCCCGCGTAGGCAGGATTGGGAAACATCAGCGACTGCATGGCGTGGCGGCGGCCCGGGTGACGGGCGCGCAGCAGCGCCCAGAGCCGGGAATAGAGCAGCATGCCGTGCGACACCGTCCGGCCGAAGCGGGTGCGAGCGGAAAAGGCCGGATCGACATGGATCGGATTGTCGTCGCCGGACAGTTCGGCAAAGGCATCGAAATCCGACTGGCTTGGAGTCCAGGTCGCGACAATCTCTCCGACAGGCAGAGCGAGAGTGGCGGACGGGGCGGTGTGCGAGTCTTCCGTCATCGGGCGCCCTCTTCATGCATGGATTTCAGGACGTGCTTCTGCACCTTGCCCGCGGCTGTGCGCGGCAGGTCCGCAACGACCGTCACGCTGCGCGGCACCTTGTAGCCGGCAAGTCTCTGGCGGCACCAGGCAAGGAGCCTCGCCGTGTCGATCTCCGCACCAGGTCTCGGGATCAGATAGGCGGCGCCCACCTCTCCCCACGTTTCGTCCGGCACGCCGACCACGACCGCATCCAGAATGTCCGCATGAGTGACCAGCACCCGCTCGACCTCGGCCGGATAGACATTCTCGCCGCCGGAAATGTACATGTCCTTGATGCGATCGACGATGTAGTAGTAGCCGTCCCCGTCGCGGCGGGCGACATCGCCCGAACGCAGCCACCCCCCGTCCACGAAGGCGGCCAGCGTTGCCTCCGGGTTGCCGTAGTATCCGGGCGTGACGCCGGAACCGCGGATCTGCAACTCGCCCTCGCCCGCCCCTTCCACGACGCTGCCGTCGGCTGTGACGAGACGTACCTCGGCAAGGATCTGCGCCTTGCCGACCGAACCGATCTTCTCCGCCGCGCGGTCCGCATCGGCGAGGAACACGGTCGGACCGGTTTCCGTCATGCCCATGCCGTTGCACACGGTGACACCGCGCTTGAGATAGGTTTCAAGCAAGGGCGCAGGCATCGGCGCGCCGCCGCAACCGAGCGAACGCAGTGCCGAGAAATCCGCATGCGCGAAATCCGGCTCCAGCGCCAGCGCCTGATAGATCGCCGGCACGCCGAAAAAGGCGGTCACGGCGCCCCCGGCGATCAGCTTCAGCACTGCCGGTGCGTCGAACTTGCGCAGCACGATGGTCTGGCCACCGGCGAGAAACAGCGGCAGCGCGAAGAGATTGATCCCGGCAGTGTGGAACAACGGCAGATAGTTGACGCCCGTGTCGCTGGCCAAAAGCCCGGTTGCCTGAGAATAGTTCACGGCATTCGCCCAGGCCATCGCCGCCGTCTGGATCACCAGTTTCGGCGTGCCGGTGGTACCGGACGTGGCGAGCAGATACCAGGGCGCCTCGGCATCGATCCGACCCTCGCCGAAAGCCTCCTCGCTCATCCCCTCCAGCAGCGCCTCGAGCGAGGCTCCATCCGCATCCGCGCCGGCACTCTCGCCGGCATCGGCGAATCCAACCCGCTCGCATCCCGTTCGCCGCGCCAGCTCCGCCGCCGTCTCCGCCGTCGCCGCATCATGCAGGAGAAGGCGCGCGCCCGCCTCGACCAGAACGGGCTCCAGTTCGGCCGCCGGTTGCCGCCAGTTGAGAGGCAGCAGAACGAGACCTGCCTTCTGGGCGGCAAAGAGCAGCACGAAGAAATCCGGATGATTGTGGCACAGCACCGCGATCCGGTCGCCGGCTGCACATCCGCGCGCGCATAACCAGCGCGCCATACGGTTGGCCCGGCGATCGACCTCGGAAAAGCTGAGAGCCGCCCCCGTCTCGTGGTCGCGAAAGGCGATCTTATCCGGCGTCAACTCGGCACGCTTCGCCGCCATGTCCGTCACGTGGATCATCTCGCGGGCTCCGCCGGACGGACCGCGGCGAGGAACCGCTGCATGCGCTCCAGCGTTTCAGGGCGCGCGATCAACGACAGGAACCCCTCGCGCTCGCGCTCCAGCGCGGTCGCGAGCCGGGCCCGGCGCGCCGGGCTCCAGACATTCGCGCGCGAAACCGCAAGGCTTGCCGCGTCCTTTTCCAGGATCATCGCGACCTGCCCGCCCGTGACGGCGCCCAGTCGGTCTGCCTCGCACACATGATCGGCAATGCCGAGCTTCAGGCAGTCGTGTGCCGAAAGGCGCTCGTTGAGATACAGTGCCTTCAGCGCCCGCGCGCTGCCGATGCGCTCGGGCAGAAGCGCCGTCCAGCCACCGTCGGGGGCGAAGCCGATCTCGCTGTAATAGGGTTGCAGGAAGGCCGTATCGCTCATCGCAACCATGTCGGCAGCGAGGATCAGCCCGGCGGACCCTCCCGTGACCGGACCGTTGACGGCGGCAAGGACAGGTGCGGGAAAGGCCAGCAGATCAAGGACCGCCGCGTTGAGTTCCCCGACGATCTCTGCCGCATAGGCCCGCAAGGCGACCGTGTCGGACGCATGAGCGGCGAAGACGCCAACATCCCCGCCGGCGGAAAAGGCCCGCCCGGCGCCGGTCACCACAAGCACGCGGGCGCCGGCGGTACGGGCCTCCGCGATCCGGGCGCGCAAGGCCGCCAGCAGTTCCGGCACCAGCGCGTTGCCCCGCCCCGGCCGGTCGAGCGTCAACCATGCAGCCTCACCGGCACGATCGAGATGCACGGTGGCGGTCATCGGCCGGCCTCGTCCTGGTCGTCCCGCGCCTTCAATCCGTTCTCGATCAGGTCGTGGGCGACCTCGACCATCGTGTCGAGCGGCGTCTTGCCACCGAAGACAACCTGAAACTCGCCGAGCGAGCGGGCGATGCCCATCAGCGCCCAGGCGCGGACTTCGGCATCGCCCGGCCGGATGGCGCCGTTGCCGGCAGCGCGTTCCAGTCCCTCGCGATAGCCGTCCGCAAAGGTACGGAAATAGGCGAGATAGGCATCCCGGTCGACGAATTGCGCCTCCTGGACGATCCGATAGAGCTCCGGATGGGCCGAAACGAAGCCGAGAAAGGCACGCAGGCCCTCGCGCTCGGCTTCCAAACGATCAGCATAACCGGACGTCGCCTCGCTGATGGCGTGACGCAGCATGCGGCCCATCTCGGCGACAAGCTCCGAGAACACCTCGTCCTTGCTGGCGAAATAGATGTAGAAGGTGCCCTGCGCGACGCCCGCCTCGCGGGTGATCGAGCCGATCGACGCCTCGTTGAAGCCCTGCCGGCCGATGGCCCGTTCGGCCGCTTCCAGGATGGCGCGCCGCGTCGCCGCCCCGCGTGCCGTCTTCGGCATGCCGGCGGCAAGCTCCCCTTTCGCCTCGGGCCGCTGCAAGGCGCTTGCCCCGCCCCGCCCGGTCGCGCCATTCTTGGATGGTTCTGTCTTGGGGGCGGTTGTCTTCACACCGGCCTTTGACCCGCGTGTCGCGCGGCCGCGATCCGGTGACCGCTCCGCGCCCTTGCCCGCCTTCGTCTTGCTCACGACATGCTCACCCGGCTCAATATGAATTATGAATCAGTATTCATATTTTTTGCCGGACGTTCAAGCCGAAATCGGGTGCGCGAGACTGGCTGACCGTCAGGCGGATGATCGACGGTAGGCGGCGAGAGATGCGGCCAGCGCCAGCAGCGCGCCGCCGCAGATGCGGTCGAGCCAGAGCGCCCCGGCATTCCTGAGAACATGCGCAAGCCGTGAACCGCAGACCGCATAGGCGAACATCACGAGGAGATCGATGGTTGTGAAGATGCAGGTCAGGGCGAGATATTGCGGCACCTGCGGGGCCGACGGATCGATGAATTGCGGCAGGAAGGCCGAAAAGAACAGATAGCCCTTGGGATTGGTCACCGCGACGAGAAAGCTCTTGAGAAAGATGGCCCGTGGCGAGCCGGCCTCCCGCCCAGCTTCGGCAAGAGCGCCGTCGACCGACCCGCGCGAACGCAGCAGCATCACGCCGAGGAAGGCGAGGTAGGCAACACCCAGCCATTTCACAACCTGGAACCAGAATTCGGACGCGGCAAGCAATGCACCGAGCCCGAGGGCAACGGCGCCGACAAGCACAAGGTCCGACAGGAGCGCCCCGGCCATGCCGTAGAGCGCCCGCCGGAGACCGAAGCGCGAACCGTTGGCCAACGCCAGCAGGACGGTCGGGCCGGGCGTGACTATGCCGATGAAGGCAACCATGGCGAATGCGGCAAGCGTCAACTCGTTCATCAGGTTCCTCCCTCCGGGCATCGACCGTTCGCGCCTAGCACCGCTCATACAGCCATGGCAAGCGGAATGATCGCAATGCAACCCGATCAAGCGAACCCCGTCACTCCATACCGTTTGCCGCCTTCAGACGCGCATTTTCCAGCGCGAACCGCTCGATCTCGGCCCGCAGCGGCGCCAGATGCGGCTCCAGCTCTTCCAGCGTGAAGCGCCGCGGGATATGCGAGGGACAGTTCCAGTCGAAAGCCTCGATCGTGATCACCACGGCACGCTCCGGCAGGGCGCGGTATCCGGGATCGACAAGGTTGCCGATCAGCGCCGGATCGTCCGCCTTCTGGATGACACGGGCATGGCCCCACAGCTTCAGCCGCCCCCGGTTGGGATAGTCCGTCAGGATCAGCGACACCCGATCGTTTCCAGCGAGGTTTCCAACGCTCAGATACTGCCGGTTGCCGCGGAAATCCGCATAGGCCACCGTCCGCTCATCGAGCACCTTGAGAAAGCCGCGCGGTCCGCCGCGAAACTGCACATAAGGCCAGCCAGTTTCAGAAACACTTGCCTGATAGAACCCGTCGCGCAGAGAGATGAAGGTTGCCTCGGCCTCGCCAAGACGGTCACGGGCCTCCACGCCTGGTTCCAGGAAGGGATCATAGGCGGCATTCGACCCTTCCTGCTTCTGAAGGGCGCGCACGGCCGGGGTGAAGGCGATTTCGGCGAAGGCTCGGGCCATGACATCCACTCCATTCGGGCAATGCATGACATGCCGTGGGCACCGATGCCCACCCGCTGCCGGCCCGACGCCGACACGGGCATTGCCGCGTTTCAGGCAATATGGCGAACACTGATTGTCGAGATAATCATCGAATATCGAATTAGTTTGTTTCATTATGCGCAATCATGGATCGTTTCACTGAGATGCAAGCCTTCGTCGCAGTGGCAGAACGCGGTGCGTTCAATGCCGCCGCACGCGCCCTCAACCGGTCGCCGGCCGCCGTTACCCGCCTGATCGCGGGTCTCGAAGCGCGCCTCGATGCCCGGCTCTTCCTGCGCTCCACCCGTGCCATAGCCCTCACCGAGGCCGGCGAACGTTTCCTCGTCGAGGCGCGTCAGGTGCTTGCCGCCCTCGCGGAAGCCGAGGAGACCGCCAGGGGCGCCCACGGCACGCCGCGCGGCACGCTGCGCATCACGGCACCGGTTCTTTTCGGCGAAATGCTGCTTGCTCCCGTGCTGCGCGATTTCCTCGATGCCAATCGCGAGGTCGCGGCCGAGTTGATGTTGCTCGACCGGATCGTCGACCTTGTCGAGGAAGGTTTCGACATCGCTCTTCGCATCGGCGAATTGCAGGGCGCCAGCCTGATGGCCCGGCGCGTCGGAACGCTACGCCTTGTCACCGTCGCAGCGCCTGCCTATCTGGCGCGCGCCGGCACGCCGGAAACGCCGGACGCACTTCGGAAGCATCGACTGGTCGCGGCCCGGGGCCTGGGCGACGGCGACTGGACATTCAGGAACGGGGAGCGCAGCATCGTTCATGCACGTGCGCCGGCGCTCAGCGTCAACACGGTTCGGGCGGCGATCGACGCGGCGGTTGCCGGTTTCGGCATCACCCGGGCACTGTCCTACCAGGTGCAGCCGGCGCTTGCCCAGGGAAGCCTTGTCGAGATCCTCGCCTCCTTCGAGACATCCCGCATACCGGTTCATCTCGTCCATCCGCACGGGCACCGCGTGCCGGCCCGCGTTCGCGCATTCCTCGACTTCGCCGCCAGCGCCCTCGGGCAACGGGCAGCTCCAGACAACCGGCCTTTTCCGTAAGGGAACAACCGCTGACAAAAACTTGACAAACAGAGGCATGTTTTAGCTCGCTTTCCCGTTGACGTGGGCCACCAAGCGCCTCATATCTAATGGCATGCGCCTGACTCAGCAGACCAACTATGCCGTCCGCACGCTCATCTACTGCGCGGCCAATCCCGGATCCCCAAGCCGTGTCGCGGATATCGCGGCAAGCTTCGAGATGTCGGAAACCCATCTGTTCAAGATCCTCAAGGTTCTTGTGGATGCGGGCTTCGTACGCACCCTGCGCGGACGCAATGGCGGCATCATGCTGGCACGCCCGGCCGAGGAGATCACGGTCGGGGCGGCTGTGCGCGCCGCCGAGGAAAGCTTCCTGCTGGCGGAGTGCTTTGAATCCGGACGCAAGGACTGCCCACTGATCACCTCTTGCGGCTTCAACGGCCTGCTTCACGAGGCGCTGGAGGCGTTCATGAGCGTGCTCGATTCTCACACGATCGCGGAACTCGCCGAGGATCGCACCGAAATCCGTTTCCTGCTGAACATGGATCCCGCCGCCAGTTCGGCCCAGCTGCAGCGCGCCTGACCTTCCCTCACCGGATAACCTGCCATGAGCGGCGGCCGGGTTCCGGCCGGCGCCATTTTTCGCGTGCGTGTTGAGTGGCCGCGCTGGCAGCATGGCGACACAACGCAAAACGGCGACACCGAAAGGCGCCGCCGCTTGCCTCGAAGGGGTTCGGAGCCGGGACGACCCCGCCTCCTTACTTCATTTCGGTAACGACCTCGAAGCCCTCGTCCGTCACCTTGAACAGCGCGTAAGCCCCCGGAACGTCGCCATTGGCGTCGAAGTTGTGATCGCCAGCAGCGCCCTTGTAGTCAATGGCCTTGCCGGCCGCGATCAGTTCCTTCGCCTTGGCCCACTCGCCGGGACGGATCGGCTCGCCCTCACCGCTGGAGATCTCGCGCAGCGACGCCGCGACCTTCGCCTTGTCGCCGCCGGCCTTTTCGATGGCCAGTGCCAGCATGAAGGCGGCGTCATAGGACGTGGTCACGAAAATCGCGCTCGGATCGCCGCCGACATCGGAAAAGGCCTTGCTGAACATTTCCAGCGCATCCGACTTCTCGCCGACCGGGGCCGATGCGAGGAAGGTCGCCAGGTTCTCCGCGCCGAGTTCCTTGATCGGCGCATCCGACTTCATGCCGTCGGCGCCGACGAAGTTCTCGAAGAAGCCGTTCTCAAGTGCCTGGCGCAGCATGGTCAGGCCCGATCCGTCGCCATAATCGAGAACGACGAGCGTGTCGGCGCCACCGGAAGCGAGTTCTGCAAGGTTGGAGCGATAGGAGGCCTTCTCGCCCTCATGCGCCGCGAAACCGGCGATCTCGCCGCCCTTCTCCTCGAATTCGGCGCGGAAGGCATCCGCCAGACCCTTGCCGTAGTCGTTGTTGAGATAGGCGACCGCGACCTTCTTGGTGCCGCGCTCCAGCAGCGTGCGCGCCAGCGCCCGGCCCTGATAGTCGTCGGAGGACACGGTGCGGAACACGGTGTCATTGTCCTTGAGCGACGTGATCTCGGGCGAGGTGCCGGACGGCGTCACAATGGTGATGCCGGCGGGGATGGTGACCGAGTTCGCCGCGGCGAGCACCGAGCCTGAGCAATGCGGGCCGACGATGGCCACAACGCCCTCGATGTTGACCGCCTTGGTGGCCGCATCGGTGCCGTTCTGCGGGTTGCAGGCGCTGTCGCCCACGACGCCGACAAGCTTTTCGCCAGCAAGAATGCCGCCGGCCTCGTTGACCTGCTGGATCGCCAGGTTGGCGCTGTCGATCATGGCCGGCGCCATCGCGGCGATGGGGCCGGTGACACCGCCGAGCAGGCCGATCTTGACATCCGCATGGGCGGGTGCCGCCAGCGCGGTCGCGCCGAAAAGCGCCGCCAGGGCGGCAGTACGGAATTTTTTCATGAGAAACCTCCACATTGTCGTTGTTCGGCCGGGCGCGCGATGGCCGGCCGTTTCCTTTTGCAGCGGGGAGCGTGTCGTGTCGCCCGCTTCGCGGATCCGGCCGCTGGCCGGAGCCGATCGTGGCGGCAGTTTCAACCGAAACGCGCCGCCGCCACAAGTCTCAATCCGCCCCTCCGGGCGAACGTGTCGCGGCGGGCGCCCTTCTCGCGTGCGCATCGCCCTGGGGCTCGGGCAACAGGCCCTCCGGCCGGAAGCGGAGAACCAGCTGCAGCATCAGGCCGATCAGGAAGACCCGCAGGTATTTCGCCTTGACCGCGTATTCATGCGGCAACTGATCGGTCACGATCTCGGACATGGACCAGATGATCCAGACGACGGCAACGCCCAGGATGGCGCCACGGTTGTTGCCCGATCCACCGAGGATAAGCATGATCCAGACAAGGAAGGTGGCGACCATCGGGTCGATCGCTTCCGGCGTGATCGTCCGGTTGAAATGGGCAAAGAGCGCACCGCCAAGCCCCATCAACGCGGATCCGAAGATGAACGCCTCAAGCCGCCGATAGGGCACATCCTTGCCCATCGCCCGGGCCGCGTCCTCATTGTCGCGGATGGCGCGCATCATGCGACCCCAGGGCGAGGCGAACTGCCGCTCGACCAGGAGATAGACGGCAAGCAGCGCGCCACCGACAACCGCCAGATAGGCCAGCTGCGACATCAGGTAGGCAAGGTCCCCGAAGGGACGCGGAATATCCGTGATGCCTCGCGCGGCATTGGTCAGCCAACCTTCCGACTTGATCACCAGGCGGATGATCTCGGCGACGCCGATCGTCGCGATGGCCAGGTAGTCGGAGCGCAGGCGCAGGCAGATCTTGCCGATCGGCCAGGCGATCAGGCCCGCGGCCAGCATCGCGCCGAGCCAGCCGACCGGCACCGGCAGGTCGAAGCCGCCGATCCGCCCGGCCGCTTCCGGCGAGGTGAGGATCGCCGAGGTATAAGCCCCGACAGCGAAGAATCCGGCGATACCGGCGTTGAACAGGCCGGTGAAGCCCCACTGGATATTGAGGCCGAGCGCCAGCAGCGCGTAGATGCAGATGAATATCGCCATGAAGACGGCGTAGTTGAGGAAGCCGAACCATTCCATTCGAGCCGTCCTTCCCTAAAGTACCTTGCCCTTGAGCAACCCGGTGGGGCGCACAAGCAGCATGAGCAACAAGATGGCGAAGGCCGTCGCGGCCTTGTATTCGGTCGGCAGGAAAAGCGTCGACATCTCCTCGGCAATGCCGACGATCAAACCGCCGAGAACCGCACCCTCGATGCGCCCGACACCGCCCAGGATCGCGGCCGCGAACATCGGCAGAAGCATGGTCCAGCCCATCATCGCCTTGAGCTCGTAGTTGAGACCGAGGAAGACGCCGGCGGCGGCGCAGAGCCCGCCGACGATCAGCCATGTCAGCGTCACCACCTTGCGATTGTCGACGCCGGAGAGGAGCGCAAGATCGGGATTGTCGGACATGGCACGCATCGCCTTGCCCCACTTGCTGCGCTTCAAAAAGACCTGAAGCGCAAGCACCAGCGCCACCATGGCAAGCACGGTGACGATCTCGCGGTCGCGCAGGCGGATGCCGAACCAGTTTTCAGGGCGCACGATGCCGCGTGAATAGGTCTCGGAATCGACACCCCACACGACCTGGACGAGCGAGCGGACCATCAGCGCCACGCCGAGCGAGGCCATGACGGTGACGATCTTCGGCCGTTCGCGAAGATAGGCATAGAACGTCTTGTCGATACCGACCGAGATGACAGCGGTCAGCAACATGGCTATCGGCAGCGCCACATAGGGGGAAACGCCGAGGATCGTGACCGCGCCGAGCGCCAGGAACGCGCCGAGCGTTGCCAGGTCGCCATGCGCCAGATGCGCATAGCGCAGGATGGCGAAGACGAGCGTGATGCCAACGGCGCCGAGCGCATAGATGGAGCCCACGACAATGCCCGGCACCAGATAGAAATTGACGATTTCCAGAGCACCCATCGCGCTCATCCTCCGAGGAACATGGCGGCGACTTCGCGGTCGGCCAGCAGTTCGGCACCGGTGCCTTCGTGACGATTGGCGCCGGAGGCCAACACATAGCCGCGATCGGCAAAGGCGAGCGCTTGCTTGGCGTGCTGCTCGACGAGCAAGATGGTGACGTCGGTGTCGCGCACATCGCGGCAAATCTGGAAGATCTGCTCCATGTATCGGGGCGACAGGCCGGCCGTCGGCTCGTCCAGCAGCAACAGCTTCGGCTCCAGCATCAGGGCGCGGCCCATGGCGACCATCTGGCGCTGTCCGCCAGAAAGATTGCCGGCAAGCGCCCGGCGGCGTTCCTTCAGGTCCGGAAAGAGCCCGTAGACCCGCTCATAAGCCGCAGACAGGTCGCCCGACCGCAGGAAGGCACCCATCTCCAGGTTCTCGTGCACCGTCATCTCTCGGAACACGTTGTCGACCTGCGGCACGTAGCAAACGCCGGCCTCGACAATGCGGTTGGGTTCAAGGCCGGTGATGTCGCGCCCGTCGACCACGATCGTTCCACCACGCACGTTGAGCAGGCCGAAGATCGCCTTCATCGCGGTCGACTTGCCAGCCCCGTTGGGGCCGACAATGGCCACGATCTCGGCTTGCCCGGCACGCAGGCTGACGCCCTGCAGGATGTCGGCCTCGCCATAGCCGCCGACCACCTGACGCATTTCCAGCATGTCGCTCATGCGGCGTCTCCGACCGTCTCGCCCAGATAGGCCTCGAGCACCCTGGGATCGGAGCGCACCGTTGCGAAATCGCCCTGGATCAGCACGTGCCCTTCCGCCATGCAGATCACCGGATCGCAAAGTTTCTCGATCATCTCCATGTCATGCTCGATCAGGATGAAAGTGTAGCCGCGCTCCCTGTTGAGGATCGCGATCTTCTCCTCCAGTTTCCTGAGCAGCGTGCGGTTGACGCCGGCGGCCGGTTCATCGAGCAGCACGAGCTTCGCGTCGGTCATCATCGTGCGACCCAGTTCGAGCAGCTTCTTCTGCCCGCCGGAGAGGTTGCCGGCCCGCTCTCCCGCGACATGCGAGAGCTCAAGGAAGGCGAGTGTGTCGAGCGCCCGGCGGCGCACCTCAGTCTCGCCTTCGCGCACGCGGCCCCAGGCGAACCAGTTGGCGGCGAGCCCCTCGCCGGCCTGCGCCGGCGGTACCATCATCAGGTTCTCCAGCGCGGTGAGGCGGTGAAACTCGTGCGGAATCTGGAAGGTGCGCACCAGGCCGCGGTGGAAGCGCCGGTCGGTGGAAAGACCCGTGATGTCCTTGCCCAGATAGCGGATGCGACCGGCGGTCGGCGGGAAGGCGCCGGCGATCAGGTTGAACAGTGTCGTCTTGCCGGCGCCGTTGGGGCCGATCAGGCCGGTAATCGTCCCCTCCCGCACGTCCAGCGAACAATCGTCGACAGCGCGAAACCCGCCATAGGTCATGACGAGGCCGTCAACCTCCAGCATCTTGTCTTGCCCGCTCATAAGTCCCTCGCCCTTCCCGCTGCGGCCTTCGGCGTGCCGCCTTCGTCTTCGAATGGGGCGCGCCACATCACAGGCGGCGCAACACCGCCCTGACGGGCGCTGCGTCGAGCCCTTCTAGCTTCAATGGCGGCGCGATCAACTCATAATCCCCGAAATCCGCCCGCGAAAGCGCCAGATTTTCGAGAATCCGCATGTCGTGGCGACGCACCGCCATGTGCGCCGGCAGGTCCTTGGAGGTTTCCGGATCGACCGACGGCACGTCGACCCCGACGAGCCGCACGCCCCGGGCAGCCAGCAGGTCCACAGTTTCTGGCGCCAGCGCACGAAAGCCTTCAGGCCAGACCTGCGGATCTAGGGTATCGGCAAGCCGCAGCAGCACGCGCGGCGGCGCGTCATCCAGCGCGGGAGCGATCTCCTGCGGCAGCACCAGCGGGCCGGACCCGCGCGCGTCGATCAGCCGGGCCGGCCCGATATAGTCCTCCAGCGCCAGCGCATCGATCGTGGCACCGTTTGCATCGTAGTGGGAGGGCGCGTCCGCATGGGCGCCGCAATGGGTGGAAAGCGAAACGGAGGTGACATTGACCGGGCAACCCGGACCGATCGCGAAGGTCTGGCTGACCGCATAAGGCGCGTCGCCGGGAAAGACCGCGGCGCCGACGCGCAAGGGCGGCGTGATATCGATCAAGCTTGCCATGGCAGGCCCCTCCCAAGGCCGGACAGCATGTGCAGGGTACCGGTTGCCCCCCGCAACCCGCCCCGCCTTACATGTCGGCGCGGATTTCCCACAGTTCGGGGAACAGCACGACTTCCAGCATGCGCCGCAAATAATGCACGCCCGACGTACCGCCGGTGCCGCGCTTGAAACCGATGATCCGCTCCACCGTCGTCACGTGATTGAAGCGCCAGCGGCGGAAATAGTCCTCGAAATCGACCAGCTTCTCGGCAAGGTCGTAGAGCGGCCAGTATTTATGCGGGTCGCGATAGACCTCGAGCCAGGCCTGGTGGACGCTGTCGTTGCGCTGATAAGGCTGCGACACGTCGCGCGCCAGGTGCGCCTCGTCGATGGATAGCCCCGAACGCGCCAGCAGACGCGTCGCCTCGTCGTAGATGCTGGTGTCGCGGCGGATCTGGTCGAGCCAGTGATGCAGGCGCGGCACATGTGCATGCGGACGCATCATCGCGGCGTTCTTGTTTCCCGCCAGATACTCGATCGCCCGGTACTGGTGCGACTGGAAGCCCGAGGACTGGCCGAGATCGCTGCGGAATTCGGTGTATTCGGACGGAGTCATCGTGCGCAGCACCTGCCAGGCGCCGGTCAACTGCTCGAAGATCCTCGACATGCGGGTCAGCATCTTGAAGGCCGGCTGCAGGTCGCCGGCGGCGATCTTCGCCTTGGCCGCGGACAGCTCGTGAATGGCGAGCTTCATCCACAGTTCAGATGTCTGATGCTGGATGATGAACAGCATCTCGTCATGGGCTTCCGACAGCGGGTTCTGCGCCGTCAGGATGCGGCTGAGACGCAGGTAGTCGCCATAGGACATGCGGCCGTCAAAAGCCATCTCTGCCCCGTCCTCGGCCGGATCGAACGGCTCCGACGCATAGGGCGAAAGATCCTCCCCCTCCCCGCAGGCGCTCATGTGACCTTGGCCCGCTTGTGAAACTCGGGGCGGTCCCAGGCGCGCGTCGCGACGATCTCCTCGATAATGTCGCAGGCGGCGATCACATCGGCATGGGAAAGATAGAGCGGCGTGAAGCCGAAGCGGACGATGTCCGGCGCACGGAAGTCGCCAATGACGCCGCGCGCGATCAGGGCCTGCATCAAGGCATAGCCGTGCTCGAAACGGAATGACACCTGACTGCCACGCACCTGCGGATCGCGCGGGCTCGCCAGCACCAGATCCGGACAGCGGCGCTCGACCTCCTCGCGGAAAAGCTCGCTCAGGGAGATCGACTTGGCTCTCAGCACCTGCATGTCGACGCCATCGAAGGCGGCAAGCGCCGCTTCCAGCGCGATCAGCGACAGGATCGGCGGCGTGCCGACGCGCATGCGGCCAATGCCGGTGTCGGCGCGGAAATCAAGATCGAAGGCAAAGGGCGCCTCGTGCCCCATCCAGCCGGTCAATGGCGGCGTCACCGTGTCGTGATGACGCGCCGCGACATAGAGGAAGGCCGGAGCGCCGGGACCGCCGTTGAGATACTTGTAGCCGCAGCCGACGGCGAAATCGGCGCCGGCCGCGTCAAGTTCCACCGGCAGGGCGCCCGCCGAATGGGCAAGGTCCCAGATGGTCAGAGCGCCGGCCGCATGGGCCTTCGCCGTCAAGCCGGCCATGTCGTGCAGGCGGCCGGTCTTGTAGTCGACCTGGGTCAGCATGACGACGGCGACGCTCTCGTCGATCGCATCCTCGACTGCTTCCGGATCGACGATCTTCAGCTCATGACCGCGCCCCAGCAGATCGCGCAGCCCTTGCGCCATGTAAAGGTCGGTCGGAAAATTGCCGTTGTCGGAGAGAATTACCTTGCGCTCCGGGCGCAGCGCCAGCGCAGCCGCCAGAACCTTGAAGACGTTGACCGAGGTGCTGTCGCTCGCCGTCACGGTGCCCGGCGCCGCCCCGACGATCCGTGCGATGCGGTCGCCGACGCGCTGCGGCAGATCGATCCAGCCATGCGCATTCCAGGCCCGAATCAGGCTCTCGCCCCATTCGATCCTGACCGCCTCCGCCAGACGTTCCGGCACTGCCCTGGGCAGCACGCCGAGCGAATTGCCGTCGAGATAGATCACGCCTCGCGGAATCGAAAAGAGCTCGCGCCGCGCCTTGAGCGGGTCGTCGCGGTCGAGGGTGTCGATATCGACCCCGGTCCTTGTCAGCATCGGGCCTGTCCTTGATCGGGCCTGTTCTTGGCACTCATTGACGGACGCGGACGGCAAGCCATCCGCGTTGATCGTGCCGGCACGGTAGCAGGGTGGACGGAGGGTCTCAACAATTATATATAATCAGTAGCATTATATTTCCATCAACCGGCACGCCGTGCCGGCATCCAGCATCGGGCCACAATGGCAAAGAGCAGCGAAGCCTACGACCGGCTGAAATCGGATATCCTGCGCGCCATAATCGCGCCAGGCACGCCGCTGGTCGTGGCCGGGTTGAAAGAGCGCTACGGTCTCGGCTGGACCCCCTTGCGCGAGGCCCTGTCGCGGCTCGAGATCGAAGGGCTCGTGGTTCTCGAGCACAATCGCGGCTACCGGGTCGCCCCGGTTTCGGCCGGCGCGATCCGCGATCTTCAGCTTGCCCGCCGCACGGTGGAGGAAACGCTGCTGCGCCGCTCCATCGAGAGCGGCGATGCGAACTGGGAAGCGGGCATCGTCGCCGAACATCACCGGCTGTCGCGCACGCCCTCGCCCGCACCGGGCATCGACGAAGCCGGCATGACTTTGTGGGAAGAGCGGCATGACGCCTTCCACGGAGCCCTTCTGGCGGCGGGGCGCTCGGAGAGCCTGACGCGCTTCCAGCGCCAGATCACAGAGCAGTTGCAACGCCACCACCGCCACATGCTGTTCGATCCGGCGGCACGCCAGGAACTCGATCCCCAGGCGCAGCCCTCGTTCGGCGACCTGGTCGAGCGCACGCTCGGACTTGCCCATCATACCCGGCTGATGGAGGCCGCCCTTGACCGGGATACGGACCGTGCCGTCGCGTTGCTTGTCGAGCACATCGGTTTTTCGCTCGCCGTCTACGCCTTCCTGTGGCCGCTCGAAGCCTGAAAGCGACAGCGATTTTCCCGTTTCCGCCATGCCACGCGGCAACGGGTGACAGACGATGAAATGCCAAGCATGATCGCCTCCGAAAGGGTGCAGCAGACACCCGTATCGGGGCCGGCCGGGAGGGTCACTTGTTCATCAGCGTCTTCGACATCTTCAAGATCGGGATCGGGCCTTCATCCTCGCACACGATGGGGCCGATGGTGGCGGCCGGCCGCTTCCTGCAAGGCCTTCGCGAGACCGGAGTGAAGCCGGCGCGCATTTCCGTGTCGCTGCACGGCTCGCTTGCCTTCACCGGCAAGGGCCACGCCAGCGACCGCGCCATCTGCCTCGGCCTTCTCGGCCATGATCCGGCAACCATCAACCCCGACTGCGTCGATGGCGAAATGGCACGCCTTGCAGGCGACAAGCGCATTGCCATCGAAGGCATCGGGCATATCGCCTTCGACCCGGAAGCGGATCTCGTGTTCGACTACGGCCCGCCGCTGCCGGGCCACGCCAATGGCATGATCTTCCGCGCGCTTGGTGCCGACGGTGGAACGCTTGCCGAGGAAACGCTGTACTCCGTGGGTGGTGGCTTTGTCGTCAGCGCGCAGGAACTTGCCAATCGCGACGAGCCGCTTGCGACCAATGTTGAGGAAGGTGTGCCGCATCCCTTCAAGTCGGCCGCCGAAATGCTGGCGATGGGCCGCGACAGCGGTCTCACGATCGCCGCGATGAAGCGTGCGAACGAGGAAACCCGCGCGCCTGAGACAGACCTCGATGCCGGGCTCGACCGTATCTGGGAGGCGATGAATGCCTGCCTGGAGCGAGGTCTTGCCCAGGAGGGCACGCTTCCCGGCGGGCTCAAGGTCAAGCGGCGCGCCCACCAGATCCACCGCAAGCTCATCGGAGAAGCGGGGCAGAACCGCCCCTTCCAGCACACCGTGATGGACTGGCTCAGCGTCTATGCGATGGCGGTCAACGAGGAGAACGCTGCCGGGGGAACCCTCGTCACGGCTCCGACCAACGGGGCGGCAGGCGTCGTGCCGGCGGTATTGCGCTACTATCTCGACCATTGCCCCGACTGCTCGCAGGCGGGCATTCGCGATTTCCTGCTGGTGGCGGCCGCCGTCGGCGGCATCATCAAGGCGAACGCCTCAATCTCGGGCGCGGAGGTCGGTTGCCAAGGCGAGGTCGGTTCCGCCTCGGCCATGGCCGCCGCCGGACTGTGCGCCGCGCTCGGCGGCAGCAACGAGCATGTGGAGAACGCGGCCGAGATCGCGCTCGAACATCATCTCGGCATGACTTGCGATCCGATCGGCGGCCTCGTCCAGGTGCCTTGCATCGAGCGCAACGCGCTCGGTGCAGTGAAGGCGGTGACCGCCGCCTCGCTGGCCTTGCGCGGCGACGGCACTCATTTCGTGCCGCTCGACAATTGCATCGAGACAATGCGTCAGACCGGCCTCGACATGACCGACAAGTACAAGGAAACCTCGAAGGGCGGACTTGCCGTGAACGTCGTCGCCTGCTGAAGGGCGAAATCAGGCAGCCGGCACGAAGGCCTCTTCCATCTCGCGTCTGATGCGCACCGCCGTCTGCGTCGTGTCGATGGCGACATCGTCCCAGGCGAGCATCGCGCCTTCCGCGACATCGCGCACCAGCTTGACGTGGGTGGCAAGACCCAGCGGCAGCAGACCGGCCCGCACCGAGGCCTCGGCCGGTTGCTGCTTGCCCCAGACCGTCGCCCCGCCTTCGCCGTCCAGCATCTCTCCCGCCTTAAGGTCGCGCTTGGCCGTCGCCACCACATCCGCGACAAAGCCGCGCGGCGCGCCCGTCGGCTCCTTGCGCAGGACGGCGGAGGCCACCGACAGCCCGAGTTCCATGCCGATCATATGGGTTGGCCGGTAGAGCGCGGCGAAACGCCCGCTCTCGTCCTCGAGCATGTGATACTCGCGGAAACACTGGCGCGCGTAATCCGTCTCGCCCTCAATCACGACGAAGGTACCCATGGCCAGATGATGCGGGACGTCGACGCCCTCACGGGTCAAAGAGGAGACGACTTCGGTCGTGCCGGTGATCGGCAGGGCACCGCCCGCATCCTTCGGCCTCAGCACCGTGGAAAGCTCGAAGCGGCTCGCCGGGGGGAAAGACAGCCCGTCCGGTTGCGGCAGGAGGCCGGTCGCGTTGCACACTGCCGTCATCTCGATGCCGGACTTGGTGCCGTCCAGGAACGAGTTGAACATCTTCGGATTGATCAGGCTTCGGTCGGTGATGCCGAGATACTGCACCAGCACATCCCAGACGGTGTCCGGGGTCAGTTGGTGATAGGTGGGCAGATAGCGAGTGCCCTTGCCGGCACACACGACCTTGAAACCGCAGGTCCTGGCCCAGTCGACATGCTCGCAGATCAACGCCGGCTGATCACCCCAGGCAAGTGAGTAGACGACGCCTGCCTTCTCGGCCTTGCGCGCCAGCAGAGGCCCGGCCAGCACATCCGCCTCGACATTGACCATGACCACATGCTTGCCGGCCTCGATCACGGCAAGCGCATGGCGGATGCCGACGGAGGGATCGCCAGTCGCCTCGATCACCACCTCGACGCGCTCGTCGTCAAGCACCCCGGCAAGGTCGTCGGTGATGAAGGTCGTCCCGGCCTGGACGGCGTCATTCAACGAAGTTGCCGCCGACTGCTCCTCCGGCCAGCCGCAAGTGGCCAGCGTCGCACGCGCCCGGCCCGGGTCGAGATCGACGATCGCCGTGATGTGCACGCCCACGGTCAGGCGGGCCTGCGTCAGGTACATGGAGCCGAACTTGCCGGCACCGATGAGCGCAACGCGGAGCGGCCGCCCGGACTGCGCGCGGTGGGCGAGCATGTGAGACAGATTCATAAAGTCCTCCCCTTTTGCGCGAGCATGGCCGGGAAAAAGCCGATATTACAAGGCGGATTTCGTAATATCTCATATCGCACGGGAGGCATGCCCGATGACCGGAACGACACCGTTCCTGATACTGCTGGGCGGCGATCTCACCCCCACACGGAGAATCCGGCGCCAGATCGCGGGTGCGCGCACGATCGCCGCCGATGGAGGCATGCGTCACGCCGGGGTTCTCGGCGTCGAGCCGGAGTTGTGGGTCGGCGACTTCGATTCCAGCCCGCCCGCTCTGGCCGGCGACTGGTCGCATGTGGCACGGCAGAGCCACCCGGCTGCCAAGGACGCGACCGACGGGGTACTTGCGGCGGAGGAAGCGATGGCGCGCGGCGCGGACCGGCTGGTCATCGCCGGCGCGCTTGGCGGCGAGCGTTCCGACCACGCCTTGCAGAACCTCCTGCATGGCGCGGCGCTGAGGGCGCGCGGATTGCCTGTGTTGCTGACAAGCGGCCACGAGGAAGCCTGGCCGCTGGTGCCGGGCGAGCAGGCGCTCGACCTGCCGGCCGGGTCGCTCTTCTCGGTCCTTGCGCTGACCGACCTCACGGCGCTGACGCTGGAAGGTGTCGACTGGCCGCTGCTCGACCGCGATGTGCCGATGGGCGGCTCGCTGACGCTCTCCAACCGGGTGGCGCGAGATGCGAACGGCATCCGTGTTCGCCTCGGTGGCGGCAGGGCCGTGCTTCTGTCACGGCCGTATGATCTCGAAAACCCTTGATTTCCGGGCGATATCGAGGCGTCAGATCGTGTCCGTGCTTTCCCGCGACCAACTGGTCATCCGCCGCGTGAGGACGGAAACCAGCGCGTAGAGCGCAACGGCGAACGCGGCGAGCACGAAGAGGCTGGCGAACATCAGGTCCGTCTTGGCACGTCCATTGGCGAGCAGCATCAGGTAGCCGAGCCCCTTGGAGGCACCGACCCATTCGCCGATCACCGCGCCGATGGGCGCATAGACGGCGGCGAGCCTCAGGCCCGAGCCGAAGGCCGGCAATCCTGCGGGAAGTCTCAAGAACAGCAGCGTGCGCGCCGGCGTTGCTCCCATGGTGCGGGCAAGGTCGATCAGCCCCGGATCGGTCCTGCGCAAACCGTCATAGAAGGTCGAAACCACCGGAAAGTAGATGATCAAGAGCGCCATGGCGATCTTCGAGGCCATGCCGTATCCGAGCCACAGGGTCAGGATCGGCGCCAGCGCGAAGACCGGAACCGCCTGGCTGAAGACCATGATCGGCAGGGCGATACGGCGAGCTGCCGGCGACACCATCAGGTGCAGCGCGGTGACGGCGCCGAGAGCCGCGCCGACGACGAGGCCGATCAGCACCTCGGCGATGGTGATCATTGCATGGTCGGCGATAAGCCCGATATTGGCAACGAGTGTCGTTGCCACGCGCCAGGGTCCGGGCAGGATGAAAGCCGGCACACCGGTTGCCCAGACAATCCCCTGCCACAAGGCAAGCGCCACGCCGGCGGCGATCAGCGCATCGCGCGAGCGCCCGATGAAACGCTGCGCGGGGCTCATGTCGCCACTCCGCCGCGCAAGGCACGGAAGAGCCGTGCCTGCATCGCCAGCGTTTCCGGTGCATCGACCTCGCGAATGGATGGCAAGGCCGGCGCCTCGATGCCGGCGAGCCCTTCTTCCGAAAGGATGAAGATGTGATCGCCGAGGCGCACCGCCTCGGCCGGATCATGGGTGACGAGGAGCACGGTGCGCCCTTTCAGCGTCTCGAAAGCCAGTTCCTGCATCTCGGCCCGGGTGCGTGCGTCGAGCGCCGCGAACGGCTCGTCCAGAAGCACGATCGGGCGGTCCTCCATCAGTACGCGGGCGAGCGCGACGCGCTGGCGCATGCCGCCGGAAAGGCTCGCGGGGCGCTTTTCGGCGTGTTCGGCAAGGCCGACCTGCTCAATCAGGGTGCGGGCGCGCGTCCGGTCGGACGCCTCGCCGCGCAGCCGGGCGCCGAGCGTCACGTTGCCGAAGACGTCGAGCCAGGGGGCGAGCAGGTCACTTTGCGCCATGAAGGCAATGCGGCCTGCAACGGGTTCGCCGTCACCCGCCGCGATCTTTCCGGAAAAGCTGCCACCGGTGTCGAGGCCGGCAATAAGTCTCAGGATCGTCGACTTGCCAACGCCCGAGGGACCCAGCAGGCAGGTCCAGCCGCCCGCCGCCACCGTGAAGTCGAGACCGGAGAAAAGCGGCCGCCCGGCGTGGTGGAAGTCGCCGGAAAGCCGGATATCGGGAGCCTGCGTCACGCAGCGCGCTCCGGAAGCGCACCGCCGCGCAAGCCCATGTCCCAGAAGCCGATTTCCAGCTCCGTCGCGGTTCGGAAGCGCTTCGAGAGAAACGCCCAGCGCGGCACGGAGGCGGGATCGGGCCCGAGCCTTGAGGCGGCCGTCTCCTCAAGCAGGGCCGCAACCCGCTGGCAGACATCCTGGTAGTCCTTGCCCGAATAGGTGTCGATCCAGGCCCGGTAGGGCGTGTCGGGCGAGGCCTCGCGGGCAAGCCGGGCGCCGATCACGCCATAGCCGAGCGCGCAGGGCGCAAGGGCTGCGACGAGATCGAGGAAATCACCGGTGAGACCCGATTCAAGCACATAACGGGTGTAGGCGAGATTCTCACGCTCCTCGGCAGCGCTCTCAAGGTCCCGTTCGCTGATGCCGGCCTCGGCGCAGACGCCGACATGCAGCGCCAGTTCGGTGTTGAGCAGCGCATCGACCGTGCCGGCGGCAAAACGCGCCTCGGCCGGTGTTTCGGATTTCACCACCGCCAGCGCCCAGGCGCGGGCATAGTGATGCAGGAAGACATAGTCCTGCACCAGGTAGTGCAGGAAGTTTTCCCGCTTCAGGCTGCCGTCGGCAAGACCCGCCACGAAGGCGTGGTTCGTATAGGCAGCCCATGCGGGGCCGGCTTCCGCCCGCAGGCGGGCGAAGACCGGCGAACCGAAATCCGTTTCGCCGTCAAACCCCTTGTGTTCCATGGCGGTCATCATCATCCCTCCTCGATATGCGTCACGCGTTCCTGCGACCGCGCCTTACTGCGCGGTCACGTCGATGGCGATGTCGGAGACCGGGCGCACCGCCTCGATCAGGCCGTTTTCCTTCAGGAACGCCTCGAAGCGCGCATAACGGCCATGGTCGAGGGCGGCGGGACGCAGCGCGAAGCGGCGGATCGTGTCGGCCCAGGAGCGCTTGTTGAGTTCATCGTCAAGCTCCGGCGCGGTGCCGGCATAGACGCGGAAACTCTCCTCCGGGTGGTTGACGATATACTGGGTGGCACGCTCGGTCGCCTCGAGGAAGCGGGTAATCCTGTCCACGTCCATGGTCTGCGGATTGGCGACATAGATCAGCTCGTCATAAGGAGGGACGCCCTCCTCCTCGATGAAGAAGCAGCGGCCCTTGACGCCCTCGATCTCCATCTGATGCAGCTCGACATTGCGATAGGCGCCGATCACTGCGTCGACCTGGCCGGACATGACCGACGGGGCGAGCGACCAGTTGACATTGACCATCTCGACATCGTCGATGGTCAGCCCGTGACGACCGAGCAGCGCCTTGACCTGGGCGCTTTCGACACCCGAGACCGAGTAGCCGATCTTGCGGCCTTTCAGGTCGGCGATCGTCTTGACCGGGCCATCGTCCCTTACCATCAGGCAGTTAAGCGGCGTGGCGACAAGCGTTCCGACGCGCTTCAAGGGCAGTCCCTCGGCCACCTGGAGATGGATCTGCGGCTGGTAGGAGATGGCAAGGTCCGCCTTCCCGGCGGCCACCATCTTCGGCGGGGCGGACGGATCCGCAGGGGCGATGATCTCGACATCGAGGCCGGCGTCAGCGAAATAGCCCCTCTCTTTCGCGATGATGACGGGACCGTGGTCCGGGTTCACATACCAGTCGAGAAGCAGGGTCATCTTGTCGGCGGCAAGTGCGGGAGAAGCCATAGCGATGGCGGCTGCGAGTGCGAAAATTCGGATCATTTCTGACAACTCCGGCGTCGGTTTTTCGAAAAATTGATCGGATTCTGCTCGATATTGCACGTTGCGTTATTCGTGCGGACGGGTGGCGGCGAGCCATTCCCGCACCCGCCCCTCGGGGTCGGCGTTGAGCGTGATGTCGGTGACGGCGGAGACGATGTCGGCTCCGGCGGCGAAGGCGCCTGGCGCACGCTCGACGCTCATGCCGCCGATGGCAACGAGCGGGATGTCGCCGATCCGGCGTTTCCAGTCGCCGAGCTTGTCCAGCCCCTGCGGCGCCCATTTCATCTTCTTCAGGATGGTGGGATAGACCGGTCCGAGCGCGACATAGTCGGGACGCGCGGCAAGCGCGGTGTCGAGTTCCTCGTCGTCATGGGTGGAGAGACCGAGCTTGAGGCTAGCGGCGCGGATCGCGCTGATATCGGCCCCGGCCAGGTCCTCCTGCCCGAGATGAACGAACCGGCATCCCTCCTCGATGGCGATCCGCCAGTGGTCGTTGACGACCAGCATGCAGCCATGGGCAAGGCAGGTCGCCTCCGCCGCGCGGATCTCGGCGACAAGTTCGGCTTCCGGCCTGTCCTTGACGCGCAGCTGGACGAGCTTGATGCCGAGCGGCACGAGGCGGTCAATCCAGGCGGCGCTGTCGAGGATCGGGTAGAAGGGGTCGAGCCTTGCGGCACGCGTCGTCGCGGTCATTCGAGGAAGGCCTTTCCGAGAACCGGGGTGGAAGGGGCGGCCATGTCGCGCGGTTCCATCGCGCCGGCCTCGAAACCGATGCGGCCGGCCTCGACGGCGCGGGCGAAGGCGTCTGCCATGGCGACCGGATCGCTGGCCTTGGCCACGGCGGTGTTGAGCAGCACCGCGTCGTAGCCGAGCTCCATGGCGGCCGCCGCATGCGAGGGCAGGCCGAGGCCTGCATCGACGATAAGCGGCACGTCCGGGAAATGGGCCCGCAGCGAGCGCAGGCCGTAGACATTGTTGAGGCCGCGGGCCGAGCCGATCGGCGCGCCCCAGGGCATCAGGACCTCGCAACCGGCCTCGATCAGGCGGGCCGCAACACCGAGATCCTCGGTGCAATAGGGAAACACCTGGAAGCCCTCATCGGTCAGGATGCGCGCCGCTTCGACAAGACCAAAGACGTCGGGAGCGAGCGTCTCGGCATCGTTGATCACCTCGAGCTTGATCCATGGCGTACCGAAGACCTCGCGCGCCATTTTCGCCGTGGTCACCGCCTCCTTGACCGAGTGGCAACCGGCGGTGTTGGGCAGGACGCGAACACCGAGGTCGCGGATGAAGCCCCAGAAATCCTGCCCCGTACGGGCCGAGCCGGACTCGCGCCGCAGCGACACGGTGACGATATCGCAGGCAGAGGCCCGCACCGCCTCGGCCATGATCGCCGGGGAAGGATAGAGCGAGGTGCCGAGCAGCAGCGGGCTCTCGACGATTTCGCCGTAGAAGACGGGCATGGCTCAGCCTCCCTGCATGGGGGCGAGGATCTCGACCCGGTCGCCGTCGCGCACCTGCGTGTCGGCGCGCTCCTCTGCGGGGACGAAATCGCCGTTGAGGGCGGTGGCGACGATGGCATCGCCGTACTCGAGCGCCTCGAGGATCGCGGCCAGCGACCCCGGCGCAAGCTCAAGCGGAGCGCCGTTGACGGTTATGGCCATGGAAGAACTCCGGTTCGGTTTCAGGTTCGAGCAGAAGTGCGGCCGCCTGCTGTGCAAGAGCCGGGGCCAGCAGGTAGCCGTGGCGATAGGTGCCGTTGGCGCGCAGGATGCGGCCCTCTCGCAGGAGCCTCGGCAGGTTGTCGGGAAAGGCGGGGCGCGCGTCGACGCCGGTCTCCAGTATCTCCGCCTCGGCAAAGGCGGGGTTGAGCGTATAGGCGGCGCCGAGCAGCTCCATCATGGAGCGGGCGGTGATGCGCCAGCGCTCGCCGCTCTCGATCATGGTGGCGCCGACCATGAAGACGCCCTCCCCGCGCGGCACCACATAAAGCGGGATGCGCGGATGCAGCAGGCGGACCGGACGCGAAAGCGATATGTCGGGCGCATGCAGCACCAGCATCTCGCCCTTGACGCCGCGCAGCTCCGGCAGGTCGTCCCGCGCACCAAGACCGCGGCAGTCGATGACCTTGTCGCCAGGAGCGTCCTGCGGCGACACTTCCGTGCCGAAGCGCAGTTCGGCGCCAAGCCCTTGTAGCCGCGCGACAAGGTCGGCAAGCGCCCGGCGCGGGTCGAGATGCCCCTCGCCGGCAAAGAACAACCCCCGGCGGAAGCGGCCTTCCAGATCCGGTTCCAGCGCGGCGATGCGCTCCGCATCGACCGCCTCATGGCACTCGGTCATCCGGGCGAAACGGCGCAGGTCTGCCGCATCGCGCGGCGTCGCGACCACGAGGCTGCCGTTGAGCACGACACCGCCGACACGCTCCGACCACCAGGTGATGGCCTCGCGACCGAGCCGGACGACCGGTTCCTCGGCGCTCTCGCCCTCGCACCAGGGCGCGAGCATGCCGCCCGCCCACCAGGAGCAGGCGGCCGGACCCGGCGCCTCGGCGCGTTCGTAAAGCGTCACGTTGAGCCCGCGCTCGGCGAGAACCGTCGCAACGCAAAGACCGACGACACCGCCGCCGATGACGGAGACCTTCATCGCAGGCCCTCCCACAGCCGGTGGAAGTGATGGACGGGACCATGGCCGGAGCCGACGGAAAGCATGTCGGCGGCACGGATTGCACCGTGAAGCCAGTCATGTGCCTCGCCAACGGCCTGAGGCAACGCCAGACCCTTTGCAAGGCCCGCGGCAATCGCCGAGGAAAGCGAGCAGCCGGTGCCGTGGGTGTTGCGTGTGTCGAGCCGCTCGGCAGTGAAGGTCATTGCCGGCCCGTTCGCCACAAGCAGAAGGTCGGTGCAGACCTCCCCTTCCGCGTGGCCGCCCTTCATCAGGACGGCGGCCGGACCGAGCGAAAGAAGCGCCCTGCCCTGGCGTTCGACTTCCTCCGCATCGCCGGCCGGGGCGCAGTCGAGCAGGGCGGCGGCCTCCGGCAGGTTCGGCGTGATCACGGTCGCGCGCGGCAGGAGCCGTTCCTTCAGTGCCGCGATCGCCTCGTCGCGCAGGAGCTTGGCGCCGGACTTGGCGACGATGACCGGGTCGAGCACAACGGGGCCGGCGTAGCCGTCCAGCGCGCGCGCCACGCTCTCGACGATCTCAGGCGAGGACAGCATGCCGATCTTGATCGCCGCGACATCGAGATCGTCGAGCACGGCGACGATCTGGCCCTCGACCACATCGAGCGGGATGTCATGAATGTGGGTGACAACGCGGGTGTTTTGCGCGGTCACCGCCGTGATGACGCTGGCGCCGTAGACGCCAAGCGCCGAAAAGGTCTTCAGGTCCGCCTGGATGCCGGCGCCGCCGCTGCTGTCGGAGCCGGCGATCGTCAGTGCGATGGCCGGGGCGTCGCGGCCTGGGCGACCGATCCCTGTCACCGATCCGGGCGCTGCTGCAATCGTCTCTGCCACGGCCTGTCCATCTCCCCAGGCGCCGCATCGGGCGCGTTTTGCGGACACGCGAAAGCGTCCGCGAACATACGGGATCCAGGACATGAGAAGCAGGAAACGGATGGCCGGACTTGCGGCTGTGGCCCTTTGCGCGCTTCCCGTGGAAGCTTTCAGGCCGTCACATTCGTTCCCTACGCCGGCATGACCCGGATCAGGTTCAGTGGGTTGACGCGGTCGCGTCTCTCAGCCGGCTAAGGCACCCCAACGAATTTCGCGGCACGATAGGAGCAAGTCCGGCAGGCGTCAAGCAGGGCTGCACGGTAAAGGAACGACCCGCGCCATGAAGACCTGTTCGCCGTCTCTACCCCGGGTTAGGCTGGCATCCCCGCGACCGCGACGGACGCTGCGTCAGGGACGGCAATGCGGGCCGACATCGTGAGTGAGGAGAACAACATGCCAGGCAGCGCAGTATCCGTGAACCCGGACGGCATCGTCCCCGGCACGTCGGTCGCGGCAAGGTTGCGGCGAGCGGCCCGGGCAGCAGCCCTCGCGGCGCTGGCGGGCGTGTTTTCCGGGGCAGGTCCGGCGACGGCCGAAGGGCTGGCAACGCCTGCCGACGCGGTGCAGCGGTTCGTCGCGGCAACGGCTGCCGGCGATGCCGACGCGATTGCCGCCATGTATGACCCGAAGGCGCTGTTCATCGCTCCCGGGAGCGCGCCGATTGCCGGCCGCGACGCCATCCGGGCCGTCTTCCAGCGGAACTTCTCGCTTGGCCGCAACCGCATCGTCTTCACCAAGGTGCAGACCGAGACGGGCGGCGACCGGGCCGCCACCTACTGGGAATGGTCGGCACAGATCGACGGACAGGGCGGCACGCAAACCCGGCTGAACGGGCGCTCGCTGGTCTATTTCAAACGACAGGACGACGGTTGGTTGATCAGCGCCGACATGATGCACGTCTCTCGCGCCAAGTAGAGCAGGCGGGCGTCAGCCGGCCGGCGCCTGCGGCCGGGCGCGGCCGCCGGACAGAAACCAGCGCAGGACACGGACCCTGAGCGACCAGCGGCGGGCCGTTGGCGGCAGGCTCAGCTCGACTTCGGCGCGGGTCAGCGCATCCTCGACCAGCGCGTCGTGCAAGGGACGGAAGGCGAGCGGCCAGGACAGGCGCGCTGCCCCCGAGACCGTCATTTCCAGCCTGTGACGCAGCAGGCTCCGGCCACAGCCGAGCGCCTCGATCTCGAGCCCGTGGCCGCCGGCAAAGCCGGCGGGGCGCAGGAAGGCGAACCAGACAGAACGGCCCGGCTGCCAGGACTCGACCCGGTAGCCGATCGGACCGTGACCACCGATCGCGCCAACCTGCAAGGGACGGTCGAAGGCCATTTTCGGCCAGGCACCAACCGGCCAGAGCCGGTCGGCGCGGGACGACAGCGTGTCGAGCAGCGCGCCCAGCGCGTCCGGTTCCGCCGCATAGATCCGCTCGTGGATGTTGACGACCCGCACCCGTCTCTCCCTGCCCTTTGAGGGATGCAGAATGCGCGCGGCACGACGCGTCCGCAACCGGGAAGGGAGCGACGGGTCGTCGCAACCTTGCCGCCGGGAACGAAGCGCTGCGACAGCAGGTGGTCCGGTTACATCGCCCAGCCCCCGTCGATGGCATACGCTTGGCCGGTGGTGTAGGTGGCCCCGGCAAGGTGTACGGCAAGGTCGGCGATTTCTTCCGGCGTCCCGAGTCGGCCGATCGGCTGGCGAGCGATGAAGGCCGCGCGCGCCGCTTCCAGATCGCCACCGAGCGCACGCATTCGGTCGGCAAGCGAAGGGCTTTCCACCGTGCCGGGACAGATGGCGTTGCAGCGAATGCCCTGGCCGACATAATCGGCGGCGACGGACTTCGTCAGGCCGATCACCGCCGCCTTTGTCAGCGTGTAGGCGCAGCGGTTGGGCACGCCCTTCATGCTGCTGGCGACCGAGGCCATGTTGATGATGGCGCCGTCGCCGCGCTCCAGCATGCCCGGCAGGACGGCCCGGATGGTGCGCACCATCGAGCGCACGTTGAGGTCCAGCGCGAAATCGAGATCCGCATCGGGCATCTCCAGGATCGAGCCGGCATGGACGAAGCCCGCGCAATTGAACAGCACGTCGAACGGTCCGCGCGCGGCGACGACCGCGGCAACGTCCTTGTCGTCGAGCACGTCAAGCCGGCAGGTTTCGATGCCGGACGTTGCCTGCAGCTCCGCCAGCCGCTCCGTGTTGACGTCGGTGGCGAGCACCTTTGCGCCGGCGGCCGCGAAGGCCAATGCGCTGGCGCGCCCGATTCCCTGCGCCGCTGCCGTCACCAGCACCGTCTTGCCGTTCAGATTTCCACTCAAGTCCCGTTCCTCCCGTGTTGTCGTGCCGGCGCTCCGCGTGGGGCACGTCAGGCTTTCTAGCCGTTGGCAAATATCTCGCGATGGCGCGCAGCGTAGTCGCGCAGTTCTCCGGTGACCGTATCGATATGCGCGGTCATTGCATGCCGGGCGATGTCCGGATCGCCGCATTCCAGCCCGGCGACGATCGCCTCGTGCTCGCGCAGCGTCGCCGTCAGGCGCCGTGTCGAGCCGACCACCCGGCGCGCCCGGTCGAGCGACAGACGCAGCTTCTCCACCGTACCGCGCAACCGCGGATAGGACAGCGCGGTGGCAAGCGCGTCATGGAAGGCAAGGTCGAGCTCGTGGAATCCGTCGCTGTCATCCGCCTCGATGGCGGTCCGCTGGTAGCGCAGGTTGCGGTGCAGGTCATCGAGGAGACCAGCATCCTTTCGCACCGCCAGCCGCGCGACGATCTCCGCTTCCAGCGCCCGGCGCATGAGCAGGTCCTCCTCCATGTCCGCCAAGCGGATATGGGAAACGCAGGATCCACTCTGAGGGCGGATGTCGACCAGCCCCTCGCTACGAAGCTGGTTGAGGGCCTCGGAAATCGGGTAGCGCGACACACCGAAACGCAGCGCCAATTCCCCCTTGTCGAGCGTCTCGCCAGGCCGCAGCCGCAAGGCGACGATCTCGCGCCGCAACGCATTGGCGATCAGCTCACCGACATTGGTGCGCGAGGCCCGCGTTTGCGGCGCCCGTGTCAGGATGGTGGAATTCGGCATTGAATTCATACTAATATGTTAGTATACAGGCATGGGTTTGGGAACCGAAAAGTTGTGACGGAGGCGCGATTTGCGCCGGGAGGCCGTCACTGCAATGCGGCAACGCATCGGTCCGGATCTCGTCAGAAAGGGAGGAAAACCTAGTGAAGAACCTCAAGCAATCGCTCATCGGAACCGTCGCGCTGCTCGCCTTCTCGGGATCGGCCGCGATGGCCGAGACGGCCCTGAAATGGGCCCATGTCTACGAGTCGACCGAGCCGTACCACACCTGTGCCGTGGCCTCTTCGGACAAGCTGAAGGCGGCAACGGACGGCCGCTACTCGATCGAAGTCTTTCCGGCCTCGTCGCTGGGCAAGGAGGTCGACATCAACGAAGGCCTGAGCCTGGGCACCGTCGACATCATCTATACCGGCCAGCTGTTCGCCGGCCGCGCCTTCGGCCCGATTGCCATCGGCGGCGCGCCGTTCATGTTCCGCGACTACGAGCACTGGGACAAGTACCGCAACTCGGAGCTGTTCGAGGAGCTGTCCAAGGGCTACCAGGACGCCACCAAGAACCACATCACGTCGGTGACCTATTACGGCGAACGCCATGTCACCTCCAACGTGCCGGTCGACAAGCCGGAGAACATGTCCGGGCTGAAGATCCGGGTGCCGAACGCCCCGCTCTACATGATGTTCCCGCGCGCGGTAGGCGCCAACCCGACGCCGATCGCCTTCGCCGAGGTCTATCTCGCCCTGCAGCAGGGCACGGTCGACGCGCAGGAGAACCCGCTTCCCACCATCCAGGCGAAGAAGTTCTACGAGGTGCAGAAGCACATCAACCTGACCGGCCACATCACCGACGCGCTGCTGACCATCGTCGGCGACCCGACCTGGCAGCAGATGGACGAGGCCGACCGGGCCGCGCTCGGCACGGTCCTCGACGAGGCGGCCGACTGCGCCACGCAGCAGATCATCGACAAGGAAAAGAGCCTGGTGCAGTGGTTCAAGGACCAGGGCGTCGATGTGCGCGAAGTGGATCGCGGGCCGTTCCGCGAGGCGACGATGAAGCTGCACAACGGTGACGACGCCACGTGGGACCAGGCCACGTACGACAAGCTCCAGGCCATCAAGTAGGCCTTACCCCGTCCGCATCCGCTTAAAGCCGGACCGCCGCGCGGCCGCCCCACCGGGCAATCGCGCGGCGGCATGGGAGGAGTCACTCATGGACACCAAGCAGCAGCCGGACGGCGACATCGACGCCGCATCCGAAGACCTTTCCGATATCTCCTGGGGTGACGGCATCGTCCTTTCCGTCTTCTGGATCCTCGCCTTCGTCGTCTTCCTGCAGTTCTTCACGCGCTACGTCCTCAACGATTCGCTCGGTTGGACGGAGGAGATCGCGCGCTTCCTGCTGATCGGCGTAACGTTCCTCGGATCGTTCATGGCGGTGCGCAAGGAAAGCCATATCGCCGTCGAGTTCTGCTACCGCTATCTCAGCCGGAGCGCCCGCTTCGCGCTGCAGATCACGGTCGATGTCATCTGCCTCGTCTTCTACGTCGTCGCCGGCTGGCTGTGCGTCCAACTCGCCGGCAACACCCAGCAGATGATGGTCTCGATCGACGTGCCGAAATCCTCCGTCTACTGGATCGTCGCAGCCTGCTTCGCCGCGATGTCCCTCTACGCGCTGCAAGTGCTCGCGCGCCACTGGCGTTCCGGCACAAGCCGCCTCGTCGATCCCGACGAGGCCGCCGTTCCCGGCCCCAATCTCTGAGAGGCCCCGCATGCTGCTCGCGCTGCTCTTCGTGCTGCTGTTCCTGCTTATCGCCATGGGCGCTCCCGTCGCCATCGCGCTGGCCGGCTCGTCGGCCGTCTTCATCCTGCTCGACGGCCGGGTGCCCGACGTCATCGTCATCCACCGCATGATCAACGGCGTGGACTCCTTTCCGCTGCTGGCGGTTCCCTTCTTCATTCTCGCCGGCAACCTGATGAACACCGCCGGCATCACGGCCAGGATCTTCGACTTCGCCAAGGCTCTGGTCGGTTGGATGCGAGGCGGTCTCGGCCACGTCAATGTGGGGGCCTCGGTGATCTTCGCCGGCATGTCGGGCGCCGCCGTCGCCGATGCCGGGGGACTGGGCGCCATCGAGATCAAGGCGATGCGAGACGCCAATTACGACCCGGGCTTCGCCGTTGGCGTCACCGCCGCCTCCTCGACCATAGGGCCGATCATCCCGCCATCGCTGCCGATGGTGATCTACGGCGTCGTCGCCGGCGCGTCGATCGGGCAGTTGTTCGCGGCCGGCTTCATCCCCGGCCTGATCATGGCCGTGGCGCTGATGATCATGATCGCGATCTATGCGCGGCGGCGCGGCTACCCGCGCGATCAGGCATTCAGCTTCTCGGTGCTCGGCACCTCGCTGTCGCGCGCGGCGCTGTCGCTGATGACGCCGGTGATCATCGTCGGCGGCATCCTGTCGGGTGCCTTCACGCCCACGGAAGCGGCCATCGCCGCCTGCGCCTGGGCGCTCGTGCTGGGGCTCTTCGTCTACCGGACGCTATCGCTGCGGCGCTTCCTCAGGGTGTCGTTCGACACGATCGAGACGACCGCCGTGGTGCTGTTCATTGTCGGCGCTGCATCGGTGTTCGCATGGATCCTCACTTCGCAGCGGGCGCCCGAGCATTTCGCGGCGCTTATCCTGACGATCTCCGACAACCCGATCATCGTGCTGCTGCTGATCAACCTGATCTTGCTGATCGTCGGTTGCTTCATGGAGACTGTCGCGGCGATCACGATCCTGGTGCCGGTGCTGCTGCCGATCGCGCTGAAGATGAACATCGACCCGGTGCATTTCGGCGTCATCGTCGTGCTGAACCTGATGATCGGGCTGCTGACGCCGCCGATCGGGATGGTGCTCTACGTCCTGTCGCGGGTCGCCAAGCTGCCCTTCGAACGCTGCGTCTCGGCGACGCTGCCGTTCCTGGTGCCGCTGTTCCTGGTGCTCGTGCTGGTGACGTTCGTGCCGGCCGTGACGATGTGGCTGCCGACCCTGCTCTACCGCTGAGGCACGTGCGATCCCGGCGCATGTCCCAGCGCGCGCGGCCCCGGCACACCACCTGCCGGGGCCGCGCGGCGCCGTTCTTCAGGCAACTCCTTCAGGCACTCGCATTCAGGGATGATAAAACACCGGCTCCATCGCCGCCCACCATTCACCCTCAGCGCGGGTTTCAAGCGGCTGCTGCAGCGGATCGCAGATCTCCCACCATTCACGCATCGCGGGATCGAGCTTCATCTGTTCCATGTCCTGAGCGAAATCCTCGCCGACATATTCCCAATAGGCGAAAAGCAGGTTCTCCGGCTCCTTCAGGAAGATCGAATAGTTGCGGATATTGGCGGCCGAAATCGCGGCCAGCACCTGCGGCCAGACAGCAGCGTGAAGTTCGCGGTACCTCGCCACCACGCCCGGCTTCAGGCCTATGCACATGCCCATCCTGGTCATCAACACCCTCCTCGCTCAGGAAAACGTCAAGGAAACAAACGGAATGACGAAGGCTTTCACCTTGACACTTTCTATTATTATATTAGTATTCATATACAGTTCAGCATGGCTTCGCAACCTGACCCTGCTCACCCCGAAAACATCGACGGCACAATGACCCGCGCTCTCAGACTTACCGATGCCGACAACATCGTCGTGGCGATCGAGGCCATCAGCCCCGGCGAGACAGCGGGCGGGATCAGCGCCGCGCAACGCGTGCCGCGCGGCCACAAGATGGCCATCGAGCCGATCGGCAAGGACGCGGCCATCGTCAAATACGGGCAGGTGATCGGCTTCGCCCGGGACGCCATCGCACCGGGCGACTGGGTTCACGAGCACAATGTCTACCTGCACGCCTTCGACCGGGACTACGATTTCGGGCGCGATGCCCGACCGACCACCTATGTCCCCGCGGAAAAGCGGCGCAGCTTCCAGGGCTTCAAGCGCGCCAGCGGCAGGTACGGCACCCGCAACTACATCGCCATCCTGACCTCGGTGAACTGCTCGGCGAGCGCTTCGCGCTTCATCGCAGACGAGGTCACCCGTTCCGGCGTGCTCGACGACTATCCCAATGTCGACGGAGTGATCTCGCTGGTGCATGGCACCGGCTGCGGGCTCGACGTCGATGGCGAGGCCTACGAACTTCTCAAGCGCACCCAGTGGGGCTTTGCCACCAACCCCAATATCGGCGGTGTCCTGATGGTCGGCCTCGGCTGCGAGGCGTTCCAGATCCCGCGCTGGATGAATTCTTACGGCATCAAGGAAGACAGCGCCTTCCGCACGCTGACGATCCAGGAGGTCGGCGGCACGCGCAAGACCGTCGAGGCCGGGGTCAAGGCGGTGCTGGAGATGCTGCCCATTGCCAATGCCGCGACGCGCAGCAAGGCTCCCGCCTCGGAACTGATGCTGGCGCTGCAATGCGGCGGTTCTGACGGCTATTCGGGCATCACCGCCAACCCGGCGCTTGGCATGGCGGTCGACCTTCTGGTCGCGGAAGGCGGCACGGCGATCCTCTCCGAGACGCCGGAAATCTACGGCGCCGAGCACCTCCTGATGCGCCGCGCCGAACAGGCCGCCATCGGCGAGAAGCTGGCCGGACGGATCCGCTGGTGGGAAGAATACACCGCCCGCCACAACATGGAGATGAACAACAACCCGTCTCCGGGCAACAAGGCGGGCGGGCTGACCACCATCCTTGAAAAATCGCTGGGTGCGGCGGCCAAGGGCGGTTCGACCAACCTGACCGGCGTCTTCGACTATGCCGAGGCGGTCGATACCAAGGGTCTGGTCTTCATGGACACGCCCGGCTACGACCCGGTCTCGGCCACCGGCCAGGTCGCCGGCGGCGCCAACATCCTGTGCTTCACCACCGGGCGCGGCTCGGCCTTCGGCTGCAAGCCGACCCCCTCGATCAAGCTTGCCTCGAACTCCTATATCTACGGGCAGATGAACGAGGACATGGACATCAATTGCGGTGACATCCTCGACGGCGTCACGCTCGCCGACAAGGGCGAGGAGATCCTGCAACGGGTCCTCGCCGTCGCATCCGGGGAGCGGACCAAGTCGGAAGCGCTTGGCTATGGCGACAGCGAATTCGTGCCCTGGCAGGTCGGCGCGACGATGTAGTCCCGCCCTTTCGCGAAACGCGGCCCGACCGGTTCCGGGGGGCCCTGGCTTCCTCCGCGCCGGCTATTCCACCGCCTCGAGGGCGCTCCAGAGTTCATCGGGAATGTCGCGCTCGAACCAGTCGATGCTGGCCGTGACGTCCTGCGGGCTTCGCGCACCCACGAGGACGGAGGCAACGGCGGCGTTGCGAAGAGGAAAGCGGATCGCCGCCGCGCCGAGCGAAACCTCGAAGCGGGCGCAGATCCCGGCCAGCCTGTCGGCCTTGCGCAGGATTTCGGGCGGGGCGTCGGCATAGTTGAACTTGCGGTCGCCGCCGGTTGCCGACGCCAGAATTCCCGAATTGTAGACACCGCCCATGACGACCGCGACATCGCGCGCCTTCGCCCTGTCGAGAAGCGCCGCCCCGCTGCGGTCGAGCAGCGTGTAGCGCCCGGCCAGCAGGCAGCAGTCGAGATCGGCCTCGTTCATGGCCGCATCGATCACCTCCGCCTCGTTGACGCCAAGCCCGAAACCCTTGATCAGCCCGGCCGAGCGCAGTTCCGAAAGCGCCCTGAAGCCGCCGCCCGACACAAGCGCGGTCCAGTGGCCTTCATGCCGCTCGCCATGGGTGAGGCGGCCGATGTCATGCACGAAGAGAAGGTCGATCTCCGGCCGGCCCATCCGCTGCTGGCTGTCGTCGAAGCTGCGCATGATGCCGTCATAGCCGTAGTCGAAAACCTCCTGGAAGCGCAGGCCGTTGCACCAACCGGAATCCAAGGGATTAGCCGGTGCCGGCGGCGGCAAATCACGGCCGGGACGGGCGCGCGCCATCAGCCGTCCCGCCTTGGTGCTGACCACGGCATCGCCGCTGTCGCCCGCCTCCTCACGCAGGAAATGGCCGAGAAGATGCTCGGCCCGGCCGAGCCCGTACATGGGGGCCACATCGAAATGACGGATGCCCGCCTGCCAGGCAGCAGCGAGGGTTGCGAGCGCCTGCGGCGCCCCTGCCGATCTGTAAAGGCCGCCAAAGGCGGCGCATCCCAGACCGAGTGCGGTCACCTCCAGACCGGCCCTTTTCAACGTCCTGCGGTCCGATACCTTCACGGGCTGCCTCTCTCTTCTTGTCCGGATCAGGCTGACGGCACAGCGCGGCTGTCGGGATCTGTGTCGAGATAGGCCAGCGTATTGCGCAGCGAGGTCTCCAGATGCTCGCGCAAGGCGGTCATGGCGCCCTCCTGGTCCCGTTTTTCCAGTGCCGCCAGGATGGCGCGATGCTGGGCAATGGTTTCCTGGGCGGCCCCCGGCGAGGGAATGGTGCGCAACCGGCAGCGATCCATCTGGGCCTTGGAGACGTCGACCGCCTTCCACAGCATGGTGAGGCCGTTCACCTCGGCGATATAGCGATGCAGGTCGTCATCACGCGCGATCGCCTCGTCGTAGCGCTCACGTTTTACCGCAACTTCCTGGGCGTGGATAATGTCCTCGAGATCGTGGATCTGGGACGGTTCGATGACCAGCGCCGCCCGCTTGATGCTCTCCAACTCCAGCGCGATGCGAATGATGTAGGCCTCCTCGACCTGCTTGCGACTGATCGCGGAGACGAATGTGCCATGCTGGGCAAAAACCTCGATCAACCCCTCGTCGCTGACTTTCTTCACCGCCTCGCGCACGGGCGTGCGCGAAATGCCGAGCTTGTTGGCGATCTCGATCTCGTTGATCGGAGCGCCCGGTTCCAGCTTGCCGATGACGATCGCCTTGCGCACAAGGGCATAGACCTGGTCGCGCAGGGGGATGGTGCGGTTGAGCGTCACGCCGTCCAGGAACCCCGAGAGCTTGAGCTTGTCCGCCTCTTCCCGCATTTTCGCAGCCATGTTCCAAACCCCAATTTGTCCGCGGCCGTCTTGACCGATTGACCTCGGATTGTCGCGAAAAATAGCATGCGTCAATCAAATCGCGGGCGTCATCCTTGTTCACTCTATTATTATACTAGTGTAACATAAAAGAACAATCCGCAATGCGGACGGGCCGCAGGGCGGCGACGGACGGCGGCCCGGCCCTTGCAACAGGAGGAACTTCCAAGGTGAACACGATTGATCTGGGCGGCCAGTCGGCTGTCATCACGGGCGGCGCGCAAGGGCTCGGACTGGCCTTCGCCCGCCGCATCCTGGCGTCCGGCGCCAAAGTCGCCCTGTGGGACATGAACGCCGAGCGCCTTGCTGCCGCCCGCCGGGAGCTGGGCAGCAGCGTTGAAAGCGTGGTCGTCGACATCACGGACGCGGAGGCCGTGGTCGCAGCGCATCGCGAGACCGAGCAGCGCCTCGGCCCGGTGTCCATCCTCGTCAATTCGGCCGGCATCGCGGGTCCCAACCACCGTTTGGAGGACTACCCGCTGGAGGACTGGCGGCGGGTCGTCGACATCAACCTGAACGGCACCTTTCACGTCAACCGTGCCGTCGTCCCCTCGATGAAGGCGCAGGGCTACGGCCGCATCGTCAATGTCGCCTCGATCGCCGGCAAGGAAGGCAACCCCAACGCCTCCGCCTACTCCGCCTCCAAGGCGGCGGTGATCGGCCTAACCAAGTCGCTGGGCAAGGAACTTGCCGGCCAGGACATCGCTGTCAATTGCGTGACGCCGGCCGCCGCCCGCACGCCGATCTTCGACCAGATGAGCCAGGAGCATATCGACTACATGCTGTCGAAGATCCCGCGCGGACGCTTCCTGGAGGTGGACGAGGCCGCCAACATGGTCGCCTGGCTGGTGTCGAAGGAGAACAGCTTCACCACCGGCGCCGTCTTCGACCTGTCGGGCGGACGCGCCACCTACTGATCCCTCCCCCCCTATCCGATCTTTCCAACTTTTCCGGAGACATGACATGAAGCTTCTGCGCCATGGCGAAGCAGGCAATGAAAAGCCCGGCATCCTCGATGCGGACGGCAAGATCCGCGATCTTTCCGGCGTGATCGGCGACATTGGCGGCGCGCATCTCCACCCCGACGCGCTGGCAAGGCTCGCAACGCTCGACACGACAACACTGCCGCTCGTTGCCGGCAATCCGCGGCTCGGGCCCTGCGTCAGCGGCACGGGCAAATTCATCTGCATCGGCCTCAACTATGCCGACCACGCAGCGGAATCGGGCATGGCCGTTCCGAGCGAGCCGGTCGTCTTCATGAAGGCGACCTCGGCCATCACCGGCCCCAATGACGACGTTCTGATCCCGCGCGGCTCGACCAAGACCGACTGGGAGGTCGAGCTCGGCGTCGTCATCGGCAAGACCGCGAAATATGTGAGCGAGGCCGACGCGCTCGATTACGTCGCCGGCTATTGCGTCGCCCATGACGTTTCGGAGCGCGCCTTCCAGGCGGAGCGCCAGGGCCAGTGGACGAAGGGCAAGAGCTGCGACACGTTCGGCCCCATCGGGCCCTGGCTGGTGACGCGCGACGAGATCGCCGACCCGCAGAACCTTGCCATGCGGCTCAGCGTCAACGGCGAGACGATGCAGAACGGCTCGACGAAGACGATGGTCTACGGCGTCTCCTTCCTCGTTTCCTACCTATCGCAGTTCATGTCGCTGCAGCCCGGCGACATCATCTCCACCGGCACGCCGCCGGGTGTCGGCATGGGCATGAAGCCGCCGCGCTACCTCAAGGCGGGCGACGTGGTCGAACTGGAGATCGAGGGGCTGGGTTCCCAGAAGCAGTCCGTGCACGCCGACTCCTGAGGTCGCCCCATGTCCGCCAGCTCCGACGAGAAACCGGCCCCGGTCGTCGACGCCCATCACCACTTCTGGCAGGTGGCGCGCGGCGACTATCACTGGATGACGGCGGAGACGGGTCTCCCGCTCCGCCGCGACTACCTGCCCGAAGACCTCGCCCCGCTGCTACGCAAGGCCGGCGTCGACAGGACGGTGGTCGTGCAGGCGGCGCAAAGCGAGGCCGAGACGGACTTCCTTCTCGACCTTGCCGACGGGGCCGGCTTCGTCGCCGGGGTGGTCGGCTGGCTCGACATGGAGGATGCCGGTTTTGCCGGCAAGCTGGACCGCCTGATGGCGCGGCCGAAATTCGTCGGCCTGCGTCCGATGCTGCAGGACCTCGACGACGATGCTTATATCCTGCGGCCGCGCGTGCGGGACAATCTCGCCCGCATGGCCGAGCGCGGGGTGGCTTTCGACGTGCTGAGCTTCCCCCGGCACCTCGCCAACGTCACGCGCGCGCTGGAAGCGGTGCCGCAACTCAGGGCCGTCGTCGACCACCTGTCGAAGCCGGCAATCGCCGCGCGGGAGTTCGACGGCTGGGCCACCGGGATTTCGCGTCTCGCGGCCCTGCCGAACGTCCATTGCAAGCTCTCCGGGATGATCACGGAGGCCGACCACGCTTCCTGGCGACCGGCCGACCTCGAACCCTATGTCGACCATGTGCTGTCGGCCTTCGGCCCGGGGCGGCTGATGTTCGGCAGCGACTGGCCGGTCTGCCTGCTGGCGGGCAGCTACGCCGAGGTTCTCAACGCCCTGTGCACGGTGCTGGAAGGAAAACTCTCCGCCGACGAACGGGCGGGCGTCTACGGCGCGAACGCCGCACGCTTCTACAGCCTGCCCGGTTAGGGCCGGCTGCAAGAGTGGGCGGGTCAAGTCTTGCACTCATTATTATATTAGTGTAATAGATTAGTCATCCACCCGGCGGAAGCGGCGACAGACCGGCGGCGCCGGAGCACGGAACCGGGAGGGAGGACATGGCCGCATCCGGCAGCGCCTTGCGCATGCGGGGCATCAGCAAGACGTTTCCGGGCGTCAAGGCGCTCTCCGACGTCAGCCTTTGCGCGGAATACGGCCGAGTTCACGCCATTGTCGGCGAAAACGGCGCCGGCAAATCCACCTTGATGAAGATCCTGAGCGGCGCCTATCCGCCCAGCGCCGGCACGACGGAAGTCGACGGTGCGGAGGTACGCATGCGCAAGCCGGCGGACGCGCAGAAGCTCGGCATCCGGATGGTGCACCAGGAGCTGAACCTGGTGCCGGACCTGAGCGTCGCGGAGAACGTCTATCTCGGCCGGATGCCCCGACGCCGGGGCTTCGTCGACCGCGCGGCGATGCTGCGCGACACGAAGGCCGTTCTGGAAGAGCTCGGCGCCGCCATCGACCCCAAGGTGCGGCTGGGCGAGTTGTCGATCAGCCAGCAGCAGCTCGTTGAGATCGCCAAGGCCTATTCGGCCGGGCCGCGCATCATCGTACTGGACGAGCCGACCTCCAGCCTCAGTGAACACGAGACCGCGGCGCTGTTTCGCATCCTGCGGACGATGAAGGCGGCCGGGATCGCGATCATCTATATCAGCCACCGGCTCAAGGAAGTTCTGGAAATAGCCGATGACGTAACCGTCCTGCGTGACGGGCGCCTGATCGACACAAGGCCGGCTGCCGGCATCACCGCGGCGGAGATGATCCGCCTCATGGTCGGGCGCGAAGTCACCAATGTCTTTCCGAAAACCCCCTCGGAGATCGGCACTCCGGTCCTGAAGGTCGTCGGTCTTGGCGACGGACGCGACTTCCAGGACATCAGCTTCGAGGTCCGCGCCGGCGAGATCCTCGGCCTGACCGGCCTTGTCGGCGCCGGCCGCACGGAACTGGCGCGGGCGATCTTCGGCCTCACGCCGGCAAGCGAGGGCCGGATCGAGATCAACGGCATGGCGGCCGCGATCACCTCACCGGCGGCGGCGGTGAAAGCGGGCATTGCCTATGTGCCCGAAGACCGCAAGGACAGCGGCATCATTCCCTCGATGAGCGTTCGGGAAAACATCAGCCTGCCGGTGCTGCGACGGCTGTCGCGGCTGGGCCGCGTCAGCATGAGCGCCGACCGCCGGCTGGCGACCAAGTACACGCGCGACTTCGCCATCGCCCCCCCCGACCCCGAGCGCCGCATCGAGCAGCTTTCGGGTGGCAACCAGCAGAAAGCGGTGATCGCGCGCTGGCTGTCGACGAGCCCTTCCGTGCTGATCCTCGACGAGCCCACACGCGGCGTCGATGTCGGCGCCAAGGCAGAAATCCATCGCATCATCGGCGAACTCGTCGCCGGGGGCATGGCGGTCGTGATGATCTCGTCGGAACTGCCGGAGGTGCTTGGCGTATGCGACCGGGTGGTGGTGATGCGCGATGGACGTGCTTCGCCGCCAGTGGCGCGCGCGGAGTTCAGCGAGGAGCGGATCATGGCGCTGGCCACGGGAGAGGCGGCGGCATGACGGACGCATCGGCCGCCTTGAGCGAAGAAACCGGCAGCACGCGCTTCCGCAAGGATGGCAGGTGGGCCGCCCTGCTCTCACGCGCCGGGCTTTCCATCGCCATCCTGGCGGTGATCGCCTATGGCAGCGCCGTCAGCCCGGTCTTCTTCACAACCGGCAACCTGGTCAACGTGATGACCTCGATGGCGATCATCGGCATCGTCGTGGTCGGCATGACCTTCGTGTTGGTGGTGGGCGGGCTCGCCGACCTGTCCGTGCCTGCGACGATCGCCTGCGGCGCCATTCTCTCGCTGGCGCTGCAACCGATGATCGGACCTGTTCCCGCCTTTGTCGCGGCCATAGGGCTGGCCGGGCTGTGCGGCCTCGTGAGCGGCGTGCTGGTCGGCTATGTCGGCATCAATCCGATCATCGCGACGCTCGGCATCGGCACAATCGTGCTCGGCATCGTCCAGGCTTCCGTCGGCGGCGTGATCGTCTACGGAACCAATCCCGAGACGGCGATGCTGGTGAAGAGCCGGCTGTTCGGCATCCCCACGATCGTGCTGATCTTTCTTGCCGTGGCGCTAGCCGGCAACTTCCTGCTGGCGCGTTCATGGTGGGGACGCTGGACCTTTGCCACGGGCGGCAACCCGAAGGCCGCAGAGGCGGCGGCCGTCCCGGTTCGGGCGGTCAAGGCCGGGGCCTTCGTCATCACCGGGCTTTGCTCGGGCCTGAGCGGTGCCCTGCTGGGCCTGACCCTGCAAAGCGCCCGGCCGCTGGTCGGCACCGGATACGAGTTCAGCGCGATCACCGCCGTGGTGGTCGGCGGCGTCTCCATCATGGGCGGTGCGGGCTCCGTGCCACGCGCTGTCGCCGGCCTCGTCTTCGTCCAGTTGCTGACCAACGTGATGGTGCTGCAAGGGGTGCGCACGCCGGTCCAGGGCCTGGTGCTCGGCCTGCTGATTGCCGGCGCGGTGGCGCTCGACGTCGCCCTTCGCCGCCGAGGAGGCGCATGATGAACCTCGGTGCAACCATCGTCCGCTTCCGCGTCGCAGTCATTCTCGGGCTGACGCTGCTGTGCGCCTCCCTGCTGGTGCCGGGTTTCCTGGGGGCAACCACGTTGAGCCTCGGTCTCGACCGGGGCGCGACGGTCGGCCTCATCGCCATAGGCATGACAGTGCTGCTCATCGCCCGGCAGATCGACCTTTCGGTTGGCTCGACCTTCGCCCTTGCCGGCATCGTCGCGGTGATGCTGCAGCCGAGCCTCGGCATCTGGCCGGCGGCGATGGCCGGCCTCATCGCGGGCGCGGCGGCCGGCGCCATCAACGGCCTGCTCGTCGTCACCTTCAAGGTGAACCCGCTGGTGGCGACCCTCGCCACCATGCTGATCTTCCGCTCCGCCGCCCATTGGCTCACGGACAGCCAGCCGGTGCCGGGTACCGACATCATGCTGTCGGTCTCACTGTCGAAAATCCACCTCGGCATTTTCACATTGCGCAGCGCACTCTTCATCGGCGCGGTGCTGCTCCTGCATGTGTGGCTGACCCGCACCGTCGCCGGGCGCAACCTGTTCGCCGTCGGCTCGAATGCCGAAGCCGCGAAGGCAAGCGGCATCTCGCCCGGGCGTACCGTGTTCCTGGGCTTCATCTTCGCCGGCCTGTTCGCCGGCCTCGCCGGGGTCCTGCAAAGCCTGACCACCAACACCGGCTCACCGGTCTTCGGGTCGGAGCTGCTTGTCGCGGTGATCGCGGCCGTCGTCGTCGGAGGCACCCGCATCGAAGGGGGGCGCGGCTCGGCGCTCGGCACTCTGGGCGGCGTGCTGACCATAGCCTCGCTGACCACCGCGATGGAGTTCCAGTCGGTGCCCGCCTACGTCCAGCAGGTCGTTGCCGGCTGCATCCTGATTCTGCTTGTCGTTCTGGACCGCACCGTGCGGCCCGGCCCCCGCAGCCATGCCGCAACAGGCGGCACGCACTGACTTTCTAGCCATTCGAAGGAGGAGACGATGGCCAATTGGAAACGTAGATTGCTTGTCGGGACGCTGGCGCTACTGGCATCCGCCAGCTGGGCACAGGCCAAAACCGTCTGTTACGTCACGGCCGCTGACGCTCACGCGTACGCGACCCCGGCCAACGAGGCACTGGAAGCGCGCGCGAAAGAACTGGGCATCGAGATGATCACGCTCAGCCAGAATTTCGACGTGCAGACCGGCACCGAACAGCTCGGCACCTGCATTGCGCGCAGCGTCGACGGCATCATTCTCTGGCCGCTCGACCCGCAGGCCTATATCCCGGGCCTTGCCCGCGCCCAGCAGGCCGGCATTCCCGCAATCCTGATCAACTCGCCGATGGACTCGCAGGCAAACCAGTTCATCAAGTCGTTCACGGGCCCGGACGTCTACGAGGAAGGCGAGATGGCTGCAGACTCGCTGAACGGCGCACTCGGCGGCGAAGGTTCCGTCATCATCATCGCCGGGCAGGCCGGAAACGGCACGACCATCGGCCGCGTCGGCGGCTTCGTCGACCGGCTTGCCGAGATCGGCAGCAAGGTCGAAGTTCTGGACACGGTCAACGCCGATTTTGACCAGCAGAAGGCGCTGGTCGTGAGCCGAGACCTGATCACCCGCTTCGGCGACAAGATCGACGGCGTCTATGCCAATGACGACACGATGGCGCGTGGCTTCATCGATGCCTGGAAGGAAGCCAATCCCGGCAAGCCGACCCCGCCCATCGTCGGCATCAACGGCCAGAAGGACGCCTTCGCCTCGATCAAGTCCGGCGAAATGCACTCGACCATCGTGCAGTCGCCTGTCGAGGACGGCAGGCTGGCGATCGAGACAATCGCCGAAATCCTCGACGGCAAGGAGGTGGAGGCCCGCCGCCCGATCCCGCTGACGGTGGTGACCAGCGAGAATGTCGACAGCGTCGAACCCGCCTTCTGAGCCTCGACACTCCCTGAAATTCCCCACGGGCCCGGCAGTGTATGCCGGGCCCGTTTCGCATGGGAGCCTTGCCTTCAGGTTTCGGCCGGGCGCCTGTCCCAGACGGGATCGAGACGGCGTACCGCGCGTCCTGGAACGGTCTCGAAGACCGTGATGGCATCGTCCTGAAGGGTGCCCGCGCCGGTACACAAGGCAAGCGAATGGCGCTCGCCTGCCGGCGAGGACAGCATCGTCTGCCAGAAGACAGGAGTGAAATGATCGGTCGCAAATTCCGGCGGGAGACGATCGGGATGGCGCCGGAAGGAGACACAGCCCGGTGCATCGAAGGCGAAGGAAAAACTGTCTAGCGGCATCGACAGGCCATAGCCCGTCGCCTTGATATAGCTCTCCTTCAGGCTCCAGAGAGCGAAGAAGCGATCACGCTGTTCCGGTTCAGGCAAGGCTTCCAGATCCGTCACTTCCTCGGGTGCGAAATAGCGCCGCGCGATGCCGGGACCGATGTTGCGGGTGGCCTGTTCGACATCCACGCCGACCGGGTCGCCGCTAAAAACCCCCGTCTCGTCATACGCAACCGCAAGCGCGACAAGCCCCGTGGCGTGCGACAGGTTGAATCCGACACGCGGCAGGCCGGTGGCGACCTCCGGCTTGCCCTGCGCGCCGGTGTCGAAGCGCCAGTCGCGCGGCGCCACCTGCGGATGGAAGAGCGAGAGAACATGACGGACAAAGCCATGAGCGATGGCGAACTGTTGCCGCAGAGCGGGAAACCGGAAGCGCGTCATGCGGGCCAGTTCCTCGTCGCTCAGGCAATCACGGCAAATGGCGATGGCAGCCGCTGCGTCCGGCTCCGCGTCGCGACAGAGCCAGACCGACAGGCCGCCGCGCACCGCGCCTTCGCCGGGCCACCGATGCCAGGTCGGGGAGTGGGCATCTTCAAGCCCCGATGACAAGCTCACCCTCGATCGCCTTTCTCATCCGCGACACGATGGCGAGAATGTCGTCATCCGAGAAGGCCCTGGTGCGATAGAGGAACCGCAGGGCGCAGCCGTCGGCATAGGGCCGGGCGAAGGCCAGCATCTCGTGCGGCAGCGAGGCGCGGATCGCTCCGCCTCTTGGCGCCATCGCCAGGCCGGCGGGCATGCGCTCGCTCACGTCATAACCGTCGAGGGCGAAGCTGATGCCGGTGATCGGGTGGATGCGCTCGTCGAGCGCCTGGCCGGTCAGCCGCGCCAGGTCCTCGAAGCCGATATCCTGGTGCTCGCGCGCCTCGTCGAGCAAGCGGTCGAGATAGGCGACGATCTCGCGTGTCGGCGCTGCCGCGCAATCGAGACGCAGCGGCACGGCGCTGAAGACAAGGCCGAGCGTGTCGAGCAGTTCCGGCCGATAGCGACCGTGGGTGGTAACCCGGATGATAAGATCGTCGATGCCGACATGCCCCGCCATGGCGCGGTAGAAATGCGACATGAGATAGGGAAAGACGCCGGTCTGCATCTCCTTCGCCGTCGAGAGCAGGGCAGCGTGATCGCAGCCAAGCGGCACCGTCAGCGACCGGCCAGACATATCGTGCTTGTCGACCTCGGCGATGAACCGCTTCATTGGCGGCGCGGCGCCGATATGCCTCAGCCAATAGGCGGTCGAGCGGGATTTCTCGCCCTCGCGCTGGGAGCCAAGCACCGAGCTGAAGGGTGTGCGCGGCGCCACAGTGACGCCTGCAAGCCCGTCCTCGATGTCGCGCCGGATGTATTCGCGCGACATGCCGTCACTGATCAGGTGATGCATCGACAGGACGAGACGTCCGGCGCCGGAGGGGGCGGTCAGCAGCAGCAGGCGAAAGGGGCACTCGGTCTCGATGTCGAAGACCCGCTCGGCAAAGGCGGTGGCCAGTCGGTCGAAATCCGCTTCCCGCGCCTCGACCTCCTCGAAATCCCCTGGTCCGCACCGGGTCGGCACGAAATACTGGCACAGGCCGCCTTCGCCCTGGCGGAAGCGAAGGTGGAAGCAGTCGTTGCCGGCGATGACCTGCGACACCGCCTCGCGGATCCGACCGGCCGCGCCGGCGGGAAACGGCACCTGCAGGATCATGTTGATGGCAGCGCCGAACAGGTCCTTGCAGAAGATGTTGTAGATGGTCTGCTGCCGACTGGTCAGCGGCCAGTCCCGCCCCTCCACCTGGCGTGCGGCCGCGCGCGGCGTCTCCGTCACCGGCGGCCGGTAGGCGCCGCCGTTGCGCTCCAGCCAGCCGGCGATCGCACGCGGCGTGCCGGACCGGTAGAACAGGTCCTGCGGGAGCGATATGCCGAAGGCGGTCTCCAGTTCCAGCGCGATCAGGCCGGACATCAGCGAGTTGCCGCCGATGCTGACGAAATCCGTGTCGAGGCCGCAAGGGCGCCGCAGCACTTTCGAAATCACCGCCTGGACATGGCTTGCAGCCTCACTGGAGGACGCCCCGCCCGCCTTCGCGTTGCAGGGAGCGGCGAGCCGCCCGATCGCCAGCGCGGCAAGCGCCTTGCGATCCACCTTGCCGTTGATGGTGACGGGGAAGCTGGCCAGAGCAGCATAGAATGTCGGGACAATGGCGGGGTGCAGGTTGTCAGCGAGATGCGCGCGCAACGTTGCCTCGCAGGCCTTGTCGCCCTGATGGAACAGCGCCAGCGTCTCCAGCGGAGCCTCGGGCGGCGCCAGCTTGACGACGACGGCGCGCGCGACCCCCACGCAGCTTTCCGCCAGCCGCTCGACCTCGCCGGCCTCGATGCGGATGCCGTTGACCTTCATCTGGCCATCGATCCGGCCGAGCAGGTAGAGCTCGCCGTCGATCACTTCACCACGGTCACCGGTCGGATAGCTGCGCCAGCCTGGCGAGGCAGCGGAAAAGGGCGTCACCGTGCCGTCCTTCTTCCGGTAGCCATTGGTGAGAAAGGGCGAGCGGATGATGACCTCCCCCTCCCCCGACACTGTGTAGGTGACCGCCTCGTCAATCGGCCGACCGACCGGATAGAGCCCGCCGCGTGTCGGGCAGCCGTCATCAACGCGGCGGCAGAACTTGGCCATCGTCGTCTCGGAGGGACCATAAAGATTGTAGATGCGGCCCGCGTAGCGAGGCTTCAGGTCGTCGACCAGATGCTGCTTCAGCGGTTCGCCGGCAAAGAACAGGGCAGCTGCGGGAAGCGGCGGCAAGTCGCCACCGGCAAGCCAGGCCCCCATGATCGAGGGCACCACATGGACGATGTCGATATCCTGCCCGATCAGCCAGTTCCAGCCGGAGGCGATGTTGAAACCGGATCCGCTGTGCGGGATCACCAGCGTCCCTTGCGTGCACAGCGGCAGCAGCAGGTCCCGATACATAACGTCGAAGGAAAGCGGCGTCAGCCAGGAGACGCGGGGGCGGTCGATCCACGCGCCCACAAGTTGCGACTGCCAGGCCATGAAATGGTCGATGCCCTCCATCGTTCCCTCGATGGCCTTGGGCTCGCCGGTCGTGCCGGAGGTAAAGGTGACATAGGCCGGCTGCCGCTCGATGCGGGCGGCAACCACACTTGCCGCTGCGCCGGGAACCTTTGTCCCGCCGGCCGGATCCGCCAGGATCGCAGAGACTGCACCACGGTCCTGCGCGACATCGCACCAGTCAAGCAGCGCCTGCTGGCGCGCGGGTGGCAGCCGTGCGTCGACCGGCACGGCGACGTCGCCCGACGCCATCGCCGCCAGGATGCCGATACCGGCCTCGATCGACGGCCGCCCGTTGATGCCGACAAGCCCCGGGCCTGGCATCGCCAGCCCCTGCCGTCCAACATGGCGGATGCATTCGACAAGTCCGGCATAGGAGAGCCGTCGGTCTCCTTCCTCCATGGCGATGAGGTCGCCATGCGCCAGGGCGGTCTCCTCGATCCGCCGCAGCACCGAAAATGTCATGAATCTTCCCTCGTCATCGCGACCGGGGTACCGTCGAAACAAACGGATATCGCTCGAAGAAAAGCAAAGAACCGGAGAGCGATCCGGTTCCACATGTTCTTATTGTAAAATATACCAGTAATAATCGCTGCATACTCCAACACATACATGCAAGCCGGATATCACGATCCCGCCAGGGTGTAAAATCCGGGCCTGCACAGCCTTGTCACGAAGATACAGAACCGCATCCGGCCGGCATCGCGGCACAGCGCTGCTTTCCAGGACAGTTCGGACCGCCGACGCAACCGACTTGCCGAGGGGCGGCGATTCGTCTGGAGCCGGCAACCTCTACCCGGCTCCGCACGGTGAGAACATCGGCCATGTGCTTGCCATCCGTGGCGCGGGTGACCCGGCATTTGTGCCGCCACAGGACGGGGCTGCGCTCGAAATCGACCACCTCGATCGAAATCGCCTCGCCGGGATCGATGTTGGCGAGATAGGTGACATGCCGCCAGCGGGTGACGGCATTGCGGGCGAAGTCCTGATCGACATTCCATTCCGCGCGGTCGACGAAGGCCGGCACATTGGCAAAGTAGAGAAAGCCCGCGCCGTTGAAATCCTGCGAGGGGCACGGAAAGAAAACCTGCGGCCGGCGGCCTGCGGTCTCGACAGCGTCCATATCCCAGATCGTCCCTTCGACGGAGGGCCTGATCAGCGCCGACCTGTGCGCCTGCGAAATCGGCGGCAGGCCCTGGATCTCGACCCGGACAACGGAGCGGTTCGAAGACTTGCCGTTGCGGTGCACGAAGACGGACACCATCCGGATGGTCCCGATCAAGGCGCCGCCTATGGTCAGGCGGTGCTCGCTCTGCACCTGCGTGCGCGAGATCCGCACCAGGTTCGAGCGGATGACGAGCGTGTCGTTCTCCTTGGCCAGATCGAAGCGGGCATCCTCGATCTGCACGGAACGGAAGGCCGCATAGACGATGTTGCCGGCCGCGTCGTAGAAATCGGGCAACCCGGATGCGGCCATGCGCGCCAGTTGCCTCCAGTGGCGATGCCCCAGTTCCTTGAGCAGCCAGGCCTCGGACAGGCCACTGAACGCGAGATGCGGCATACCGAGCTGCACCCGGAAGCTGCTGGCCCATACGCCCGGTCGCTCCCTGGGGACCTGGCTTGTGCTTTTTTCTGCAAGTGACACGGGACGTGAACCTCCGCAATCTCGGAGAACGCGCGGCAGGCGCGTTCGCACCAGTGTGGCGGATGTGAAGCTCGTCCAAGGCCTGCCGGAAAATCGAACGAACTCCAGATCAGGGTGACCGGCCCTACCGCAGCCGGTCGGGCGCGGTATCTCCGGCCCAAAGGGGGCCCTTGTCGCGCCGGACCTTGCGCATCATCGCGTCGAACAGCTTGGCGGCGAAGGCATCGCCGGCAATAAGTTCCTCCGCGACCTGCGAGCAGCGTTCGCGCACGTCGACGCCCAGACCGGTGTTGGCGCCGGGGAGCGTGCCCGCCTGGCACTGGATCTCGGCCGCGCGCTGCGCGGTGTAGAGCAGCCAGAAGGTGCGCGGCACATCACGCTCGCCAACCGCGATGCCGTGGTTGCGCAGAACGAGCACGTTCCTGTCGCCAAGGCTGGCGATCATGCGCGGCCGCTCTTCGGCAAAGACCGTGACCCCCTCGAAGGCGTGATAGCCCACCCGGCCGTAAAGCTGAGCGCCGTAGAAGTCGTCATAGGTGAAGCCGTCTTCCTTGAGGGCAATCGCGGAGATCGGCGTCGTATGCGTGTGGGCAATGCAGTGGATGTCGTCGCGCGCCTCGTGAATCGCCCCATGCAGCGCGAATCCGGTGCGGTTCGGCGGGTAGTCCGACGTTCCGACGAGATTGCCCTCCACGTCGACCTTGACGAGATTGTCCGGTGTCACCTCCTCGTAATGGAGGCCGAAGGGATTGACGAGGTAATGCCCGTCCGGGCCGGGCACCCGCAGGGAGATGTGATTGAAGATCATCTCCGTCCAGCCGAGATAGGCGACGAGATGGTAGAATTCGGCAAGCTGAACGCGCAGCAAGGCCTCCTCCTGGTGCCCGTCTGCGTTCGAGCGGTCAGTGTTCTGGTTCGATACTGTCTTCAGCATGGTCTTCTTCCGATAAGATGGGGCAACGGGACCGGGGAGAGCCGTTCGGACGAAGCCCTCCCGGAGCCGCGAGCAATACCTAGTGGGCGTGCTGGATGAGCGCGGTCAGCACGCTCCTGTCACCGGCGAACTTGCGACGACCGTGGGCCACCAGGATGTTGTCGAGGATGAGCACGTCGCCGGCCTGCCACTTGACCGGCCGGGCATTGGCCGTGAGCACGTCGTAGATGTGCAGCACGTCGGCTTCCTCGATCTCCGTTCCATCGCCATAGCGCATGTGGTCGAGCAACTGCGGCGCCTCCTCGAGCGCCCGGGCCAGCCTGTCCGCCGCCTCTGTACGCCCGTCCTCGCGCGCCCACTTCAGGGCGGAGGCAGGCGAGAAGATGTGAACCTGGTTGAACCAGACCTCGTCGCCGGACCTGGGGTGCAGGCGGGTGGTGGGTCGCACCTCCTGCCAGAGCTGCATGGAACCGTCCTCCATCCACTCGAAACGCCAGCCTGACTTCTCGGCGACCTTTTCAGCCTCGCTGCGATCCTTGGTCGCGAAGACCTCGTGCCAGGTCTTGGGCACGCCGGGACGCGCGTCGACCCGGTCGGGAAGCGGCAGGTTGCGGCAGAGCTGAACGCCGCCATGCGCCTCGAAACGGTCCCGGACCGCGGCGTCCATGTTCCGGGTGATGGCACGCATGTCGCCGATGGTCGTCTCGCCGCCTTCCGTGGCCGGGCGCTCGCAAAAGAAGGAGATGCGATCGGGTGAGTTGTCGGTGTAGGACATCTCCTGGTGCAGCGGGATTGAATAGGTGCCGGGGATCTCGGTCGCCGTCATGATCCGGCCGTTGACCACCTTGCGCGGCGAGGTGCCGCCGACATAGTCCATCAGATCCGGCGCGACGACATCGAGAACCTTCTGATAGTCGTCGGAGGAGCGAACGCAGTCGAAGCCGCGCAGCAGCACGCCGCCGTGCTCGTCGAGCTGGGTCGACAGGCGGTCCTTGCTGTCGGCGAGATAGCGGGTAAGGCCGTCAAGGTCGAAACCGCGCCCGTTGGCGGGCGACCAGACGATGATCGGCATGTCGGAGCCGAGCGGGTTTTCGGTGTGGTACATAGTGCAACCTCCCAGGCGGTTTGTTGTTACCGTTTGACCTGAACGATCGTGGCAAGCGCGGTCGCCACGAGCTTTCGCCGTTCGGACGCGATGGCGTAGAGATCGGCGCGGCAGACGACCTGACGCCCTCCGGCATGGACGACCGAGCCGCATCCCACGAGAGTCTGACCGACGGCCGGCGCCACCAGGTTCAGCTTGTATTCCGACGTCACGACGTCGCCGGCCACCGAGGCCCCCGCCCAGGCACAGGCACTGTCGGCAAGGAAGCCGATGATGGCCCCATGGCCAAAGCCGTGATGCTGCGTCAGGTCGCGGCGCATCGGGATGCTGATCTCGACCTCGCCCCGCCGGTAGATGTCGAGGCGTGCGCCCACCCAGACCGCGAAGGGCGTCTTTGCGATGATCGCCTCGATCTCCTCACGGGAGAGTGCCGGTGCCTGGTCCTCGGACATGGTCTGATCCGCCTCGTCATTTCGGGTTGGTACCGCGGGCAGCGGCATTTTCAGCGCCGCCCGCGAGGGTCAGTCGCTGCCGGCCGCCGCCGTGGCCGGCGAGCGCCTCGTCAAGATCGACAGCGTCTCGTCCAGGTAGCGGGTTCTCGTCTCGGCGCGGCGGATCTTGCCGCTCGACGTCTTGGGGATAGAGCCCGGGTCGAGCAGGACGATTTTGTGAACCGTCACGTCCGCCTCCTTCAGGATCTCCTGGCGGATCGCCTTGGTCGCCGCGTCGATGTCGATCGCCTGCCGGTTGCCCATCATCACCTCCTGGGCAAGGACCAGAGTCTGGATGCCGGTCTCCGGATCCTCCACGGCAAACGCCGCACCGGAATTCTTCTTCAACCCCGGCCAGGCCCGTTCGGCCATGTACTCGATGTCCTGCGGGTAGACGTTATGGCCGCGGACGATAATCAGGTCCTTGTGCCGCCCGGTGACGTAGAGCTCGTCGTCAAGGATGAAGCCGAGATCCCCTGTCCTTAGAAAGCGGGGACCGGGTTCGCCGTCGACCTTCGCATGGAACGTCTCCTTCGAGGCCTTCGCATGGCCCCAGTAGCCTTCGGGAATATGCGGCCCCGCAACCCAGATCTCGCCGACCTCACCGTCGGGCAGTGCCACCGAGGTCTCCGGATCGACGATACGCAGCGTCTCGTCGCGCAGCGCCCGGCCGCAGCCGACCGCAAGGGTTTCGTCCTTCTCGTCGACTGGCGGGCCCGCGCTTCCCCGGGCAAGGCCGCCGCGGCTCACCGAGCGAATGATCGGTTCCTCCTTGCGGCTGCCGCCCGTGATCAGCAAGGTCGCCTCCGCCATCCCGAAACAGGGGTAGAAGGTCTGCGGCCGGAAGCCGATCGGCGCGAAGGTCTTGGCGAATTTCTCCAGCGTGCCGGCACGCACCGGCTCGGCGCTGTTGAATGCGAGCTTCCAGGACGACAGGTCAAAGCCGGCCTCCAGGATCTGGTCGCGCCGCTCGATGCAAAGATCATAGGCGTAGTTCGGCCCGCCGCTGACGACGGCGCGGTAGTCGCTGATCGCCTTGGGCCACAGCCACGGCCGGTGGGCGAAGAGGTTCGGCGACATAAGGATGCAGAAGGACCCGAGATAGAACGGTTCCAGCACGTTCGCGATCAGTCCCATGTCGTGATAGAGCGGCGCCCAGCCGACATAGGTGGGCGTGTCGTCATTGCCGAAGGCTTCGGCCATCATCTCCAGATTGGCCGCCAGGTTGGCATGGCTGACCATGACGCCCCTGGGAACCGACGTGGATCCGGACGTGTACTGGATGAAGGCGAGTTCTTCCGGCGAGGCCTCATGGGCGTCCGCCACCGGCGCCGGAGAGCCGTCGTCGAGATCGACCGCGATATAGGTCGCCTCCCGGTAGCTCGGCAACGGGCTGAGCTGGGCGTGAACGAGTTCGGCCTGCTCGACATTGCTGAGAACGATAGATGCCGCGCAATTTTCGGCGATGGCATGCACCGTGTTGCGCAACCGCTGCCCCTTCAGCGGCACCATGGGCACGGGAACGACGCCGGCAAAGTGACAGGCGAAGAAGGCCACGACGAAAGCAAGTCCCGAGGGGAACATCAGGATGACCCGGTCGCCGGGGCGCGAGTGCTGCCGCAGGCGCTGGCCATAGACCCGCGCCAGGCGAAGCAGCTCGGCATAGGTCAGGACCTCCTGCTCGACATTGTCCGGGCCAAGATACAGGAATGCCCGCTCGTCGGGCCGCGCGGCGGCGAACCCGTCCAGAAGGCCCCACAAGGTCGGTACGGCCGGGGCGCTCAACTCGTGTCTCTTGTCCAGCATGGTGTCCCTCCGGAAAGGCTGTTTACGCGGGCACGGCCGCGGGCTCGAATTCGACCCAGCGGGCCAGTGTCTCTACGAGAATTTCCTGCAGTTGCGCCGTTCCCGCGGCATCGAAGAAATGCGCGCCCGACAGTTCTGCGCAGACGAACTCCCGTGTCGTGTGGGTCGACCAGGCGGCGAGCTCGTCGCGCGAGAGGATCGGATCGTCGAATCCCTTGACCGCCAGGATCGGGCAGGCAAACGGCGGCTGGCCGGCATAGCGGTAGATGTCGGAGAGCATCAGGTCGGCCCGGATGACCGGGAGCATCTGTCGCAGCCAGTCGTCCTTGCCGCGCATATGCGCGGGAACGCCGCCCAGACGATGCAGCGCGGCGACGAGATCCCCGTCGGGCAGGCTGAAAAGCTCGCCATGGGTGAGCTGGCATTGCGGCGCACGCCGGCTGGCAACGACAAGCCCGACGGGCATCTGCTCACCGAGCAGGCGTAAGAACCGGGCCAGTTCGAAGGCGATCAGCGCACCGAGGCTGTGGCCGTAGAAGACATACGGCCTTTGCGTTCCCGCGCGCTCGCGCAGGAAGCTGCGCGCCAGGTCCGGGATCAATCCCCCCGCCCATTTCGGTAGAAGGTCGCTCGTTTCCGCGGTTCGCCCGGGAAGCTGCACCCGGTGGAGGGCGATGGCATCGGGAAAGCGGTTCTGCCAGGCGGCAAAGGAATGACGACTGCCGCCCGCGTGATGGAAGGCATAGAGATCGAGCGCGCTTTCCTTGCGATCGCTCGCGAATATGTCGGTGCACGCCCTCACGCGATCCCCCGTCTTGCCGCGAAGCGCAGGTCGAGCCGCGCCGGACCGCGCAGGATGAGGCTGTTGGCCTGCCAGGTACGCTGCTGCTCGACGCGCTCGAACGCCTCGTAGCCGTCCAGAAGCACCTTGAGGAAGGTGACGCTCTGCACGCGTCCCAAAAGCGCGCCGAGACAGGAATGCATGCCGAAGCCGAAGCCGACATGAGCAGGCCCGGACCTTTGCAGTTGCAGCGCGTCCGCGTCCTCGAAAACGGTTTCGTCCCGGTTGGCAGCGCCAAGACACAGCAGGATCTGCTCGCCCGCCTGGATGTCGATGCCGCCGACGTTGCAGTCCTCGACGGCGAGCCGCTTGGTGAATTGCAGCGGCGTCTCGTGCCGCGTCACCTCCTCGATGGCCGCCCGGATCGCGGCGTCATCTCCGGCGAGCGCCGCAAACTGGCCGGGCTCGTTCAGGAGGGCGTCCGTGATGTTGCCGATCAGGCATTGCGTCGTTTCCGTGCCGGCGACGAAGGACATCACGCAGGCAAAGGCGATTTCCTCGTCCGACAGGCCCTGACCGTCGAAACGGGCCTCGTGGAGCCGGGCCACCAGCGTGTCCTTGCCGGACTTGCGCAGGCGCGCTGCATGCTCGCCGAAATAGCCCGTCAGCTCCTGCATGCTGCGTGCGGCGGTCTCGAAGCTCGCCCGGTTCATCATGCCGGGATCGAGAAGGTATCGCACCGCGTGCACCTTCTCGGCGATGCCGGGGCGGGCCTCCTCCTCCACCGCCATCCAGTCGCACAGGATGTGGATCGGCAGCGGCTCGGCAATGTCGCCGATGATCTCGCAGGCACCGTTGCGAGCATGCCCGGCCAGCAGCCGCTCGATCCGGTCCGTCATCACCGGCAGGAGGGCGTTGACCACCTCATTCGAATAGGCCTGGTTGACCAGCCGGCGCAGCCGCATGTGGTCGGGATTGTCGGTGAAGACGATAGACGCGAGCAGGAAGCGCAGCATCTGGCCGTATTCGGTGAAGCGAAGCCGCGAGGCCTGCTTGACCACGGTGTCGGGTATCAGGCTGACGCTGAATTTCCGGCTGCGGAGGACGGCAAGCACGTCCTCGTAGCGGGACAGGATCAGCGTGCCTTTCGTCCGCAGGACCGGCGCCTCCGCGCGCAGCCTTGCATAGACAGGATAGGGATCCTCCCGGAAGGCGGGATCGAGCGGGTTGAACACGATGTCCGCAGCGGCGCGTCCCGCAGCGGCCGGGTTCGGAACCTTGCTCTGGGTTGGGGCCGTGAGGGTCATTGCACTGTTCCCTGATCCTGGTCACGCAAGGGGAGAGCGACCGGCGACGCGGGACCCGCGCCGCCGCCGTGTTGTCATGCCGCGATGAGAAGCGGTGAGGCCTGCCGGCCTAGATCTTCGCCAGGACGGACACGCCACGGTCCGTGGGACGAAGCGACATGCGAAGCAGGCCGATCTTGCCCGTGTAGAAACCGATCGAGGTCTGTTTCAGGTACCGCTCGTAGCGCTCGGTGACCTCCTCGCCGACAAGGCGAACCGCATCGTCCCGCCGGCGGCGCAGGTTGCGCGCCCAGGCGTCATAGGTGCGCGCATAGTGGAGGCGGTGATTGACCAGGTAGGTCATCTCCATCACGCCGTCGATTGCCGCGGCGATCTCCTCCAGCCGGGGAAGGTCGGCGGCCGGGAAGATTTCCTCGTTGATGAACTCGCTCGCCTCCTCGTTGCGCATCGTGCCGTAGACGAAGGTCTGGAGCGAAAGCCGCCCGCCCGGCGTCAGCCATCCCGAACAGGTGGAGAAGAAATCCCGGTAGGTGGAGATCTTCACCTCCCGGCTGTCCTCGGGCTTGGCGAAATGCTCGAAGGCGCCGACGGAAATGATGCTGTCATAAGGCTGATCCGGCTTGTGCTGCGTCCAGCTCTCCAGGCGCACCTCGATCTTCGGGATCGCGAAGCCGCGGACCTGGTCTGCCTGGTCCTCGCTCAGCGTCAGCCCGACGATGCGCTCGAGCGCGGGAAAGGCGCTGGCCTTGCGCACGAGCGCGCCCCAGCCACAACCGATGTCGAGAAGCGAGGTCGCCCGCGCGACCCGCGCCTCGCTCAGGTGATGGTCGATCTTGCGCTGCTGGGCTGCGGCCAGGGTATCGTCCTCGCCTTCCCAAAGAGCGCTGGAATAGGTCAGGCTCTCGTCCAGCCAGAGGCTGTAGAATTCCCGGCTGACATCGTAGTGGTACTGGACGGCGGCCATCGAGCCGCCATAGTCCTGCTGGTCGTTCTTCATGGCGGTGCTCATCCTGCGGTTACCTGCTGGCGTTGGGTCTCGAGCGTGACGCCCTCGGCGATCTTGTCGAGCGTCTCCGCCTCGAACAGGATGGCCAGAGGGATCTCGATGCCGAGCCATCCTTCCATGTCCATCGCCAGGGCCGTGGTCAGCGCCGAGTCCAGGCCAAGGGAGTCAAGCCCGTCGCTGCCCTTGATCGCGGCATCTTCCATGCCGAGCACATTTGCGATGTAGGACTTCAGCCAGGCGGCAACGGCCGCTTCGTCGATCTGTTCTGCAATCTGGACATGATCCATGGGATCTCCCTCCTCTTTCACTGCTGGTCGAGAATGTCAGGACGCGCGGATTTCCCGGCGGCTGATCTGCTCCCTCGTGGGGACCTTGACGTCCCAGGCCTGTCCGAGGAGAGACAGCATGCAGATGACCCAGTAACCGGGGTCGATGCGGTACCAAGCAAGGCCGAACGACGCGGAACCGGGGAAGGCATGGTGATTGTGATGCCAGGATTCCCCGAAGATGAACGGTGCCAGCCAGCTGATATTGGTGCTCTGGTCATCGGTGACGAAGCGACGCCGTCCGATCAGGTGACAGAGCGAATTGAGCGAGAAGATCCCCTGCTCGACGACGAACATGCGCACCATGCCCCCCCACAGGAAGCCGGTCACCGCCCCCATCCAGGTCTGCGTGACAAGCGCACCGATCAGCGTGGGAGCCAGCAACCCCAGAACAATCCAAGTGTAATAGTGCCTGTTGACCCAGATGATCACAGGATCCCTCAGAAGGTCCGGGGCATAGTGGACGACGTTGGGATAGGGATGCGCGACCATCCAGGTGAAATGTGCGTGCACGAAGCCCTTGAGCTTGCCGACAAGACCGCTGCCATGCAGGTTGGGTGAGTGCAGGTCGCCGTCCTGGTCGCCCAGCTCATGATGTCTGCGATGCATGGCCGTCCAGGAGATCACACCGCCCTGTCCGGCCATCGAGCCAAAGATGCCGAAAAGCGCACGCACCACCGGCGTGGTCTTGAAGCTGCGATGGGTGAACAGGCGGTGATAGCCGACCGAAACGCCCAGCCCCGTCAGTATCCACATGACCGCGAAGAGCGCGATGTCGACCACCGAGACCGGATGAAAGAAGAGCAGCGCGACCGCGCAGACCGTTCCGACGATCGGCAGCACGTCGAAGAGAAGGAAATGCATCCTTTGCAACTTGTGCAGATGCGGGCTGTCGAGCACCTTCTGGCGCGGCTGATCCGGAGACTGGATCTCCTGGAACATCTCATGAGCGATCTGGTCGTCCCGGTTCAGCATGCTTCATCCTCCAAACATATATGGTGTTTCGTCGACACGTGACGCTCGGGATTTTGTATAGATTCACCAAAAATCCGGCCAATTCATATAAATTGGCATGATATTCAAAGTATTTGTTTTGTATTATCTATCATAAAGACAGATTAATACGAAATTCTTTAAATATATCATGTGAGTCACTATCTATATAATAGACGACCAAATGCATATGCATTCCGACATTTACGTAAATTTATCAGGGTAAGAATTTAGAGGGTGCGCCGCGTACGCCCTGAAAGACGCGTTTCCTGTCAGTGTGAAAGGCGAGGAGCCACCCGGATTGCGGGCTGGAGACAAATATCGACTATCTGGGATTGCGGCGACCTTGCTATAATGCGCCGTCCGCTTCCCCTCCCCTTCAACCCGCTACCGGATCTCCTGGCACATGTCGGTCATGCCCCATGATTTGGCGAATATGCTGTCCGCCTTCCTCGTCTACATTGTCGGCGCGGCAAGCCCGGGTCTGGGCAACATGACCATCGCCACCACGGCGATCCAGCAGGGCCGCCTGCCCGGCTTTGCGGTGACGGCCGGCGTCATGACCGCAGGCCAGACATGGGCGCTGCTTGCCGCGATCGGACTGTCATCAGTGCTTGCCGCCATGCCCGCGGCGATGACGGCGATCGGCATCGCGGGTGGGCTCTACCTGGTGTGGCTGGCCTGGAAGACGAACATGCGCCGCCCTGCGGGCACGGCCGGCGAGGCAGGCACTGCCGGAACCAGCCTTGCCGGCAATTTCCGGCGCGGGTTCTTCATCCAGATCCTCAACCCGAAGGCCGTCGTCGGCTGGATCCTGATCATCGCAACGGGCGTGCGCCAGGACTCCCCCTGGTATGTGCCGCTGGCGATCGTTCTCGGCTGCCTCGTCCTTGGCGCCGTCATCTTCTCCAGCTACGTGCTGCTGTTCTCCTCAAGGATGCTGACACGCGAGACAGTGGCCGGTTCCGCCGGCTTCAAATACGCATTGGTCGCCGTCTATTCGCTCTCCGGCCTGTGGCTGATCGTCGACAGCCTGCAGAGATAGCTAGAAGGCGGCCCATCTTTTTGGGCGCGCAGGCCTTCCGCTGAAGTTCAGGCGCATTGGGCCGAGGCTGGATGCACGGCGCAGCGAGCCGGGCTGACGGAACGTCCCCGGCGAAGAGGCGACCGGTGAGCTTTGCCGGAAGGACGCAACCGACGGCGACCGAAGGGCAACCGCCGAATACTGACGGCCGACGGCAAGACCGGACCGCCGCCGCCCGTTATTCGGCAGCCTTGTAGGTGAGGTTCTCCGCAACCGCGTCGAGCGGATTGGATGTCCCCTCCTTGCGCAGCGCCGACCAGGGCGCATGCAACGACCAGTAGAGCCCGTCTGGCCGATACTCCAGCGTTACGCTGGCCGAGAAAGCCGCCGCCGCATGCCGCTCGATGATCACCGAGCCGAAGCCGCTCCGCTCGGGTGGCGTGACCGGTGGGCCGCCCTCCTCCCGCCACTCCAGCAGCACGCCCGGCTCGTCCCGCCGGTCGCCGGCGCCAGTCCAGGAGATGCGGATGCAGCCGAGCGGGCTCTGCAGCGCCCCGTACTTGATGGAATTGGTGGCAAGCTCGTGCAGCACGAGACCGAGATTCTGGACCGCGCTGACCCCGAGAACGAAATCCTCGCCGTCGATTGCCCGCTGATCGAGCGAGACGCCGACGGTCGACAAATGCTGGTCGATCAGGCTGTGCATCGACACGCCGTACCAGTTTTCCTGGGCAAGCAGCCCGACGGACTGGGCAAGGCCCTGCAGCCGGGTGTCCGCCGCCTCCTGGAACTCTTCCTTGGTGGCGGACTGGCGCGCGATCTGCCGCAGGATCGCCTGCACAAGGGCCAGTACGTTCTTGGTGCGATGAACCAGTTCACGCAGCAGCAGATGGACGCGGTTTTCGGCCTCGCTGCGGTCGAAGGAGGCATTGCACAGCGCCACGGCGATCTGGTTGACCTCCAGCACCCGCGTCTCCAGCGGCGCGACGACCTCGCCGCGCCCCATCCGCTCCGCCATCCGCGACAACTGCCGCACGGAACGGCTGAGCTGGCGGGCCACGAGATAGGCAAGCAGCATGCTCATGGCGATGAAAGCGATACTGCCGAAAACCAGCAGCTTCCATGTCACGACCGAAGACTGCACCGAGGCGACCGGCCCCGACACGACCACCACCCAGGGAAAGCTCGGCAGCTTCGCATAGCCGCTCACCATCGCTTCTCCGTTCTGCTCGTATCCCACGGAACCGCTGAAGCGATTGAACCCGTAATGCGGATCGGCGGGAAAGGCCGAAGCAGAAGGCGGCCCATTGGCGCCGCTGGAGGCGATGACCATGTCGTTCTGGTCGACAACGGCAGCGCTCCAGCCGGGCGGGATCATCTCCCGCGACAGCACGGTCTGAACATGCTCGGTGCTCTGGGTCAGGATAAGCGCTGCACCCACATCGCGCTGCCCCTCCGGCAGCGGCATGATGACGTTGAACACCCACTCGCCGCCCGTCTTGCCGAAGAAAATGTCCGAGACGGTGGTCTTGCCACTGGCCAGGGTTGCCTCCAGCGCGGCGACATTGGACGTTGGGCCGAGCGGCGTGCCGTAGGGAACGCGGGTGTTGAGCAGTTGCTGTCCGGTCTCGTCCACCAGGATGAGATAGATCGAATACGACGACAGGATGTGCTGCGTCCGGTTCTGGAAACCCCGAAGGTCACCCTCCTCCAGTTCCGGAAAGACCGCGAGCAACCGCAGCGTCGACGTCATGTCGGTGAGATGGCGTTCGACAATACGCCCGAGCGAACGCGCATCCGTGGTCGCCCGTTCGCGCAGATCCTTTCGCTCGTTCGTCTCGATCTCCAGGAAGAGAAAGGTCGCAAACGCAATCAAGGGAATCGCGATGGCAGCCGCGAGCAACGTCAGATACGACGTTATGGACGCCGTTGCCGGCGTAAGCGAGAACACAAAAGACAGTTTGCGCAAACGTGTCCGGCGCCGCCCCAAGCCCGCACATGCCCCACGCACGGCCCGACAGACAACACCCCTTTCCGGCTAGACGTTTACCCCCCGATCCGTTGCGAAACGTACTATCAAACTTCTGGCTTGGCCATAACGCCATTTCCGCGAAGCTATGAACCAAGGGACATCGGCCAGCGTCGCGCGGGAAGAGACGGATGTGGTGATCTCCAATTATCGGCGAAGACCGGTATGCCAAGGACACCGCCGCGCTGGTGGAGAAGCAAGACCGGCGCGACAATCGACAACACCGGCTCGGTGGTGGGCTCGAGGGCAAGGCGCAGCTGCTCGACTACGCGATCACCAGGGGCGGCATCCACACCTTCACCAAGTCGCCGGCCGGGCAGTTGCTGCCGCGCGGCATCCGGGTCAATGCGGTCGCCCTGGCCCGGTCTGAAGACGCCGTAGAAGATGCATCGGGCGGCGCAGTCGGAGGACCTGAAGAAGGTGCTCGAGACGCAGCGCGTCGAGGGTGCCAACGACGAGGTTCGGATCGTGGGAACGACGTCGGACTTGCTGCGAACCGTGATCACCACTTCCAGCGTGGAAACGGCAGCGCTCGGCGTTCATGTTCTGTTGTGAAATGGCGCACCGGGGAAGATTCGAACTCCCGACCCCCAGATTCGTAGTCTGGTGCTCTATCCAGCTGAGCTACCGGTGCTTTTGCCGTCAGGCCATCGCATGGCGCGAGGCGAGGCGTTCCGTTCCAAGGCGATGCCTTTCGAACAGGGCGGTACCTCTACTCCGGTCCTTTGCCGATTGCAAGCGAGGCGATGCGTTTTTGGCGCATTTTTCGAACCCGCCGAACATGCCTGTTGATAAGCCCGGAGACCGGCAGGGAAGGTCAGGGCGCGCACCGTCCGGAAGCAAGGCTACATCGCCGCATCGCGTCCGGAAACACCGGCGCCATGCGCTTGCGGCAAGTTGCCGGACCGCTCGCCCGGCAGGCGCACCGGCAGCACGATCTCGAATTCGGCTCCCGGACCATCGCGCGCGACATGGCGTATCCTGCCGCCATGGGCACGCACCAGTTCGGCCGCGATGGCAAGGCCAAGACCCGTGCCGCCTCTTTTCGCCGCCGACTGGAAAGGCTTGAACAGCTTGTCGCGCAGGGCCGGAGGAATGCCGGGCCCGGTATCCCTCACCCGGATCAGCGCGCCCTCCGCTCCGCATTGCGCCTCGACGACGACCCGGCGCACGAGCACATCGGCGCCGTTCTGCTCGAGCACCTGCACCGCGTTGCGACACAGGTTCATCAAGACCCGAAAGAGCTGCTCCGGATCGGCGTCGATCTCCACCCCTTCCGGCACCCGGTTGTCGAAGGAGATGTCGCCATCGGGCGCAAGGCCGAGCACGTCGCCGACATCGCGCACGACCGCGTCGAGGCGCACAAGCCGACGGGCAAGCGGCGCCTCCCGCGCGCTGCCATAGGCAAGCACCGACTGGGTGTAGCCAACGGCCCGGTCGAGGGTGGCGATGATCTTCGGCACCAGCCGCTGCACCGTCGGGTCGGCGACATGCTCCAGGCGTTCGGAGAAGAGTTGGGCGGACGCGAGGATGTTGCGCAGGTCGTGGTTGATCTTGGACACCGCCAGCCCCAGGTCGGCAAGCCGCCGCCGGCTCTGCAGCGTCTCGGTCAGGGTCGCCTGCATGGCGGCCAACCGATGCTCGGCGTCGCCCATCTCGTCGTTGCGCCCGGAGGGAACGATCGCCCGGGACGGGTCCTCGGGCGCCTCCTGGAAACGGGCCATCGAGCGCGTGAGCTTCTGCATGGGCCGCACCAGCAGCCAGCGCAGCGACAGATAGACCAGCGTGGCCGTGATCGCCGAAATCACCAGCGACAGGGCAAGGATGCGGACCGAGAAGGCGAGCATCGCATCGCGCAGAAGCGCCTCGGGCAGGACGATGTCGACACGTCCGCCGAGCCCCATCTGGGAGGGTCCGACCACGCGAAGTTGCCCCTCGCCGCCGAAAAGCAGCGTGGAGAAGCTGTCGAGGACGGAACTCATCGGATCGGCCTTGCCCATATCGACCATCCGGTCGACCTCACCGGGCGAACCGGACATGGCGATGAGCCGGCGGCGCTCGCCGTCATCAAGGGCGATGGCCAACGCCCCGGTGGTGCGCAGCAATTCGGCCTGCACGGCGGGCGAGACCATGTCGGTCTCCACCAGGATCGCCGCCGCCACACCGGCCACCGTCAGCTTGTCGGTGAGCCATGTATTGCGGAAATTGGCGATCGAGGGAACAAAGATCAGGACTTCGCTCAGCATCACGAAAAGTACAGTGAGAATGAGGAGCTTGCCGGACAGGCCGCCCCAGCGCCTCCTGCTTTCACCTGGCATCTCCGCCCCTGTAACGGAGTTCTCGCGCGGGTCGTCGATCATCTGCGGCGCCGTCACTAGCCACCCTCTCGCAGCCGCGTCCCCGCAGCCGGCCTGTCGCCTGTCCGTCCGGACGCTGCCACGTCCGACGCTGTTCAACGCCCCCCGCGCGCATGACCGGAAGATGCCGCCGGCCGCTAGCCGAAACGGGCGAGGAAGCGGACCAGACGACGAATCCACGGGTTGCGCGCGCTTTCAGCATAATAGGAAATCGCCGCGCGGCGAACCGCTTCCGAAAGGGAGGGATAGGGAGAGACAAAACCGGCAATGTCGCGCACGGTAAGGCCGCGCGCGACGATCAACGACAGCATGTTGACGATCTCGCCGGCGCCAGCGCCGACGGCATCGCCGCCGACCACCTTGCCACCCTTGCCGACGACGAGACGCACCAGTCCCCGGGTGTGTCGTTCGGCCTGGGCGCGGTCATTTCCGGAGAACGGCGCCTCCAGCACCTTCACCCGCTCCGCGCCGTAGCGGCCGCGTGCCTCGTCGGCGGTCAGGCCGACATGTCCGATCTCCGGATCGGTGAAGGTGACCCAGGGAATGATGTCGCGGTTCTCTTTTGCCGGCAGACGGAACAGAAGCGCACGGATGACGATGCCGGCATGATAGCCTGCGACATGGGTGAACTGCAGCCCTCCGGCGACATCGCCAATGGCATAGACGCGACGGTTGGTGGTCCTCAGGTCGGCACCGACGCTGATGCCGCGCCGGTCGAAGGCGATTCCGGCCTCCTCCAGCCCCAGCCCCTCGACATTGGCCTTGCGCCCCGCCGCAAGGAGCAGGTGGGTGCCGGAGATCTCGCGGGTGCCGGAGGCGTCTTCCAGCATGAGGTGTATGTCCCCCGCCGAACCGGACGCCTGCGTGACCTTTGCCTGCTCAAGGAATTCAACTCCCTCTTCCCGAAGCGCCTCGATCACGATCGCGGCAAGCGACGGATCCTCCTTTGCAAGCGCCTTCGCCGCCTCGACGACGGTGACGCGCGCGCCGAGCCGGCGATGCGCCTGGGCCAGCTCCAGGCCGATCGGCCCGCCGCCGATCACGAGGAGATGCGAGGGGCATTCGCGGCGGGTGAAGATCGTCTCGTTGGTGTCGAAGGGAACGGTGTCGAGACCGGGGATCGGTGGCACCAGCGGCGAGGACCCGGTGGCGACCACGAAGCGGCGGGCACGGATTTCCGTTTCGCCCGCAACAACCGTGTCCGCATCGCGGAAGCGGGCGGAAGCGCGCAGGACCGTGATGCCAAGTCCCTCGAAACGCTCCTGTGAATCATGCGGGGCGATCGCCGCGATGACGGAGCGGACATGATCGTTGACCGCGGCGAAATCGACCTCGACACCCGGCGCGCCGACACCGAGTTCCACCGAGTGGGCGGCGTGGTGGGCGGCCTTGCCCGCGGCGATCAACGCCTTGGAGGGCACGCAGCCATAGTTGAGACAGTCGCCGCCCATCTCGCCCTTTTCGACAAGAACCGTCTCGACTCCGAAGGCGGCCGCGGCCGCGGCAACCGACAGGCCGCCGGAGCCGGCGCCGATGACACAGATATCGGGCGTCAGGATGCGGGTCATCGTGCTTGCTCCGGGTTTGTCACGGCAGGCACTGCCGTGCGGGACGCAACCGGCCCCTTTGAACAGGATATGGCAACCGGCGCGGTCACTCGCGCGGCAGGCGGCTCTTCGCCCGCAATTTGCGGACGAGAACGGGAATGAGGGCCGCGATCCCGAGCGCCGCGAAGGCGAGCACCAGATCGCGGGTGACCAGCGCCGACAGCTCGATGCTGCAGGTGCCGGCGGCGGCGCAGCCGGGAGAGGCCGATTCCTGCGCGGCGATGACGCTGTCGAGGCCGGCGCCGATGAAGGCATAGGCGTATGTACCCGGCAGGATGCCGATGAACGTCGCCGTCACATAAGGGCGCAGGCTCATGCCGAACAGCGCCGGAGCGATGTTGACCAGCCAGAAGGGAAAGACCGGGGCGAGCCGCAGGAATAGGAGATAGTTGAAGGCGTCTTCCCGGAAGCCCGCCGCAAGCCGGGACAGGAACGGCCCGGCGCGGTGCTTCAGCGCCTCGCCGAGCGAACTGCGAGCAGCCAGGAAGATCAGCGCAGCGCCGGCAGTCGCGGCAAAGGCGACGAGCGTGCCGCCAAGCGCCCAGCCGAAGAGAAAGCCGCCAATGATGGTGAGAAGCGAGGCGCCGGGGAAGGAAAGGGCGACCGCGACCACATAGACCACGACAAAAACCGCAACGGCAAGCGGCATGTTGTCCGAAACGAAGGCGGCAAGTTCCATACGTTCGCGGATCAGGTGCGACAGGCCGAGATAGTGGTGAAGGCCGAGTGCGTAGCCGAGCCCCATTGCTGCGACAATCAGCGCAAGCGGCGCGAAACGGCGCAGAACGCTGCGGCCTGCCGGCGGCGGAGCGTGTGCGTCGCCTTCCTCGCGTTGCGGCATTGCGCTCTCCCCCGTTTGCCCGGCCGCGCTCTGACCGTGTGTGTCCCGGTCAAGCCGCATCGTTCAGCCCCCAGTCGTAATCATAACCGGCTATTCGTTCATTGGCATCGAGCCCGCGTAGCAGGGCGGGCCGGGCATGAGAGCGCCAGTGCTCGCGCAACTGTGTCGCAGTACCGAAATCCTCGGAGAACCAGCTGTAGATCCGCGAGGCCCGCACGCCCGCGGACGTGATCGCAACGCCGCGCGGGTGATTGACGAAGTCCCGCGCGCCTTCGTCCAGCATCCGCTCCAGCGTCGCGCCGGACCAGGCCTCGCGGGCAAGGTTCGGGCAACCGATGGAGGCGCAGTTGACGGCGTAGTGAACGCGCGGCTCCGACCAGCGCTTGCGCAGAATCCCGTGCTCGATGTCGTCAAGGGACAGATCACGCCCCTCGACGGCGACAAGGTTCTTGCGCCAGGGGCCACGAGCAAAAAAGCCCCCACCAAGGTCAATCTCGCGAATCGAACGGACGGGATAATGGGCAAGCACCACCTGAAGGGTCACTGCATTGTAGAGATTGACCCAGAAGGCGAAGGCATCGTTGCGTCCAAGTCCCGACACGCGGGTTTCGGCGAGCGAGGCGATATAGCGGTCAAGGGAAGCTCCCGCCTCCGCCTTGAAGCGCGCATAGCGAACCCGGTTGAGCCCGTCGCGGCCGGCAACGACATAGCGCTGCAGCAGATCGGTGAAGGGACCGTGTGCGGGAGCCGCGGCCCGGGCAGCGTGCGCCGGTAAAAGGAATGCTGCGCCCAGCCCGGCAACGAGGGACCGGCGCGACAAATGCGGCGCGGCGTTGCAAGCGCCCTTGTCCGCCTTGAAAAACCCGCCGTGCGGGCGGCCTGTCAAGTTTCGCATGCGATCGGTCTCCAAATCTCAAACATCGGGGCGCCGGGGCGGGTCAGCCTCTTGCGTTCTACCTTCTATCTGGGGTTCGGCGAGGCGGAATCGGGCGCTCTCACCGGGAAGTGAAAGGGGCCGGACGGCCTGTCACCCTCCTGTGAAGCCGGCTCACCGCGACGTGCGCGGCAGCTTGCGGGAAACCGGGAGGAAAGAGCCAATCGCTGCGGTGCGGTTTCCCGTCGCGGGACGCCCGCTTGTCGTTGACTTCGCGATGCTCGGCCCGTATAAGCCCCGCAATCGGGTCGTGCTGACTTATCCGGCGCCCACGACATCCTTGCCTAGACGGGTCGCTGCCCGGACGGGTGGGGATATCGACCACCAGACAATTCAAGAACCAGGGCCGCGCGCCCCTCGCGCGCGGGAGAAGACACAATGAAGCGCACATATCAGCCGAGCCGCCTCGTCCGCAAGCGCCGCCATGGCTTCCGCAGCCGCATGGCGACCAAGAATGGCCGTCAGGTCCTTGCCCGCCGTCGCGCGAAGGGCCGCAAGCGGCTGAGCGCCTAAGCAGGCCCGGCCGGGCTGGCGGTGGAGGAGTCGTTTACGTGATCCAGTCCCCGCCGACCGCGACATTGCCAACGCTGAAGAAGCGCGCCGAGTTCCTGGCCACCGCAAAGGGTGGCCGGAGCGCACGGCGCGCCTTTGTCTTGCAGGCCGCGCCCGCCCCGCGGGCCGAGGCGACGCCGCGCATGGGCTATACGGTCACCAAGAAGACGGGCAACGCTGTCGAGCGCAACCGCATCCGCCGGCGCTTCCGCGAGGCGGTGCGCGCGGCGGCCGGCCAAGCGCGCACCGGCGTCGACTACGTGCTGATCGGCCGCAGGGCCGGACTGTCCATGGATTTCGACATCCTGGTACGCGAAATCGGACATTGCCTGGCCAAGGCGCCACTGACAGCCGACCCGGCGCAGGACAGGCGCCGCAAGGGCCGCACCCCATCCAAAACACCAGCGAAAAACCAAAGGTGAACGCCGATTATGGCCGACAACCGTAACACGATCCTGGCTATCGTCCTGTCGCTGATCGTCCTGCTTGGCTGGCAGTACTTCATTGCCAAGCCGCAGCTCGAGCAGCAGCGTCAGGTTGCCGAGCAGCAGGCAGCCGAACAGGGGCAGCCGGCCACGGGAGATGCCGCTCCGCAGACCCCTGGCGCGCCAGGCAGCACGGCAACCGGCGCGGCGAGCGTGCCGGGCGGCACGGCACCTGCAACGACGGCCATGTCCCGTGAAGCTGCGATCGAGGCGACCCCGCGCGTCGTCATCGACACGCCGCGTGTCAGCGGTTCGATCAACCTCACCGGCGGGCGCATCGACGACCTGCGACTGAAGGACTATCGAGAGACCGTCGACGCCACGAGCCCTACCATCGTGCTTTTCTCGCCGAAGGGCGCGCCGGCTCCCTATTACGCCGATTTCGGTGTCACCGCCGATCCGGGTGCTGATGTCGCGCTGCCCCAGGCGACCACGGTGTGGACGGCGCAGGACGGTGCGAAACTTACGCCGCAGTCCCCGGTCACGCTGACCTGGGACAACGGTGCCGGCCTTGTCTTCGAGCGCGTCATCGCGATCGATGCCGACTACATGTTCACCGTCGAGCAGCGGGTGCGCAACGAGAGCGGCAAGGCCGTTCAGCTCTATCCCTACGGCCTGATCGTGCGCAACGGCACGCCGACGACCGCCGGCTTCTACATTCTTCACGAGGGCCTGATCGGCGTCTTCGGCGATACCGGGCTTTCCGAGGTCGACTACGAGGATGTCCAGGAAGACGGCCGGGTGCGCCCCGCCGCCGTCAGCACGGGCTGGCTCGGCATTACCGACAAGTACTGGGCATCGGCGCTGATCCCGGCACAGGGCAGCGGCTTCCAGCCGCAGTTCTCCTATGCCCAGGCAACCGACAATTTCCAGGCCGACTTCCTTGGCGACCCGATCCGCGTCGAAGCAGGCGCAAGCGCAACCTCGACGACGCACCTATTCGCCGGCGCCAAGGAAACGGCCAAGCTCGACGCATATGAGGAAAACCTCGGCATCAAGCAGTTCGAACTGCTGATCGACTGGGGCTGGTTCTACTTTCTCACCAAGCCGCTGTTCTTCGTCATCGACTACCTGTTCAAGGTGGTCGGCAACTTCGGCGTCGCCATTCTTCTCGTGACGGTCGCGATCAAGACGCTGTTCTTCCCGCTGGCCAACAAGTCCTATGTCTCGATGAGCAAGATGAAGCTCGTCCAGCCGCAGATGACCGAGATCCGGGACCGCTACAAGGACGACAAGCAGAAGCAGCAGCAAGCGCTGATGGAGCTGTACAAGAAGGAAAAGATCAATCCGCTCGCCGGCTGCCTGCCGGTGCTGATCCAGATCCCGGTCTTCTTCGCGCTCTACAAGGTGCTGTTCGTCACCATCGAGATGCGGCACGCGCCGTTCTTCGGCTGGATCCAGGACCTTTCCGCGCCGGACCCGACGTCGCTGTTCAACCTCTTCGGCCTGATCCCCTGGGATCCCCCGCAGATGCTGATGCTGGGCATCTGGCCGCTGATCATGGGCGTCACCATGTTCGTCCAGATGAAGATGAACCCGGCCCCGCCGGACCCGACCCAGCAGATGATCTTCACCTGGATGCCGGTGTTGTTCACCTTCATGCTGGCGTCCTTCCCGGCCGGCCTGGTAATCTACTGGGCGTGGAACAACTCGCTGTCGATCGCCCAGCAATACGTGATCATGCGGCGCCAGGGCGTGAAGGTGGAACTCTGGGATAACCTGAAAGGCTCCTTCAGTCGAAAGAAGGGGGAGGCCGACAGCAAGTCCAAGTGACGCTGTCGGCGCCAAAGGCCCGCGATGACTGTGGCCCCGGGGACACCCCCGGGGCCTTTTTGTTTGCCCCCCGCTGTTCGAGGGTTGCGACAACCGTCCCTCACTCCCATTAAGAAGCGAGACGAATTCGGGGAGAGGATCGATGAACAGGATCGCCTGAAGATGGCGCGAGCGACGGCATAGCCGCCTCGCGCCCTGCCCGCAGCGGCACCTGGCCCAGACGGCCCCGGCCGCGACACGCGAACCTATTCCCGATCCGGAGACATCCCCATGCACGGCCCAGATCCGAGCACCCGGCACCCCCTTGCCGGCGCACCCCACACCGTTTTTCTCAATGCGGTCGTCACCCGCCCGACTATCGAAGTCGGCGCCTACAGCTACTATCACGACCCCGATCACGCGGCGGAGTTCGAGGACCGCAACGTTCTCTATCACTTCGACTTCATCGGCGACCGGCTCAGGATCGGGCGGTTCTGCGCGTTGGCGACGGGCGTCCGCTTCATCATGAACGGGGCCAATCACCCGATGGACGGCTTCTCCACCTATCCATTCGCAATCTTCGGCGAAGGCTGGGAGAAGGGCTTCGACATGGCCGGGCTGGCCAGCGCGCATCGTGGTGACACGCTGGTGGGCAATGACGTGTGGATCGGCCGCGAAGCGACGATCATGCCCGGCGTCACCATCTGCGACGGCGCGGTGATCGGCGCCGGCTCTATGGTCGCATCCGACGTGCCGCCCTTCGCCATCGTCGCCGGGAATCCGGCGCGGGTGGTTCGAATGCGCTTTGACGAATCCACCATCGACACCCTGCTGGAGATCGCCTGGTGGAACTGGCCTGCGGAGAAGGTTGCGCGGAATCTCGCCGCCATACGCGGCGCCGATCTCGACAAGCTTGCGCAGGCCCGCTAGAGGATCAGGCCGGGTCGCAGCGGACCGGACTGCCCGCCGCGACCCGGCACACACCATGCGAAGCGAGACGCAATGAGCGAGCCGGACAATTCTTCCAAGCCCGACGCCCCCTATACCGAAGGGGAGATCGAGGCCGGCCGGCTGATGTTCCGCCGCCCTTGGGGCTTTGTCACCAGCGTCGCCCATCTCGAGCAGTTGCCGCCCGAAGCCGCCACCGAGGTTGCCTTCGCAGGCCGGTCCAACGTCGGCAAGTCGAGCCTGATCAACGCCCTCACGGGGGTGAAAGGACTGGCGCGAACATCGAACACGCCGGGTCGGACACAGATGCTCAATTTCTTCGCGGCGCCGGAGTCCCCTGTCACTCTTGTCGATATGCCCGGCTATGGCTACGCTCAGGCCCCGAAGTCGCTCGTGGATGCGTGGACGGAGCTGGTTTTCACCTATCTCCAGGGCCGCGCGCGTTTGCGCCGCGTCTTCGTCCTGATCGACAGCCGCCATGGCCTCAAGGAGGTCGACCTCAAGGTCATGGGGCTGCTCGACCGCGCGGCCGTCAGCTACCAAGTCGTTCTCACCAAGACGGACAAGATAAAGCCGGGTCAATTGTTGCGCATCCGGCAGGACACGGCCGAAAGCCTGAAAAAGAGGCCTGCCGCCCATCCGAACATCATCGACACCTCCTCCGAAAAGGGGGCAGGCATCGCGGATGTCAGAGCGGAGATTTACAAGCTTTCGATCGACTGACCGACAAGATCAATCAAGAGGCAGCGGTGAACCGATCGGCACCGGGGAGTTTACTGACGTACCCGACAGTTTTACCTGTCGACATGCGTGGCGAATCTCCTCATTTTTAACGTAGCGTAAATTTACTTGCGCTATGCCTGCGGAATGAGGGGATAACCGCATGCACGTGGAAGGCAGGAGTGCCACGGACGAGATTGCCGTCCCGGCGACAACCGCGCGGGAAGAAGCGCGTTTGCGCGCGGAGCTCGCCAGCCTACACCTTGCCGGCAATGCCCCCGACCTCGCCCTCGACCATATCGTCAAGGCCGCCGCGCGGATCACCCGTTGCGAAAAGGCCTTCGTGACCTTTGTGCATGGCGACGACGTGCATGTGCTCGCCGCCGTCGGCAGCGACGTCACCCAGACACCGGCGGCAACCTCGGTCTGCGGCGTCGCCTATCGCGAGGATACCCCGCTGATCGTCGCCAACCTGGCGATCGATCCGCGCTTCAAGACCTATCCCTATGTCGACATCGACAAGGGCAACCGCTTCTATGCCGGCTTCCCCGTTCGCGTGGAAAGCGGCTTTCCCATCGGCACGCTCTGCGTCATCGACCGAAAGACGCGCGAGGAAGGCCTCACCGCGGACGAATTCTCGAGCATGCAGGCACTGACCGCGCTCACCGTCCGGGTGCTGGAGGGCCGCCGACGCGATGCCCGTTTCGCCGATTATCTGGAGATCGCCTCGGACTGGATCTGGGAGCAGGATGCCGATTTCCGCTTCACCTACCTGTCGCCCAGCGCCCGGGACAACGGCATCGTCATCGACCGCTTCCTCGGCAAGACCCGCTGGGAAGCCGAGAGCGGCAACGGCGAGAGCGCAGCCTTCTGGGAAGCTCATCACGAGCTTCTGAAGGCCCAAAAATCATTCCGCGACCTGCGCTTTCGCTGGTTCTCCGGCGATCAGGAGCGCATCTATTCAATCAGCGGACGGCCGATCTTCGCCCATGACGGCGGCTTTCTCGGCTATCGCGGCACCGCGCGGAACGTCACCGAGATCGAGCAGGTACACCGCGAGATCGAGCATATGGCGCGGCACGACCCGCTGACGGGCCTGGTCAACCGCTCGACCTTCGAAAGCCGTGTCACCGACGCGTTCCGCTGCTGGCAGGAAACAGGCGCGGAGGCAACGCTGTTCCTGCTCGATATCGACCATTTCAAGCTCGTCAACGACACCTTTGGCCATTCCAGCGGCGATGCGCTGCTGATGGAGGTGGCGGAACGGCTTACCGCCAGCGTCGGCCCGAAGGCAACCGTTGCACGGCTTGGCGGCGATGAGTTCGCTGTCCTGGAGCCGGACCTTTCGCGCGACGGCGCCATCGCGGAATATGCCGCGGCCCTTGCCCAGGCGATCGGCCGCCCCATTCCGACCGGCCGCGAGAGCGTCGAATGCGGCTGCAGCCTCGGCATCGCCGTCCTGCCCGATCACGGCGGCTCCTTCAGCCAGTTGATGGGCAACGCCGATCTCGCGCTTTATGAGGCCAAGTCAAAGGGCCGCGGCCGCTTCATGATCTTCGACGCGGCGATGCGCCGCGACGCGGATCATCGCAACACGCTGGCACGCGAGCTGACCGAAGCGGTGGACGGCAAGCAATTCCATCTCGACTACCAGCCGGTGGTCCGTATCACCGACGAGGTCGTGATCGGCGCGGAGGCGCTGATCCGCTGGGACCATCCAGAACGGGGCTGCCTGCTGCCCGGTGCCTTTATCGGCGCGCTCGACGGCAGCCGCCATGCCGCCGATGTCGGCTACTGGGTGTTGGAGGAGGCCTGCCGCACCGCGCGGCCCTGGGCACTAGGCGCGCCAAACGGCTTCCGCCTTTCGGTGAACCTGTTCTCCGGCCAGTTGCGCGACTCGCGCCTGGTCAACCGGGTACGCTCCATTCTCGAGAGTACCGGTTTCGACGGACGCAACCTCGACCTGGAGATCACCGAAAACATCCTGCTCACGCCGAGTGCCGATCTTGTCGAGACGCTGTCGAAGCTGAAGCGGCTCGGCATCTCGATCGTGCTCGACGACTTCGGCACCGGTTACGGGTCGCTCAATCACCTGCTGCAGTTCCCGATCGACCGGATCAAGGTCGACCGGCAATTCGTCCGCGGTCTGGGCGAACGTGTCGACTACAACACCGTGACCCATGCGGTCGTGAAACTCGCCGTCGATCTTGGCCTGAAAGTGACGGCCGAAGGGATCGAGACAGAGGAACAGAAGAACTTCCTCGCCCAGATCGGCTGCAGCGACCTGCAGGGTTTCCATTTCTCCCGTCCGGTCGCGGCGAACAGCATTCCGCGCCTGATCGAGGCCGGCTCCTTCTCGCGGACGCAAGACGAGGGGCCGGATCCCGCGCTCATGCCGGCACAAGCGCTGCGACATGAACCGCAGAGCGACGACGCGCTGAAGATCGGCGCCGCCTGATCCGGCAGGCCACATCGCCGGGCCATCATTGAGCCCTTTTGTGAAAGCAGCTATAGACCGGTCAAGCGCCTGTGCGCGGCCCGCGAACCAGCCCGAGAGCTCCTTCCCGACATGACCGACACCGCTCCGATCAATCCCGCCAAGGTGATTTCCACGGCCCTGCCGCACATGCTGCGCTACGACGACCAGGTCGTGGTGGTGAAGTACGGCGGCCATGCCATGGGCGACCCGGCACTGGGCAACGCCTTTGCACGGGACATCACCCTGCTGCGCCTGGCCGGCGTCCTGCCGGTGGTGGTGCATGGCGGCGGTCCACAGATCGGCTCGATGCTCGACCGCCTCGGCATCAAGAGCGAGTTCAAGAACGGCCTGCGCGTCACCGACAAGGCGACGGTGGAGATCGTCGAAATGGTCCTGGCGGGCTCGATCAACAAGGAAATCGTCCACCTGATCAATGCCGAGGGCGGCAAGGCCGTGGGCCTGTGCGGCAAGGACGGCAACATGGTCACGGCGGAGAAGCTGCAGCGGCGGGTACGCGATCCGAATTCCGCCATCGAGCAGGTTCTCGACCTCGGTTTCGTCGGCGAACCCGCATCGGTCAACCCGACCGTCTTGCGCCTCGTGATGAAGGAAGAGCTGATCCCCGTGGTGGCGCCGGTGGCGCCGGGCGCCGACGGCGAGACCTACAACATCAACGCCGACACATTCGCCGGGGCGATCGCCGGCGCGCTCGACGCCAAGCGGCTGCTGTTCCTTACGGATGTGCCAGGGGTGCTCGATGCCAATGGCAAGCTGATCAAGGAGCTGACCGTCAGCCAGGCTCGCGCGCTGATCGAGGACGGCACCATATCCGGAGGCATGATCCCCAAGGTGGAAACCTGCATCGAGGCGCTGGAGCGAGGCGTCGAGGGCGTCGTAATCCTCAACGGCAAGGTGCCGCATGCGGTGCTGCTCGAGCTGTTCACCGACCAGGGCGCGGGGACGCTCCTGCGTCCATGACCCCCGACGAAAGGGAAGGCCTCCAGGCGCACGAGCAGGACCTGCGCGTCTTTACCGGCGTTGAGGCCTGGGTCTTCGACCTCGACAACACGCTCTACCCGCCGAGCTCCGACCTGTTCTCGCAGATCGACGTGCGCATTTCCGACTATATCGCCCGTCACCTGGGCCTTTCGGCGGAAGATGCGCGCCTGAAGCAGAAGGCGTTCTACCGGGACTACGGCACCACCTTGCGTGGGCTGATGATCGAGCACGACATCGAGCCGGACGCCTTTCTCGAATATGTCCATGACATCGACTATTCGCCGGTTGTGCCGAACCCGGCGCTCGGCCGCGCCATCGCCCGGCTGCCGGGCAAGAAGTACATCTTCACAAATGGCGACCGCCCGCATGCGGAACGTACGGCGGCGCGACTGGGCATCGCCGAGCATTTCGACGACATTTTCGACATCGTCGCCGCCGGCCTGCTGCCGAAGCCCAACCTGGAAACCTACAACCTGTTCATCGAGAAAACCGGCGTGTCGCCGGTGCGCGCGGCCATGTTCGAGGACCTTTCCCGCAATCTCGTTGTCCCGCACGGGCTCGGCATGCGCTCCATTCTCCTGGTGCCGGAAGGCACGCGCGCCGTCTTTCGCGAGGAATGGGAACTGGAGGGCCGCAACGCGCCGCATGTCGACTTCGTCACCGACGACCTCACCGGCTTCCTGAACGCCGTGCTCGGTGCCATCAACGCGTAGGCCAAACAGAAGATGGGACTGAACCTGGTTCACAGGCTCGGCCGGCCGGCAAGCGCCACCTCGCGCACCGAACGCCTGCTTCACAGGGCGCTGCCGCTCGTCTATCGGCGCCTGGGCAAGGGACTGCTGGCACGGGCGGCCGTCGAGTTCCTCGCCTTTGGCATCAAACAGGCCTATGCCTGCATCTATGGCGCGCTGCTGCTGGCGCTGATCCTGGCGACCCGCTTCTGGTATCCCGAGGGAACCGCGCTTGCCCGCTACGATTTCCTGTTCCTGGCGGCTCTTGCCATCCAGGTGTGGTTGCTCGCGGCACGGCTGGAAACGCTGGACGAGGCCAAGGTCATCCTGATCTTCCATGTCGTCGGCACGGCCATGGAGGTTTTCAAGACAGCCGCCGGCTCCTGGATCTATCCGGAGGAGAGCTTCTTCCGCATTGGCGGCGTGCCGCTCTTTTCCGGTTTCATGTATGCCGCGGTCGGCAGCTATCTCGCCCGCGTCTCGCGCATTTTCGATTTCGCCTATTCCCGCTACCCGCCGTTATGGACGACCTGGCTGCTGGCTCTGGCGATCTACGTGAACTTCTTCTCCCATCACTACACGATCGATATCCGGCTCGGACTGTTCGCCGCCCTCTTCCTGCTCTACGGCCGGACCTGGGTGCACTACTCCGTCTATCGCTACCGGCATCGCATGCCTCTGGTGCTCGGCTTCTTCCTGGTGGCGCTGTTCATCTGGCTGGCCGAGAATATCGGCACCTTCGCGCGGGCCTGGCACTATCCCGACCAGGCGGACGGCTGGACGCTCGTCTCCCTGGCCAAGCTCAACGCCTGGGTGCTCTTGATGATCATTTCCTTCGTGCTGGTGACACTCGTCAACCGACCGAGGACGGAAGGGAAGACTGCGGATCGATGAAGGCCGAGAGTTCGGTGGCCAGGCACTCGATCAAAACGCGCACCCGGCAGGGCTGCACAGCGGCCGGCGGATAGACGATCTGCAGCCCCGTGCTGCCCGAGGAATAGTCCGCGAGCAACTCGACCAGCGCGCCTGTGGCAAGGTCCTCGTCGACGTCGCGGATCGACTTCAGTGCGATCCCCCTGCCCTCCCGGCACCATTGGCGGACGAGCCCGCCGTCATTTGCAATGCGGCGGCCACGCACCGCAATCTTGCGCGTCTCACCGTCGATGACAAACGGCCATTCGCGGTCCAGATTGCCGCCGAAACGCATGAGAATGCAGTCATGGCCGGCGAGATCATCGGGATGGCCCGGCGTCCCGTGCACCTCCAGATAGGCAGGCGCCGCGCAGACGACGCGCCGGTTCTGACCCAGCGGCCGCGCCCGCAATGCGCTGTCGGCGAGCATTCCGTGGCGGACGGCCAGATCCAGGCCGCGCCCGACGAGATCGACGTAGCCGTCGGTGAGATCGAGATCGACGGTGACGTCCGGGTGGCGTTCGAGAAAGGCATCGAGGATCGGCACGATGCGGCGGCGGCCAAGGTCCTCCGGCGCGGTCATGCGGATCGGCCCGGAAATCCGTTCCGTCCCGTGCCGGATGCTGTCCTGGAGTTCCTCGGCCTCGGCGAGCAACCGGCGCGCACCCTCGACAAGCAGCGTGCCCTCGTCGGTGAGCGTGATCCTGCGTGTCGTGCGCAACAACAGGGTCGCTCCGTAGTGACGCTCGAGCGCCGCAAGCCGCTCGGAAACCGTGGCGGGCGAGAGGCCGAAATCACGCCCTCCGGCAGCCAGCCCGCCCTTTTCAACGATCCGCAGGAAGAGAGCCAGAGAGTCGAGCATCATTGTTCGATTTATCCGAATTATAATTTCGGAAATTAGATGATTATCCGGGAGATCCGCAACACCTAAATCCTGAACGACCCACACGGCGCTGCCGCACCCCATTCGCTCAGGATACCGCTTCCCATGACCTCTTCCCTTTTTGACCCCTTGACGCTCGGCGACCTGTCGCTGCCGCATCGCATCGCCATGGCGCCGATGACGCGCGCCCGATCCATCCAGCCCGGCAATGTTCCCAGCAGGGAGATGGCCCGTTACTACGCCCAGCGCGCAAGTGCTGCGACGATCATCACCGAGGCGACACAGATCTCGCCGCAGGGCCAGGGCTACTCCTTCACCCCCGGCATTCATTCCGACGAGCAGGTCGCCGGTTGGCGGTTGGTTACCGACGCGGTGCATGCGGCCGGCGGGCGCATCGTGTTGCAGCTCTGGCATGTGGGCCGGATGAGCCATGCGATCTTTCACGAGGACGGGTTGCCGGTTGCACCGTCGGCGCTCGCCCCCGATGCCAAGGTTTGGATCGCCGACCCGGCAACCGGCGAGACCGGCATGGTCGACAGTCCCGTGCCGCGTGCCCTGGAAACGTCCGAGATCGACGGGATCGTCAAGGATTTCGCCAAGGCCGCGACCAACGCGATGACCGCCGGCTTCGACGGCGTCGAGATCCATGGTGCCAACGGCTACCTGATCGACCAGTTCCTGCGTCGTTCCTCCAACCTGCGCGACGACCGCTATGGCGGCAGCCAGGAAAACCGTATCCGTTTCCTTGTCGAGGTGGCGGAAGCCGTCGCAGCCGCCGCGGGCCCTGGCCGAACCGGCATCCGGCTGTCACCGGTGATCACCCAGCGCGGGATGGCCGATACCGAGATCATTCCGACCATGCTGGCGGCGGCACGCGAGCTCGACCGCATCGGGCTTGCCTATATCCATCTGGCGGAAGCCGATTGGGATGACGCGCCGGAGACGCCGGAAAGCTTCCGGCACGAGTTGAGGGCGGCGTTTTCCGGCCGCATCATCGTCGCGGGCAAGTACGACAAGGCGCGCGCCGACAACATCCTGGCGCGCGGGCTTGCCGATGTTGTCGCCTTCGGGCGGCCGTTCATCGCCAACCCGGACCTGCCGCGCCGGCTCAGGGAGAACCTGCCGCTCGCCTCCTTCGATCCCGCGACGCTGTTCGGAGGCGATGAGCAGGGTTATTCGACCTATCCAGCCTGGGGGACGGCGGCGTGAACATGCCACTGACGACCGAAGAAGCCCTGGCCGGAGCGGCGAACGCGACCATCGGCACGGTCCTGGTGCTTGAGGACCGGGCGATGCGGGTCTGGCACCTGCGCCTCGCCCCCGGCGACACGGGGCATTTCCCCCATCTTGGTCCGGACACGGCCTTCGTCCACGATCTGACCAATACCGGCACGACGGAGCTTGTCTTCGTCACCGTCGAATTCGATTCTCACTAACAAGGATGACAAGCATGAAAGCCGTCGGCTTCACCCGTTACCTGCCCATCGACGATCCGCAGTCGCTGGTCGATCTCGACCTGCCGAAACCGGCTCCGCAGGGCCGCGACATTCTCGTCGCCGTGCGCGCCGTCGCCGTCAACCCCGTCGACACCAAGGTCCGCGCGCCCAAGGACACGGTCGAAGAGGCGCCGCGTGTCATCGGCTATGACGCCAGCGGCGTGGTCGAGGCCGTCGGCCCCGAGGTCACGCTCTTCAGGCCGGGCGACGAGGTCTACTATGCCGGCGACATCACCCGGCCCGGCACCAACCAGGAATTCCATCTGGTCGACGAGCGCATCGTCGGGCGCAAGCCGGCAAGCCTGTCCTTTGCCGAAGCAGCCGCCCTACCGCTGACCACGATTACCGCCTATGAATCGCTCTTCCACCGGCTCGGCATCGGCCGGGACGGCGCGAATGCCGGCCGCTCACTCCTGATCATTGGCGCAGCGGGTGGTGTTGGCTCGATCGGCATCCAGCTGGCCAAGCGCGCCGGCCTGACAGTCATTGCCACGGCCTCGCGGCCGGAGACAGTCTCCTGGGTGCGCGAGCTTGGCGCGGACCATGTCGTCAGTCACCGCGAGCCGCTCGCCCCGCAGGTGCGGGCACTCGGCATCGAGCATGTCGACCATGTGGCGATCTTCAACGACATGCGTCACTGGAGCGACGCGGTCGAACTGATCCGGCCGCAGGGCTCCATTGTCACCATCGACGATACCGACCTGCCAATGCCGATGGCGCAGATGAAGACCAAGGCGGCGAGCCTGCACTGGGAGCTGATGTTCACACGGTCGATGTTTAAAACGCCGGACATGATCGAGCAGAACCGGCTGCTCGACTTCGTTGCCGACGAGGTCGATGCCGGGCGGCTGCGCAGCACGGTTTCCGAGACGCTGTCGCCGATCAATGCCGCAAACCTGCGCGAGGCGCACCGGCGGATCGAGACAGGAACCGCGCGCGGCAAGATCGTCGTCGAGGGTTTCTGAACCGGCACGGTCGCCGTCACGGGACCGGAACGGAGATCGGGAGCAGGTCCGTATCGCCACGGACTTCGCTTCGAGGCGATGGACAGGATGGCGGGCGGGGCGTATGCCTCGCCAACCGCCAACCCCGTGCTCCTTCTCGCCCTCCCGACCAATGGATCCCTCATGCCGTCCTGTGCCCTTTGCAACACCGAAGACGCAGCCCCTTACGAGGTCGCCCCGAGAGCGGACAGCGTGCCGGTTTGCGCCGCCTGCCGACAGGGACTGGAGGAGAGTAGGACGACGGGCTCGCTGGAGGACGGGCCGCACTGGCAGTGCCTGAACGAGGCGATATGGAGCCCTGAACCGGCGGTGCAGGTCCTCGCCTGGAGGCTGCTCGCGGCTCTGCCGGAAGCGGTCTGGGCGCGTGACGTGCTGGAACTCGCCTATCTGGAGCCGGACGTGCTCGACTGGGCGCAACAGCAAGCCGGCGGCGGCACGGACGCGGTCGTCCATGTCGATTGCAACGGCACGGTGCTTGCCACCGGCGATACGGTGACCCTGATCAAGGACCTTCCCGTCAAGGGCGCAGGCTTCACCGCCAAGCGCGGCACCGCCGTGCGCAAGATCGCTCTGGTTCCCGACAATGCGGCGCAGCTTGAGGGCCGGGTAGAGGGACAGCGCATCGTCATTCTCTGCCAGTTCGTGAAGAAGGCCTGAGACCGGGCAAGCGCAACACGCCGCCGGCTATACTCCCAGCAACAGCACGATGATACCGGCGACGATCAACACCGCGCCGGCGGCTTCGACCGTGCGGACCTGTTCGCGAAAGATGAGCCAGGAAACGAGGAAGGTGAAGACCAGCTCGATCTGGGCCAGAGCGCGCACATAGGCGACCTGCTGCAGGGTCATCGCCGTGAACCAGCCGGCCGAACCGGCAACGCCCGACAGGCCGACCCAGATCGCTGTGCGCCAGCTGGCGATGCTGGCGGCCAGCTGGTCGGGTTCGCGCCAGACCATCCACAATCCCATGGCAATCGTCTGGAAAACGGTCACATAGGCGAGCGTGAAGCCGGCCTGCATAAGGAAATTCGGCCCGCCCAGGGAGAGCGAGGCACCACGCACGCAGACCGCCGAGACGCCGAAGAGCGCCGCCGAGGCGAGGCCGATCAGGGCCGCCCGTCCGGCAAGAGCGGCATAGACGCTTTTCAACCCGACGCGCTGGCCGGCGAGCGAGATCATTACGACGCCGGCAACGCCGATGGCGATCGCGAACGCGGCGATCGGGGTCACCGTCTCCCCGAGGAAAACCAGGCCGAAGACGGCCGCCTGCACGGGCTCGGTCTTCGAATAGGCGGTCCCGACGACGAAGTTGCGGTAGCTGAAGAGATGCACCAGCAGGAAGGTGGCCGCGATCTGGGCAAGCCCGCCGGCCGCGCCGATGGCCCAGAAATCCGCTCCCGGCGAGGGCAACGGATGGTCGAGACCATGGTGCAGGAAGGCCAGATAGGCGAGCGCGAAGGGAAAGCCATAGCCAAAACGCACGAAAGTGGCGCCGGTCGTGCCGAGCCGACCCTTCAGGTGCTTCTGAAGAGCGGAGCGCGCATTCTGGCAAAAGGCGGCAAAAATCGTGACGGGGATCCAGAGTTCCATGGCATTGGCACATACAGCATGGGTGACAGATGCGGTAGCGCGAAAACGCCATGGCCGCACTTCGGCGAGAGGCGGGACCCGCACGACGTAAGCGGCTCATTCGATTGCGACATGTCGGCCTGCCCCGAATGAACCACGATGCCAGGCACGGCCGCACTTGAAAAGAAACCGAACAGTTGGTATCTTTATGGAACCGCTTCCCCGTCAATCGAGACGCCGACATGAATCCGATCCTGGTCGCCTATGCTTCGCTCGCCCTTGCCATCGTCTGCGAGGTGACGGGCTCGTCCCTGCTCCAGAAGAGCGAGCAATTCTCCCGGTTCCTTCCCTCGCTCGCCTCCGGGCTTTGCTTCGTCGCCGCGCTGTTCTTCCTGTCCCACGCGTTGAAGGTCATCCCGCTCGGCATCGCCTATGCCATCTGGGCCGGCGTCGGCATCGTTCTGACGGCGATCATCGGCGTCGTCGTGTTCCGCTTCACGCTCGATGCCGCGGCACTGATCGGCATGGCGCTGATCGTTTCCGGGGTCATCGTCATAAACGTCTTCTCCCGAAGTGCCGTGCACTGAGATGGAAAACGCCCATACCCGAAAGAAGCAGCCCGAACTGGTCCGCCGCGCCCTTCTCGACCGTGCGGCGGAACTCGCCGTCGAACAGGGGCTTGCCGCCGTCACGGTGCAGGCCGTGGCGGACGCGGCGGGCGTCACCAAGGGAGGTTTCATGCATCACTTCCCGAGCAAGCAGGCGTTGATCGATGCGGTGTTCCGGGAGCTTCTCGACACGCTCGACCAGGATCTCGACGCCCGGATCGAAGCCGATCCCGAGGCCACCGGCGCCTTCACCCGCGCCTATCTCGGCTCCGTTCTCGACATGATACCCGGTGCCAGTGGCGGCCCCTGGGCGGCCCTCTACGTTTCCATGCTCGCAGACCCGGACCTCAGGGCCTTGTGGGCAGGATGGTACGAGGCCCGCCTCGAACGGCACCAGGCCACCGACGACACGGTGCAGCTCGCCGCCGTGCGCGCAGCCGCCGACGGCATCTGGCTTGCCGACCTGACGGGCATCGCGCTTCACGGGCGCGCCGGCCTGCATGCGCTTCTGCTCGACATGACACTCCCCCATTCCTGATGGCAGGCCCTACCGCGCATGCCGCCCGGCAACGGGGGCAAGGCCCGCCCGGCCTTGACTTCGCGCCGCCACGGGTCTTAGGTCCGCGCACAGAATTCCCGCCACGATCCCCGAGACTTGCTGGAGACCCGCGCGCATGAACCACGCCCATACCGACCAGGCGAAGCTCGCCGCCATCATCGACGCCGCCTTCGAGGACCGCGCCAATATCGACACGCGCACCACGGGCGAGATCCGCGACGCGGTCAACGCGGCGCTGGACCTGATGGACCGAGGTCATGCTCGGGTGGCGGAAAAGTCGGGTGGCGACTGGCAGGTGAACCAGTGGCTGAAGAAAGCCGTGCTGCTCTCCTTCCGCCTGAACCCGATGGAGATCATCAAGGGTGGTCCGGGCGATGCCACATGGTGGGACAAGGTGCCGTCGAAGTTCGACGGCTGGCGCGGTGTCGACTTCGAGGAAGCCGGCTTTCGCGCCGTGCCAGGCGCCATCGTCCGCCGCTCGGCCCATATCGGCAAGAATGTCGTCCTGATGCCGTCCTTCGTCAATCTCGGCGCTCATGTCGGCGAAGGCACGATGGTCGACACCTGGGCAACGGTCGGCTCCTGCGCCCAGATCGGCAAGAACGTGCACCTGTCCGGCGGTGTCGGCATCGGCGGTGTGCTTGAGCCGCTGCAGGCCGGTCCGGTGATCATCGAGGACAATTGCTTCATCGGCGCCCGCTCCGAGGTCGTCGAGGGCTGCATCGTGCGCGAGGGCGCGGTGCTCGGCATGGGCGTCTTCATCGGCCAGTCGACCAAGATCGTCGACCGTGCCACCGGCGAGGTCTTCTATGGCGAAGTGCCGTCCTACTCGGTGGTCGTTGCCGGTACGATGCCGGGCAAGCCGATGCCGAACGGCGAGCCGGGCCCGAACCTTTACTGCGCCGTCATCGTCAAGCGCGTCGACGAGAAGACGCGCTCCAAGACCTCGATCAACGAGCTGCTGCGCGACTGATCACGGGAGAGCGCGGGGGCATTGCGTCCCTGCGCTTCCATGCCACGCCTTCAAAATGCCGGCACGCACCCCAGATAGGATGGGAAGCCGTCCGTCCGGCAAGGAGACCCATGACCGCCCCCGTTCCCCATCCCGGCCCGCTCGGCCCACTCTGGCTGCTGTTCAGCCCGATCGGCCGCGTCTCGCGGGAGCCCTACTGGCTGGCGCTGGCGCTGACCTGGGTGCTGTTCATGATCCCCGTCGCCATCTGGGCGCGCACCGTCGAGGTCGTCGAAGGCCGGGACATGGCGAGCTATCTCGGCGATTTTATCAATGCCAATCCCTTGATGCCCTTCATGCTGATCGCCTTTCAGTGGGTGGAACTGGCGCTGGTGATCAAGCGACTGCAGGACCGGGGCCTGAGCGGACTGCTCGCGATCCTCGTGTTCATGCCATATCTCAACATCCTCTTTGTCATCGGTCTTGGCTTCATGCCGGGAACCCCTGGCCCCAACGCCTATGGCCCCTGGCCCAACGGCCGCTGGGCGCGGCCGAAGTAAGCCGTACACCTCCCGGCTCGTGTCGCAGCGACGCCTTCCTTCCGCACCATCCGGACTTGCCCGCATGACCGACCAGACACTGTCTCCCGCCGCAGAACTTGCCCGCGAACTGCTGCGCTGCCCGTCCGTGACGCCCGAGGAGGGCGGCGCACTGGCGCTTCTGGAAGCGCGGCTGTCGGCGGCGGGCTTTGCGGTCGAACGGATGGTGTTTTCCGCCCCGGGCACTCCCGATATCGAAAACCTCTTCGCCACGATCGGCGACACGGGGCCGAACCTTGCCTTCGCCGGTCATACCGACGTGGTGCCTGCCGGAGACCTGGACGCCTGGCGGCACGATCCGTTCGAAGGCAGTATCGAGGACGGCATCCTGTTCGGCCGCGGCGCCGTCGACATGAAGGGGGGCATCGCCGCCTTCGCCGCCGCCGCCCTTGCCTGGGTGGCTGAAAACGGCCCAAGTCTGCCGGGACGGATCTCCTTCCTGATCACCGGCGACGAGGAAGGCCCCGCGATCAACGGAACTGTGAAGCTGCTCGACTGGGCGGCCGAACGCGGCCACCGTTTCGATGCCTGCATCGTCGGTGAGCCGACCAATCCGGAGAGGCTCGGCGACGCGATCAAGGTCGGCCGGCGCGGCTCGCTCTCCGGCGCCCTCACCGTCACCGGCGTGCAGGGCCATGTCGCCTATCCGCATCTGGCGAGGAACCCAGTCTCCGATCTTCTGCGCCTTGCGGCCACACTCGACCGGCTGGAACTGGACAAGGGCAACGAGCGGTTTCAGCCGTCCAATCTCGAGATCACCTCCATCGATGTCGGCAACAGCGCGTTCAACGTTATCCCGCGCAAGGCGGAGGCGAAGTTCAACGTGCGCTTCAACGACACCTGGTCGGTGGAGAGCCTCAAGTCGCGCCTGCGCACCGAACTGGCCGGCATCAACGAGCTTGCCTGCGAGTGGCGGCTCGAGTTCACCGACGATGCCAGCGACAGCTTCCTCACCCATGACACCGGGCTGATCGAAGCGCTCGGCAACGCCATCGAAACAGAGACCGGCCGGCGGCCCGAGCTTTCCACCGGCGGCGGCACCTCGGATGCCCGCTTCATCAAGAATTTCTGCCCCGTGGTCGAGTTCGGCCTCGTCGGCCAGACCATGCACCAGGTCGACGAACGGGTCGCCATCGCCGATCTCGACCGGCTTGCCGCGATCTACAAGCGCTTCCTCGACGACTACCTGCGCGCAGGCTGAAGCGGTCCCCCGGGCACCGCCCTCGTAACATTGCGAAGGTGACGCTTCAGCCCAGATGTTGTTTCACTGAAAGGGAACAACTGCGGCGGAGGAGAGGCCGATGACAGGTGAAACGGTCGAAACCGAGACAGGGCAAGCTGGCGTCGAACCGCAACGCCGGCCCGACCCGACACGGGTCAACGCCATCGGCTTCGATGCCATCGTCGATGCGCTTGGCGAAGGCATGCGCGATTTCCGCAAGGCGCCACGCTTCGGCCTGTTCTTCGGCGGCGTCTACGCACTTGGCGGCATCGTCGTGCTGCTGACAGCCTCCGTGCTGCACATGAGCTACCTGAGCTATCCGCTTGCAATCACTTTCGGGCTGGCCGGCCCCTTCGTCGCCGTTGGTCTTTACGAGGTCAGTCGGCGCCTGGAAACGGGTGAACCTCTTGCATGGGGCGGTGTGCTCGGCGTCATCTGGGAACAACGCCGACGCGAGATCGCCTGGATGGCCTTCGTCGTGCTCTTCGTCCAGATCATGTGGATGTACCAGGTGCGACTGCTACTCGCCCTGTTCCTCGGTTTCAAATCCTTCGCATCGTTCAGCGCCTTCGCCGAGGTGGTGGTGACCACTCCTGAAGGCCTGATGTTTCTCTTCATCGGCAATATTGTCGGTGCTGTCCTGTCGGTGATCCTGTTCTCGCTGACAGTCGTCTCGTTCCCGATGCTGCTCGACCGGGACGTCGATTTCATCACCGCGATGATCACCAGCGTCCGCTCGGTGGTAACCAGTCCGGGGCCGATGATCGGCTGGGCCATCCTCGTCACGGCTACGCTGCTCGTGTCGATGCTGCCACTGTTCATCGGGCTGGTCGTCACGCTGCCGGTGCTCGGGCACACGACCTGGCATCTCTACCGCAAACTCGTACCCCCGGCTGAGGCCAAGGCGGCGGAAGATCAGCTCTCCGCAGCCGATCCGGTCTCCGCGAGATAGGCGGCAAGCGAGGCCCGGTCCTCCTCGGCGGAGCGATAGTCCACCTGCGTCAGGTAGAGCCCGTCGGGCGGGGCAACAGGTCCGCAAGCTTCGCGATCGCGTGCGGCGAGTGCCTCTGCCACCTCGTCCGCCCCCCATCGTCCCTCGCCGACGAGACGCAGCGTGCCGACCATCGAGCGCACCTGGTTGTGCAGAAAGGAGCGCGAGGAACACTCGGCGATGACATTTTCACCGTCGCGGCGAACGGAAAAGGCCTCAAGCGTCTTCCACGGGCTTTTTGCCTGGCAACGCGAGTGGCGGAAGGTCGTGAAGTCGTGATGACCGACAAAGACCTGCGAGGCCGCATGCATCGCATCGGCATCGAGCGGCTTCTTCACATGCCAGGCAAGACCGAGATCATGGGTGAGCGGCGCCACCCTGTTGACGAGGCGGAAGCGATAGTGCCGGCGGATCGCCGAGAAGCGCGCATCGAAACCCTCATGCATCACCTGGCAGGCACGGATCGCGACCGGATCGGGCTGGCAATGGAAGTTCAGCGCGCCCAGAACCGTCGCCGCGGGCCAGTCGCGCTCGAGATCAAGATGGGCCACCTGTCCCGTCGCATGCACACCGGAATCGGTGCGTCCGGCGCCGCCGATGGTTACCCTCTCGCCGGAAAACGCCAGCACCGCGCGCTCGATCACCGCCTGGACGGAAGGGCCGTTGTCCTGGCGCTGCCAGCCGACAAAGGGCCGGCCGTCATAGTCAACCGTGAGCTTGTACCGGGGCATGGCGCAGCAGAGATCCGTCCTACTCGAATACCTGGAAGGGCGTGGCGAACGTCACCTCGATGGGAAGTGCGGCGACAGCCTCGTCCTTGAGTGCCAGCGCCTGGAACGCCGCTCCCGCATAGGGGCCCGCAACCTTTTGCGCAAGCTTCGGGTCAAAGCCGAAGCGCGGATAATAGTCGGGATGGCCGAGCACCAGGACGAGATCCTCGTCCTGCTCGCGCAGCGCCTCCAGACCGGCGCGGATCAATGCCGAGCCGACGCCGCCGCGCTGGCGGTCGGGGCTGACGGAGATCGGCGCCAGGCAGGTAATGGCAAGGCGATGGCCGGCCCCGGCTCCGGTCACGCGGGAGAAGGCGACATGGCCGACCACGCGGCCGTCACGGTCGACAGCGACGCGCTCCAGGACCAACGCGCCGCAGGAACGAAGCTCACGGACGAGTCGCGCTTCCGCCTCGTCGCCGAAGGCGGTGGCGGTGACCAGGGAAATGTCCGCCTCATCGGCAGGCGTGGCCGGGCGGATCTCGGGTTCAAGCGCGGGATGGGTCATGTCGGGGCGTTCCGTTTTGCGCTATGGCCACAGCGGTTGCTTCGATCGTTTTCGGTTCGTTTGCACATCATAGACCGCCGGCCGTGGGCTTGGCGACGCCATGCCGGCCGGGATCAGGACAGGCAGGCGCCGACAGCGAGCTGGGCACCGCGCTGGAACTCGGCCGCCGGCATCGCCTTCTTGCCGGCCCGCTGCAACTGCACCAACCGCAACGCGCCGCCATCACCGCAAGCGACCAGCAATCCCTCCGCCGCATCCGCGTCGAGCAGCGTGCCCGGCGCGGCCGCCGCCACGGCATCGGCACAAGAACTGCGCAGGACCTTGACCCGCTCGTTGCGTCCGCCGATGGCGATCTCGCACCAGGCGCCGGGAAAAGGCGAGAGACCGCGAACATGGTCATGCACCTCGCGCGCCGGCCGCGACCAGTCGATCCTGGTCTCGGCCTTGTCGAGCTTGCGCGCATATGTGACACCTTCTTTCGCCTGTGGTATCGGCACAAGGCCGCCGCGCGGCAGGGCGGCAAGCGCGCGTACCATCAGGTCAGCGCCGAGCACCGACAGGTGGTCATGCAGCTCGCCCGCCGTCATCGCCTCGTCGATGGCAACCTTCTCGGCCATATAGACGGGACCGGTGTCGAGACCGGCTTCCATCCGCATCACCTCAATGCCGGTCTCCTTATCACCCGCCATGATCGCCCGGTTGATGGGAGCGGCTCCGCGCCAGCGCGGCAACAGCGAGGCATGCAGGTTGAGGCAGCCATGGACGGGGATGTCGAGCACAGCCTGCGGCAGCAGCAGCCCGTAGGCGACCACGACGGCGACATCGGGGGCAAGGTCGGCGAGTGCGGCACGCTCTCCCTCGCCTTTCAGCGAGGCGGGTGCGCGCACCTCGATACCAAGCGTCTCGGCCGCCTCGTGGACCGGCGAGCGGCGCTCATCCATGCCGCGGCCCGCCTTGCGCGGTGGCTGGGTGTAGCATGCGACGACATCGTGCCCCTGGCCGACGATCTCCATCAAGGTCGGAACGGAGAATTCCGGCGTTCCCATGAAGACGATACGCAGGCTCATGGCTTGTCCTTCAGTTGCCGGTCGCTTTGTTGACATTGCCGCATCATGCCAGCCCCGGCAGCAGAACCTTGAGGCTCGCCACCATCATCTCCATGGCAATAGCCGCCAGAAGCATGCCCATCAGCCGGCTCATGATGCTGACCGCGGTGCGGCCGAGCAGGCGCGACAGCAAGGGGGCGGCGAGAAACGTCACGCCGAGCAGGACCACGATCGTTGCGAGCGCGGCGATCAGGGCGATCTCCTGCCCCGGCTCCCGCGCCTGTTCCCGGAAGATAACGATGGTGGAAATCGATCCGGGGCCGAGCAGCATCGGCACGGCCAGCGGATAGATACCCGGATTGTCCACCGACCGGTGATGTTCCTTCTCCGCATCGGAGCCGGCATGGGCCGCGCTCTCGCCGCCATGCAGCATCGACAGCGCAATGAAGAGAATGAGCAGTCCGCCGGCAAGGCGGAACCCGTCGATGCTGATGCCGAACAGCGCCAGGATGGCCTCGCCGCCGACGAAGACGACCGCCGCGCCGACACACAGCGCCACCGCCACCGTGACCGCCACCGAGCGCTTGCCGGCGGCATCGCGATCGTCGGTCAGCGCGAGAAAGACCGGCAGGTTCGCAATCGGGCTCATGATCGCAAACAGCGCCGCGAAGGCCTTGAGGAAAAAGGGGATGTCCATGCGTCTCGCTCCCGTCCGCAGGTTGGCTCGACGTCAGGCCTTCTCCGACTGACGCGCCTGCTTCTGGAACTTGCGCAGGACCCGGCCTCGCTTCAGCCGCGAGATATGGTCGATGAAGAGCACGCCGTTGAGGTGATCGATCTCGTGCTGCAGGCAGGTTGAGAGAAGACCGTCGGCCTCGATCTCCCGCTCGGCTCCGTTCCTGTCGAGAAAACGCAAGCCGATCTTCTCTGGACGTTCCACGTCCTCGTAATACTCGGGGATCGACAGGCATCCTTCCTGGTAGACGGAGTGCTCCTCGGAAGCCCAGACAATTTCCGGATTGATCACCACCAGAGGTGCGGGCTCCTCGCCCTCGCGTGCAACGTCGACCACCAGGATGCGGCTCGGCACACCGATCTGGATCGCGGCAAGCCCGATGCCCGGTGCGGCATACATCGTGTCCAGCATGTCGTCGGCAAGCTGGCGCACGGCATCGTCAACACGCGCCACAGGTTCGCTCACCAGGCGTAGCTTCGGGTCGGGCAGGATCAGGATGTCACGCTTCGTCATGAGGCTCAGATATTGGAGAACTCGGGCCGCGTCAACGCAGGCGTGCCCTCCTGCGGCGGTGCGGTGCCTGTGTGATGACAGCCGGCGGCACCATTTCCCGCTTCGCTCAAATGTTCTATCTTTGTTTCCATGAATGCGATTCTGTTTCACATTGCCGGGCGCCCGGTAACGCTGGGGGAGGGCGTCGCCGCCTTCGGCGCCCTCGCCTTGCTGCTGTTCTTTGTCAGCGTGCTGGGCGCGGCGCGGCAGGCGCGCGCGCGCCGGCTGGCCGAGTGGCGCGCCGAGAAACAGGCACGCGAGCTGGAAGCGCGGATCTCCGACCTGCTCAAGGTTCAATCGGAAATGACCGGCCGCATGCAGACCATGGTGGAGGTCTTCGGCACACGGCAGGGCGACCTGATGCGCGCGGTCAACGAGCGGATCGACGGGATGAGCCACAAGCTCGGCCAGTCGATGGCCGACACGACCAAGCGCACCCATGACGGCTTGCGCCACCTGCACGAGCGGCTCGCCGTCATCGACCGGGCGCAGACCACGATCCGCGACCTTTCCGGACAGGTCGGTGCGCTGCAGGCGATCCTCTCCAACAAGCAGAGCCGCGGCGCCTTCGGCCAGGGGCGGATGGAGGCGATCATCCAGGACGCCCTGGCGCCGGGCGGCTACAGTTTCCAGGCGACGCTGTCCACCGGCAGTCGGCCGGATTGCCTGATCCACCTGCCCAACGGTGCGGCACCGCTCGTCATCGATGCCAAGTTCCCGCTGGAGGCGCATAACGACCTGCGCGCCGCGCAGGACCCGGAAGCCCTGAAGCAGGCCGCAGCCCGGTTCCGCCGCGACATAGGCAAGCATCTCGCCGACATCAAGGAACGCTACCTGATCCCGGGTGAGACCCAGGACACGGCTTTCATGTTCGTGCCATCGGAAAGCGTCTTTGCCGAAATCCACGAGACATTCGGCGATATCGTCCAGCGTGCCCACCGGCTGCGCGTCGTGATCGTGTCACCATCGCTGCTTCTGCTCTCGATCCAGGTGGTTCAGTCGGTGCTGCGCGATGCCCGGATGCGCGAGGAGGCGCACCGGATCCAGGCGGAGGTGGCGCATCTTGTCGCCGATGTCGACCGGCTGGACGAGCGCGTGCGCAAGCTGCAGCAGCATTTCGGCCAGGCGGGCCGCGACATCGAGCAGATCCTCATCTCGTCCGACAAGATCGGCAAGCGCGGCCGCAGCATCGGCGAACTCGACCTCGCTCCACCGCGCGCGGCCCCCGATACCGATCACCAGGCCCCGGCAGGAACCAGCGGCACCAACGGAAACGGTACCGGACCGCATCATGAAACAAGGGAATCCACCCGCGTCTTTCCCGTCCCGCGACGCACTGTGGCAGAAGATCCGGAACTGTTCTGAGCCAGGATCAGGACCGCGTGACGCCCGCGTGTGGCTGCATCAGCTGACAGTCTGGATGTCGACCGTCTTGCTGTCCGTGTCGGACAGCACACTCAACTGCTTGGAATTTCCGGCATAATTGCGCTCCACATAATGGAACTCCTTGTCGGTCAAAACCTGCGGGCAAAGACCTGGCCGCTCACTGAGCAGGACCTTCACTCGATAGACCGGCGGGTTCGATTTGTCGAAGCCGTCGAACTCGGCCAGCACCTCGTAACAGGGCGTCGGCGCGGTGACCTTGCCGGTCACGTGCAATGTCGGGGCACTGCCCGGTCCCGGCATTGCGTTCACCCAGGCCACCACGTCCTTTACATCGCCAACTTTCATGACAGCCCCTCCTCATGCCGGAGCATCCTGGAATGATGCGTCCTGCGGCCAGCACACAATAAACGGTTACAATATGCCTATTCTAGATTGCATCACCTTCCCGCGCAATCCGCCGTCGACGTCGCCGGTCAGCCCGTCATCTTTGCGTCAAGGTGCGAAGGCCGGTATGACGGGCGAAAATCGATCGCACGACCACCGGGAGGATCGCCGCATGAGCCTGCTCGTCGCCGTCAAGGGCTGGGACCCCGCGCCCTGGGCCACGCGCCTGTCTGCCCGCCTGCCCGGCCGCGCCATCCGCACGTGGCCGGACGCGATCGGCGAGGCATCAGATATCCGCTACGCACTCGCCTGGAAGGCGCCGGCGGAAGCACTCAGCGCCTGCCCCAATCTCGAAGTGATCTTTTCGCTTGGCGCAGGCGTCGACCACCTGCTCGGTCAGCCCGCACTGCCTCGCGTCCCCGTGGTGCGCGTCGTCGACCCCGATCTGACCGCACGCATGGCCGAATGGGTGGTGCTGCAGGTGCTGTTGCACCATCGCCAGCATCTCGCCTATGCCGCCCAGCAGCGGGAGCGGGTCTGGCGCGACCTGCCTCAACCTGCGGCCCGTAGTGTCCGTGTCGGCATCATGGGGCTTGGCGTACTTGGCGAGCGCGCAGCGCGCGCGGTCGCCGGTCTCGGCTTCGATGTCGCCGGCTGGGCGCGCGGACGCAAGCAGATCGAAGGGATTGATTGTTATGCCGGAGAGGAAGAGATGGACGTCTTCCTGCAGCGCACCGACATCCTGGTCAACCTGCTGCCGCTGACACCGCAGACGACTGGTCTCGTGAACAGCCGGGTTCTTGCCAGGCTCGCCCGTGACGGCGCGCTCGGCGGGCCGGTGTTCATCAATGCCGGGCGTGGCGGCAGCCAGGTCGAGGACGATCTTGCCGCGGCCCTTCGCGACGGTACGCTGAAGGCGGCAAGCCTCGATGTCTTCGAAACGGAGCCGCTGCCGGCAACGAGCCCTTTCTGGCAAATGGAGAACGTCGTCGTGTCACCGCATGTGGCGGCCGACAGCGATCCGGAGGCCATCTCGGATTATGTCGCCGAACAGATCCTTGCCTATGAGGCGACGGGCGTCTTGCGCAACAGGGTCGACCCGGGAACAGGCTATTGAAACCGGTGGATGCGGCGACATTCAGCAGTGAAAGCGGCGGGCCTGGGAGAACCACAGGTCGACGGCAGCCTGAGCGGCCGCGCGCAGGCCGCGCGGTGTCTCGCATTTCTGGTAGATCGCATCGAACCAACCCCGATCGTCATTGCCGACCGGAGTGTCCCGGGTCATGCCGATAAGCGGCAGGGTGGCGCTGTCATAGCGCTGCCGCAGCCGCCGCGCGAGATCGCCACCGCCCATGCCGGGCAGGCTCAGCGACGTCACGACGCAGTCGAAAGGCGGGCCGCCCTCACCACCGGCGCCGCCGATCAGTTCAAGCGCGGTCTCCGCCGAGGCAACGCGCCGGACGCGAATGTTGCTGGTGACACTCTCGACCGCCTGACGAAATACGCGGGCGTCGTTGACGTTGTCCTCAACGTGAAGAAAAACGGCACGTGGAATGACATGAAGCATGATTTCGCGACTATCCGTAGGGACAACAGCACAAGCAATCCATCGCGTTTTTCACAACGCAGATGGAGAGCCGTGGTTGTTTGATTTCAGGCGGATTGCGCGCTTTCGGACACCGTTGCCCGAACAGCTTGTCGATCCGTCATTGTCGCGCGGCAAAAGCGTCGCGCCAAGTCATCGCTTATATATTACATGAAACGATTCACGACAAATGCGATCCCTGCATACCTGCTACGCTAGGGAAGTTTGAAATTCCGGCGTAATTACGCATACCGCAAAGCAAGTAAATTCTCAAAACGCAGGCCTGCGGAAAACTTTCAGAAAAACAGAATAGCCCGGCACACCAGGGTCAGGCCGGAGGAACCACCCCCAACCGGCGGCAGGCGGTGACGGCACCCCATTCGCTCGAGGCGATCCGCGCCACCGCTGTCTCCAGCGGCTCGCTCGCGACGCTCATGGTAAAACCGTTGGCGTGAAGCAGTGTTTCAGCGTCACGCAGGATGCCGACATGCCCTTTCCAGAAGACGAGGTCGCCGCGCCTCAGTTCCGGCAACCCGCCGGACATGTCCAGTTCCACCCCCGCCTCGCGCTCCTGCATGTCGCTGTCGCGCGGCACGACAATGCCGGCCTCGGCCGCGGCGAGTTGGACGAGAGCGGAACAGTCAAGGCCGAGTGTGGTGCGTCCGCCCCACAGATAGGGCGTGCCGAGCAGTCCCTCGGCCACCGACACCCAGTCACCGACGAAGCTGCCGAGCGGCAACAGGTGCCGCGCGACAACGGCACTGCCGTCGGCGAGCACGGCGTAATCGAGCCCGCGTGTCTTTGCCGAGCCGACGACAGTTACCTGCGCGCCGAGCGACAGCAGACCAAGCGGGGGAGACTTCAGCTCGGCTCCGGGGTAGCGATAGCTGCGCGGCACGCAGACCCGGTGAGTCGGGGCTATGCCCGGATCTCCCAGCGCCTCCGTCGGCAGATAGCCCACATACCCGTCTGTCGCCAACTGCCCCCAGGACCAGCCATCGGCGCGCGTTTCGTAGACGTCGAAGCCCTCGCCGGAAAGGGCCTCCGTGTCGATGGAACACGCCACATCTGGAACACGGCGCAAAGCGACGCTGTCGGCCGCAACCCGCTTTGCCAGCGGATCCGCGAACCGCAAGGCATCCACAACGCCGCGATAGCGGGTTGCGGCAAGGTCCGGGCGCACCGGGTGGAGGCGTCTGTCGAGAGAGGAAAAATCGGTACCGGCCATGTGTGACTGCCTGCAGATCCTTTTGCGTGTCAGCGTGGCATCTCGGCCGCCTTGGCGACGATCGTATCGGCAATGTGTTCCAGGTAGAGCGCCCCTGCAACCGTACGGGTGACGACGACATTGCGCCGATCCGCCTCATCGCGCCGCCGCGACAACAGTTTCATCGCACCGAGCGTGTCGAGCGCACGGGTGATCACCGGCTTGGTGACATCGAGGCGCGAGGCAAGCCCGCGAACCGTGTGTGGCGGCGGCTCGAGGTAGACGGTCATCAGGATGGCCATCTGCCTTGAGGTGAGATCCTTGTCGCCGTCGGTCACCAGCGACATCGTCACGTCGTGCCAGAGCCGCAAAGCCTGCGACGGCCGTATGTCGACACCCATCCCCTCACCTTCACCTGAACGCGCGGCCCGCTGGCCGCTTCCCCGTGCATCATGACCGGCAATTCATTTCGGTTCCGTTAGAAAAACGGCGAAACAATCCGGCAACGCAACGACATTCAGGGACCCGGGTAGCGTTTGGCGAGAAGATCGAACAAGGCGCGGGCACCCTGCGCCTCGCCGCCCTGGGGACGCGCCGGGCGATCGGCCGGGTTCCATCCATAGATGTCGAAATGCACCCATGTGGCCGCCTTCTCGACAAAGCGGGAGAGGAACAGCGCGGCGGTGATCGAGCCGGCGAAGCCCGCGCCGCTGGTGTTGATGTGGTTGATATCGGCAATCCGGCTGTCGAGATAGCTCTCGTAAGGCCGCCACAAGGGCATCCGCCAGAGAGGGTCGCGGGTCGCCGTCGCATGATGCGCAAGGTCCGCGGCAAAATCCTCGTCATCGGTGTAGTAGGGCGGCAGGTCCGGCCCCAGCGCGACGCGGGCAGCCCCCGTCAGCGTTGCCATGTCAACGATGAGGTCGGGAGCCTCCTCGTCGGCAAGCGCCAGCGCGTCGGCAAGGATGAGTCGCCCTTCTGCATCGGTGTTGCCGATCTCCACGCTGATACCCTTGCGGCTTGCCAGGATGTCGCCCGGCCGGAAGGCGGAACCGGAAATGGCGTTCTCCACTGCCGGGATGATCACCCTGAGGCGCACCGGCAGCCCGGCCGCCATGATCATGGAGGCAAGCGCCAAGACACTTGCCGCCCCGCCCATGTCCTTTTTCATCAAGGCCATTCCGCTCGACGGCTTGATGTCGAGCCCTCCGGTGTCGAAGACGACACCCTTGCCGACCAACGTCACCTTCGGATGACTCTCCTCACCCCAGAGCGCATCGACAAGCCGGGGAGCGCGATCGCTTGCCCGCCCGACGGCATGCACCATCGGAAAGCCCTCGTCGAGAAGCGCATCGCCCTCGATGACGCGCACCCGGCCGCCGTGACCGGCAAAGAGCTTCAGTGCCGCATCGGCCAGTTCCGCCGGACCGAGATCGCTCGCTGGCGTGTTGACGAGGTCGCGCGCAAGGCCAACGCCGTCGAGAACATGCCCGAGCCTTTCCAGATCGACGCCCTCGCCCACCATCAGGCGCGGGCGCGGCTTGTCGGAAGGCTTGCGGTAGCGCTCGAAACGGTAGGAGGAAAGCGCGAAGCCGAGTGCCGCATCGTGCTGCTCCTCGGGCGCGCAGACCAGCCGGTAGTCGCCGCCAGGCAGCTTGCGGGCGAGATCGCCGAGGGCGAGAGGCGAGGCATCCTTCGCCACGCCGAAAAGCGCCACGGCCGGCGCCCCTCCCGCATCCGGTACGAGCAGCAGTTGACCGGAAGTTCCCTCGAAGCCGCTCGCCTCGGCATAGACGCGCGCCGCCTCGCCGAACGAGGGCAGCAGGGCGGCCGCGCCCTCCTTGTCAACGGGATGGACGGGAACGGCCGTGGAAGCGGGATCGAAGGCAATCAGCGAGGAACGCATGGGCGGGCATCCTGACAAGGCGGGAAGGAACAAGGTGTTCCGTTTAAGCATGAAGGCGAGAGCGCGGCAATCGGCCGCCCACCCCGCGCGAGCGCTGTCATCCGTGCCCGCTTAACGAAGCATTAGGGTTAACGACGTATTGATGGGACAGCGCAATTTGCAAGTCCCGTTTCGCGTTGAGGAGCCCGGCACCATGCCCGCCACGCGCCAAAGTTCGCCACGTACCGTCGCTACCCGCCTGATGCTCGCGGTCTCTGTCGCCGCGCTTGTCGCCCTTACCGGCTGCGCCTCCTCGAAGCGCAATGTCGGCACACACTCAAGCGCCACCCAGGGATACGCCGCACCCGGCTCCAGCACCGCGACCCAGGCTGTCGGCTACTGGGGCCAGGCATATGAGCGGGCGCCGAAGGATCGCGAGAACATTCTCAACTACGCGGCCGCCTTACGCCGCAACGGCCAGGTCGACCAGGCCGAGGCGGTGCTGCGCAAGGCGGTGATCGCCCATCAGAACGACCGCGACATCGCTGCTGCATACGGCAAGGTGCTGGCCATGAATGGTCGCCTTCCCGAGGCGCTGCAGGTCATCAACGGCGCGCAGACCCCGACCCGGCCCGACTGGCGGCTGATGTCGGCGGCGGCTGCAATCCATGACCAGATGGGCGAGACCAAGACGGCGCGCGAGTTGTACAATCAGGCCCTGAAAATCGCTCCCGGCGAACCGAGCCTGCTCAACAACCTCGCCATGTCGCACCTGCTCGCGGGTGAGGTGAAGGAAGCGGAGAAGATCCTGAAGGCCGCCTCCACCAGCCCCAAGGCGGACAGCCGGATCCGGCAGAACCTCGCCCTCGCGATCGGCCTGCAGGGCCGCTTCCAGGAAGCGGAAGACGTGGCCCGTTCCGAGATCGACCCGCAGCAGGCCAACCAGAACATCGCCTATCTGAAGTCGATGCTGGCGCAGCGCAACTCATGGGCGGAAATCTCCGCCGCCGACAAGAAGAAGAAGCGCGGAGGCTGATCGGGCCGAAGCAAAGGGCCTGCCCGGCGGCGCGTCGAGGCAGGAAAGACGACACGAACGCAAGAGGCCGCCGGGAAAACCCGGCGGCCTCTTGCGTTCGGAACTTCATGCCAGGGCCTTGCTCACGGCCTGCCGGACATTCGCCCTGCCCCGCCGGTTTCAGAAGGTGGCAATCGCCTGGATGATCGCCGGACCGATGATGACGGCGAGCAGCACCGGCAGGAAGAAGACGATCATCGGCACTGTGAGCTTCGGCGGCAGTGCGGCGGCCTTCTTCTCGGCCGCCTGCATGCGCTGCATGCGGTTTTCATCGGCCATGACGCGCAGTGCGGTCGAGACAGGCGTGCCGTAGCGCTCGGCCTGGATCAGCGCAAGACTGACGTTCTTCACCCCTTCCAGGCCCGTACGGTTGGCGATATTCTCGAACGCCATGCGGCGGTCGCCAAGATAGGAGAGCTCGGCGTTGGTCAGCGTCAGTTCTTCAGCCAGCGGTATCGACTGGATGCCGATCTCCTCGGACACCTTGCGGAAGGCGACCTCGACCGACATGCCCGATTCCACGCAGATCAGCATCAGGTCGAGCGCATCCGGCCAGGCACGGTTGATCGACACCTGACGTTTCTGGATCTTGTTCTTCAAGAAGAGATCGGGCGCATAGAAACCGATGAAGGCCACCGCACAGGCAATGAAGATCTTGACCATCGCCGGCTGCTCGAGCTGCAGCACGGCGAACACGTAGAACAGCGAGAAAAAGAACATGATGACGGGCATCACCATGCGGGCGAAGAGGTAGGTGTAGAGCGGCTTCGTACCACGATAGCCGGCCATGACCAGGCGCTTCTTGGTGCCTTCGTCGGACAGGAGGTTCTTCAGGTTGAGCCGGTCGACGATGCTCTGCATCTGCTTCTTCGGCTTGTTGCGCAGGGACATGCGTGCATTGTTCTTGTCGTCGACCATGCGGGCGCGCTCGCGAGCGCGCATCTGGTCGCGCTCCAGCGCCACGGACTTCATCCGTCCCTTCAGCTTGTCGCCTTCAAACAGCGGCACGACGATCGAGTAGAGCGTGCCGGCGATCGCCACCGTGGTCAGGACGGCAATGATCATCTGCTGGGAGAGAAGATTGGAGAAGTCGAAACCCATGGTCGTGGTCCGTTCGGTTGACTGCCGCCCGCGCGATCAGAAATCGAAGTTGATCATCTTCTTCATGATGAACAGGCCGAGCATCATCCAGATCACGCTCGCGCCGACGATGATCTTGCCGGCCGGGTCGGTGAATAGAACCATCATGTAGGACGGGCTCAATACCGACAGTGCTCCGATCACGAGGAAGGGCAAGGACCCGATGATGGCGGCGGAGGACTTGGCCTCCTGGCTCATCGCCACGATCTTTCCCTTCATCGCCTTGCGCTCGCGCAGCACTTTCGACAGGTTGCCCAGCGCCTCGGACAGCGAGCCGCCCGATTGCGACTGGATCATGATGACGATGGCGAAGAAATTCGCCTCGGCAACCGGCATGCGGGCCGGCAGCTTGGACACCGCCTCAGCCAGCGTGATGCCCATGGTCTGCGCCTCGACGATGCGCTTGAACTCCGTGCGGATCGGCTCGCGCGCCTCGGCCGAGACAATCTGGATGCACTCGCCCAGCGGCAGACCCGCCTTGGTGCCACGCACGACGACGTCGACGGCGTTCGGCAACTCGTTGAGAAAGGCGTTGACGCGCTTCTTGCGGCGGCGCGAGAGATAGAAGCGCGGCACGCCGAGCGCCCCGACGAAACCGAGCCCGGCCGTCAGGTACAGGGACCCGGTGGCGAACACGCCGACCAGCATCAGGACAACCGCACAGATACCGGAAAACACGAAAAACGTCGTCCTTGACCAGCTCAGGCCGGCCTGGTCGATGCGTTCCTCGAGACTGAGGCGCGCTGCTTTCTGCGCCTTCTTCTTCTCGCGGCTCTCGAATTCCTTGAGCTGGTCCTGCACCGACTTACGCCGGCGGTCGCCATCCTTGGCGCGGCGGGCCGCATCAATGGTGGCGCTGCGCGAGGAGACGGACTGCATCCGCTTTTCGCGCGCCTTGCGACCGCTCAGGGTCGGTTCGAAGATCGCGTAGATGATGCCGCCGATGGAAAAGGCGGCCAGCAGCGCCACGGCGATGGTGGTGACCTGGGGGGTGAGGAAGGCCTGGAGGTCAGCCACGATGGTCGTTCTCCACGACTTCGGCCGCGTCGAGGGCTGCGGCCAGGCGCTGCTCCTCGCCGAAATAGCGGGCCTTTTCCCAGAATTTCGGCCGGCCGATGCCGGTCGAACGATGGCGGCCGATCAGCTTGCCGTTGGCATCCTCGCCGAGAATGTCATAGAGGAACACGTCCTGCGTGATGATGACGTCGCCTTCCATGCCCATCACCTCGGACACGTGGGTGATGCGGCGGGAACCGTCGCGCAGGCGCTGCGCCTGGACGATGACGTCGATCGAGGAGACGATCATCTCGCGCAAGGTCTTGGAAGGCAGCGTGAAGCCACCCATTGTGATCATCGATTCCAGACGCGAGAGCGCCTCGCGCGGGCTGTTGGCGTGCAGTGTGCCCATCGAACCGTCGTGGCCGGTGTTCATCGCCTGCAGCAGATCGAAGGCCTCGGGTCCGCGGACCTCGCCGACGATGATGCGTTCAGGACGCATACGAAGGCAGTTCTTGACCAGATCGCGCATGGTCACCTCGCCCTCGCCCTCAAGGTTGGGCGGGCGGGTTTCCAGGCGCACCACATGCGGCTGCTGCAGCTGCAGTTCGGCCGCGTCCTCACAGGTGATGATGCGCTCGGTGGAGTCGATATAGGCCGTCAGGCAATTGAGCAACGTCGTCTTGCCCGAACCGGTGCCGCCCGAGATCAGCACGTTGCATCGACTGCGGCCGATGATCTCCAGAACGGTCGCCCCTTCGGGAGAAATCGAACTGTACTGGACAAGCTGCTTGAGCGTGAGCTTGTCCTTCTTGAATTTACGAATGGTGAGGGTCGGGCCATCGATCGCCAGCGGCGGGGCGATGACGTTGACACGCGAACCGTCGGCGAGGCGGGCATCGCAAATCGGGCTCGATTCGTCGACGCGGCGGCCGACCTGGCTGACGATCCGCTGGCAGATGTTCATCAGCTGCTTGTTGTCGCGGAACCGGACACCGGTCTGCTGCATCTTGCCCTGGGTCTCGATATAGACCGTGCTGGCGCCGTTCACCATGATGTCGGCGATGTCGTCGCGGGCCAGAAGCGGCTCCAGCGGACCATAGCCGAGCACGTCGTTGCAGATATCTTCCAGCAGGTCTTCCTGCTCGGAGATCGACATCACCACGTTCTTCAGCGCAATGATGTCGTTGACGACGTCGCGGATTTCCTCGCGTGCGTCCTCCGCCGACAGCCTCGTCAGCATCGACAAGTCGATCGCCTCGACCAGCGCGTTGAAGATCGAGGCTTTGGTCGCGTAGTAGCCTTCCGAGCGGTTCGGTGCCTTGGGCTCGGGCGGCGGCGGGGGCGGCGGCGCGGCCTTTTTCACCGCCACCGCGGGTGCTGCAGGAGCCGGTTCGTCGCGCATCACAGGCGGCGCCGACGAGACGGCGGGTGCCGGCTCGGACACGGGGGGCGGAGGCGCGGGCGAAAGCGGCGCGGTCCCCGGCGCCGGCGCCCTGGGCTGGGAAATCGGTGTTCCTGTTGTTGCGCCACGTCGACCGAACATAATCACCTGCTCTCAACTGCGTCTCGAAGACCGGATAGGGGGCGGATCTAGCCGCCCGCATTGCCCTTCTTCAGGAAACGGTTCATCAGCTTGCCAAGCGCAAGCCCCTTGGGCTTGGTCACCTCGCCCTTGCCGGTCACGACCTGCGAAATCTGGCCGAAGACGTCGGACGTGGGATGTTTCTCGTCCTGCTCGCCAATCATCTGGCCGTTGTTCGCGGCTGTTCCGAACAGAAGCGGGTCGAACGGAATCGCGGCAACCGCGACCAGCTCCAGCGCATCGGCGAACTCCGTCGCCTTGATCTCCGGGCGCTTGGGAACATTCACCCGGTTGAGCACGAGGCGCGGCGCGGCGTCGTTCGGACGCAGCTGGCGCAGGGTGTCGATCATGTTCTTGGCGTTGCGCAGGTTGGCCAGATCCGGCTCGGCGACAATCACCACCTCGTCGACCGAGGAAAGCACGCGCCGAACCCAGCCCGACCATACATGCGGCAGGTCGAGGATCACCGCCGGCGCGCCCTGGCGCATCACGTCCAGCAACCCGTCGAAACTGGTTTCCCCATGATCGTATGTGCGCTCCAGAGACGCCGGCGCCGCCAGCAGGCTGAGCCGTTCGGCGCATTTCGAGAGCAACCGGTCGAGCATGGTCTCGTCCAGACGCTCCGGTGAGGACACCGCCTCGAAGACGCCTTGCAGCGGGTCCTGGTTGAAGTCGAGACCGGCCGTACCGAAGGCAAGGTCGAGGTCCGCGAGAACGACGTCGCTCTCATAAACCCGCGCGATCGACCAGGCGACATTGTGGGCGATCGTCGACGAGCCGACGCCGCCCTTGGCACCGACAAATGCGATGGTGCGGCCAAGCGGCTCGGCGTCCGGGTTCACGTAGAGCTCGCCGATGGTGCTGATCACCTGGAACAGGTTGATCGGTGCGACGAGATAGTCGCTGATGCCGCGATGTATCAGGTCACGATAGAGCTTCACGTCGTTGACGTGACCGATGATCATAACCTTGGTGCCGGCATCGCAGACCTCGGCGAGGCGGTCGAGCCCCTCTACCAGCCGCGACTGCTCCATCCGGCTTTCCAGGATGATCAGGTTCGGCGTCGGCGCCGAACCGTAGAAGTCGACCGCGGCGCCAAGGCCACCCTTATGAACTTTGACATGAGCCTTCGCCATGCGCCGGTCCTGGGCGGCGGCCTCGATGGCGCGCGCCACATCATCGCTTTCGCAGAATGCCTGGATCGCGATGCGCGGTACCGACTTCAGATCGAGCGTGTCGACCGGCACATCCGTGGGGAAGCTGCCTGCCTCCACGTGATCCGATGCCTCGACATCGTCGAGCGGGCTGTCATAGGCGAGCGTGTTCATCCGTCCAGCTCCTATCGGGTATCAGTTGCCGGCTGCGTCGGAGACCCGCGCACCGTCGCCTTCTTTGATGTTGGCCGAGGTCTGCTCGCCGGCGCGATACTTTTCGTAGACCGTTCCGCGGCGCATCTGGTCGGCCGGCGCGGAGGCGCGCGGATACAGAAGGTCGGACGGGTTTTCGACGATCGCTGCGAGGTTCGCCTGGCTGGCGCAACCGAAGTTGTGATACTGCGTGTTGTTCAGCTGCGGATTGTGCCGCATGCCGTTTCCACCGCCGGTGATGTTGTCCGGCCACTGCCCGCAGGGACCGACCTTGGCCTGGATCCCGGAATAGGCAAGGCGCACGGGCGCTGCCGCCGAAGGGTCCTGGACAGGATATCCACGCGTTGCAATGCGCTTGGGGGAAACACCGCCGGAAACCAGCGCCTTGCGGATCTGCGGCAGCACCGCATGCACCGCAGCCTCGTTGCGGGAGCCAGACGGGACGATGACCTCCATCGCACCGCCGCCGCGCGAGCGCGCCTCGGCCGCAAAGCTGGAAACCACCGCGGAAAGCTGCGGCGACAGGCGACGCATGTCACTGCCGACCGGCAGATCGAGCGTCTTCACACCCTCTCCGACAATGATCGGGTGACGCAGGCGATAATCGTTGGTCGCCAGGACGTCGGAGGTGGGCTGCTGCGTCTGGCAGCCGGCGGCGACCAGGGCGGCGAGAATGGCAAGAGCGGGCACAACGGTCCTGCCCTTCATGGCGGAAGCGACGCGACGCTTGTCGGGTGCACGATGCATGGGACCGGTCCTCATTCGTAGATATAGCCGACCTGGCCGTGATAGGCGCCTTCGGCGGGATCGCCGGAGACCCTGTAGACCCGGTTCAGGCGGTTCAGGAAAATGGTGCCGCCGTCAGTTGCCGGCGCGAAATTCTTGGTCGGCTCCACCAGCTCCGAGCGGGCCACCGGACGCACAGTGTAGGGCGTGACGAAGACGGCGAGCTCGGTCTCCTGGCGCAGGAAGTCGCGGCTCTTGAACAACGCGCCGAGGATCGGCACCTGCATCAGGCCGGGGACGCCGTTCAGGTCCTGCTTGTAGGATTCCTTCAACAGGCCCGCCATCACCAGCGTTCCGCCCGAGGGAAGCTCGATGGTCGATTCGGCCCGGCGCACCTTCAGCGCCGGGATGGTCAGCGAGCCGATGGTGACCGCGCCTTCCTGGGTGATCTCGCTGACCTCGGTCTTGATGCGCAGCGAGATGCGGCCACCGCTCAGCACGACCGGCGTGAAATCGAGACCGACACCGAACTTCTTGAACTGCACGGTGAGCTTGCTGTTGTCTTCCGCGATCGGGATCGGGAACTCGCCGCCGGCCAGGAAACTTGCATTCTCGCCGGAGATCGCCGTCAGCGTCGGCTCGGCCAGCGTCCGGATCACGCCGTCGCGCTGCAAGGCCTGCAGGTCCGCGTTGATGTTGGTGCTGCCGGCGAGCAGGCCGGCCGTGCCCGAACCGCGTCCCACAATGTTGGAGTTGACCGAGTAGGCCGGGCTGTTGTTGAAGCCGAAATTGTAGTTGCCGATGCCGATCGTGCCGGACAGGTTGAGCCCGAGCTGCTTGATGATCGAGCGCTCGACCTCCGCCACGGTGACCTTCAGGTGAACCTGATCCTTGCCGGTGACGGAAATCATGTTGAGCACCGGCAGCGCCTCCCCCTCGACCTTGGCGAAGCGGGCCGCAAGGTCGGCGGCGCGCTGCGCATCCGCGGTGCTGGAGGCCGTGCCGCTCACGACGATGTTGCCGTTGACGGATTCGGCGGTGATATCGGCGTTGGGAATTGAGCGGCGGATCATCGTGTTGAGATCCGTCGTGTCATTCTCCACCGCGAGGTCGAAACTGGCGATCTGGTTGCCGGCCCGGCCGAAGAGGAAGAGGCTTGCCTGCCCCGCCTTGTTGCCGAGAATGAACACACGGCGCGACGAGCGCACGACCGCGTCCGCCACCTCGGGATTTGAGACGATCACATCGCTCACTTCCTCGCCGAGGTTGATCACCACCGAGCGTCCAAGGCCAACCTTGAGCAGCCGTCCGGCGACGCGCTCGCCGGCGCTGATCGTCAGCGACTTGGGATAGCCGTCCGCACGCGCCGCATCCGTTTCGGCAAGCCCGCAAAGGACAAGGCCGACCGCCATGCCGATCCGGAAGAAACGTTGAGCCAACATCCGAGTTCTCCTTGCCGTCATTGCCGCGCCGCTTCCACGCTCAACGCTGCGTCTGTATCTGGCTGGCAACGCCGAATTTCACGAAGTTCACGCCACCGCCGATGATGGCGGGTTCGGCATCGTCGGCCGAATCCTGGGCGGAACGCAGGACCAGTGCGATGGTGCCGAGCTGCGAGGCCTGGGCCACGACCTCGGCCTGGGTCGGCTCGAGTTCCAGCGTCGCCGTCTGGCCGGGGGGAAGCGCCTTCTCGTCCTGCTCGCCGGCGGTCGTGGTGTCGATCGCCAGGACGCGGACATTCTGAAGGATGGTCTCGCTGGTGAAGGTATTGCCGGACCGCGCCGCGGTCTGCCGGGTCAGGATCACGTCGACCTTGTCGCCCGGCAGGATGAAGCCGCCGGCCGCCGTCAACGCCTCGACGGAGACCGCGATCGCGCGCTTGCCCTTGGGCAGGATGGTGGACATGAACCCGCGGTCGCTGTTGATCAGGCGTTCTTCGCGCAGCGGCTCGCCCTGGTAGAGAGGAGCCTTGGCGATGCGGCCGGCCATCTCGGCCATTGCATCAGGGCGCTGCGAACGCAGGATCGCGGTCGCGGGGGCGAGGTCACGCGGCCAGCTTGTCCAGGAAAGATCGTCCGGATTGACAACCTGGCCGAGGCCGATGTCCTGCGACGCGGTCAGGACCTCGTCCTTTTCCACCGTCTCCGTCACCATCACCGGTTCTGCGACCGGCTCGGGAGCGGGGCTCATCACCATCCGCGCCACCAGGAGGCCGGCACCGAGGGAAACGCCCAGAATTGCGAAACGCGCGATCTTCATAACTGTTACCCGCATCGATCGGACTGGACCGGACGCGGATGCGCCAGCGGTCATCGTGCGATTACTGTTGCGGGTAAATGGTCAAGACATGGTTAATCAGGTGTGAGCAATGTTGATGAACAGGCCTTAAACTTTTCGCAAATTCAAATCGAAGCTTCGACTTCGTTTATCGTTCGTTAATTTCTTGATCCCTGACGGCAACGAGTCGGGATGCCACACGCGCCGAGAGCCCGTCTATCGCCTTACAGCAGGGCGCGGAACCAGATCGAATGGGGATAGACGTGAAGGGCGGCCACGGCGATGGCAATGCCATAGGGGATGCCGTTCCGCCCGTCATGCAGTCGGGCAATCCATTCGGCCCTGTAGACGAAGGCCGGAAGCAGGACGATGGACCGGAAGTAAAGAACGGCAAGGGTCAGCACGGCGCCGTAGACACTGGCAATCAGCAGGAAATCGCCGAGCGCCGGCGTCAGGCCGAACCAGAGGGCGATTGCCGTCATCATCTTGGCGTCACCGCCGCCCATCCAGCCGAGAGCGAAGAATGTGATGCCCACGGCAAGGGCGATGCCGGCCGCGGCGACATGAAACCCGACTGCCGCGGGAGCAAGGCCGACGGCAGGCGCCAGTACGGCGAAGCCGGCAACAAGAAGAAGCGATACCCGGTTGGGAATGGTCATGGTGAACAGGTCGGACGCGCCGGCAAAGGCCACCAGGCACGGAAACACAACCAGAAGCGCGGCCTCGATCATGTATCACCCTTCCCATTTTCGCCATTGCCGATCGTCAGGCTGGAGGATCGGCCATCTCTGCCCTTGTAGGCCCAACCCCTTAAGGGCCGGTTGACGCCCGCGCCCCCGGAACGGCACCCAAACGGAAACGGGCGGCTCCCGCCGCCCGCATCAGGCGCTTTCACGCGTCCCGGCATTGCTGCCGGGACACCCGGTGAAAGCGGTACAGCCGACCTTACTGGGAGGCGGCGGTGTTCAGCTCGGTAGCAACGCGGGTGAACATCGCGGTGATCGAACCACCAGCAGCCGTGATCGCGGCAATGATGGCGACGCCGATCAGACCTGCAATCAGGCCATACTCGATGGCGGTCGCACCAGATTCGTCGTTCGCGAAACGAGCAAAGAGATTCTTCATGGGTTGGCTCCTAACTTTCACTTGTTTTGTCTGCACCATCTCGCCGACCTGTTTTTATTCGGTCGTTCGAAGATGAAGTCACTATAGGCAGCACACCTTGCCACAAAGTTAAATTCCATGACCCACGCCAACAACCTCCCATCGAGAAGAAGTATAGTTAATACATAGGAAATACATTTCCAAAGATCTTAACCATGATCCCCGCCGAGGGTTCCACTGGCCGACCCGATCTCTCTCGCCAATCCGGTGAGCGGTTGTCGCACCTCTGCAACCGGGCCGGCGCCAAACCGGCCAGGGACCTGCGCCGGTCATGTTAACGATGCTCGCAAAACGCCCCCGGCAGCAGAGCGTGTTAGGTCTTCCTTCACCAATATCCTTCACGCTCGGGTAGGAATTTCTCCGAGGAGCACAGATCGATGCCGCATATTCGCGATCTTCTTCGCGCCCCGATGCTGGCGGTTCTCATGACCGCCCTGGCCGGCGCCGCCATTGCCGAGGAAACCGGCGTTCACGTCATGACCGACCGCGCCAAGGTGTTCCGCATCGATGCGCCTGCCGACACCGTCATCGTCGGCAATCCGGCAATCGCCGACGTCACCATGTATGACCGCCAGACGGTGGTGGTGACGGGCAAGCTCTATGGCACGACAAACCTCGTCATCCTCGACAAGGACGGCGAGCCGATCATCGACGAGGTGATCACCGTCGGCGCCGTGACCGGCGATGTCATCACCGTGCAGCGCAAGTTGGCGCGTTCGACCTATTCCTGCTCACCTTCCTGCGAGCCCGTACTCCGGGTCGGCGACAGCGAGGCCGGCTACGAATTGCTGACCAAGCAGTCGACCCAGCGTAACGACATGTCGGAAAAGGCCGCCGGCGCGACGAACTGATGCCGGCGCGGTCGCCGCGCCCGCAACCCTCCGAACCGCTTTGTTGAACCCCGCATGCCCTGTCACAAGCGAGTGCCCAACTGATGCTGAAGCAGCAAAAAACCCGTCGTTTCGCGCGGTTGCGCCCGATCCGCGCGGTTCTGCGCAACAAGGAAGGAACGACGGCGATCGAATTCGGGTTCGTCGCCATTCCCTTCCTCATGCTTCTGTTCGGGACGATCGAGATCGGTCTTGCCTTCTTCGCGGACCAGGTTCTCAGCAACGCGGTGCTCGACGCCGCCCGCACGATCCGCACGGGCCAGGCGCACGCACAAGGATTTGATGCAGGCAAGTTCAAGGAATCGATGCTTGAGCGCCTTTCGGGCTTTCCGATCACTTCGGATCGCCTGACCATCGATGTCGAACGCATCAACAATTTCTCGGGTTACTCGTCCAAGCCGCTGATCAAGGATGGCGATGTCACCTCCGATATCGGCTACAACCACGGCGAAGCGGGCGAGATCATCATCGTGCGGGCCCTGTATCGCTGGCCGATGTTCACCTCGATGATGAAGACCAATTACGGCGATCTGTCCTCGGGCGACCGCCTCCTGGTCGCGACAACGGTGTTCCGCAACGAGCCCTTCCCCTGGTCCACGCAGCAGGCGAGCAACTGACGATGTATCAGGCCAATCCGAAAGACACGCGCGGCGTGCCGAGCCGTATCCTGCGGCGCGCGGCAACCCGCCTGACACTGGCGCTGGCGCGTGACCGAAAGGGCGTTGCCGCGGTGGAGTTCGCCCTCGTTCTGCCCTTCATGCTGGTGCTCTTCCTCGGCATGAACGAGTTGAATTCCGCCCTCACGCTCGATCGCAAGGTCAGCCAGGCTGCAAGTTCGGTCGCCGACCTTGTCGCGCAGGCTGACAAACTGAAAACCTCCGAGGTCAACGACCTGATGAAACTGTCCAGGGCAGTGCTCGATCCGTATCCGGAGGGCGAGTTGAAGCTGGTGGTGGCCAGTGTCTGGATCAAGGAGAAGGACCAGCCGCGCGTGGTCTGGAGCCGGGCGATGAACACCAGCCAGTGGGGCTCCAACACCGCTCCCCCGATCGAAATACCGGCGGAACTGGCGAAGCAGAAGGACAGCTATCTGATCGTCACCCATGCAGAGTACAATCACAGGCCGGCCTTCGCAAATGTTCTCAAGGATGTCTTCAACACCACGACGATCGGGCTGAGCGATACCTATTTCATGCGGCCGCGCGTGAGCACCAGCGTCGAGTGCTGCAACTAGGGTCGGTCCTACATCCGCGCTGAAACAGGCCTTCACGCGCTACCTGGGCGGGGAGAGCGGGCGCAGCCTCCCGGCCGGAGCACCGTCCTGCCCGTCGAATGTCGCCAGCACCGGCGCATAATCCTGCGCCTCGACTGGCACAAAGCCGAAGGGCGAAATGGCGCGCGCCGCCTCGAAGCCCCCCTCCCCCTCCGCCGTTTCCGACAAGAGCTCCACGATCGCCGCACGGATCGGCTCCGGCAGCGTATCGCGCGCCGCATGCGCGGCGTTGGGAATGGGCGGCGACGCCCACAGGATCCGCAGCGATGCGGCCGCGCCGTCACGCTCGAAAATATCCCGGAGCGTGCCGCGCGAGTATCCCTCTGCCACATCGCCCCGCAGGGATGACCAGCCAAAGGAAACGTCGGCATCGCCGCGCCGCACGGCGTCGGCCGCCGCCAGCGGATCGGCATGGGCCACGAGTGCGGCAAGATCGCGTTCGGCGTCCAGCCCTTCCGCCGCAAGCGCTGCCAGCGGAACCCGCCGCGCACCGGTCGATTGCAGCGGCCCTGTCGCGACACGGGCCCCAGCCAGATCGGCAAGCCGCTGCAGCGGGCTGTCCCGGGCAACCAGCGCCACCGCATGCCACCCGGCCGACCCGTCCCCGGCGCGCGGCGAGAGCAGCGGCACCAGACAGCCGCACATGCGCTGCGCCTGGGCATAGGCGGATGCCGACAGCGGCGCGTAGTCGACCTCGCCGGCAACGAGTGCGCGCTGCAGCCGCGACAGGTCGCGATAGGCGACCAGCAGTACGGGCAGCCGCAACCCGCGCTCCAGCGCCTCGCGGAACGGCGCCGCGCGGTCGAAGTCGCCAGCCGCAGGATCGAGCACCAGCCCGACGCGCAATTGCGGCAAGAGCGCAAGACGAGCCGGATCGAAAGGCGTACCGGCGAGCGACGACGTTCCCTCATCCGGTGTTGCAACTTCGCCGGTCCAGGGAACGTGCGCGGCCGGCTCATCTCCTCCACCAAAGTCTCCAGCCTCGGCGTCCGGTGCCTGGGCACGCGCACCGCCTGCAACTCCCGCTGCCAGCATGAACAGCACAATCAGCGCCAGCGACAGCGCCAACAACCGGACACCCGCCGTCACAATCACGCCATGAGCTGGCGGGAAAACGGATTGAAAGTCTCGCCACATCGCACTTGCCGCTTGCCCGGCGCGGTTTCCTCGCGCCAGTTTCTCCATCATGCCCTCGTTACGGGGCCCTCGTCTTCGGGTCGGTTCGACTCATCCCTTCAGGAGCCATCATGCCACGCAGCCCCGACACGGTCGTCTTCGATATCGGAAACGTGCTGATCCAATGGGATCCGCGCCTTCTTTATCGCGAGTTCTTCGGCAACGAGGAGCATGCAGACCGGTTTCTGGCAGAGGTCCTGCCGCCTGAATGGAACCTGGAGCAGGACCGGGGTCGCAGTTTCTCCGAGGCCATTGCCGAGGCGATCGCGCGCCACCCCGACCAGGAAGAGCCGATCCGTGCCTGGGATACCCGCTGGCATGAAATGGTGCCCGGCGAAGTTCCGGGCAGTGTCGCCATTCTCAAGGCACTGAAGGCAGCAGGCGTGCCGCTCTATGCAATCACCAACTTCTCACGCGAGAAATTCGCCGAATGTCGCGAGCGGTTTCCCTTCCTCGCCGAGGACTTCATCGACGTGGTGGTCTCCGCCCATGAGGGCCTGATCAAGCCGGACCGGCGCATCTACGAGGTGCTGTTCGCGCGCAACGACCTCGACCCAGGGCAGACCGTGTTCATCGACGACAGCCCGGCCAATGTCGAGGCGGCACGCGACATCGGGATGCATGCAATCCACTTCACCGGCGCCGAACCTCTCGAGCGCGCGCTGCGCGACCTCGGTTTCGTCTTCTGAGGCTTCAGCTGCCCGCCTCGAAACCGGCCAGCACATTGACGCAATTGACGCCAAGCGCCTCGACGGCATAGCCCCCTTCCATGACGAAGACGGTGGGCAGGCCGGCGGCCGCGAGACGTGCACCCATGCGGGTGAAGTCGTCACTTGTGAGGCGGAAGCGCGAGATCGGATCCTGCTCATAGGGATCCAGGCCGAGCGAGACGACCAGCGTGTCCGGGTTGTACTGCGCAACGCGCGCAAGGCTTGCCTCGAGCGCCCGGGACCATGCGTCCCAGTCGGCCCCCAGTTCCAGCGGATAGTTGGCGGTGAAACCGGCTCCCTCGCCCGTGCCGGTTTCGGCGGCATGGCCGAGGAAGTAGGGATATTCCTCGCGCGGGTCGGCGTGGACGGACAGGAACAGGACGTCCGAACGCTCGTAGAAGATCGCCTGCGTGCCATTTCCGTGGTGGTAGTCGACGTCAAGCAGCGCGACGCGCTCGGCGCCGGCATCGCGCAACCATTGTGCCGCGATCGCCGCATTGTTGAGGAAGCAGTAGCCGCCGTAATAATCGGCCGCGGCGTGGTGTCCGGGCGGACGGCAAAGCGCAAAGGCGGCGCGCTCGCCGCCGGCAACCAGGCGCGCTGCGGTCAGTGCGGAATTGGCACTCGCGCGCGCGGCCGCGAATGTGTGTTCCCCCATCGGGGTCCCGGCATCGAAGGAATAGCGCCCGAGCAACCCGTCGATGTGATCGGGAACGGGATCGATGTTCAGCCCGCGCACGGGCCAGACGAAGGGAAACGCCTCGCCGGAGCGGCCGGCATTGGTCCAACGGGTCCAGAAGCTCTCCAGGAAAGCGAGATAATCGGCATCATGGACGCGCGCCAACGGCTCCATGCCGAAATCCTCCGGTTCGAGGATTTCGCCAAGGCCGCGCGCCAGCACCGCGTCGCGGACCATTTCGGCGCGGGCCGGAATCTCCACGGCCGGTTTCAGGGTGCCATCGGAAATCTCGTGCCTGGGATCGTGGGCAAGTTGGCCGGCGGAAAAAACAGTCTTCATGACGGGCGGATCTCTTGTCCTGGCAGGGTGGAGAAGCGGTATTCGGTGATCTGGCGATAGCGCTCGCCGGGCCGCAAGACGGCATCGGCGAAACCGGCATGGTTCGGGCTGTCCGGCCATCGCTGCGGCTCCAGGCAAAGCCCGGCGCGCGCGCCATAGTGACGGCCCGACAGGCCGGGGCATGGTACCGCAAGCTTGTAGCCATCGTAGAATTGCAGTCCTGGCTCGGTGGTCAAGAGCTCCATGACAAGGCCCGACAAAGGCCCGGTCAGCCGGGCAACCGGGCGAGGATCTTCCACCGCTGCCCGTGCCAGGCAGAAATTGTGGTCATAGGCCGTGGTGACCTCGTCGCCGGCAGCGCCGATGGCGCGTGGCACTCGGAAATCGAAAGGCGTTCCCGCAACGGGGCGGATCTCGCCGGTCGGGATCGCATCGTCGGTGACGGGGAGATAGGCCTCGGCTTCCATCGCCAGGTGGTGGCCGAGAATGTCCGGGGTGCCGTCGAGATTGAAATAGCTGTGCGCGGCCAGGTTCACAAGCGTCGCCTTGTCCGTCTCGGCGCTCAAGGTGATGCGAAAGCAGGCATCCGTGTCGATCTCGTAGCGGCAACGCACCTCGACCCGGCCCGGATAGCCGGCATCGCCGTCCGGCGACACCAGCATCAGCTCTACATGGGTGGCGCCATGGTCGGCTAGCGACCAGAGGCGTTTGCCGAACCCCGCCATCCCGCCATGCAGGTGATGACGACCGGCTTCGTTGAGGTCGAGTACATGCTCCTTGCCCTCGAGATGGAAGCGCCCGCCGCCAATCCGGTTGGCGTTGCGGCCGGCAACGGCGCCGAAATAGGGGGAATGTGCGAGATAGTCGTCAAAACTGTCGAAACCGAGCACGACGCCGCGCCCGGCGAACCGGAGATCGCGGATTGCCGCGCCATAGGTGAGGATTTCCGCCGAGAGATCACCGCGGGCAATCCCGATACAGCGGACCGGCGCGCCGTCAGAAAGCGCGCCGAAGAGCCTTTCGCCCATGAAATGACGTGTCCCGTAGCAACGCAGGCGATGAACACCGCCTCGTCCGGAACCTTACAACGGGACCTCGCCCGAAATCACCTGTCGTGATTACTGTATCAACCGCATCGTGCCGGAACGAATGTCCACCTTGGCAAGGCGCCCGAGCACCGACATGCCGATCAGCGGGATTTCCAGCGCGCCGTCGGGCATCACCAGCGCCTCGACATTGGCAAGCCGGATGCTGCCGAGACGCAGCTCACGCAGTTGCACCTGCGCTGCCATGACGACGCCATTGGCGGTACTGACGCGAACCTTGTAGGCGGAGGCCGGCGGCGCCAGACCCGACAGTCGCGCCACCTCGGCGGGAATGGCAAGCGCCGATGCGCCGGTATCGATGAGAGAGTTCACGGGTCGGCCGTTGATATGGGCGCTGACTTCGTAATGCCCGCCGCGTCCGGCCTTGAGCACCAGCGTGCGCGGGCCGGATGACCTTTCCGGTTTCTCGGGCGTTTCGCGCGCCGCGGCCACGACCGTGCTGGTGGCGAGATATTGCCGCGCGAGATCGGGTACGAAGGCCGCAGCGACGATGGCGGCAACGGCAATGATGATGTAGCGCGCCATGGTTCCTGTTCCCGGCTGCCTGTTGCGACCGGGCAAGCATGCCTCAGCAGGCCCTAGCAAGGGGTGAACTGTCCGGGAAAGCTTCAAAAAGGGTTTCCGGAAGGTTGCCAGGCAGGCAAAAAAGCGGCCCACCGCCCTCGGCCGGCGCCATGTTTCGCTTCAACCCGCGATACTCTCGCATTCGAGCGTGTCGGCAAGAGTCGCAATTGCCCGGTCATCGGGTGAAGAGGATTGCGCTCCGCTCGCCTTGCAAGCAAGCGCACCGGCCGCGGTGCCCTCGCACAGCGCCCGCTCGATATCCGCTCCGCGGTCAAGGGCGGCGGCCAGCGCTCCGACAAAGGCATCGCCCGCGCCGGTCGTATCCACCACCTCGACAGAGGGCGCGGCAACCCGCCAGCGCTGCTCGCCTTGCTGCGCAACGAGACCACGTGCGCCCAGCGTGATGACGGCAAGACGGCGCCCCCCGGCAAGTGCCGCGCAATGGGCTTCGGGCACAACGGATTCCGAGCCCTCAAGCGCCGCCGCGAGTTCGGCCGCCTCACCCGCGTTGGCGACGAGAACATCGACATCGCCCACCAGACCGGCAAGCTCTCCCGCCCCGGACGGTGCCGCGTTGAGCAGGATCCGCGCTCCGCACAGGCGCGCGCGGCCGATGGCTTCCGCGATCGGACCGGCGCTCAGCTCCCGTTGCAGGACAAGCAGGTCTCCGCGCGCCAGCCGCCCGTCGAGCCACTCGGCGACCACGCGTGCGTTGACGCCGCTCGCGCACATGATCAGGTTTTCGCCCCTGCCATCGACGCCGATCATGGCGATGCCGGTTGTGCCATCGAGATGGCGCACACCGGAAAGGTCGACACCGGCGCGCTCGAGATTGACGAGCGCGGCTTCGGCGTGGGCGTCCTGCCCGACTGCGCCGATCATCCGCACGCTGGCCCCGGCCCGCGCCGCGGCGAGCGCCTGATTGGCGCCCTTGCCGCCCGGAAACGACTGGTGATCCGGCCCGACAACGGTCTCGCCGGGCGCCGGCAGGCGCGGCAGGGAAACGACAAGGTCGAGATTGATGGAACCGAAAACGGTGATCACGAAAGGCCTCCGGTCGTGCGGGCTTTCAGTCTTTCACAGGAACACCGGAAAAGCACTCGCGGGTCCTGCCACTCAGACCCAGCCACCATCCACGATATAGGTCTGGTTGGTGCAGGCCGACGCCTCTGCGGATGCAAAAAACAGGACCACACGGGCGACGTCGGCCGGCACCAGTTTCCGTTTCAGGCACTGGCGCTGCATGATCTCGCGCTCGCCCTCCTCGTCGAGCCAGAGCTCGATTTGGCGATCGGTCATTATCCAGCCCGGCGCGATGCAGTTGGCGCGAATGTTGTCCGGCCCGAGATCACGGGCGAGCGAGCGGGTCAGCCCGACAATCGCCGACTTGGCCGCCGTGTAGCCGGCCATGCCGCCCTGCCCGATCATCCAGGAGATCGAGCCCATGTTGATGATGGTGCCGCCGCCAAGCGCGCGCATGTCCCCCGCCACGGCCTGGGCGCAGAAGAACTGATGCTTCAGATTGACAGCCATGCGGCTGTCCCAGTACTCCGGCGTCACCTCCTCCAGACGATGGCGTTCGTCATGAGCGGCGTTGTTGACGAGGATCGAGATCGGGCCCAGCGCCTCGCGGATCGCGCCAATGGCAGCGCGTGTCGCCTCGATGTCGGAGAGATCAGCCGTTGCGAAGCGGACGCTGGCACCCTCGGCGGAAAGCTCGGCAACAAGACGTTCCGAGTTCTGTGTGTCGATGTCGAGAAACCCGACCCGCGAGCCCTGGCGCGCGAAGTGGCGGACGATCTCGGCGCCGATCCCTCCCCCACCGCCGGTGACCAGCACGGTCCGCTCGCGCAGGTCCGGATAGGTCGCTCCACTCCCGAGCCCCAGTTCTCCGCCTGAGCCCATGTTTCAACCTCCCGCGATGGCGTTTCCCGGCTGGTTGCCAGAGAAGTCAGTCTTTTTAATTCGGATACCAAAAAAATAAAAGGCCACCGCGCCTTCCCTTCCGCATCCGCCGACCCGTCATCTGCTCACTTGGTGCCATACATCCGGTCGCCAGCGTCTCCAAGGCCCGGAATGATATAGCCCTTCTCGTTCAGCCGCTCATCAACCGCAGCGGTGAAAATCGGCACGTCGGGATGGGCGCTGTTGAACTTGGCGATGCCTTCAGGCGCGGCGAGAAGGCACAGAAAGCGGAGCTCGTTGGCGCCGCGCTCCTTCAGCCTTTGGACGGCGGCAATGGCGGAATTGGCCGTGGCCAGCATCGGGTCGACGACGACGACGAGACGCTCGGCAAGGTCCTCCGGCGCCTTGAAATAATACTCGACCGGCTCCAGCGTCTTGGGATCCCGGTACAGCCCGATATGGGCGACGCGGGCCGCCGGCACGAGTTCAAGCATGCCTTCCAGCAGACCGTTGCCGGCGCGCAGAACGGAGGCGAAGACCAGCTTCTTGCCCTCGATGACCGGGGCCGCCATCGGCTGCAGCGGCGTCTCGATCTGCATCGTGGTGATCGGCAGGTCGCGCGTCACCTCGTAGGTGAGCAGCACGGAGATCTCGCGCAGCAGGCGGCGAAACCCTTGCGTCGACGTTTCCTTCATCCGCATGTGGGTGAGCTTGTGCTGCACCAGCGGGTGATCGATCACGGTTGCTCCGCTCATTGTCTCGCGCCTTTCATCCTTGCCGTCGCCGAACCTTTCCGCCCGACCTTTTCAGTCTCATAGATCAAGCCGGGCCAAAGCGGAACCGCCGGGAGGCCGGAAGCCATGCCTGGTCCACCGTCACGCCACGCTCAACTTTCGTTCCTGGCCGCAACATGCGCCTCGAGCCGCCCGGCAAGGCGCCCGCGCGTCTCCCCGTCGCAAAAGGCGGCAGCGATGGCATCTCGGGTCATGGCAAGTTGCACGTCCTCGCTCCAGCCGAAGGTTGCCGCGCAGCTTCGGTATTCGTGGCCGAGCGTCGTGCCGAAAAAAGGAGGATCATCTGAGTTGAGCGTGATCCGGCAACCAGCCCGGCGCAACAGATTGACCGGATGGAAGCGCAGCGTCGAATAAAGGCCAAGCGCCAGGTTCGAACCGGGACAGACCTCGAGCACGATGCCATCCTCCGCGATGCGCTCCACCACTGCCCTGTCCTCGATGGCGCGCACGCCGTGGCCGATACGCGTGACGCGCAGGAAGTCGAGGGCAGCGGTGACGCTCTCGGGACCGGCGAACTCTCCGGCATGGGCTGTCAGACCAAGCCCTGCCTCGCCCGCCATGCGGAAGGCGCGTGCGAAATTCGCCGGATGGCCCTCGCGCTCGTCACCCGCCAGACCAAAACCCGTGACCAGCGGATGCGGATGCGCGATCACCTGCGCCGCGACCTGCTCGACCGCACGCGCGCCGAAATGGCGAACCCCGACAGCGATCATGCGCGCCTCGATACCGCTTTCCACTTGCGCGCGCCCGATACCTTCCGCAAGCCCCGCAACGTAATCGGGATAGGAAAGCCCGGCGGCGGCGGCATGATCGGGCGAGATGGTCAGTTCCGCGTAGATCGTCCCTTCGGCGGCCAGAGAACGCAGATAGGTTTCCGACAGGAGTGCAAAGTCCTGTGGCGTGCGGAAGACGCTGCTGGCCCGGTCATAGGCGGATAGAAATCCGGCGAAATCGTCCCACTCGTAGGACCCGTCCTCGCCGAACAGGTCCTCAAGGTCGATGCGGTGCCGCTTGGCGAGCCGGCGGACGAGGTCGCCGGACGCCGCGCCTTCCACATGGACATGCAGTTCCGCCTTGGGAACAACGGACCTTGCGGGTGAGGTGTTCGCCATAGGTCCTCAAAAACCCCGCATCGGATTTTCAGGGGCCCGCAGGAGCCAATTGTCGGGCGACCAGCGCGCGGCCCCATCGACCAGGTGCAGGGCATAGGCATGGCGGGAGCGCGGCGAACGGTTGGGGGCGGATCGGTGCGGCACCAGCCCGTGCAGGACCACGAGCGTCCCTTTCGGCGCCACCAGCGGCACGTCTCCGGCAAGGGGCGTCTCGTCGAGGCGGTCCATCACCAGCGCCTCGCCGTCATAATGAAAACGCTGGCGCAGTGGCCCCTTGTGACCGCCTGGCCCGCCGAGCAGGCCGCCATTGGTCTCGTCGGCATCCTCCAGCGCGAACCAAAAGCCGGTACAGGACAGCGGCTCCGTGTGCAGGAAGGTCGAATCCTGGTGGCAATTGACCTCGCCGCCGATTTCCGGCGGCTTGAAGATATACATGGACTGGGCCAAGCGCGGCTCGGCGATGCCCAGATCGCGGGCAGTGCGCGACAGCCTTGGATCGCGGGAAAACCGCTCGAAGACGGGATCGAGATCGTGCAGCGCATGGCCGACCTTGTTCAGCGCCGCGTGTTTCGGCCGGGTCAGCCGTCCGTTGCCGTCGAAGGCCTCCTCCTCGAAGAAGAAACGGATCTTGTCGCCGCTTTCGCGAAAATACCTGTCGCGGGCGTGACTTTGCGCGCCGGTCTCGAAAACGGATGCGTTCTGGCTAGGGTCGAAGGCCCCGATCAACTCGTCCATCCGGGCGCGCAAAGCATCGCATTCGGCGGCGCGTTTGTAGCCGGTGAGGACGAGGAACCCATCCTCCTCATAGGCACGCGTCATCTCGGCGGTGAGGGCGCCATCGGCGGGGGCGGGAAAGGACCGTGCGGTCATGCGCGTCTCCAGTTCGGGACATCTGCCGAGCGAGTCGTTGGCGATCACTCTAGCGGGATGACGGAGCGCGCTCCAGTTCGACGCTACCCTCCGCACCCCAAGGATCAGAGGAAGGACGTGCCATGTCGTCCAGGGGCAAGACCGAGATGGGCGGCCACGCTCTCGCCGATGTCCGCGAAACTGGTGCGTACGCCAATGTCGAGCGGCGAGCCACCCTTGAGGAGACCGATCACCGGCACCCGCTCACGGGTGTGGTCCGTTCCCTTCCAGGTCGGGTCGCAACCGTGGTCGGCGGTGAGCACCAGCAGATCCCCATCGCGCAGGTGCGCAAGCAGTTCCGGCAGGCGCCGGTCGAGCGCCTCGAGCGCCGCCGCATAACCGGCAACGTCGCGGCGATGGCCGTAAAGACTGTCGAAGTCGATGTAATTGGCGAAGACGAGATCGCCGTCGCCCGCATCTTCCATCGCCTCCAGCGTGCGGTCGAAAAGCGCATTGTTTCCGGCTGCCTTCAGCACCTTCGAAATGCCCTGGTGAGCGAAAATGTCCGAGATTTTGCCGACCGTCAGGGTCTTGCCCCCGTTCGCCACGACACGGTCGAGCAGCGTCGGTTCCGGCGGCAGCACAGAGTAGTCGCGCCGGTTGGGAGTGCGTTCGAAGCTTGCCGCATCCTTCCCGGCAAAGGGACGGGCGATGACACGGCCGATATTGTAGGGATCGACCAGGTCGCGCACGATCTCGCAGAGGCTATAAAGCCGCTCCAGTCCGAAATGCTCCTCATGCGCGGCAATCTGGAACACGGAATCGCCGCTTGTGTAGCAGATCGGCTTGCCGGTGCGCAGATGCTCCTCGCCGAGTTCGGCGATGATCACCGTGCCCGAGGCGTGACAGTCGCCCAGAATACCCGGCACTCCCCCTTCACGCATGATCGCCTGGGTCAGTTCGCTCGGAAAGCTGGGCACCGTGTCCGGAAAATACCCCCACTCGAAGGAAACCGGCACACCGGCGATTTCCCAGTGGCCTGACGGCGTGTCCTTGCCGCGCGAGGTTTCGCTTGCGGCGCCGTGAATGCCGATCGGCTCGATGGACGCATCCATGCCGGCCGGCACTGCGCCGGCGGCGAGTTTGGCCGCGCGAGCAAGGCCGAGCGCGGTCATGTTGGGCAGGGTAAGCGGACCGGCGCGCAGGCCCTCCCGGTCGCCTTGCCCGCGCATGCAGGCGCTCGCGATGTGGCCGAGCGTGTTCGAGCCTTCGTCGCCGAAGCGCGCGGCATCCGGCGCCCCGCCGATACCGAAACTGTCCAAGACGCACAGGATCGCGCGTGCCATGAGGTTTCCCCGTTTGTCGTTGCCGGGCGGTTGTCTCCCGCCCCGTTGCAGTCCCGAAAACCCGGTTCCCGATCCGGGCCGCCGTCAGGCAGACGGCGCGATACGCTCCACGACGACGGGCCGATCCTCTACGTCGCGCGGCGAGCCGAGCCGATAGGCGGCGCGCACCGCTTCGCTTGCCCTTCGCGCCGACGCCTCGTCCGCGGCGTGGACGATGGCAAGCGGAGCGTCGCTGTCGACGGAGTGGCCTATGCCGGCAAGATGCACCAGCCCTACCGCCGGATCGATCACGTCGCTGGCCCGGCGGCGCCCGCCGCCAAGCTCGACGACGGCAACACCGATGGCGCGCGCGTCGACGCCGACGACAGTGCCGGGCTCCTGCGGATAGACCGGCAGTTCCACCGGCGCGGCAGCGAGATAGCCTTCCGCCTTTTCAACGAAGTCCGCCGGACCGCCGAGGGCCGAAACCATCTTGGCGAACCGCTCGGCCGCCGCGCCGCTGGAGAAGGCCTCGCGCATTTTCTCCGCCCCCTCCTCGGCATGAGCGCAAATCCCGCCAAGAACGAGTGCTTCGGCGCCGAGCGCCACCGTGACATCGAACAGACGGTTGTCGATCGCACGTCCGGTCAGGAAGTCGACGGCATTGCGCATCTCGACCGCATTGCCGGCGGCGGAGGCGAGCGGCTCGTTCATGTCGGTGAGCAACGCGCTCGTGCGGCAGCCGGCGCCATTGGCGACCGTCACCAGGCTTTCTGCCAGTGCCCTTGCCTGTTCCAGCGTCGCCATGAACGCGCCCGTACCCCACTTCACATCGAGAACGAGACCCTGCAGGCCCGCGGCGAGCTTCTTCGACAGGATCGAGGCGGTGATAAGGTCGAGACTTTCGACGGTGCCCGTCACATCGCGAATGCCGTAGAAACGCTTGTCGGCCGGCGCGAGATCAGGTGTCTGGCCGATCACGGCGCAGCCAACCTCGCGCACCACCTTGCGGAACAGCGCATTGTCGGGCTGCGTCCTGTAACCGGGGATTGCGTCGAACTTGTCGAGCGTGCCGCCGGTATGGCCAAGGCCGCGGCCGGAAATCATCGGCACGGCCGCACCACAGGCGGCCAGCGCCGGCGCCAGCATCAGGGAGACATTGTCGCCGACACCGCCGGTCGAGTGCTTGTCGAGGACCGGCGCGTCGATGTCGGACCAGTCGAGCACGGCGCCGCTATCGCGCATTGCCAGCGTCAGCGCGACACGCTCATCCAGCGACAGCCCGCGGAAGAACACGGCCATGGCAAGCGCCGCCACCTGCCCTTCGGAGACGCTGTCGTCGGTCAGCCCCTTGACGAAGAAGGCGATCTCTTCGGCGCTCAGCGTGCCGCCGTCGCGCTTCCTGCGAATGAGTTCCTGTGCAAGCATCACATCAGTATCCTTTGGCGGTCGTCTGCTCGCGCCCGTCGAGCGCGGCAAGCAGGGCATCGAGCAAGCCGCTCGCGCCAAAGCGGAAATGCGCCGCCGAGACCCAGTTGGCGCCCAACAGCCGGTCGGCGAGCATCAGATAGGCCGCCGCGTCGTCGAGCGTGCGGATGCCACCGGCAGGCTTGAAACCCACCTCGCGCCCTCCTTCCCGGCGCAGTTCCTCGATGATCGTCAGCATGATCTCGGCCGCCTCCAGCGTGGCGTTGACCTTGACCTTGCCGGTCGAGGTCTTGATGAAATCGGCACCGGCGGCGATCGCGACGTTCGAGGCGGCGTGGATCAGAAGCGGGTCGCCGATCTCCCCCGTTTCCAGGATCACCTTGAGCAGCGCCTCGCCGCACACGGCCCTGACCCGGCGGATCTGCTCCTCGGCAAATCCCCTGCGCCCGGCAACGAAGGCGCGGTAGGGCATGACCAGATCGATCTCGTCGGCACCGTCGGCGATTGCCACCTTCGTCTCGGCGACGACGGCGAGCGTGTCATCGCCGCCTTGCGGAAAATTGACGACGGTTGCGACGTTCACGCCGGTTCCGGCCAGCAGGCTCGCCGCCTGCACCACGTGCCGCGGCCAGATGCAAACGGCGGCAACGCTTCCATGCGGCGTCACCGCCCGGGCGCACAGCGCGTCGATGTCGGCCGTGGTGCAGGCATCGTCGAGATTGGTGAGATCGACCAGCGGCAGGGCGCGCCGGGCGACCTCTGCAGGTGCCATGTCAGTCATTTGCAAGGTCCTTGACGAAGCGGCGGATCAACCGCTTCAGCGCGTCGACCGCCTTCAGCGCGGTCGACTTGGTTTCATCGTGGGACAGGCCGTGTGCCTGCATGCCGGCACCGTAGTTGGTGATGGTCGAGATCGCGGCAACCCGCAAACCCAGGTAGCGGGCGAGGATCACCTCCGGCACCGTCGACATGCCGACCGCGTCTGCGCCGAGCGCCTTGGCCATGCGGATTTCGGCCGGCGTCTCGAAAGAGGGACCGGAAAACCACATGTAGACACCCTCGCCAAGCGGGATCTTCTCCTCCTCGGCCAGGGCGCGCAACCGCGCTCTCAGGTCCGGGTCGTAGGCCGCGCTCATGTCGAGAAAACGCTTGTCGCTTTCCTCTCCGATCAGCGGATTGAGTCCCGACCAGTTGATGTGGTCGCAGATCAGCATCGGCGTTCCGGGCGCGAAGTCCTCACGCAAGGACCCGGCCGCGTTGGTCAGGAGAACCGTGTCGCAGCCCAGCGCCTTCAGCGTCTCGACCGGCGTGCGCATCACGTCCGCACCGCCGCCCTCATAGTAGTGAGCCCGTCCCGACAGCACGACAACCGGAACCCCGGCAAGCGTGCCGGCGACCAGTTCGCTGCCATGGGACGAGACGGATGAAACGGGAAAGCCGGACAGCTTGGAGTAGGGTACCCACACCGCATCCTCGATCTCGTCGGCCAACTGGCCGAGCCCGGAGCCGAGCACCATGCCGAGACGATAGTTCCCCGGGCGCGCCGCACGCACCAGTTCCGCACATTCAGGTCCGTAGCCGCTCATCGGTTTCTATCCTCGTCCTTCAAAACAAACCGTGCCGGCAGAAGTTCCGCCAATGTCAGGGTTTGACGCAGTCCCTTGGTGTCGCAGACATGAACAGGCGTCTCATCGCTTGCGAATTCGGCGAGCCGCTGGCGGCATCCCCCGCAGGGCGTGCAAAGCACCGCATCCGCGGTCACCACCACCTCGACGACATCGCCCGGCCGCCCTCCGGCAGAGACCATCGCGCCAAGTGCGCTTGTCTCTGCGCACCAACCTTCCGGGAAGCTTGCGTTCTCTACGTTGCAGCCGGCAAAGATGTTGCCGTCTCGGGTCAGGATGGCCGCCCCGACGGCAAAACCGGAATAGCAGGCATGGGCATTGGCCCGGGCCGCGCCGGCGGCGGCGAAGAGGTCATCGAAGCGGGACATGGGATCCTCGGTTTGCAGCGAGCGGGCGGCCGGTGGGTCCGGTCAGCCGCGTTCCTTCACATAGGCGACACCGCCGGCCCTGGGCGGCACCGCCTTGCCGATGAAGCCAGCAAGCAGGATGACGGTGAGAATATAGGGCAACGCCTGGATCGCCTGGACCGGCACTTCCCCGATGCCCGGCACTTGCTGGCCCTGCAGGCGGATGGCGACGGCGTCAAGAAAGCCGAACAGCAGGCAGGCGAACATCACCGGCACCGGTTTCCACTTGGCGAAGATCAGCGCGGCAAGGGCGATGAAACCCTTTCCGGCGGTCATGTTGGAGATGAAACCGGCCGACTGGGCGATGGCGAGATAGGAGCCGGCCAGACCGCACAGGATACCGGTGCAGATCACCGCGCGGTAACGCAGCCAGGCAACGGAGATACCGGCGGTGTCGACGGCGGCAGGGTTCTCGCCAACGGCGCGCAGGCGCAGCCCGAAACGCGTGCGGAACAGCACCCACCAGGAAAACGGCACGGCCAGGAAGGCCGCGTAGACCAGAATGTTGTGCCCCGACAGGAGCTCGGAATAAAGGCCGCCCAGCACGGGCACATCCCGCAGGCTTTCGGCAAAGGGCCAGACGAGATTGGCGAAGCGAGCGTCGCCCGAGACCGGCGGGGTGCGGCCGCCCTGGCTGAACCAGGCCTGCCCGAGCAGGGCGGTCAGCCCCATGGCGAGGAAGTTGATGGCAACGCCGGAGACGATCTGGTTGCCGCGATGGGTGATGCAGGCAAACCCGTGCACCAGGGCAAGCGCGACGGACAGGAGAATGCCGGCGGCAAGGCCGAGCCAGGCGGATCCGGTCACGGCGGCGGCGGCACCGGCGGCAAAAGCCGCGCCAAGCATCTTGCCCTCAAGACCGATGTCGAAGACGCCCGAGCGTTCCGAATAAAGGCCCGCGAGAGCCGCGAGAAGCAACGGCGTGGACAGCCGCACGGTGCTGTCGAGGATGAGGATCAACGTGTCGAACATGCGCGCGCTCCCACTCAGGCCGGGGTGCCGGCAGGGGCTGACAGCACCCCGAAGACGCGCAAAAGCGCCGGACGGAACATGTGCTCGAGCGCACCGGCGAACAGGATCACCAGTCCCTGGATGACGACGATCATGTCGCGGGTGATGGCGGGCATCTCGAAGGCGAGTTCGGCGCCACCCTGATAGAGCATGCCAAACAGGATCGCGGCGAAAACGATGCCGACAGGATGGGCGCGTCCCATCAGCGCCACCGCGATACCGACGAAACCATATCCCGAGACGAATTCGATCAGCAGCCGGTGCTGCGAGCCCATGATCTCGTTGATTGCCATCATGCCCGCAAGACCGCCGGAGATGAGCATGGTGACAACGGTGATGCGCACCGGCGAAATGCCGGCATAGACGGCCGCCGTCTGATTGGCGCCGAAGGTGCGGATCTCGTAGCCGAGCCGCGTGCGCCAGACGAGCACCCAGACAAAGAGGCAGGCGGCGAGCGCCAGCAGGAAGGAGAAGTTGACCGGGGCCGAGCCGAAGTCGGTGAAGGGCAGGACGTCCTGCAGCAGCGGCAGGCGGCCGCCGTCCTCGAATGTGCGGGTCTCCGGCTGCATCGAGCCGGGTTTCGACATCACGTTGACCAGCAGGTAGACCATGAGTGAGGCGGCGATGAAGTTGAACATGATCGTGGTGATGACCACGTGGCTGCCGCGCTTCGCCTGCAGAACCGCCGGGATGAAGGCCCAGGCGGCGCCAAAGGCCGCCGCGCCCGCGACGGCGAAAGGCAGCGTCACCCACCAGGGCACGTAGCGATCAAGGGCCAGGCAGGCGAGCGCCACACCGAGCCCTCCTAGATAGGCCTGCCCTTCTCCGCCGATATTGAACAGCCCCGCATGGAAGGCGATGGCGACCGCAAGGCCGGTAAAGATGAAGTTGGTGGCGTAGAACAGGGTGAAGCCGATGCCCTCGTTCCAGCCGAGCGAGCCCCAGACCAGCACCTTGACCGCCTCGATCGGGTTCTCCCCGATCAGCAGCACGACAAGACCGGAGACGATGAAGGCCGCCGCCACATTGATGGCCGGCATCAGGATGTAGTCGGCCCAGCGCGGAAGTTGTCCTGCCGTCATTCCGCCGCCTCCTGTCCGGCCGCGCCGGCCATCAGCAGGCCGAGTTCGCTGTCCTCGGTCTCCGGCGCCCGTTCGCCGACCACCCGGCCGTCGAACATCACCAGGACCCGGTCGGCAAGCGCCCGGATCTCGTCCAGTTCGACGGACACGAGCAGCACGCCCTTGCCTGCATCGCGAAGGGCCACCAGCCGCTTGTGAATGAACTCGATCGCACCGATATCGACACCGCGCGTCGGCTGGCCGACGAGCAGGATCACCGGATCACGCTCGATCTCGCGGGCCAGCACAATCTTCTGCTGGTTGCCGCCGGAGAAGTTGGCGGTCTTGAGCATGCATTGAGGCGGGCGAATGTCGTATTTTTCGATCTTCTCGCGCGCCGCCGTGCGGATCGCGTCATAGTCAAGGAAGGCTCCCCGCCCGTAGGCCGGGTCGTGGTGATAGCCAAGGATGGCGTTCTCGCATTCGGGGAAGCGCGTCACCAGCCCCATGCGATGGCGGTCTTCCGGCACATGGGCAAGGCCAAGCCGGCGCATGCGCGCCGCGTCCACCTCCGTGGCGGCCAGATCAATACGGGTGCCGTCGACGGTAACGGATCCGGAGCGCACCTTGCGGATGCCGGCGATCGCCTCAAGCAATTGCGACTGGCCGTTGCCGGAAACGCCGGCGATGCCGACGATTTCCCCGGCACGCACCTCGAGCGAGACGTCGCGCACGACGTCGACACCCCGCCCGTCGCGCACCGTCAGCCCCTCCACCTGCAGCACCGGCCGCCCCGGCGTCGCCGGCCCCTTGGCCACTTCGAGCAGCACGCGCCGCCCCACCATCAGTTCCGCCAGTTCGCCCATCGACGTCTTCTGCGTCTTTCGCGTTGCGACGATCTCGCCGCGGCGCATCACCGACACATGGTCGGTCGCCGCCATGATCTCGCGCAGCTTGTGGGTGATGAGCAGGACGGTCTTGCCTTCGTCACGCAGCACCCGAAGGATGCGGAAGAGATGATCCGCTTCCGCCGGGGTCAGCACTCCGGTGGGTTCGTCGAGGATCAGGATGTCGGCTCCGCGGAACAGTGCCTTGAGGATCTCCACCCGTTGCTGCAGGCCGACGGGCAGGTCGCCGATCACCGCATCGGGGTCGACCTTCAGGTCGTAATCGGCGGCCAGACGCTTGAGTTCGGCCCGCGCACGTGACACGCCGCCGGCCAGGACCGGACCGCCTTCCGCGCCCAGAATGACGTTTTCAAGCACCGTGAAATTCTCCACCAGCATGAAATGCTGATGGACCATGCCGATGCCGAGCGCGATGGCGGCCTGGCTGCCGGCGATCGAGACCGCCTTGCCGTCGACACGTATCTCGCCGCCGTCCGCGTGATAGAAGCCGTAGAGGATCGACATCAGCGTCGACTTGCCGGCGCCGTTCTCGCCGACGATGCCGTGGATCGACCCTTTGCGGACCTTCAGGTCAATGTTCTTGTTTGCATGGACCGGGCCGAAACGCTTGTCGATGCCGACAAGCTCGATCGCGAGTTCTTCACTCATAGCGGGCACTCCCCATCGCTCGCCGCATCGTGAACCTGGATCCGCCCTTCCGAGATCGCCGTTTCGGCGGCACGGGCAGCCGCCTCCATGGCCGGCGTCACGAGCTTCCGGTTGTCAGCATCGATGACCCAGTCCATGCCACCCTCGGCAAGGCCGAGCACCTGGACGTCGGCAGACCACTTGCCGTCTCGGGCATCGGAGAAATTGCGGTGAACGGCGACGTCGACGCGCTTGCGAATGGAGGTAAGAACCTTCCCCGGGTGCAGGCCGTTCTGGTTGCTGTCGGTTCCGATGCCGAGCTTGCCGGCATCGGCGACCGCTTGCAGCACACCGATGCCCGTGCCCCCGGCCGCCTGGATCACCACGTCGGCGCCCCTGGCAATCTGCGAGCGTGCGAGTTCCGCACCGCGCGCGGGATCTGCAAACGCCGCAGGCGTGTCCCCGGCCATGTTGAAAAGGACGCGCGTGTCCGCAGAGATGGAAGCCGCGCCCTGCCGGTAGCCGCAAAGGAAACGGCGGATGATGGGAATGTCCATGCCGCCGACGAAACCGATGGTGCCGGTTTGCGAGGCCATCGCCGCCAGAAGACCGGCGATATAGGCGCCTTCATGCTCGCGGAAAACGACGGAGCGCACGTTCGGCGCCTCGACCACCATGTCGACGATGGAGAAACTGGTCTGCGGGTAGTCTTTCGCCGCGGCATCGACGGCCGAGGCCTGGTTGAAACCAATGGCAACAACGGGCGAAAGGCCACGGGCAGCGAAGCTTCTCAGCGCCTGCAGACTGTCGGCGTCGCGGGCAATCTCGAAGTCGCGATAGCTCTCGCCGGTCTCCTTGGCGAAGCGCTCGGCGCCGCGCCAGGCCGCCTCGTTGAAGGAACCGTCGAAACGGCCGCCGACAGAATAGACCAGGGCCGGCTCGGCCACCGCCGCCGACGACAGGATAGCGGCAAGGACAAGGCCTGCAAGGAGACAAGGAGAACGCGTCATCGCCGGCATCCCAAGGTGCGCGTCGAAAGAGGCCGGAGCCGCGGCTTGCCGCTGCGGCTCCGGCCGGTTGGCCCGATCAGTAGGGGCAGTCTTCCGTGGCCATGTAGTCATGCACGGCGATCTTGCCGGAGACGATGTCGGCCCTGGCCTGATCGACCGCCGCCTTCATCTCGTCGGAGATCAGCGGCTTGTTGTGCTCGTCGAGCGCCCAGTCGACACCGCCCTCGGCAAGGCCGAGCGTGTAGAAGCCGGATGTCCAGTTGCCGTCCTTGGCGTCCTTGAAGGCCGTCTCGACGGCAACATCGACCCGCTTCAGCATCGAGGTCAGCACCTTGCCGGGATGAACGCCGTTCTGGTTGCTGTCCACGCCGATGCCGAGCGCACCGGAATCGGCCGCAGTCTGCAGCACGCCGAGGCCGGTTCCGCCGGCGGCGTGGTAGATCACGTCGGCACCCTTGTCGATCTGCGACTTGGCCAGTTCGCCGCCCTTGACGGGATCGTTCCAGGCCGCGCCAGTCGAGCCGGTCATGTTCTCGAAGATCTCGGCGTCGGAATTGGTTTCCTTGACGCCCTGCTTGTAGCCGCAGGCGAACTTGCGGATCAGCGGGATGTCCATGCCGCCGACAAACCCGACCTTGCCAGTCTTCGATGCCATCGCGGCGAGCTTGCCGACGATGTAGGAGCCTTCATGTTCCTTGAACAGGATCGAGCGGACGTTCGGCAGGTCGACGACCATGTCGACAATGGCGAACTTGGTATCCGGGAACTCCTTGGCGACCTTCTCCAGCGCATTCGCGTGGGAAAAGCCGATCGCGACCACCGGATTGGCACCGCGGCGCGCGAAGTTGCGCAGCGCCTGCTCGCGCTGGCTGTCATTCTGGATCTCGAAATCGCGATACTCGATACCAGTGTCGGCCTTGAACTTCTCCGCGCCGGTATAGGCCGCCTCGTTGAACGACTTGTCGAACTTGCCGCCGAGATCATAGACGACCGCCGGCTGGAATTCCTGCGCCAGCGCCGTGCCGGACAGGAAAGCCGCCGCGGCGACGCCAAGAATGAAACGCTTCATCACCACACTCACCTCCACCTGTTGTCGCCCGCCGGCTTCATGCCGATCGGGCCTGTCTTGTCCCCTCCGCCGAGGCCAGGGCGCGGCCCAGGCTTTCATCGACGATCAGGTCCGTGATCAGCCCCGCGCGCAGGGCCGCGCGCGTTGCCTCAAGCTTGCCTGAGCCTCCCGCCAGCGCGACCACGCGCGCGCCGCGCACCGCCTCGAACGGCAGGCCGACGGCCTTCTCGCCGAGCTTGGCGGCGACGAGCCGGCCGTCCCGGCCGATGAAGCGCCCCATCAGGTCGCAGACCGCGCCGGTCGCGATCAGGTCGCGCTGCTCCTCGCGCGAGATCAGGTCGCGACGTATCAGATGACCGTCGTCCTCGACCGACCCGATGCCGATGACGAAGAGATCGGACGCGCGGGCGCGCTCCAGCAGGGCCTGAACGCTGCGCTGACCAAGAAACATGTCGCGCTCGGCGGCATCCTCGGCCAGATAGGGCACGGGCAGATAGTACCCCTCGCCGCCCGTGCGTTCGGCCAGTTGCTGGACCACATCGAACGGATTGGCGGAGAGTTTGCGCGTCAGCGATCCCGAGATCGAGACGATGCCGAGATCCGGTCGCTGGATGCGCGGCATCAGGTCGATGGCCGCCTTGAGCGTGCGCCCCATTCCCACACCAAGCTGGGACACCGCGGGATTGGCGAGAAGGTTGGCCAGATGCGGTCCGGCCACCTCGGCGATCGCGCGAATCTCGATATCCGGGTCCTGGCCGCCGATGTCAGGCGCTATCAGGCATGACGCGAGACCGTATTCCCCGGCGAGCGTCGCCTCGATCTCCAGGCAGTCCGAAGGCCGGCCGGCGATCTGGAAGCGAACAAGGCCGGTCTTCTGCGCATGGGCGATCAACCGATGGACCTTGGCCGTGGAAATGCCCAGGCGGGTGGCGATCTCACCCTGCGTGGCGCCGCCCACAAACGACATCCACGCCGCGCGAATGGCCATATCCGTGGTCCAGTCACCCTGCTGCATGATGGCGGCGCATCTCCCGTCCGACGGTCACGACGCAAGAGCGCGCGTCGGTCGCGCGCGCCTCGTCATGACCTGCCCCTCGCCTCCGGCTGAAAATTTCTTCAGCTCTTGGGATTTCTTTCAAGCGAGACTGCATGAGCCTACGCGCAAGGTCAAGCATGTTGGCGCAAGATGGCTGTGCGCGAAAGGCAAGGATGGACGACAGCCCGGCAGAAACTTCCGCAGAGACAGGCAATTTCTGCCGGGTGTTTTTGCAAGTCCGCGGCATTTGCCAAATAAAAGGGCAGTTTGCCGAAAGGAAACGCCCATCCCCCATCCGGAAAAGGTCGCAAGACGACCCGTTTAACCGGCTGATGAAAATCGGCAATCGGGAGGCGCACGAATTGCGGCTCGGCGTTTGTGCCCCGCAGGACCGACCGGGAATGCTGGCAACGGAAGGTTACGCAGCGTCTGGCACGGCTCTTGCTCGTTATTCCGTATCGCCAGAGCGCCGGAAGGGGCCGTGGAAACGCGGTCGGGATCGAGGGAACGGACGCAAGATAAGGCATATCGCGAGGAACGTTGAACAAGGCGGGAGCCCTTCACCGGTTGAAGGAGGTTTCGACCATGCGCGTGCCAGTTCCCCATCCCCGGGCAGGGCGCTTCCTGCCGACCTTCACGAAGGCGGCAGGCGTCGCCCTCACCCTCGCCACCCTGACGGCCGCGTCGGCCGCCCTCTCCGCACCTGCCGGGGCACCCGTCCTGGGATACGGCTATGACCCGGACCGCGAGGTCGATGTCGAGCTCGTGCTTGCCGTCGACATTTCCCAGTCGATGGACCGGGACGAGCAGGAAGTGCAGCGAGCCGGCTACATCGCCGCGATCACCTCGCCCGAGGTTCTCGACGCGATCCGCTACGGCCCGACCGGGCGCATAGCCATTTCCTATCTGGAATGGGGCAGTGCCGGCGAGCAATTCATTGTCGCCGACTGGTCGGTGGTCAGCGATGCGGCGACCGCCGCCGCCTTCGCGGCCAAGATCGCCGAGGCGCCGTTGCGCCACAGCCAGCGCACGTCTATTTCGGCGGCACTGACCCAGGCGGCGACCATGGTCTCGTCCAACGAGTATGAAGGCCTGCGCAAGGTCATCGACATGTCCGGCGACGGGCCCAACAACCAGGGCGGCAAGGTGACCCAGTTCCGCGACAAGGTGATCGCCGCCGGAATCACCATCAACGGATTGCCCCTGATGATGAAATCCGAACGCGACGCGTGGCAGACGATGATGAACCTCGACCACTACTACGAAGATTGCGTCATCGGCGGCCCCGGTCATTTCTCCATCCCCGTGCGCTCCAAGACGCAGTTCGGCGATGCCATTCGCATGAAGCTGGTCCTGGAGATCGCGGGGTTGGCTCCCGGTCGGGCAGGCGTCATGAAGGCTGACGCGCGCAAGCCGATCAATTGCAGCCTTTACGACTGAAGCCGGTTCCGGCCGGGGGCCGGACTGCCGGCGCGAGCGGGGCGGCCGGCAAACTGCGGCTTTCAACCCGCAACGGAAGCGGGTACATCCTGTCCAGGGGATCGTCGCCACGGTGATCCTCGCCCGACCGCATGCAGCAAGCAGGATCGACCCTTGACCGAACCGCGCCGCAACGCATCCGCCGCAAGGCCCTCGCTCGCCCTTGTCGCCCATGACGCGCGCAAGGACGAGATGGTTGCCTTCGCCCGCGCGCATGAGGAAAAACTTCGCTCGTACGACCTTGTGGCAACCGGAACGACCGGCGGGCGCATTCTCGAGGCCTGCCCGTCCCTGAAGATCGAGCGCCTCAAGAGCGGCCCGCTCGGCGGCGACCAGCAGATCGGCGCGATGATCGCGGAAGGCCGGCTGCAGGGGCTGATCTTCCTGGTCGACCCGCTCTCGCCGATGCCGCATGATGTCGACGTCAAGGCCCTGATGCGGCTCGCGCTTGTCTACAACATCCCCATGGCGCTCAACCGTGCGACGGCGGAAATCCTGCTGCGCTCGGCCCGGCTTGCCGGCCTCGCCACCACGTCGACCACCCCGGAAATCATACCCCTGGCCTGATGACAGCGACCCTTACCGGCTTCCGCAATTTCCGTTTTCCCGTGCTCGTCGCCGATATCGGCGGCACCAATGCCCGCTTCGCCGTGGTCAGCGATGCGCATGCGGAAACGCACGTCTTCGGTTCGGTGGCAACCGGGGCCTATACAGACCTTGCCGCCGCCGTGGTCGACAAGGTGCTCGACCACACGTCCCTGATGCCGCGCACGGCGGTGCTGGCCGTGGCCGGACCGGTCACCGGCGACCGCATTGCGATGACCAATGCCGACTGGGTGATCGAGCCCCGCGCCTTGATCGGGCAGCTCGGCCTGGAAAGCGTCGTCGTGCTCAACGACTTCGAAGCCCAGGCCCTGGCGCTTCCGGGGCTTGAAGGAGACGATATCCGGCAGATCGGTGGAGGCACGGCGCTGCCGCACCGGGCCAAGGTCGTGCTGGGCCCCGGCACGGGCCTTGGCGCGGCCGCCATGGTGCATGCCGCGGGCACCTGGGTGCCGATACCCGGCGAAGGCGGGCATGTCGAACTCGGTCCCGTCTCCGAAGACGACTACCGCGTCTGGCCCCATATCGAGCGACTCGAGGGGCGAATCGGCGCCGAACGGATCATCAGCGGCGCGGGCCTCCTGAGGCTAGCGCGCGCGGTAGCAAGGCAGGCCGGAACCGAACGGCGCTTTGCCGTACCGCGCGACGTGACCGAGGCCGCCGATGCGGGCGACGAGATCGGCCTGCGGACGATGGACATGTTCGTGCGGGCGCTTGGCCGGGTTGCCGGCGATCATGCGCTCACCTTCCTTGCCCGTGGCGGTGTCTTTCTCGGTGGCGGCATTCCCGGCCGGATCGACACCTATCTGGCGCATCCTGCCTTCCGCGCCGCCTTCGAGGCCAAGGCCCCGCATGCAGCGCTGCTCGCCAGCATCCCGACTTTCCTGATCCGTCACGAGAACCCTGCCCTCGAGGGGCTTGCCTCATTCGCGCGAACACCGACGCTCTTTGCCGTCGAGCTCGCCGGACGACACTGGATGCGGGACGGCGTGCCGGCCGCCGGATGAGCGGGCCGCGCAAGGGACAGCCCGCCCTGCCGATCGAGGCTGTCCTTCCCGATCTGTTGAAGACGCTGGCAGCCAGCAATGCCTGCGTCCTCGTTGCCGAACCCGGAGCCGGCAAGACGACGCGCGTCCCGCTGGCGCTGCTCGATGCCCCCTGGCGCGGCGATGGCCGCATCATCGTCCTGGAACCGCGCCGTCTTGCCGCCCGTGCAGCCGCCGCTCGGATGGCCTCGATGCTGGATGAGGAAGTCGGCGGCACGGTCGGCCTGCGCGTCCGGCTGGAAACCCGCGTCTCGGCCAGAACCCGCATCGAGGTGGTCACCGAAGGCGTCTTCACCCGGATGATCCTCGAGGACCCGGAGCTCTCCGGCATCGCCTGTGTCCTGTTCGACGAGTTCCACGAACGCTCTCTCGACGGCGATCTCGGCCTGACCCTTGCCCTCGACACGCAGGGCGCGCTGCGCGAGGACCTGCGCATCGTGCCCATGTCCGCGACGATCGACGCGGCGCGTATCGCCGCCCACCTGGGAGGCGCGCCGGTCATTCATTGCGAGGGGCGCAGCTTTCCTGTCGAGACCCGCTATCTCGGCCGTGATGCGACGCGGCCGCCGGCAGACCAGGTCGCGGATGCCATACGTCGTGCCCTCGCCGAGGAAAGCGGCTCGATCCTCGCCTTTCTGCCCGGACAGGGCGAGATCCGCCGCGCAGCCGACCTGCTTGCCGGTACGCTTCCCGCCGACGCCGACCTCGCCCCGCTCTATGGCGCCTTGTCCGGCGCCGAACAGGGCGCTGCCATCCGGCCTCCTGCGGCCGGCCGGCGCAAGGTGGTACTTGCCACATCCATCGCCCAGACCTCGCTCACCATCGAGGGGGTGCGCGTCGTCATCGACAGCGGGCTCGCCCGCGTGCCGGCCTTCGAGCCCGACACCGGTCTCACCCGGCTGGAGACGGTGCGTGTGTCGCGCGCCGCCGCCGACCAGCGCCGCGGCCGTGCGGGACGCATGGAACCGGGCATCTGCTACCGGCTCTGGGACGAGGCACAGACAGCCTCCCTTGTCCGCGACGACCGCCCGGAGATCCTGGAAGCCGACCTTTCCGGCCTCGCCCTCGATCTTGCCGCCTGGGGCGTCACCGAGCCGGCCGCCCTGCGCTTTCCCGACCCTCCGCCGGACCCTGCCTGGAACGAGGCGGTGACGCTTCTCAAACGCCTCGACGCGCTCGATGCGCAAGGCCGCCTCACCGGAACCGGCCGGCGGATGCGCGAGCTGCCCGTCGCGCCGCGCCTTGCCCACATGCTGGTGCTGACGGGCAAGTCGGGCGAGGCCACGCTGGCCGCCAGCATCGCGGCGCTTCTGTCGGAACAGGGGCTGGGCGGACGCTCGGTCGATCTTCGTCACCGGCTCGATGTCTTCCTCCGGGCCCGCGATTCGCGCAGCCGCGCCGCGCAGGGCCTTGCGGACCGTTGGCGCCGGCTTGCCGGCGGCGGGCGCGAAGACGTGAGCGCGACGCAGGACGCCGGGCGCATCCTCGCACTCGCCTATCCCGACCGTGTCGCGCAGGCGCAGGACGGCAAGGGCGGCTTTCGCATGGCCAACGGCCGCGGCGCCCGGATCGAGGAAACAGAAGCGCTGGCGCGCGAGGCCTTTCTGGTTGTCGCCGAGGTTCAGGGGAGCGCCGCGCGTGGCCGCATCCTTCTCGCCGCCCCGCTTGCGAGAGAAGAGATCGAGGAGCTGTTCGCCGCCCAGATCACCCAAGAGACGCAAGTCACCTGCGACGGATCGGGCACCGTGCGGGCACGCCGCCTCAGGCGCTACCGCAAGCTCGTGCTGCGTGAGGATATCGAGCCTTCACCCGATCCGGATGCCGTGGCCGATGCTCTTGCCGGTTTCATTAAGGCGCGCGGCGTCGATGTTCTTTCCTGGTCGAAACTGCAGGCCGTCCTGAGATCACGCGTCACGACACTGCGCAAGCTGCTGCCAGCGGACGAGGCCGAGACCTGGCCGGATGTCACGGATGCCGCGCTCACGGAGCGTCTCGACGACTGGCTCAGGCCCTATCTGGCGGGAAAGCGCAGTCTCGGAGAGATCGGCGCCGAAACGCTCGGCAACGCGCTGGCGGCGCTGCTGCCGCAACACAGGCTTGGCGAACTCGACCGGCTTCTGCCCGGTCACTTCACGGCCCCCTCCGGCTCGCATGTTCCGATCGACTACGGCCGCGACGAAGGTCCGGTCCTGCCCGTGCGCGTGCAGGAACTGTTCGGTCTCGACCGGCATCCGGCGATTGCCGGCGGACGGGTGCCGCTCATCCTGGAACTGCTGTCGCCGGCGCACCGACCGATCCAGATCACCCGGGACCTGCCGGGTTTCTGGCGCGGCTCCTGGAACCAGGTGAAGGCGGAGATGAAAGGCCGCTATCCCAAGCACCCCTGGCCGGACGATCCCCTTTCAGCCTCCGCAACCAACCGGGCCAAGCCGCGCAAGTAGCACAGGCCTGGCCCGGCAGGTGTGCGCCGTTCAGTCTTCCTCGGCCATGGCGATGAGGCTCGCGTTGCCGCCGGCGGCAGCCGTGTTGATGGACACCACCTGCTCCAGCGCGAAGCGGCCGAGATAGGCAGGGCCGCCCGCCTTGGGGCCCGTTCCGGACAGGCCGGAACCGCCGAAGGGCTGGGTGCCGACCACCGCCCCGATCGTGTTCCGGTTGACATAGACATTGCCGACCGAAAGGCGATCGACGACGGCCGCGACCGTCGCGTCGATGCGGCTGTGCACGCCGAGCGTCAGGCCGTAGCCGGTGGCGGCGATCGTCTCCAGCATCTTGGGCAGGTTCGACGCCTTGTAGCGCACCACATGCAGGATCGGGCCGAAAGTCTCCCGGGTGAGCGCGTCGGGACTGTCGAGCTCGACGATATGCGGCGCCACCCAGGTGCCGCCGGCAAACGCGCCACCCGGGGCCTTGCAGGAGAGCAGCACCTTTTGCGAGCGCTCCATTTCCTCCAGATGGGCGACCAGCCGGTCGCGGGCGTCGGCATCGATCACCGGGCCGATATCGGTTGCCGGATCGGCCGGATCGCCGAGCGACAATTCGCGCGCGGCTCCCTTCAGCATCTCGATCTGCTTGTCGGCGACATCCTCCTGCAGGTAGAGCAGGCGGAGCGCGGAGCAGCGCTGGCCGGCGGAGCGGAAGGCCGACATCATCACGTCGTCGCAGACCTGCTCGGGCAGGGCCGTGGCATCGACCAGCATGGCGTTGATGCCGCCGGTCTCGGCGATCAGCGGCACGATCGGGCCGCGCTTTTCGGCAAGCGTGCGGTTGATCGCCCAGGCGGTTTCCGTCGAGCCGGTAAAGGCGACGCCGGCGACGCGCGGCTCGGCGACGAGTGCCGCGCCGAGATCACGGCCACCGGGGGCCAGCAGGAAGACGTCTTGCGGCACACCTGCGGCGTGGATCAGCTTTGCCGTCTCATAGGCGATCAGCGGGGTCTGCTCAGCCGGCTTGGCAATAACCGTGTTGCCGGCAAGCAGCGCCGCAGTGATCTGGCCAAGGAAGATCGCCATCGGAAAGTTCCACGGCGAAACGCAGACGAAGACGCCGCGGCCGCGCAGCCGGTAGCGATTCTCCTCGCCCGTCGGGCCCGGCATCAAAGTGCCCTCACCGAAGAGCTTGCCCGCCTCGGCCGCATAGTAGCGGCAGAAATCGACGGCCTCGCGCACTTCCGCCAGCCCGTCGGGCAGGGTCTTGCCGGCCTCCCGCGCCAGGATCGCCATCAGCCGGGGGGCGTCATCCTCCAGCATGTCGCCAAGCCGCCCGATCGCGGCAGCACGCTGATCGACCGGCGTGCGCGACCAACGGACAAAGCCCTTCGAGGCCGCTTCGAACATTGCCGGAACCTCGGCCACCGTCGCCTCGCGCACCCGGCCGGCGCGCGTGGTGCCGTCGACAGGGGACAGAATATCGCGCGTCGGACCTTCAGAGGGCGCTCCCGGATACAGCGGATGCGCCTTGTCGACGGTCACTTGTGCGCCGGCCATTGCCTCGTGCAAGCGGGCACGGTCGCGGGCGACGCCAAATTCCAGGCCCTTCGAATTGTTGCGGCTCTCGCCATAGAGGGCCACCGGCAACGGGATCTTCGGGTTGCGCGCGCGGGTGCCGCCGGCAAGCAGGTCCTGCGGGCGGGCGAGCAGGCGCGAGATCGGCACGGAGGCGTCGCCCACGGCGGAGACGAAGGAGGAATTGGCGCCGTTTTCCAGAAGGCGACGAACAAGATAGGCGAGCAGATCACGATGACCGCCAACCGGCGCATAGATCCGGCAGGGATGGCCGTCGCGTTCGGCCACCGCCTTGAACAGGCTCTCGCCCATGCCGTGCAGGCGCTGGAACTCGTAGCCTCCGTCATTGCCGGCAAGCGCCACGATCTGCGCCACCGACAGCGCGTTGTGCGTCGCGAACTGCGGATAGATGCGCGGGCGCGCTGCAAGCAAGGCCCTGGCGCAGGCGAGATAGGACAGGTCCGTCGCCGCCTTGCGGGTGAAGACCGGGAAATCTGTCAGGCCGCGCTCCTGCGCGCGCTTGATCTCCGTATCCCAGTAGGCGCCCTTGACGAGGCGCACCATGAACTTGCGATCGAGAGCCTCGGCAAGGCCGATCATCCAGTTGACCACCTCGAGCGCTCGCTTCTGATACGCCTGGATGGCGAGACCGAACCCGTCCCATCCCGCCAGAGAAGGATCGGCCGCAACCGCTGCGATCACGTCGAGAGAAATCTCCAGACGGTCCGCCTCCTCCGCGTCGACGGTGAAATTCAGATTGTGGCGCTTTGCCGCCTGGGCAAGCTTCAAAAGCTGCGGCACGAGTTCATCGCGCGCACGCACGCCCTTGACCGCCTCGTAACGCGGATGCAGCGCCGAGAGCTTGACCGATATACCGGGACGGTTCGGCAGTTCGCCGCTGCCGGCCGCCTTGCCGATCGCCTCGATGGCATCCGCATAGGAACGGAAATAACGTTCCGCGTCCTCGGCCGTACGGGCTCCCTCGCCGAGCATGTCGTAGGAATACCGGTAGCCCTTGGCCTCCTGACCCTTCGCCCGGGACAGTGCGCCCTTGATGCTTTCGCCGAGGACGAACTGATGGCCGAGAACACGCATCGCCTGCCGGGTGGCGGCACGTACCGCCGGCATGCCCATGCGCTTGACCAGCGATGCGAGGATCGTGTTTGGCGCCTCGCCCGGATGGATCAGCCGCGAGGTGATGCCAAGCGCCCAGGACGATGCGGACACCAGCCAGGTGTCGGACGGGCCGCCCTCGGACTCATCGAACCGCGCGGCCGCGAGCTTGTCCTCGATCAGCTTGTCGGCGGTCGCCGCATCCGGCACGCGCAGGAGTGCCTCGGCCAGCACCATCAGCGCCAGCCCCTCGCGCGTCGAAAGACCGTATTCGCGCAGGAAATCCTCGACCCCGCCCAGTCCGCCAATGGCCGAGCGGATCGCCTGGATATAGCCGGAGGCCAGCTCGTCCACCCGTGCCTCGGTCGCCTCGTCAAGCGCCCCCTTGCCGATGAGCGCGCGGACGGCAGCCTCATCGGACGGAGCGAAAGGGGCGCGGAAGGGCGAAAGATCTTTATGCGACCGCGCGACAGGCGCGCGTTCCGATGCGAGGCTCATGACAGCTCCTGAACACAACGAGTGCCGCGCGGCGGATTTCCCGACGGGTCCACGCCCGAGCCGTCCGCCTAGCGAATTCCCCTATCATAACCGCAATTCTTCCGTTATTTTCTTCGAAAATAACCTGAAAAACGGAGTTTTATTCTGTGAAATCCGAAAATACCGCTGAAACCCCGGCGCTCGATCGGATTGACCGTCGCATTCTGGCGGTCCTCCAAGTGGATGGCCGGATCACCACAACGGACCTCGCGGCCAAGGTGAACCTCTCGTCGACGGCAACGGCGGAGCGGATGAAGCGCCTGATGCGGGACGGCTACATCCTGCGTTTCTCCGCCGAGCTCGACCCGCTCCGCCTCGGCCTGGGGCTGCTGGTCTTTCTGCAGGTCAAGCTTGATCGTACCACACCCGATGTCTTCGACGCCTTTGCACAGGCCGTGAAGCGGGTGCCCCAGGTGCTGGAGTGCCACATGGTGGCCGGCGGGTTCGACTATCTGGTCAAGGCGCGCGTCTCGGACATGGCCGCCTATCGCAAGCTGCTTGCCGATGCCGTGCTCGACCTCCCGGGTGTGCGGGAAACCCACACCTACGCCGTAATGGAAGAGGTCAAGGACACCCACGTCCTGCCACTTTAGGTCAAGGCCACGGCACCATAACGAAGCCGTGTGTTGACCGTCATTGCCGCCTCTTGCAGGAAAGGACAAAAGGGAAGGACCTGCCTCCATGTTCCATAGCCGCCACTGTTCGCGCCCAATTGCCGGCGCAGCGCTCGCCGCCAGCCTGCTTCTTGCCGCGCCTTTCACCGGAGCACAGGCAGCGGACGCCCCCGACCCCGCCGACTGGCCCGCCGTGCTGGACGCAGCGCAGGGGCAGACAGTCTATTTCCATGCCTGGGGCGGGGAGCCGCGCATCAACAGCTACATTGCCTGGGCAGGAGAACGGCTGAAGGAACTGCACGGTGTCAGCGTCGAGCAGGTGAAGGTCGACGACACCGCCAATGTCGTTGCCCGGGTTGTCGCCGAGAAGGCGGCCGGACAGGACACCGGCGGCGCGGTCGATCTGGTCTGGATCAATGGCGAGAACTTCGTTTCCCTGAAGAAGGCCGGTCTGCTGATGACACCCGGCTGGGCGACGAAACTCCCCAACTGGGATCTAGTCGACACGACGGACAAGCCGGCGGTGTTGACGGACTTTACCGAGCCGACAGACGGGCTTGAAAGCCCCTGGGGCATGGCCAAGCTCGTCTTCATGCATGACACGGCGACACTCACGCACGCGCCGACGACCCTGGCCGCGCTGGCTGAATACCTGAAGGCCCATCCCGGGCGCTTCACCTATCCGCAACCGCCCAATTTCCACGGCTCGACCTTTCTCAAGCAGGTGCTGGCGACAACCATCGCCGACAAAACCAAGCTGACGAAGCCGGTCGATCCGGCGAGCTTCGAGAGCGATGTCGCGCCGCTGTTTGCCTGGCTCGACGCGTTGCACCCGACCATGTGGCGGCAGGGGCGTGCCTTCCCGCAGAACCAGCCGGCCATGCGCCAGCTCCTCGCCGACGGCGAGATCGATATTGCCTTCACCTTCAACCCCGCCGGCGCGTCGGCCGCGATCGCGGCCGGCGAGTTGCCCGACACGGTGCGCACCTTCGTCCTCGACGGAGGCACCATCGGCAATGCCCATTTCCTTGCGATCCCGTACAATGCCAATGCCAAGGCGGGGGCGCTGGTTCTGGCCAACTTCCTGTTGAGCGCGGAAGCGCAGGCGCGCAAGCAGGACCCGACGATCTGGGGCGATCCGACCGTGCTCGCCATCGATGCCTTGAGCGATGCCGACAAGGCCCGCTTCGCCGCGCTTGACCTTGGCATCGCAACGCTGGCCCCGCAGCAGCTCGGCCCGGTCATCGACGAGCCGCATGCAAGCTGGATGACGGCGCTGGAACGCGCCTGGACCGCCCGCTACGCCTCCCAATGACGACACGGACCGGGCAGGCCGCGCGACGATGATCAGACTGGCGCCGGCGGCAACACTGGTCCTGATGCTGGCTCCGGTTGCCGCGGGTCTTGCGGGCACGCTGCTGCCGGCCTTCGGCCTCGTGCCCGCGCTCGGCGGCGAGACGCTGTCGCTTGAGGCGTTCCGCCGGCTCGCCGCGCAGCCGGGGCTGGGCACTTCCGTCCTTCTTTCCATGGGCACAGGCCTTGCGGCAACGCTCGGCGCCTTCATGCTGACGATCCTGTTCACCGCCGCCTTCGAAGGCACGTACATCTTCCGCGCCTTGCGCGCCCTGCTCTCGCCACTGATGTCAGTGCCGCACGCAGCGGCAGCCTTCGGCCTTGCCTTCCTGATCATGCCGTCCGGCTTCGCCATGCGGCTCCTGTCGCCCTGGGCGAGCGGCGCGACGCGTCCGCCCGACGTGCTCATCGTCGGCGATCCGGCGGGCATCGCCATGACGTTCGGCCTTATGGCGAAGGAGATCCCCTTCCTCTTTCTGATGGTCCTCGCCGCCTTGCCGCAGGCCGACCCGGCCCGCGCACGGCGCGTCGCGGCAAGCTTCGGCTATGCACCGGTCGCCGGGTGGCTGAAGACCGTTCTGCCGCGCGTCTATCCGCAGATCCGCCTACCGGTCTTCGCCGTCATCGCCTACGCCACCTCTGTGGTCGACGTCGCCCTCATCCTTGGCCCGACGACACCGCCGCCGCTTGCCGTGCGCCTGACTGGCTGGATGAACGATGCTGACCTGTCGCTGCGCTTCATGGCCTCGGCCGGAGCGCTGCTGCAGCTTGGCGTGAGCCTTGCCGCCATCGCCCTTTGGATCGTGGGAGAGAGGGTTCTCGCGTGGCTCGGCCTGCGCTGGATCGCGAGTGGCGGGCGGCGGGCCGCCGATCGTTCCCTGGCCGCGCTTTCCGGCGTGCTGATGAGTGTGCTGACCGGCGCCTTGCTGCTCGGCCTGCTCGTGCTCGCGCTCTGGTCGCTGGCCGGACCCTGGCGGTTTCCGGACGCCCTTCCGGCAAGCTTCACGCTGGCAACATGGCAACATCACCTGGCGGCGGCCGGAGCGACGATCGGCACGACGCTGGTGATCGGGCTGCCGGTCGTGGCGATCGCCGTCACGCTGGCGCTTGCCTGTCTGGAAAACGAGACCCGGCGATCCCGCGTCCTGCGGCACCGGTCGTTGCCGCTGGTCTACCTGCCGCTGATCGTGCCGCAGATCGCCTTTCTGTTCGGCCTGCAGATCCTGTTCCTGATGGCGGGACTGCACGACACTCTCGTCGCTGTCGCGCTCGCCCACATGGTCTTCGTCATCCCCTATGTGCTGCTGGCGCTTTCCGACCCCTGGCGCGCCATCGACCCGCGCTACGGCCATGTTGCGAGCGCACTGGGCGCATCTCCCGGCAGAACCTTCTGGCGGGTCCGCCTGCCGCTTGCACGGCGCGCCGTCGCCACCGCCGCGGCGCTCGGTTTCGCCGTATCGGTCGCGCAATACCTGCCGACGCTCTTGATCGGCGGCGGACGCACGGCAACCGTGACCACCGAGGCCGTGGCGCTGGCATCGGGCGGCAATCGCCGCCTCGTCGGCCTCTATGCGCTGCTGCAGATGGCCCTGCCCTTTGCCGCGTTCGCACTGGCCGCGGTCATTCCCGCGGTGACCTTCCGCCACCGCCGAGAACAGGAGCCCGGCGCATGAGCGAGCCGCTGACCTTCGAGAAGGTGGAAATCTCCCTCGCCGGGCAGCCGCTGATCGGCCTCGACAGGACCATCGGCCCCGGCGAAGTGCTGACCGTGATGGGCCCCTCGGGCGTCGGCAAGTCGAGCCTTCTGGCCCATGCCGCCGGCTTTCTCGCCCCCGCCTTTCGAGCGCGCGGGCGGGTGCTGTCCGGCAGCATCGAGGTCACGGGACTGCCGGCGCACAAGCGCCAGCTTGGCCTGCTGTTCCAGGATCCCTTGCTCTTCCCGCATCTGAGCGTCGGCGCCAATCTCGCCTTCGCGCTGGCGCCCGACCTGAAAGGCCGCGCCGCCCGTGAGGCAGCGGTTGCCGCAGCGCTTGCCGATGTCGATCTTTCGGAGTTCGCGGGCCGCGATCCCGCCACGCTTTCGGGCGGCCAGAAGGCGCGGGTCGCCCTGATGCGGGTCTTGCTGTCGCGTCCGCGCGCGCTGCTGCTTGACGAGCCGTTCTCCAAGCTCGACGCCGCGCTGCGTGGCCAGATCCGCAAGCTGGTCTTCGGCAAGGCCCGCGCCCGCGGACTGCCCGTGCTGCTCGTCACCCACGACCATGCCGACGCGGAGGCCGCCGGAGGCTCGATCGTCGACCTGACCCTGTCCGCCTGACCGGTGGCCAGGCCGCAAACACCCGGGCAGGGGCGCTCAGCCAGCCGCGTCGGCGGCGGAGGACTGCAGCAGTGCATAGCGCTCGATGCCGATCTGCTCGATCAGGCTGAGCTGCGTTTCCAGATAGTCGATATGGTCTTCCTCATCGCCCATCAGGTCCTCGAAGAGGCGCATGGTGACGTAGTCGCCGACGGCGAGCGTCACCTCCCGCGCTTCCTTGTAGAGCGCACGGGCGGAGTATTCTCCGGCAAGGTCGGCCTCGATCACGTCCTTTAGAGACTGCCCGATCCGCAAGGGGTCGAGCGTCTGCATGTTGGGAAATCCTTCGAGAAAGAGGATCCGTTCGACGATGCGGTCCGCATGCTGCATCTCCTCGAGCGATTCCTCGCGCTCCTTTTGCGCCAGCTTGCCGTATCCCCAGTCGTCGAGCACACGATAGTGCAGCCAGTACTGGTTGACCGCGGTCAGCTCGTGGCGCAGCGCCTTGTTGAGGTAGTCGATGACTTTCGCGTCACCCTTCATCGCCCGTCGTCTCCCCCTTTGCCGGCGGCGTGCCCGTTTCCGCCGGTGCTTCCTCATGGATTATCGGAATAATCGTGCTGAAGCATCCCCCACAACGCGGTCGCTTGCCAAGCGCGCGAAAGACCGCACCCGGCGTCACGACAACGCGGTCGGGACCGGACTGGAGCTCCCGCGCGGCGCGGCGCAACTCCTTGTCGGTCAACACATTGCAGGAACATACGATCACGTCGAATGCAGGCCGGCGGCATGCCGCGCAACCTTCCCTTCGAAAAGTTGAACTTTGGACACTACATATGGGACGAACCGGGCCGATGCAAACCGATTGCGTCGGTATACGCCAGGACGCGCGGCGCGGCATGCGGAAAAAGCTTGCGCGACGACGCGACTCATCTTCTGCTTGAAAGATTATCGGGTTTCCGCGCGGCCTTCCTGTTAGCACCTCCCGCCTGTGCGAGGTTTCGCCCTGCAGGCATGGCGGCAAAGTCCCGACCAGTAAAACATCTCGTTGCCGGTGACGAAAATCACCGGAACCTCCTCCTTAACTCCCTTTCCAGAAAACAGAAAAGCGGATTTCAGCTCATACTTCTGCTGAAATAGGCAAATTTACGAATGATTAGCCGATCTATCCTATTCATGACGTGAAGACACGTAGCGGAAGGTCCGTCTCCGGTTCATGCGAACCGGTTTTGACGCCAACAGTCGGCTGCGTGCCTTATCGGGCGACAGGTGCCGGGTACCTGTCTGAAGGAGCGTTTCATGAACTGGAAAATCGGTCACCGCCTCTGGGCACTTGTCCTTCTTTTCGCAGCCGGCATCGCCGCCCTGCTCGCCATCCAGATCAGCGGCTACCACAGCCGTCTGGTGGAAGATCGCAAGTCGGAACTGCTCCATATCTCCGAAGTCGCCTATTCGGCAGTCGAGCGGGAATACAAGCTCGCGCAGGAAGGCAAGAAGAGCGATGCGCAGGCCCGCGCGGACGCGGCCGACACGTTGCGCAACATCCGCTATGCGGGCACCGAGTATTTCTGGGTCAACGATCTCGACCACATGATGGTGATGCATCCGATCTCGGCCAAGCTCGAGGGGCAGAACCTTGAAGCCATGGAAGACAAGACCGGCAAGCGCTTTTTCGCCGAATTCGTCAAGCTGGTGAAGGCCGAGGGCGAAGGGCTGGTCGAATACCACTGGCCGAAGCCGGGTTCCGACGAACCGGTGCGCAAGTTTTCCTACATCAAGGGCTTCATGCCGTGGGGCTGGGTCATCGGCACCGGCGTCTATGTGGACGACATCGATACCCTGTTCTACGGCGAATTGCTGCGGCAATCGCTGATCGTCTTTGCGATCCTGGCGCTCGGCGGCGGCATCTGCGTGCTGCTGGTGCGTTCCATCACCCGGCCGCTGCATGAGCTTGTCGGCCGCATGCGATCCCTGCGCGAGGGCGACACGCAGACCCCTGTTCCCGGCGCCGGGCGTGGGGACGAGATCGGCGAGATGGCGGTTGCGGTCGATGCATTCCGTGAGGCCGCGATCGAACGCGAGACGATGGCGAGCGAGCAGCAACGCGAGGAAGCCGCGAAGATCCGGCGCCAGCAGCGCATCGAGCAGTTGATCGCCCGCTTCCGCGACGTGATCGCGCAGCTTCTGGAGCAGGCGGAGGCAACCAACGCGACGTTCGGACGGGCCGCCGAAACGCTGTCGCACAATGCGGCCTCGACATCCGACCGCACCACCACCGCCTCCAATGCGTCCCAGGAAGCCTCGGAGAATGTCCAGTCGGTCGCGAGTGCGGCGGAAGAGCTCGCCGCATCGATTGCCGAGATCTCCCGCCAGGTCGGCCAGACCACCCAGGTCGTGACGGACGCGACGACCAGCGCCCAGGATGCCAACCTCAAGGTCTCCGGACTGGCTGCCGCCGCCCACAAGATCGGCGAGGTCGTGGTTCTCATACAGGCGATCGCCGAACAGACCAACCTTCTGGCACTCAACGCCACCATCGAGGCGGCGCGGGCCGGCGAGGCGGGACGCGGCTTTGCCGTCGTCGCCGCCGAAGTCAAGGAACTGGCGACCCAGACCTCCAAGGCAACCGAGGAGATCGGCGCCCAGATCACCGCGATACAGAACGAGACAGGCGAGGCGGTCGAGGTGATCGGGGTCATCGCCCGCACCATGCAGGACGTGAACGGCTACACATCCGCGATCGCGGCCGCGGTCGAGGAACAGGGCGCCGCGACGGGCGAGATCTCGCGCAATGTCCAGCATGCCGCGCATGGCACCAAGACTGTCGCCGACAACCTTGCCCGGCTTCTCGACACGGCGGAGCAGTCGACAGCCAGCTCCAGCGAGGTTCTCGACGCGTCCCGCAGCGTGACCACCACCTCGCAGCGTCTGAAGTCGGAGTTCGAGACCTTCCTGCAGGAAGTCAGCGCCGCTTAACTAACTGAAAAATCGCGCGCTTTCCCCTCCTTGACGAAAGGGAATGCGCGCGATTTCTCTTTTCCACCCGGTTAACCCGAGTTCATTTTCAGGATAACGACAATTTTACGTTTCTGCTTCAGTCTTTCTGCCAACGCAAAGTCAAGTAGCCAACAAACAACTGAGGGAACAACCGGTCATGGGCCTGCTTTCACGCTTAAACCTGGTCTCGATCGTCTCGATGGCCGCTGCTCTTATGATCGTGCTGGCTCTCGGCACTGTCGGAACAGTCATCTACATGGTCCTTTCCGATCGCATCCAGGCGGATGCGGTCACGCGCCAGGATGCCAGCCTTCGCGTTGCCGCGACCATCGTCGAGCGCGACATGCCCGGAACCACCATCACCTGGGGCGAGGACGGCAATGTCCGCCGCGTCGTGATGGAGAGCATTCCCGAAGAGGTCAGCGACCACACCATGATCGACACGATCGGCCGGATGACGGGCGAGACGGTCACGGTCTTCAAGTGGAACCCGGAAAACAAGGATTTCTGGCGCAAGACCACCAACATCATCAAGCCGGACGGCTCGCGGGCGGTGGGCACACCGCTTGGTCAGAACGGGGCAGTCTATCCCGTGCTGACGAAGGGCAACACCTTCCGCGGCGAGGCCGTCATCCTCGGCACCCCCTACTACACCATCTATGAGCCGATCTACTCGCCGGCCGACGAGATCACCGGCATTCTGTATGCCGGCGTGCGCAAGTCGGCGATCACGGCACTGATGGACAATGTCACCAGCAAGCTGATGATCGCCTTCGTGCCGATCCTGCTCGTCTCCGTCGCAGCCATGGCCCTTCTGGCGCGCCGCCTGCTGAAGCCGATCCCGCGCATCGCCGAAGTCGCGCACGACATCGCCGACGACAATCTCGAGGCGGAAGTGCCCTATACCGACCGCAAGGACGAGATCGGCCAGCTCGCTCTCGCCGTCGACGTGCTGAAGGAGCGCGCTCTGGAGCGCCGCCGCCTCGCCGCAGATCGCGAGGCAGCGACCAGCGAAAGCCGCAACCGCCAGGGCGAGATCGACGGGCTGATCGCCGAGTTCCGGACCACCGTCCAGACCCTGATCGGCACGGTCAGCCAGACCGCTTCGGGTCTCGACGAGACGGCGCGCGAACTCTCTGCTTCCGCCCATGAAAGCGCGGAACGGGCCGGCGAGACCTCGCAGGCAAGCTCGACCGCAACCGACAATGTCCAGTCCGTCGCCAGCGCAGCCGAGGAACTCTCCGCCTCCATCGCCGAGATCTCGCGCCAGGTCGGCCAGACCACCCAGGTCGTCGACCAGGCCACCCAGGGCACCCACTCGACCAACGAGAAGGTCGCCGGCCTTGCCGCCGCCGCCAACAAGATCGGCGAGGTCGTCTCGCTGATCCAGGCGATTGCCGAGCAGACCAACCTTCTGGCGCTGAACGCCACCATCGAGGCGGCACGGGCCGGCGAGGCCGGGCGCGGCTTTGCCGTCGTCGCCGCCGAAGTCAAGGAACTGGCGACCCAGACCTCCAAGGCGACCGAGGAGATCGGCGCCCAGGTCGCGGCGATCCAGGGCTCGACCGGCGAGGCCGTCTCGGCCATCGGCGAGATCGCCCAGATCATGCAGGAAGTGAACGGCTACACCGCCTCGATCGCCTCCGCGGTCGAGCAGCAGGGCGCGGCGACGAGCGACATCTCGCGCTCGGTGCAGCAGGCGGCGGAAGGCACCGGTGCGGTCACCCGCAACATGGAGCTGCTCGCCTCGACAGTGGAAAGCACCTCGGCGGCGGCCGGCAACGTGCTCGATGCCTCCGGCGCCATGAGCCGCAACACCGACGCCCTGCGCGAGGAGATCGACCGCTTCCTCAACCGTGTCGCCGCCGCCTGAGGCCGTCTTTTGACGAGAGTGGATTTGACACAGGCGGCGCGGCATCCAATGCCGCGCCGTTTTCTGTCAAACCTCTGGAATCGCAGAAGTTGTCGGCGTGAAAGAAATTCACCGCACTTTACCTAAGATTCACGGACGGCGGCCTATTGTCGCTCAGCTAATGCGTGTGGAGGATAATTGATGTCCCGGATTCTTGGCCTGGTTGGCAATCTCGGGTTTGCCGCGAAGATCGGCGGCGGGTTCGCCGTCGTGCTGCTGCTTGCTGCCGTTGTCGGCGGCGTCGGCACAATGGCGATCGGCGGTCTGACCAATCAAATGGAAACGTCGAAGATTGCCACGGGGGTCATGGCGCGGCTGCAGGATGTGTCCGCACTGCGGGAGACCTTCCTGCAAAGCCGTGACGCTGCCGACGCGGAGGCAACGCGGGGTGCTGTCACCGACCTGGAGAACGAGCTCCAGGCGCTGAAGGCATCCGTCGCCGGCGATATGGCCGCCTCCGAAGCGGTGTCCTCCGCGGTGAGTTCCGTGGCCGTGATGCGCGGGGACTTCGCCAAGGTCGGCGAGGAGATTTCCCGCCAGCAGCAGCTTTCAAGCGACCTTGCCGGCGCCATCGGCAAGCTGGGCGATCTCGCCAATCAGATCAATGGCGACATGCAGATCGTGCGCCGCGACGCCAAGCGCGAAAGCTTGCGCGCCGCCGCCACCCGCCGCAAGGCCGACGACATCATCCGCTTCGTCGTCTCGCTTCAGGAAGAAGCCCTCAGGGCCCAGTTCCTGTTCCTGCGCTCGACCACCTCGACGGCCGCCGGCCTGCTCGACGAGGCCGTGCTGGAGGCCAACAAGCTCGCGGACAATGCCCGCGCCCTCACCAATGCGCGCGTCGAAGGCGTCGACCAGGCAAGCGTCGAGGCGCTGGCGACCCGCTCCGGCGAGCTGCAGGGGTACTTCACCAAGCTGCAGGACACTTCCTCCTTCGCCGAGGTGCACAAGCTGCGCCGCGAGATCAACGTCGCCCTGGAGGAGATCGTCGGGGCCGCGAAGGCGGTACAGACTTCCGCCTACACGGCCATCGATCTGGTCCAGAAGGAGGTCCAGGCCCGTGACATCGACCTGATCAAGGTCGACCTGGTCTCGACCAATGCCGGCGACCTGTCGAAGCAGGCACTGGTGGTCAAGGCGACGACGCTGGAGTTCCTGACCGGCCTTGGCACCGTCGTTCCGGACAATGTCGCCCGCGAGATCGCGGAACTGAGCCGCGTTGCCGGCACGCTCGCCGCCTCCGCCACCCAGTTCCCGAAGGTCGCCGAGACGGTCAAGCTCGCCCAGCAGGAGATCGAATCCTATCGCGGCGCGTTCGACAACATGACGGCCAGCATCGACGCCGTGCGCCTGTCCTCCTCGGAGCTCGGCAAGGTCGCTTCGGAGATGCGGGGCAAGATCACCTCGCTTGCCAGCGAACAGGCAGACAAGGCCGCGACCTCGGGTGCCGCCAGCTTCTGGACCATCGCCGTCACGCTGTTGATCGTCGTCGGCCTCGGCATTGCCGTCGCCTTCGTGCTGTCGCTCGCCATCACCCGCCCGACCCGTCGCCTGACGGATGTCATGGGCCGGCTGGCCGAGGGCGACACCGATGTCGAGATCGCCGGCACCGAGCGCGGCGACGAGATCGGCGCGATGAGCCGCACGGTCGAGGTCTTCCGCGACAATGCCCGCGAGCGCGCCCGCATGCGGGAAGAGCAGGAGCATGAGCAGAAGGCGGCCGCGGCACGCCAGGCACGCGTCGACGAGTTGATCGGTTCCTTCCGGGCCCAGGTGCAGGAGTTGCTGTCCTCGGTCGGCGACACCGCCGCCGGGATGGAGGCAACCGCCCGCGACCTGACCCGGATTGCCAGCGAGAGCGCCGGCAAGGCCGAGGAGACGACCCATGCAAGCGGCGCCGCCACCAGCAACGTGGAAAGCGTCGCGACGGCAGCGGAAGAGCTTGCCGCCTCGATCAGCGAGATCGCCCGCCAGGTCGGCCAGACCACGGAAGTGGTCAACCAGGCCTCGCACGGCACCCGCCAGACCAACGAGAAGGTTGCGGGTCTTGCCGCCGCCGCCAACAAGATCGGCGAAGTCGTCACCCTGATCCAGGCGATCGCCGAACAAACCAACCTTCTGGCTCTCAACGCAACGATCGAGGCCGCCCGCGCCGGCGAGGCCGGCAAGGGCTTCGCCGTCGTTGCCGCCGAAGTCAAGGAGTTGGCCAACCAGACGTCCAAGGCGACCGAGGAGATCGGCGCGCAGATCGCGGCGATCCAGGGCTCGACCAAGGAAGCCGTCGAGGCCATCGGGGCAATCACCCAGACCATGCAGGAAGTCGACAGCTACACCTCGGCGATTGCCGCGGCTGTCGAACAGCAGGGCGCGGCGACCAACGAGATCTCGCGCAACGTCCAGCATGCCGCCGAAGGCACGACATCGGTGACGGCCAATATGGGGCAGCTCTCCAGCGCGGTCGCCGAAACCAATGCCTCGGCCGACATGGTGCTGGTTGCCTCCGGCGACGTCGGCGACAAGACCCGCGAGTTGCGCACGCAGATCGACCGCTTCCTGGCAGACGTGGCGGCGGCCTGAACAACCCGCTTACCCACGAAGAAACACCGAAACGGCCCGGGGATTTTGTTCCCCGGGCCGTTTTGTTCTGGAGCCCGGGTTCTGGAGCCGGGTTCGGGTGTTCTGGCGCGTCCGGTTTGGGTGCCTGGTCTGCGCGTGGGGTTAGGATGCGAGTTTGGCTGCTGCGCGTTTTGCCATGACGGCGATGAGGTTTGCGCGGTATTCGGCCGATCCGTGGATGTCGGAGATGAGGGTGCCGGGATCGGTTGCGACGCCGGCCGCGGCCTGCGGGGTGAGGCTTTCGGCGAGCGCGGCCTCCAGGCCTTCATGGCGGAAGACGCCGCTGGCGCCGGCGCCGGTGACGGCGGCGCGGATGCCCGCACCGGTCCTGGCCAGGAACACCCCGGCCATGGCATAGCGCGAGGCGGGGTTGGGGTATTTGGCATAGGCGCAGGCCGCGCAGGCGGGGAAGATGACCGCGGTGACGATCTCGCCCTCTTCCAGCGCCGTCTCGAACAGGCCGGTGAAGAAGTCGGCGGCGGCGATCTCGCGCCGGTCGGTGACGATGGTGGCGCCAAGCGCCAGGGCGGCGGCCGGATAGTCGGCGGCCGGGTCGTTGTTGGCCAGCGAGCCGCCGATCGTGCCGCGATGGCGCACATGCGGGTCGCCGATATGACCGGCCAGATCGGCAAGCCCCGGCGCCAGGCGGCGCACGATGTCGGACCCGGCCACTTCGGCATGGGTCGTCGCCGCGCCGATGCGCAAGGCGCCGCCGGTCTCGGCAATGCCCTTCATCTGCGCCACATGGGCGACATCGACCAGATCGGACGGGGCGGCAAGGCGCTGCTTCATCGTCGGCAGCAGGGTCTGCCCGCCCGACAGGATCTTCGCCTCCTCGGCGCCTGCAAGCTTCGAAGCCGCGTCCGCCACGCTCGTTGCCCGGTGATAGGTGGTCTCGTACATGTCCCTCTCCCTCGTTGCGCTGCCGGCTTGCGGCCCGCGCCCATCTGTCCTGGCCAGCCTGAGCCGGCCCGATCTTCCGGCCCTGTCGTTCGGCCCTGTCGTTCGGCCGCATCGTCAGGTCCGGCGGCCCATCCCGTCAGGCCCCGGCCTGTTCTGTCCCGTTGCGTGGCGCGGAACACCGCGCTGCTTGTTGCCCCTCTCCGGTCGCTGGCCGGCGGCCTATTCGGCCGCCTGCGCCGGCTGCACGGTCTTCAGCGCCCGCCACACCGCCTGCGGCGTTGCCGGCATCTCC
>NZ_JASHIK010000019.1 GCF_030733745.1 Stappia sp. MMSF_3263 | reverse complement strand
CTGTCGCGGCCCTTTTGTTGCATGCGGCATGCAAGGCGGTGGGTCATAGGCCGGCGATCTCCCGCGCCGCATAGCCCTGGAAATAAAGGAGCGCCGTCAGGTCGCCATGATCGACCCGAGCATCAGCCACGGCTGCCACCGACGGCTTGGCGTGATAGGCAACGCCGAGGCCGGCAAGCTCGATCATCGCAAGGTCGTTGGCGCCGTCGCCCACCGCAATCGCGTCCGCCGGATCGAGACCGTGTTCGGCCAGAAGCTCCGTGAGCCGCTCGCGCTTGGCAGCGCGGCCGAGGATGGGTTCGCCGACCGTGCCCGTCAGCCGGCCATCCGCGATGCCGAGCGTGTTGGCCCGGTGTTCGTCGAAACCGAGCGTCGCGGCAATATGGCCGGTAAAGGCGGTGAACCCTCCGGAGACCAGCGCGCAATAGGCACCGTGTGCCTTCATGGTGGCGAGCAGGGCGGCCGCTCCCGGCGTGAGGGTGATCCGCTCGGCAAGGACCGTGTCAACGACACCCGCGTCGAGCCCGGCCAGCATCACGGCGCGCTCGCGCAGGGCAGATTCGAACTCCAGCTCGCCGCGCATGGCCCGTTCCGTGATCGCCGCGACGACGTCTCTCTTGCCGACCGCGTCGGCCAGTTCGTCGATGCATTCCTGGCCGATCATGGTGGAATCCATGTCCGCGATCAGCAGTCGCTTGCGTCGGCCCTCGCGCTTCTGCACAAGGAGGTCGACCGGGACGGTGCCCATCGCCGCGCGCAGATCCCTGTCATGGTCGGCGGTGCGCGAGGCATCGCCGTCGAAAACCAGGTCGACGGCGATGCCGGCGGAAAGCTCGTTCACTCCGGTCCCGGCCGGCAGGACAGCAAGCGCGCGCGCAACGAGTTCGGCGTCGATCGCCGGATGCAGGGGATTGGCGACAAGGGTAGCGACGAGCGACATCGTGAAAGCGCCTTGAAAGGAAAGAGGACGTGAGCGAACCGGTGACGTTGATAGCTGGCCCGACGGCGAGCGGCAAGTCGGCGCTCGCCCTGCGCCTGGCCGAGCGCGACAACGCCTGGATCGTCAATGCGGACAGCATGCAGGTCTATGCCGACCTCGACGTTCTGACGGCCCGGCCCGCCGCCGCCGACCTGGCACGGACCCGCCACTTGCTTTACGGGCATGTCGACGCGGCCGAGCCCTATTCGGTCGCGCGCTGGCTGGACGATGTCGCCGGCGTTCTTGGCGCGGCCCGGGCCTGCGGCCAGCCGCTCGTCATTGTCGGCGGCACCGGCCTCTATTTCCGCGCGCTGCTGGGCGGCCTGTCGAAAGTGCCGCCGATCCCGGAAGATATTCGCACCCGCATCCGCGCCGAGGCCGTGGCTGCCGCCACCGGTGCGCTGCACGCAAGACTGGCCGCACTCGACCCGGCGATGGCGGTCCGGCTTGAGCCGGGCGACACGCAGCGCATCGCCCGTGCCCTGGAAGTGATGGAAGCAACCGGCCGGTCGCTCAATGCCTGGCAGAAGGAGAGCGGGGACAGCCTCATCGGTCCGACGGCGCGCCGACTAGTTCTCGCCCCGCCCCGTCCCTGGTTGCATGCCCGCATCGCCGAGCGCTTTTCAACCATGGTCGCACAGGGCGCGATCGGGGAGACCCGGCGCCTGCTTGCCCGCGATCTCGACCCCGCCCTTCCGGCGATGAAGGCAATCGGCCTGCGCGAGCTTGGCAATCTTGACGGTACGCCCGAATGCCTCGCTCATGCGATCGAGCGGGCGACGACCGAGACACGCCGCTACGCGAAACGGCAGGAAACCTTCTTTCGCGGGCAACTCGGCGACTGGCCGCGCCTCGATCCGAGCGATTCAGCGGCCTGGAGAGCGGCTGCATTTTAGATCATCGGCAATACAGCCAGTGATTGCAGCGCCATGTTTTGCGCATAAACTGACCGTAGGAAGTGGCTGTCATCGCTACCGCTACGGCGCGAATCGGTGCAGGCATGGGTTCAAGAAAAGTTACCGGAGGCAGGCTGACAGCCTGACCATCGGAAGACCTGTTCGGAGGACGGGCCTTGTGCCCCGATCCCGCCAGACATGTCTTTACGGCACCCGTGCCGGCAGGACGCCGGAAACGGACCGGAGGAGAACAGCATGGCGGACAGAACGATACTTGCAACGCCGCGCATGCGGCTGACCGCGTTCGACGTGGCGGACACGGGCGACCTGCTTGCCCTCCACCGCGAGGAGAGCGTCAACCGGTTTCTCGCCTCGCACGAGATCATCGAGACACGCGAAGATGCCGCACGTCACCTGGAGGACTATGTCCAGGGCCAGGAGCATCGCGGCTTCAGCCAGTGGAAGGCGACCCTCGCCGACGGCACCTTCGCCGGGCGCGCCGGGTTTTCCGTCTATCCGGAGACGTCCGAAGTCGCGCTCAGCATCTGCCTGAGGCCCGCCTACTGGCGTCAGGGTTATGCCTCGGAACTGGCCGCCGCACTGGTCGCCTGGTTCTTCGAGAACACCTATTTCACGCATCTGATCGCTTTCGTCGCCGCCGGCAACGATCCGGCACGACGGATGGTGGAAGGTATCGGCTTCACCCTGCGCCAGCGCACCGTGATCGACGACAATGCCTTCGACTGCCTGCAGGTGCTTTCCCCGGCGCTCGCCCGCTACGCCCGAGCCAGCGCCTGACGACACGCCTTTCTCCCCCTCCCGGGACAGAAAAAGCCCCCGGCGGATCGCTCCGCCGGGGGCTTTTTCACTTCAGCAGGCCATGTGTGTCGCGCCGGATCACACTGCCTTGAGTTCCTGGTGGTCCGGGCGGTTCTGGCGGGCGAGCAGCTTGTTCAGCGCCGAGATATAGGCACGGGCCGAGGCGACCAGCGTGTCGGTATCCGCGCCCTTGCCGGTTGCCATGCGGCCGCTGGCCTCGAGGCGGACGGAAACTTCCGCCTGCGCGTCCGTTCCTTCCGTCACCGCATGCACCTGATAGAGCGAGAGCTTGGCGTCGTGCGGCACGATTTCCTTGATCGCGTTGAAGGTCGCGTCGATCGGGCCGTCGCCGGTGCATTCGCGGGTCTCGTGGCGGCCGTTGACGTCCAGCGTCAGGATCGCCTTGCCGTTGGCGCCGGTGCCGGCGATGACGGTGAGCGCGATGACCTTGATCTGCTCGCCCTGGGTCGCGATCTCGTTCTCGACCAGCGCCTCGATGTCCTCGTCATAGACATGCTTCTTCCGGTCGGCGAGATCCTTGAAGCGGCGGAACGCCTCCTCGAAGGCATTGTCGCCGATCTCGTAGCCCAGCTCCTCCAGCTTCTGGCGGAACGCGTGGCGGCCGGAATGCTTGCCCATCACCAGCGAGGTCGCCTTCACGCCGACATCCTCGGGACGCATGATCTCGTAGGTCTCGGCGTTCTTCAGCATGCCGTCCTGGTGGATGCCGCTCTCGTGGGCGAAGGCGTTCTTGCCGACGATGGCCTTGTTGTACTGGACCGGGAAGCCGGAGACCGCCGAGACGAGCTTGGAGGCACGCGTCAGGAAGCGCGGCTCGACGGAACAGGCATAGGGCAGCGCGTCGGAGCGGGTGCGCACCGCCATGACGATCTCTTCCAGTGCGGCGTTGCCGGCGCGCTCGCCCAGACCATTGATCGTGCACTCGATCTGCCGTGCGCCGCCGGCGACACCGGCCAGCGAATTGGCAACCGCGAGGCCCAGGTCATTGTGGCAGTGAACGGAGAAGATCGCCTTGTCCGCATCCGGCACCCTTGCGCGGATCTGCTCGAACATCGACTTGTACTCGTCCGGCGTCGCGTAGCCGACCGTGTCCGGCAGGTTGATCGTCGTGGCGCCGGCGCGGATCGCGGCCTCCACGCAGCGGCACAGATACTCGATCGGCGTGCGGGTGGCGTCCATCGCCGACCATTCCACGTCGTCAATGAGGTTGCGGGCCCGCGTCACCGTGTCGGTGATGATGTCGAGCACCTGCGCCTCGTTCTTCTTCATCTGGTGCTCCAGATGGATCGGCGAGGTGGAGACGAAGGTATGGATGCGTCCGCGCTCGGCATGACGTACCGCCTCGCCCGCCCGGTCGATATCGGCGTGGATCGCGCGCGCCAGACCGGCGATCACCGACCGCTTGGTACGCTTGGCAATCTCGGAGACGGCCTCGAAGTCGCCGTTCGAGGCGATCGGAAAGCCGGCCTCGATGATATCGACGCCCATTTCGTCGAGAATTTCGGCGACCTGCAGCTTCTCCTCCAGCGTCATGGAGGCGCCGGGCGACTGCTCGCCGTCGCGCAAGGTGGTGTCGAAGATGAAGATTTGGTCCTGGCCAGACATGGAACCGGTTCCCTTTTCAGGTCGGGCCCGCCGCCGCGCATGTCACGGATCGTACGGGCCGAAAAACAATGATGGTGCTGGTGAAGGTCTTGATCCCCTGAGCGCCCGCCTCCGTTTGCCAGGGAGGCAGTCGGTGCTCAGGGGCAAATAAGGAGAAGGAGGCCACCATGACGCAGGAGCCCGCCACGCGCAGCGCGCGCGTCGATCGCAAAAGCGGCATGTGTGCCAGCGGCGATCATGGGGTCGTCCAGTTCCTTGCGTCTGGCCCGTCCCGTCGCGGAAGAGCCGGTGGTTCAAAAACCTGCGCCAAGTCTGCAGGCAGGTTCCTGATCAAATCGTTAATATCCCAAGCTCGTACCCGATTGCCTGCGTCGTTGCAAGACACTTGGGCAACCGGGCGTGAAACCCGGGCGGCCGGCAAAACGGTTGACGCCGCGTTCGCCTTCCCCCGCCCGGGCGTCGTTTCAGAACCCGTCCGGGCCGCGTTGCAGGGCGGCGACGCCGGACCGCGACACCTCGACCAGGCCGAGCGGCTTCAGGATCGCAATGAACTGCTCCACCTTGTTGGTGCGGCCGGTGATCTCGAAGACGAAATGTTCCGCCGTCGCGTCGATCACCGTGGCGCGGAAGGCGTCCGCCAGGCGCAGCGCCTCGAGCCGCTTCTCGCCGACGCCGGCCACCTTGATCAGGGCAAGTTCGCGCTCCAGCGGCTTTTCGAAATTGCGGCGGCGCGCGTCGACCGTGAGATTGGTCACCTTGTGCACCGGCACCAGCCGGTCGAGCTGATGATGGATCTGCTCGATCACCATCGGCGTGCCGGTGGTGACGATGGTGATCCGCGACAGGTGCTTTTCGTGCTCGGTCTCCGAGACCGTGAGGCTGTCGATGTTGTAGCCGCGCCCGGAGAACAGGCCGATCACCCGGGCAAGCACGCCCGGTTCGTTGTCGACCAGCACCGAAAGCGTGTGGCTCTCGGCCGGCTGCTCGATATCCGCCATGAAATAGGCGGACGGCGCATTGAGGTTCTGTGCGTTCATGTCTTCAATCCCCTGTCCGCGGTCAAACCAGCGCCTTGCCTTCGCTCGAGATGGCGTTCGCCACCGCCTCGTCATTCGCCTCGTCCGGCAGCAGCATCTCGTTATGCGCCTTGCCCGAGGGGATCATCGGGAAACAGTTGGCAAGGCTCGCCACCCGGCAGTCGAAGATCACCGGTTTGGGCGAGGCGATCATCTCCTCGATGGCGCCGTCCAGGTCCTTTGGCTTGTCGACGCGAATGCCGTGGCCGCCATAGGCCTCGGCCAGCTTCACGAAGTCCGGCAGGCTGTCCATGTAGGAATTGGACAGACGGTTGCCGTGCAGCAGCTGCTGCCACTGCCGCACCATGCCCATGTACTGGTTGTTGAGGATGAACACCTTGACCGGCAGCCCGAACTGGACGGCGGTCGACATCTCCTGGATGTTCATCAGGATCGAGGCATCGCCAGCAATGTCGATGCAAAGCGCGTCCGGATGGGCGACCTGGGCCCCGATCGCGGCAGGCAGGCCGTAGCCCATCGTGCCGAGACCGCCGGAGGTCAGCCAACGGTTCGGCGCCTCGAACCCGTAGAACTGCGCCGCCCACATCTGGTGCTGGCCGACTTCCGTCGAGACATAGGTCTCGCGGCCCTTGGTCAGCTCATAGAGGCGCTGGATGGCGTATTGCGGCATGATGACATCGTCGGTCGGACGATAGGCGAGCGAGTTGCGCGACCGCCAGCGGTCGATCTGTTCCCACCAGCCCTTCAGCGCGCCGGCATCCAGGCCGTGCGAGCCCGTGCGCCACAGCCGGACCATGTCCTCCAGCACATGGCCGACATCGCCGACGATCGGAATGTCGACCTGCACCGTCTTGTTGATCGAAGACGGATCGATGTCGATATGGACCTTCAGCGAATTGGGCGAGAAGGCATCGAGCCGGCCGGTGATGCGGTCGTCGAAACGCGCACCGATATTCACCATGACGTCGCAGTCATGCATCGCCATGTTGGCTTCATAGGTACCGTGCATGCCGAGCATGCCCAGCCAGTTTTCGCCCGAGGCCGGATAGGCGCCCAGCCCCATCAGGGTCGAGGTCACCGGAATGCCGGTGATCTGCGCGAACTCGCGCAACAGCTGGCAGGCCGCCGGACCGGAGTTGATGACGCCGCCGCCGGTATAGAGGATCGGCTTCTTCGCCCGGGCGATCAGCTCGATCGCGTGGCGGATCGCGTCCATGTCGCCCTTGACGCGCGGCCGGTAGCTCTTGTGGGCGATGTTCTTGGGCGGTTCGTAGGTGCCGGTGGCGAACTGGATGTCCTTCGGGATGTCGACGACGACGGGACCCGGACGGCCCGCGGTCGCCACGTAGAAGGCCTCGTGCAGGATGCGCGGCAGGTCCTCGATCCGCTTGACCAGCCAGTTGTGCTTGGTGCAGGGGCGGGTGATGCCGACCGTGTCGCACTCCTGGAAGGCGTCGCTGCCGATGAGATGGGTCGGCACCTGGCCGGTAATGCACACGAGCGGAATGGAATCGAGCATCGCGTCGGTCAGCGCGGTGACCATGTTGGTCGCACCGGGACCGGAGGTGACCAGAACGACGCCGGGCTTGCCGGTGGAGCGCGCATAGCCCTCGGCCGCATGTCCCGCGCCCTGCTCGTGACGTACCAGGATATGATCGATCTCGTCCTGCTGGATGATCTCGTCATAGATCGGAAGCACGGCACCGCCCGGATACCCGAACACATGCTTGACCCCCTGGTCCTTGAGTGCCTGGAGCACCATTTCGGCGCCGGTCATCTCGCGCTTCATCGTTCCTGTCCTCGATTGCCGCAGTCGTCCTGCATCAACATTACATCAATCCGTTCGTCATCGCGGTCGGCCCCGCAAACACCAGGTGCATCGTCTTCCTGTCGTGCAGGCAATAAAAAAGGCCCCCGAGGAGGCCTTGCGCGCGCTGAGCTGTCTGGGAAAGCGAGTGTTACCTCGTCCCGGCCGCGCGCGCCCCGCATACAAGAATGAGTCCGATGCTCTTGGTCACTTCAGTACCATCCGTCCTGTCTTCTTCATTTCCGCAGGCCCCTTTCTGGAGGGGATCTTGCGGAACCCGGCATGCATGCGCACGACCAAGTCGCCGACACCGCATGATCGGGTCGCCGCGCAACCTAGACGGGGGTCGGTCGACGGTCAAGCGCAATGTCAGGAAATTTCGCGCCGGCCCCGCAAGGCTTGCCGAATCTTGCAAAGACCGGAAAGACGCAGGCATATCGCCGCCCCCTTCCCTGTTCCGCCCTTCAAAGATATCCCCAGGCGAGAGTGCGAAAACCATCGTGGGACGCACGCCATGCGAAAAGCCCTTGCATGCACGGGATCGCCTTTGTATATACCCGCTCACGACGGCGGGCGCATCTCGCTCCCCGCCGCGAGGATGTTTTGAAACCGGCCATGGCCGGAACTGAAACCTCCTCTGGCCGAAACGGCTAGTGGGTGTATAGCTCAGTTGGTAGAGCAGCTGACTCTTAATCAGCCGGTCCTGGGTTCGAATCCCCGTGCACCCACCACTTCTTTTCCGTTGGAAACAAAGAAGAATTCGCCGCGAGGCGGCAAGTTCGCAACGTGAACGGATAGTGAACATCCGACCGTTTCCGACTTTCGTCCGACGTCGGACGGTCGCACGGGTTCTCCTGTCGTTTTCGCGAGGCGTTCTCACAGGCCCGTCTCCGTCTCGCCGTTATGGCTGGCGGTTTTCCTGACGCGATGAAAAACGTTGCGGCAGGGTCAGGCGGGCGAGATCAGCCGTCTGTTTCTTCAAAAAGCAACAGACAGCCGCCGGCATAAGTCACGCACGAGGCTCTGGCGCGGTTGGAGCGGGTGCATTGAGTTTGTTCGCCGAGCCTGCCGCCATTACTGGATGGAGATTGGTAGTAGGTAATGATCGAGCTGCTGTCCAGATTGGAAACATCGATCTCCTGGACGTTCATTTCGTTTCCCGTCTTATAGACAAGATATATGCTCTCTTTCGACCACCCTTTCCGTAGAATTTCCCGTGTTTTCTCTGATCTCACGCAGTCGAGGCAGAGAAATTCTTTCGGAAGATAGGCCTGATCGTACTCGAGGGAGGTCAGGCACATGAACCCGTACGCATCGGCGCCGATCTCGACATGAAGGGTGCGACCGGGAACGTCGATTTCGACACGTGCCGCCCGCTCCGCGTTATCAAGCGTCCCCATGGAAAAAAGCCAAGCAGCAAGGGCTACGATGGCCGTACACAGGACGCTGAGACCGCTTTTGACGCGACTTTCAGACATTGACCTCTTCCATCGACGCACCACAGCAAGGTCAAATATGGCTGACGGCCTCGGTCGCTTCACGGACCTATTCCTGAAGCTGGCGCTGACGGTACCACGTGCCGAGAAGGTTGTGCATTGATCTGCGGCGGAGACCCGCTTCAAGTCGGGACGCTCGGCGAGGAGGTCAACCTGCTGCGTGTTGAACAGGCACTCGTTGTCGTAGTAGACGGCGAAGCGTTCGGGCTACGGGTGATGCGGTGGCGGAGGAACGTGCTTGATGACAAGCAAGATCAGACGCGGGATGAACTTTTTTCGTCCACAAAGCTTGGTTGCAGCCCCGTTGCATCCCTATATGCTGCGGGAACCCTATCCCATTGCCGGGCCGACGCGGCCATCGGTGCGACGCATCGTCTCGTCCGCCCGCCTTCCCATCCGGGCATTCCATGGCACCCATTCTATCGATTTCCGGTCTTTCCAAGACCTATGACACCGGCTTTCAGGCACTGAAATCCGTGTCGCTCGACATCGAGAAAGGCGAGGTCTTCGCCCTTCTCGGCCCCAACGGCGCCGGCAAGACGACGCTCATCAGCATCATTTGCGGCATCGTCAACGGCACCGGCGGCTCGGTCACCGTCGACGGCCACGACATCGTCCGCGACTTCCGCGCCGCCCGTTCCCTGATCGGCCTGGTGCCGCAGGAACTGACCACGGACGCCTTCGAGACGGTCTGGGCGACCGTTTCCTTCAGTCGCGGGCTGTTCGGCAAGCCGAAGGCGCCGGCAATCGTCGAGAAGGTGCTGCGCGACCTGTCCCTGTGGGACAAGAAGGACAGCAAGCTGATGACGCTGTCCGGCGGCATGAAACGGCGCGTTCTGATCGCCAAGGCGCTGGCGCACGAGCCGCGTGTCCTCTTCCTCGACGAGCCGACCGCCGGCGTCGACGTGGAACTGCGCCGCGACATGTGGCGCGTGATCCGCGAGCTGCGCGACACGGGCGTCACCATCATCCTCACCACCCACTACATCGAGGAGGCGGAGGAGATGGCCGACCGGGTCGGCGTCATCAACAAGGGCGAGATCGTGCTGGTCGAGAACAAGGCGGAACTGATGCGCAAGCTCGGCCGCAAGCAGCTCACGCTGCACCTGGCCGACCCGCTCGACGCGATCCCCGGCGCGCTTGCCGCCCACAATCTCGAGCTTTCCGGCGACGGCAGCGAGCTCGTCTACACCTACGACACACAGGGCGAGCGCACCGGCATCACCGCGCTGCTGCAGGATCTCAACACGGCCGGCATCCGCTTCCGCGACCTGCAGACCCGTCAAAGCTCGCTCGAGGAAATCTTCGTCAACCTGGTCAGGACGCCGTCATGAACATCCATGCCATCAAGGCGATCTACCGGTTCGAGATGGCCCGCACGGGCCGCACGATCTTCCAGAGCATCGTCTCGCCGGTTCTCTCCACATCGCTCTATTTCATCGTCTTCGGCGCCGCCATCGGCTCGCGCATCTCGGAGGTGGACGGCGTCAGCTACGGCGCCTTCATCGTGCCCGGGCTGATCATGCTGTCGCTCTTGACGCAGAGCGTCTCCAACGCCTCCTTCGGCATCTACTTCCCGCGCTTCACCGGCACGATCTACGAGGTGCTGTCGGCGCCGGTCTCCTATCTGGAGATCGTCATCGCCTATGTCGGCGCGGCCGCCACCAAGGCGATCATCGTCGGCCTGATCATCCTGGCAACCGCCGGGCTGTTCGTGCCGCTGGAGATCCAGCATCCGGCCTGGATGATGCTGTTCCTGGTGCTGACGGCGATCACCTTCTCGCTGCTCGGCTTCATCCTGGGCATCTGGGCCGACAATTTCGAGAAGCTGCAATTCGTGCCGCTGCTGATCATCACGCCGCTCGCCTTCCTTGGCGGCAGCTTCTACTCGATCTCGATGCTGCCGCCGTTCTGGCAGACGGTGACGCTGTTCAATCCGGTCGTCTACCTGATCAGCGGATTCCGCTGGAGCTTCTACGGACAGGCCGATGTCGGGGTCGAGGTCAGCCTCGCCATGACATTCGTCTTCCTGTTCGCCTGCCTGGCGGTCATTGCCTGGATCTTCAAGACCGGCTACCGGCTGAAAGCCTGACGCAGCAGCGCCTCACACAGCGACCCGCGCCTTGATATGGGGGTGCGGGTCGTAGCCGGTGAGTTCAAAGTCCTCGAAGCGGAAGCCGAAGAGGTCCTTGACCTCCGGGTTGATCCGCATTGTCGGCAAGGCGCGCGGCGAACGCGAAAGCTGCTCTTTCGCCTGCTCAAGGTGATTGAGATAAAGATGCGCGTCCCCGAAGCTGTGGATGAACTCGCCCGGCTCGTAGCCCGTCACCTGCGCCACCATCATGGTCAGCAGCGCGTAGGAAGCGATGTTGAAGGGCACGCCGAGGAAGACGTCTGCTGAACGCTGGTAGAGCTGGCAGGAAAGCCGTCCGTCGGCCACGTAGAACTGGAACAGCGCGTGGCAGGGCGGCAGCGCCATCTCGTCGACCAGCGCCGGGTTCCAGGCCGAGACGATCAGCCGGCGACTGTCCGGATTGCGGCGGATTTGCGCGACGAGGTTGGATATCTGGTCGACCGACGTGCCGTCGGGCGCCGGCCATGAGCGCCACTGATAGCCATAGACCGGCCCCAGGTCGCCATTCTCGTCGGCCCACTCGTCCCAGATGCGGACACCGTTCTCCTTGAGATAGCGGATGTTGGTGTCGCCGGCGAGGAACCACAACAGCTCGTGCACGATCGACTTCAGGTGCAGCTTCTTCGTCGTCACCATCGGAAAGCCGTCGGCAAGGTCGAAGCGCATCTGGTGGCCGAAGACCGAGAGCGTTCCCGTTCCCGTCCTGTCGGTCTTTTCTGCGCCCTCGTCGAGGATGCGTTGCATCAAGTCGTGATATTGCCGCACGCCGTGGTCGTCCGCTTGCCGATTCTCATGGCCCCCATCGTCGCCCGCAAGCGGGGCGCGGGCAAGCCGCGCCGCGCGGTTTCGCCCGCTATTCAGCCCGCGGCAGCGCTGTACGTCCTCACTTGGCGGCAAGCCCCGGCCAGGTCTTCTCCGCCTTGGAGATGAAGCCCGGAACGTCGGCGCGCCACTTTGTCTGGATGTTGTCGTTGTAGTTCAGATAGAGACGGCCATCGACAATGTCCCAGTTCTGCGGATCGCCCTTGGCAAGCTTGCCCTGGGCCACCGCCCAGGAGCAGTAGCCGCCATAGGCGGGCGCGTACTTCGCCGGTTCGGCAAGGAACGCCTCCCGGTTTGCCTCGCTGGCAAAGCGCCATTCGGCCCCGGCATGGGTCGCGGTGATCTGCGGCGACCCCTTGACCGGCTTCTTTTCGGTGAAATAGGCGACCGGATCGTAGCCGCCGACGGCAACGCCCTCGACGATGCCGGTAAAGACACGCCCCGTGTCGTCGCTGCCCCCCAGCCCGAACCAGCCGGCGCTCGCCCCGCCAGCCACCAGCGACAGGCCGAGGGCGGCAACGAGAACCTTTCTGCGCGTTGCGGTCGTCATGATGCTCTCTCCGGATGAGTGGATCTTGCAACCCTTGTACCTGCAAGCCGGCCGCACGCGCCAATGACGTCCTCTCACAAGCCTGCGACCGGGCGCTTTCCCCTCCCCCGTGCGGCTTGCCCCTTTTCACCGGGTCATGGAGCGCCTATATTCGAAAGTGCCGGTGCAAGCCGGCTATGGCGATAAACGGACTTCGAAATAAGCCTATCGGACCCGGGGGCGGTACCCGGCGCCTCCACCCAAGCCCGCCAGAGCGCGCAGGAAACTGCGAAGATGGCGGGTTTCGGCGGGGGCGAAATAGGATCGACGAGGGTGTAAAGGTCGTTCTTTTGCTCGGCATGGTTCCGCCGTTATCGGGCCGTCTCAATAGTTGCAAATGACAACTATGCTATGGACAACGCTGTCGCCGCGTAATGCGGTGCCGGTAGTCCTTTAAGCCCTGTGGGGTAGCACCTTCAGGCGGGGTTCGGAGGCACCTGGCAACAGAAGCCTCCACTTCACTCTCCAAGCCCCGTTCGTCCTGCACCACAACAGCCGAACCCCGCCGTTTCGGCATGGCGACTGTCGCGAAAATCCGCCACAATGAGGGGCAGAGCGCAACAGGACAGGGTGAAAGCCCGAAACAGGTGCGATCGGCGCTTTCCAATTCGCTTCCCGCGCGCCATGTTGGGCGTAATCCGACTCACACTGTTTGTTGCAAGCGATGGCCGAAGACCTGATCCGATACGATATCGTCATCCAGGATGCGCTGCGCGGCGCTGTCCGCAAGATTCTGACCGAGGTAAGCCGGATCGGCCTGCCAGGGGAGCACCATTTCTACATCGCCTTCGACACGAACGCGCCGGGCGTGCGCATCTCCTCGCGGCTGCACGAGCGCTACCCCAAGGAAATGACCGTGGTGCTTCAGCACCAGTTCTGGGATCTCATGGTCACAGACCACGCATTCGAGGTGGGCCTGTCCTTCGGCGGCATTCCGGAAAAGCTGTTCGTGCCCTTCTCCTCCATCAAGGGATTTTTCGACCCGTCCGTCCAGTTCGCGCTCGAGTTCGAGCCCGGCAAGACGGCCGAGGAACTTCCCGAGGAACTGGTCGACGCGGCACGCGACCAGGAACGCGCCGCGTCGACCCTTGCCGAGGTCGAGCAGGCCACGAGCGACGCCAAGCAGCCGGCGGCCAAGCGCTCCGCACCCAAGTCGGACAACCAGCCGGCGGATGCGACACAGGATGGCGAGGACGCGGCCAAGGATGGAAATGCCGGGGCCGACGTGGTTTCGCTGGATTCCTTCCGAAAGAAGACCTGATCCACTGCAGACATGCGCCGGAGGCCGTGATGACGGGTGACATCGTCAATCTGAGACAGGCCCGCAAGGCGCGCGCGCGCCGCGAGAAGGAAACCCGCGCGGCGGAAAACCGCGTGCAGTTCGGCCGGAGCAAGTCGGAAAAGAACCTCACCCGGACAACGGTGGAAAAATCCGCCGCGCATGTCGACGCCCACAAGCGCGAACACCCGCAAGCCGGCCCCAAGCCGCGCGGAGACGGCACAGCAGGCGACGCCGGCAAGACCGACGAGCCCGACCGGTCGTGACGCTTGTCAAACGCTCCCTGACCCTGCACGGACACCGCACCAGCCTGGCGCTTGAGCCGGAGTTCTGGGAGGTGATCGAGGAGATGGCCGAGAATGAAGGGCTGACCGTACCCGCCCTGGTGGCGCGCATCGACGACGCCCGCGGCCATGATCAGGTCGGAATGCCGGCTTCCCTGTCCTCGGCACTGCGCGTCGCCGCGCTCGTTCATTGCCGCAAGCCGGCCTTCCCGGGAAGCTCTGACACTCCCTGACCGGCCGGCCTCACGTGATGCGAACGTCGATGTCCGGCGCGAGATGGCACATGCTCCCTCCCAACAATACGCCTACCGGTCCGGCGTAACGCCGATGAAGACGGGAGGGTCGAGCGGCGGCAGCAGTTGCAGGGGTTTGCCCGTCGACTGCTCCTGCGGTGTCAGCGTGCCGCGCGTGTCCAGGTCTTCCAAGGCACGCCTTATCTGGTCGCCAAAGGCCGCCGGCGGTGCCTCGGCGGGCCGTTCGGATGCATCCCCGCCGGGGCGGTTGCGGGCATTGCGTTGCTGCGCGGCCTGAGCCCGTTCCGCTTCCGCCCGGGCAGCTTCCGCCCGTTGCGCCTCGGCCCTGGCCGCCGCCTCGCTTGCCGCCTTCTCCCTGGCTGCCTGTTCTCTTGCCGCTTTTTCCTTGGCCGCCTTGTCCTTGGCTGCCTGCTCCCGCGCGGCCTGCTCGGCCTTGCGGACATCCTCCGCCGCACGCGCGGCGTCTTCCCTGAGGCGTTGCTCCTCAAGCGTTTCCTGGCGCTCTTTCCGGCGCTGCTCTTCGCGCGTGCGCCGCAATTCGCGCATCAGGCGATCGCGTTCGGTGATCTCCGCCTGCAGTTCCTCGACCCGGCGGACTTCCTCCTCGAAGGCGCGAAGCGTCAGGAACGCGGTGAAGGGAGCAATGTCGATGCTCCGGGCGGGATCGTCGAGCGCCCCTGAAAACACCAGGCCGACCTGCGCCTCCGCACCCGTGACCGCTTCCTCGCCCGGATCCACCTTGAGCGAGAAGTCGCTTTGCAGCGCCAGCTTCTCCAGATCGACCTGGGCATTGCCGAACAGGGTCGTGTCGGCATTGTCGACGCGCGCATTGCTGACCCTGACGATGCCGCCGGCAATCGAGGCATTCGCCTCGAGCGCCGCGAACGGCAGCCGCCCCGCATCAAGATGGCTCGAAAACGCCTCGCGGATCGCCCCGTCATCGAGGTCAAGCCCGGCATCGACGGCCCGGATGACCAGCGCGAAGGCATCCGGGTTGAGGCCGCGGATCTCGCCGTTCTCGACCCTCATCGTGCCGCCGCCGGAAAGACCGGCGACGATGCCGGCGATCGAGCGGCCCGTGCCCTCGAAATCCAGGTTCAGCGCCATGCGCCCGGTCGCCACCGGCCGGGCGGCGCGCTCCCAGACGAGTTCCCCCAGTTCCGCATCGCTGATGCGCATCGACGCGGCCAGGTTCGCCTGGCCGTCGGTCCGCTTGAGCGAGTAAGTGCCGGTGAGATCGCCGCCGGCAAATCCGGCTTGCGAGATCTCCATCGACATCGTCCCGTCCTTGAAGCCGATCCGCCCCTTGACGTCACTTGCATCGGGCGCGGGGGCAAGGCTCATCCGGCGCGCCGCCAGATCGAGCGAAAGGTCGATGCCCGACAGGATCGGCGGGCCGAAGGCCGCCTTCGACCAGGAGCCGTCCGACATCGCCGAAAGCTGGTCCGCGCCCAGCACCAGGTCGCCGAGTTCGGCCAGATCGAGCCGCGACAGGCTCACCGAGCCGCGCAGGCGCGGGTCGAGGCTGGCAAGAGCCCGCCGCAGGTCGACCTGCAGGTCGCCGTCGATCCGCGTTCCGGCGATGCTGCCCGAAAGGTCCGTCAGGCGGAAGGCGTCCCCCTTGCCCTGCAGTCCGGCGACAAGGTCGAGCGCCCCGGCCGAGGCGGAGAGCGAGGGCAACCGCCCGGTCAAGAGGGTGAAGGGCAAAAGGTCAGGCGCCTTCGCCACCACATCGGCGGAATACTCCGCCCCGCCGGCTTCGGGCAGGGACAAGGACCCGACGGCGCTAAGCGAGGCGTCCCCAAGATAGATGCGCGCGTGTCCCTCGAGGCTTTCCTCCGGAATGCCCGCCCCGCCAAGCTCGATCCGCGCCTCGCCAACGGCCGCGACCGGCAACACGGGGATCCCGGCCTGCGCCAGCAGCCCGGCCCCGTCGGCCGCCCCGAAGCCGGCCTCGAAATCGATGGACGCGGAGCGCCAGGCATCAAGGCGTCCTTCCAGTCCGAGATTGACATCGACGCTGGTGCCGCCCGCTTCGCCCCGGATGCTGGCACTGGCCCGGGTCGCCGCATCCGCGCCGGATCCGGTCGCCTCGCCCTTGAAGGACAGTTGCAGCCGTGCCGGCGCGAAGGCATCGGACCGCGCATTGAGCTCCCGCAGGACGCGACTCTCGGGGTCGATCGCCAGAAGCAGGGCCGCAACGCCGTCCACACGCTCAGCATCGATGCTGATGTCGAGATCGCCCGCCGGAGCGGTCGCCAGCGCGTCGATGCGTCCCTTGGCCGAGACCTTTGCACCGGAGAGATCGGCGATGCTCGCGTCGTCGATGACGAGGGCATCGTCACGATAGGTCGCCTTCAGCGAAAGCGTGTTGGCGGCAAACGACCCGAAATCGACTTCCTCGGAGAACAGCTGGAGGTCGAACTGCGTTCCAGCCCGCGAAACACCTTCGACCAGCCCGCCCTCGCTGCCGAGGAACAGTCGGGCAAGTTTCAGTGCCTGGTCGCCGTCGATCCGCTTGGCGTCGAGATCGGCGGTGAAAAGCGCCGGCCCGGCCTCGGGTTTCGACCACGAGACGGCGCCGCGCCCGGTGTCGGCGCCGATCTCGAAGAGTAGGTCGGTGAGCGACACGCTGTCAGGCCCGGCATCGACCCGAGCCTCCATGGCAAAGGGTGTGGCCGCGACACCGCTCACCGCCCCCTTGCGCCACCAGTCCGAGAAAACGGCTGGCTGGGCAACGGAAACGGCAAAACTGCCGCGGAAGCTCGTGCGGGACTGCAAGCCGAGATCGCCGAGAGCAAGAAACTCCGTGCGACCGGGGAGCCGTCCCGAAAGCTCCGTCAGCCGCCAGCCGGTGGCCAGCCTGTCGGCCGTGAGCGTGATGTCCTGCGCAAGCCCGCCGCCGGATACGAGAGCAGGGACGGCAAGTTGCACCGTGCCATCGATGGGCGGATGCGGCAGTGCCCGCAGCGCGCCCACAAGCATGTCGCCGGCTTCGGAGACACTCAACGGCTCTTGCGGTCCACGCCCGGAAATCCGGTCGAGATCGATCTGCTTCGCCGTCGCCGCCAGATCGAACCGATAGGGTTCGGCGAGGGCAAGGGCGAGGTCGCCGTCCAGCGTGACCGGGCGCTCCTCCGGGCCATAGCGGAGCGTGGCCTCGCTCAGCGAAAGCTTGCCGACATCCAGTTCGAACTTGCCTTCGCTCCGCCATGCGCGCTCCGCCTGTTCGGCCGGCGTCACGGATGCGAAGGTGAAGCCGCCCTCATAGCCCGGCCGGCCGTCGGCCAGCGCCAGCTTCCCGTCCATCACCAGATCGACGGGAAGCGAGACGGGCGTGACGCCGGCGCGGAGCCGGACGCCGCCCTGCGCATCGCCGCGCCCCGTGGCGAGCACCAGCGTGGCGCGCTGCCCCATGAAGCTTGCCATGCCGTCCAGCTTGTAGGGTCCGAGCATCGACCGCGCCGCCACCACCAGATCGATGTCGTCGACCCGGTGGCTCTGGCCGTTGCGCGCATCGATCACCGTCAGGCTGCCGTCCCGGATATTCGCCTGCTCGAGCATGACAAGGTCCGGGTCGACGTCGGAGATCATGCCGTTGCGCGCCCGCGCCGTGAACCAGTCGAGACGGCCTGCCTCGTCGATCGACAGCCGCAGCGCCGGCCGCTCGAGCGTCATGTCGATGATCCGCACCTCGCCCTTCAGGAGCGGAGGCAACTCGATCCGCATCTCGAAGCGCGACACGGCCAGCAGCGGGTCCTCCGGCTCGCCGACCCGCACGTCGGAGAAGGTGAGCGTCGGTGTCGGCAGGAGGCGCATCTCCGCCTCGCCCATGACCGCCACCCGGTGCCCCAGCAGTTGCTCGCCGTAACGTTCGAAGGTCGTGCGATAGGCGGTCCAGTCGATCAGAAACGGTCCGACAAGTGCCGCCAGAAGGACCGCGATCACGGCAACGCCGATCGTGATGTAGATCGAGTTCAGGGTCTCTCTCCCATATTGGCCCCGGCCCCGCCCTGGACGCCGTCAGTCAATCCGCACGATCTTGCCCGGATTAAGGATGTTGTCCGGATCGAGCGCCGTCTTGATCGCCGCCATGACATCGAGCCCGGCGCCGTGTTCGCGGGCAAGATACTTCATCTTCCCCTGGCCGACACCGTGCTCGCCGGTGCAGGTGCCACCCATCTCGATCGCGCGCCAGTTCAGCCGCTCGATGAAAGCCTCCGTAACGGCGACCTCCTGGGGATTGTCGACATCCACAAGCACCAGCACATGGAAATTGCCATCGCCCACATGTCCCACGAGAGGCGCCAGCAGGCCGTGTTCCTCGATGTCGCGATAGGTCTCGCCGATGCACTCGGCAAGCCGCGAGATCGGCACGCAGACATCGGTGGACACCCCCTTGCACCCGGGCCGCAAGCCGAGCGCTGCCCAATAGGCATCGTGCCGGGCCGCCCACAACCGCGTCCGGTCCTCCGCCCTGGTTGCCCACACGAACTCCCCGCCGCCGCACTCGCGTGCGATCTCGCTGAACATCTCGCTCTGCTCGCGAACGCCGTTCTCCGTGCCGTGAAACTCGAGGAACAATGTCGGCGTCTCGGCAAGCTCCAGCTTGGAATAGGCGTTGCTCGCCCGGATCTGGTGCGAATCGAGGATCTCGATACGCGCCACCGGCAGACCGCACTGGATCGTCATGATCACCGCGTTGCAGGCCGTCTCGAGATCGGGGAAGGGACAGACGCCGCCGGAAACGGCTTCCGGAATGCCGTGCAGGCGCAGCGTGACCTCGGTGATGATGCCGAGCGTCCCCTCCGAACCGACAAGCAGGCGGGTCAGGTCGTAACCGGCCGCCGATTTGCGCGCCCGCCCACCCGTGTGAATGACCCGCCCGTCGGCCATCACCGCCGTCAGCGCCAGCACCGCGTCCTTCATCGTGCCATAGCGCACCGCGTTGGTGCCCGAGGCCCGCGTCGCCGCCATGCCGCCAAGGCTTGCATCCGCGCCAGGATCGATGGGGAAGAACAAGCCTGTGTCGCGCAGGTATTCGTTGAGCTGCTTGCGCGTCACTCCCGCCTGCACGACGCAATCGAGATCCTCGGCATTGACCTTGATGACCGAATTCATCTGCGACAGGTCGATGGAAATGCCCCCCGCCGGTGCGTTGACATGGCCCTCGAGCGAAGACCCGGTGCCGAAGGGAATGATCGGCACGCGGTGCTCGGCGCAGATGCCGACAACCGTCGCCACCTCCTCCGTCGAATGCGCGAAGACAACACCGTCGGGCGCCTGATTCGGCAGCCAGGTTGTCGTATGGCCATGCTGCTGGCGCACGGCCGCGGCACTGGAAAAGCGCTCGCCGAACCGTTGGGCGAGGATCTTGACCACGAGCTCGATGCCGCTGTCATTGCGGTTTACCGGCGCCTGGAGCGTTGCAAGGCTCATCAATTGTCTCCCGAAATATCGCTGCCGGAGCGGTGGCGGCCCGGCCGGAGCCGATTGCCCTGTTTGCGTTCGCCGCCAGTCTCGGACTAGGCTTGCCGCACACTAGCAAAAACGGCAATCCCGGCCAAAGACTTCCGGCCCTGAAGGGCGGTGCTCCGGCGCCGGGCCAAATGCCGCACCCACGGACCGGCCCATCATGTCCCCGACTGCGCAAGCCAATGCCCCGTTTCACGGCTCCATTCAGACCGTTCGCACCGATTGGCTCGACTATAACGGCCATCTGAACATGGCCTACTACAATGTTCTCTTCGACACCTGTCTCGACGAGGCCTTCATCCATCTGGGCCTTGGCCCGGACTATGCGCGCCGGAACAAGGCCTCCTTTTTCACCGCCGAGACCCACCTGTGCTACCTGCGCGAACTGAACGGGGGAGATCGCGTCCGGGCAACCGTGCAACTCGTTGATTTCGACGGGAAACGGGCGCATCTCTATCAGGAGCTCTTTCACGCCGACGAAGGTTTCCTCTCGGCGACCTCGGAGCAGGTCTCGCTGCATGTCGATCTCAAGGCGCGCAAGGTGGCGCCCTGGCCCGAGGATGTGTTGCAACGCCTGCAGGACATGAAGGATGCCCATGCCGTGCTCGGCCGCCCGGAAAGGGCCGGTCGAAGCATATCCATCAACAGGCGCTGACCGGAAACGGACGACAGCGCGGCGACAGCGATGACCGGCCTTTACACCCAGCTGCGGCGGCTGCCGGAAATAGCAGCGCGCTGGATCGAGCCCAACGTGCGGCTGTTCCGCACGACGCGGCTTCCGCTCGTCTGGGGACTGGCGATCGTGATCGGTCTGCTGACGGCCATCGCCGCGATCCTGTTCCGCCTTGCCATCGGCGTCATCCAGTGGACGTGGCTAGGCACGACGGCCGAGACCGTGGTGACGGCCGCCGCGCATGTGCCCTGGTGGACGATCCTGCTGGCCCCGGCCGTCGGCGGCCTTTTCGTCGGTATCTATCTGGAAAGGCTCCAGGCGAAGCAACGCGCCGGCGGTGTCGCGGACGTGATCGAGGCGCGCGCACAAGGGGGCCGCGGCCTGCCCTTCTGGTCCGGCATTTCCTCGGCCTTCATCACGACCGTGTCGCTCGGCTGCGGCGCCAGCGCCGGCCGCGAGGGACCGGTCGTGCATCTGGGCGCGACCATCGGCACGGCAATCTGCCAGACCTTCCGCCTGCCCGACGCCTCACGCCGCATCCTGCTGGCCTGCGGCGTCGCCAGCGCCGTCTCCGCCTCGTTCAACGCGCCCATCGCCGGGGTTCTCTTCGCCCATGAAGTGATCCTCGGGCATTACGCGATGACCGCCTTCGTTCCCATCGTCATCGCCTCGGTGCTCGGCACCCTGCTGTCGCGCGCCTGGTTCGGCGACGTCGCCGCCTTCGTCATTCCCGACTACCAGATCACCTCGACGCTGGAGATCCCGGCCTTTGCCCTGCTCGGGCTGACCTGCGCGGCGGTTGCCGTCATCTTCCAGTTCGCGCTGATCGGCACCGACTGGATGGCGCGCAACGTCACCATGCCGCTCTGGCTGCGCCCCGTGGTGGGCGGACTTGCCGTCGGGGCCATCGGCATCGTCTTTCCCGAAGTGCTCGGCGTTGGCTACGAGGCGACAGATTCCGCCCTCAAGCAGCAATTGCCCCTGACGACGATGCTGATCCTGCTTGTCGCCAAGACAGCGGCCACCTCGATCACGCTCGCCTCGCGTTTTGGCGGCGGCATTTTCTCCCCCGCCCTCTATCTCGGCGCGATGACCGGCGGCGCCTTCGGCCTGATCGCCGCCTCGGTGTTTCCCGAGCTCGCCTCCTCGCACGGGCTCTACGCCATCCTCGGCATGGGCGCGGTGGCGGCCGCCGTCCTCGGCGCCCCCTTCTCCACGACGATGATCGTGTTCGAGCTCACCGGCGGCTATGCGCTTTCCATTGCCCTGCTGATCGCCGTTTCCATCGCCACCGGCCTGACCCAGGCGGTGCACGGCCGCTCCTACTTCCACTGGCAGCTGGAGATGCGCGGCGTCATGCTGCAGGAAGGCGCGCACAAATGGCTGGTGCGCATCGTCCATGTCTCGGATTTCGTCGAGCGGCTGGCCGAGGACGAGGAACACCAGCCTTTCGACACGGAGGCGGGCGCACCCTACCTGACGCTTGGCGACACGCTGGAGACGGCCTTGCGCGTCTTCGACGAAAGCGGCACCAACCGCCTGCCGGTCATCGACCGGGCGCGCCCAGACGAGGTGATCGGCCATGCCAGCCACGTCCGGGCGCTGCGTTTCTTCAACGCCGCACTGATCAACAATCAGGTCGAGGAACACCGCTAGGGCGCAGCGGCCCCGCGCCTCACAGCGGTGCGGTCGCCCGTTCGAGCCAGGCGCCTGTCTCTGCGTCGACCAGCGGCCCGATCTCCGCCTGAACGCGCGCGTGATAGGCGTCGAGCCAGGCCCGCTCCTCGGTGCTCAGCATTTCCACGAGAACCAGACGGCGGTCGATCGGCGCCAGGGTCAGCGGAGTGAAGCCGAGCATCGGCCGCTCGCCCCCCTCGATCTGCGTGGCCGGCGTCACCAGTTCGAGGTTCTCGATGCGGATGCCGTGGCCGCCATCGCGATAGTAGCCCGGCTCGTTGGAGACGATCATGCCCGGTTCCAGCGCGACATGACCGGTCTTGGCGATGCGCTGCGGTCCTTCGTGAACGGAGAGATAGGAGCCGACCCCGTGGCCGGTGCCGTGGTCGAAATCGAGCCCCGCCTTCCACAGCGCGATACGCGCAAGCGCATCGATCTGGGCACCACTGGTGCCAACGGGAAAGCGCGCCGTGGCAATCGCGATATGCCCTTTCAGGACCAGCGTGAAATGCCGCTTCTGCTCTTCCGGAACGGTGCCGACCGCAAGGGTTCGCGTGATATCGGTGGTGCCGTCTTCGTACTGGCCGCCGGAATCGATGAGGAACAGGCTGTCGGCGGGGATTGTCAGGTTGCTGCGCCGATCGACACGATAGTGGCAGATCGCGGCGTTGGGGCCGGCCGCCGAGATGCTGTCGAAGGAGATCTCCTTCAGCTTGCCGGTTTCCGCGCGGAAGGCCTCCAGCCGCTCGGCGACGCCGATCTCGTCAAGCGGGCCTGCATCCACGGCCGCATCGAACCAGGCCAGAAACCGGGCGAAGGCAGCGCCGTCGCGCAGGTGCGCGGCACGTGCCCCGGCGATCTCGGCGGCATTCTTGACCGCCTTGGCCCGGGTGATCGGGTCCGCCCCGTGCCGCACCGTGCCGCCGGCTTCGCTGACGGCTGCGGCAAGGGCTGCTCCGGCCCAGTCGGGATCGAGCATGACGGTGGCGCCATCGCGCCCCAGCGCGGCGAGCGCGGGCAGCAGGTCCGCCGGACCGCGGATCTCGGCAAGCGAGGCCAGATGGTCGCGCGAGCTGTTTGTCAGCTTGCGGTCGTCGATGAAGACCTGCGGCATACCGCTGGCCGGCAGCAGCGCGAAGGACAGCGGCAGCGGGGTGTGCGAAACGTCGCTGCCACGGATGTTGAAGAGCCAGGCGATCGAATCCGGCTGCGTCAGCACGAAGGCATCCGCCTTCGCCTTGGCCACAGCCGCTGCCATGCGGGCGATCTTCGAAGGCGCCGCCTCGCCGGCAAAATCATCGGAATGGACCGAGACCGGGCCGAGCGGCGCGGCCGGCCGGTCGTGCCGGACCGCATCGACCGGATTGACCTCCACTGCAACGAGCTCCGCGCCGGCGGAAGCACAGGCCTCGGCAAGCCGGCGCGCGCCGTTGATCGTGTGCAGCATCGGGTCATAGCCGAGCTTCTGTCCCGCCTTCAGCTCTGCCGCCAGCCAGTCCGAGGGCGGGGTCTCGATCAGGTGCTGCGGCTGGAACACGTCCGTGTTCACCTGCTCCCGCACCTGGATGGTGTAGCGACCGTCGACGAAGATCGCCGCCTTTTCAGCCAGCACCACGGCCATGCCGGCCGAACCGGCAAAGCCGGTGAGCCATTCGAGCCGCGCATCCGAGGGCGGCACATATTCTCCCTGATGCGCATCGGCACGCGGGACAAGGAACCCGTCGAGGCCGAGGCGGAGAAGCTCTTGCCGCAGGGCCGCGCAACGCGCGGGGCCGACGGACGGGTCGATGACATTGTCGAAGCTCTGGAACATGGCGAAACGCTACCGCCAAACGCGGTCCGGCGAAAGGGCATTGCAGCGGCCGGCCCCGGCTTCTGCACACGCAACGGGCAATCAGCGCTTCGCAATGCGGCAATTGCTCCGCTGCATTGCAATATTATGAATTCGCACATGCAGCATTCGCAGCGCTGCCATGCACTTATCGGACTTTTCGCATGGCTCGCTCACCCCCATACTCTGTCTTGAGAGTTTGAGGGAGGAAGCTCTTTTAGAGAGACCTCGAACCGGAGATAAAGATCATGGCCATTGCCACCACGACCACCACTGCCATTGCCGGCGCTTCCCGCAACGGCTCCAAGGGCCTCTTCCGCAAGGCCATCGACTCGATGGTCGCAGCGCGTGAGCGTCAGGCCCGCCGTTACGTCAACGGCTACCTCCTCTCGCTCGACGACGCGACGCTTGCCGCCTACGGCTACGACCGCGCCGAGCTGGAGCGTCAGGGATCGCTGACCGCCGCGTTCTGATCAAGAACCGGCACAGCACGACAAAACACGGGCCTGGCGGATCGCCGGGCCCGTTTTCGTTTCAGGACTGGCTTGTGATCGCGGGGAAGGCTCTTGCGAGCCTCAAGGCTCGCGGCGCCCGCGCACAAGCGTCAGCGTCAGCCAGCCGTCGCGATTCTGCCTGCGGGCCAGATGGAAGCCCTGCGCTCCATAGGCGAACAGGATGCGCGGACCGTCCTCGACACGCAGCCCCGACAGGATGAGGGTCGCCGCCGGCGTCATCCGGCGCGCAAGGCCCGCAGCCATACGCATCAGGGGACGCGCGAGAATGTTCGCCACCACAAGGTCGAACGGCCCTTCCTCGGCGAAGATCCGGTGGTCGACGCCCGCCGCCGTTGCCGTTCGCAGCAAGCTGCCGGCGAGATTGTGGCGGGCATTCGCCTCCGCCGTGCGGGTCGCGACCGGGTCGATGTCGGTTGCCAGCACCGGCTGGCGCGAAAGCAGCGCCATCGCGATGGCAAGCACGCCTGTGCCGGTCCCAAGGTCGAGCATCCGTTTGTAGCGGCGGCGCGAAAGCAACCGGTCGATCTCGATCAGACAGCCCGCGGTCGTGCCATGATGGCCGGTACCGAAGGCAAGAGCCGCCTCGATCTCGATCGGAATGCCATTTACCGGGCGCTTCGTCCGGTCATGGTTGCCATGCACGAAGAACCGCCCCGCCGACACCGGGGAGAGGCCTTCCAGGCTCTTTTCCACCCAGTTGATGTCCTCCAGCAAGACGGCCTCGACCGGCGCCGCGAAGGCATCCGCCCCCAGCCTGTCGCGGACAAGGGCAGCAGCCTCTGCCTCGCTCATGTCGAACAGCAGGATCTCGGCCGTCCACTCGCGCCCGTCGGCGGAGGATTCGAACACCGTCACCGGGTTGCCGTCGTCCTCGAAGTCGCGCACCAGCAATTCATAGATGCGCTTGGCCTCGATCTCGAGGGCGGTGATGCGGACACGAATGGTGGACATGGTCTCTTCCGGCTGGACGCGATGGCCTGCCTAATAGCCCTGCCGATGCCGCGTCGCAATGGCCAACCGCCCGCCGACGGCCCGCGACGGCCGGCCGCTATCAGTTGCCCGCCTTTTCCGGCGGCAGCAGGCTGACGATCGTGTCGCCGACACGCAAGGCCTCGTTCCTCGCCCCGCCGTCGGGGCGCAACTTTCCGCCCGAGGTGATGACGAGCAGCGTGACCGCATCGGCCGGCCGGTCGGCGGCATGGGCTTCGCGGTCATATTCCTTGCTGAGCGTGGTTGCTGAGATACGCCAGTTGCCCGCGACCCTGGCGTCGAGCGCATGGATGCCGCCGGCGCTGCCCAGGAACGGACGCCCTCCAAGCGTCACCATGAGCTGACGGCTTTCCGGCGTCTCGTCCTTGTCGCGCCCGATCTGCAGCACGTTGGAGCGCCCGATCTCGGGGCCGAAATTCGTGCAAATCAGCGCGTTGTAGTCGTCGTTGTCGGTCGCCGCGAGGAGATGGCTGTAGGAGGTCAGTGAGATCGTGTGTTCCGCCACTTCCGAGAGGATCTCGCCATAATGCGTGTCGATGCCCGCCTGTCGCGCCAGCCGCAGCCGTGCCCAGTTGCGATCCGAGATCATCACCGGAATGTCGCGCTCCTTCAGCTTGGCCGCCAGCGCCACGGTGAAACGGCCCGAGCCGACGATTATCAGCCCTGCATCGCCGCCGCTGGAAAGCCCCAACACCCGGGCCAGCGGGGCAATCGAGAAGCCATGCGCGACCACCGTCGCCACCACCACCGCGAAGGCGAGCGGGACGAGGCGCTCGCCATCGGCGATGCCGCGCGAGGCAAGGAGACCGGCAAAGAGACCCGACACCGCGACGGCGACCACCCCGCGTGGCGCGATCCAGCCGACCAGCAGCCGCTCCTTCAAGGTAAGACCGGCACCGATGGTCGACAGCCAGATCGACAGCGGGCGCACCACCAGAAGAAGGACGAGCACGAAGGCCAATGTCCTGAGGTCAAGCGCCGATATCAGCGCCGCCGGCTCCAGCGATGCGGTGAGAATGATGAAGACCCCCGAGACGAGCAGGATCGTCATGGTTTCCTTGAAGCGCTTCACCTCCCCCAGCGAGGCAATGCGCGAGTTGCCAAGCGCAAGCCCCAGCATGGTCACCGTCAGCAGGCCGCTCTCCTCCAGCACCGCGTTGGACAGCGCGTAGGTGACCAGAACGACCGTGAGAATGACCGGGATTTTCAGGAACTCCGGCACGTGGCCATGGACGAAGGCGCGCACCAGCGCACGGCCCGCGAACCACCCGCCCCCAAGACCGATGACAAGCGCGGCGATCACCCGCAAGGCCAGCGCATCCGCCGCGTGATGGCCGGAGGAGACCAGGAATATCTCGTAGACGAAGACCGCAAGCAGCGCCCCGACAGGATCCGCCAGGATCGCCTCCCAGCGCAGGATCGCCGCCGGGCGCCGGGTCAGCTTCGCCTGTCGCAGCAGCGGTATGATCACTGTCGGGCCGGTGACCACGAGGATGCCGGCGAAGATCAGGGCCGGCCAGAGACTGAGCTCGGCAACGTAGAAGGCGTTGACCGCACCCAGCACGAAGGCGATCGGCGCACCGACAAAGACGATCCGGCGCACCGCCTTGGCGCTTTCCGATATCTGGTGGAAATTCAGCGTCAGGCCGCCTTCGAAGAGGATGATCGCCACGGCGACCGCGATCAGCGGCTGCACGATGCCCGCGAACTGCACGTCCGGCTGTACCAGTCCCGTCACCGGCCCGGCGAGCACGCCCGCCGCCAGCAGAAGCACGATCGCCGGCAACTGAAAGCGCCAGGCGAGCCACTGCGCGGCAACGCCCGCAACGGCGATCAGGGCAATGGCGGTGACGACGGAATGCATGTGGCGAACTCCCGCAGCGCGTCAGTCAACTGGCCGATATCGCGGGATGTCCGCAATGCGACGGCGGCCGGCACCAGACGCCGTCAATGGCGCTCGACGAAGCTGTCGAGCACCTTCTTGCGGCCGGCCTTGTCGAACTGGATCGTCAGCTTGTTGCCCTCGATGGCAACGATCTCGCCGTAACCGAACTTCAGGTGGAAGACGCGCTCGCCCATGGCATAGGCCGACGGCTCGTCCGCCACGGAGCGAGCGACAAGTTCCCCCTCGATGGTTCGCGGTCCGCCCCGCGCCCGCTCATTCCCCATGCGTCCGGCAAAGCCGCCCGTGTCCGCCCCCTGCGCCTGCGCCTTCTGCGCCCGCTGCCAGCCCGGCGTCGAATAGCTCGACTTGAACGGATCGCGCGTATCGAAGCGGCTGGCGCCGTATCCGCCCCCGCCATAGCCCCCGTAGCTGTTCGACTGTTCGATCACGTCGACATGATCGGCCGGCAACTCGTCGAGGAAGCGGGAGGGGATCGAGCTCTGCCACATGCCATGGATACGCCGGTTGGAGGCAAACCAGATCTTGGCCCGCCGACGCGCCCGCGTGACGCCCACATAGGCAAGCCGGCGCTCTTCCTCCAGCCCGGCACGCCCGCTCTCGTCCAGCGCACGCTGGTGCGGGAAAAGCCCCTCCTCCCAACCGGGCAGGAACACCGTGTCGAACTCCAGCCCCTTGGCCGAATGCAGCGTCATGATGGAGACGGCCTCGTTCGAGCCTTGCGCGTCCCGATCCATGACCAGCGCGACATGCTCCAGGAAACCGGGCAGCGATTCGAACTCGTCCATCGAACGGACCAGTTCCTTGAGGTTGTCGAGCCGGCCCGGCGCCTCGGCCGAACGGTCGTTGCGCCACATCTCCGTGTAGCCGCTTTCATCGAGCACGATCTCGGCAAGCTCGGTATGCGACATGGTCGGCATCAGGTCCCGCCAGCGGTCGAACTCGGCAAGCAGCATGCGCAGGGCCGTGCGGGCCTTCGGCTTCAGTTCTTCGGTCTGGCAGATGTCGGAGGCCGACTGCATCAGGGGAATGCGGTTCGCCCGCGCATAGGCGTGAACGATCTTCAGGCTGGCCTCGCCCAGCCCCCGCTTCGGCGTGTTGACGATGCGCTCGAAGGCGAGATCGTCGGCCGGCTGCACGATGCAGCGGAAATAGGCCATCGCATCGCGGATCTCCATGCGCTCGTAGAAGCGCGGTCCGCCGATGACCCGGTAGTTGACGCCAAGCGTCACGAACCGGTCCTCGAACTCGCGCATCTGGAACGAGGCGCGCACCAGGATCGCCATCGTGTCGAGACCGTGGCCCTTGGCCTGCAGCGCCTCGATCTCGTCGCCGATGGCGCGCGCCTCCTCCTCCGAGTCCCAGGCTGCCGCCACCGAGACGCGGACATCCTCTTCCTCGTCGTCCACCACGTCCGTGAACAGCGTCTTGCCGAGCCGGCCTTCATTGTGGGCGATGAGGTGCGAGGCGGTTGCCAGGATGTGGCTGGTGGAGCGGTAATTGCGCTCCAGCCGGATCACCTTGGCACCGGGGAAGTCGTGGTCGAAGCGCAGGATGTTGTCGACCTCGGCACCGCGCCAGCCATAGATCGACTGGTCGTCATCGCCAACACAGCAGATATTCGCGTTGCCCTGGGCCAGCAGGCGCAGGAACAGGTACTGGGCGATATTGGTGTCCTGGTACTCGTCGACCAGCATGAACCGGAAGCGGCGCTGATAGTCCGCCAGAACGTCCGGATTGTCTCGGAACAGCGTGATGACATGGAGAAGCAGGTCGCCGAAATCGGCGGCATTGAGGATCGACAGCCGCTCCTGGTACTGCTCGTAGAGCGAGCGGCCCTTGCCGTTGCCAAAGGAGCGCGCCTCGCCTTCCGGCACCTGGGCGGGCGTCAGGCCACGGTTCTTCCAGCCATCCAACTGGCTGGCGAAGGCACGTGCCGTCCAGCGCTTGTCGTCCAGCCCCTCTGCCTGGATGATCTGCTTGATCAGGCGGATCTGGTCGTCGGTGTCGAGGATCGAGAAGCCGGACTTCAGGCCGACAAGCTCCGCGTGGCGGCGCAGGATCTTGACGCAGATCGAATGAAACGTGCCGAGCCAGGGCATGCCTTCCGCGCTGTCGCCGATCAGCCGCTCGATCCGCTCCTTCATCTCCCGCGCAGCCTTGTTGGTGAAGGTCACCGACAGGATCTGCCCCGGGAAGGCGCGCCGCGTTGCCAGGATATGGCCAATGCGGGTGGTCAGCACCCGGGTCTTGCCGGTGCCGGCACCCGCCAGCACCAGGACCGGCCCGTCCAGGGACTCCACCGCCTCACGCTGTTCGGGGTTCAGACCCTCGAGATAGGAGACATTCGCCGACGGCCGCGCGAGTCCTGCCTGGGCCCGGGCAGCGATGCCGCTGCCGCCTGCCGGCCGCACGGGCACCGGTTCTCCGTGACCTGAGGCATGGTAGGAGGTGGAGAAGCGCTCGCCATTGGAATCGGGCATTGACTGTCATGTCTCGATGGGTTGGTCGCGATCGGGCCACCGCGAATCTGTTCGCTGTTTGGACCAATATAGCAAGTTTGCCCGAGCTTAGGAGGGGCGGCCGGCCGCAACCCAGCAAAAGCGCCCGAAATCCAGTGTCACCCGCCCGCCATCTCGATCCAGGCATCCTCATCGATGACCTCGATGCCGAGATCGGCAGCCTTCTTCAGCTTGGAACCGGCGCCGGGGCCGGCAATGACAAGGTCGGTCTTCTTCGACACCGAACCGGAGACCTTCGCCCCCATCGCCTCGGCCCGCGCCTTTGCCTCGTCGCGGCTCATCTTCTCCAGGCTGCCGGTGAAGACCAGCGTCTTGCCGGCGACCGGGCTTGCATCGACCTCGACCCGTTCCATCGCCTGCGGCCGGATCTCGTGCATCAAGGCATCCAGCGCCTCGCGATTGTGGCTCTCGGCGAAGAACTCGACCACCGCGCGCGCCACCGTCTCGCCGATGCCGTCGATGTCCATCAGTTCGGCCCATGCATCCGAGCCGGAATCAGACGCCGCAAGCATCGCTGCCTGGAAGCTTTCCCAATCAAGATAGTGGCGGGCGAGCAGCTTGGCATTGCCCTCGCCCACATGCCGGATGCCGAGCGCGTAGATCACCCGGTTGAGCGGCACCTCCCGTCGCGCCTCGATCGCGGCGAAGAGATTGGCCGCGCTCGTCTCGCCCCAGCCATCGCGATTCTTCAGCTTGATCAGCGGCGAGGCGGCGTCGCGATCCTCCAGCGTAAAGATGTCGGCAGGCTGGCGAATGCCTCCCTCCTCCATCGGCAGGTCGAAGAAGAACTCGACCTGCTTGTCGCCGAGCCCCTCGATGTCGAAGGCAAGGCGCGAGACGAAATGCTTCAGCTTTTCCTTGGCCTGTGCCGGGCAGACCAGCCCGCCGGTGCAGCGGCGCACCGCGTCGATCCGCCCGCTCGCCGGGTTCGTGTCGCGTACCGCATGGCTGCCGCAGGCCGGACAGACGGTCGGGAACGCGAAAGGTTCGGCATCCGCCGGCCGCTTGTCGAGGTCGATATCGACGATCTGCGGGATGACGTCGCCGGCCCGCTGGATCTGCACCGTATCGCCGACGCGGATCTCCTTGCCGCCGCGGATCGGCTCGCCATCCTGACCGATGCCCTTGATGTAGTCCTCGTTGTGCAGCGTCGCGTTGGAAACGACGACACCGCCGACGGTCACCGGTTCAAGCTTGGCGACCGGCGTCAGCGCGCCGGTGCGCCCGACCTGGATCTCTATGTCCCGCAGCACCGTAAAGGCCTTCTCGGCCGGGAACTTGTGGGCGATGGCCCAGCGAGGCGCGCGCGAGACATAGCCAAGCCGGGCCTGCAGGTCGAGCCGGTCGACCTTGTAGACCATGCCGTCGATGTCGTAACCGAGCAGAGCCCGCTCCTCCTCGATGCCGTGATAGGCCTCAAGGATCTCCTTCACGGTCTCGCAGCGCCGCATCCGGTCGTTGACGGTGAAGCCCCAGGTCCCCAGCGTCTGGACCATCTCGTATTGCGTGTCCGCGGGCATGGCGCTCATCTCGCCCCAGGCATAGGCGAAGAAGCGCAAGGGTCGCGAGCGCGTCACCTCCGGGTTGAGCTGGCGCAGCGACCCGGCGGCCGCATTGCGCGGATTGGCGAAGACCTTGCCGCCCTGGGCCTCCATGCGGGCGTTGAGGGTGCGAAAGTCCTCGTGCCGCATATAGACCTCGCCGCGCACCTCGACGATGTCCGGAGCATCATCCGGCAGGCGCTGTGGAATGTCCTCGATTGTCAGCGCGTTCTGGGTGACGTTTTCGCCGACCGCCCCGTCGCCGCGCGTCGCCGCGCTGACCAGCCGCCGCTTCTCGTAACGCAGCGACAGCGACAGCCCGTCGATCTTCGGTTCGACGGTGACGGCAATCGCCCCCATCAGCGGATCGATCTTCAGGAAACGGCGGATGCGACCAAAGAAGTCGGCAACATCCTCGTCGGAAAAGGCATTGTCCAGCGACAGCATGGGGATCGCATGGGTGACCTTGCCGAACCCCTCCGAGGGGGCACTGCCGACCCGCTGCGAGGGACTGTCGCTGCGCAACAGGCTCGGAAACCGCGCCTCGATCGCATCGTTGCGCCGCTTCAGGGCGTCATACTCGGCATCCGAGATGACCGGCGCATCCTCGCCGTGATAGTGCCGGTCGTGCCCGGCGATCTCCTCGGCGAGCCTTGCCAGTTCGGCGGCAGCCTCCTCCAGCGTCAGGTCTTCGACGGCGCGGGCGGCAAGGTCTGTATCGGACATGGCGGGATCGCAGCTGGTTGGCCGGTTCAGGGTCCTGACCCTGGCGGACCGGCGGTCGGAAGGTTCTCAGGTCCGCTCGCCAGGAGAAAACCCCGGCGGCGACCCGTGCGGAGTATGGAGCGCAACCGCCCTCCGGGAAACCGCAAAGGCAGAATTACCCACCGCCCGGGCCAGGAGCGAGACCGGGATCAGGCCTCCGGCGCGTCGGTCAGCAGCCGGTCGGCGGCGGCGCGCGCCTCGTCGGTGATGGTTGCACCGGCCAGCATGCGCGCGATCTCCTCGCGCCGATGATCGACATCGATGCGCTGCACCCGCGTCGCGACCCGGTCCTCCCCGGCATCCTCCTTGAGGATCAGGAAATGTCCTCCGGCCTTTGCGGCCACCTGCGGGGCATGCGTGACGGTCAGCACCTGCACCTTGCCGGCAAGCCGCGCAAGTCGGTTGCCGATCGCCTCCGCCACGGCACCGCCGACGCCTGTGTCGATCTCGTCAAAAACGAGCGTGGGCGCCGATCCCTTGTCCGCGAGCGATACTTTCAGCGCCAGCAGAAACCGGGACAGCTCGCCGCCCGAAGCAACCTTCATCATCGCCCCGGGCTTCGTTCCCGGGTTGGTCTGCACCCAGAACTCAACCTGGTCGATGCCGTCGCGGCCGCGCTCTTGCGCATCCGTCTCCACCTGCACGATGAACCGCGCCCGCTCCAGTTTCAGGTCCGGCAGTTCCCGCGCCACCGCGCTTTCCAGGGCCGCCCCGGCCTGACGGCGCCGGGCGGACAGCGCCAGCGCCTTCGCGTCGTAGTCGTCCTGTGCCGCCTGAGCCGCCTCGGCGAGGCCGGCAAGCGCCTCCTCGCCGGCATCGAGCGCGGCAAGATCCGCCTCGAAGCGCGCCTTGATGTCGGGCAGGTCATCGACCGCGACCTGATACTTGCGGGCCGCCGCGCGCAGCGCGAAAAGCCGTTCCTCGGTTGCTTCAAGCGCACGCGGGTCGAACTCGGTCTCGCGCACGGCCGCCTCGAGTCCGGCCCTTGCATCCTCCAGCCGGTCCAGTGCCTCGGCAAGGAAACCGACGGGAACCGAAAGGAGTTGCGGCGCCTGTTCCGCCTTGCGCTCCAGCCGCCGCCACAGCGAGGCAATCTCCGAAATCGGCGAGGCAGTCCCGTTCAACGCCTCGAAGGCTTCGCCAAGATCGCCGGCGATCTTCTCCACCTGCATCATCGACTGGCGCGATGCGGCCAGTTCCTCCTCCTCGCCGGCAAGCGGCGCCAGCGTTGCCAGTTCCGTGGCCGAAGCGCGCAGGTAATCCGCCTCGCGGCGCGCGGCCGCGATCCGTTCCTCGTGCTCGGCCAGCGCCTTCGACGCCTTGCGCATCGCGCCATGGGCCGCGTTGACCGCGGCCCGGTCGCCATCGCATTCGCCGAAGGAATCGAGCAGACGCCGGTGCTCGGCCGGATCGGTATAGGCGCGCGCCTCGTTCTGGCCGTGGATCTCGACCAGCAGCCCCCCAGCCTGGCGCAGCAGCGCGACGCTGACAGGAGAATCGTTGATGAAGGCACGGCTGCGGCCGTCCTCGGCCTGTACCCTGCGCAGGATGACGTCGCCGTCCGCCTCCAGGTCGTTGTCGCGCAGCAGCGCGCGCACCGGATGCGCCATGGGGACATCGAAGGCGGCCGTGACCTGCCCTTGCGACTGGCCGTTACGGACAAGCCCGGCGTCGCCGCGCCCACCAAGCGCAAGGCTGAGCGCGTCGAGGAGGATGGATTTGCCTGCACCCGTCTCGCCCGTCAGCACCGACATGCCGGCGCCGAAGGACAGGTCGAGACGGTCGATCAGGACGATATCGCGAATGGCAAGCGCGGCGAGCATGCGAGCGGATGACCGGACCGGGTTGATGCGGCAACGCCGGAAAGCGCGCCGCGCGAGGATGACGCTTCAGATGTAGCCGCAGGAGGCGCCCCGCCGCAACGCCCAGAATGACGAAACCCGCAAGCCGTCCCGCGCCGGGATCATTCCTGCGTCCGGGAAAACGCTACAGCGAGATGCCCTTGAACGCGCGGCTGATCCAGCTGCCGGAATCCTCGTTCGGCGAATAACCGCCGGTCTTCAGCAGGCTGAAGGCGTCCTTGTACCACTGGCTGTCGGGAAAATTGTGCCCGAGCACGGCGGCCGCCGTCTGTGCCTCGTTGACCACGCCCAAGGCGTAATAGGTCTCGACAAGCCGGAACAACGCTTCTTCGATGTGACGGGTGGTCTGGTAGTTGGTGACCACGACCTTGAAACGGTTGATCGCCGCGATCTGGTGATTCCGTTTCAGGTAGAAACGCCCGACTTCCATTTCCTTGCCCGCCAGCTGGTCCTGGGCGACGCGGATCTTGGTGCGGGCATCCTCGGCATACTCGGAGTCCGGATAGCGCTGGATCAGTTCGCCATAGGCGGCGAGCGCCCGCTGGGTCATCTCCTGGTCGCGCGTCACATCCGGGATCTGCTTGTGATAGGACTGGCCGATGATATAGAGCGCATAGGCGCTGTCTTCATTGCCCGGATAGAGCGTCGTGAAGCGCTTGGCCGCCGTGATCGCCTCGGTGTACTTGCCTGTCGAGTAGTTCAGATAGGCGAGATTGATCAGCGACTTGCGGGAATATTCCGAATAGGGGTGAAGCTTGTCCACTTCCTGGAATTTCAACCGCGCATCGCTCAGCTTGCCGTCATTGCGCAGCGCCAGACCTTCGTTGAACAGGACTTCCGGTGGCGTGTCGTTGGTCGCGAAGTCTTCGTCATCGGTCGAGGAACAGGCGCCGAGCACCAGCGCGGCAACGGCAAGCGTGGCAATCGTCGTTCTGCGCAGTCGACCGGAAACCGATCCGTCCGCGTTTGAAATGGGCACTGCCGCCATCACGTAAACTCACTCCTCAACTCGCTCCGGCCGCTGACGCCGCTCCCGTGCCGCACTCCGACACCCTGTCGGGCACTGCCATTCCGGATCACTCGCCCCGACGGTTGACGGGAGCGGAGCAACGCCCCGCCTCGCCCGCCATCAAACCGCGACCAGGCCGTGTTGTAACGGAAAAAACCCGTTCGCGTCACGCCGTGTGAGGGACATTTGTCGCTTTTTTATGGCCAAGAAGGCGAAGTCGCCGCCGCGAACGGAGGAGGCCCGCACCCGGAGCGCCGCAAAGCAGCGGCTCAGGAGGCGCCCTGCGCAACCGCAAGACGCGGCTCGTCGGCGTGAACCGGCGGAGCCGTGCGGTCCGAAGAGCGCTCGACGATCTCGAAGGCATCCTTGCCGGCCTTCTCGAACAGCTCGACCAGAATGGCGTGGTTCATCCGGTGCCCGCCCTTGTAGGAGCGGTAAAGCCCGAGGAACGGAAGTCCGGCAAGCGCCAGGTCGCCGACCGCATCGAGCATCTTGTGGCGGACGAACTCGTCCGACCAGCGCGTGCCTTCCGGGTTGAGGACCTGCCCCTCGGAGATTGCCACCGAGTTCTCGAGCGAAGAGCCGAGGGCAAAGCCCATCGACCACAGCTTCTCCACATCCTGCACCGAACCGAAGGTGCGGGCACGGCAGAGCTCGTTGCGGAAGTTCTCCGCCTCGAGATCGAGAACCATCGACTGGCGGCCGATGACCGCCGCGTCGAAATCGATGGTGACGTCGAAGCGGCATCCGTCGAAGGGGCGCAGCTCGCACCAGGCACTGCCCTGGTCGACGCGCACGGTCTTCTTGATGCGGATATAGCGGCGGGGAGCGGCAAGCTTGCGCAGGCCGACGGAATCGATGGCCGCGACAAAGGCCTCCGAACTGCCGTCCATGATCGGCATTTCCGGCCCGTCCATCTCGATCAGGGCATTGTCGACGCCAAGTCCGCGCAGGGCAGCCATGAGATGTTCGACGGTTGAAACGCCACCGGCCTTCGGATCGCCGAGGACGGTGCAAAGGGCGGTGGCGGAAACGGCGCGCCAATGCGCCGGAAGTTCGACCTCGCGGCCGCTTTCAGGATCCCGGTTGACGAAGACGAAGCCGGTGCCGGCATCGGCGGGATGCAGCGTGACTTCGGCCGGATTGCCGGAATGGACGCCAATTCCCTGCAGAGAGACGGATCCGGCAAGTGTCGTCTGCCGGTCGGAGCCTACTTTCATCACCAGATCGTCCTGTCTGCAATGGCCTTGAAACCCTGACGCGAGCGATGCAGGACCGGAAAATACCCAAGGATCTAGGGTTGCCGGGCGCGGATGCACGATTCGCGCACCTGATCAATCGCAGGCTGACCATACAGGCAGGGCATGAGGGATAAGAAATAAAGCTTTGTTACGATTTGTAACGGTTCATTAAATTTCATGACATTGAAAAATATAGAGAATTTCAGTCAGCCTCCCGACGGCGGGCGATCCGGTGAGGAGCCGGATCGCCCGTTGAGGGAGGGTCGTGAGGACGAGCCCCGGTCAGTTCGCCTGACGACGAAGGAAAGCCGGGATCTCGAGCTGGTCTTCTTCCGACAGGGTACGCGGCTGCGGAGCCGGGCGACCGGTCAGGTCAAGCTGGCCGGCCGCGCCCTGCGCCGCCGGGCGCGGAGCGGCCGGACGCATGGCCGGAGCCTGCTGCTGGGCCGGAGCCTGCTGCCGGACCGGGGCCTGGGCGGGACGCTGCGCCGCCTGGGGCTCGCGCGCCGGAGCGGGAGCGGGCCGCGGGGCCGGGGCGACGGGCTGCTGGGCGCGCGGGGCCTGCACCGGTTCGACACCGGCGGCATGCTCCATTTCCTCGTCCTCGTCGTGACGGCCGAAGCCGCTGGCGAGGCGGCGCAGCAGGCTCATCGGGCGACGCTCGTCGCCGTGATGGTGCTCGTCGTCCTCGACGCGGGTATGCGCCCGCATCTCACGCTGCGCCACCGGCGGAAAATCCTCGATGGAGGGCATCCGCGAAGGCTGCGCAACGCTTTCGGCAACCGGGGGAATATAGGGCTCGACGGCGGGCGCATCGGCGACCGGCTCGGCCAGGTCCGCCTCATCGAGGTCGGCCAGCGGCGCGTCCCCGCCGATCATGCCGGGAGCCGGCGAGAACGGCGCGATCTCCACGTCCGGGTCGGTCGAAGCCTGCACCGGCTCGGGGATCTCGAGTTCCTGCTCGATACGCTCTGCGGCGGCGGCACGCATCGGGGCGGGCGTTCGCGTTGCAGCGATGGCCGGCTTCGGCCGGGCCGCCGGGGCAGGATCGGAGATCGTCTTCAGCCGCTCGGTGAGTTCCGCCATGCGGGCCTCGGCCGGCGAGACGTCCTCGCGCAGTTCCTTGTCGATGCCGGTCGCCACGACCGACACCCGGATGATCCCGTCGAGGCTCTCGTCGAAGGTTGCGCCGAGTATAATGTTGGCATCCGCATCGACTTCCTCGCGAATGCGGGTTGCCGCTTCGTCGAGTTCGAACAGGGTCAGGTCGTTACCGCCGGTGATCGAGATCAGCAGGCCGCGCGCGCCCTTCATCGAGGTCTCGTCGAGCAGCGGATTGGCGATCGCCGCTTCCGCCGCCTGCATCGCGCGCTTGTCGCCCGAGGCCTCGCCGGTGCCCATCATCGCCTTGCCCATGCCGCGCATGATCGAGCGCACATCGGCGAAGTCGAGATTGATCAGGCCTTCCTTGACCATCAGGTCGGTGATGCAGGCCACGCCCGAATAGAGCACCTGGTCGGCCATCGCGAAGGCGTCGGCGAAGGTGGTCTGCGCATTGGCAATGCGGAACAGGTTCTGGTTCGGAATGACGATCAGCGTGTCGACCGCCTTCTGAAGCTCGGTGATGCCGGCTTCGGCGATGCGCATGCGGCGCACGCCCTCGAACTGGAACGGCTTGGTCACAACGCCGACGGTCAGGATGCCCATCTCGCGTGCCGCGCGGGCGATCACCGGAGCAGCGCCGGTACCGGTGCCACCGCCCATGCCAGCGGTGATGAACACCATATGCGAACCAGACAGGTGATCATTGATCTCGTCGATGACCTCCTCGGCCGCCGCCGCGCCGACATCGGGCTGCGAACCGGCGCCAAGGCCCTCGGTCACGGCAACGCCCATCTGGACGACACGCTCGGCGTGATTGCTGGCCAACGCCTGGGCATCGGTGTTGGCCACGACGAAGTCGCAGCCCAGCAGACCGGCCTGGATCATGTTGTTGACGGCGTTGCCACCGGCGCCACCGACGCCGAACACCGTAATTCTTGGCTTCAGTTCCTGAAGATCTGGCATTTTCAAGTTGATGGTCATGGCTTCCTCGCGACCCCTTGAAGGACCCGTTCTGGCTCCTTCACTAATCCTCGTTTCCCTCGTCGTCCGCCGGGAGTGCGCCCGGCGTTTTCCGAGGCAGTTGCCCGCCTCAGAAACTTTCGCGGATCCAGTTGCCGACCCTGGCCAGCGTGCTCGATCCCAATGTCCAACGTGTGCCCGCGCCGCGCGGCTGGAACTGTTCCACCTGTGCGACCTGCGGATAGATCAGCAGGCCGACGGCGGCAGCGAAGGCAGGTCCCTTGGCCGCCTCGGGCAGGCCCGCGACACCGAGCGGGCGTCCGAGCCGTACCTGACGGCCGAGAACCCGGCGCGCGACATCGCTCAGCCCCGTGAGCTGGCTCGCGCCACCGGTCAGAACGATGCGCTTGCCGACCCGTCCGGCGAAGCCGGAGGCGGTCAGCCGGTCGCGCACCAGCTCCATGATTTCCTCGACCCGCGGCACGATCACGCGCGTCAGCATCGAGCGCGGGATCTGGTGCGGCAGGTCGCCGTCGGCATCGACCGGCGGGATCATGATCAGATCGCGGTCATCCGCACCGCTGGGCAGTGCCGATCCCTGCAAGGTCTTGATCCGCTCGGCATCGGCCAGCCGCGTCGACAGCGCCCGCGCGATGTCCATCGTCACGTGGTGACCGCCCACGGCGATCGCGTCCGTGTGAACCATCTGTCCCTCGACAAAGACCGAGAGCGTCGTCGTGCCCCCGCCCATGTCGACGCAGGCGACGCCGAGTTCGGTCTCGTCCTCGACCAGGGTCGAAAGACCACTCGCATAAGGGGTCGCGACCATCGTCTCGACCGCGAGATGGCCGCGATTGATGCAAAGCTCCAGGTTGCGCACCGGCGCCACTTCGGCGGTCACCACCTGCATGTCGACCCCCAGCCGGCGCCCGATCATGCCGCGCGGGTCGCGCATGCCGCGATTGCCGTCGAGCGTGTAGGCGATCGGCAGGGCATGCATGACGGCCCGCCCCTCGGCGACCGTGTGGGCGCTGCCGGCGGAAAGCACCCTTTGGATGTCCGCCTCGCACACCGCATCGGAGGCAAGGCCCACGCTGGCGGTGATGATCTCGGAATGCAGCCGGCCGCATGTGACGTTGGTGATCAGCGATTCCACCGTCAGTCCGGCCATCCGCTCGGCCGCGTCCACCGCCAGGCGGATGGCCTGTTCGGCTGCATCCATGTCGACCACCACGCCCGACTTCAGGCCGCGCGAACGCTGATAGCCATAACCGAGCACCTCGATCGCATGGGTGCGCCCGGGCAGCACGCAATCGTCGTTGCGCGGGCTCAGCTTGGCGATCAGGCAGCAGACCTTGGTCGAGCCGATGTCAAGAACCGACACGACGACCGCACGGCGTCCGGGGAGCGGGCGCATGCGCGGCAGGTAGATCGGGGTTTTCTGGCGGCTCATGCGTCGCCTCCCGACCGTCGCGTCTTGCTGCGTGTCTTCATCTCGGCCTTGCGGCGCAGGGCCGCCTCGTCCGTCAGCCGCACGACCACCCTGTCAGGGAGCCGGATGTCGACGACGGTGATGTCCCGGGTCAAAAGGCCCGTCTCGTTGTCCATGCGCATCACATCGTCCAGCGCGCGCGCCACATCATGTTCCGGCAGGCGCACGGTGATGCCGTTCTCCAGCAGCAGGTCCCAGCGGCGGTCCGACACCAGTCGGGCGGCCCGCACCCGCGAACGCAGTTCCGGCACGGCGCCGAGCGCGTCGAGGACTTCCGCCCCGCGATGCTGCGCGCCGTGGCCGACCAGCATCAGCAGGTTGGCGTAACGCCCGTCGACATCGTCGCTGATCACCTGCCCCTTGGCGTCGATCACAGACAGGCTGTCGCCGCGCTGCCAGAGCGCGAAGGCGTCGCGCTCGTCGATGCTGACCTGAAGCGTTCCCGGATAGAGCTTCTGCACCGAAACCGTCTCGATCCACGGAATCCGCGAAAGCCGCTCGCGCGCCGCCGCGGCATCGAACAGCGCCAGCGACGTCCCCGCCTGGATTTCCAGCGCCTCGAGAATTTCGAACTCGGTGGTTTCCTTCTGGCCGGAAAGTTTGACGGCCGCGATCTCGAATCCGGCCGCCGACGTCAGTGATTCGCTTACCGTGCGCGCGTAGCCGCCCACAACCAGAGCGTAAAAAACCGTTGCCGAGAGAAAGGCCAGCGCCCCGGCCGTGCCCGTCCACTCGGGCAGGTCCTGCAGAAAGCCGGCGGCGCGCCACAGGGGACGCCGATGCAATCGGGGCACGCCGCGACCGCGCGGCGCGAGCGCCGCCTCGATCGGCAGGACCATGTCCTCACCCCGTTTTGCCTTTATCGTCCGCAACTTGCGTTCTCCACCATCCAGCTGGTCAGGTCTTCGTACGAGTGCCCGGCATGCGCGGCGATCTCCGGCACAAGCGAGGTCTGGGTCATTCCGGGCTGTGTATTCACTTCAAGACAGATCAGCTCGCCGCCACCGCCTCGCTGTTCGTCGAAGCGGAAATCTGCCCGTGTAACGCCCTTGCAACCGAGTGCCTGATGCGCCCTTAAGCTGAGTTTCTGTACTTCTTGGTAAACAAATGGTGAAATTTCTGCCGGCAGGACGTGTTGTGATCCGCCGGGCGCATATTTGGCGTCGAAATCGTAGAAGCCGTGGCCGAGCGGCATCACCTCGGTGACCCCCAGCGCCACATTGCCCATCACCGCGCAGGTCAGCTCCCGGCCGGGGATGTATCGCTCCACCATGACGATATCCCCGTAGGGCCAGTCCTCGCGGTAAAGCTCCTGCGGGGGATGCTCGGCATTCTCCTTGACGATCAGCACGCCGAAGGACGATCCCTCGCGCACGGGCTTGGCGACATAGGGTGGCGGCAGCGCATGCGCCTTGGCCGCTTCAAGCCGGTGCAGCACCTTGTGCTCGGCGACCGGGATACCGGCTGCCTTCATCACCGCCTTGGCCTTCTGCTTGTCCATGGCGAGCGCCGAAGCGGCCACGCCGGAATGCGTATAGGGAATGCCCAGGATCTCCAGCAGCCCCTGGATGCAGCCATCCTCTCCGAACGGCCCGTGCAGGGCGTTGAAGGCGACATCCGGCCTCAGCTCCTGGAGTACGGCGGCGATATCCCGTTGCACATCGACCCTGGTCACCCGGTAACCGGCCCGTTCAAGAGCCGCCGCGCAGCCTTCGCCGGACCACAGACTGACCGGGCGTTCGGCGGACCAGCCCCCCATCAGCACCGCGACATGCTTGCGCTCAGCCATGGGATGCGTCCTCTTCCTGTCGTGCACCGAGAAATGGCGCGATCTCGACCCCGTCCGGCCAAAGCCCGAGCCGCTTGATTTCCCACTCCAGCGCGATCCCGCTGGTTTCCAGGACGCGGGCGCGCACCGTCTCGCCGAGCCGCTCCAGGTCTTCCGCCGAGGCCTCGCCGGTGTTGATCATGAAATTGCAGTGCATATCCGACATCCGGGCGCCGCCGATCTGCAGCCCGCGCCCGCCGGCCGCCTCGACCAGCTTCCAGGCGGAATGTCCCGGGGGGTTCTTGAATGTCGAACCGCCGGTCTTTTCGCGGATCGGCTGGGCCGCCTCGCGATGGGCCTGGACGTCGGCCATCTCGGCGCGGATCGCCTCGCGCTCGCGCGGCTCTCCGCGAAACACTGCCTCGGTAAAGACCGTGTCGCCGGGCTGGGTGCTGTGCCGGTAGCGATAATCCATGTCGGCACGGCTCAGGCGCACGATCTCCCCGGCCCGCGTGACGCCGGCCAATTCGACGACCACACCCGCCGTCTCGCTGCCATGCGCGCCAGCGTTCATGCGCAGGGCCCCGCCAACTCCTCCGGGGATGCCGGCATAGAAGGCGAAACCACCCTGCCCGGCTTCCGCCGCCGCCTCGGCAAGCCGCCGGTCGGGCACCGCCGCGCCGGCGCGGATTGCACCGTCGCCTTCCACGACGACCGAGCCGAACCCCTTTGCGCCAAGTCGTATCACCACGCCCGGAATGCCGCCGTCGCGCACCAGCAGGTTCGATCCCAGGCCGACCGGCAGCACCGGAACCTCGTCCGGCAGGTGCGACAGGAAGTTGGCCAGGTCCTGCGTATCGGCGGGCTGGAACAGAAGCTGCGCCGGTCCGCCGACGCGAAACCAGGTCACCGCCGAAAGCGGCTGGTTCGCCGTCAGCTTGCCTCGCAGCCCGATGCGGTCCAGCCCGTGCCTGCCGATGAGATCGGGAAAGCTCATGCCCCGGCACCGCCGCGTGCGGCCGTCAGCGCTTCGGGGAGAAGCTGGGCCCATTGCGAGATGCTCCCCGCGCCCAGGCAGACGACATAGTCGCCCGGCTCCGCAATCCGCGCCACCGTGCCGGCAAGCTCGTCCTCGCTGGCGATGGCATGGACGCTGCGGTGCCCGCTGGCGCGGATGCCGTTGGCAAGCGCATGATGGTCGATGCCCTCGCGCGGTGCCTCGCCCGCCGCATAGACCGGCGCGCAGATCACGTGGTCCGCGTCGTTGAAACAGGCGGAGAACTCGTCGAACAGGCTTTCCAGCCGTGTGTAGCGATGCGGCTGGACAACCGCGACCACCTTGCCTGGCGCAACGGCGCGGGCGGCCGACAGGACGGCGCGGATTTCCACCGGGTGATGGGCGTAGTCGTCGAAGACCTCGATCCCGTCCGCCGAGCCGGTATGGGTGAAGCGCCGCTTGACCCCCCGGAAAGCGGCCAGGCCCTTGCGGATCTGTTCGGGCGAGATGCCGAGCTTCCAGGCAACCGCGATCGCCGCCGTCGCATTGGAGACATTGTGCAGCCCGGGCATCGGCAGGCTCAGGTCCTCAACCGTCTCGGCCGTGCCGGCAACCCGGTCGCGCAGTTCGACGGAGAACACCGACGCCGCCCCTTGCGTGCGAAGGTCGAAGAACCGCACGTCCGCCTGCCGGTTCTGGCCATAGGTGATCACCTGGCGATCCTCGATCCGCCCGACCATGGCCTGCACTTCCGGATGGTCGAGGCACATCACCGCGAAACCGTAGAACGGCACGTTCTCGACGAATTGCAGGAAGGCGTCGCGCACCCCGTCGAAGTCGCCGTAGTGGTCGAGATGCTCCGGATCGATATTGGTGACGACGGCGATATCCGCCGGCAACTTGACGAAGGTGCCGTCGCTTTCGTCCGCCTCCACCACCATCCAGTCGCCCTGTCCCATGCGCGCATTGGTACCGTAGGCGTTGATGATGCCGCCGTTGATGACGGTCGGATCCAGACCGCCGGCATCGAGCACGGCGGCGATGATCGAGGTGGTCGTCGTCTTGCCGTGCGTGCCGCCAATGGCGATCGCCTGCTTGAAGCGCATCAGCTCGGCCAGCATCTCGGCGCGGCGCACGATCGGCAGGAACCGTTCGCGCGCGGCGATCAGCTCGGGATTGTCGCGCTTGATCGCCGAGGAGACGACAACGACACGGGCGTCGCCGATATTGGCGCCGTCGTGACCGACCTTCACCGCAATGCCCTTGTCGCGCAGCCGCTTGACATTGGCGCTCTCGGAAAGGTCCGATCCCTGCACCGTGTAGCCAAGCATGTGCAGCACTTCGGCGATGCCGCTCATGCCAATGCCGCCGATACCGATGAAATGAACCGGACCAAGGTCCTGGGGCATCTTCATGATGCGTCTCCGTTTTGGGTTTCGCGCGCCGCAAGCGCGTCCAGCGGCGTCCTCGCGGCGACATGTTCGACAAGATCGGCAAGCAGCGAGACCGCATCCGGACGACCCGCAGCGCGCGCGGCCTCCGCCGCCTGCGCGAGACGCTCCGGAGTATCCATCAGCTCGGTGAGCAACGCCGCGAGCCGTTCCGGGCTCAATTCGGCCTGGTTGACCGGCCAGGCACCGCCGGCACGCGCCAGCACTTCCGCATTGCGGCCCTGATCATTGTCCAGTGCATGCGGCAATGGGACCAGCACCGACGGTCGCCCGATCACGGCCAACTCGCTGACGCTGGAAGCGCCCGAGCGGCACAGCACCAGATGCGCGCCGGCAATCCGCGCCGGCATGTCGGAAAAGAACGGCGCGAGTTCCGCCGTCACACCAAGCCGGTCGCACGCGGAGCGCACAGTGTCGATGTCCTCTGCGCGGCACTGCTGTACCAGCGCAAGACGGGCACGGGTTTCCGGCGCAAGACACTCCAGCGCACCCGCCATCACCTGGGAAAAGTAACGCGCACCCTGCGATCCGCCGAAGACCAGAAGGTCGAAGGGCTCGCCGGCGCGCGGCGCCGAATAGGGCGTTCCGCTTGCCGCGATGACCGCCTCGCGCACGGGGTTGCCGGTTCGCACCGACTTGGCCGCATGCTCTCCGGCGGCCTCTCCCACAAGCGGGAAGCTCGTCGCCACCGCGCTCGCGCGACCGGCAAGCATCCGGTTCGCTCGGCCCATCACCGCATTCGCCTCGTGCAGCACGCTCGGCACGCCGGCAAGGAAGGCCGCGAACATCGGCGGGAAGGTCGGATAGCCGCCGAAGCCGACCACCGCATCGGGCCGCAGACGTCGGATCAGCGCGCGCGCCTGCAAAAGCCCCTTGCCGAGCTTCCACGCTGTGCGCACGAGCGCGACGGGCGACCGCCCACCCAGCGTCGCCGAGGAAACCACATGAACCGCACGGGCGGGAAAGTCGGAGCCGTAGTCGCTGACCCGGTGATCGGTGGCAAGTTCCACCACATGGCCGCGCCGGACCAGTTCGCCGGCCAGCGCCTGCGCGGGAAAGAGATGGCCGCCGGTACCGCCGGCGGTAAGGAGAAACGTCCGTGTCATGACGCCTCGCTTACGACAGGCTGGCGGGAGACAGCCGCGAGACGACCACGCTGTCGGAGCGTGAGGCTTGCGGGCGTCGTCGCGTCAGCGCCAGGACGAAGCCCATCGAGATGGCGGTCGCCAGCAGAGAGGAACCGCCATAGGAGATGAAGGGCAGGGTCATGCCCTTGGCGGGCATCAGGTTGAGATTCACCGCCATGTTGATGCAGGCCTGGATGCCGAAAAGCACCATCAGTCCTGCGGTCGCCAACCGGCCGAAGGGGTCGCTGTCCTGTGCGGCGTGCGAGAGCCCGCGCAGCACCACGAAGGTGAAGACCAGAAGCAACAGCAGGCAGACGACGATGCCGAACTCCTCCGCGGCGACAGCGAAGATGAAATCGGTGTGACTTTCCGGAAGGACGCGCTTGATGGTGCCCTCGCCGGGCCCGCGGCCGAACCAGCTGCCCGCGACGAAGGCCTCGATCGCCCGGTCGATGTTGAACGTATCGCCCGAGCTTGGATCGAGGAACCGGTCGACACGGCTTTGCACGTGCGGAAGCATGACATAGGCGGCGACAAGGCCGCCGATGCCGAGCGTGCCGATCGGCACGATTGCCATCCATGACAGGCCGTTCAGGAAGATCAGCGCCGCGAAGACCAGGGCCAGCAGCATGGTCTGGCCGAAGTCGGGCTGGGCGACAAGCAAGGCGGCCGCCATGATGAACAGCAGCAGCGAGAACAGGGTGCCGGGAACCTCTGGCCGGCGACCTCCTTCCGACAGCAGGAAGGAAACCAGAACGATCAGTGCGGGCTTGAGAAACTCCGAGGGCTGGATCGAGAAGCCGAGCAGGTTGATCCAGCGCCGGGCGCCCTTGGCCTCCAGACCAATGAAGAGTGTCGCCACCATCATCACCAGCGCGACCGCAAAGAGCAGGAGAGCGGCCCGGCGCACCATGCGCGGGCTCAGGGCCGAGATCGCCAGCATCAAGGCGAGAGCCGGCAGCAGGAACATCGCCTGCCGCTTGATGAAATGATAGCTGTCGATCCCGAGCCTTTCGGCCACCGCCGGACTGGCGGCGAAGGACAGGACGATGCCGCCGATCATGAGGATGATGAAGCCGGCAACCAGATACCGGTCGACGGTCCAGAGCCATTCGGCAAAGGGACTGCGATCTGCGCGGCTGACCATCAGGCAACCTCCTGTCCGGCGTGGCGCGAGGCGGCGGACCGTGCCGCCTCGGAAAACGCCCGCCCGCGGGCCTCGAAATTGGGAAACTGGTCGAAGGAGGCGCAGGCCGGCGACAACAGCACCACCGGCTCGTCATGGGCGTCCCGGCCCGCGTCGCGCGCGGCCACCATGGTTGCCTCAGCCAGCGTGCCGCAAGTCTCGAAAGCCACACGCCCATCGAGCGTGGCGGCGAAGGCATCCGCCGCCTCGCCGATCAGGTAGGCCTTGGCAATCCGCCCGAAATACGGCTGCAGGCTGTCGATCCCGCCGGCCTTCGCACGCCCTCCGGCGATCCAGTAGATCCGCTCATAGCTTGCCAGCGCACGCTCCGCGGCATCGGCATTGGTCGCCTTGCTATCGTTGACGAAGAGCACGCGACCTGCGCGCGCCACCACTTCCATCCGGTGTTCAAGTCCGGGAAAGCTCTCCAGTCCGCCGCGGATCTCCTCATCCGACAGACCCAGTTTCCGGCAAACAGCAATCGCGGCGGCCGCGTTCTGCGCGTTGTGCGCACCGCGCAGCGAGGTGATCGGGGCAAGGTCGACAAACGGCGTCTGCATCGCGGCCTGCGCCAGCCATACGCTGCTGCCCTCGGCATAGACGCCGTCGGCCACCGGATGGCGCGCGCTGATGCGCAGGGTCTCGGTTCCCCCCTGCCCGGCCCGATCGGCGATCGCCGCGCTCAGGCTGTCGTCGACACCCACGATGGCCATGCGGCTGCCGGCGATCAGGCGCTCCTTGACGGCCGCGTAACCGGCAAGCGTGCCGTGTCGGTCGAGATGGTCCGGCGTGATGTTGAGCAGAACGCCGACAGACGGCGCAAGCGAGGGTGCCAGATCGATCTGGTAGGAGGAGCATTCGATCACGTGGATGCGACCGGCGCTCGCCTCTTCCAGTTCCAGGATCGGAACGCCGATATTGCCGCCCATCTGCACGTCCCGGCCCGCCGCCTTCAGGACATGCGCGATCAGGGCCGTGGTCGTCGACTTGCCGTTGGTCCCGGTGATCGCGACAAGCGGCGCATCCAGCGCAGTGCGGTTCCGCTCGCGGACGAAAAGCTCGATATCGCCGATCACCTCGACCCCGTGCGCCCGCGCAAGATCGACGCTCCAGTGCGGCTGCGGATGGGTCAGAGGAACGCCGGGTGCCAATACCAGCGCCGCGATGCCGGTCCAGTCGGCCTGGCGCAGGTCGGCGACCTCGATCCCTGCGGTGCGCGCCGTCTCGCAACCGGCCGGATTATCGTCGAATGCAACAACCCTGGCGCCACCGGCAAGAAGCGCGCGCGCCGTCGCGATCCCCGACCCTCCAAGGCCGAAGACGGCGACAGTCCTGCCCGTGAAGCAGCTGACCGCGATCATCGCCTCACCTCAGCTTCAGCGTGGCGAGGCCGACGAGGGCGAGAACCACCGCGATGATCCAGAAGCGGATCACCACCTGGCTCTCGGTCCAGCCGAGATGCTCGAAGTGATGGTGGATCGGCGCCATCTTGAAGACGCGCCGGCCGGTCAGTTTGAACGAGGCCACCTGCACGATGACCGAGACCGCTTCCAGCACGAACAGTCCGCCGATGATCGCCAGAACGATCTCGTGCTTGGTGGCAACGGCAATGGCGCCGATCATGCCGCCAAGCGCCAGCGACCCGGTGTCGCCCATGAAGATCGCCGCTGGCGGAGCGTTGAACCAGAGGAAGCCGAGACCCGCACCTATCACCGCACCGCAAAGGACGGCGAGTTCGCCGGATCCGGACACATGATGGATCTGCAGATAATCGGCAAAGACCGCATTGCCCGACAGGTAGGCGATCAGGCCGAACGAGGCGGCGGCGATCATCACCGGAACGATGGCCAGGCCGTCGAGGCCGTCGGTGAGATTGACCGCATTGCCCGCGCCGACCATGACGAAAGCGGCGAAGGGGATGAAGAAGACGCCCAGGTTGAAGGCAAGATCCTTGAAGAACGGGAAGCCGATGGACGTGCCGTAGGCTCCTTCCTCCAGCACGGTCACGCACCACGCCGCCAGGCCGGCGATCAGGAATTCCAGCCCGAGCCGGCTGCGTCCGCTGAACCCCTTGTGGGATGACTTCGTCACCTTGAGATAGTCGTCGTAAAGACCGATGGCACCGAAGCCGACGGTCACCCCGAGCACGATCCAGGTATAGGGATTGAGCAGGTCCGCCCAAAGCAGCGTGGCAACCAGCATGCCCGACAGGATCATCAGGCCGCCCATCGTCGGCGTGCCCTTCTTCGTCAGCAGGTGGCTCTGCGGACCATCCGCACGGATCGGCTGGCCGTGCCCCTGGCGCAGCCTGAGCGACGAGATGATCATCGGTCCGAACAGGAAGATGAACAGCATGGCGGTCATGATCGCCCCGCCGGTCCGGAACGTGATGTAGCGGAACACGTTCAGCGCGGAGAAATGGTCGGCAAACTCGACGAGGAAATACAGCATCTATCAGACGTTCCTATTCGGCTCCGTCGTCTTCGACGGGGAATTCGCGCTTGAGCGCTTCGACCAGCGGACCCATCCGCGTGCCGAGCGATCCCTTGATCATGATCACGTCGCCAGGCCGGATATCCTCGATCAGCAGCGATTGCAGGCTCGCCGCTTCCTCGGAATAGGCGCCGCGCTGGTGCTTCGGCAACAGTTCCCATAAGGCGTGCATGCGCGGTCCGGCGCAGTAAACGAGATCTGCACCGGATTCGGCAACAGGCCCGCGCAACGCTGCGTGAAGTTGCTGTTCCGCATCGCCAAGCTCGAGCATGTCGCCGATCACGGCGATACGCCTGCCGTTGCGCTCGATCGGCGTCTCCCGCAGCAGCCCGAGCGCGGCACGCATCGATGCGGGATTGGCGTTGTAGCTCTCGTCGATCAGCGTCGCGCGCCCTTCGGCAAGGCGCAGGCTTGCCTGCTCCCCGCGCCCTTTCGGTGCGCGAAACGCGGCCAGCGCCATGCCTGCCCGGGCAAGGTCGCCGCCCAGTTCCGCAACGGCGGCCAGCACCGCAAGACTATTGGTCACAAGGTGCTCGCCCGGAGCGCCCACCTTGTAGGCGATCTTCTGGCCGAACACATGGCCGGAAATGGAGGTGCAGCCGGTCTGCGCCGAAATCCGCTCGGCCTCAACGTCCGCCGGTCCGGCGCGGCCGAACGTGGCGATGCGGCGAATGCCGGCGGCCTTCGCCAGATAGGTCAGCAGATCAAACTGGTTGTTGTCGCGGTTCAGCAGCGCCAGACCGCCCGGCTCGAGACCGAGGAAGATCTCCGCCTTGGCCTGGGCGATGCGTTCCAGCGAGCCGAAGAACTCCAGGTGAACCGCTTCCACCGTTGTCACGATCACCGCATGCGGACGCACCATCTGCACCAGCGGCGTGATCTCGCCGGGATGGTTCATGCCGATTTCGAAAACACCGAACTCCGTGTCCGCCGGCATCCTTGCGAGGGTCAGCGGCACGCCCCAGTGATTGTTGAAGGAAGCGACAGGGGCATGCGTGCGTCCCGAAGGGTCGAGCGCCAGTTTCAGCATGTCCTTGGTGCTGGTCTTGCCGACGGATCCGGTGACCGCCACGATCCGCGCCCGGCTGCGGGCCCGCGCGGCACGGCCCAGGTCGCGCAGCGCCGCCAGCGGATCGTCGACGACGAGATAGCGCCCGTCCGCGGGAAGTCGGTCCAGCCTGTCCCGCGCCACGACGGCAAGACCGGCACCGCCGGCAAGCGCCTTGCCGACGAAGTCATGGCCGTCGAAACGCTCGCCTGCGATCGCGACGAAGGCCTCGCCCGGAGCAATGCTGCGGCTGTCGATGGAGATGCCGGAGATGTCAGGAATATCGGCGCCGCGCAACTCGCCGCTTGTGGCCTCGACCATCTCGTCAAGGCGCCACAGCGGCCGATCCGGTTCCGCTTCGACCGGCTCGCCGGGTGCCGAAAGGGAAATCGCGGCGGCACGAGGAGCGATGGCACGGGGAGCGGTGGCACGGGGAACAGCGGTGAATATCGGTGCAGCTGGCGGCGGCATCGCCGCCGCGACACGCTCCGTCGGCCCGTCCGCCTGTTCGGTTGCGTCGTCGGCTTCGCCCACATCCTCGGAGAGGAAATCGTCGACCTCTTCGGCAAAGACGTCATCCTCCGGAAGGAGTTCGTCCGCCCCGCCCGTTTCCGGCTCTCCGGCGACAGCGGCCTCGTTCGCGTCGAGGTCACCCGTGTCATCGGCGGTCGTCGCCGTGTCGGCGTCGAGGATCTCGCCGCCGGCGTCATCCTCAGGGAACATGCCGGCTTCTGCTTCTGCTTCTGCTTCTGCTTCTGCTTCTGCTTCTGCTTCTGCTTCTGCTTCTGCTTCTGCTTCTGAGAAATCTTCCTCGGCGAAGAGCTCGTCAAGCAAATCGTCGTCGGCAAATGCCGCCCTTTTGACCGGCGCGTTCTCTGCGTCCGGAGCGTCCCGGACCTCGGCCTCTCCGACATCGCCGCCCAGGATCAGGAGTTCGGCCGGCTCTTCCTCTTCCGTCGTTTCCGTCTCCGGCTCGAACGTCTCGGCGAGCGCCTGCTCCAGCGCATCGTCGAGGTCGAGATCCAGCCCGAGCCCGTCATCCTCCAGCGCGCCGAACAGATCGCTTTCGGCAACAGCGGCGAGCGCCTCGCGCGCCACCTCGTGGTCGGAGAACGGCAGCACTTCGTCACCAACGATCTGCCCGGGTTCGTGCCCCTTGCCGGCGATGCAAAGGACGTCTCCGGGTTGCAGCATCCCGACGGCGGCCTCGATAGCATCGCGGCGATCGCCGATTTCCAGCGCATCCGGCGCCCCGTCGAGGATCGCCGCTCGGATGGTCGCCGGATCCTCGCTGCGCGGGTTGTCGTCGGTGACGATGACGATGTCCGCCTGCCGATGCGCCGCCGCTCCCATCAGCGGACGCTTGCCAGGATCGCGGTCCCCGCCCGCGCCGAACACCACCAGAAGCCGCCCCTTGGTGAAGGGCCTGAGCGCGGCCAGCGCGGTGTCGAGTGCGTCCGGCTTGTGGGCATAGTCGACGAAGACAAGCGCGCCGTCATCGGTCTCGCCGACCAGTTCCAGCCGGCCGGGAGCGCCTTCGAGCACTTCAAGCGCGTCAAGCGCATCCTCGATCGGCACACCGGAACAGATCGCCAGCCCCGCCGCGATCAGCGCGTTGGAAACCTGGAAGCGCCCGGCCAGCGGCAACCGCACCTCGCGTGCACCCGCCTCGGTCTCAAGGGACAGGATCTGGGCGAAGCCGTCATGGCGGATGTCGAGAAGCCGAATGTCCTCGCCACCCTCGCCGACCGTGAAGACGCGGTGCCCGTGCTCGCGCGCCGCCGCCGCCACCCGCCATGCGTACGGCGCGGCCGGTTCCAGCACCACGGGCCGCTCGGCATCGAGGAGCGTGTCGAACAGCCGCATCTTGGCGGCAAGGTAGTGCTCGACGTCCGGATGGTAGTCGAGATGGTCGCGGCCGAGATTGGTGAAGGCCGCAGCCTTCAGCTCAAGCCCATCAAGGCGGCGCTGGTCGAGCCCGTGACTGGACGCCTCCAGCGCGGCATGGGTAATGCCGTCGTCCGCCAGCTGGGCCAGCGTCTGGTGGAGGGACACCGGATCCGGTGTCGTCAGGCTGCCATAGAGCGCGCCCCGGCTTGTCACTGTTCCGATCGTACCCAGGCTCGCGGCCTCGAACCCGGCATGGGCGAAGATCTGCCGAACGAAGACGGCAACCGATGTCTTGCCGCTCGTCCCGGTAACCGCCACCAGCGTTTCCGGTTGCCGCTCGTAAAAGCGGGCCGCCATCAGCGCGAGCGTCCGGCGCGGGTCGTCGCTGACGATGACGGGACACGTCGGGGCATCCTCGCCAAGCACCGCAAGCGGCGTGTCCTGGCCGACCAGGATCGCGCCGGCACCCGAGGCACGGGCAGCCTCTATGAAGCGTGTACCGTCCGTGCGCGCGCCTTTCAGCGCCGCGAACACGAACCCGTCGGTCACGGTGCGGCTGTCCGCGGACAACCCGGCGATCTCGACTTCGAACTCGGGTGCGGCGAGCACCTGTTCGCCGGTGAGGTCCTTCAACAGCATGTCTAGCGCCAATATCCGTTGTGCATCGTCATCAGGACCTGGCGGGAACTGCGGTGCGACCCCGTTCCTGCCGGCCCGGTCAATAGGAAATCGATACCGTCTCCGTCCGTTCTCCGAAGTTCGGCAGCACACCCAGCATCGGTGCCGCGCGGCGAATGATGGCGGCCGTCAGCGGCGCCGTATTGAGTCCTGCCGTTGCGCCAATCCCCTCGCGCTCCGACTTCGGCTCGTCAAGAACCACCAGAACAACGTAACGCGGCTTGTCGATAGGGAACGCAGAAAGGAAAGAATTGCGGCGCTTGTTGGATACGTAGCGGCCATTCTCGATCTTTTCCGCCGTTCCGGTCTTGCCTCCGACCATGTAGCCCGGCACTTCAGCACGCCGGCCGGAGCCCGACTGGACGTTGAGCCTGAACAGGTAGCGCATGATTTCGCTGGTCTGCGGCGTCACCACCTGCTCGGCCAGCGCGGCCGCTTCTTCGCGGGTGCGCGGAGCGAATGTCGGCGGGATCAAGCGTCCGCCATTGACCAGCGCGGCGGTCGCCACCGCTGTCTGCAGCGGCGTTACCGAGATACCGTGGCCGAAGGAAATGGTGATCGCGGCAAGCTCGTTCCATTTCGGCGGCAGAAGGGGCGTCGCGACTTCCGGCAGGTCGGTCTGGGTTCGCGTTGTCAGGCCGAGCCGCTTGAGAAACGCCTTCTGCTCGTCGATGCCGGCGCTCAGCATCATCTTGGCGGTGCCGATATTGGACGAGTAGATGAAGGTCTCGGCCACCGACAGGAGCCGCCGCTTGCCGTGGAAGTCGTCGATGGTGCGTCCGCCGACGCGCAGCGGGCGCGTTGCGTCGAAGCTGTCGTTCATCGTTACCCGGCCGCTGTCGAGCGCCATCGCGACGGTGAAACCCTTGAACACCGAGCCCATCTCGAAGACGCCGCCGGACGCGCGGTTGAGGCGATCCTTCTCCAGCGCCTGGGCGCGGTCGTTGGGGTCAAAGTCCGGCAGCGACGACATCGCCACCACTTCGCCGGTCTCGACATCGAGAATGATGCCGACGCCCGCGATTGCCCGGTAGCGCTCCAGCGCCTTGGAAAGTTCGTCACGCACCACATGCTGGACCCGCAGGTCGACCGCAAGGTTCACCGGCTCCATCGGCCGGTCGCTGGCAAAGCCAAGCTGCTGCAGGTCGCCAAGCCAGGCCTTGTCGACGGCAAGCTCCATGCCGGAGATGCCCTGGTTGTCGACATTGACCGATCCGACGATATGACTTGCGGTCGGGCCGCCTGGATAAAAGCGGCTGTTTTCCTCGAGGAAACCGACGCCGGGAATGCCGAGGTCGTGGATCATCGTGCGCTGGCGTGGGGTCAGCTCGCGCTTCAGCCATATGAAGCCGGCATTGCTGGCCAGGCGCTTGCGCACCGCATCCGTACCCAGTTCCGGCAGCACGCTGGCGATGCCCTCCAGCGCCTCGTCGACATCGATGATCTTGCGCGGTTCGGCAAAGAGCGAGGCCGTCTTGATGTCGGTTGCCAGGATCTGGCCGTTGCGATCGACGAGATCGGGCCGGGATGCGGCCACGCTGTCCTGCGCCGAGATATAGGAAACCGAGCGCGCTTCCTCGCTCATCCCCAGCATCACCAGCCGGCCGCCAATCGCCATGTAAACCATGGCGAAGACGACCATCGCCATGCGCACCCGGCTGCGCACCGCATGCGTCGAGGGTCCGCGCGGCACATGCCGTTCGCCGACGGCACGGCGCTGCAGGAAGGATACGGGCTGATCAGTCACCGCCATCTCGCCCTTCCTATCGAACCACGGGCGCCGACCCGGCATAACCGCCGAGCGTCGCGTTGCTGTCGATCGGAGCCAGATGCACGGGCTTGACCGGCACATCCTCGATCCGGGTGATCTGTTCGACCGAAAGCGGCTCCAGGGACAGGTGCTCGTTATATCGCTCGACCAGCCGCTGCAGGCGGCTGGGATCGTTGAGAAGGCTCCATTCGGCCTTGAGCAGTTGAAGCTGTTCGCGCTCCTGATCGATCTGGCGCTGCAACTCGGCGACATGTTCGGCCGAGCGTTCCGCATCATGCTTCATGTCGTAGACGGCGGCGGCGGCGGCCAGCACGCCAACGGCAAGGACGATGTTCGTGTAGCGGCTCATGGTTTCACCTCTTCCCACTGCCCGGGCGCGACGACGCGCGGCGCGCCAAGCTCGCGGGGATCGATCTCGCGCGCCGGGGCGTCGGTGCGCCGTGCGGCCCTCAGTTTCGCGGACCGGGCGCGGGGGTTGGCGGCGACCTCGGCCTCGGTCGGATCGACCGCGCCGCGGGCAATCAGTTCGAATGTCGCCGGCGGCACTTCCGCTTCCGGCAGGTGACGCGACCCGCCCGCGCGGGTCCTGCTGCGCTCCGCCAGGAAGCGCTTGACGATCCGGTCCTCGAGGCTGTGGAACGTGACGACGACCAGCCGCCCGCCGGGAAGCAATGCGCGCTCGGCAGCGGCCAGGGCCTCGACAACCTCGTCCAGCTCCCGGTTCACATAGATGCGCAGGGCCTGGAAGGTTCGTGTCGCCGGATGGATCTGCTTGCCCTTGAAGGAGCGCCCGACAACCTTCTCGACGACCGCGGCGAGATCCGATGTGCGCTCGAAGGGACGTTCCTTGCGCCGCTCGGCGATCGCCCGCGACACCGAAGATGCGCGCTTTTCCTCACCCAGGATGCCGATCACCCTGGTCAGGTCGCGTTGCGGCATTTGGTTGACTACATCGGCGGCGGAAAGCCCCTGCTGCTCCATGCGCATGTCGAGCGGTCCGTCGCTACGGAAGGAGAACCCGCGCTCCGCCTCGTCGAGCTGCATGGACGAGACACCCAGATCGAGCACCACGGCATCCACGCCCGCATGACCGCTTGCCTGGGCATGCGCATCCAGCTCCGAAAAGCGTCCCTCGACGAGGGCCAGCCTGCCAGCGCTGCCGGCGGCAAGCGCCTGCCCTGCAGCGATTGCGTCCGGATCCCGGTCGACGGCAATGACAGCGGCACCGGCATCGAGGAACGCGCGGGTGTAGCCGCCAGCCCCGAACGTGCCATCCAGGACCGTGCATCCCTCGATGTCACCGAGCGCGGAAACAACTTCCGACAGCAGAACCGGGACATGGCGCGGGGCGCCGTCACCCTTGGGCAACGCCATCATCGCCCCGCCTCCGAAGGCTTCGGCGAGGACAGAACGGCCATCGCACGCTTCATCGCGTCGGCGCGATGCGCACGAAACCGCTCCGGCTCCCATATCTGGAACTTGAAGCCCTGCCCGACGAAGGTCACCTGGTCGGTCACTTCCGCGTGCTCGCGGATCATGTCGGACAGCATCACCCGGCCGTCTCCGTCGATCTTCAGGGTTTCGCTCGCGCCGAACAGCGCCGTTGACAGGGCATCGTGGTCCTCGGTCAGCGTGGTCAGGCCGTCGAGACGCTTCTGGATCTCGCTGACGAGCTGATGCCCGCCCGCATCCACAGCCGACTGATGCAGCGAGGGAAAGCAGTAGAGACCTTCGAAACCGTCGCGTGTGAGAGCCTGGCGAAAGGAAGCAGGAACGGAGACCCGCCCCTTGGCGTCGAGTCGATTTGTGTAGTGCGACACGAAGCCGGACATCGATTCTCTCGCCCCACCGCCGAACGCGCTGCGTTCGGCCACCACCTGACTCCCGATCCCTGGACACATCGGCGCCATGCGCCGTGCCTGCGGCCCGACCGCACGCCGGCACAAGAACCGAATCCGTGCGCCGCCTTAGCCCCGTCGCCACAACTCGAAACGGGATGATCTGGGATAGCATGGGACCTCATGGGCGTCAATGGAATCCAATGGTTTCGGCCCCCTCCCGAACGGTGTGCGAAACACCGTCCAAAGGTTATCCACGGTTAAGCTTAAAATTGGGTTGCGATGGCTTTGCATCCTGCGAGAGGTGCCGAATCCGGCCGCGCGGGAGGGAGCGCGGGGTTGAAAGCCAACGGTTTCAAGAACATCGCGCGCGAAAGGGCGCCACGGAGCATCGCTGGAAGGAGCGTGCGCCACGTGAAGCGGAGGAAAATCCGTTTTCAGGATCGGGAGGGAAAAGTGTCAGCCGGCCTGTAAGCCGGGTTTTGTATGGCGCGGCACGAATGCCGCACGCGACGACCATTCATCTGGGACGCCCGTCGCCGGACGCCTCACGCAACCAACCCGGGCGGCTGGCCTGGAAAAGGGCCGGGACCCTTGCGGATCCCGCACCGCCCCTATTCGGTTTTGCTCCCGGTGGGGTTTACCGTGCCGCTTCCGTTACCGGTCGCGCGGTGGGCTCTTACCCCACCCTTTCACCCTTACCCCGGCCGAAGCCGGGGCGGTTTGCTTTCTGTGGCACTTTCCCTGGGGTCGCCCCCGCCGGGCGTTACCCGGCACCGTTTTTCCGTGGAGCCCGGACTTTCCTCCCCCGCGGCGTTTCCGCGCTTGCGGGAGCGGCCGTCCGGCCGGCTGACGCGCGACTGGTAGGCGTCCGGACAGGTTCGGTCAAGCCTTGTCGAAGTCGCCCTCCTCCAGCACCGCCGCGATTGCCGCGGCGCAGTCGCGCGCATCCCCCTCCGCCAGTCCGGCGAAGCCGATGACAAGGCCGCTCTGCCGGTAGCGAATGCCATAGGAGGACAGCGACGCAACACCGAAGCCGCGCGCATTGACGCGCCGGGCCACCTCGAGATCGTCGACGGGATCGCGAAACCTCAGGGCAAGCTGCACCCCGCCCACCGGATCGGCGACGCTTGCCAATCCGCCGAGGCTTGCCCGCAATGCACCGGCAAGGATGGTTCCACGTGTCTGGTAGATCCCCTGGATGCGCTTCAGATGCGCCCGATAACGGCCGGACACGATGAAATCGGCGAGCGCGGCCTGCGTCACCACGCTGGCCAGCATGCCGGACACCCGCTGCGCCACCGCCAGCGGGCCTGCCAGATGCTCCGGCACCACCATGTAGGCGACGCGCACCCCCGGCAGCATGCTCTTGGAGAAGGTGCCCAGGTAGATCACCTCGCCGTCCGCGCCGAGCCCCTGCATCGCCGCGAGGGGCCGTCCGGAAAACAGGAACTCGCTGTCGTAATCGTCTTCCAGCACAATGGCGCCGTGTGCCCGCGCCGCATCGAGGATCATGGCGCGACGCGCGAGCGTCATTCGCATACCGTGCGGATACTGGTGCGACGGGGTGACGTAGATCAGCCTCGGCGACGGTCCGTCGGCAAGCGGCGAAGGGTCGCCGCCCTGCCCGTCGACCGGCATCGGTTGCACCGACAACCCGGCGGCGCGAAACGCGGCGCGCGCGCCAAGATAGCCCGGATCCTCGATCCAGGCGGCATCGCCCGGATCGGCCAGGCACTGCGCGACGAGTTGCAGGCTCGCCTGTGTCGACGGCAGGACGAGGACCCGGTCGGGCGTGGCGCGCACTCCCCGGTCCCGGGCCAGATAGTCCGCCAGCGCCTCGCGCAGCGCCGGATATCCGGCCGTCTCCTCATAGAACATCGATCCGCCGCGAAGCGTGCGCGCCGCACGCCTGAGCGTCTGTGCCCAGACATCCTTGGGGAAGCAGTCAAGCGCCGGCGAGCCGGGCTCGAGCCGGCCGCCGCGCCGCCGGCCGGTTCCGGCCCAGGGATCGGCACTCATCTCGCGCCCGCGCCGCGAGAGCGCGACTGCCCGCGTGCCGCCTTCTCCGCCCCCGCCCTGCGGTCGCGCCGCGCCGTGATGCGCGACGCGCGGAGCCGATCCGGGACGCACCGACACGACGCCCTCCGCCGCCAGAAGCTCGTAGGCCGCGTTCACCGTATTTCGGGAGATGCCGAGGGACGTCGCCAGCGTTCGGCTCGACGGCAGCCGGGCGCCGGCCGAGAAATGCCCCTGGCCGATCGCCCCTCTCAGGCCGCGATAGACCTGTTCGGGCAAGGGAACCGGGAGGCTGCGGTCAAGCGACAGAATGCCGTCGAGCATTTTCTGGTCCTTTGATAATCCTGAAAGTGGATCTTCCTTGGAACCAGTTTAATGCCACATTCCTCGCCGGGAAACACGGGAATGCCAGTCATGACGAAAATCGAAAGAACCATCGGACACCAGCACCGCGCCAGTCTGCCTCGCCACGCCCGCGTCAGGGTCGGCAAGCGCGAGGTGACGGACCCGTCTGAAGCATGGGCCGTCATCGACGAGGCCCGCATCGCCCATGTCGGGTTCGTCGCCGACGAAAGGCCGATAGTCATCCCGATGCTGCACGCCAGGATCGGGCGCAAGCTTTATATCCACGGCGCCAAGGCGACGCGTATCGTCAAGGGCATCGAGGAACGTGCGCCCGTCTGCCTGACGGTAACCCTGCTCGACGGCATTGTCGTTGCCCGCTCCGCCTTCCACCACTCGATGAACTACCGTTCGGTGGTGGTCCACGCGCAGGCCCGGCATGTGGTCAACGCGGCGGAGAAGGAAGCAGCCCTCGTGGCCCTGACCAACCGCCTGCTGCCCGGTCGCTGGGATGAGGTCCGTCCCATGACCGCGAAGGAATTCGGCGCCACCGGTGTGCTGGCTCTTGATGTCGAGCAGATCACCATGAAGCGCCGCGACGGACCGCCCGTCGATGACGAGGAGGACTATCGCCTGCCGATCTGGGCGGGTGTGGTCTCGCTGGCCGAGACCGTCACCGGAGTTTCCTCGGACGAGCGCCTGGCGGGAGACATTCCCGCCTCCCCGTCTGTTGCCGCCCTCGCTCCGTCTGGACGCTGAGCGGTGGGCGGGCGAGGGCCTCAGCCCTGCGCCAGGAGCCGCTTCACCTTCGAGCAGTAACGGCTGCTGACCGGGTTCATCCGCTTGGCGAAGTGCCCGGCATTGTAGCGCAGGATGGTGCCGCAAACGTCGCCGCCAGCCTTCTTGTGGGCGCCGGCGAGATAGCGCATGCCGTAGGTGATGTTGGTCTTCGGGTCGTAAAGAGCCTTGGCGCTGCCGCGGAAGCCCTCGCCGCGAGCGGTCTGGGGCTTGATCTGCATCAGCCCGATCTCTCCGGCGCGGCCGCGTGCACGGGCATTGTAGTTGCTTTCGACACTGATCACGGCATGCGCCAGCTTCACCGGCACGCCGTGCTTGCGTGCCTCGGCACGGATGATCGCATCGTATTTCGCGGCGCGGCCGCCGGCCTCCAGGATCTTTGGATCGACGGTTGTCGTCGAAACGGATGCGGTCTGGCATGCCGCAGCGGTAAGAGCCAGAAAGAGCGCGCAAACGAGACGCGGCGCGAGAGAAATCGTCATGTACCGACCTTCAAGACTGTTTGTCATTGCTGAGAGGGCGGGGGTATGACGGTGCGGTAAGACGAAAATCCGACCGCGCTGATCACGAAATGTTACAAAAAAATCGGCACAATCGGGCTAAAATATGCACATGCTGGACAATGCGGCTGCTTCATGGCGCTGATGTCCCGCTCCCGTGGCCCGCAGGCGGCGAGGATCTGCCCCTGTTGCGAAAGCCGTCACGATCGCCGCCCCGCGTCAGCCGAGGTTCGGCGCCTCCTGCAAAAAACGGTGCAGGGTGGTGATCGTCGACATGTCGGCGATGCCGTCGACACGCCCGCGCCGATGTCGCCTCTGGAACGCCGCGACAGCCAGCCGCGTGCGGGCATCGAAGGTGCCGCTGATCGGCATCTCGAAACCGTAGAGCGCCAGCATCGACTGCAGCGCCTCCACCGGCTGGCCGCTGTCGCCTTCCTGGAAGAACCGCCCGCCCGACACGGGCTCCGCCGTGACATGCAGGCAGATGCCGGCCGCCGCCAGGCGATCCCACGGGAACAGTTCTCCCGGGTCCACCTTGCGCTCCGGCGCCACGTCGGAATGCGCCAGCACGCCGGTGGCGGGAATGCCGTGACGGGCGCATATGTCCGCGGACAGATCGATCACCGCCGCGACCTGCGCCTCCGGGAAGGGAAGATAGCCGTGTTCATGTCCGGGATTGACCATCTCGATCCCGATCGAGCGGGAATTGATGTCCCGCTCGCCTTTCCAGAACGACTTGCCCGCGTGCCAGGCCCGCCGGCTTTCCGGCACCAGTTGCAGGATGCCGCCATCCTCCTCGACCACGTAGTGCGCGGAAACCTCGGCGGCCGGATCGCAAAGCCGGCGCACCGCCTCCTCCCCCGTCGCCATTCCGGTGTAGTGAAGGACAAGCAGACGCACTTCCCCCTGCCGCTCGTTGTGGTTCGGCGAAGGGCGCAGCCGCGCCGGCAACCCGGTATCCGTCCTGACGCTCATCGCATGTCTTTCCGTGGTGCCCTCAGCGATCCTGCAGGGCAAGCCTGAGCCCGAGCGCGCAATAGATGCCGCCGACCACCTTGCCCTGCCACTTCAGGATCGTGGGGTTGCGTCGCAGGAAATTGCCAAGCCGGCCCGCCGCCAGCGCGAAAACGACCGTGCTGAACAGCCCGATCAGCACGAACAGCACCCCGAGCACGAGAAGCTGCAGCGCCGCAGAGCCGTTCCCCGGTTTCACGAACTGCGGCAGGAATGCCAGGAAGAACAGGGCCGTCTTCGGGTTCAGCACCTCGGCAAGGATGGCCTGACGGAACGCCGTCCCCACGCCGATGGTTCGCATCCCGGCAGCAGGGTCGGTCGCCGGCCGTTCGAACAGGGCGCGGATGCCGAGATAGATCAGATAGGCCGCGCCCAGATACTTGATGATCGAGAACAGCATGGCCGAGGTCGCGATGATCGCCGACAGGCCGACCACCGCCATCACCGTATGCACCAGGTCGCCGGCGGCGATGCCGGCCCCGGTCGCGATGCCGACCCGGGGTCCCGAACTCGTCGCCCTCGCAACCGTCAGCAGTGTCGCCGGGCCGGGGATGAAGACGAAGCCCAGTACAATCGCCACATAGGCCGCAAGCGTCGTCGCATCGATCATTTCCACTCTCCCTTTCCCCGGATGTTGCTTCTGTCGGTCACATTCCGCGCTCGGCCGCGATCTTGGCATAGGCCACGTTGAGCGCGGCCAGGCGGTCATTGGCGATGCGAACGAATTCCTCCGGCACGCCGCGCGCGATCAGCCGGTCGGGATGGGTCTCCACGACCATGCGCCGATAGTGGCTCCGGATCTCGTCATTGGACGCCTCGCGCGCGATGCCCAGCACCGGATAGGGGTCTCCCTCGGCGCGGACATGCCGGGCGAAGACCTGGTCGAACGCACGCGCGTCAAGGCCGAATATCTCCGCAATTCTCGTGAGATAGGCCACTTCGTGTTCATGTACCACGCCATCCGCCTTGGCGATGTGGAACAGCGCATCGAGGATATCGACCCGAATGTCCTCGTCACCCGGGAACAGCGCCGCGAGCCGTTCGGCATAGGTCTCGAAACCCGCGACGTCCTGCTTGGCGAGATTGAACAGGCGGATGACGTTGCGTTCCTCGCCGGCGGGAATGTCGAAGACGTCGAGGAAGGCGATCTCCTCGTCGCCCGTGACGACGCCGTCCGCCTTCGCCATCTTGGCCGACAGCGCGATCATCGCAACGGTGAAGGCGACGGCACGGTCACCCCGCCCGTCGCCGACGGAGACAAGGAACTGGACGATCCGGTCGACCATCTGGGCGCCGCCCGAACCGATCGCCGCCGCCACCGCACTGATCGCAGACCAGATGTTCATCGCCTGTCCGGAGCCTCAGACCGACCGCGTGATGCCGCCATCGACGCGCAGGTTCTGGCCAGTGATGTAACCAGCCCCGTCGGACAGCAGGAAGGCGACGGTTTCCGCCACTTCGCTGACCGTGCCGTAGCGCCCCATGGGGATCCTCTCGCGCCGGTCCTCCTTCTCCGGCAGGCTGTCGATGAAGCCCGGCAGGACGTTGTTCATGCGAATGCCGTCGGCAGCATACTTGTCGCAGTAAAGCTTGGTGAAAGCGGCCAGTCCGGCGCGAAAGACGCCAGAGGTCGGGAACATCGCCTCGGGTTCGAACGTGGCATAGGTGGAGATATTGACCACCGCGCCCGCGCCCTGGCGCTGGAAGTGCGGCGTCACCAGCCGGCACATGCGGATGACGTTCATCAGGTAGTAATCCATGCCCAGGTGCCAGTCCTCGTCGGTGATCGACAGGATATCGCCCTTCGGACCGTGCCCGGCGCTGTTCACCACCGCATCGATACGTCCATAGCGCTCGACTGCCGCCGCGACGAACGCGGCAAGATCATCGGCAACAAGGTTCGACCCGGTATGGCCGAGCCCGCCCAGTTCCTCGGCCAGCGCGGCCCCCTTGCCGCTGGCAGACAGGATCGCGACGCGCGCGCCGAGCCCTGCGACCTTGCGCGCGATTTCCGCGCCCATGCCGCTGCCCGCAGCCGTGACAAGCACCACCCGACCGTCCATGGATACCTCTTTCAAATGACGGGCAGATGCGCGCCGATCCCGACTCGCCCCGCCGCAGTTATCGCGTTCTAGCACATTCACCCTGAAATCAGCCACGCCCGGGGGGCGCGGCGGCGCGCCGCCTGCCCTCAGCCGATATCCGGCATCTCGCCGGTCATCGAGGCGGGATCGACAATCCGGTCGAACCGCGCCGCGTCGATATGCCCGAGCGCGAGCGCTGCCTCCCTCAGGGTCAGCCCCTCGTGATGGGCATGATGGGCAATGGCCGCCGCCTTGTCGTAGCCGATTTCCGGCGTCAGCGCCGTCACCAGCATCAGCGACCGGTCGACCGTCTCGCGCAGCCGGCTTTCATTGGCTTCCATACCTGCAACCGCGAACTTTGCGAAATGCTCCATGCCATCGGCAAGCATCCGGCAGGACTCGATCACGTTCGCGCCGATCATCGGCTTGTAGACGTTCATGTCGAGCAGCCCGCCAGCGCCGGCAAATCCGGTTGCCGCATCCAGGCCCATCACCTGGACCGTGAGCATCGCCAGCGCCTCGCACTGGGTCGGGTTGACCTTGCCAGGCATGATCGAGGAGCCAGGCTCGTTTTCCGGCAGCACCAGCTCGGCAAAGCCCGCGCGCGGCCCGCAAGCCAGCAGACGGATGTCATTGGCGATCTTGTGGAGCGAAACGGCAAGCACACGTAGCGTGCCCGAGGCCATCACCATCGCGTCATGTGCGCCCATCACCGCGAACTTGTTCGCCGCCGCCTCGAACGGCAGGCCGGTGCGCGAGGCGAGCTCGCTTGCCACCTTGATGTCGAAACCCGCCGGCGCGTTCAGACCGGTCCCGACCGCCGTGCCGCCGATCGCCAACCGCATCAGCCCCTTCTGCGCGAAGGCGAGCCGCTCGACATTGTCGTCGAGCATTCCGACATAGCCGGCGAACTCCTGACCCAGCGTCATCGGCACCGCGTCCTGCATGTGCGTCCGGCCGATCTTGACGACATCGCGCCATTGCCGCGCCTTCCCGGCCAATGCCTCCCGCAGGTTCGCCAGGGCCGGCAGCAGCCGGGACGCGATCATCACCGCCGCCGCGACGTTGAGCGCCGTCGGGATCACATCGTTGGAGGACTGCGACCGGTTGACGTGATCGTTCGGGTGAACCGGGTCCTTGCTCCCGCGCGCGCCTCCGGCGAGTTCGATCGCACGGTTGGAGATCACCTCGTTGACATTCATGTTGGCCTGGGTCCCGGAGCCGGTCATCCACACATGCAGCGGAAACTCGCCATCGTGCCGCCCGGCGATGATCTCGTCGGCCGCTGTGCGGATGAGTTCGGAAAGGCGCCCGTCAAGCACGCCGATTTCGGCATTGGCGGTCGCTGCTGCACGCTTGATCTCGGCCACCGCGCGAATGATCTCCAGCGGAAAAGGATCCCGTCCGATGGCGAAGTGATGACGCGCGCGCTCGGTCTGCGCGCCCCAGTACCGATCCGCCGGCACCTCGACCGACCCCATGGAATCCGTTTCGCTGCGCATCTGTTGATCGACCATGGTCGCTTCTCCGTCTTTTCGGCTTACGCAACACCGCAGGGTCACCGCCACGACTGTCACGATTCAATGTCTGGAAACTTTGTAATGCGATGATCCGACAGGACCAAGGCGGCAAGGCCAGACAGGCAGCGCGCGAGGATGGCGGTTTGCGCAGTTTTCGAACACTTCTCGGAATCACGACAGGGTTTACCGTCGTTCTTGGCTTTGCCTCGGCGATCCACACGGCCAATGTATTCTTCTCGCAGGCCATCTACACGCGCGACGCCCAGGAAGCGACGCGCCGGATCGAGCGCGATCTGCAGGAGTACATGCAGCAGCGCCGGATCGATGCGTCCGAACAGACCCCCCAGCCGCTCGCCGAACAGCCCCTTCGGCTCTCCATCGACAGCCTTGGCGGGGAACGCGCCGCGCGACGCGCACCGGCCATTCGCCATCAGCCGGCACCGCCCTCGACGGAACTGACCGTCACGGAGTTCATGAGCCACCTGGAAGGCAACGAACTCGTCGCCACCGTGGCAATCGCCTGGTTCGACGAAAAGGCTCCCTCTGTTGACACCAGCATCATCCTGCCGCGCCTGTCGGAACCGCAGATCGCGCAGCTGATGCCGCGCGTCAACCGGCTTCTGTCCGGTCTCCTGGACAACACCGCACTGCCTGTCGACGTGCCCTCGAACTACCTGGGCAGGCGTGACGGGATAACGTTGCTCGCGGTGCCGATCCGGGAGCACCACACCATCACGGGCGCGATGATCCTCTCCTACAACCAGGAGATGACCGGCCTGTTCCTCAACGACGTCATACGCATCGGCGTCGCGGTGATGATGGCGATGGTCTTCGCCGCCATGGGCCTTGCCGCCTTCTTCGTCTGGAGCCGGTTCCGCGACCGGCTGCATGCCAGCAAGACCATCCAGTTCCTTGCCCATCACGATGCCCTGACAGGACTGCCGAACCGGACGGTGTTCAGCACCAAGCTCAACGAGGCCTTGCGCCTGGCGCATGCCAAGGCGACCAATATCGCCGTGATGCTGATCGACGTCGACAAGTTCAAGGATGTCAACGACACGCATGGTCATGCCGCGGGCGACCTCTTCCTGCAGGTGATTGCCGACCGGCTGTCCAGTGTCTTCGGCGACCATCTGGTAGCCCGCCTGTCCGGCGACGAGTTCGCGGTGCTGATCGCCCGCGACAGCACCCGCAAGGCCGTCACAAAGCTTGCCGCCACGATGATCGCCGCAACCAAGGTGCCGACCCGCATCGACGGCAAGGACATACCCATTTCGCTCTCAATCGGCGTCGCGCAGGCAACGGAGGCCGCTTGGCGATCGTCCCGCTTGCTCCATTGCGCGGACCTTGCCCTTTACCGCGCCAAGCATTCCGGAAGGTCGACCTATGTCTGGTACTCGCCCGACATGGATGCCGACGCGCAGAAGCGCAAGATGCTGGAGGCGGACCTGCGCAACGCCTTGAAGCAGGACGAGTTCCGCCTGCTCTACCAGCCGCAGTTCTCGCTCTCGGACCTGCGCCTGACCGGCTATGAGACCCTGCTGCGCTGGGAGCACCCCGAGCGCGGCACGATTTCACCCACCGTGTTCATCCCGATTGCCGAAGACGCCGGCCTCATCGAGGAAATCGGCTCATGGGTGCTCAACCGGGCCTGCCACGAAGCCGCCCACTGGCGCGACACCTCGCTGACGGTTGCCGTCAATGTGTCGCCGGCCCAGTTCAGTCCCGGCAAGACGGAACAGCGGGTCGCAGATGCACTGAAGGCAAGCGGCCTGGCGCCCGAGCGCCTGGAAATAGAGATCACCGAAAGCCTTCTGATCTCCGACACGGAGGCCGTCGTCAAAACGCTTTCCAGTATTCGCCAGATGGGGGCGTCCGTGGCAATGGACGACTTCGGCACCGGTTATTCGAGCCTCAGCTACCTGTCCCGGTTTCCCTTCGACACGATCAAGATTGATCGCTCCTTCGTCGCCACGGTCGGCAAGAACCCCACGACCGACGCGATCATCGCCTCCATCGTCGGCCTTGGACGCTCGCTCGGCGTCACCATCACCGCCGAGGGCGTGGAGAACGAGGACCAGGTGACCCTGCTGCGCGCCGCCGGCTGCGACAAGGTGCAAGGGTTCCTCTTCGGTCGGCCGATGGACTTGTCGGACAAGACCGCCCACCACAATGCAGCGCTGGCCCAGCAGGCAAAGCGAGACGCGCTGCTGTTGCCGCCCGCTCTTGGCGAGGCGAAAACCGCATTGCCGGAACTGGAGCCTGGCGCCCTGGACACTGCCGACGGCATTTCGCCGGAAACCGAGGCAACCACCGGGGAAGAGGCCGCACCCGAACGCCGCAGCAACGTCGCGTGAGAACCGCGGCGCCCGGCCGCGATCGATAGTGCGGATTACATTGCGGCAGCGGCGCGCGCGGCCTGGTCGTAGTGCCCCGAAACCGAGCGCAGTGTTGCGGCCAGCCGCGACAGCTCCACCTCGTCCATGCCGAGCCCCTTCACAGGCCCGACCAGCAGTGCCTCGCGCAGCCGCCGGTATTCCATGCAGGTCTTCTCGCCCGCCCGGGTGATCGCCACCGTCTTCTCCTTGCCGCGCTTGCCGGTCTCGACAAGACCGGCCGCTGCGAGCTTCTTCAGCGCGTAGGTGACTGTGTGCGTGTCCTCGATATTGAGCACCAGGCAGATATCCGCGAGCGACTTCGGCCGGCCGCGATGATTGACCGAGTGCAGCACCAATGTGTCGAGCGGGCTCATGCCGGGAGCGCCTGCAGCCGCCATGCAGCGCACCATCCAGCGATGATAGGCGTTGACCATCATCGTCACCGCAAACTCGACCTCCGAAAGCGCCGGCATGGCGCCGGAGGCCAGGTGGGCCGCTGAAACGACCGGGCCGATGCCGCCGCGCGCAATGTCTTCGCCCTGGCTTTCGGCCTGTGAACTGTCTGTCATGAAATTCCCGCCTGGATTATGTCTCCCCAAGCTACGGCAGGCAGCCGCATCGGGGCAACTCTCCATCGGGCTTAGCCATGCCGCCTGGGGACGAGGCCGGAGTGGAACCAGGTGACGAAACTCTCGATGGAGTAAACCGGCAGACCCGTCGCCGCGCGGATATCCGCCGCATAGGGCACCATGTTGGTGCATTCGAGCACGATGGCCCCGATCTCCGGGTGACGCGCGGCGAAGAGGCGCGCCGCCTCGATATTGTCGGCACGTGCCGCTTCCACATCGAGGCTTGTCTCGTTGTCGAGAATGGCGCGGGTGAATTCGCTTCCGCCCTCCGTCCCCATCACCGGCGTGTCCGGCGCGCAGCCTGCCGCCTCCAGGTGCGCGGTCGTCAACGAGGCGGCCGAGATCGTCAGGATGCCGGCCCGCTTTCCCGGAGGCAGCAAGCGGTCGACCAGCGGCACCTGCATCAGGGAGGACGCCGCCACCGGTACGCCCAGCGCCGCCTGCAGGTCGCGCTGGAAGAGTGACAGGAACCCGCAATTGGTGGTGATGCCGTCGACGCCGTCGGCGACCAGATCCCGCCCGGCGGCGATGAACGCATCCAGAAGGCCCCGCGCGCCCTGCCGCACGGCCCGGTCGGGCGTCGCATCGCGCACGATCCGGTAGTGGACGGGAAACGACCAGGTCAGTGCATTGCCCATATCGCCGGGAATACGCGGAAACCGCGCCTCCAGCATAAGTATCCCCACCGCCGCGCCATAAAGCGCCTTGCCGCCTTCAACTTTCATGTCGATCCTCCCGTCGGGCATGCCACCCGGAATTCACAGAAAGGGCGCTCCGGCAACCCTGCGTCAAGGGCTCTGCTCGACTGCCCCTCAACATGGTTCGGCCACCGCGCATCCGCGTCAGATGCCACTGGTTGGCAATATTACAAACAATTTGTCGATAAATCGTTGACAATAAGACCTGCCCGCATGACACTTATGCCAAGCTTCTGGGGAGAGACTTGGTGCAGCAGCACGGCAGCGAACGGTTGAGGATTGTCGTCATCGGCGCCGGCATCGTCGGCGTGAGCACAGCGCTCTCGCTGGCTCGCGACGGACATGACGTCACGCTTGTCGACCGCAGCGCGCCCGGCGAAGGCACCTCCCACGGCAACGGCGGCGTGCTCGCCTCCTGCGCCGTGGTCCCCGTCACCGTCCCCGGCCTGCCCGCCAAGGCGCCGCGGATGCTGCTCGACCCCGACAGCCCGCTTTTCCTGCGCTGGTCCTATCTGCCCCGCCTGTTGCCCTGGCTCGCACGCTATCTCTCCCATTGCCGGGCGGAGGAGACCGCCCGCATCTCGCGCGCGCTTTTTCCCATCATCGGCAACAGCCTCGAGGACCATCAGGCGCTCGCCGCCGGCACTCCGGCGGAACACTGGCTGGCCCCGTCCGATTACCTCTATGTCTACCGCGACCGCGCGGCTTTCGCGGCGGACGCCTTCGGCTGGAACCTGCGCCGTGCGGCCGGCTTTGCCTGGGAGGAGATCGAAGGCGACGCGGTTGCCGCTTACGATCCGCTGCTCGGACCCGAGAACCGCTTCGCCGTCCGCCTTTCCGATCATGGCGTCATCCGCGATCCGGGCCGCTATGTGAAGGACCTTGCCGCCCACCTGGAAACGCTGGGCGGGCGCGTGCTGCGCGCCTCCATCGAGGGCTTTCGCTTCGACAACGGCCGGCTCGCCGGGCTTGCCACCGATGGCGGCCCGCTCGACTGTGACCGTGCCGTGCTCGCCACAGGCGTCTGGTCGAAGGACCTGGCCCGCCAGCTCGGCATCTCTGTCCCGCTGGAGAGCGAGCGCGGCTATCATCTGGAACTGGAGGAGCCGAGCGGCTTCCCCCGCGCGCCGGCGATGTTCGCCTCGGCGAAGTTCGTCGCCACGCCGCTGGAGGGCCGGATCCGTCTTGCCGGCATCGTCGAGTTCGGCGGACTGGAGGCAGGACCGGCGGAAGCGCCCTTCAAACTGCTGGAACGCCAGTTGCGCAAGGCGATGCCCGGGCTCTCCTGGCGCTCCACAAGACAATGGATGGGACACCGGCCGGCGCCGGCCGATTCCATCCCCGTGATCGGGCCGTCGCCACGCCATGGCGACGTCCTGATGGCCTTCGGCCACCATCATGTCGGCCTGACCGGCGGTCCTCGGACCGGCCGGCTGATTGCCGACCTGGTGAGCGGTCGCAGGCCGAATATCGACTTGGCCCCCTATTCGCCGGAGCGTTTCGCTGTCTAGAGTGAGACCTTCGACGTCCTGCCGGGACCAGACACCGACCAGAGATCGTGAACACTCCGGGACCCAAAACAACATCAGGGTCCGGAGACATGGAGGAGTGAAGATGACTGACCTTTTGAAGACCACCACCGGCATTGTAACCGCCGCGCTTCTTGCCGCATCCGCCGCCACGCCGGCGCTTGCCGCCGAAAAGTGGGACATGCCGCTCGCCTATCCGGCGACCAATTTCCACTCCGAGAATGCCGCCGCCTTCGCGGCCTGCGTGACCAAGGGCACCGGCGGCGAGATCGAGATCGTCACCCATCCGGGCGGCTCGCTGTTCGGCGGCGCCGACATCAAGCGCGCCGTACAGACCGGCCAGGTACCGATCGGCGAGCGCCTGCTCTCCGCCCATGCCAACGAGGATCCGCTGTTCGGCATCGACAGCATTCCCTTCCTTGCCACCTCCTTCGACGCTTCCGTGAACCTGTGGAAGGCGGCGCAGGGCGCCGTGGAAGAGGCTCTCGACGGCCAGAACCTCGTCCTGCTCTACAGCGTGCCGTGGCCGCCCCAGGGCATGTATTTCAACATGGAGGTCAACTCCGTCGACGACATGAAGGGCGTCAAGTTCCGCGCCTACAACGCCGCCACCGCCAAGCTCGCCGAACTGACCGGCATGCTCCCCGTCCAGATCGAGGCGGCCGAGGTCTCCCAGGCCTTCGCCACCGGTGTTGCCCAGTCGATGATTTCCTCCGGTGCCACCGGCTACGACAGCAAGCTTTGGGAGAACGTCTCGCACTTCTACGAGGTCGATGCCTGGCTGCCGCGCAACTCGATCATGGTCAACAAGGACACCTGGGCCGGTCTCGACGACGCAACGAAGAAGGTCTTCACCGACTGCGCCGCCACCGCCGAGGCGGAAGGCCTGCAGAAGGCCAAGGACTACACCACCTTCACCCTCGACGGCCTGAAGTCGAACGGCATGAAGGTGCAGAAGCCGAGCGACAAGCTGAAGAGCGACCTCGCCGTGGTCGGCGAGACGATGACCGAGGAATGGCTGAAGGCCGCCGGCGACAAGGGCAAGGCCATCGTCGACGCCTACAAGGCGATGTAAGCGGCGTTATCGCCGCTCCATCTGCCTGACAACCGGTCCGGCACAACCCCGCAGGGGCAACCTGTCCGAAAGCAGAGCGGGACGGGGGAGCAAAGCCCATGGCGCTCCCCCTCCTGTTTCCGGCATTGGCGTTCGCTCCCGCAAGGGTGAAGCGGGCCCACGTCCGTTGTCCTGCGAGCGGCACTACCGGATCCGGCCAGCACCGGCAAACACACGGAACACGACCATGACCGCATTCGGGCGAGGGCTGCGACGCCTTCTCGACGGCCTGTATTTCACTGGCGGGGTGTTTGCCGCCCTGTGCCTGATCTCCATCCTGGCCATCATCGTCGCGCAGATGATTGCCAGATGGACGGGACTGACTTTCCCCGGCGCCACCAGCTATGCCGGCTACGCGATGGCCTCCGCCTCGTTCTTCGCCTTCGCCCACGCGCTCAACAGGGGCGCCCATATCCGCGTCAGCATCCTGCTTTCAGCGCTTGGCGAGCGTCGCCGCTGGCTGGAAGTGTGGTGCTTCGCCATCGGTTCCGCGCTTGCCGGTTATCTCGCTTACTACGCGATCAAGGCGGTCTACTGGTCACGCAAGCTCAACGACATCAGCCAGGGGCAGGACGCCACCCCGCTCTGGATACCGCAGACCGCCATGGCCGCCGGCGCTGTGCTGCTCGCCATCGCCATGACGGACCATCTCGTCCGCGTCCTTTTCCTCGGCGATCCCGGCATCAGGTCCGACACCGTCGAACAAAGCCACGGGGAATAAGTCGCCATGGAAACCTTCGCTCCGATCGTCCTCTTCCTCTTCGTGCTGTTCCTGCTGCTCGGCAGCGGCGTTTGGGTCGGCCTCGCCCTGCTCGGTGTCGCCTTCGTCGGCATGGAACTCTTTACCTCGCGCCCGGCCGGCGATGCCATGATCACCGTGATCTGGGCCGCCTCGTCGTCCTGGACGCTGACCGCCCTGCCTCTGTTCATCTGGATGGGCGAGATCCTCTACCGCACACGCCTGTCCGAGGACATGTTCCGCGGCCTGTCACCCTGGATGGCCAAACTTCCCGGCGGCCTGCTGCACACCAACGTGGTCGGCTGCACGGTCTTTGCCGCTGTCTCCGGCTCCTCGGCCGCGACGCTCACCACCGTCGGCAAGATGTCGGTGCCGGAGCTTCGCAAGCGCGACTATCCCGAGAAGATGGTGATCGGCACCCTGGCCGGCGCCGCGACGCTCGGCCTGATGATCCCGCCCTCGCTGACACTGATCGTCTATGGCGTGACGATCAATGAATCGATCACCAAGCTGTTCATGGCCGGCATCCTGCCGGGCCTTGTGCTGGCCGCCCTGTTCATGGGCTACATCGTCGTCTACGCCAAGCTTTCCAAGGACTATCATCCGCAGCCCGAGCCCGAGATGAGCTTCGCCGAGAAGCTTGCCAATTCCCGCTTCCTGCTGCCGGTGATCCTGCTCATCCTCGCGGTCATCGGATCGATGTATGTCGGTTTGGCAACAGCGACGGAGGCCGCCGCCATCGGTGTCGTCGGTGCGCTTGCGCTCGCGCTGGGTCAAGGTTCGCTCACCTGGAAGACCTTCGGCGAGAGCCTGATGGGCGCGACCCGGACCTCCGCGATGGTCGCCCTGATCCTTGCGGGCGCCGCATTCCTGTCGCTGTCGATGGGCTTCACCGGCCTGCCGCGGGCACTGGCAACCTGGATCGGCGGCCTCGAGCTCTCCCGCTTCGAGCTGCTGATGGCCCTGCTCGTCTTCTACATCATCATCGGCTGCTTCCTTGACGGCATCTCCTCGGTGGTGCTGACCATGGCCGTTGTCGAGCCGATGGTGCGCGCCGCCGGCATCGACCTGATCTGGTTCGGCATCTTCATCGTCGTGGTCGTCGAGATGGCGCAGATCACGCCGCCGATCGGCTTCAACCTGTTCGTGCTGCAAGGCATGACCCGGCACGAGATGACCTATATCGCCAAGGCGGCCCTGCCGATGTTCGCGATCATGGTGGCCATGGTGTTCCTGCTGATCGGCGTTCCGGACCTCGCCACCTGGCTGCCGGAAAACATGCGCAACCGACCGTGAGCACGCGGCGGCCGGGACAGCCCGGCCGCCGTTTCGGGCGGAAGCAGACAAAACAACATTGACATTTTCTCGATAAATTGTTGATGTCGAGATCTCGATATCGACGACGGTGGCGCCGAAGGCGAAGCCGCAAACGAAAAGACCAGCGGAGAACGCAAGATGACGACCGGCAAGTGGGATTTCTGGATCGACCGTGGCGGCACGTTCACCGACATCGTTGCGCGGACGCCAGAGGGTGACATCAAGGCGCACAAGGTCCTGTCGGAAAACCCGGAAGCCTATCGCGACGCCGCCATCCAGGGCATCCGCGAGTTGATGGGCATCGCGGGTGGCGAGCGCATCCCGGCCGAGAACATCGCCAACGTCAAGATGGGCACCACGGTCGCCACCAACGCGCTGCTGGAGCGCAAGGGCGATCGCACCCTGCTGGTCACCACCAAGGGCTTCCGCGACGCATTGGAGATCGGCTACCAGGCGCGGCCCGACATCTTCGCCAAGGAGATCATCAAGCCGGAACTGCTCTATGAGCGCGTCGTGGAGGTCGCCGAGCGCGTGCGCGCCGACGGCACCATCGAGCAGGCTCCCGAACTTGCCGCCGTCGAGGCCGAGTTGAAGGCCGCTTATGACAGTGGCATCCGCTCGGTCGCCATCGTCTTCATGCATGCCTATGCCTACCCGGCGCACGAGGCCGCGGTCGCCGAACTCGCCCGCCGCGTCGGCTTCCCGCAGGTCTCCGTCAGCCACGAGGTCTCGCCGCTCATGAAACTGGTCGGGCGCGGCGACACGACCGTCGTCGACGCCTATCTCTCGCCGATCCTGCGCCGCTATGTCGAACAGGTGGCGAGCGAACTCCAGATCGAGGGCACCGGCTGCCGGCTGATGTTCATGCAGTCTTCCGGCGGCCTCACCGCCGCCGACCTCTTCCAGGGCAAGGACGCGATCCTCTCGGGCCCCGCCGGCGGTGTCGTCGGTGCGGTCGAGACCTCGAAGATGGCCGGCTTCGATGCCGTTATCGGCTTCGACATGGGCGGCACCTCGACCGACGTCTCGCATTTCAACGGTGAGTACGAGCGCGCCTTCGAGACCGAGGTCGCGGGCGTTCGCATGCGCGCCCCGATGATGATGATCCACACGGTGGCGGCCGGCGGCGGTTCGATCCTCCACTACCGCGACGGGCGCTTCCAGGTCGGTCCGGACTCGGCCGGCGCCAATCCCGGCCCCGCCTGCTATCGCCGTGGCGGCCCGCTCGCCGTCACCGATGCCAATGTCATGGTCGGCAAGCTCCAGCCCGCCTTCTTCCCGAAGATCTTCGGCCCCGGACGCGACGAACCGCTGGACCGCGACGCGGTGGTGGCGAAGTTCGAGGCGATGGCCGAAGAGATCGGTGATGGCCGCACGGCGGCCGAGGTCGCCGACGGCTTCCTCAAGATCGCCGTCGAGAACATGGCCAACGCGATCAAGAAAATCTCCGTCCAGCGCGGCTATGACGTCACTGAATACGCATTGACCTGCTTCGGCGGCGCCGGCGGCCAGCATGCCTGCTCCGTCGCCGACAGCCTCGGCATGACGACGGTCGTCGTCCATCCGCTTTCCGGCATTCTCTCCGCCTATGGCATGGGCCTTGCCGACATCCGCGCCACCCGCCAGCAGGCGGTCGTGCGGCGACTGGAAGCATCCATGCTCGCCGATCTGGAGGCTTTGGCAACCCGGCTGCGCAAGGAGACCCGCGCGGAGGTTACCGGCCAAGGCGTTCCCGAAGACGGGGTCCGCGACCTGCCGCGCGCCCTGCTGCGCTACGAGGGCACCGACACGCCCATCGCCGTTCCCTATGTTCAGGGCGACATTCCCGCGATGACGGATGCCTTCGCCGATGCCCACCGCGCCCAGTTCGGCTTCGTCTACGAGAACAAGCCGATCGTCGTCGAGGCGCTCGAGGTGGAATCCGTCGGCGGCGGCTCCGGCATCGACGAGGCCGACCTGCCGCTTGCCTCCGGTTCGCCCGAGCCGACCGACACCGGCGAGATCTTCGCGGACGGCGCCTGGCACAAGTCCGGCTTCTTCGCCCGCGCCGACCTCAAGCCCGGGAACACCGTCACCGGTCCGGCCCTGATCGTCGAACCGCACCAGACCATCGTCATCGAGCCGGGCTGGCAGGCGGCGATCACCGCCAAGGACCATGTCGTCCTGAAGCGCGTGGAAAAGCTCGCACGCGCAGAAGCCATCGGCACCAGGGCCGACCCGGTGATGCTGGAGGTCTTCAACAACCTGTTCATGTCCATCGCCGAGCAGATGGGCGTGACGCTCCAGAACACCGCCTATTCGGTCAACGTCAAGGAACGGCTCGACTTCTCCTGCGCCGTCTTCGATGCCTCCGGCGCGCTGGTCGCCAACGCACCGCACATGCCGGTGCATCTGGGCTCGATGGACCGCTCGGTCGAGACCGTCATCAAGCTGAACACCGGCGATATCGCGCCAGGCGACGTCTTCGCGCTCAACGCCCCCTATAATGGCGGCACTCACCTCCCCGACATCACGGTCGTCTCGCCCGTCTTCGACGATGACGGCATCGAGATCCTGTTCTGGGCGGCGAGCCGCGGCCACCATGCCGATGTGGGCGGCTCGGCGCCGGGTTCGATGACCCCGCGCGCCACCACCGTCGACGAGGAAGGGGTGCTGATCGACAACTTGAAGCTCGTCGACCGCGGCCGCTTCCGCGAGGAGGCGCTTGTCGAGGTTCTCACCGACCATGCCTGGCCGGTTCGCAACGTCACCCAGAACGTCGCCGACCTGAAGGCGCAGATCGCCGCCAACGAGAAGGGCGTCAAGGAACTGCGCAAGATGGTCGCCCATTTCGGCCTCGATGTGGTGCAGGCCTATATGGGCCATGTCCAGGACAATGCCGAGGAGAGCGTGCGCCGGGTGATCGAGGCACTGAGCGACAGCGAGTTCACCTATCCGACCGACCAGGGTTCGGAGATCAGGGTGAAGATCACGGTCGACAAGGCAAAGCGCGAGGCGACCGTCGATTTCACCGGCACCAGCGAGGTGAAGCCGAACAACTTCAACGCGCCCGAACCGGTGACCCGGGCGGCCGTCCTCTACTGCTTCCGCGTCATGGTGGAAGGCGACATCCCGATGAACGCCGGCTGCCTGCGCCCGATCCACATCGTCATCCCCGACAATTGCATGCTCAAGCCCACCTACCCGGCCGCCGTCGTTGCCGGCAACGTGGAAACGAGCCAGCACGTCACCAACGCCCTGTTCGGCGCGCTGAAGGCGATGGCCAACAGCCAGGGGTCGATGAACAACCTCACCTTCGGCAACGACACCTATCAGTACTACGAGACGCTGTGCTCGGGCTCGCCTGCAGGCCCCGGCTTCAACGGCACCGACGGCGTTCACGTGCACATGACCAACTCGCGCCTGACCGACCCGGAAGTGCTCGAGTTCCGCTACCCCGTCCTGCTCGAGGACTTTCACATTCGCGAGCACTCTGGCGGCAAGGGCAAATGGTCGGCCGGCAACGGCACCAAGCGTACCATCCGTTTCCTTGAGGAAATGGAACTGGCGATCCTCTCCTCGCACCGCACCATTGCCCCCAAGGGCATGGAGGGCGGCGAGGACGGGCAACTCGGGCAGACCCTGGTGCGCCGTCTCGACGGCACGATCGAGGAACTGGCCGGTTGCGACCAGACGGTATTGAAGGCGGGCGAGGCGGTCACCGTCATAACCCCGACAGCAGGTGGCTGGGGCAAGGTCTGAACGAGGAAAAATAATCCGGCTTCTCAGGTTTCAGGCGCGGCTGTATCGTCGCCCGCCGGCGATTGGGCCGCGCCTTTTCCTGAGGTCTTCAGATGAAGCACAAGCTGGTGTTTGCCGCATTCCTTACCGTGTCCGCCCTCGCCGTCTCCGTCCCCGGCGGGGCCCGGGCGACCGAGTGGCTTTTCAACCTCGAAAACCGCTCGACCGCCAATGTCACCACCTTCCGCACTCAGGAAAACGGAACGTGGAGCGACAACTGGCTGGAAGAGATCATCGCGCCGGGAGAAGTCTTCGAGATGGATTTCGGCACCAATGAAGGCGACTGCACGGTACGCACGCGCATCGAGTTCACCGACGGCACCTTCGTCGACACCGACGTCGACTACTGCAACACGACGACCATCACCGTCCGCAACAACGACGTGGTCTGGAAGTGACCCCGTCCATCGGCTTGCGCCGCGCCGACTGAGAAAACCGCCGGCAATGGACGGAAAGGGGCAGCACCGGATGGTGCTGCCCTTTTTTCCTGCGGAAACAAGTAGAAAGAAGCGTCGTTCGTGCTGGCAATGCGCCCGGCGGCCTCCCATATGACGGTCGTTGTTCTCGACCTGAACCTCGTGGAGGAAATCCCTGATGCAAGCTGCCGCCCGCCGGATGCGCAAGACGACAGCCGTTATTGCCCTTGGAATCGCGGCCCTTTTTGCCGCCGTCGATTTTGCCGAAGCCCGGCGAGCCGGCAGCAGCGGCTTCGGCAGCCGCGGCGCCCGCACCTTTTCCGCCCCCGCCCCGACCAACACCGCCCCCGGCACCGCCTCGCCGGTCCAGCGCACGATGACGCCGCAGCCAGCACAGGGCCAGCAGGCAGTGCCCGGCGCCGCCGCCCGTCAGCAGCAGGCGGCGCAGCCCTCGCGTGGCCTCTTCGGCGGCATGGGTGGCGCCTTGCTCGGCGGCCTGTTGATGGGTGGCCTGCTGGGCATGCTCTTCGGCGGCGGCCTCGGCGGTTTTGCCGGCTTCCTCGGGCTGATCCTGCAGGTGGCCCTGATCGGCTTCCTCGTCGTCCTGGCGATGCGCTTCTTCGGCGCCCGGCGCCAGCAACCGGCAGCCGCGGCGGCCGGCGGCTCCCGCCCGGATTTCGGCGGCAACCCCGGGGATGCGACACGCACCCCGTTCAGCTTCGGCGGCGCCGGCGGCACTGGTGCCGCCATGGGGACGGGCAGCGGCGCGGCCGCCCCGTTCCAGCAGGCCCCGGTCATGGAAACACCCCTCGAGCTGGACGGAGCCGATTTCGACCGCTTCGAGGAGATGCTTGGCGAAGTTCAGGAAGCTTACGGACGCGAGGACTACGCCGCACTGCGCCGTCTGACGACGCCCGAGGCCATGTCTTTCCTCGCAGAGGAACTGGGCGAGCTTGCCTCCGCCGGCAAGCGCAACAGCGTCTCGGACGTGAAGCTTCTGCAGGGTGACCTGTCGGAGGCGTGGAGCGAAGGCGAAGACGATTATGCGACGGTCGCCATGCGCTTCTCCGCCATCGACGCCGTCCTCGACCGCAACTCCGGTCAGGTTCTCTCCGGCAGCCTGGAAGAACCTCAGGAAAGCGCCGAACTGTGGACCTTCCGCCGCCTAAAGGGCGGCGAATGGATCCTTGCCGCCATTCAGGGCACCGAGTAGGCCTTTCCGATACTCCGCGCGCGATCGAAAACCGCCCCGTCCGGGGCGGTTTTCATGTCAGCCGAACGCCAGCCACAGCAGCGTCAGCGCGGCAATCGATATGCTGGAAAATGTCAGGATCATGCCGCTGACCCGAAAGACGAGGCGCTCCTTGACTTGCGACAGCCCGTAGGCGTGCAGAAGCCGTCCGCCGAGCAGCGCCGCGCCCAGCCCATGGACGAGCAAGCCGGGCGCGCCCTGGATTTCCGACATACCCATCAGCAACAACGCCAGCGGACCATACTCGGCGCAATTGGCCTGGACGCGGATGCGTCGCAACAGTTCCGGGTGGCCGCCATCGCCAAGGGCCGTCAGCGTCTTCGCCCGGCATCGGGCAACCCGGGCGCTGAGAAACAGGAAGAACAGCGCGAACACCGCGGCGTAGACGGAGGTTATGGCGAGCATTTGCAAGGCTCCCGGTTTGTTGTGAGGCCCGCCCGCCCCTGCCGCCGAACACGGAAGACGAGGACGCGGGTACCTACCTGCCGGTTACGGCAAACATCCAGTTGAGGATCAGTCGCCAATCGGTCATCCGGATCGGAGTACCGTGGGTGCCTGTCTCGAACAGGGTGAAGCGCGCCGGATATTTCGGTGCGCGCGCCTTCAGCCGCTCGAAGAACTTCGCCTGCCGCTTCCAGTCATACACCTCGTCCCAGCTGCCATGGCCGAAATAAATCGGCAGCGCTCCCGCGCGAAAGGTCGCGCTGGAAAAGAAGCCCTCGTCCCATGTCGAACCCATCAGCAGGATGCCGCCCATCATCCGCGCCGCGCCGCTGTCCTGGGCCAGCCGCCAGCACAGGAAGCCCCCCATCGAGCCGCAGGCGACATAGGCCCGCGCACCCGGCGAGCGCTGCGTGTAATGCTGTATCAATGCTTTGACGTCGGCGGCGCCCCGCTCCTTGAAATCCTTCACGTCGAGCGTGATGTAGAGCCCGGAATTGCGCACCATCAGGTTCTTGATCCGGTTGAAATTGCCGCCGAAACTGACGTCGTTCATCCCCTGGAAGCGGTTTCCGCCCTGGCCGTGCACATAGATCACCACCGCCTTGGCGCCGCGCGGTTCGCCGACGCGCATGTAGGAGATCGTCCGCCCGTTCGCCTGCAGGGTCAGATCCTCCTGGGTGCTGCTCGGCTTCATCGACACGTATTCGCCGAAAACCTCGCGCTCCCACACCTTGTCCCGCCGGTGGATGTCGCGGCGCTTGTCATAGTCGACGATGACGAAGGCGTCGTCCGGCTTTCCCGCGAGCAGGCCCGGATAGTCGAACAGTCGGTCCTTGAAGGATTCCAGCCGGTAGGCTGCGGCCGGCCCGGCACCAAGCAGCACAGCGGCGGCGAGCATGCCGGCCAGCAGTCGTGCGGCCTGTCGCCCCCGTCCCGCGAGGATGGCCGTGCGCCCGACCGTGCTGTCACAAATCCTGCTGTCGGCGTTCAATATCTCGGCCATCCCTGTCCGGCACCCTCTTCCCGGTTCGGCCCGGCGAATCCCGGGCGGTTCAAATGCGTGCAAGGGTGATCATTCAACACCCCTTGCCTGTTTCGCAAGGGCGACCAGCCGAGGACGCAGGTCCCCCGCGCTTTCCAGCGGCGGTGAGAAAACGAGCCGGGCGACCTTGTCGCCGTCGACGAAATCGAGCCCCTCCGGATCGATCGCCGACAGTAGCCATGCCCCCTCGCCGGCCTTGGCAAGCCTTTCGGCATAAAGCTGCACGGCATCAAGATGGTCCTCGTGCATATGCGCGATTGCCCCGGCCTCCATCGCTGCGAGCCCGGCCAGCCCCGCACTCTCGACCAGAAGATCCCGTGGCGAGAGCAGATAGGCCTTGCCGAAGCCGCCGTTGAGGTTCGCGCGCACCGGGCGCACCCGGTAGAACGCGAAATCGGGGAAATCGACATAGAGCTTCGCCTTCGGATGCCGGGCCAGGTAGCGGCGGCGGATATCGGCAAGGGCCGGATCGCCCGCGTCCACCTTCTCCGCCTCGGCCACGATGCTCAGGCGCGGATGGGCGAGCGGGTCGCCCTTGCCCGGCTCCCCGACGAGAAGCGAGCAACGTCGGTCGTCGGCCAGGGCCCTGGTGTGCTGCGACAGGGTCGAGACGAGCATCACCGGCGTGCCGTCCATCTCGGTGGCCAGAGCCACGCGAGAGACGAAGGGCGAGCCGTCCTGCGGATCGAGAACGGCCAGCCCTCCGTAGCGGGCCGTCCGCATCAGCTTGCGGGCAAGGCCCCGTGCCTCGTCATCCGTCGGCCGGATCGTCTGGGGACGGTCTGCCGGAGCGGACCCCACCTCGGGATTGTCTGTCGTCGGTCGGTCGGATGCGGCCATGGAACACCTCGGCATTGTCAGGTCATCGTGTTTCTGGCTTGCGCATCGGGTGCGTGGCTGCTCCGACTTTTGCCTTGCAACCGCGGTCTTTGCAACGCGGACACGCCTTCCACCTCGACATGGCGGGTCATCCTCTCGCCACATTGGAGGCAATCGTTAAGGGTCACTGTCAACCGGCCTGGAAGGAGGAATCCCGATGAAAAGGGCAACCGGCCTTGTGCCGCACAAACTCGCCCGCTGGCTCCTTGGCGGCACGCTTGCCACCGCGATGGCGCTGGCGGCAAACATGGCAACGCCCACGGCTGCAGCGGCCGACCACATCCGCCCCGCCCTCCCCGGCGCATCGCTCGTCTATGTTGGCGGACGCCGGCACCATTACCGCCACAGGCACTATCGTCCCCGCCATTGGGGGCACAGGGACTGGCGCTACAGGCATCATCGCCGATACCGCCCCTATCGTCGCAGCGGCGTCTATTTCGGGTATGGCGGCAACGGCGCGGCGGCAGTATTTGGTCTCGCGACCGGCGCCATCCTCGGTCAGGCGCTTGGCGGCCCCCAATACATCGACCCGCCTGTTCGCCGTGTCTATCGCGGCCGATACGCCCCCTGGACGCCAGCATGGTACAGCTACTGCGCACGCAAGTACCGCAGCTTCAATCCCGAGACCGGATACTTCCTGGCCTATTCGGGTCGCTACCGGTTCTGTCGCTAGCCTCGGCATCCGCCGGATGCACGAGACGGGCTTCGGGCCGGGGTGACGGGGATTTTCCTGCGGCGAGGAGGGAATTCGAACCTGAACGCCAGATGAACGGGCATCTCATGAAGGGTTCAAGCTGAGCATGGCATTGTCGCGATACTGAAACACTCTCGCAGCCCCGAAGGGACCTGACCCATGGCTTTCAAGCGTCTCACCTCCCGCGTTCTCGCAGTTGCCCTGGCCAGCGCGATGGCTCTGCCGGCGGCGGTTTCCGTCGCGGAGGCCGGTGACGGTCACCGCAACTGGCGCAACCACGGCGGCCATCACAAGACCTTCCGCCACCGTCGCCATCGCGGCGGCAACCACCGCGGCAACGACGTCGGCGCGGCGGTCGCCCTGGGTGTCATCGGCCTTGCCACCGGTGCCATCATCGGCGGCGCGCTGAGCGCCCCGCGGGCAGAGCCCGAGATCATCTACGATCCGCGCTATCCCCGTCACTACGGTGGCGGCGTCGAGTATTTCGACCCGGCCGACCGACGCGCCGGCTACCGCCCGGCAGCACCGGTCGTCGAGTATGATGCCTATCCCGCGCCCTATTCGGGCGAATGGTATCGCTACTGCGCCGAGAAGTACCGCAGCTTCAATCCGCGGACCGGCACCTACACCACCTATTCCGGCGAACAGCGCGTCTGCCGGTAATCAGACCGAACGGCCAGGAAGGATGGAACCTTCCTGGCTGCTGGTCCGTTGAAGCTAAAGCCGAACCGGCATCCCGGGCATTCCCTCGGGCCATGGCAGTCGGCGACCGAATACCAGTTCGACTGGCATCGCCGGCAGCGGCCAAAGCTGAACGTTGGCATCGCCTCCATGGCGAAACCGCCTCGCAGTCCTGAAGGGAACCGAAACATGGTTTTCAAGCATCTCGCGTTTCACGTCTTCGCAGCCGTCCTCGCCGGCGCGATGGTTCTGCCGGCAGCTTCCCTTGCCAGCCCCGCCGGGGGCAGCTACGGCAGCAGTGTCGCGACAGGCCTTCCGGCCGGCGTGGTCCTCGCCCAGACGGTGCCCGGCCGCGAGGATCATGCCGATCCGGATTACCTTTATCCGCACGAGATGCCGGGTGGCGGAATTCGCAAGAACAGTCGCAACTACCGCGACGGCTGGAGCTACCGTGATCGCCGGGGGTACCGCAATGACCGGCGCTATCGCGATCGCCGGGACTATCGTGACCGGCGCTACCGACCCGCACCGCCTCCGGTCGTCAATCGCGGCGGCCTGCGGCCCTGGACCCCGGCGTGGTATGCCTATTGTTCCTCGCGGTATCGCAGCTTCAATCCCCGCACCGGCACCTACACCACCTATTCGGGCCAGCAGCGCCTTTGCAGGTGAGGGCACAGCCTTGCGGCAAAGACCGGAAGACCGGCACGCATGCGTGCCGGTCTGTTTCGTTGCGTGAACGCTTTTCTTCGCGACAAGATTGCATTGCGGGCACAACCTGTTTCTCGCACGGCCGACCTGACGGCGAAACCACTTGAAACACCGGCATTTAGTTGCAAGATCACGGTTCCGCGATCTGGAGAATCCAATGCTGTCAGCCCTTGAACTCGCGAAAGCCCTCCATTCCGGAAGCCGTCGACTCGACGATGTTTACCGGGAAATCGCGGAGCGGGTCGAGATCCGCGAGCCGGACGTCCGCGCCTTCGTGGTTCGGGATGTCGAGGCCGCACTCCGGGCGGGACAGGCGGCAACCGGTCCGCTGATGGGCCTGCCCATGGCGATCAAGGACAATATCGACACCGGCGACATGCCGACGGCCTACGGATCGCCCATCCACAAGGACCATCGGCCTGCCGTCGACGCCGCCATCGTCGCGCTGGCGCGCCGCGCCGGCGCCGCCATCATCGGCAAGACCGTGACGACGGAGTTCGCCTTCTTTCAACCCGGACCGACGCGCAATCCCGGCAATCTCGACCACACGCCGGGCGGGTCGTCCTCGGGCTCGGCCGCCGGTATCGCTGCGGGGTTCTTCCCCCTGGCGCTCGGCACCCAGACCGGCGGTTCCGTGGTGCGGCCGGCGGCGTTCTGCGGCATCGCCGGTTTCAAGCCGTCTTTCGGCCACCTGCCGGTGGTCGGGGTGAAGATCTTCTCCTGGACGCTCGACACGCTGGGCCTGTTCGGCAAGGGGATTGCCGATGTTGCCTTCGGCGCCGGTATCCTGGCCGGCCGCGACTGGCGGGTCGACACGATGGTGCCCACGCCGCCCCGGATCGGGCTGATCGAGCCCCAACCCTGGGCACAGGCCGACGACGACATGCTCGCCGCCCTTGACACGGCGCGCGCGCTGGCGGAGCGTGCCGGCGCGCCCTTGCAACGCGTATCGCTGCCGCCGGTTTTCCGAGAGGCCTTCGCCGCTCACAAGGTGATCCAGGACTACGAGGCGACGCGCGCGCTCGCCGCCGAGTTCGACAAGGCAAGCGGGATGCTGAGCCCGGTCCTGCGCGAGACGCTGCAGGAAGGAGCAACGATCGACGCCGAGGCCTATGACGCGGCCCAGGAAATCGCCGCGCAAGCGCGTCGGGCCCAGGCAGACCTGATGTCCCAGGTCGATGTGCTGATGATGCCCTCTGCACCCGGCGCCGCCCCAGCCGGACTGGCCTCGACCGGCTCGTCCGTCTTCAACCGCGTCTGGACCCTGATGGGCGCGCCCGCGGTCAATGTGCCCGGCCTGCACAATGCGGCGGGCCTGCCGCTGGGCATCCAGCTTGTCGGGGCCTACGGCCGCGATCGTGCGACACTACAAGCCGCGCACTGGCTGGAAGGGAATTTCGTCGCCAGGGGAGACGCCTGACCGGCACCCGCCGCAAGGACGATCATCGCAACGCTTCGGAAAGGCACGAGGGGTCCTTGCATCTGCAGCCAGGCGCTTCAGGCGCCCGGCGGCGCGACGGGAAGCTTCAGCTTCTTCGCCATCGCCTTGAACGAGGCGACCGCCTCCTCGAGCGAGAGAGCTGCGTATTTGCGCGAGGATTCGCTCGCTGCCGCAGATGACAGTCGCATCCGCTTGCCGCGCATGCGGGCAATCTTCACATAGGCCTCGTCCGAGACACCGCTCAGCCGGCAGAGGAAGAACAGCGGCTGCTCCTCTTCACGATAGACCAGCGGCACCACCACGTTCTCCGGCCAGCCGACCTTGCGGGCGAGAAGCTGGCCGAGATCGAAGGCCCGTTCCTTGTCGGCGAACGCCCCTACAGCTACGTCCATGGGGACGGATCCGTCGATCGCCCCGTCAATGAGCGTCGCCGTCTTCGACTTGGCGCCCTGGAACTCGCGCAGCTGTATCTCGACCTCGTTCTTCGTCCGCTCGGCAATCGCCTTGACCAGCGTCGGGTTGGCATTTTGCTCGCGGATACGCTGTGCCTGCTCCTTCGACAGGAACGGCACCAGGCGCTCGGCCGCGGTCTCGGGCAGGTCCTTGCGCTCGCACAAGGCATTCTGCAGGTCGCTGTCCTTGCGGGCCCGGGCGACCAGCAGGTCGAAACTGTCCGCGCCGATCGCCGCACCGGCATTGCCCAGCATCTGGCACAGGATCGCCGGATCGCCACGCTGGGCGATGACGCGGGTGAGGACGGGCTTGAGTCCCTGGCGCTTGCAGATCAGCGACAGATGCGCACCGGAGACCGTGCCCGCCACTTCGGCGAGCTCATCGTCCGCAAGTGTCCGGTTGCGCTCCAGAACGGGTTTTGCAACCCCGATGTCCTCGTCGGCGGCAAGCGCCTTCAGGAGATTTTTCGGCGCACCGGCCTCGACACAGATCTTTTCCGACATGCCGGTCCGGGCCTCGACCTGAAGTCTGTCCAGCACCCGCAGGACCACATCGCCGAAGATCAGGCTGACGCGATCGCGCTCGTCCTCGCCGGCACGCAGGAAAAGATCGGTCAGCGCCGTCACCAGTTCACCTGAGCTTTCCGCGGAACCCTCGCGTGCCAACTCTGTCAGTTGCACAGCGTTCATCGTCGACCCTTCTCGTTCATCTACAAGAAAACATAGGTCGAACCGGTTTCTCTCCCGTTAACCCGTCCGTAGAAACCGCAGTTTTCCGCCACGAAAGCCGTAAGTACATGAGTTTTCGTCCCTTTTTGAACCTTCATCCTACGGAAGTTTACGTAGGTCTGATATTGCACCGCACAACAACTTGTTGGCGCAGCACTTGTCCCCTGCGATCGCCCTTGCGACATATCGGCAATCGAAACGGCGCCGGCAGCCTGCAAATCCCCCGCTCCACTGCGAATCCTGACAGGGCCGCAAAACCTTTTCGCGGCCACGATGCAACGCAGCATCTTTTTCGCTTTGCCGGCTTGGCGCGGTAACTTATTGTTCACGTATCGAGAGACTGCGGGAGGCCACGAAATGACACTTGTCCGCAACATGAATCTCTTCGCCGTATGCGCGGCTTTCGTCTTTGTCGCAGCCATTGTGGTTGGCGCGATCTAGGACAGAACAACAAGCGCCGGAAGCCCCGGCGCGACAAGGCGGCTCCTGCGTAGATTCGAGCCGCTTGCCAACAAAAAGAACAACCCGAGGCAGGAATTTTCGGAATTTTGTCTGCTGCGATATCGACGCAGCAACGGACGCACCTGACCGCGCAGGCACGACGGCACGCCTGCAACCCGATTGTGTCGGTGTCGGATCGGGGCGCAACCAATATCAAAGCCCGGGCAGATCCCTGCCCGGGCTTTTTGACTCCGCACTGCTTGAGTTCGTGCCGCGATGGCCGGCGGCCTCAGGCTGCGATCAGCCGGTTGGCGGTCACATCCGCCTGCTGCTCCGCCTCGTGGACGCGGGTCTCGCCGGCAACCATAAGCTGGTCGGCGGCCACCACGGAGACGTCGGTGATGCCGATGAAGGCGAGCACATGCTTGAGATAGCCCGAGGCGAAATCGATCTCCGACCCGACCTGGGTGCCGCCCGAAGCCAGCACGATGATCGCCTTCTTGCCTTTCAGCAGGCCGACAGGACCTGCCTCGCTGTAGCTGAACGTCTCACGCGCACGGGCAACAAGATCGATCCAGGCCTTCAGCGCCGCCGGAATACCGAAATTGTAAACCGGAACGCCGAGGACCAGCACATCCGCGGCCCTGAGTTCGGCCACCAGCGTATCGGACAGGGCAAGACGCGCCTTCTGTTCGGGTGAGCGCTCGGAGGGATCCGTGAAGTTGGCGCCGACCCAGGCTTCGTCGACAACCGGAAGGCCCGCCGCGACATCGCGGGAGATGGTGGTAACCGATACGCTTCCCTCGGCAAGGCCGGCAATGACGCGATCGGCGAGCCGGCGGGTGATCGAACCGTCGCGACGTGCGGAGGATTCGACGTTCAGGACGGTCAGGGACTTGCTCATGACATTCTCCGGATAGGGGGGCGCAGGCATGCGCCGTTCTGTGAAACCGAAGATATGTCGATGCAGGAACTGCGATTAGGCCTCTTTTTGTGAACGAACCTTTCAGCGTCCTGCGTCTTCGGGCCGAAGGCAGGGAAGTCCAGCGTCAACGGATGACGATGGCAGAAGTCGGACGCCGGCATAAAGCGATGCCGGCTCAGTCCTTGCGCCAGCCCACCTCCGCCCCCGGAACGCTGTCGGTGGTGGCGAAATACGGCTTGATGTCGACCAGCGGCGTACCGTGCAGACAATCGAGACCACGCACCAGGAAACCGTCATCGGTCATGTCCAGACGCTCGACGACGGAAAGCGAGACCGGGTTCGGCCGGACCGGCGTGCGCAGCGCGAAACAACCATGGGCCCGGCTGGCGAATCTCGGCGCCTGGACAATGAGATCGCGGCGCGCCTCATGCATCCAGTAGAGCAGGAAGAGATGACTGCAGGTCTCGACCGATGTCAGTCCCTCCAGATAATCCGGCTTCAGCACCACCCGGCAGATCTCGCGGCTCTGGCGGCCATTGCGCGGGCACTCCCCGCGCGTCTTCCAGGGGGTCTCGACATGGCCGATGAAAACGATACCGGCATCCGCGGCAAGCCCCGCCGGATCCCTCTCAAGTTCGATCTCTCCGGCGCGCGCCGGCATTGCCGTCTTGTCGCTCATGATACCTCTTTCCCGGCCCCTGCCGGCAATGTCGCATGGTTCGCTCGCATTTTTTCAGGGTCCGTTGCAGCACGTAGTTCCCGTGTCCCGGATAGGGTTCAAACGGCCTGCCGTCACGACTGGCCGAGGGACAACGACAAGTGCAGTCCGGGCAATTTTCCAGTCCTCGGCATTTTAATCAAAACAGGCTCAAAATTTATCTAAAGTCTTTGAAAATAAAGATAATTAATTAGATGTCGCTCTGAATTTTTGTTTATTCGACTCATGCTACCTCAGACCGACGAAGCCAATCGCTCAGGGAAATAGCAATGTCAAACATGTCTACTACGGAGCTCGTGAACTTCGAGGCACTGGCCAACGAGAACGACATGTCGCGCCGCAACGAGCTGGCGCGCAACGTGGCGACCCTGTTCTCGCTGACCTCCGAAAAATGCTCCGAGGAGCAGATCGAGGTTTACGATTCCGTCCTCGTGCGCCTGTCCGACATGGTCGAGATGCAAGCCCGTGCGTTCATCGCGGGCCGCCTGGCATCCCTGCGCCGCGCCCCCGAGGCAACGATCCGCCGCCTCGCCAATGACGAAATCGAGGTGGCCAAGCCGGTTCTGGAAAACTCGACCATCTTGCGCGACACCGACCTTGTCGAGATCTCGATGAAGCGGAGCGAGGACCACCGCGTGGCGATCGCCGCTCGCGAAATCCTCTCCGACATGGTCACCGACGTCCTGGTCGAAACCGGCGGCTCCGCCGTGCACCAGACGGTCGCGCGCAACGGCGGCGCGAGCCTGTCGAGCAAGGGTGTGCTTGGCCTTATCCAGGCATCGGGCCTGGACGAGGACCTGCAGATGGCCCTTGCAAACCGTTCCGATCTCGACGAGCAGGCCGTCTCGACGCTTGCGTCCCTTGCCAGCGAACGGGTCCGCATGCGCCTCCTCGAGGCGAACACGGGCGCGGATGGAGAAGTGCCCCAGGCAGCGCGCGTGGCGGCCCAGAAACTCTCCAACGACTTCTGGCTGGGGCGCTACGACTTCGAAACGGCAATGGGGCGCGTGATGACGCTCGCCCGGGGGCCGGGCATCGATGAGGACACGCTGGTTCATTTCGCGGAGGAAGACCGCTTCGCGGAGGCCGTCGCGACGTTCGCGATGATCGGTGACATCGGCATCGAGGAAGCCAAGCACTGGATGGTGCGATCCGACACCGATCCGTTCCTGATCGTCGCCAAGGCCGCAAACCTCGATGTATCGACAGTGGAAAAACTGCTTAAGGTCGGTCCCTGGCGCTACCGCCTGCGCGAGCCGGACCGTGCCCGGATCGTTGCCCGCTTCAAGGGCATCAATCCGCAGTCGGCACGGATGCTGGTGAACCAGTGGCACAGCCGGGTCGCCTGCTGAGGCACCCGCCAGACAAATTGAACCGTCCCACCCGGACTTGCCGCTTGCCTTCGCGGCGCGTCTGGGATCGAATTCGCCTCGCCGACCCGCTTGGGCCGGCGCGGCTGGTTCGGGGGAATGGCACATGCAGGAACATCGCGGCACATCGGCACCGGTCCTGCGCGCCGCAGGCGGGGCCCAGGGTCTGCGCCTCCGGGGACGCCTCCTTTCCCTTTCACGCCGTGCGCGCGCTGCCTGGGCGTTGCTCTTCTGTCTCCTGGCAACACCCGTCACCGCCCAGGACAACGCCGTTTCCATGATGGAAATGGCCGGCGATCGCGAACATGTCCGCCTGGCCCTGCAGGTGCGCGACGCACTGGGCCGTGCGGTTGCCTCCCTTTCCGACTTTCCCGTACTTGCCCGCCAGATGCTGGCCAGTCGTTCCCCCGACGGAACGACCGACTGGCTCTGGACCGTTGCCATCGTGCTTGCCCTGGCGATCGTTGCCGGCTTCGGCGCGCTGCGGCTGACAGAGCGCTGGGGACGACAGAAGTTCCGCACCGTCTACGGAACGCCCCCCCGCGACCGGTCGGCAAGGATTGCCTGCCTTCTTGCCACGGCCGTGCTGATGGCTTTCGCGGTGCTCGCCTTCGCGGCGGCCGCCACGATGGTCACGCTGATCTTCGTTTCCGGGCATCCGGCCGCCCGCGTCTCGGTCTTCATCGCGCTGGAATCCGTGGTGCTGGTTCTCGGCCTGCGGCTCGTTCTCCACGCCGTTCTGGCGCCGCGCAGCCCGGCATTCAGGATGTTCGATCTCACGGACCGGGAGGCCATGGGCCTCTACCGTTCGATCCTCGGGGTCGGCGCGCTGACGGCCGCCATGGTCGCCCTGTGCGAGTGGATGAAAGCCATGGGCCTCGACGAGAACGCCCACAGGCTGGTGGTTCTTGCCACGGTCGGCCTCACCTGCCTGACCCTGTCGGGAGTGATTGTCGTCTACCGGGCCGCCTTCAACCGGCTGATTCACGACGATGCCGGGCAAGGCGGCGGCACCGGCCTTGCCCGGCGTATCGTCTCGCTTGTCTGGCTGCCGGCTCTCCTGGTCTATTTCCTCGCTGCCTTCCTCGTCTCCGGCAGCCGTGTCCTCCTCGACAAGCCGGCCGCGCTGGGACTGGTCGGCGCGCCCGTGATCTCCGTGCTGATCTGGGCCGCCACCTACGGCGTCCTTCTCCTGCTGATCGACCGGATGCTCCTGCCCCGCCTCGACAGCGACACCGGCCGGCAAAAGCTCCTGGACGATATCGCCCGGGCCGATGAAACCGCTGGCGAAATGCCCGACCAGGACGCCAACCGCGCCCAGGCCGCGGCCGAAGCGATCGAGGCGGAAGACCGGCGTTCGCCCTATCGCGACCTGCTCGACCATGGTGCGATGATCCTGTCGCTGGTGATCGCGCTCGGCTACCTGATCCTGCGCTGGGGCATTCGCATCTCCGACGACAGTTCGATCGTCGCCAACCTGTTCGAGATCGGCGTTATCGTTTTCCTCGGCTACATGGCCTACCGGGCGGTCGAGATCGCCATTGATCACCAGATCCGGCTCGAGGGCGGAAACGCGGCTCCCAGCGAGGACGCGGAAGTGGGCGGGGCCGGCGAAAGCAGGCTCGCCACCCTGTTGCCGATCTTCCGCAACTTCCTGCTGATCTCGATCGTCGTCATCGCCGGAATGGTGGCGCTGTCGCAGCTCGGCGTGAACATCGCGCCGATCTTCGCCGGTGCCGGCGTCGTTGGCCTCGCCGTCGGCTTCGGGGCGCAAACGCTGATACGCGACATCTTCTCCGGTGCCTTCTTCCTGATCGACGATGCCTTCCGCAAGGGAGAGTACATCGACATCGGCGACGTGAAGGGAACGGTCGAGAAGATCTCCATCCGCTCGATGCAGTTGCGCCACCACAATGGCCCGCTCAACACCGTGCCCTTCGGCGAGATCAAGTTCGTCAAGAACTTCTCCCGCGACTGGGCTGTCATGAAGCTCGCCTTCCGTGTCACCTATGACACGGACGTGGAAAAGATGCGCAAGCTGATCAAGAAATTCGGCCAGGAGCTGCTCGAGCATCCCGACTACGGCCCGAAATTCCTGCAGCCAGTGAAATCGCAGGGCGTCACCGCGCTCGAGGACTCCGCCATGATCGTCCGGGTCAAGTTCATGACCCGGCCGGGCGACCAGTTCGAACTTCGCAAGGTGGTCTATTCCGGCATCCGCGATCTGTGCGAGGCCGCCGGCATCCACTTCGCCCACCGCGAAGTCACGGTGCGCGTCGCCCAGGAGCCCGGCGACACGCGCCAGTTCTCCGAAGCGGAGAAAAAAGCGATCGCCGGAGCCGTGCTGCCGGCCCTCGACCCGCAGCAGGGCCAGGCCCCCTCCGGGGCGGGAGCCGCCGACGGACGGTAGCAGGATTTCCGATTTCGGAGCACGCCACAGCCTCACGCCTCATTCCCGCAAGCGTCCACCATGGTTCCGCCCGGCGCGCCACCCCGGGGCGTGTGCCCCGCGCACCGTCAGGACGCGAGCCTTTGCTGCCGCGGAACACCCATCGCGCCGCCTGCGTGAACGCATACCCTCCCCCCGCTTTCGAGCGCGCGCGCCATCGTTCCACGACAGGCTCATCCTGACTGTCCCCAGTGACGACCGGATCGACTCTTGATTTTCGTCGAATACAGGTATAAAGATATCTTTATATCTTCCTAGGAGATCAACCCCGAAACCCGGGCAGCGAGGACACCAATGACCAGGGAGCCGCTCCTGAGCGCCGAACAGCTTCTTGCAGGCCTGCGCACGGTCGGCGAGGACACGCGCTTGCGCCTGTTGGCGCTGCTGGCCGACGGCGAGCTGACGGTCAAGGACGCGACTGTCATCCTTGGCCAGAGCCAGCCACGCATTTCCCGCCACCTGAAGCTCCTGACCGAGGCCGGCCTCGTCCAGCGTTTTCCCGAAGGTGCCTGGGTTTTCTATCGGCTCGGCGACGGTGCCATGGGCGATCTCGCCCGCCTGCTCCTGTCGCGGCTCGACCCGGACGATACGGTGCTCGCCGGCGATCGGGTGCGCCTGGCCGCCACGCGCCGCGCCAAGGCGGAAGCCGCGGCGGCCTTCTTCGCCTCCCGTGCCCAGACCTGGGACCAGGAGCGCTCGCTGCACGTGCCGGAGGCGGCCGTCGAGGCGACGATTCGCGAGCTTGTCGGCGATCGCCCCTTCCGCTCGCTTCTCGATCTGGGCACCGGCACCGGCAGCCTGATCTCCCTGTTTGCCGGCCAGTACGAGCAGGCTGTCGGCCTCGACGCCAGCCACGACATGCTGACGGTGGCGCGCGCCAACCTCGCCCGCCAGGGTCTGAGGAACGTGCAGGTTCGCCAGGGCGACATCTACGCGCTCAACGTGCCCGCCGAAAGTCATGACCTCATTACCTTGCACCAGGTGCTGCATTTCCTCGACGATCCCGGCCGGGCCATCGAGGAGGCCGCCCGCGTTCTGCGTCCCGCCGGACGTCTGCTGATCGTCGACTTCGCCCCGCACGAGCTGGAATTCCTGCGTGACGCCCACGCCCATCGCCGTCTCGGCTTTTCGCACGAGCAGATGGATCGCTGGCTGCACGAGGCCGGGCTCGACGTGGTCGAGGTCCGCGATCTCAACGCCGAGGCCGGCGAGACCGACCGGCTCACCGTGACGATCTGGCTCGCCCGCGATCCGCGCATCGTTTCCGATCTACCCGAATTGAACCTGACCCAGGAGGTCGCCTGACATGTCTTCCATCGACAAATTCCGCCGCTTCGAGCTGGACGAAGGTGCGGGGGTTTCCGTCTCCTTCGAGTTTTTCCCGCCGAAGAGCGAAAAGATGGAAGCCTCGCTGTGGGCAGCCGTCCAGCGGCTTGAGCCGCTGTCGCCCTCCTTCGTCTCCGTCACCTACGGCGCCGGCGGCTCCACCCGCGAGCGCACCCATCGCACCGTCGAGCGGCTGATCAAGGAGACCGGCCTTGCCCCGGCCGCCCACCTGACATGCGTGGGTGCATCGCGCGAGGAGGTCGACGCCGTCGTGCGCGATTATCACGAGCTTGGCGTGCGGCACATCGTGGCGCTGCGCGGCGACCCGCTCGAGGGGCTGGGCGCGATCTACAATCCGCACCCGCAGGGCTATGCCTACGGTTCGGACCTTGTCGCCGGCATCCGCCGCGTCTCAGAGGATTTCGAGGTCTCCGTCTCCGCCTATCCGGAGCGCCACCCGGAAAGCCCAGACTGGGCGTCCGAGATCGACAACCTGAAGCGCAAGGTCGATGCCGGCGCGACCCGGGCGATCACCCAGTATTTCTTCGACAACAACCTGTTCGAGACCTTCCTGGAAAAGGTGCGTGCGGCCGGCATCTCCATCCCGGTGGTTCCCGGCATCCTGCCGATCGTCAATTTCGAGACGACCATGGTGTTCTCAGCCAAATGCGGCACCTCGATCCCGCACTGGCTGGCCAGGCGCTTCGCCGGCCTCGACCAGGATGCGGAAACCCGCAAGCTGGTCGCTTCGGCGGTGGCCTGCGAGCAGGTGCTCGATCTGGTCGACCGCGGCATCACCGACTTCCATTTCTACACGATGAATCGTGCAGACCTGACTTTCGCGATTTGCCACATGCTGGGCCTGCGCCCGGCTCCCCTGGAACAGCAGGCGGCCTGAGAGACATCATGACCAGCAAGACCAACGCTGCGGCGACACTCAAGGCCGCGGCAGCAAAACGCATCCTCGTCCTCGACGGGGCCATGGGCACGATGATCCAGGACCTGCGGCTTGACGAGGCCGGCTATCGCGGCGACCGCTTCAAGGACTGGCACCAGGACGTGAAGGGCAACAACGACCTTCTCAACCTGACGCAAGGCCCCGCGATCCGCGACATCCATGTCGCCTATCTGGAAGCCGGCGCCGACATCGTCGAGACCAATACGTTCTCCTCCACCACCATCGCCCAGGCAGACTATGCGATGGAGGAGATCGCCTACGAGCTGAACCTGGAAGGTGCCCGCCTGGCGCGCGAGGCCTGCGACATCGTCAGCGCCCGCGAGCCGGACCGGCCGCGCTTCGTCGCCGGCGCGCTCGGCCCCACCAACCGGACCCTGTCGATCTCCCCGGACGTCAACAATCCGGGCTACCGGGCGGTCAGCTTCGACGAGCTGAAGACGGCCTATGCGGAGGCCGTGCGCGGCCTGATCGACGGCGGGGCCGATCTGCTGCTCGTCGAGACCATCTTCGATACGCTCAATGCCAAGGCCGCCCTCTTCGCCATCGACGAAGTGCTTGAGGAGAAGGGCGTCCAGCTGCCGGTGATGATCTCCGGCACGATCACCGACCTTTCGGGCCGCACGCTGTCGGGCCAGACGCCGGAAGCGTTCTGGTACTCTGTGCGGCACTCGAAGCCGTTCTCCATCGGCCTCAACTGCGCGCTCGGCGCCAAGGAAATGCGCGCCCATGTGGCGGAGCTCGCCCGCATCGCCGACACTCTGGTCTGCGCCTATCCCAATGCCGGCCTGCCGAACGAGTTCGGCGAGTACGACGAGAGCCCGGAGGCAATGTCGGCGCTGGTCGGGGAATTCGCCCGGAGCGGCCTTGTCAACATCGTCGGCGGCTGCTGCGGCACAACGCCGGACCATATCCGCGCAATCGCGGACGCCGTCGCCGCGCATCCGCCGCGCACGGTCGCCGCGCCGCCGCGCCACATGCGGCTTTCCGGCCTGGAGCCCTTCGTGCTCACGCCGGAGACCAATTTCGTCAATGTCGGCGAACGCACCAACGTCACCGGCTCGGCCCGCTTCCGCAAGCTGATCAAGAACGACGACTATCCGACCGCCCTCGATGTCGCCCGCCAGCAGGTCGAGAGCGGCGCCCAGATCATCGACGTCAACATGGACGAGGGCCTGCTCGACTCCAAGGAGGCGATGGTCACCTTCCTCAACCTGATCGCCGCCGAGCCGGACATCGCCCGCGTTCCGGTGATGATCGACAGTTCCAAGTGGGAAGTGATCGAGGCCGGCCTGAAATGCGTCCAGGGCAAGGCCGTGGTCAACTCGATCTCGATGAAGGAAGGTGTTGAAGCCTTTGTCGCCCAGGCCAAGCTGGTACGCCGCTACGGGGCGGCCGTCGTCGTCATGGCCTTCGACGAGAAGGGCCAGGCCGACACCCAGGCGCGCAAGACCGAGATCTGCCAGCGCTCCTACGACATCCTCGTCAACGAGGTCGGCTTCCCCCCGGAAGACATCATCTTCGACCCGAACATCTTCGCCGTTGCCACCGGCATTGCCGAGCATGACAATTACGGCGTCGACTTCATCGAGGCGACCCGCTGGATCCGGCAGAACCTGCCGCACGCGCATGTCTCCGGCGGCGTGTCGAACCTCTCCTTCTCGTTCCGCGGCAACGAGTCCGTGCGAGAGGCGATGCACTCGGTGTTCCTCTACCACGCCATCCAGGCGGGCATGGACATGGGCATCGTCAATGCCGGCCAGTTGGCCGTCTATGACGATCTCGACAAGGAGCTTCGCGAACTTTCGGAGGACATCGTCCTCAATCGCCGCTCCGATGCGACCGACCGGCTTCTGGAGGCGGCCGAACGCTACAAGGGCCAGGGCGGCAAGCAGACCGTCAAGGACCTGGCCTGGCGCGACCTGCCGGTCGAGGAACGCCTCAGTCATGCGCTGGTCAGCGGCATCACCGACTATATCGAGACCGATGTGGAAGAGGCGCGCGCCAAGGCCGAGCGCCCGCTGCATGTCATCGAGGGGCCGCTGATGGCCGGCATGAACATCGTCGGCGACCTGTTCGGCGCCGGCAAGATGTTCCTGCCGCAGGTGGTGAAATCCGCGCGCGTGATGAAGCAGGCGGTCGCCTACCTGATGCCCTACATGGAAGCCGAGAAGCGCGAGCAGGGCATCGAGGACATGCCGAGTGCCGGCAAGATCCTGCTGGCCACCGTCAAGGGCGATGTCCATGACATCGGCAAGAACATTGTCGGCGTCGTGCTCCAGTGCAACAATTTCGACGTCATCGACCTCGGCGTCATGGTGCCGGCGGCGAAGATCCTTGAGACCGCGAAAAAGGAAAAGGTCGACATCATCGGCCTGTCCGGGCTGATCACGCCCTCGCTCGACGAGATGTGCCACGTGGCGGCCGAGATGGAACGCGAGGGCTTCGACCTGCCGCTGCTGATCGGCGGCGCGACGACGAGCCTGATCCACACGGCGGTGAAGATCCACCCGAACTACAAGCGCTCGCAGGCGGTCTATGTCACCGACGCGAGCCGCGCGGTCGGCGTGGTCTCCAAGCTGCTCGGCGAGAGCCAGCGCGACAGTTATATCGGCGAGATCCGGGCGGACTACGCCCGTGCCGCCGAAGGACACGCCCGCTCGCGCGGCAATGCACGCCGCACCAGCATCACCGAGGCGCGCAAGAACCGCTTCCGGACGTCCTTCGAGACCTACCGGCCGAAAGCGCCGTCGTTCCTGGGGACGAAGGTGATCGACGATATCGCGTTGGAAGACCTTGCCGCGGTCATCGACTGGACGCCGTTCTTCTCGACCTGGGAGATCAAGGGCAGCTATCCGGCCGTTCTGACCGACAACCGCTACGGCCCGGCGGCCAAGGCCCTGTTCGACGACGCCCGCCAGATGCTGGACGAGATCGTGCGCGACAAGCTGCTGCAGCCAAGGGGCGTGATCGGCTTCTGGCCGGCGGCAGGCCGAGGCGACGACATCGTGCTGTTCGGCGATGAGAGTCGGTCCGACGAGCGTGCCCTCCTGCACACGCTGCGCCAGCAGATGGCCCGCGCCGAAGGCGCCCGCGCCAATGTGGCGATGGCCGACTTCGTCGCACCCGAAGACAGCGGCATCCCCGACTATGTCGGCGGCTTTGCCGTCACCTCCGGCCATGGCGAGGACAACATCATCGCCCGCTATGTCGCGGCCGGCGACGACTACAACAAGATCCTGGCGCAGGCACTCTCCGACCGGTTGGCAGAAGCCTTCGCCGAGAAGCTGCACCAGATGGTTCGCACCTCGTTCTGGGGCTATGCACCAGGCGAGGCGCTCTCGGTCGAGGACCTGATCGGGGAGAAGTATCAGGGCATCCGCCCGGCGCCGGGTTATCCCGCGCAGCCCGACCATACGGAAAAGGGCACGCTGTTCGACCTTCTGGATGCCACGGCCAATGCCGGGATCGAGCTCACCGAAAGCTACGCCATGTGGCCCGGCTCTTCGGTTTCGGGGCTCTACTTCGCCCATCCCGACAGCCACTATTTCGGCGTCGGGCGGATCGAACGCGACCAGGTCGAGGACTATGCGCGGCGCAAGGGCTGGGACCTGGCAACGGCCGAGCGCTGGCTGGCACCGATCCTCAACTACGACCCGCACCAGATGGAGGCGGCCGAATAGGCTGCATCGTCTCCGCGACGCGAGAGGGCGCATCTTCGGGTGCGCCCTTTTTCTTTCGCCGCTAGACGAGAACCGTCAGGCCGGGCGGCGCACCAGAGCCAGCGTGCGGGCCCGGACGCCCTCCCCGAGCCGGCGGACGAGGCGAGCCGCAGGCGTCTCGACAACAAGCGTGACGGCAAATGCGACCAGCGCCACGCCGGCAAGCAGGATGAAGGCCGTGCCCGCGAAGCCCAGCAACGGCATCAGCAGCAGGAAGGCGGCATAGCCGATATGCTGGTGCAACAGGTAGAAGGGATAGGTCGCCCGTCCGGCGATCGCGACGAGGCCGGCGGGCAGTCCGACGCGCGACGGTCGTGTGGCCAGGGCAAGCGCCACCAGCGCAACCGCGACCGCGACGGCGATGAGCGGCTGCGAAAAGCGTTCGCCCTCGTAGAGACGTTCCAGCCCCTCGGCGAAGACGGCCGCTCCGGCGATTGCCTGCACAAAGGCGGCGACGAGCACGACCGACGCGCCCGCCGCACCGCGCTCACGTGCGCGCAACATCATGCCGAAGGCAAAGAAACCGGCAAAATCGGTCAGGAAAAGGCGCCGCAGAAGGTCGCTGCCGATCAGCGCCTGGTCGAGCGCGGCAATGGCCAGCCAGACCAGCGCCACCTGCACCTGGAAGCGGGCCCACAGCCGGACCGTCATCAACAGCCCGACCCAGGCGTAGAATAGGATCTCGGCGACGATCGACCAATAGGCGCCGTCGACATAGGGCTGGCCGAGGAAAGGCGGCAGCATCGTCAGGTTGGCGAGATACTGCGGCAGGGTGACCGAAAAGGCGAACCCCGGCACGGCGAGCGTGACCAGTGCCGTCAGGCTCATGCAAAGAATGAAGGTCGGCCATAGCCGGGCAACGCGGGCAACGGCGAAGCCGAACGGGTCGCGCCCTTCGGTCGAGATCGAGATCACATAGCCGGAAATGGCGAAGAAGACCGAAACGCCGAGATAGCCATAGCGGGCGAAGATGCCGGGATCGCCGGTGACCAGCGGCCCCGCCTCGCCGGTGGCCTGCATGCGGAAGCCGAAATGGAACCAGGCGACGGCGGCGACGGCCAGCACCCGCATCAGGTCGAGCCCCGGCCTGCGCGCGGCATCGCTCATGTCTCTCGCCTCCCCTTGCTTCAGGTCCCTCGCACTCGAGACGAGTATGGCCTCATGCGGTTAAGGGGAGTTGAAACGCCCTGCGCGCTCGTACCACCCGGTTCCCCCGACGTTCGGCCGGTCGGCGGTCCGGCCCTTGTCACCCGTCTGCCACAAAAAAGGGCGCAGCGGCCGGAACCGTTGCGCCCTGTTCTCGTCTCACCCCGCCATGATGGCGAGGCTCGGTTTATTCAGCCGCGTCGCGGGCACCGGCAGCGGCCGCCAGCGCGGCGCGCACCCCGTCGCCATAGTCTTGGTGAACCCTGTCGAAATGGACGAGCTGACGGTCGACGATCGCCTGCGGCACCCCACCCATCGCGGCCGCGATGTTGGAGAACAGGCGCGCCTTCTGCCCATCGTCGAACAGGTTGAACAGCGCCCGCACCTGGACGTAGTCGTCATTGCCCTCGCGATGGTTGAAGCGGTCGGCATCTCCGGAAATCGTGAGCGGCGGCTCACGGTATTCCGGCGCCTCGGCCGCGCCGTTCATCGTGTTCGGCTCGTAATAGGCATCCACATTGCCGGTCTGCTGGCCCATGAAGTTCATGTTGCCGTCCTTGTGGTAGTGGTGGACGGGGCAACGGGGCTGGTTGACCGGCAGCGCCTCGTAATGGGTGCCGAGGCGGTAGCGATGCGCATCCGCATAGGAGAACACGCGCGCCTGCAGCATCTTGTCGGGCGAGAAGCCGATGCCCGGAACCTTGTTCGAGGGCGAGAAGGCCGCTTGCTCGATCTCGGCGAAATAGTTCTCCGGGTTGCGGTTCAGCTCCATGATGCCGACCTCGATCAGCGGGTAGTCGCCATGCGGCCACACCTTGGTCAGGTCGAACGGGTTGTAGTCATGCTTGTCGGCATCGGCCTCGGGCATGATCTGGACGCACATGCGCCACTTCGGGTAATCGCCCTTCTCGATCGAGCCGAACAGGTCTTCCTGATAGCTCTCGCGGGTTTCGCCGACCACCTGGGAGGCTTCCTCGTTGGTGAGGAACTTGTGACCCTGCATGGTCTTGAAGTGGAACTTCACCCAGAAGCGCTCATTGTCCGCATTGATGAAGCTGTAGGTGTGCGAGCCGTAGCCGTTCATGAAGCGCGGGCTCGGCGGCAGGCCGCGGTCCGACATCAGGATGGTGACCTGGTGCAGGCTCTCCGGCGACAGCGACCAGAAATCCCACATCGCGGTCGGCGAGCGCAGGTTCGACTTCGGATGGCGCTTCTGCGTGTGGATGAAGTCCGGGAACTTGTAGGGGTCGCGGACGAAGAACACCGGGGTGTTGTTGCCAACGAGGTCCCAGTTGCCTTCCTCGGTGTAGAACTTCAGCGCAAAGCCCCGCACGTCGCGCTCGGCATCGGCGGCGCCCTGTTCGCCGGCCACCGTGGAGAAGCGCGCGATCATCTCGGTCTTCTTGCCCACTTCCGAGAAGATCTTGGCCCGCGAATACTTGCTGATGTCGTTGGTGATCGTCAGCGTGCCGAAAGCGCCCCAGCCCTTGGCATGCACCACGCGCTCGGGAATGCGCTCGCGGTTCTGGTGGGCCAGCTTTTCCAGCAGCTGGTAGTCTTCCAGCAGCAGCGGACCGCGCGGGCCTGCCGACAGGGAATTCTGGTTGTCCGTAATCGGCGCGCCGGCCGTCGTCGTCAAAACGGGCTTCTTGCCACTCATGATCAGTCTCCCTCTAAATCAAATCCCGCCAGCGCCGATCTCGCCGACGGTCAGTTGGAATCAACGCGCGAACCATGCCACAAGGATGACGATCAGGGCCAATCGCATTGAAAGTTGTTCCCGATAAGTTTATCTAATGTCGATGATCACCCTTCGCCAGTTGCGCTATTTCGAGGCCCTGTCCCGCCACCTGCATTTCGGCCGTGCCGCGAATGCGGTCGCCGTGTCGCAGCCTGCGCTGTCGATGCAGATCCGCGAACTCGAGGCAACGCTTGGCGTCGCCCTGTTCGAACGGCGGCCGAACGCATTGCGGCTGACGGCGGAGGGGCGCGAGATCGCTCGACGCGCACGCAACATCCTGTCGCAGACGCGAGACCTTGTCGACTACGGCCGCAGCACTGGCGAGGTCTTGAGCGGGCCTCTGAACCTCGGCATCATCCCGTCCATCGCCCCGTACCTGCTGCCGCGTATCCTGCCGACGCTGAACCGGGCCCATCCACGCGTCGAACTGCAGGTGCGCGAGACCCTGACCCAGTCGCTGGTACAGGAACTCATGCAGGGCGATCTCGACGTCATCCTCGCCGCCCTGCCGATTGACGGCGCCGACCTGGAAACGCTGCCGCTCTTCCAGGACCGGTTCCTGCTCGCAGTCCAGTCCACCTCTGATCTTGACGAGCGCCGCCGGGTGGATCCCGCCACGGTCGAGGGATCGGCGCTGCTGCTGCTCGAGGAAGGGCACTGCCTGCGTGACCAGGCGCTCAACTATTGCGAGGGCCTGCGCCCGTCGGGCCGTGCCGGCTTCGGCGCGACCAGCCTTTCGACGGTGATGCAGATGGTCGCGGCCGGCTATGGCGTGACGCTGCTGCCCGAACTGTGCGCGTCCGTCGAGGTGCGCGACGACCGTGTCGCGCTGCTGCGTTTCGCCGATCCACAGCCGCAGCGTACGGTAGGCCTGGCCTGGCGCAAGTCATCACCGCGCGGACACGATTTCGAGGCACTGGGCGCCTGCATCACGGCCGCGACGGAAGCGCCGGCCATCGCACCCGTGCCCGAAACCGGCCCGCAGCCCGACGACACGGCGGCGATCGGCATCAATGCCTGACATCGCGCCCGTCGACACTGTCAACACCGGGCTCGCACTCGTCCTTGCACTGCTCGACCGGCAGGACCGCGCCGCCTTCATCATCGACCCGCAAGCCCGGATCATCGCCGCAAACACGGCCGCCGAGAAGCTGACACGCATGTCCAGCGGGTTGCCCGCCACGGACGAGCCGGCCGGTCGGCGACTGGAATTCACTAACCCGCAGGCCCAGCAGGCCTTCGCCTCCGCCTGGAGGCAGCTGCACAGCGGGACGGGCGAGCCGGTCGCCTTCGCCATTCCCGCCGGGTGCGGCCCCGCCCATCCCGTCTATGCCGAACTGCAGCGCGTGCCGGGCGAGGGCAAGGAGGGAGAGCGGGCAGCGCAGCCGTCCCTGCTGCTCGTGCTGACCCTGCTCGATCCGGCGCTGCCCGATGCCCGCATCGCGTCACTTCGCGACAGGCTGAGGCTCGCCTTCCGGCTGACCACCCGCGAGGCCTCCGTCGCCGCCGAACTTGCCATGCCGGCGCGTGCGGAGGAGGAGGTCGCCGCTCGCCTGGGCATCAGCACCAACACCCTGCGCACCCATCGCAAGGCCGTCTATGCCAAGCTCGGCGTCACCAGCCGCGCCGGGCTCGCCACCCTTGCCGGCCGCCTGCCGTGAGCGGGACACAGCGCCAGAAGAAAATCCGCAAGGCACTGCGGCTCTTCGTGCCGCGCATCCCCTTCGCCGATGCCGAGCCGGTCCTGGCCGATGCACAGGCCCCGCATCTGCGTCACCTGCCCCCTTCCACCGCCCTGTGGCTGGCCCTCGTTGCCCATGTCCGCCATGCCCATAGCGACTATGACGCGCTGCTCGACGAGGGATACGAGCGCGACGCTGCGCGCTTTTTCGCGCTCGATGCGATCAACGAGACACTGCTTTCCTGGGGGGCGACACGCCAGGTTAGCGCGGACGAAGAGGAGATCAGCGAGGATTGAGAGACCTGAGGGCGGCCCCGGCAAAACAACCAATGAGGGTGTTTTATTATGACATCACCCGAAAACGTGTATCCTGGGAAGGACTTCGGCCATCCTGGCCGTTCGGAACCCGGGGGTGTTTTCTCATGCTGCTGCGATACCTCGTCCGAATACCGGCCATCCTGCCGGCGTTGTTCGTTCTTGCGCTTGCCGCGCCCGGGGCCGCCGCCCAGAACCTGCCCCCACCCTGGGCCGATGATTTCGCCAGTCCGACGGCCTTCCTCGCCTGCAAGGGCAATCCTTACGCACTGTGCTATTATTCAGGCCCGGATCAGCCGACACCGCGCTACGGCAACGTCGCCTCGCCTGCCCTGCCCTGCACCGTATCCGGCAGCGATGCGAAGGGAGCCGATTGTACCTGTTACGCGATCACCGAAAAGGCGATCGGCCCGGCCGAATACAACTACGTGCTGATTCACTCTATCCTCAACCCGCAGGTGCGACGGGAAACGGTCGCGCAATGCGGCGAACTCGGGCGCAACTGCCTGAACATGGTCAATCAGCAGAAATGCGCGGTTCTGGGCAACGACCCTTCGTGCAAGCCGGCTCCGGTCTGCGACTATCTCGGCAGTATCGCGAAAGGGACCACCCAGACGCTCTATCCGGACCAGCCGGAGACCAAGCTGATCTCGACCTTCAGCTTCGTCTATTCCTTCAATCACCCGTTCGCCTCGACCGACTGCCCGCAATCGAGTGGTCGCTACGCCGGCTGCATGACCGCGCCCTGCACCACCAACGAGGACGGACTGACCACCTGCAAATGCCCGATCGAGGAAGGGCCCTACCAGGTCGGCCAAAATCTCTCGCAGTTTTCCGGGCTCGGTTGCGACATCTCACCGAATGTGTGGTCGGCGGCCAACAACCTGCTGTCGGGACGCGAGTAGCCACGATCCGGGGAACCGGCCAGAGACAGGCGGCAGGTCACCGCCTCAGCGATAGAGCCAATGCTCGGGGACATGGGCGGTGATCGCCTCACCGGGGCGGATGACCCCGGGGCGCTCGACATACGCGACGAGACCGCGGCGGCGGCGCGCCGTCCTGGGAAACAGCAGGTCGATGCCCTCGCGTTCGGGATAGTGCTCGCCGATGGAGGCACCAGCGATGCGGCAGGGCACGTTGTCGCCGTCGACCCGCAGCACCGCGCCGCCGGCGAACACGAGCCGCGTGCGCGGCGGCACCAGCGAAAGGCGCGGCAGGCCCTCGGTCAGGACGTTCCCGCCGATCCATTCGGCTTCGATGCGCGGCAGATCCATGTCGGCGGCAACCTCGGCGAGTTCTTCCACCGACAGGATGGACACCTGCCGCTCGTTGCACATCTCCGTGCCGCGCGGATACCAGGGCTCGCGCGCACCCGACCGACGCGTGTGGCCGGCATGACGGCCGCCCGGGACGCCTTCGAAGCCGAGCTTCAAGGCCGCCGTCCACGTGGTGCGGAAATCTTCCGGATCTTTGGTGGCAAACACCTTGACCGCGGTTGCCGCGATCTTGCGTGCCGGCACGATCTGAAGTTCGTCCATGTGTTCGCGTCCGAACAGATCCGTTGCCATCGCCTGGTCTTCCTGTTTCTTCAGCGGCCGGCTTGCGGTCCGACCGACCATGCAACCGAGGCTTACAACGAGTCCGTGCCCGGGGAAAGAGCGGCCGGTTTGGCTTTCCTCGTGCAACCTCCGCCTTTCCCGGTTCGGCAAACAAAAACGGCGGCGCCCGAAGGCACCGCCGTCCTTTGTCGCAAGACCTGACGAAATCAGCGCGTCAGCGGCTTGTACTTGATGCGACGCGGATCGGCCGCATGGGCACCGAGGCGGCGCACCTTGTCCTTCTCGTAATCCTCGAAGTTGCCCTCGAACCACTCGACATGGCTGTCGCCCTCGAAGGCGAGCATGTGCGTGGCGAGCCGGTCGAGGAACATGCGATCGTGGCTGATCACGACGGCGCAGCCGGCATAGTTCTCCAGCGCGTCCTCGAGCGCCGCCAGCGTCTCCGTGTCGAGGTCGTTGGTCGGCTCGTCAAGCAGCAGCACATTGGCGCCCTGCTTCAAGACCTTGGCCAGATGCACCCGGTTGCGCTGGCCGCCGGAGAGATCGCCGACCTTGGCCTGCTGGGCCGGGCCCTTGAAGTTGAAGGACGAGCAATAGGCCCGCGAGTTGATCTCCTTGCCGTCGAGATAAATGATCTCGTGACCGTCGGAAATCTCCTCCCACACGGTCTTCTTCGGATCGAGCGCATCGCGCGACTGGTCGACATAGCCCAGATGCACGCTGTCGCCGACGACGACCTCGCCTGAATCCGGCGTCTCCTGCCCCGTCAGCAGCTTGAACAGGGTCGTCTTGCCGGCGCCGTTCGGGCCAATGACGCCGACAATGCCGCCGCGCGGCAGCTTGAACGTCAGGTCGTCGATGAGCAGCCGGTCTCCGAAGCCCTTCGACACGTTCTGCAGGTCGATGACGTTGTTGCCCAGACGCTCGCCCACCGGAATGAGGATCTGCTCGATCGAGGGCATGCGCTCTTCCTGCTTGGCAAGCAGGTCGTCATAGGCCCGGATACGCGCCTTGGACTTGGTCTGCCGTCCCTTCGGCGACATGCCCATCCACTCGCGCTCGCGGGCGATGGCGCGGGAGCGGGCCATGTCCTCGCGGCCCTCCTGCTCCATGCGCTTGGTCTTCTTCTCCAGATAGGCGGAGTAGTTGCCCTCGTAGGGAATGCCACGACCGCGGTCGAGCTCCAGAATCCAGCCCGTGACATTGTCGAGGAAGTAGCGATCGTGGGTGATGATCAGCACCGAGCCCTTGAACTCGCGCAGGTGCCGCTCAAGCCAGTGCACGGTCTCGGCGTCGAGATGGTTGGTCGGCTCGTCGAGGAGCAAGAGGTCGGGCTCCGACAGCAGCAACTGGCACAGCGCCACGCGGCGGCGCTCGCCGCCCGACAGGTTGTCGACGGGGCTGTCCGACGGCGGACAGCGCAGCGCTTCCATCGCCATCTCGACCTTGCTCTCGAGATTCCACAGATCCTCGGCATCGATGATGTCCTGGAGCTTGGCGCCCTCGTCCGCCGTCTCGTCGGAATAGTTCATCATCAGCTCGTTGTAGCGATCGAGAATCGCCTGCTTGTGAGCAACGCCGATGGTGACATTTTCCAGGACGGTCTTGGTCGGATCGAGATGCGGCTCCTGCGGCAGATAACCCACCTTGGCGCCCTCTGCGGCCCAGGCCTCGCCGGAATATTCCTTGTCGAGGCCGGCCATGATCTTCAGAAGGGTCGACTTGCCGGCGCCGTTGGGACCCAGAATGCCGATCTTGGCGTCCGGATAGAAGGACAGATGGATGTCGTCGAGGACCTTCTTGCCGTTATAGGCCTTCGACAGACCGTGCATGTGATAGATAAACTGGCGCGCCATAGGTGCCTGCCGCTCCATGCTTGAAATGAGGGGGAACTGGCCGCTTCTTAGTCGATGGCAGCGTCCGGGGCAAGGAAAACTCCGGACTTTGGCGCGCTTCACCCGACACTTTCCAGCGGGCCGCGTCGAGACGCAGCAGCCAGCCGCGTTTACCCCCCGTTCACGATGACAGCGCATGTTGATCCTGGCTGGGTGCTCAGGAAGGAATGTAACATGCGTATCCCGAGACCGGCCGGCCTTGCCGGCATTCTCGCACTTTCACTCTTGGTTGCCGCTTGCGGTTCCAACCGCTTCGAACGCGGCGTCACGGGCGGCGCCATCGGCGGCGCGGCCGGCGCCGGCGCACTGGCGTTGGCCGGAGGGCCCGTCCTTCTTGGCGCGGCCGTCGGCGTCGCCGGTGGTGCCGCGATCGGCGCTCTCACCAACGAATGCCAGATCGACCTTGGTCCGCAGCGCCCCAACAACTGCTGACGGCGATGAACGCGTTCAACGCGGCGCGGCGTCTCCA